>NZ_JACBGH010000004.1 GCF_013391695.1 Thiomicrorhabdus cannonii
CTATATTGAGTACTATAATCACAAACGCATCAAGCAGAAACTCAAAGGCCTGAGTCCGATAGAGTATCGAAATCAGGCCTTGGGTACCGCTTAACTAAAATGTCCAAGTTTTTGGGGTCACTTCACATTGCCCGGTTTTTTATACAGATCGCAGCGATTACTTCATCGCGTGAACAGCCTTGAATTTGGCGATCAACGCTTCAGGACGTTTTTTCTTCGTCTCTTTCGTCAACGCATAAACAACCGTCTCGCCCTTAGGACCCGCACCAATATCCGTCAAACGATAAGGCACCTCGCCGTGCTGCATAAAATCCTTAAACAACGCCCAGTCGTCAAACACGTTGATACGGCCATCCGCCACAATCTCGCCATAGAAATTTTCAGCCGGCGCCAAACGCCCTTCCATCATATCGATTGACGGGATGCCGCTGGCCTTCTTCTTATCATCCTTGGTCAGACCGTAAACCAGGGTTTCACCTTTGGGACCTGCGCCAATGAACGTTTTACGGAATGCGGTTTCACCCACCGCCATGAATTCCATATACAGCGTCGCATCATAGAAAACATTCAAGCGCCCGTCGTGATAAACAACGTATAGATCATCATTATTCAATTCCTGCTTCACTTCTGCCGTCTGCGCCGGTACCGTCACAGGTGCCGCCTCTTTGGCTTCCATCCCCGAACAACCGGCCAGCGTACCCGCCGCCAACAACATCGCCACAAAACGTTTTTTCATATGCATTTCCTACTCTATTAAAACGGATTAAAGTTAACCGCCCATAGACTAGAAAAACCATGTAACAATGACGTGACCGTTTTATGACAAAAACATAACAATCTCAAAAAAGCCGCCACTTAAAAAAACCGGCGAGTTTCTTTGCGAAATAATCCAATGCAAACTAAAATGTTTTTTATAAAAATAAAAACACCCACACCCAATTAGTCAGCGAGACGCAATTTTATGGGCAGCCAATCGACTTCGGTTTTACATCGTTACCAAGCCAACCCTGATCAATCCAAGCAACTAAAAGATCAATGCATCCGCAAGATCGAAGAATTCAATCTAAGCTGCAACCCAATCCACTTCACGCTGGTGTATGAATGGCTCAGTGAAGTCGACCCCTATCTCAGCGAAGAGCTGGATCGCGTTTTCAAGCTGGCGCAATACGATGATGAAACGGCCGAAAACCTCTTTATCAAACTCATCGCACAGCTGCTCTACAAATCGCTGCCCGCCGAGAAAACCGGCGCCATCCTCAATCAACTGCTTTTCAGTCTTGACCGCTGGATGACCAATACCCAACAAAAACAGCAGTTGATCCAAAACGAAATCGAACTGATGCAGTCCAATCCAATGGACGACAACAGCTTTGCGCGACCTTTCGACCGCATTAGCTGCACCCTGCAGGAACTGGTTGAAAACACCCAATCGCTGCACCAGCAGGTCAACGACTCAACGCAGGAGATCCGCCTGCTCAAAGAAGAGTTGGAACGCACCACCACCATCGCCAAAACCGATGAACTCACCAATATCCCCAACCGCCGCGGCTTCAATGAAATCATTGAACTGCTCAGCCGGCAGGCTCTGGATAAAGGCTCTACCTTCGCGATTGTATTGCTGGATATCGACCACTTCAAAAGCATCAACGATACGTTTGGACACCTGATCGGTGACAGCGTGCTGCGCTATCTGGCCAAACTGCTGCATCGGGAAACCAAAGGACAGGACAGCATTGCGCGATTCGGCGGCGAAGAATTCGCCATCCTGCTGCCCGACACCGGGTACTCAGACGCCATCAACGTCGCCAACAATATCCGCAAAAAAATCGCCGCCCGCCCGCTGCAAGTGCGCTCCAGCAACCAACCCCTGCAAATCACCGTCTCTGCCGGCGTTGCCATGTATCAATTGGGCGAAGAGATCGAAACCCTGCTGACCCGCGTGGACGAATGCCTCTACAAAGCCAAAGGCAAAGGGCGCAACCGCATCGTCGGTGAAAGCGATTATTGATGCCCGGCCCCGTTCAGGTCAATCTGATTTGCGGCCCGCTGGGATCAGGCAAAACCAGTCTGATCCGCCATTTGCTCACACAAAAACCCGCCAACGAAAACTGGACCCTGCTGGTGAATGAATTTGGCGCCGCCGGCATCGACGGCGCCATTTTCGACTGCCACCCTTCCACCCAGGTTTTTGAACTGCCGGGCGGCTGCATCTGCTGTAGCGCGCAAGGCGAATTGAAGAACACCCTCCACTACATACTGACCCAAACCAACACACAGCGCCTGCTGATCGAACCCACCGGATTGGGCGAACCCGACAGCATCGTCGACCTGCTGCGCAGTCTTGACCAGCAGCAACAACTTCAACTGCAGACGCTCTTTAGCGTGTTCGACGCCGCTTTTCTGAAACTCGACGAAGTCGCACGCTATACCGTTCTGCAAAATCTGATGAACATGGCCGATGTGATCGTCCTCAACAAACAAGACCTGGCGAACGCAACACAATTAGAAGCGCTAAGCGACTATTGCCGCACGCTTTACCCTCCCAAAAAGGCGGTCGTCATTACCCGACAAGGCGAAATTGACGCCAGCGCCCTGCTTGATCATGTCCACCATCATCACGCGGACCACACAAACTCATCCCACAGACACCATCACGCTCATGCACTCAGCCGGCACCACGACCCCTCTCTGCCCCATCTCCTACCTTTCAAAGGAATCGATTTCGGCACACAGGTCACACGCAAATACAAATTCGAACTGGGTGTTCACGCGCTCGGCTACATCTTCGCGCCGGAATACGTTTTTGACTGGAAAAAAGTCCTGACGCTTTTTCAGGATTTTACAAACTCAACAGGCCGGGTAGGCATTAAACGCGCCAAAGGCGTTTTCAGAGTCGGCAACCCGTGGATGCTGTTTCAATGGAGCAATGGCCAAGTCAGTCGCGAGTACATCGCCTACCGACGCGATTCGCGCATTGAACTACTCATTGAAAAAGACCAACCTTTCGATTTCACCGGTTTTGAAACCGCTCTGCAGACTTGCCTAAAACCATAACGCACCCCAAATCCGGCGTTTATCAAATTTCGTTCCAATTCACCCCAAAGCCTCCGCAAAATTGCGATAGTAATTTTTAACCCCGGATAGAAAATTTTATTATTCTTTTTTCACATTTTTCACAAAGTTATCCACAGCACCTTAAAGACTGATTTTTAAAGCCTTAGCCCAACTTGTCCACAGGTTTTGAAATGCATTTTTGCACGTTCAGCACCTCAAACAGCCCTCTTAGGAGTCTTGCCTCATGCCTAGAAATCCACTATATTTTGCATTAAAACTCGTTTCACCAACTATATATAGTAGAAAATACTCGGAAAGGCACAACTCGTTAGCATCGTCAATTCGAGTAGGCTTTTGCCTTTCTTTTCTAAGTTTCTGAATTTGCTTGAAAAACCAAATTTCACTAAAAAACGCATTGCCACTTTTTTATACACAGGTGTAAATCGCTCATGACAAACCAGAACATCCAGGTTACTAAACGCAACGGCAGCAAAGAAGCTATCGACTTGGAGAAAATCCATCGCGTCATCACTTGGGCCGCCGAAGGCCTGGAAAACGTCTCCGTTTCAGAAGTAGAACTGCGTTCGCACATCCAGTTCTACGACGGCATCACGACGTCTGACATTCATGAAACCATTATCAAATCCGCCGCCGACCTGATTTCCGAAAAAGCGCCGGATTACCAGCATCTCTCCGCACGCCTGGCTATTTTCCACCTGCGTAAAAAAGCCTTTGACCGTTTCACGCCGCCGACGCTGTTTGAACACATCAACAAAATGGTGCGCATCGGCATGTACGACAAAGCCATTCTGGAAGACTACAGCAAACAGGAAATCGACGAGCTCGACAGCTACATCCAGCATGACCGCGACCTGAACTTCAGTTACGCAGCCGTCAAGCAGCTCGAAGGTAAATACCTGGTGCAGAACCGCGTGACCGGTAAAATCTACGAAAGCCCGCAGTTCATCTATATGCTGATTCCGATGTGCCTGTTCTCGCACTATCCTGCGGACACGCGTTTGCAATACGTCAAAGACTTTTACGATGCGGCCTCCCTGTTCAAACTGTCGCTGCCTACCCCGATCATGTCGGGCGTGCGTACACCAACGCGCCAGTTCAGCTCGTGCGTACTGATTGAATGCGGCGACTCGCTGGATTCCATCAACGCCACCTCGTCGTCCATCGTCAAATACGTGTCACAACGCGCCGGCATCGGTGTCAATGTCGGCCGCATCCGCGCTTTGGGCAGTGAAATCCGCGGCGGCGAAGCCTACCACACCGGCATGATCCCGTTTATCAAACACTTCCAGACGGCGGTTAAATCCTGCTCGCAGGGCGGTGTGCGCGGCGGTGCGGCGACCCTGTTCTACCCTATCTGGCACTTGGAAGTCGAATCGCTCATCGTACTTAAGAACAACCGCGGCGTGGAAGAGAACCGTGCCCGCCACCTCGACTACGGCGTGCAGATCAACAAACTGATGTACCAGCGCATGATCGAAGGCGGCGAAATCACCCTGTTCAGCCCGTCGGACGTACCGGGGCTGTACGACGCTTTCTTTGCCGACCAGGCCGAGTTTGAACGCCTCTACAAAATCTACGAGGCCGACGACAGCATCCGCAAGAAGAAACTGAAAGCGCTGGACCTGTTCACGCAGATCGCGCAGGAACGCGCGCAGACAGGCCGTATCTATATCCAGAACGTTGACCACTGCAACACCCACAGCCCGTTTGATCCGCAAAAGGCGCCTATTCACCAGTCCAACCTCTGTCTGGAAATCGCCCTGCCGACCAAACCGCTGAACTCGGTGGAAGACCCTAACGGTGAAATCGCGCTGTGTACCCTGTCGGCTTTCAACCTGGGCGCGCTGGATAACCTGGAAGAACTGGAATCCCTTTCCGAACTGATTGTGCGTGCGCTCGACAGCCTGTTGGACTATCAGGACTATCCGGTGGAAGCGGCGCGTCACGCCAGCATGGGACGCCGTACCCTCGGCATTGGGGTGACCAACCTGGCCTACTATCTGGCCAAAAACTACACCAAATATTCGGACGGTTCGGCCAACGGCCTGATTCACCGTACGTTTGAAGCGATTCAGTACTACCTGCTCAAGGCGTCCAATAAACTGGCCAAAGAACAGGGCAAGTGCGACTATTTCGCCGACACCACCTATGCGCAAGGCGTGCTGCCGATCGACACCTACAAGCGTGATTTGGATGAAGTCTGCAACGAGCCGTTGCATCTGGACTGGGAAAGCCTGCGTGAAGCCATTAAAACCCACGGCCTGCGCAACTCGACTCTGACGGCTTTGATGCCTTGCGAAACCTCTTCGCAAATCACCAACTCCACCAACGGTATCGAACCGCCGCGTGGTTATGTCTCGGTCAAAGCCTCTAAAGACGGCATTCTCAAGCAAGTGGTGCCGGGCTTCAAAGAGTTCCGCAACCAGTACGAACTGCTGTGGCACATCCCCAACAACCGCGGTTACATCCAGTTGGTGGGCATTATGCAGAAATTTGTGGACCAGGCGATTTCGGCCAACACCAACTACGATCCGTCAAAGTTCGACGAAGACAAGGTGCCGGTCAAAGTCATTCTGCAAGACCTGCTCTACGCTTATAAGATGGGGCTTAAAACCCTCTACTATCACAACACCCGTGACGGTGCGGATGATGCGCATGAAGATGACGGCTGCGCAGGTGGCGCTTGCAAACTCTAATCAACCGGCCTTAATATACTGGCCTGTTGAATTTTCAAAACCCTCGAAAGAGGGTTTTTTTACAGTCCCTAAAGCAGAATCCATAAGATGCGTCTAACCGACCAGATTGATGTGGCCAACCAATTGCTGGCCAAAATAGACATCCCCATGCTGCCCAAAGAAGCGATGCAGCTGCAAAAACTCTTCAACGACAAAGAGATACCCAATCCGCAGGAGGTCAAACGCCTGGTGGCGCTCAACCCGGTTCTGGCGGGCGAGTTGATCAGTCTGGCCAACATCCTCTCCACCGCGCATCAAAACGCCGCCCCCATCACCGATCTCGACACCGCCATCTATCGGCTCGGCTACAACCAGCTCAAACACTTCCTGTTTTCGATGTGCATCAAAAAACAACTCGATAACAGTCAGATTCAAGGCTTGAGCGTACATAGCCAAAACATTGCAATCATCGCCTCGGAAATCGCTCGTCTCACCCCCTTTGCCACGGTGGGCGAAGCCTTCCTGCTGGGGCTGATTCACGACATCGGCGCCTTTGCGCTGATGCGCATCGATTCCAATTTTGCCCAAACCTTTATCGGCAAACAGGTTGACTACTACTCCTCTCCGCGTCAGGAATATGCGCATTACGGCACCACGCACAGCGCTTTCGGCTATGCCATCGCCACCAAATGGGAGTTGCCGGTGCGTTTCTGTCGGGCGATTCTGCTGCAGCACGAAGCCAGTCCGGAACGCATCAAAGAAGAGAAATTGCGCAGTTGGGTGGCGCTGATCGGCATGGCGCACGCCCTGCTGTTTGAACTGCGCCACAAACCCTATCTCAAGGAAGAGTACGAACGCCTGCTCAAAAACAGCCAGGCGGTATTGAAGATTGACGACGAGAAACTCAAAGCGGTGCGCGTTCGCGTCAGCGACATGCTTCACTGAGCACGCCCACAAAACCGTTTTCTAGGATTTCGCGCTTGGAAAGGCCGGCCAGTCAAACTCCCTATCACCGGCCACCATAAAGTGCGGATTCAGCAAGGATTCGGACTGTTCATAACGTAACGCTTTGCCATGACGATCCACCAACTTGCCGCCGGCCTCCTCGACCACGCATTGCGCTGCCGCCGTATCCCATAAAGAAGTCGGGCCAAAGCGCGGATAGACATCCGCCGCGCCTTCCGCCACCAGACAGGATTTGATGGCCGAGCCCATTTTGACCGTTTGCGTGGCCCCTAGAGCGGCCATAAACGCCTTGGTGGAACTGCCATGCCGACGGCTCACCGCCACCCTGACAGGGACACCCGGTTGAAGCGGATGCACCTGAATACGTTGCTTTTCATCCAAGCAAGCCTGCCATTCACGCCCTGAAACGTTATGCGGAATGACCTGCTTATAGGCACCCTCGCCGCTGACCGCACAATACAGCATCCGCGTTACCGGCACATACACCACGCCCAACACGGTTTTACCTTGTTCAACCAAGGCAATATTCACGCTGAACTCACCGGTGCGCTCAATGAATTCCTTGGTACCGTCCAACGGATCAACCAACCAGAAAGTCTGCCAATCCTTGCGCGTGGCAAACGGCACCTCCGCCACGCTCTCCTCCGTCACCAGCGGAATAGCCGGCGTCAGACGGCTCAAGGCCTCGCAGATGAGGGCATCGGCGCGTTTGTCCGCCAGCGTTACCGGGGTGCCATCGCCCTTGTGTTCAATCTGGGCATCGTCATAATGATCGTAGACCTCCACAATCACATCGCCCGCCGCTACCGCAATACGGCACACTTCCGGCAGCAGTTCAACCAAATTCATGAGCACAGCCATCAAATCCGCCCCGTCTCTTTCAATACCAGCATCAAGGCCGCATAGGCGCGCCCCTCGCTAAAATCGGGCTGCGCCAACAGTTCGCGCCACGCATCCAGCTTCCACGGCACCACTTCCAGCGGCTCAGGCTCATCCCCCGGTTCCGGCTCGGGCGTCAAGCCGGTCGCCAACACGATATGGGTATGGTGCGTCATATAACCCGCCGCCATGCTCACCGAATCGAGCAGTTTGACGTTGGCGGGCTTATACCCCACCTCTTCCTGACTTTCGCGGATGCAGGCCTGCTCCCAGGTTTCGCCCGGATCGACCTTGCCTTTGGGAAAGCCCAGTTCGTAGCGCCCCACGCCGATGCAAAATTCACGAATCAGTAACATCGTATTCTCGTCCAGCATCGGTATAATCAACACAGCGCCTTGGGCCGAGCCCAACAGACGCTCATACACCACCTGATTGCCATTGGAAAACTCCAGCGCCTGCGCCTGCACCGTAAACAGACGCGACTGCGCCACAATCTCTTCGGAAAGCACAAGAGGAGTGGTTTTTTTTGAAAGGGAATGGGATTGCTGAGTGACTTTTTTCATAATTCACATAATACGATAAGGGAAACGGATTGCCAATGAATGCCAAGCTAGACTGGTCAAAAATCGATACGGTATTGCTCGATATGGACGGCACCCTGCTCGACCTCCATTTTGACTGGCACTTCTGGATGGAATATCTGCCCGAAGTTTACGCCGCGCGCAACAACCTGACGCCGGCGGAAGCCAACGCGCTGATTCACGCCAAAATCCACAGCCAGCAAGGCACGCTTAACTGGTACTGCCTGGACTACTGGAGCGAAACGCTGAACCTGCCAATCGCCGAACTCAAGCGCGAGCTCAAGCACCTGATTCAGGCGCATCCCGACGTCATAGAGTTTCTCGCCAAACTCAAGCAGATGGGCAAACACGTTATTATGGTCACCAACGCGCACCGCGACAGCCTGGCGATCAAACTGGAAATGACTGAAATCGGCGACCACTTCGACCATCTGATTTCCGCCCACGACTTCGGCATCCCCAAAGAGGACATCCGCATCTGGTCCGAAATCCAGACCGTACACCCTTACGACCCGGCGCATACCCTGTTGGTGGACGACAACCTGCACGCCCTAAGAACCGCCAGACAATACGGCATTCAGCACCTGCTGTGTGCAACCCATGTCAGCCCCAAACTCGACAAGATCGACCCGCAGGAGTTCGACCATTTCGAGAACTTTAACGAGATCATGCCGCTTTAAAGGCCATTATAAGAGCGGCGGTTAAAATTCGATCAGAAACACCTTTTCCTGCGCCGCCACCCCCTTGCGTTGCAGGCTCTGTTGCGCCACGACGTCGATGCGGGCGCAATCGGCAAACAGCGTGCAGATTTCGCTTTCCGGCACCGAAAACGGCGGCCCGTTCAACAGGCTCTGGTCATATTCCAGATTCACCAGCAACAGCTTGGTGCCGGCCGGCAAAATCGCCTGCAAATGCGCCGCGTACTGCTTGCGCATTTCCGGCGGCAACGCCACAATCGCCGCACGGTCGTACACAGCCCCGACCTCCTCGCAATCGGCGGCGCTCAAATGGAAAAAGTCGCCGCATAACAAGGTCATCGCACTCAACCGATAGCCGCAGAAATGGGCATGCACCAGCGGCGCGACAGAACGCAATTTGTTTTCATCCAAAAACTCGTCCAGCGCCTTCTGGCTCAACTCCACGCCCAGCACCTTATGCCCCTGTTCGCCCAGCCACAGCATATCCAGCGACTTGCCGCACAGCGGCACCAGCACGGTTTCGTCGCCCTGCAAACCCAAGCGCTGCCAATGCTGCTGCAAATAACCGTTGATCTCGGTCTGTTGAAAACCCACCACGCCGCTTTCCCACATCGCATGCCAAAAATCCGCCTGCATGGTCATTACTCCAAATACTCTCTATAATGGGCGCCATCTTAACAAGCACAGCCTGGCGCGCCAAGCGCCAAACCAAACAAGAGTCGCCAATCATGACAACGCCGAAAAATCCGCCCGAAAAAACTCAACAGGCCGGGTCTGCCCCGCTCTGGCAACGCAACTGGTTCAAAAACACCTTGACCGTACTGGTATTCGTCATCGCCTACCTGAGCCTGCGCCCGTTTATGCAGGGCGAAGTGATTCACGGCCAGGTGCCCGCCCTCACTCTGCAAACATTGGAAGGCCAAACGCTTGATTTGAGCCAGATTCAGGAACCGACGCTGATTCACCTCTGGGCGACCTGGTGCCCCATCTGCAAAATGACGCGCGGCAGCGTCGAGTCGGTCGCTCAAGATTACCCGGTTATCAATATCGCCAGCCAGTCGGGCGATGATGAACAGCTGCGCGACTACGCCGCCCAAAACGGCATGAATCCGGCGATTATCGTCAACGATCTCGACGGCCAGCTCATGCAGACCTTCGGCGCCAAAGCGGTGCCCGCCGATTTCATTATCGCGCCCGGCGGCGAGATCGCTTTTGTGGAGGTTGGCTTCACCACCGAAATCGGCCTGCGCCTGCGCCTCTGGTGGGCGGGACTATAATCTCATGAGCCATTACGCCGGTTTTTGTATCCACCGCAGCGAAGACGAATTCGGCGTCATTGAAGTCGTCGACCACCGCTCGCTTCGCAAACTGCACTTCGGCAGCCCGGTGGAGCAGAGCAGCTTCTACCTCAACGCGCCTTTGCGACTGGTGTTCGAGTATCAGCAGAAAATCATCGACCTCGTCGAAGCCTTTGCCAACGGCCAACCCCATCTGCGCATTCTCATGCTCGGCCTCGGCGGCGGACGCATGGCCACCCACCTCAATATGCTCTATCCCGACTGGCAGATCACCGCCGTGGAACTGCGTCAGGCGGTCATCGACATCGCCTACCGCTACTTTCAGCTGCCCGAGGTGGCGGAAATTGAAACCCTGCAGGAAGACGCGCTGACCTTTGTGGCCGAAAACGCCTATCCGTTCGATATCGTCATTGTCGACCTGTTCGACAGCGAAGGCATTCCCGACGCCTTCAGTTCGGCCGATTTTCTGCAACAACTGCAAGACCAGCTCAAACCCGCCGGATTATTGGTTTTCAACCTGTGGAACCGCCCGCAAAGCGACCCGCAGCAAAAGCCCCAGCCTTGCCCCGCCAGCGGCCAGATTCTCAACCACTGGCAAAATGTCGTCGCCCGTTCAGCGAAAATGCGTCTGAACCGCTATAATATCGCCTCCAGCGAAAACCTGATTTTGGCGATCGAACAAAACTGAACAGGCCGGGTATCCCGGCCAATAACTCCAAATAATCAAAGACCTGAATTTATGGCCCTGCTTTTCTTACGCGATCTTACCCTCAGCTTCGGCGCCGCGCCCTTGCTTGACCACGCCAACCTGCAAATCGAGCCTAACGAACGGCTCTGTATCGTCGGCCGTAACGGTGAGGGCAAGTCCACGCTGCTCAAAGTCATCGAAGGCGAAATCCTGCCCGACAGCGGTTCGCGTATCGTGCAGGACGGCGTCAAGATCGCCAAGCTGCAACAGGAAGTGCCGCACGACACCACCGGCAGCGTCTTTCGCGTGATTTCCGACGGCCTCGGCGAGGCCGGCACCCTGCTGGAACAGTTCCATCACATCAGCCACAAAATGCAGACGGATACCTCCGACGAGACATTGGCCGAGTTCAGCCGTTTGCAGCAGCTGGTCGATACCCACAACGCCTGGGATCTGAACCAGCAGGTCGAAACCATTATCTCCAAACTCGGCCTGCCGGGCGAGGCCGAGTTCTCCAAGCTGTCCGGCGGGATGAAACGCCGCGTACTGCTTGCCAGAGCGCTGGTGCAACAACCCGATATCCTGCTGCTCGACGAACCGACCAACCATTTGGACATCCCGTCGATTCAGTGGCTCGAAGGCTTTTTGAAAAGCATCCGCTGCGCGCTGGTGTTTATCACCCACGACCGCGCCTTTTTGCAGGCGCTGGCCACGCGCATTGTCGAACTCGACCGCGGCCGCCTCTCCAACTGGGAGTGCGACTACCACACCTATCTGCAACGCAAGGCGGAATGGCTGGAGGCCGAAGCCAAACAGAATGCCGAATTCGACAAGAAACTCGCACAGGAAGAGACCTGGATTCGCCAGGGCATCAAGGCGCGCCGCACCCGTAACGAAGGCCGCGTGCGCGCTTTGGAAAAACTGCGTCTGGAACATCAGGCGCGCCGCAGCCAGCAGGGCAAGGCCAATCTGCAGTTGAACACCACGGCCTTGTCGGGCAAGCAGGTCATTGAAATCGAACACCTCAGCTTCAGCTTCGACAACCGCATTATCGTCACCGATTTCTCCGGCGTCATCATGCGCGGCGACAAGGTCGGCATTATCGGTGAGAACGGCTGCGGTAAATCGACCTTTCTGAACCTGATTCTCGGCAAACTGCAGCCGACCTCCGGCAAGGTCAAACTCGGCACCAATCTGGATATCGCCTATTTCGACCAGCACCGTGCGCAGCTCGACGAAAACCGCACCGTCGCCGAAAGCGTCATCGAAGAGAGCGATTATGTGGAAATCGGCGGGCAGCGTAAACACATTATCGGCTATCTGGGCGACTTCCTGTTCTCGCCCGACCGTGCCCGCCAGCCGGTCAAGGCGTTGTCGGGCGGCGAACGCAACCGCCTGCTGTTGGCACGCGTGTTCGCCAAACCCTCCAACCTGCTGGTGCTCGACGAACCCACCAACGACCTGGATGTCGAAACCCTCGAGCTGCTCGAAGAACTGCTGCTGGACTACAAAGGCACGGTGCTGATCGTCAGCCACGACCGCGCCTTCCTGAACAACGTGGTCACCAGCTCCATCGTGTTCGACGCGCCCGGTATCGTCAACGAATACGTCGGCGGCTACGATGACTGGCTGCGCCAGCGCCCGGATTTCAGTATTGAAAAACAGCCCAAGAAAGAGAGCAAGCCGGCGGAAAAACCCGCTGAAAACAAGGCGGCGGAAACGCCGGCGAATATCTCGGCTAACAAGGGCAAAAAACTCAGCTACAAAGACCAGCGCGAATACGACGCCCTACCCGGCCTGATCGAAACCCTGGAGCAGCAACTGGAAGCCTTGAGCGCACAGGTCAACGATCCCGCGTTTTACCAGCAGGACGAAGCCCGCGTGCAGGCCGGCCTGAAAGCCCTGTCAGACAAGGAAGCGGAACTCGAAGCGGCGTTTGAGCGTTGGGAAGTGCTCGAAGCGATGGTCATGGGGCTGTAACGCGCTGTTTGCCACCCGGCCTGTTGAGTTTTCACAAGCCGTCGCAAAGCAATTTGAGAATCGCTTTCATTTGTGGCAAATATGTATAAAATAGACTCTCTTATAATTTGTATAAATCAGGATTCGGATAACGATGAGTTGCAAAGACCAACACACCTACTCAACCTTCTGTCGCTCGCAAAACAACGCGTTGAAAGAGCCGATGTTCTTCGGCCAAAACGTCAATGTGGCACGTTACGACCAGCAGAAGTATCCGTTTTTTGAAAAGCTGATCGAAAAGCAGCTGAGCTTTTTCTGGCGTCCGGAAGAGGTCGATCTGTCGTCCGACCGTACCGACTATGCCGATTTGCCCGCCAACGAACAGCATATCTTTATCAGCAACCTCAAATACCAGACCTTGCTGGATTCGGTACAAGGCCGCTCGCCTAACGTCGCGCTGCTGCCGTTGGTTTCCATCCCCGAACTGGAAACCTGGATTGAAACCTGGGCGTTCTCCGAGACCATCCACAGCCGTTCGTACACCCACATTATCCGCAATATCGTCACCAATCCGTCGCTGGTGTTCGACGACATCGTCACCAACGAAGAGATCACCAAACGCGCCATCAGCGTGACCGAATACTACGACGAACTGATTGCGCTGACCAACCACATGTACGCCAACCAGATCGACCTGGCAACCGATCATGCCTTCCGCAAAAAGATCAAAACCTCGCTTTATCTGACGGTGGTGTCGGTGAATGTGCTGGAAGCGATCCGTTTCTACGTCTCGTTTGCGTGCAGCTTCTCGTTTGCGGAACGCTCCTTGATGGAAGGCAACGCCAAGATCATCAAGCTGATCGCCCGCGACGAAGCGCTGCATCTGTCCGGCACCCAGAACATGATTATTCTGATGGCCGAGGGGCAGGACGATCCGGAAATGGCGGAGATCGCCCGCGAGCAGCAGGAAAACGTCTACAACATCTTCCGTCAGGCCGCCGAGCAGGAAAAACAGTGGGCCGACTATCTGTTCAAAGACGGTTCGATGATCGGTCTGAACGCCAGCATTCTGAAAGACTATGTGGACTACATCACCAATGTGCGTCTGAAGGCGCTGAAGCTGGAACCGATCTTCAACAGCAAAGGCAATCCGCTGCCGTGGATGAACAACTGGCTGGTCAGCGACAACGTGCAGGTCGCGCCGCAGGAATCGGAAATCAGCTCCTATCTGGTCGGCCAGGTCGATTCCAAGGTCAATACCGAAGATTTCAGCGACTTTTCGTTGTAAAGCGGTCAGCAAACAACCCATCAAAAGGGAGCTTCGGCTCCTTTTTTTATCCGTTTTTTGGGCGTTTCAAAAACTCAACAGGCCGGGTATTCGCGTGCCTTGCCGATGTGCTTGTCATAAAACAGTCACCAAAACATGCTAAAGTTTCCGCAACGGTTTGACTGCTGAATTTCAACGAAGAAATGCAGCCTCCAAATAACCCAACCGGTGAGTTCCGCAAGCATGGCCAAAAAAACCAATCTGTTTGAACACGAGTCCTTGCAGGATAAGGACGCGATTGTGCAATACCTCAAAGCCCTGACCGAAGGTATCGAAAAGGGGGAAGTTTTGCTTTCCGACGATGACGAGAAGGTGACACTCAATCCCACGCCCTTCGGCCGCTTCAAACTCAAGGCGACCCGCAGCAAAAAAGTTCAGGAGCTGCGTCTTAAAATCAGCTGGATTGGCCATGAAGACGATGGCGAGCGCGCCCAGCCACTGCATATTCAACCGTCATCCGCCTGATGCGCAACCGATAATCCATGAGAATCCTTCCGCCTCTCTATGAAACCCTGCGCTTTCTGCTGTTAGACCTGCAAAAACAGCTGCAGCTGCTGTCTGACGCCCTGGAAAATCAGGAACCGGGATTGCTCGACAAAAGCCTCGGCCGCGTCGATTATATCGACAATGCCCATTTGACCCTGCTGGAACGCGCCGGCCGCCAGTATGGCCGTCGCACCAATGAGCACAGCGATGCCCAGCAACGCATCGTCATTCAAAGCTACGAACATATCGCCCACAGTCTCAAGGCGCTCTCCGGACAGCTGCAACAGATGGCGCACCAGCTCAAGCATATCGGTTCGCTCAAACTGATCCGCAAAAAGAACGTCTTCAGCGCGCTGCAAGACCTCAACAAAGGGCTGTCGCTGATTACCGCGGCGATTGAAAGCGACAGCCTGACATTAGCGGTCGACATCTGCCGCCTGCAACTGCGCATCGACAAAGCCTGCTCGGCACAGCTCGACAAATACAAAAAACGCCTGCGCCAGGGCATCTCCCCCCCCCAGAGCGACGCCCTGCTGCAAGCCTGCTTTATCCTCAAAGACATCGACCTGATGGGCGATGCGCTGCTGCGCGTCGGCGAAGGCATTATGTCGGCCAACCTCGGCCAGTTCATCCAGATCGACCGTTTCCGCGCGCTCGAAGAGAGCCTGAGCGTGCTCGACGGCATCCGCCGGCAGGATCTCAACATCCACTCGATGGGCGAAACCAAATCCGGCTGCACCATTTCCGGCGTCAGCGCCTCCAGCGAAAGCGAAGACCGCATACTGGCTATTTTCAAACAGGGCAAGAAAACCAAACTGCAGGAAGAGAAAGCCCGTATTGAAAAATGGCACCAGAAATATCCGGGCATAGCGCCGGAGGTTTACGCCTACCAGAAACAGGGCGACAAAGCCGCCCTGCTGTATGAATACCTGACCGGCCAGACCTTCAATAAACTGTTGCTGGCAAAACAGAGCAAACCCCTCAAAAAAGGGCTCGATGCCCTGTTCGCCACACTCAACAAAATCTGGGAACAGACTGCCATTGACGAAGTGCATCCGGCACACTTTATGAAGCAGCTGCAAAGACGTCTGCCGCAGGTTTACGAAGTCCACCCCGATTTCCAGCTCAAGGGCCTGAAAATCGGCAATGTCAAACAGGTTTCGCTGGAAACCTTGGTGGAAGAGGCGCAAAAATTTGAAAAGCGCCTGCAGGTGCCCAAGGCCGTCTATATTCACGGCGATTTCAACACCGACAATATCCTCTACGATCCGCTGGAAGAGCAGATCAGCTTTATCGACCTGCACCGTTCCGAATACCTCGATTACGTGCAGGATTTATCGGTGTTGATGGTCTCTTTCTACCGCATCGCCAATTTCGATCCGACGGTACGCAAACGCATCGTCCAGGCCATGCAAGCCAGTTATGCGTTTGCCACCGAATATGCCGCGAAAATCGACGACCGCGACGTTGAACTGCGTCTGGCATTGGGCCTGGCGCGCTCGCTGATCACCTCGACGCGTTTCGTGCTCGATAAAGAACATGCCAAATCGATGCACTTCAAAGGCCGTCTGCTGATCGAACAGTTACTGCAGCTCTCGGACGACGAGCTTCACCACTATAAGATTCCCAAGGAACTCTTCCATGACTAAGCTCAAAATCGGGGTGGTCGGCATTCCCGGCAAATGGTCCACCGAGGTGCTTGCCGACGAGATCGAACAGCGCACCGGTTTCCGTCTGGTCATCGACATCGAACAGGTCGTCGCCGACCTCAGCAAACCCGAAGTGCTCTACCGGGGACAATGCCTGTGCAAGCTGGACGCGATTGTCATCAAGAAAATCTCCCAGACCTATAGCCCGGCGGTATTGGACAGGCTGGAAATATTGCGTTTTGTGGAATGCTGCGGCGTCAGAATCTTCTCCAACCCGGCGGAAATCATGCGCCTGGTGGACCGCATGAGCTGCACCGTGTCGCTCGCCAAAGCAGGCATTCCGATGCCCGCCACCCTGATTACCGAAAACCACCAGGCCGCTTATGAGGCCGTGCAACGTTTTGGCGAAGCCATTCTCAAACCGCTTTTTTCCACCAAGGCGCGCGGCATGCAGGTGCTTTCCAGCACTCTGCCCGAAAAGAAACTCAAGGCGCTGCTGCAGGCCTACCGCCAGCAACACGGTTTCTACTATGTACAGCAACGCCTCAAATTGCCGGGACAGGATATGGGCCTGATTTTCCTGGGCGGAGAATACCAGGGCGCCTATGCGCGCGTCGGCAACGGCGAAAGCTGGAACACCACCACTGAATCGGGCGGCAAATACGCCAAAGTCACCCCAAGTGACGACATCATCGCCCTGGCACACAAAGCGCAAGCCCAATTCAATTTAAGCTATACTACTGTGGATATTGCCGAAACCGAACAGGGCCCCGTCTGCTTTGAAGTCTCCGCATTCGGGGGATTCAAGGGCGCTCATGAAGGCTTGGGAACCAATATGGCGAGCCGCTATGCGGACTATGTGATTCAACAATTACTAGCCGGAAAATAACTATGTCACTGCTCAAACAGATGCTACTGCTGGAAAAAAGCATGGCCCTGCTGCCCTCGGCCATAGAGCTGAACCTGAGCGCCTATCCTTTGCGTATCTATACCAATTCCCCCGCTCTGATCAACTTTCTCAAAGACTATTTCAGAGGGTGGATCACCAAGGTCAACCGTGACGAACCCTGGCCGAAAGAGCAGAGCATCAAAATCTACCATTCCGACAGCCTCAACGATCTGATTGATGAAGCCGCCTGGACCGACTGGCAGCGGGATGGCGGTAAAACGGGCCGCAAAGAGGCAATATTGGACAGCGTCCTGCCGCAACAGGCGGTGCGCCTGCTTTACAAATACAGAACCGGTCTGGTCTTTTTGCAACCCGCGCCGCAAGCCAGACCCGAAAATGCACAATACAGCCCGCTCGCTTTCGGCGAAATCGAGGCGAACTTTAACCAGGTCATCAACTTTATCCTTACCCAGTACGCCAACCGCAATCTGCGCCATGATTGGCAGCTTATGCACGCCTCGGCAGTGCAGGTCCAGAATAAAGGCATTGCCTTTGCCGGCTTCTCCGGCGGCGGCAAATCGACGCTGATGCTGCAGCTGCTCGAACACGGCCAGCACTTTATCAGCAACGATCGGGTTTTTATCAAACCCAATCCGGAAGGCCGTCTGCTGATGCGCGGTTTGCCCAAACAGCCGCGCGTCAATCCCGGCACGCTTGTCAATAACCGCCATTTAATCAATTTGATCGGTGAGGAAGCCCGCCGCCACTACCTGGCGCTGCCGCAGGAAACGCTGCGCATCCTCGAACAAAAATACGACGTGCCGGTCAATGCACTGTTTGGTGCGGATTGCTATGCGCCAGAAAGCCCGTTGCACGCCCTGTTTGTACTGAACTGGCAGCATGGCAACACCCAGCCGATCCGTATCAATCCAGTCGAGCTGTCGGAGCGTCCCGATCTGCTGCAAGCCATCATGAAATCTCCGGGGCCTTTGTATGCCGAACCGGGCATAGGCTTTTTGCCGAACGGTTACCAGCCTCAACCGGAGCCTTATCTGAAGGCGCTGCATCGTTGCAAGGTGTTCGAGATTGTCGGGCGGGTGGATTTTGGCGCGGCAGAACACGCCATTCTCAAGCTGATTCCCGGCCTTTAATCCCCAAGTTCAAATAACGCCTTGATATGCTCGCGGGCGCTGAGGCTCAAGGCGGTCAGATCATAACCGCCCTCCAAAACCGACAGGATTCTGCCCTGTGCATGGCGTTCGGCAATGGCAACCAATTGTCGGGTAATCCAGCCATAATCACTCTCATGCAGGCGCAGATTGGCCAACGGGTCCATGGAATGGCCGTCAAAACCGGCGGAAACCAGAATGATTTGCGGCGCAAAAGCCTCCAAAGCGGGAAAGCCCTGCTCCGACCAGGCCTGTTGAAAAACCTCGCTGTTACTGTATTTTTGCAGCGGAATCTTCACCATATTCGGCAGGTCGGATTCGGGATCGGTATAGGGATAGAATGGGAATTCAAAACTCGAACCGAACCAGACGCGCGGTTCGCGGCGCACATAATCTTCCGTGCCGTTACCGTGATGCACGTCGAAATCGACAATCGCGATGCGCTCGTAACCATAGTGCTGCAACGCATAGGCCGCACCGATGGCAATGTTATTGAACAGACAGAACCCCATCGCCCGCTTGTATTCGGCGTGATGCCCCGGCGGTCGCACATTGCAGAACACCCGTTTGGCACGACCATGATGCAGCGCATCAATACCGTCCAATACCGCGCCGACCGCATGCCGCGCCGCCTCCAGACTGTGCGCACACAGATAAACGTCTTCGTCAAACCCGACAATGCCCTTTTCCGGCAAGGCGGCTTCGATAGACTGCAACAGGTCGGGATGATGCACCAGACAGAGTTCCTCGTCGCTGGCGGCACGCGCCTCGGCGTGCATAAACCAATCGAACAGGCCGGCGCTGATGAGTTGGTCCTGAATGCGTCCCAAACGTTCGGCTCTTTCGGGATGATAAACACCATTGTCATGCAAACGACACGCTGAATGCGTAATATAAAGATTCATTGCGTTTATCTCCGCTTCTCTAACGACCATCACAGGAGTTTCGAACCATGGGGCCGCACTATCTATCCAAACTCTTCAATCCGGCCAGCATCGCCGTGTTCGGCGCCAGCGACCGGCCCGATTCCGTGGGTGCCAACGCGCTGCAGAATTTGCTGAAGGGCGGCTATCAAGGCCAACTCTACCCCATCAATCCTAAACACCGCAAAGTACAAAAGCAAGACTGCTATCCTACTCTGTGCGCTCTGCCCGAAGTGCCCGAACTCGCAATCATCGCCACGCCCGCCGCCACCATTCCAGCGATTATCCAGGCTTGCGGCCAAAGAGGCGTGGCCAACGCGATTATCCTCTCCGCCGGTTTTGAAGACGAAAACGGCAAACGCATCCAACAGCAGATGACCGCCAGCGCCCACGCTTACGGCATGCGCCTGCTCGGCCCCAACTCGCTAGGCATTTTGCGTCCCAAAATCGGACTCAACGCCACCTTCAGCAAAAATCAGGCGCGTCCCGGCCATCTCGCATTGATCTCGCAGTCAGGCGCACTGTGCACCGCCGTACTCGACTGGGCGGAAGCCAACGATGTCGGCTTCTCGCTGGTCGTGTCCAGCGGTGACGCCGCCGATCTCGATTTCGGCGAAATCCTCGATTTTCTCGCCACCGACAACCAGACCCACAGCATTCTGCTCTATATCGAAGGCATTGCCGATGCACGCCGCTTTATGAGCGGGCTGAAAACCGCCGCACGCATGAAGCCGGTCATACTGCTTAAATCCGGGCGTTTGCCTGCGGGCAGCCGCGCCGCGCTATCGCACAGCGGCGCGCTGATCGGTTCCGACGATGTCTTCAACAGCGCCATCGAACGCGCCGGCGCCATCCGCGCCTTCACCATTTTCCAGCTGTTCGCAGCAGCCAAAACGCTTTCCAACGGCATCCATCTCAAAAGCAACCGCCTGGCCATTGTCACCAACGGCGGCGGGCCGGGCGTAATGGCCACCGACCGCGCCGCCGAACTCGGCATCGAACTGCCGCAGCCGACGCCGCAAACTCTTGAGAAACTGAACGCGACCCTGCCCAAACACTGGTCGCACGGCAATCCGGTCGATGTGCTCGGCGATGCCTCTTCCGAGCGCTATCTGAGCGCTGTTGAAGCCTGCCAGAACGACCCGCAGTTCGATGCGATTCTGGTGCTGCTCACGCCGCAGGCCATGACCCATCCGTTAACAGTGGCGCAGGCGCTGGCCGATTTTGTGCAAAACACGCCGCACTGCAAACCTATTTTCACCGCCTGGCTCGGCGAGAGCCTGGTGGCCAAGGCACGCGCCTATTTCAGCGCCCATAAAATACCCACCTTCCATACGCCCGAAGCGGCGGTGGAAGCCTTTGCCTTCCTGTCGGCCTATCATCAAAACCAGCAGCTGTTGATGCAGGTGCCCGCCACCGGCGAGCAACCCTGCATTCAAGCGGATATTGCAGGCGCACGCACGCTGATTCAAAGTGCCATCGGCGAACAGCGTGCGTTTTTAAGCAGCACCGAAACGCGGGCGGTACTGCACGCCTTTGGCATCCCCATCACCCCGTCCATTGAAGCCAGCAACGCCCAGCAGGCCATGGTGGCGGCCGAATCGCTCGGCTTTCCGGTCAGCATCAAAATCAACTCGCCCAACCTCACCCACAAGTCGGACGTCGGCGGCGTGCGCCTTAACCTCAACAGCGTGCAGGAGGTCCGCCAGGCGTTCACCCAGATGGTCGGCCATGTCCAGCAGATACAGCCGGAGGCCAAAATTCTCGGCGTCACCGTCGAACCCATGTACCACGCCCCTTTTGCGCGCGAACTGCTGGTGGGCGTGGCGCGTGACCCGGTCTTCGGCCCGGCGATCACCTTCGGCAGCGGCGGAACCGAGGTAGAGGTGCTGCAAGACCGCAGTATCGCCCTGCCGCCACTGAACGATTTCATTGCACGCCGCATGATCGCCCGCACCAAAGTCGCGAAGATGCTCGGTAATTTCCGCGGCCGCCCGGCGGTGAATGAAGATGCAATTGTCGAAGTGCTGCTGCGCATTTCCGATATGGTGGCGCAACTGCCGGAGATTACCGAGCTTGACATCAACCCGCTGTTTGCCGACGAGCACGGCGTCATGGCGGTCGATGCACGTATCCGCGTGCAGATGCCCGACATTCGCGCCCTGCCCTATCAGCACATGGCCATCCACCCTTACCCGGCGGAATTGCGCAAGCAAGTACAGACCAAAACCGGCTTGGCGATCACCATCCGTCCGATCCGCCCGGAAGACGCCAAGATGGAGATGGATTTCATTGCCAACCTGTCGGAGCGCAGCCGTTATCTGCGTTTTATGAACCATCTGCAAACCCTCACGCCGCAGATGCTGTCGCGCTTCACGCAGATCGACTACGACCGCGAAATGGCGTTTATCGCCACCACCGAGGATGCCAACCAGCAGACCATTGAAATCGCGGTGACGCGCTACACCACCAACCCCGACGGTGTCTCCTGCGAAATGGCGATTGTGGTGCGCGACGACTACCAGCATCAGGGCGTGGCGGCTTTGCTGCTGCAAAGCCTGATCAGCCATGCCAAATCCAAGGGGTTAAGACGCATGGAGGGCGAGGTGCTCAGTGAGAATGTGGAAATGCTGAGTCTGGCGAGAAGCTTCGGCTTCAAGCTGACGCCTTTGGAGGATGATCCGCAGATCACCGCCATCAGCCTGCCGCTCATTCCGAGTCACCCGGGTTAATCTCATTTGGCGGCCTGCAGACCCGGCCTGTTGAGTTTTTTTGGCGGTTTTTAATGGGAATGACGCGCCGGGAAGATCAAGAGAGGTGTACTGCCGCTCGCCGGTAAAATGGCCACCTCAACATCCATTACCGTCAGCAGATTGGCTTGCGTCAACA
Source organism: Thiomicrorhabdus cannonii (assembly GCF_013391695.1). Taxonomy (GTDB): domain Bacteria; phylum Pseudomonadota; class Gammaproteobacteria; order Thiomicrospirales; family Thiomicrospiraceae; genus Thiomicrorhabdus; species Thiomicrorhabdus cannonii. The sequence continues at coordinate 22,152 of NZ_JACBGH010000004.1, forward strand.
TGGCCTGGGTGTCGCCCTGCGCCATGACTTCACCCTGTTTGAGCAGCAGCACCTCGTCGGCCCACTGCGCCACCTGATTGAGGTCGTGCAAAATCATGACCACGCCGAGGCCTTTGGCGGCCAGCTGTTTGAGCAGACAGCCGATCTGCACCTGATGCTTCAGATCCAGACCGTCCGACCACTCGTCCAGAAACAGCCACTTTCCGGCAAACGCCGCATCATTCTGCCAATCGTCCGGCCAGATCTGCGCCAACACGCGTGCCAGCTGCGCCCGCTTCTGCTCGCCGCCGGACAAGGTCAAAATATTGCGCTGCGCCAGCGCCTGCAAATCGCACAACTCCAGCAGCACCTGCAAACGTGACTGCCGCTGTTCAAAACGGCCGCCGGCCACTTCCAGCCCCAATTCAATCAGCTGGGTCACGCTAAAGGAAAATGCCAGTTCCTGCTGCTGGGAGAGCACCGCGCGGCGTTGCGCCAGTTCGGCAAACGACCAATCCCGCAAAGCACGCTGCTGCAGACTGATCTGCCCCGCTTGCGGCGTCAACTCCTTGCTCAGGCAACGCAACAAGGTGGTTTTGCCCGCACCGTTCTGGCCGACGATTGCATGGATACATCCGCCGCTAAACTCGCCGCATACGCCTTTGAGCAGCGACTGGCCTTGCGCTTCAAAAACGACATGGTCAAAACGCAGTGTACTGGGAACGCGGCTCGTCATCTTCACGCTCCGCGACGCTTCAGCAACAGGCTTAAAAAGAAAGGCCCGCCGATCAGCGCCATCAACAGACCGATCGGCAGTTCGGCCGGTGCCATCCAACTGCGTGCCAGCCAATCGGCCAAGACCAGCAACAGCGCGCCGCCCAAGGCGCTCAACGGAATCAGCTGGCGATGATCCGGCCCGAGCCACAGTCGCACCATATGCGGCACCATCAACCCCACAAAACCGATCACGCCGACCCACGCCACCGCCGAACCGACCAGCAACGCGCTTAAGCCCATGATCTGCCACTTCAACGGCTGCACCGCATAACCCATTTGCAGACAGGCCGCCTCGCCAAGCAACAGGGCGTTCATGGAACGCCGCAGCCACACCAGCCGCGCCATCACCAACAGCGCCGCACCGCCCAGCCACAAGACCGCCGTCCAGGACGCGGCGGAAAACGAGCCCATCATCCAGAACATCACCGAACGCAGCTGCGCATCGGTGGAAATCGTAATCAACAGGCCGGTCAAGGCACCGGCCACCGCATTCAGCGCCACCCCTGCCAACAACATCAGCGCCACATCGGTATGGCCGTTGCGCGTGGCAATCAGGTAGATCAGCAAGGTGGCGATGGCTGCGGCGACAAACGCCGCCAGACTCATCTGCCAACCGCTGACACTGCCCCACAAAAGTCCGCCCAACACAATCACCATGACCGCACCCAGCGCGGCGCTGCTGGAAACGCCTATCAATCCCGGCTCGGCCAAAGGGTTGCGGAACAGCGCCTGCAAGGCCACGCCCGACACCGCCAAACCGGCACCGACCAGCGCCGTCATCAGCAGACGCGGCAGGCGGATTTCCCACAACACCAGACTCTGCTGGGCATTCAAACCCTGCCACCAATCGCTGATGCCAATCGCCAGACTGCCCGACTGCAGGCTCAAAAACATCGCGGTCAGCAACGCCGCTGCCAGTAGCGTAAAGGGCACGCGCAAACGCCGCGTCAAACCGCAGCCCCCTGCTTTTTAGCCAGATAGCGCGGATTCAGCACCGAGACGACCACCCCGTTCCATATCACCACAAACCACAGCACATAAAGCCACAGCAGAAACAGCGGCACTGCCGCAAACGCGCCGTAAATAAGGTTGTAGGACGGGAACCACTGCACGTAGAAACCGAAGCCGCTTTTGAGCAGTTCGAGCTGAATGGTCGCCATCAACCCGCCAATCAGAGCGGCTTTGCTGCTCACCGGATGCGCCGGCACAAATTTATACAGTGCGGCAAAACCGAGTAATGAAAAGGCAAACGGCAAAATGCGCACGCCAAAGGTCAATTGCTCCAGAAACGGAAAGGCCTCGCTCAACAGCGGCAACGCCAGCAGATAGGAACTGGTCAGCAGACTCAGCCCCAGCAGAATCGGCCCGAGCAGACTCACCCCCAGATAGTGCAACAGGCTCACCCACCAGCGACGACGACGTCCTTCAGGCCAAAGATCATTAAGTTTCTGATCCACTTTCCACAGCAACATCACCGTGGTGAACAGCATCACCGCCAGCCCCGGCCCTTGCAAATTGACCGCCTGTTGCGAAAACGTCATCAAATAGGATTCGATAATCGGATGGGACGACGGCATCAGATTGTGCACCACCTGATCCATCACCAGCGCCTCGAAATCGGCAAACCACGGCGAAACCGAAAACAGACTGAGCATCACCGCCAGCATCGGCACAATCCCCAGCAGGGAGGTATAGGCGAGAATGCCGACCGCATCGGTGCCCTGACGCTGCTGGAAACGCACAATCACGCGTTTCCAGAAAGTCCAGTGCCAAACCGGAGAGTCGCTCCATTCGCTCTGTGTGGGGGAAACCTGCGTCTCGTTTGTCATAGTCCTCTCTGCACAAAACCGGGTTGAAACATCGCGCCGCGACAACGGCAATCAAAGGGCAATCAAAGGGTATGAGTCGTGCCCATCGCGCTTTATAATACCCGATTGATGGCGGTTTCGCCCGGCAAGCAAACCGCGAATAGACTAGAATGTGGATTTTTTCCAAGCGGCGTGATGCCGGTTACGGCAAACCCTAAGTTTTCCGCAAAAAAAATCGTTTTCAAAAACTGAACAGGCCGGGTAAGAAGCCTCCTACCCGGCCTGTTGAGTTTTTAAAACCCGGTTTTGAGCAATTACGATCGCTGCAAGCCCTGCTCCACCTGCTGGCGCACGCCGCTTCCCTTGAGTTTTTCAATCAAGGTCAAGGCAAAGTCCATTGCCGTTCCCGGCCCTTTGGAGGTGATAATCCTGTCGTCCACCACCACCGCCTGGTTCAGGTAGGTCATGCCTTCCGCCGGCGCACGGTCGATCACGCCGGGGTAACTGGTCGCCTGGCGGTTATCGAGCAAACCGGCCGTGACCAGCACTTGTGGCGCCGCACAAATCGCGCCCACATAACCACCCGCGGCGGCGGTTGTTTGCAGTAACCGGATAATGCGCTCGTCCTCTTGCAAATAATCCGCCCCCGGCAAACCGCCGGGCAGTACCACCAGATCAAAAGCCTGATTGAGCACCGCATCCAAGGTGGTTTGCGCCACCAACTGCACGCCGCGACTGGCGGTAATGACGCGCTCGCTATCCAAACTGGCAGTCACGACCTCAATGCCGGCACGCACCAGCAGGTCGATAATGGTGACCGCCTCCAGTTCTTCGCAACCCTGCGCCAAAGGAACCAATACTTTTGCCATCTTGCACCTCACAAAATCTAAACAAAAAAGCCACTGTGAAGTGGCTTTGAAAAGGTTTGCAAATTACTTTTGCATCTGCTGGGTCAGCGCCATGGTTTTGAGGACACGGAACGCTTCGTTCAGCTCGTAATCTTTTTCCAGCAGCTTGGCAATGTCTTCATCGGCGGAGGCTTGTTTGGATTCGCCGTTTTTATCCGCCTTGTCTTTACCGTTGCCGTTGCCGTTTTCCAAGTGGCCGGAGAGGTCTTTCTCTTTGACATTCATAAAGTCGGAGGTATCGACCTTTTCAATCTTGGCCAAATCCACCTGAATGTCCGGCTTGATGCCTTCGGCCTGAATGGAGCGTCCTAGCGGCGTGTAATAACGCGCCGTGGTAACCTTAATAGCCGCGCCGTTATTCAGCGGCAACAAGGTCTGCACCGAACCTTTACCGAAACTGGTGCGTCCGACAATAATGGCGCGTTTCTGATCCTGCAAGGCGCCGGAAACGATTTCGGATGCCGAAGCGGAGCCTTCGTTAATCAATACCACCATCGGCTTGCCTTCCAAAACGTCGCCCTTTTCGGCTTCAAAACGCATTTTGGAGTTTTTGATGCGTCCTTCGGTGTAAACAATCAAACCGTCGTTCAAGAAGGCATCCGAAACCTGTACGGCCGCCGTCAAGACCCCGCCGGGGTTATTACGCAAATCCAAAACTAGACCGTTAATCGGGGCTTTGTTAAGCTCGTCCAGTTTCTGGATGGCCTCAAGCAAATCCTGGCCGGTACGCACCTGGAACTGGCTGATACGCACATAGCCGATGCCGTCTTTCAACATCTTCTGTTTGACGCTCTTGACCTTGATGACCGCGCGCGTAATCGTCAGGTTGATGGGGGCATCCGCGCCCTTGCGCACAATCGTCAATTTCAACTTGGTGCCCGGCTTGCCGCGCATAATATCGACCGCTTCGCTCAGGGTTTTGCCTTTGACCGGCTCATCCCCCAGCTTGATAATCAAGTCGCCGGCTTTGACCCCGGCTTTTTCGGCCGGGGTGTCGTCGATCGGGGAGATGACTTTGACAAAACCGTCTTCCATGCCGACTTCCATCCCCAAACCGCCAAACTCGCCTTTGGTATGCTCTTCCATCTCTTCGAAACTTTTAGGCGGCAGGTACGCCGAATGCGGGTCCAGGCTCGACAACATGCCGCTGATGGCGCCTTCCAGCAGCTTCTTGTCGTCGACCTCTTCCACATAATCGCTGGAAACACGCTCGAACACTTCGGCAAAGGCACGCAACTCCTGCAACGGCAAGGAGACTTTTTCCTGCGCAGCCGGCTCAGGAGTCTGTTCCTGAACACCTTTATCGGCCATCACTGTCGAGGCCAGGACCACCAGCGCACCCAAAAATGCGCCGCTTACCATCCATGTTGCTTTGCTATATGCCGTTTTACTCACCTGTGACTCCTGTACGGTTTTTTTCATGTTTCTAACATGAAAGCGGGACAAACGCCAGGTTTATCCCCATAATAATTTAGGCCATTATAAATGAACTTTACGTGACATAGTCTGCGCTTTTCATTAAAATCAACGCATTAACCCTACAGAATATAGTTATAAAATGAAATGGTGAAATTAATGCCGGACGCCAAACCCTATGAGATGAAAGAAGAGAACATCAACAAAGCCTCTAAAGCACTCAAAGCCATGGGACATCCGCTGAGACTGAAAATCTTGTGTGTTATCGGCGAGCAGGAACTGCCGGTGATGGACATCGTTTCCAAAGTCGGTACGACGCAGAGCAATATCTCGCAACATATCGACATTCTGCGCGAAAAAGAGATTATTACCTCGCGTCGTGAGGGCAGTAAAATTCTCTGTAAAGTGCGCGACCCCAATATCTTGAAACTGATGGAGGCCATGCAGGCCACCTTCTGTCCGGTCAACTAAAACGACTCTCCATCGTCTTCAATGAAAACAGCCGGCGTTTGCCGGCTGTTTTATTTTCGTTACTGGGCTAACCCTGCAGATTCAACCTTAAATCAAACTGCGAGCGTGCCGCTTGCAACACACCCAAGGCATTTTCGCTGTCCGCGTTTACCGCGATGCTTCGGGAACGGTCGCTGCCGTCGTCTATGCCATCCAGCGCACCCTGCGTTTGCACCCCGTTCTGTTCTGCTGAATTCTCCGTCGCTGTGGTTTGGCCCGTTTGAGCGCTTTCGCGGTTTTGCTGCGCGATTTCGATGCGCGCCTGCGCTGCCATCTGCATGGCCAACCCGGCCACCTTCAAGTCTTGCGAAGAGGGTTCGGCGGGCGCCAAAGCCGCCCTTTGAATAATCATCGCCTTTTGCAAAGTCGCTTGCGGATCGCCGGGCACGGCGGAAGTGTCGATACCGACCTCGCCGCCAATCGCGTAACGCTTACCGTCGGGGCCGGTTTGGTAGACAAAAGAAGCGCCGCTGGTGGCAAATCCGCCGGCCGCCGCCAAATGCGCCATTTCATGCGCTTTGACTTCGCTATCGCGCGCCTTTAACTGATTGATAACCTGCTGAACCTGGGCATCATCCTGCTGAGCTTGCTGTTTGGACGGCTGGCGATCCTGGGACGCTTCCTGGAACGCTTCCTGAGAGGGCTTTTGTGGCGTTGAAGTGGATGCTACCTCGGCCGGTTTTCCCTGCGCCGGGATTATGACCGGCCGCGCGGCCTGAGTTTCCAAAGAGACAGCGTCGCGCCCGGCCGGTTGCACGGCCGTCGGCAAATGCACAGTGGGAAGGGAGGATGCAATCGACAACATCAATATGCCTCAAACAATCAAAAAAGGACTGATTCAATAATAATTAAATTCTATCACACCTAAAAAAGTCTTCTAATTCATAAAATTAGAACACACATAAGTCATTATTATGCCAACGGCATCGCTCCATCGGCTCAACTTTTTTAGTGGTTTTATCTATTTCATTGCTAAAATCGGATAGGCCCCCATTTTAAAGCACCCAACTGGCAAAAAGGCGATGCAGGCAAAACTCAACCAAGCCGTTAAAATATTCAACGAAACCAAGGTACCCAGCCTGCCCGAAGAAGTGCTCCTTCTTCAGGAAGAGCTTCATAAAAAGTACCCTAACACCGTTACCATCGCCAATTTGATCGCACATAACGCGGAGTTACTTGGGGATTTCCTGACACTGGTCAACACCAACGTGACCAGTGAAAAAAGCGAAATCAAGGACGCCAAGGCCGCCGTCAACGTACTGGGACTTGACGAAATATACAACCTCTTTGTTTCCAGCTGCCTGACCCGCCTACTCTCGCAAAACAGCAGCGAAAAATCCGTTGTGCTGCATGGTGCCCAGGCAGGCTTGGCGGCGGCGGAATTGGCATTCTGGGTGTATGATGTTTCGCGCTCCGAGGCCTATATGGCGGGACTCATGCAGAACGTGGGGGCCATCTATCTGGCGCGTTTCTTCAATCAGGATTACGAAGAGGTATTTGAACGATTCCTTGCCAATCCCATTTCGACACTCGACAAGGAAGAGAAGCGCTTCGGCACCTCGCATGTGTATTTGGGCACTTACATTTCAAAAAAATGGAATTTCAATCCCGATGTTTACAAAGCGATTCTGCTGCACCACGACACCGCTTTCCTGCTCAAAACGGTACAGGACCAGAAGGTACGCCATCTAACGGCGCTGATTATGGTCGCCAATTTTGTGGTCGCCCAGGCAAACGGCGAACAGTATCTGACACAAGAGTTAAAGGAGTATCGCGACCTAGGCCTGAAGGCGCTTGACCTGCCTGAGAATGCCATCAAAGCCGCAACGGCGGCCGTTTCCAAATGGGGAAGTTCATTAGGTGCTGCACCCGGAGGACACTAAGCCATGCGAAAATTCAATCACCTCACCGCGCTGCAGCACCTCCTGAGCCTGGATACGACCATCTTCAAAGAAGAATTGTATTATCCGTGGTATATCCAGACGCATTACATCAAGATTATCACGGCTTCATGGTCTGTATTGGCCACTGCCGTCGGCGCCACCCTGTGGCTGACAACCAAACTGAACGCTCTTTCCATCTGCATGGCTATCGCCGCCATCAGCCTGCTACTGGGCGCCTTGTTTTTTGCCACCGTCAAACAACTGCGGAGTTCGGCGCGCAATCAGGCCGTATCCGCCATGATGAGACTCGAGAAGAAAGAGTTCATGCGCCATTTGGAACCTTTTGTACCGGATGACCGCAAACACATTGCCCAGCGCATTGTCACCGACCTTGACTTCACTCCCAAGGAATATATCTCCGTCACCGTCGCCACGCAAAACCGCATCCTGCATAACACCGACTCTTTTATCAAAGACATCGAACGCATGTTCAAGGAGAAACAGCTGTCGCTGTTTGAGTTTGATGACATGGCCTTCAGCGATACCGTTTTCGCCGTGACCCCCAAGGCGCGCGAGAAATATGCAAAGCTCAAAAACGCCTCCACATTCCATGATGATTTTTCAATTTCCGAACAAACCAAAACCGCGATTATGATGAAAATAAAAGAAGCCGCAAACCGCGCTGCATTGGGGCGTGAAGGCATGAAGCTCAAATAGCGGAAACCGCTCTGTTGGCATAATCAAAGCCAGCCGGAGCAAATGCAACTGCCAAAGAACCGTAGTGTTTTCTTTAATTTGATAATGGTGGGCCCTCACGGACTTGAACCGTGGACCTAACGATTATGAGTTTCTTTTTTAACTAATCCATACACCCCAGAAGCTACGCGTAAAAACATCACTACCCATTGAATTTAAAGCGTTTTCATTACTTTAACGCAGATATACCAATATAGATTGAAATGTATTAAAATGCTTTTAATCTGGTACATAGGCGGTACATAAAAAAATGGAAGGCGAAAACAAGTTCAGTTTCACCATCAAACGATTGGACGAAATCACCAAGAAGGGAACCTATTACGACACCCATAGGGATGCCAACGGCCTTGCATACTTTTTGCAGACCGAAGGAGGTAAAGGCTCTTTTATCGTTCGCAGCCGGATCAACAATAACCGGGTAAACATCACTATTGGAAAATTCCCGAATGTCACGATTGAGCAGGCAAGAAAAGCAGCACGCCAAATTCAGACAGACCTCTCCAATGGAATAAATCCAAACGACAAAAAGCGATTCGAGCGCACCAAGCAATCAACACTTGCCCAAATGTATGAACGCTACCTGACTATTCGCAAGCTGAAGCCAACCACTGTATCCGGTTATCACCAATCATTCAGAAACGTACTCGCACCACTGGCCGACATTGAAATGACAGCCATCACCTACGACAAGGTTTTGCGAACTCACCAGGATTACACCAAGCGCAGCCCGGCAGAAGCCGACCGAGCCATGCGATTGCTCAAAGCTATATTCAACGTGGCCATGGACGAAATACGCGATCTAGACGGCCGCCCCCTGATCTTGGAAAATCCGGTAAAGAAGCTGGGTAAGAACAAACACTTCACCACGCTGGAGCGCAAGACGCGAAAACTGGAATCAGACCAGCTGCGCCCGTTCCTTGAGACCGTCGAAGCCATGACCAAGGATAAGCGCCGCGTGTACCAGACTGGCGCCGATCTGCTCTTGGTTCTGCTCTATCACGGCACACGTTTCACCGAAACCGCGTCAATCAAATGGGACCAGGTAGAAATGAAGTACAAGCGCTTCTACCTGACCGAAACAAAGAACGGCCGCCGGCTGTGGCTCCCCATGACAACGGAAACCGAGAAGGTATTCAAACGCAGAAAGGCATTATCCACCGGGAGCGAGTACGTGTTCCCGAGCGCCACCGACGATAGCAGGCGTATTTCTGACGTTAAGAAGGCGCTCAAATACCTACTCGAAGAAACCGGCATTCTTATCACCCCCCATGACCTGCGCCGTACCTTCAACGCTACTGGTACGGGGCTTGGCATATCCCCCTACATTCTCAAACAGCTGGTAAACCATGCCCAAAGCAAAACGGACGTAACCGAGGGATACAACACACTTAACGCCGACGACCTGCGAGAGCATAGCCAGCGAATCACCGATGCCATTTTGCAGAAGGCCGGAAGAAGCGTATCCAATAGCGACGACGCCCTGCTCCAACTGATCGGCCAGTTAAGCGATGACGAAAAGCGCCGCCTGATCTTCAAGCTAAGCAACCAGTCAGCAAGCAATGGGTAAATCACAACACAACCGCCACCATTGTTTGAAAATTAAAAAATAAACATAGAGCAAAAACCAAAAACGCAGGGATGCTACCCACGTAAACCACCTTAAAGTCCATAAAATGGAGAATGAACCATGAAAGCAGAAATCAAAGAATCAATCGTGTTAAACCGCAATACTCGCGTTTATGAAGTAACAACTGATAAATATTATCCAGATATCCGACTAGGTAACCGCATAGTAGTCAATGAGAGCATTCTCCCAAAAGAATTAGACGTGATTTTATTCAAAAATCATAATGGCGCGTTTGAATTTATCGACTATGAAAACCTTAGCTCAAAAAGCCAAAATAAGGAATTTGTCGGCGTAATTGAAGCCATCTATTTCCCGCACGCTTCGTGCGCACCTACCGCAACCCATACAATTTGATCCAAACAGAACCGGCACCGCCTATCCCGACGGGGAGAAAAGCGGATTATCCACCCGCCTGACGGTGCCGCCCCCATTTAATTGTGGATAAGACGGGAGTCTTATTTATGAACCTTGATACCCCAATACCTCCAGGGGAGGTGTCTTTAGAGTTTCTGGCATACCGCTGGAACATACCAATACATTTGGCCCCAGAATCATTTTGCCAGTACATTCATTACGGGTTAAAGGTAAGCGCGTTTTTTGAGGATTTCGCCATCAATGAAGAAGTTATCAGACATGAAGTTCCATCAGGAGGACGTTATTATTTTGGTGTTAATACTAAAGATCTGGACTGCCTATTTAATTATGAAACCTTAATGTGGGAATCCCAATTACTTGGAGACGATTACTCCGATGATCACAAAAAATTTGCGAACCTGATTTCATTACCCCAGTACTGGAATGATCGTGCTGTACGAATTCTAGACTGCAAACCAGCACAAGACAAAGACGGAAACTATGGACTATCAGTTTCAAGGATAGGAATTTTCATACAGCCGCCACATCAAATTGAAGACTATGGCCCACCAGATCATATCCACGAGTTTGTTATTGTTGAACCCGAAACGACCGATAGATTAATCCCTAGTAGCGAAAACGAAGCCATCTATTACAAGGTCAAGAACACTTTCTATCCGATCAAAAAACTGTTCGTTTCAGAGAGCAAACTACTGGAATTTGAAAAATGGTATTTCAATCTAGATCATTGCCATAATGATGACACTCATGAAACAGCGATCACAATCCATGATCTATACCCTAGCATTCCAACAACACAAACAGATGGCGTCGCCTACATCGTGCCCATACTGGACAAGTTCATTCATGACAACCAAGCAGAGCCAAAGCCTTCACAGCTATGGCGCTACCTGGTAGATCACATCCAAAAAACAGGTGACTTCAAAATAGCAGGAAAAGGAAAAGACGAGTCCATAATGCATTTTGGCAGCGCAAGACAATACACGAAAAAGAATCTTGATGACGCAATTAGAAGATGGAAAAAACCGAAATAATCCCGTAAAAAAGCCGTTTTAAACCGCTTTATTCGTTTTTACCGGCAAATTCAAAACCACCCCCTAAAGTTATTTCCAAGCATTGCAGATGCTTCTATTTAGATGCAATTACTTGGAGATAACACCATGACGCAACAAAACACACTAATCCCCCCTGACGAAACCGCAAAGCAACTGGGCGTAACCATTGGCACCCTTGCCACTTGGCGCAACACCGGCCGCAATAATCTGCCTTTCGTGAAGATCGGCCGCAAGGTGATGTATCGCCAATCCGACATTGAAAGCTGGATTGCCAAGCACACGTTTAATCACACCAACCAGGCTGTAGCGCAATGATGACCCATCAAGAACACATGCAGGCCAATGGCTTCGACCAAGCGCCAGCACTTCGCGGTGGAAAATGGACACGCTTCCCGGCTCCGGGCAAATCTTCCAGCAACCGGTCAGCCTGGGCGATTATGTCAGGCGATGGCGTCGTCAACTATGGCGACTGGACAACAGGAGAGCAATACACCTACTTCCCTGAAAACAGCGCGCCAATGACCGCTGCTGAAAAACGCCAACTGGACGCAAAAATAAAGGAAGAACGCGCCAAGGCCGAACACGAAAAACTCAAACGCGAACAAACCGCCGCCAAGCGTGCGCAAGCGATCTACACAGGTAAGCAGTTAAGACCGGCAACAATTAGCCATCCCTACCTGCAAAGCCGAGCCATTAAATCCCATAACACGCTATGCGGTTCGGTAATGGATTTCGACAACGCACTGGTACTGCCGATCTATGGCTCTACGCATCCATTCATGGGGGTGATTCAGTCGTTACAGTTCATCCAGCCTGACGGCTCCAAGTGGTTTATGTCAGGCGGACGCAAGGCTGGCGGGTATTGCATGATTGAGGCGCGATCTATCGACCACTGGGTTATCTGTGAGGGCTTCGCCACAGGTGCAACCTTGGCAGAGAATTACACACCGGACGCCAGCGTGATCTGCGCCTTTGATGCTGGAAACCTTCTAGCGGTCGCCAAGTTCCTGCGCAACACCTACCCCCATGCCCACATCGTTATAGCCGGTGACAACGATCACCAGACCGAAAAGGAAAAAGGCATTAACGCCGGGCGCGACAAAGCCATTGCGGCTGCTCAAGCCGTGGACGGAGTGGTATCCATTCCCGCGTTTTCAGAGGATGAAGACGGCAGCGATTGGAACGACCGCTATCGGCTTGACCATAACGAGGTAGCACATGGACGAAACACCTAACAATAAACCAAAAGCCGGCAGCGTTGTGGACGCAAAGGCGCAATTTGAGAAGGCCACCAAACGCCCGCCGGAAAACGATGAGCAAATTTTGAAACGCCTGGCCGCACTATCCGATCTGGATTATGAGCGTTGCCGAGACGCCGAGGCCGAAAAGCTTGGCGTGCGCGTATCGATGCTTGACAAGATGGTTAAGGCAGAACGCTACGGCGGCAATGAAGTTACCGTTGTGGAATCACTGGAGCCTTGGCACGAGGCCGTTGATCTAAATATGGTTCTAACGTCGCTGGAAGGTGAAATCACCAGGTACGCCATCCTTCCAACCGGTGCAGCCACGGCGATTGCCTTGTGGATTGCCGGTGCCTATGCCATTAACGAGTTCCGAATTTTTCCGAAGCTGATCGTCCATAGCCCGGAGAAACGCTGCGGCAAATCGACGGTACTCGATCTGGTGGAGTCATTCAGTCCACGCGCCCTGTTTGCTTCAAGCATTTCACAGGCGGCAATCTACCGGACGATAGAAGCCTACCAGCCGACACTGATTATCGATGAAGCCGACACCTTTGTGGCAAACCGAAACGACGAAATGATCGGCATTATCAACAGTGGCCACGCGAAGAACCGCGCCTTTGTGGTGCGTTCGGAAGGCGACAACAACACGCCGACCAAGTTCAGTACATGGGCGCCTATGGTACTTGCATCGATTAAGCAGCTACAAGGAACCATTATGGACCGTGGCGTGTGTGTGGAACTACGTCGCAAGATGAACCACGAAACCACCCAGCGGGTGCCGGCGAATCTAGCGGAACTGCATAAGGCTTACCGGCAGATGCTGGCGCGGTGGAGTGAAGACAACAAGCAAGCGGTAAGGGATAACCAGATGGAACCGCCGCACGCTGGCAATGATCGAGCGGTGGATAACTGGATACCCCTTTTTACGATGGCATACCGAGCCGGTGGAGATTGGCCAAGTAAGGTGCAGACAGCCTACACATTATTAACCAATCAGGAAGAAGAACCAACCCCGCAGATCATGCTGCTATCGGATATTCGGACGATATTCAAAACCCACAAGGGCGAAAAGATACCGTCTAAAGAGCTGGTGGACGAGCTTCTTAAACTGGAAGAGCGGCCTTGGCGCGAATGGAGAAAGGGCAACCCCATGACGCAGAACAGCCTGGCTAAGTTATTGGGTGCCTTCAAGATCAACTCAAAGGACATTCGGTATTTCAGCAACGTATGCAAAGGGTACGAGAAACACGCCTTTGGCGATGCCTTTAATAGATACCTTCCTCCTGATACCGATATTTAAAGCGCTACACCGCTACAACCCGCGCCAACAAAGGGATAGAGCCATTTTAAAGCCGCAACACCAAGGGGCAACAGTTGCGTTTCAAAACTGGCTGAAACCCGCATGAATAAAGGCGTGTAGCGGTGTAGCGGTTCAAAACACACTATCCGCAAACGGATACATATAGATAAGGAAAATGAGCTATGGCATGGATTACCACCAAAGCAACCTTGGCCAAAGCGCCAAATCAGATTCAAACCAAGACCGGCACACCAATGGTCACAGGCTTTTGTTTTGCCAGACTGGGGGGCGACTGCTCGGACCTGCCGCTGGCGATTGTGGCGTTCGGAAGTATCGCCGAGGAACTGCTGCAATATGACAAGGGTCAGACCGTGCAGATCAGCGGCGACTTGAAGATACACACCTACACCAATAACCAGCAGCAACCGGTGGAGCAGATACAGGTCACACTCGACACACTGGCCGGTGGCAAGAACTCAAAGCCGGTACGTCATGGTGAAAGCCAACAACGCCGCCAGCAATCAAGCAACGGCCAAGCAAATAACGGCAGTTCGTCAGCACATCAAGGACAGCACCAGGCTCCAGCAATCAGCAATGCACAAAACCAATATCAAGGCGATATGGGATTCCAGCAGCGCCCTAATCAACCCGCGCCACAAATCGGTCAACCAATGGGCGCTGGCCACTTTACCGACGACGACATTAACTTCTAACGGTGGACGATATGGACTTAAACGACATGGACAACCGCATGGCCAACGATGCGCTCTGGAATGACGAACAAGGCTCAAAGCAAAACGCGCAGGCCAGATATGACGACGAACAGGATTACGGCGATTGGCTCTACCACCAGCGCAAAGAAGACGAACTGACAAAGGAGCATGACGATGACAGCACAGCAGCCGCGAACTGAACCAATGATGCAGCAGGAACGCAACAACCCCATGCAAGGCACCGTCGCCGCGATCAGCCCGTCCATCCGCCTAAAGGTGCGTCAGATGCTCAAGCGCGAACCGTGGATAGCAGCGATTGTCTGCGAGAGACTGGCAATACCATGCAACGACGATACCGAAGACGCAGCACGCTTTACCAGTCTGAAAACCCTGATCGATACCGAACTTGAGGCAACCGCACCATGACAGAGAGAACGCACCAACAAGCACCGACGCCGGACACCATGGCGATCTGGAGCAAAGTACAAAAGACGGACCCGGCACATACCCACCAGGTGAACCAGCGCGGCGGGTACACGGCCATCGACCCAACCTATCAGCTGCGGGAAGCCACCAAACTCTGGGGGCCATACGGCAGCAACTGGGGATTGCGCAATATCGAATACGACTATGGCCTGATTGATAGGCAGCTTGGCTTGGTACTGGTTCACGCCGAGTTCCACTTCCCTGGCGGCAGCTTCCCGATCAGCAATGCCATATCGCCGACGATGGGCAAGAGTGGCGCGGCTGACGCAGACTTTGCCAAGAAGCTGGAAACCAACACCTTGAGCAAGGCGCTGTCAAAGCTTGGCTTTAACGCCGACGTATTCATGGGCCAGTTTGAAGATACCGAGTACCTACAACACCGGCAGCAGGAAGCGGCACTCGACAAGGCCGTTAACCGTACTGAGGAAGAGGCCAAGCAGCAGCAAGCCTATGAAACCGAAATGCAGACCATTTTGAAGCAGATGCGTGAATCCATATCCGAATCGATGCTCAAAGGGCTATTCACTTCGGCGGTGCGCAAAGCCCAGTACCGCAAGGACGACAAGATGATGATTCAGCTAACTAAGATCAAAGACCAACGCAAAGCAGAACTCGAACAGATGGAGAACGCACAATGACCGCACTATATGAAATGACCGGCGACATGCTGGAGCTTCAAAACCTTATGGACGCTATCGAACAAACCGAAGACGGCGGCGGCGACGAAAGCACCATGCTAGCAATCCGCGACACACTCGAAGGCATGGCCCTGCAATTCAATGACAAGGCCGTGGCTATCGTGAAGTTTGCCCAGGCACTCGACGGCGACACGAGTGCAATCGACGCGGAAATCAAGCGTCTGCAAGAGCGCAAACGAATCATCAATAACCGCCGCGACAACCTGCGCGAGTACCTGCGTTACAACATGGAAGCCAGCGGCATTACCAAGATCGACTGCCCGCTCTTCTCGATTACCTTGGCCAAGGGGGTGGACCGCGTGCAGATCGACGACGAAGCTGCACTGCCGGACGAATACGTGAGAGTGAAGACCGATATCGCACCGGACAAAACAGCCATCGCCAAGGCGCTAAAGAACGGTCAAGCGGTGCCCGGTGCGCAGCTGGTCAAAGGCCCTTTAAGTCTGCGGGTGAAATGATGCTGGCCAGTTATCAGATCACACTGCCATGGGCGCCGTCGGCAAACACCTACTACCGACGCGCCGGCCAGCATATCCACCTAAGCCTAAAAGGCCGCCAGTTCAAAGCAGCGGTCGCCCAAGTCTTGCAGGCTCAAGGATTGCACCGGGAGAGGATTAGCCACCGCCTGCGGGTGCGCATTGAGCTCTACCCTCCCAACCGGCGTAAGTTCGACATCGACAACCGGATAAAGCCGCTACTCGATGCACTGCAACACGGCGGGCTATTCGTGGACGACGAGCAGATCGACCGGCTGGCCGTGGCACGCGGCGACATAGACCCGGAACGTGCCGGCTACTGCTTGGTGTCGATTGACGGATACTGATTTCTGATTCTACTGGTGATAGGCGTTGAACCTGTCACCAACACCATTAAAATCAATAACTTACAAACCATTCACCACAAAATCGCCACACTCAAAAAATTCAATTTTCATACCAATTACACGTTGTTTTATTGCAACAAAACGCTATATCAATACTCGCAATGTTCGCCGCCTGGCGCCTTAACTCCAGTTACAGCAAGACACCATACCCAAGGGGTGGGTCGAAAGTTGGCACGATTCTTTTCCTAGACCACATCCCCCCCAACGTAGACTCGCCGGCCAAATTTTTAGGGGGGGGTATACCTAGAAACGGTATGAAAAAATATCCCAGACCATTTTTTTTAAAGGGGGAGGGTAATATCGAAGGGTCCTTTCAAAATAATCCGATCGCATACGGGCACAAAGGGCGCGGGTTATGTGTAGATGTAATTTCCAATAGGGGGTTGTGGTAATGTTTTGAATTCTTGTACCGTTCGTACCACTCCCGTACCGTTTGCTAAAATCCCTGAAAGCCGTCCACGCCGTGGGGCGTTGTTGTTTTTGGGTGTAGTGCTGCGCTTATAGTCGCCTGTAATTCCCTACCGACTAGGCTGCAATTAGCTCGGCTTCGATGGTGCTGTTAATTTGTTACCGTCGGTACAGAAATTAGCGGCGCTTATAGTGGTCGGTAATTGCATACCGATCAGCCAGATTTATAATGGCGTTTCAAAATCTCCATTCAGGTGCAAGATATGACGACTGACCACGCCTTTTCAAGAAAGACAGAGTCCGTTTTAAATCGAATCAATGTCACAGCAATCAACGTGCTAAAAGAAGCATCTAGCACCGGCCGGCAAGATCAACTTAGCAGGCACCAGCTAGGCGGATATTTTGCCAACATGGATAAAGCCGCCTACTTGTTACTTATGATCTGGAACCAAACGGCGCAGCCTAAAGACCTTCAAGAGTTCAAACACCATCTAATCATTGATGTCATCGCCACCATGGAGTGGTTTAAAGAAGCTAACTATATCCATAAAGAAAAATACAGAAATGCAGTGAACGGATTAATTGAAATAGCTATTCGCCATATCACCAAGGCCAAGCGCCTGACCAAAATCAAACAAGCCGAAATGACTGGCATTAACAAAAGCACATACTATAAAACGTGGGAACCGCGACTCTTGGCGATAGAAACATACCTGCACCAGTTGCTATTCCAAGCCGGACAGCAGGTACATCGCAATATATAGGTTTCATCGAAGCCGAAATCAACCAATTCTTACTGACGAAGCTACACTGAGATGCATCAAAATTAACGCACAGCGGTACATATACGGTACATAAAACTTTTTAAGGAAAGCCACCAGCCAATAATGTGCTAGCAACTGCATGATTTTAAAGAGTTTAAATGGTGGGCCCTCACGGACTTGAACCGTGGACCTAACGATTATGAGTCGTGTGCTCTAACCAACTGAGCTAAGGGCCCTTAAGGAAGGAATAAAGCGAAGAAATCGCTTTTGATTGCGTAAAAACGCGGGATGTATTATAGCGACTGAAACGCCATTAGGGAATGCCGTAAACGGCGCTTTTGGGAAATAACCCGGCCTGTTGAGTTTCAAAATCTCAACAGGCCGGCTTTACGCAGCCCGATTAATCCAGGAAGCTCTTCAGCTTCTCGGCACGGCTTGGATGACGCAATTTGCGCAACGCCTTGGCCTCAATCTGACGAATACGCTCACGCGTCACATCAAACTGTTTGCCGACCTCTTCCAGAGTATGGTCGGTGTTCATGCTCAGACCGAAACGCATACGCAATACCTTGGCTTCGCGCGGTGTCAGCGTATTCAACATCTCGCGCACCGTTTCGCTCATGCCTTCGGCATCCGCGGCATCCTGCGGCGACAGAATGTTGGAATCTTCGATAAAATCGCCCAGTGAAGAGTCTTCGTCATCACCGATCGGCGTTTCCATGGAAATCGGCTCTTTGGCGATTTTCATGACCTTGCGAATCTTGTCTTCCGGCATCTCCATCTCGGCCGCCAGCTCTTCCGGCGTCGGTTCACGCCCCATCTTCTGCAGCAGTTGACGCTGGATGCGGTTCAACTTGTTGATGGTTTCGATCATATGTACCGGAATACGGATGGTACGCGCCTGGTCGGCGATTGAACGGGTAATGGCCTGACGGATCCACCAGGTTGCGTAGGTCGAGAACTTGTAACCGCGACGGTATTCGAACTTGTCCACCGCCTTCATCAGACCGATATTCCCTTCCTGGATCAGATCGAGGAACTGCAAACCGCGGTTGGTGTACTTCTTGGCAATCGAAATAACCAGACGCAGGTTGGCCTCGATCATCTCGCGCTTGGCATTACGCGCCTGGTTTTCCGCCTTGCTCAAATCCTTGTAAATCGACTTATACAACGAAATCGGCATTTTTTCGGCTTTGGCGATCATCGACAGACGCTTCTGCGCACGCTTGATGTCAGCACGCGCCTCTTCCAGCTTGTCGGCGTGGCTGGCGGACAGTTCGATCAGACGGTCAATCAACGTATAATCCGTTTCCTTGCCGACAAACTGCTCCAGGAACAACGCGCGCGGCACTTTGATCTCGCGCATGATCTTGTCGACAATCACGCGCTCCTGCTCGCGGATCGCGGTAATTTTGTTTTTGATGTGCTTGATCAAGCCGTTGGAGAACAGTGGCGTGATCTTGATGGTTTGCAGATGCTCCACCAATTTGGAACGTTCGGTGTTTGCTTGCGGCGACTCAAAACCGTGCTCTTTGGAGGCTGCCAAAGTGGCAGAGTGCAATGCCTGCAGAGTTTCCAGGAAAGCAGCCAGTTCTTCAGGATCGATGGTATCGTCCTTCACTTCCTGATTGTCGCTGTCGGGTGACAGCTCTTCCACCGGCACATCCACCAAATCGCCCGGACGCACAAAGCCTTGCACCACATCCGCCAGCTTGCCTTCGCCGTCATCCATCTTGCTGAAGGTTTTCAAAATCTCTTCGCTGAAAATCGGATAGATCGCCAGCGCGTCCAACATCTCACGGATGCCGCTTTCAATACGTTTGGCGATCTCGATTTCACCATGTCGCGTCAACAGTTCCACCGAACCCATTTCACGCATGTACATGCGCACCGGATCGGTGGTGCGGCCGAATTCGGAATCCACTTCGGACAGCGCGGCAATCGCCGCTTCGGCGGCCGCATCATCAAACACTTCACCGTCTTTGGTCAGCAGCTCGTCATCTTCCGGCGCGGTATCAAACAGTTGAATCCCGAAGTCTTTCAAAATGGTCAGCACCTGACCCAGCTGGTCTTCTTCGATATCGTCCGGCAACACGTCGTTTACGTCGGCATAAGTCAGGTAACCCAACTCTTTAGCACGATCGATCAAATCAATTAACTGCTGTTTTCTTTCAACTTTTGTCATGTCTGCCTCGATACCTTTATGACTCGAACCGTTAAACGCTTTTGACGTCACGGAAAAAACGGAACCCGTAATTATATCTAAAATTACGCTAAATTTGTTAACAAATTATCACAAACCCACATTCAAAAACCGTTTGAAATGAGCGTGTTAGCCGCATCATTGCCGCCGTAAAACCCTATTTTTCGCGCGCCAAAACCTGCAGGCGGATCATCTCGGTCAGATTCCACCCGGCCTGTCCCAACTTAGCCTCATCCAATGCGGCCGCCAGCGCGACAATCGCCACGTCAAACTCCGCCTTCAAAAAGGCGTCGTCGTCCGGCAATTCGGACTGCTGAATCAACTGCAACTCCGCCGTAAAACCTTTTTGCTGCAGCCACTGCACGGCCGCCTCATGCAAAAACCCGTGACCAGACAAAGCGGCAATCGCACCACCCAGTACTTGATAGTCACGCTGCTGGCTTTTTAAAAGGTCTTGCGCAAAATTTTCCGGAAAAAACTCCGCCCAGGAAGGACGTTTTAACAAGATGCGTACCAGCTTTAACGGCAGCGTCACCACTCTATTGATTTTTATGTCCGCTTTTTGCGGGGCATTGGACGTGTTTTGCGGCGTTTTCTTAAAGGCGGCGAACCCGGAATGCACATTCATCTGCTTTTCCAGCCGCCAGGCCGGCAAGCCCACCAGCTCGGAAAGACGCTCCACCAGCAGATATTGATACAAGCCCTGCGCCTGCTGTATAAAGCTTTGCGCAAAGGAAACCAGCTGCTGGCGTCCTTCGATGCTGCTTAACGGAAAACTCAATCGCCCCTGCAAACCCTGAAACAGAAAATCCGACAGCGTCAGGGCGTTGCGTATGCGTGTCTGAAAGTTCTGCAAGCCCTCTTTGCGCACCATCGAATCGGGATCTTCGCCCTGCGGCAGAAACAGAAACCTCACCGAGCGTTCCTTTTCCATCAACGGCAACGCCAGCTCCAACGCCTTCCACGCCGCTTTGGTGCCCGCCTGATCGCCATCAAAACAGAATACGATTTCGTTTACCTGACGGAACAGCATGTGCAGATGATCGATGGTCGTCGCCGTACCGAGTGTGGCCACCGCATTGCGCAGCCCGAATTGCGCGAGCGCGACCACATCCATATAACCCTCGACCACCAGAATGTGATCAAATTTCTCGCGCGTCTGGCGCATTTCATACAGACCGTAAAGCGCATAGCTTTTGTGAAAAATCGGGGTTTCCGGCGAATTGAGATACTTGGGCTGATCATCCCCCAGTACGCGCCCCCCGAACGCCACCACGCGTCCGCGTCCGTCGCGGATCGGAAACATAATGCGCTGGCGGAAACGGTCGTACAGTTTTCCGTCGTCTTTACGGATCAGCATGCCGGTGTCCACCAGTTGCTGCTGCAGCTGCGCATCGGCCTGCAGCCCTTTCACCAGCGTATCCCAACCCGCAGGAGCAAAACCGATTACATAGGTCTTGGCAATCTCCGGACTCAGTCCACGGTGCTTGAGGTAGGCTTTGGCCTGCTCGGATTGCGGATGATCGCGCAACTGATGGCGGTAGAACTTGGCGACCAGATGCATCACATCATACAGGTCACGCTGTTTTTCCTGTTTGGCCTGCTGCTGCGCCTGCTGCTTGGGGGAGAGTTTTTCGCGCGGCACTTCCATGCCGTACTGTGCGGCGAGCGATTCGACCGCCTCGACAAACGAAAGGCCGTCGTACTCCATCAGAAACTTGATGGCATCTCCGCTCGCCCCGCAACCAAAGCAGTGATAAAACTGTTTTTGCGGATTGACGTTAAAGGAGGGGGTTTTCTCGTCGTGAAACGGACAGCACGCCTTATAGGTGGCGCCCGCCTTTTTCAAAGGCACACGCTGATTAATGACTTGCACCAGATCGGCACGAGCCAACAGATTTTCAATAAATGAACGCGGGATACTGCCGGTTTGATTTACCAAAATTCACACCTTATCCACAGAAAATTCACAGCCCCTGAAACGCAAAAAACCCGTCAGCCAATGGTTGACGGGTTCTTGCTTTGCGTGACTCGATGGTCTAGCGACAGGTGAATCAGCCCAACTTCGCCTTAATCAGCTTGCTGACCTCGCCCATATCGGCGCGACCCTGCATCTGCGGCTTGAGCAGCGCCATCACTTTACCCATGTCCTGCATGGCGCTGGCGCCTGTTTCGGCCATGGCCTGCTCAATCAAGCTATTAATCTCATCTTCTGTCAGCGCTTGCGGCATAAAATCCTGAATGACGGTAATCTCAAACGCCTCGATTTCGGCCAGATCTTGACGATCGGCATCGAGATATTGCTTTTGAGCGTCACGGCGTTGCTTGATGGCTTTATCCAAAACAGCCAAAACGCCGGCATCGTCCAATTCAGTCTGATTATCGATTTCAACTTGCTTAATCGCCGCAAGCATAGAGCGAATAACAGTCAGACGCTCTTTTTCTTTCGCTTTCATCGCGTCCTTCATGGCCGCGGTGAGTTGCGCCTTCATCTCACTAGACACGAATCACTCCGCTCTTAGTACAGACGGTTAGTACGGCGGTTTTCGCGAGACAAACGCTTAGCCAGACGCTTGGCAGCCGCCGCTTTCATGCGCTTCTTAGCCCAGGTTGGCTTCTCATAAAATTCACGCTTGCGAGACTCGGTCAATACACCGGCTTTTTCACAAGCACGTTTAAAACGACGCAATGCTACGTCAAATGGTTCTGTATCACGGATTTTTACGCTTGGCATAATTCTACCTATTCAAAATTTGGAATTCTGTTTCTACCCGGCCTTTTAAACCCTCGGTCAAAAGACAGGTAGCGGAAAGCCAGGAATTATAAATTTCTCTGTGCACTTTTGCAAACCCTTTTACAAGAAAACTTCCAATAAAAGGCGATTATTTTGTTAAAATTCAGCCACTTTGACTAACAGGAAAGCGCCATGTCCACCGCCGAATCGACCTCTTCACGCCAATCACTGCTGGTTTTGGGCATTGAAAGCTCCTGTGATGAAACCGCCGTCGCGCTTTACGACACCCAAAAAGGGCTTTTGGCGCACAACCTCTACTCACAGGTGGAACTGCACGCCCAATACGGCGGCGTGGTGCCCGAACTGGCCTCGCGCGACCATATTCAAAAACTGACGCCGTTGATTCTGCAGACCATGCAGGAAGCCAACATCGAAAGCAAGGATATTCAGGGCATCGCCTACACCGCCGGCCCCGGATTGATGGGCGCACTGCTGACCGGCGCCTCGGTGGCGCGCAGTCTCGCCTACGCCTGGCGGATTCCGGCGATTGGCGTCCACCACATGGAAGGTCACCTGCTCGCCCCCATGCTCGAAGACCCCAAACCGCAATTTCCGTTTATCTGCCTTTTAGTGTCCGGCGGGCATAGCATGATTATCCGCGTGGACGGCATCGGCCGCTACAAACTGCTGGGCGATACGCTCGACGACGCGGCTGGCGAAGCCTTCGACAAAACCGCCAAACTGCTCGACCTCGGCTATCCGGGCGGCCCTAAAGTCTCCAACCTCGCTTTACAGGGCGATGCCGAGCGCTACCACTTTCCGCGGCCGATGATCGACCGTCCGGGATTGGATATGAGTTTCAGCGGCCTGAAAACCTACACACTCAACACCTGGCAGGACGCCATTGCCAAAAACGATGCGACCGAACAGACCAAAGCCGACATCTGCCGCGCGTTTGAACTGGCGGTGGCCGATACCTTAGCCATCAAGTGCAAACGCGCTTTGGAACAGGAGGGATTGAATCGTCTGGTGGTGTCCGGCGGCGTCAGCGCCAACCGCGAAATCCGCGCCAAGCTCAACACCTTGATGCAAAAACGCCGCGGCGAAGCCTTTTACCCGAGACTGGAATTCTGCACCGATAACGGTGCGATGATCGCCTATGCCGGCGCACAACGCCTGTTGGCCGGCGAACATCAGGACCTAAGCTTTGCCACCACGCCCCGATGGCCGCTGGAAGCACTGACGCCAATCGCCTGAAACGCCTTTTAGAGAGCTTTGCACAAGTGGGGCGCGAACCGAAGAACTCGGCTGTAGAGCCGAGAAAGAAAAATGAGGAAAAAATTGGCTGATTCAGGCGGAAAACGCAGCTAATAGCCAGCTATTAGCAAGTTTTTCAACAAACAAAGAACTCGACGCCCGCAGGGGTAAGTCGAGAAAAATCAGGCGATTTTTAACCATTTTTATTCGTGCAGCCATCTCGTGCAAAGCTCTCTTTAAAACCCAACAGGCCGGGTAAACGCCTGCATACCCGGCCTGTTGAGAATTTTTACGCGCTTTTAAATCGCTTTTCTCCACCTCCATTTTGGATGACAAAAGTCCCAACTTGGTGTAAAAAGTTGTTATTTATGAAAAAGAGCACAATTTATATTTGTGTTATATTTGTGTGTATTTCTCTCGGTTGAATAGGTAAAAAATGTTTATCAAATCCGCCAAGCGCCTATTTCTTCAACCATCTCTCCGATTGATTGCCCCGCTGCTGCTCGCTTTGGCGTTTTTCCCGCTATCCGGCTGCGAAAAGGAAGCATCCGGCTATGAGGCGCAATATAGCAACAGCACGCCTCCCAAACAGCCGGTCTATCTGTTTGGCGTCCACCCGCTGCACAACCCCAAACATCTGTTTGAAGTCTATGGCCCGCTGGTACAGTACATCAATGCCCGACTCGACAACGCCCAGCTGAAGCTCGAAGCCTCCCGCAACTACGCCGCTTACGACAGCAAGCTGTTTAACCGCCATTTCGATTTCGCCCTGCCCAATCCCTACCAAACGGTCACCGCCGTCGATTACGGCTACCACATCTTCGGCAAAATGGGCGACGATGACAATTTCCGCGGCATTATTCTGGTACGCAAAGACAGCGGCATCGAAAGCGTCGCCGACCTCAAAGGCAAAACCGTCAGCTATCCGGCCGAAACGGCCTTGGCGGCCACCATGATGCCGCAGTGGTATCTTCACACCCACGGACTGGATATCAACCGCGATATCACCAACCTGTATGTCGGCTCACAGGAATCTTCCATCATGAACGTCTATCTCGGCAAGGTCGCCGCTGCGGCCACCTGGCCGCCGCCTTGGAAGGCTTTTATCAAACAACGTCCGCAAGTCGCTGAAGATGTCGAAGTGAAATGGCAGACCGACCCACTGCCCAACAACGGACTCGTGGCCAGAAACGACATGCCTGCATCGCTGGTGAAACAGGTGGCCGGCATTCTTTTCAGCCTGCATGAATCGCCCGAAGGCCGGGCCATTCTGGCGCGCATGGAACTCAGCCGCTTCGAGCCGGCGGATGATGCGACCTACGCTCCGGTGCGCGACTTTCTCAGCCAATTTGAACAACAGGTTCGCCCCACGCGGAGTACTCAGTGAAAGCCCAATTACTCGCCATCTGGAATCACAGCATCCGTGATCAACTGGTCATCGGCATCGGCCTGATCCTGACGCTGCTGGTCACCTTATTCACCTACAGCATCACCCAGCAAAACGGTGCATTTCTGCACGAACAGTCGATTAAACAGGCCAAAAACCGCGCCATGATGCTCTCGACCACCAGCCGCGTCTGGGTCATGGCCAACGACTACGAAGGCCTGGAGCAGACCGTGCAGGATTTTCTGATTTATGAAAACCTGACCTACGCGGCCGTCATGGACATGCAAGGCAAAGTCATTGCGCATACCGATCCGAGCCAGGTGGGTCGCTACGTGATCGATGCCACACGCCAGAACTATCTGCGCCAACTGCAAGGCGAGCAGGATCACCGGCATGCCGTGACGATCCTCGCCGATACCGACGACTACATCGATGTCGCTTACATTATCGAACAGGAACATCAGGACTTGGGTTGGGTGAACATCCGCATCGACCAAAAAGACCGGCAGGCCAATGCCGCCGCCAATATTGAGCAGGCGGTGCTCTTCTCGATCATCGCCCTGTTCATCGCCTACCTGACCTCTTTCCTGACCGCCAAAGGACTCACCGCGCAGCTGCACGGTCTGATCAATACCATGTCGCAAATCCGCGCCGGCTCCGAAAAGGTGCGCGCCAACGAAAACGGCGTCGGCGAAGTCAGCCGCCTATCGAGCGAATTCAACCGGATGCTGGACACCCTGCAGGAAAAGGAAAACGAACTCAAACAGACGCAGCACGCCTTAAAAGAAGACATCCGCAAACGTCAGGAAGTCGAAAACAACATCCGCCACCTCAACGAGAACCTCGAAGAGATCGTCAAACAGCGCACCGAGGAACTGACCGTCGCCAAAGACAAAGCCGAAGCCGCCAACCGCGCCAAGAGCCTCTTTCTGGCCAACATGAGCCATGAACTGCGTACCCCGCTCAACGCCATTCTGGGTTTCTCGCAACTGCTTTACGAAAACCCCAGTACCCCCGATTCACAGCGCGATACGCTGCGCATCATCAACCGTTCCGGCGAGCACCTCCTTAACCTGATCAACGATGTGCTCGACATGTCCAAAATCGAGGCCGGCCGCGCCCAGCTCGACAAAGAGGACTTTGACCTGGGGCAACTGATTCTGGATGTCACCGACATGATGAAAGTGCGCGCCGACGACAAGGGGATTTCGCTGCTGATCGACCAGAGTTCTCACTTTCCGCGTTTTGTGCATGGGGATTCGGCCAAGCTGCGCCAAATCCTCATCAATCTGATCGGTAATGCCATCAAGTTCACCGATGTGGGCGGCGTGACGCTGCGCCTGGATGCGCATCAGAAACCGCAAGACAACCAATGCCTCACGCTGCGCATCGAGGTCGAAGACAGCGGTTCGGGCATCCAGCCGGAGGATCTGGAAAGAATCTTCCTGCCGTTCGAGCAGCTTGCCAATGCCGCCGCGCAGAAAGGCACCGGCCTGGGCCTGACCATCACCCGCCAATTCGTCCACATGATGAAGGGCGAGATCCATGCACAAAGCACCCCCGGCAAAGGCAGCCTTTTCTATCTGACGATCGAACTGGAACGCGCAACGGGCACACAGATTACCAACGAACAGCCGGTGCATCGCCATGTGGTCAAACTCCTGCCCGGCCAACCCGCCTGGCGGGTTCTGATTGTAGAAGACCAGACAGAAAACCAACTCCTGCTGCAAAACATCCTGACCAACGCCGGCTTTGAGGTCAACATAGCCGAAAACGGCCAAAAGGCGATCGAGCTTTTCCAAAGCTGGCACCCCCACTTTATCTGGATGGACAGACGCATGCCCGTCATGGACGGTCTGGTCGCCACCCGCGAAATCCGCAAGCTGCCGGGCGGCAAGGATGTCAAAATTGCCGCCTTGACGGCCTCCGTATTCCAGGAGCAACGCCAAGAGCTGTTGGATGCCGGTGCCGATGATTTTCTGCGCAAACCTTACCGCCCCAACGAAATATTTGCCTGTATGGCCAAACATCTTGACCTACAATACCAATATGACGATGAAACACCGGCTCCCGTGGCGAACGAGCAACTCACCCTGGAAGCCGAAGCCATGCAGCACATCGCGCCAGCGCTTCGTCAGCAACTGCACCTTAACGCCAAACTGGGCAACCCCAGGGAAATCATGGACACTATCGGTGCCATCGCGCAAACGGATGCCAAACTGGCGCAGATATTGGAACGCCTCACAGATGAATACCGTTTTGACCTCATCGCCAACCTCAGCGCTGACACAACGGAATTGAACGGGAAAACCGCGTGAATCACCTTTTGAATAACAGCCGCTATGAGATCCTCGTCGTCGACGACATGATTGCCAATGTCAAACTCTTAACGAGCGTACTGGAAAAACAAGGCTATCAGGTACGTGCCGCCATCAACGGCGAAATGGCGCTGCAGTCGGTGCATTTAAAGACGCCCGACCTGATCCTGCTGGACATCAAAATGCCCAATATGAACGGCTTTGAGGTTTGCCAGCAGCTCAAAGCCGACCCGAGCACGGAAAGCATCCCCGTGATTTTCATCAGTGCGATGGGCGAAACCGAGGACAAGGTGACCGCCTTCCGTTCCGGCGGCGTGGACTACATTACCAAACCCTTTGCCAACGAAGAGGTGCTGGCGCGCGTCAACACCCATCTGCAACTGCACGACTACCAGACCCAGCTTGAAGAGCGCGTCAGACTGGCGGTGCTCGAAATCCAAAACCTCAACCATGAATTGGAAGTCACGCAGGGCGAAGTGATTTCGATGATGGGTGCGACCATTGAAGAACGCTCCCATGAAACCGGCCTGCACGTGCAGCGCGTTGCCGCCTACTGCCATCTACTGGCCAAGCTGTATGGCGTCGAAGAGCACAAATGCGACCTGATTTTCAAGGCCGCACCGCTGCACGATATCGGCAAGGTGGCCATCCCGGACAATATCCTCCACAAACCCGGCCGCCTCACCGATGAAGAGATGGCCATCATGCGCAGTCACGCGCAAAAGGGTTACGACATTTTCAAATCCTCTCAAAGCGCGTTACTGCAAATGGCAGCGCTGATTGCCCATCAGCACCATGAAAAATATGACGGCAACGGTTACCCGCAAGGACTCAAAGGGGAAGAGATTGATATCGCCGGGAGAATCTGCGCGGTGGCCGATGTTTTCGACGCCCTCGGCCATGACCGCGTCTACAAGAAAGCCTGGCCTTTGCAGGAGATACTGGATTACTTCAAAGCGGAAAGCGGCAAGAGTTTCGAGCCGAAACTGGTGGAGCTTCTGCTGAATAATTTAAATGATTTCCTGGCCATCAAGGAGCGCCTGCATAAATAAGGCACGTGCTTCAAAACAGGCCTCCTAAAACTGAACAGGCCGGGTACACCCGGCCTGTTCAGTTTTTAAATGAGACTTTCAAACCAAGACTATCACCCTTTTTTAATCTTGCCCTCTTCACCTTTCAACAGGCGTTCGATATTGCCCTTATGACGCCAGAACAGCATCAGCGTCATCAGCGCGGTCAGCCACACCCAGCTCATCTCACCGGATAAGAAATAAATATACAGCGGCGCCAGAGCCGTCGCCACCAAGGCCGACGCCGACGAAATCTTCAACACCTTGGCGACAAACAACCAGGTGCCGCCAACCGCCAGGCCGATCGGCAACGACAGGCCGAACATCACGCCCAACATGGTCGCCACCCCTTTTCCGCCTTTAAAGCCGAAAAAGACCGGGTAAAGATGGCCGATAAACGCCGCGAAACCAACCCACATGACCCAGTCGGCCGACAAGCCTGCCGCCTGCGCGGCGACCACGGGCAAAACGCCTTTAAGCATATCGCCTAGCAGCGTAATCGCCGCCGGCTTGTTGCCATACAAACGCTTGACGTTGGTGGCGCCCGGATTGCCCGAACCGCCCTGACGCGGGTCTTCGTATCCCATTAATTTGCACACCACAATCGCCGACGAGATTGAGCCGAGCAGATAGGCTCCCACAACCCATAAAACAGGCATCCATTCCATCATTTCACAGTCCTTTTAACTCACGTTGGTATTTTTTGAATTTGCATGATTTTACTAGAAGCGGATAATAGGTGTGCAGATAAATCCGGCTAGATAGAACGACAAAACAGGACAAAGCGTGTGACTGACATTATTTTTATTGAAGGGCTGAAAACCCAGGCCATTATCGGCATCTATGATTGGGAGCGCGAGGCACGCCAGCCGCTGATTTTCGATATCGAACTGGCCATGCCCGACCATTTTTTCAGCCACGCGGCGCAAAGCGATGCGATTGGCGATACGGTGGATTACAAACAGGTGTCAGATGAGGTGATCGCACTGGTGGAAGGCAGCCGCCATGAGCTGCTGGAAACCTTAGTGGAAGAGGTTTGCGCGCACATTTTCAAACATCATGCCGCCGTGCAGGGCATCCGTCTTAAAATCAGCAAACCGCAAGCCGTTGCCGAAACCGACACGGTCGGCCTGATTGTGCGCCGCCAACGCGCGCGTTAATCGGCCAACCGCCACTACTCGCCGCGCTCGATGGCTTCGTGCAACGCCTTCTGTTGCTGGGCGACTTTTTTGATCAGCGGCACCAGCTGCTCCATATAAAGACACGCCTGATGCACGGTAATCTTATTGAACGTGGCGTAATCCTCTTCAAACTGGCGGCGATTCTGTTTGGACAGATTGCGGAGCACTTTTTCACGCAACACGTCCCCCTCCGCCAGACGCACAATCGTCACCAGCTGTTCGGGCGTGACCTGTGGTGCAAAGGTTTGCACAATGCGGTCATCCACCTCGGACATCTTGGTCGCCAAGGCTTTATAGGCCGCCAGCTTTTTCTGCAGTTCCTGCTGTTCTTTCTCGTCCGACTGGTTAAGGCGCTGGTCAATCACCTCGGTCAACGCTTTAATCGCGGCACTGGGCAGCGTCAAGGTCACAGGGCCCAGTTCCAGCAGGTATTCGCCATCATGATCACGTTTGGCACTAATTTCCATTTATCAGCCTCTCACATCATTTAGATATATTGGGTATCGCCGCGCACAAACTCGATTTTGCCGGCCGCTTCCAGTTCAAACATCTTTTCCACCAGATGCTTGATGGCCGCCTTGGCTTCCTCCGCATTCGGCATTTTGGCCAACTGCAAATCCGCCTGCAACTGTTTGGACATGATACCGCCAACATTCTTGAGCGCCCGCTCGGTAAAATCGGGACGATTGGCGAGCAACAGCAGATCCAGCAGCGCCTTGCTGTCGACCTCACCCAGAATTTTCTGCAACGACAAATCATCCAGCTCGTTGAGCTTTAGCCCCAGTTTCACATAACTTTGCAGGGTGGAATGCTGCTGACCGCTTTCCAACGCCGCCAGATGCTCCAGGGTGATTTGCAACAATGCCAACGTAAAACGATCAATTTTGACTGACGCACAACCGATATGGATTTGCCATTCGTTTTCATGCAGTTTTTTAATGCCAACTTTCATCTCTGCCTTCCGTTTTATTTGCCAATGCTTACCAACGCCAGCCCCTCACAGGCCGGTCGGTCATTAAGAGAATTTTGCACAAGCGCGGCGCAAAGTTCTCATTAAGCAACTTTGCCAAGCAATTGTCCAGCCAAAAACGCATTTGGAGGTAACCCGTCTTTAAGGTCATGCCGGACAGCAATGGTTTACGCAATGGTTTACAATAAGTTGCTGCATAATATCATGCAACAATCTGTCCTTTAAAATACAACGACACGCATCATGAACAAAGCCCATACCAGCCTACCGGAACCCAGCAGCGACGCCAAATTGCACAGCGAACAGCTCAGCCAGAAAATTCTGCGCACCCTGCGCCGCCATCCGCACATGACTTTTGCGCAATATATGGAAATGGCGCTCTACACCCCCGGACTGGGCTACTATGCCAGCGGCCTGCCTAAAATCGGCGCCCAGGGCGACTTTATCACCGCGCCCGAAGTCTCGCCGCTGTTCTCGCGCTGCCTTGCCAGACAGACGGCGCAGATATTGCCGCAGCTGAGCGAACCCAACATCCTCGAATTCGGCGCCGGCCAAGGCACCATGGCCAAAGACATTCTGCTGGAACTCGATGCGCTGGGCGAACCGCTTGCCCACTATTACATTCTGGAACTCAGTGCCGACCTGCGCGAACGCCAGCGCTTCACCCTCAAGGAGAACCTGCCGGATGCGCTCTTCCAAAAAGTCGTCTGGCTCGACCGTTTGCCGGAAAAAGCCATCAGCGCCGTGGTTCTCGCCAACGAAGTCTTGGACGCCATGCCGTTCGAGCGCCTGCGCATTGAGCCGCATCAGGCGCTGCAGGCCTATGTGCGCTACGACGAGGCAAGCGGCCAGTTCGACTGGGATTACCAGAAAATCACCGCCAAACCGTTGCAGCAATTTGCCAATCAGCTCATCGACTTTTTGGGGAACGTCTCCGACCTCGGCTACGAAACCGAAATCAACCTCAATATCAGCCCGTGGCTCAAAGCCCTGGGCGAGAGCGTCGGACAAGGCATGGTGATTTTGATTGATTACGGCTATACCCGTCAGGAATACTATCAGCCGGCGCGCGTCATGGGGACGCTGCGTTGCCACTACCAGCATCGCGCCCACAGCAACCCGTTTTTCTATCCGGGCCTGCAGGACATCACCGCCCACGTGGACTTTACCGCCGTGGCCGAGGCCGCTTACGACAGCGGCTTCAAAGTCACCGGCTTCACCACCCAGGCGCATTTCCTGATGGGAGCCGGCCTGCTGGAAATGTCTGCGCAAGCCGACGCGCCCATGACCGAACAGCTGCGCATCGCCCAGCAGATCAAAACCTTGACCCTGCCGAACGAAATGGGGGAGACATTTAAAGTGATTGCGTTGAGCAAACAGCTTGATCTGAAGCTCATCGGCTTTAATCTGCGCGATTTGCGCCACCAACTGTAACCTTTTTGCCACCCCGGATTGAGAGCCGCACATGGAAATCTATCAAGCGATTATTTTAGGCATTATCGAAGGCATTACCGAGTTTCTGCCGATCTCCTCCACCGGTCATCTGATTGTGGTCAGCGACTGGCTCGGACTGGAACAGACCGACCAAAACACCGCCTTTGAGGTGATCATTCAGCTCGCGGCGATTTTTGCGGTCATCTTCAATTACAAACAGCATTTCCGCCTGAGCCAGTGGCCGCTGTGGAGCAAGGTGGCGCTGGCGTTTGTGCCTATCGGCGCCATCGGTTTCCTGCTTAGCGACGTCATCAAAAGCCTGTTCAGCGTCGAAGTGGTCGCCTGGGGCTTCATTGTCGGCGGGATCATTTTCCTGCTGCTGGAGCGCTTCTACCGCGAGGACAAACACAAAACCGCCCAATTGGAACAGATCAGTTATAAGCAGGCGCTCGGCATCGGCGTCGCCCAGGTATTCGCCCTGATTCCGGGCACCAGCCGCGCCGGCGCCAGCATTGTCGGCGGCATGCTGGCGGGCTTAAGCCGCAAAACCAGCGCCGAATTCTCCTTTCTGCTGGCGCTGCCGGTGCTCGCCGCCGCGTCCGGTTACGACCTGCTGAAACACTACCAGGCATTTGCCGACAGCAGCTTCACCCCGCTGCTGGTCGGTTTTGTCGTCTCCTTTGTGGTCGCCTACGCCACCATCAAACTCTTTCTGGCGTTCCTGACGCGTTTCACTTTCAACGCCTTCGGGATTTACCGCATCGCCTTTGGTATAGTGTTACTGCTGTTTTTTGTCTAATCCCCAAACAGGGAGCGCGCGACATGGCGATTGAATTTTACAGTGCCGCACAGAGCCGGGCGATCGACCGCTTTGCCATTGAACAACACGGCCTGCCCGGTTTGCTGCTGATGAAACGGGCCGGCCTGTTCGCTTTTGAAACCCTGCGCCAATGCTATCCGCAGGCCCGTAAACTGCTGGTGCTGTGCGGTGCCGGCAATAACGGCGGCGACGGTTTGATTGTGGCGCAACTGGCGGCTATGGCCGGGATGAAAGTGACGCTCCACCTCACCACAGCCCCACAAAACCTGCATGGCGATGCCGCCAAAGCCTATCGCGAACTGAACGCGCTGGGCATCGACTGCCAAGCCTTTCAGCCGTCACAACTGGCGGATTGCGATGTGGTGGTCGACGCCCTGTTCGGCATCGGCCTGAACCGTCTCATCACTGGGGAAATGGCTGAACTGGTCGAACAGGTCAACGCCAGCGGCAAACCGGTGCTGGCAATCGACATCGCCAGCGGCATCCATGCCGATACCGGCTGCGTCCTCGGCCACGCCATACGCGCGCAACACACCTGCACCTTCATCACCCACAAACCCGGCCTCTACCAGTACCAAGGCGCCGATTATTGCGGCCAAATTCATTTCAGCGATCTGTTTCTGGATGACGAAATCCTGCATTCGCAAACTCAACAGGCCGCCTCCCACGGATTCGATTTCTGGCGGGCGCAACTCCCGCCAAGACCGTATAGCAGCCATAAAGGCAGCGCGGGTAGCGTCTGTTTAATCGGCGGCGACCAGTACATGATGGGCGCAATTCAGATGGCTGGCCTGGCCGCGCTCAAAGCGGGAGCCGGCCTGTTGAAAATCCTCACCCGCGAGGAACATGCTCTCATTCTGACACAGGCATTGCCGGAAGCCATGTGCTATCCGCCCGCGCAGCTCCATAAGGTCAGCGCAGCCGCCAAGGTCATCGCCATCGGCCCCGGACTGGGCGTTGCCGCCTGGGGGCAACAGCTCTACCAGCAAACGCTTGCCCTGCCGCAAGCCCACCCGGTTGTGATGGACGCCGACGCACTGAAACACCTTGCCAAATCGCCGGAGAAGCGCGACAACTGGATTCTGACCCCGCATCCGGGCGAGGCCGGCGTATTGCTGGGAAGCGACAGCCAAGAGGTGCAGCAAGACCGCTTTGCCGCCATTAAAGCACTGCAGCAGCGCTATGGTGGCGTGATTGTGCTCAAGGGCAACGGCACGCTGATTTACGATGGCGCCAACCTGGAAATGTGCCTGGAAGGCAATCCCGGCATGGCGGTCGGCGGCATGGGCGACATTTTGACGGGCATTATCGCCGGCTTGCTGGCACAGGGGCTGCCGCTCTATACGGCCGCCTGTTTGGGGGTGTATCTGCATGCCCGTGGCGGCGACATTCTCGCCAAAACCGAAGGCCGCGGACTGCTGCCCACCGAACTCGCCGCGCTCCTACCCGGCCTGTTGAGTTTGTCCGGGTGATTTTTTTGACCGGCGTAAAAACCAAAAAACCGGCAATCAAGCCGGTTTTTTGGTTCTAATCGAGCCATTAACGCTCAAGCCTGCGGCAAAAACGCCTTTAACTGGTTCACCATCGCAAACAGCTCCTCTTCGGTTTGCGCGACCAGATTGATATGCCCCAGCTTGCGTCCTTTGCGCTCGCCCTTGTCGTAGAGATGCAAAAAGGCGTTCGGCATGGTCAGCACCTGTTCCACCGGCCCGGTTTCGCCGATGATATTAATCATCGCCGCCAACGGCTGGCGTGGCGTGGTCGCACCGAGCGGCAAGCCGGTGATGGCGCGCACATGGTTTTCAAACTGGCTGGTCAGCGCCCCTTCGATCGTCCAGTGGCCGGAGTTGTGAACACGCGGCGCCATCTCGTTGGCCACCAGCCCGTCCAAGGTTTCAAACAATTCCAGCGTCAAAACCCCCACATGATCCAACTCGTCCAGCAAGGCCTGCATATAGGCTTCGGCCTGCTGCTGAATCTCCGGCTCGATTTCGCGTGCCGGGGCGATGGTATAACGCAAAATGCCTTCGTGATGGACGTTCTGCACCAATGGATAATAGACGTGCTCGTTATTGGCATTACGCACGGCGACAATCGACAGTTCGCGCTTGAAGTCGATAAACCCTTCCAGAATCAGTTCGCGGTTGCCGATTTCCGACCAGGCCTGCTCAATCTGCTCTTCGCTTCTAAGAACAAACTGCCCCTTGCCGTCATAGCCTTCGGTGGTGGTTTTGAGCACCGCCGGCAGACCGATTTCGGTGACCGCAACCCGCAGGCTATCCAACGAATCGACCAACTGATAAGGCGCACAAGGAATCCCCAGCTTGTCGAAAGTGCCTTTCTCACGGCCGCGGTGCTGGGAGACAAACAGCGATTTTTCGCCCGGATAAACCGGCGTGCCCTGCGCCACGATGCGACGCACCATCTCCACATCGGTGTTTTCGCTTTCGTAGGTGATAACATCGGCAAAGGTCACCAGTTTTTCCAGCGAATCGACATCGTCGCTCTGCTTGTACATGTGCCCGAGCATCGCCGACGGCTCTTCGTCACTCGAGCCGTAAAAGCCGAATTTCTGCCCCAACGGATAACCGGCCAACGCCAGCATACGCCCTAATTGACCTGCACCAAGAACACCAATACGTTTTGTAAACGGGGTCATGCCAACCATTCTCCAAAATAAAAAAACCGTAGCGCACTATTCTAACAAAAGCCTTGGAGTGTCGTCAGGCTTGTTAAAGGCACGCTACGGTCTATCATGCAACCGCGGCCACTCTTTGCGAGCGCCGTCCTAAATCACCGCTGCAATATTTAGTCGCGCGGGTCGGGGTTATCCAGCACCACTTGGGTCTGTTCGGTGCGGAATGCCTTGACCGCTTCACGCACCGCGGCATCCTGATTACCCACAATCATGGCCGCCAAAATACCGGCGTTTTTAGCCCCCGCCTCGCCAATCGCCAAAGTGCCGACCGGAATGCCGCCCGGCATCTGCACAATCGACAGCAAGGAGTCCTGACCGCGCAACGCGCGCGACTGCACCGGCACGCCCAGCACAGGCACCACAGTTTTCGCCGCGACCATACCGGGCAGATGCGCCGCGCCGCCGGCACCGGCAATAATCACCTGCAATCCGCGCGCTTCGGCCTGTTCGGCATATTCAAACATCAGATCGGGCGTGCGGTGCGCGGAAACCACTTTGGCTTCGTAAGGCACATTGAATTTTTCGAGCATTTCTACGGCGTGCTGCATGGTCGGCCAATCGGACTTGGACCCCATAATCACTCCCACCAACACCTTGTCTGACTGAACTGCTTGCGTCATTTTTCCGGTCTCTGATTTTTGAAAAGTGGTCAATTCTACACGCTTTTAAAATTTAATCAACCAACACATATTAATCAACGACTTAACGGCAAAAAGCCCTTCACATCCGCTCTAAAAACGCCGATTAGCGTGGCATAAAACCAAATCCGAAGCACTGAAAAAATTAGATGGCGACGCCTTAAAAACCTTCTGTTAAAATGGCTTTTGTCATACACCTTATGCAGGTTAGGTTTTGTTAGAAACACTTGAACATGGGATCCTACAGATAATGCGTACCCTCTTTGCCATGATCACTCTGTTTCTGCTGTTAGCGCTGAACGGCTGCGATTCACGCAACACAAACAGTTACGACCCGGTGTTTCACGGCAATCCCCATTCCGTTCAGGAATATGTTTTTGCGATCCATCCCCTGCATAATCCCACACGCCTTTACGAAAACTTCAATCCGCTGATGGAATATCTGAATCAGCATATTCCCCATGTCAGGTTCAAAGTCGAAGCCTCGCGCGACTACCAGAGCTTTGACGAAAAACTGAAAAACCGCAGCGTTCCGTTTGCCTTGCCCAACCCCTACCAGACCCTGATCGCCATCGACAACCGTTACCGTGTTATCGCCAAAATCGCCGACGACAACGACTTCAAAGGCATTATTCTGGTCAGAAAAGACAGCCAGATCCGCCAAGTCGCCGACCTGAAAGGCAAAGCCGTCAGCTATCCGGCTCCCAGCGCGCTGGCCGCCACCATGCTGCCGCAGGCCTATCTTCACAGCCACGGTCTGGACGTTAACCATGACATTGACAACCGCTACGTCGGCTCGCAGGAATCGGCCATCATGAATGTCTATCTCGGCAATACTGCGGCCGGCGCCACCTGGCCCTCCCCCTGGAGAGCACTTGGCAAAGAGCGCCCGGAGGTGCAGCAGGCACTCAAAGTCATGTGGGAAACCGAAACCCTCCCCAACAACAGCGTGGTGGTACGCGATGACGTTCCTGAAGCACTGGCTCGACAAGTGCAAACACTCCTCACCCATCTGCACGAATCGGACGAAGGCCGGGACGTTATCCAGAAAATGGGCCTGTCAGCCTTCTCCAGCGCCGACAACCGGACTTACGACAAGGTCAAGGAGTTCATTACCGCTTTTTCCCAAACGGTTCGTCCTTTAGAATCCGTTAGCAATGACAACAACCCCATCCAGCAGACGCCGACTAAATGAATCGTTTTTTCTCGCACCTTTCCATTAGATCGAAACTTATTTATGCCATTGCCGGCGTACATGCCGTGCTCATGAGCATCTTCATTCTGGATCTGACTCACCGCCAGCAAAGCTTTTTGATAAAGGAGTCTTATGATTCCACCCAAGGCATAGCCAAAACCCTCGCCACCAACAGCACTCCCTGGGTACTCTCCAATGATTTGGTCGGCCTGGAAGAGATCATTACGGCGCAGTCCCAACAGACCAACTTTATCTTTGCGATGATCACCGACGCTGACGGCAAGGTACTGTCCTATCATCACAAAGACCGGCCGGCAGACCGCCATGTCGGCGAATATATCGATTTCGGCGACAAGCCGTCCGGCCAAGCGCAACCCCTTGTCTTTTTTGACAATGTCGATGTGATTGATATTGCGGCACCGATTCTCATCGAGCAACAGGTCATCGGCTGGGCACGCGTGCAAATGAGCCGACACAACATCAGCAACAGTATTGAACTGGTCACCGCAGAAGGTGTTCTTTACACCTTGATGGCCATTT
Source organism: Thiomicrorhabdus cannonii (assembly GCF_013391695.1). Taxonomy (GTDB): domain Bacteria; phylum Pseudomonadota; class Gammaproteobacteria; order Thiomicrospirales; family Thiomicrospiraceae; genus Thiomicrorhabdus; species Thiomicrorhabdus cannonii. The sequence continues at coordinate 60,187 of NZ_JACBGH010000004.1, forward strand.
TGGTCGGCACGCTGTTTGCCTGGATAATGGGGACCAACCTAACCAAAGACATCTATAAGCTGATTGGCGCCACGCAAAAAGTCCAGCAGGGCGAACGCAATATCGCATTGGGTCTGAAACGCAAGGACGAGCTGAAAACACTTTCCGAAAACTTCCAGGCCATGCTCACCACCATCCAAGACAACGAACACGCCCTGTTCACCGAAAAGGAGCGTGCCGAAATCACCCTCAAATCGATCGGTGACGGCGTCATCACCACCGACCATCAAGGCCGCATCACCTACCTCAACCCGGTGGCCGAACACCTGACCGGCTGGAGCAGCCAATCCGCCGAGGGCCAGCCGGTCGAAGAGGTCTTCGCCATCTATAACGAAGAAACCCTTGAGCCGGTGGAAAACCCTGCACTGAAAAGCATGCAGTTGCAAAAAATTATCGCCTTGAGCAATCACACTATCCTCATCAACCGTGCCGGCGAGAAAATTTCCATTGAAGACTCCGGTGCGCCGATTATCGACAAGAGCGGGCAAACCATCGGTTCCGTGCTGGTATTCCATGACGCCACCGATGCCCGCGAGCTCAAACGCCGCCTGACCTGGCAGGCGCTGCATGACCCCCTTACCGGCCTGAAGAATCGCCAGGCATTTGAAAACCAGCTGGAAATTCTGATTAGCGACGCACAGCAGGACAGCAGCACGGAACACAGTCTTATCTACATCGACCTCGACCAATTCAAGATCGTTAACGACACCGTGGGCCATCAGGCCGGTGATGAACTGCTAAAACAGGTGGCCCTTGTGCTCAAGCAGCAAACCCGTGACAGCGACCTGCTGGCACGCATCGGCGGCGACGAGTTTGCGCTGCTGCTGGAGAACTGCTCGACCGAACACGCCGCCACCATTGCCGAGAAGCTGCGCAGCAGTCTGGCGGGGTATCAGTTCATCTGGGAGAACCGCGGTTTTGACATCGGTGCCAGCATCGGCATCACCGCCATCCATGCGGCCAGCAATAAAGCCGGCATTATGAGCCAGGCTGACGTGGCCTGTTATTTAGCCAAAGACCAGGGCCGAAACCGTGTGCACATATACCGTGAAGACGACCTGGTACTGGCGCAGCAGTTCAATCAACTCAACTGGGTCAGCCATATTAAAGAAGCCATTAAACAGGAACGTTTTGTCCTGTTTGCACAGGAAATCGTGCCGCTGCAGCACGCGAGCACGCAAAAACGGGTGGAAATCCTCACGCGCCTGATGAACGAGGAAGGGCGCATTATCACGCCGGACCAGTTCCTGCCGGCTGCGGAACGCTTCAACCTGATGGCCGAGCTCGACATCTACGTGACCAAGCAGGCGATTAACTGGCTGCAAAGTCATGCCGATGCGATTGAATTAATCAACATCAACATTTCGGGTCAGTCACTCGGCAACCCGCAGTTCAATGCCATGCTTTTACAGGTGCTAGAGAACAACCAGACGCTTAATCACAAAGTCTGTTTTGAAATCACCGAAACCGCCGCCATCACCCACATGTCGGCCAGCATCAGCTTCTTGAACAGCATTAAAAACTTCGGCTGCAAACTCGCGCTGGACGATTTCGGGTCGGGCTTCTCGTCGTTTAGCTGGTTGAAAAGCCTGCCGGTCGACTTTGTGAAAATCGACGGCAACTTCGTTCTCGATGTATTGACCGACAGCGTTGATGCCGCGATGGTCAAGGCTATTCACCAGATTACCGTGGAAATGCACATTCACTCGATAGCCGAATTTGTTGAAAACGAGGCGGTCAGCGACTGGCTGAGAACCGTGGGGATTGAGTACGCCCAAGGCTATCACTTCCACAAACCGTCACCGATCGACACCTTCTTTTAGAATGACCCATTAATTCAAATGCAGATTGGCGCTGTCTACCAGGGCGTAACTGTTGCCGCCCTGCATTTTGGCCTGCTTCTTGGCCTTCGTGGCATAGGAGGTCAGCATCTGTTGATGGCTGAACACCCCGGGCCTGACCAGCAAAACGCCAAGTGACAGACTCATCATCGGGAAGAACTGCTCCTCGCCATTACGCCCTTTGCCCGAAATCCCGCCGCGCTGACGGTCTTCCGGCTCATAAAACCCCATAATCACCTCGCGGAACTCCTGCAGGATCGCCTCACAGATTTCCTCGTACTTTTTAACGCGCGGCGAAATAATCACAAAATCATCCCCGCCGATATGCCCGATAAAATCTTTGGAGGGCCGGGTATGGTGATGCAGAATTTTCGCCATCATGCGAATAATCTCATCGCCCTTTTCAAAACTGTAAAAATCGTTAAAGGGCTTGAAGTGGTCCATATCGATATAGATGACCATAAACTCGCTGTTGCGGCCCATAAACTCGCGGATCGTCTTCTGAATCGGCACATTGCCGGGCAATCCCGATAACGGGTTGGCGTATTGCGCGCTCTTCACCTTCAAATCGGTGATGACACGCAGCAGATCAATAAAATTGCCGCAGCCGCGGTAACGGCCGTTATCGGTCAAGATAAACACCTCGCCACGGCGGCTGTCCTTCTGCTCGGTCACCAGTCGGCTCAACTCCACCAGAGAGGTTTTAACATCGACAATCAGCGGCGTTTTATCCATCACCTTATGCAACGGTTTGCGCTGATGCAGTTCACGCCCGAAACGGTGCGCCAGCATATCCATCAAATCGCGCCGCCACACCATGCCCTGCACCTGTTCGTCATTCACCACCGGCAGATAGTCCCACTGGGTTTCCTTGAGCAAAAACTCGGTCACCTCGCTCACCGAGGTATCGGGTAACACACTGGGAATCTCATGCACCAGACAGGCCGCCGTTTCCTCGGTATGACGCACCGGTTCCAGACGATTCGACCAGGTGTAATTCAGTTCGCAACTCGGCCTGACCTGCGGGCGTTTGAACAGGTAGCCCTGCACATAATCCACCCCCAGATTTTCCAATACCTTAAGGGTGTCGGCATCCTCCACCCCCTCGGCAATGATTTTGGTATTCAAGCCTTTCGCGAGGGCGCAGATGGTTTCGATAAAGCGTTGCTTATCCTTGTCCACCGCCAGATCCCCGACAAAATGTTTGTCGATTTTGACAAAATCGGGTTTCACCTCCGACCAGATGCGCAAGCCATTATAACCGCCGCCCAGATCGTCGATGGCCACCTTGAACCCCATCTCGCGGTAATGATTGATGGATTTCACAAACAGTTCAAAATCCTCGACCGGCTGCAGTTCGGTGATCTCAATCACCACTTGGGACACATCCAACCCCAAGCGATGCAAGCAGTCCAGCGTCATGCTGCGCTGATAGGAGGCCTGCATCAGCGAATTCACCGTAACATTCACGAACAGATATTCGCGGTTGCCGAAATCGTGATAAGCCTCTATGGCCGTCTGTCGCGCCAGCAAATCCATCTCGAACAGACAGTCATGCTCTTCGGCCACATGAAACAGATGCAAAGGACGATACAAGGGCGAATTTTCCGGCCCGCGGATCAGCGCCTCAAAGGCAAACACCTGGCGCGTCTGCAAATCCACAATCGGCTGATAAACCGGCGTAAGGTTCTTCAAGGTAAAAATCGACAGCAACTCCCGCCCCAAAAGGGTTTGCGCCAGCCTGTCATGCAGCCGCTCGTACAAAGGTAAATCATCGTGCTGATGGCAATCGACCATGGAAAACACCGCCTATCGGTAAAGCTCAAGAGCAGTATAGGCTACGAAAAACAGGTTGCCGACGCGTGACGCCTAAATGAATTTTTTATGACGCCGCGGGCAAGGCGGCTAGCGGCCCGTCTGACCATAACATTGACTTATCAACCCAAAAAAACGATAATTCACGCTTACAAAATGAAGCGCCGATTTGATTTTCAGCTTGCGGGCGCATTAAAAGTACGGCTAAAGCGAGGAGTCCTTTTATTCCCGCCGATTATTCCGTACCTCGCATTAACCTAATTAAGATTCTTTCGAGGACCCACTATGACCAAGACAACCGTATTTACTTCTGAGTCGGTTTCAGAAGGCCATCCTGACAAAATCGCCGATCAGATTTCCGATGCCATGCTGGATGCCATTCTGGCGCAAGACCCCAAGGCCCGCGTTGCCTGTGAAACCTTCGTTAAAACCGGTATGGTTTTAATTGGTGGCGAAATCACCACCGATGCCTGGGTTGATCAGGAAGAACTGGTGCGCCGCGTGGTGAAAGAGATCGGTTACGATCGACACGATTTAGGCTTTGACGGCGAAACCTGCGCGGTGCTGTCGTCCATCGGCAAACAGTCTCCGGAAATCGCCATGGGTGTCGACGAAACCAAAGACCATGAACAAGGTGCCGGCGACCAGGGCCTGATGTTCGGTTACGCCACCAATGAAACCGATGTATTGATGCCGGCCCCCATCTACTACGCGCACCGCTTGATGGAACGTCAGGCCTATGTGCGCAAATCCGGCCAACTGGGCTGGTTGCGTCCGGACGCCAAGAGCCAGATCACGCTGCGCTACGAAGACGGCCAGCCGGTGGCGATCGACGCGGTGGTATTGTCTACCCAGCACAATCCTGAAATCGCCCAGAAAGACCTGCAAGAAGCAGTCATGGAAGAGATCATCAAGCCGGTTCTGCCTGCCGAATGGCTGCATAAAGACACGCTGTATCACATCAACCCGACCGGCCGTTTCGTTATCGGCGGGCCGGTGGGCGATGCCGGCCTGACAGGCCGTAAGATCATTGTGGATACCTACGGCGGCATGGCACGTCACGGCGGCGGCGCCTTCTCCGGTAAAGACCCATCCAAAGTGGATCGTTCCGCCGCCTATGCCGGCCGCTATGTGGCCAAAAACATCGTGGCTGCCGGCCTGGCAGACAAGTGTGAAATCCAGGTTTCTTATGCGATCGGCGTGGCCGAACCGACCTCGATCAGCATCGAAACCTTCGGCACGGAAAAAGTCGCGGTTGAGCTGATTGAAAAACTGGTGCGCGAACACTTTGATCTGCGTCCGAAAGGCTTGATCACCATGCTGGATCTGTATCGTCCGATCTACCAAAAAACCGCTTCTTACGGCCACTTTGGCCGCGAATTGCCGGAGTTTACCTGGGAAAACACCGATAAAGCCGCCGCACTGCGCGCAGATGCCGGTTTGTAATCCCGTTTGGTCACACCGTTTGTCATCAATATGCGCTGCAACGCTTCAGGTAAAACCCTTTAGAGTGGCGGCGCATCTGATACAATCCCAGGAAACTTTCAAAAACCACCGCCCTCAAAAACTCAGCAGGCCAGGTGGTTTTTTTAAACCCTATTCGTGAACGCTTCATGAGTCAACACAAAAGGTTTAAGCCCATGAAATCGCAACAAAAATATCCGCAAAAACTCAGCCTGGAATTTTTTCCGCCGCGCACCGAGCAAGGCATGGAAAAACTGCATACGGTCATTCAAGGCTACAAAGCCATTAGTCCCGAATATATGTCGGTGACCTACGGTGCCGGCGGCACCACCCAGGAACGCACGCTGGATACCGTGCGTTATATTCAGGAACACACCCAGTTCGAGGCCGCACCGCACCTGACCTGCATTGGCGCGACCCATGAAAGTCTGACACAACTGCTCGACACCTACGAAGCGCTGGGCGTGAAGCGCATCGTCGCATTACGTGGCGACCTGCCTTCCGGCATGATGGATCCGGGCGAGTTCAAATACGCCAGCGATCTGGTCGCATTCATCCGCGAAGTCAAAGGCGACACCTTCCATCTGGAAGTGGCCGCCTATCCGGAAACCCATCCGCAGGCGCGCAACTGCGAAGTCGGCATCAAATGGTTCAAGCACAAGGTGGAGCAAGGCGCCGATTCGGCGATCACCCAGTATTTCTACAATGTCGACAGCTACCTCTACTTTATCGACAACTGTGAAAAACACGGTATCGACCTGCCGATCATTCCGGGCGTCATGCCGATCACCAATTACGAAAACCTGATCCGCTTCTCCGCCGGATGCGGTGCCGAAGTGCCGCGCTGGCTGAAATGCCGCCTGGAAAGCTTTGAGGATGACAAGGAAAGCCTGCTGGCATTCGGTCAGGAGGTGGTCACGGAACTGTCGCAGCGTCTGCTGGATGCCGGCGCGCCGGGGATTCACTTCTACAGCATGAACCAACTGGAACCGACCTTGAGCATTGCAACCGCATTGACCCTCAAAGGACGGTAATTCAACGACGAACAAGGTAGTAGCAGGATGCGTATTCCTCGACTGTATATTCCCGGCGAATATGCGCCGCAACAGGTGCTGAGTTTAGACAAAGACCAGGTGCACTATGCCCTGACGGTCTTGCGCCTGAAAAACCAGCACCCGATTGAAGTCTTCAACGGCCAAGGCCTGCAAGCTCGCGCCACCTTGATTGTCACCGGGCGGCGCAGCGCCGACCTGTGCATCGAAGAGACCAGCCACCCTCAGGTCGAATCCCCTTTGCAAACCATCCTGGTGCAGGGCATATCTCGTGGCGACCGCATGGATTACACCCTGCAAAAAGCGGTTGAACTGGGAGTCACCCATATCCAGCCGGTGTTTACCGAACGCTGTGAAGTCCGTCTGGATGATGACAAAGCCGAAAAACGCCGCGCCCAATGGCAAGCCATCGTTATTAGCGCGTGCGAACAGAGCGGCCGCACCCACCTGCCACAAATTCTGCCCTTTCTCACCTACCCGGCCTGGTTGGATTCGGTCGCCGCTGAAAAGGCGTTTGGCCTGGTACTCGATCCTTACGCCAAAGAAACTCTGCAAAGCGTTTCCAGACCGGCGAGCGACACGCCGATCCATCTGCTGGTCGGTCCCGAAGGCGGCTTGACCGAAGAAGAGGTTCAACAAGCTTGTGAAGCGGGACTGACCGCTATTCGCCTCGGCCCCAGAATCCTGAGAACCGAAACCGCAGGCCCCACGATTCTGGCGGGCTTGCAACTTCTATGGGGTGACTTTTAACTTACCAAGCTTCTGATTGCTAGGGCCTGTTGAAACACTTATGAGAAACAGCCGACTTATAGGTTACTTATCCCGAATTACGGGTATAATCAAAAACTGAATTTTGCGTTTTATTTAAGTCAAAACTATATGCTCACCAGCCCGATCCTCAAATATCTCCTCGGTGTCTTGCTGACACTCACGCTTTTGATGCAGAACGCGCTGGCCGCAGAATCACCCAATTCCTCCGGAACGCCGGCTAACAAGCCGCTTGAAAAAGTCACGCTGCAGCTTAAATGGCTGCACCAGTTCCAGTTTGCCGGCTACTACGCCGCCAAAATCAAAGGGTTCTACGCCGACGAAGGGCTGGATGTCGACATCCGCGAACGCGACATGTTCCAAAACAATATTCAACAGGTCATCGACGGCCAGGTCGAATACGGCGTTTCCGACAGCGTGTTACTGCTCTACCTGGCCCGTCAGGAACCGGTGGTGATTGTCGCGCCGATTTTTCAGCACTCTCCGCAAATCATCGTCACCTTAAAATCGAGCGGCATCGACAGCCCCTATGAACTGCAGAACCGCAACATCGCCTTTTATCAGAAGGACACCGACGGTTTCTCGCTACTGGCGATGCTGGAACAACTCAAGGTCAAACCGCGTTTCGAGCGGGTATTGATCAAAACCGATCCTAAAATGCTGATCCGCGGCGAGGTCGATGCCTACCCCTGCTATCTCACCAATGAACCCTATCTTTTCCGCGAATGGGGTGCTGACATCAACATTATCCACCCGATGAACTACGGCATCGACCTGTATGGCGACATGCTCTTCACCAGCAAAGCCGAAGCGACCAACCATCCGGAGCGCGTCGCGCGCTTCAAGCGGGCGACCATTCGCGGCTGGGAATATGCGTTAGCGCATAAAAAAGAGCTGGCGAACTACATTCATAACCATCTCAAAGCCAGCAAAAGTATCGAGCACCTGCTGTTTGAAGCGGATGCGCTCGAAGAGATGATCGGCGCCAAAGGCACGCCGATCGGCACGCTAAGCGAGGGCCGCCTGCGCTTTATCAGCGACCTGTTCCAGAAACACCAACTGATCGACAAACCCTTTTCCCTGGAGGAAGGCATTTATCGTCAAAGCGCGCAGTCAATCGAATTCAGCGCCTCCGAACTGGCCTGGATAAAACGCCACCCGGTGGTCAAGGTCGGCGTGGATGCCGCGTGGCCGCCCATTGAATATGCCGATGCCAATCAGAAACTGGCCGGCATCTCCGCCGGGTTTCTCGATTATATCAGTCAAAAAACCGGCATCAGATTCGAACCCGCCACCCATCTAAGCTGGTCGGAAACGGTCAGCCACATGCAGACCCAACAGCTCGACATGTATTCGGCGGTCGCCAATACGCCGGAAAAACGCGATTATACGTTGTTTACCCAGCCTTACCTGCGCTTTCCGATGGTCATCGCCACCTTCCGCGACGAACCCTTTATCAGCGATATGCGCTTTTTAAAAGGCCGTACCGTCGCGGTTGTCGCCGATTACGCCTCCCACGAAAACCTCAAAACCTACTATCCCGAAATCCCGCTGCTATTGGTCAGCACCCCGCAGGAAGGGCTAGAAGCGGTCTCCAAAGGCCAGGCCTATGCCTATGTGGACAACGTCGCCGTGATCAGCCATATTTTGAAAAAAGAGAATCTGACCAATCTGCAGATCTCCGGCGAAACGCCGTTCCGCTCGGATATCGCCATGGCGGTGCGCCAGGACTGGCCGGAATTGCAGAGCATTCTGCAAAAAGTGCTGCTCGCTATGCCGGAGGCCACTAAAAACCGCATCAGCAACAGTTGGCTGCAAATCGCCTATAAAAAAGAAGTGGAATGGCAGACACTCGCCTTCATTGTCGTTCCGGTCGTCGTGATCTTTATCATTATCCTGCTATATAACCGCCAGCTCAGCCGTTTGAACAGCAACCTGCTCTCTGCCCAGCAGCAGTTGACGGAGAGCAATGCCAAACTCTCTAAACTCTCCATTACCGACCACCTGACCGGCGTTTACAACCGCAATTTCATCGATCAGACCCTCAGCAAGGAGAGCAAACGCGCCAACCGCCAAGAAACCACCTTGAGCGTGATTTTGATCGATCTGGACAATTTCAAGCAGGTCAATGACATCTACGGCCACCTGGCCGGTGACGAAGTGCTGATCCGCACCGCCGACTGGGCTCACCATCATCTGCGGGAAACCGACACCTTCGGTCGCTGGGGCGGCGAGGAGTTTATTGCGATCTGTCCGGACACCGACTTGCAGCAGGCCATCGCTCTGGCGGAGAAACTGCGCGAAGGCATCGCGCAGACCGCCATGCCGCATGGCATTCAGCAGACCGTCAGTATCGGTGTGGCGCAATACCGCGAGGGAGAGTCTATCGACCAGCTCATATCCCGCACCGATCAGGCGCTCTATCTGGCCAAACACCAGGGCAAAAACAAGGTTATTAACTGCCAGCAGCTGCAAGCGTCTTGAGGCGTTAGCTGAAATCGCCGGAAGCCAATAACTTCTGCTTAAAGCAGGCCGGAAGAGCGTTATAATGTTTCCATTTCACAGGGCTGCGGGCACGCCGCAAGCAGCACAGCCAATACAGAAAAGAGAAGATCATGCTGTCAACCAATCAGGTTCCTCATCTGCAAACCGCTTTATCCGGTCCGCTACTCGAACTCGAAGCCCACCTGCTGGCAAACCGTACTGAAATCGAATCCTGGTTACGCAAGCAGTTTATGCAGACGCCGGCCCCTTTTTACGCCTCCGTCGACCTGCGTAATGCCGGCTATAAACTGGCGCCGGTCGACACCAATCTGTTTCCGGCCGGGTTCAACAACCTGCATCCCGACCTGCGTTCGCTGGCGGTGCATGCGGCGCAAAACGCCGTGACGCAGATTTGTCCGATTGCCGACGGCATTCTGCTGATTCCGGAAAACCATACGCGCAATATGTTCTATATGGAAAACGTTTTCGCGCTCAAAACCATTCTGGAAAACGCCGGTTATGAAGTGCAGATCGGCTCGCTGTTGCCCGATTTGGATGCGCCTCTGCTGATGGAACTGCCTTCCGGCAATGTCTTGACGCTAAAACCGGTGCAACGTAAAGACAACAAAGTGGGCGTGGACGACTTCTTCCCCTGCGCCGTGCTGCTGAACAACGACCTGTCCGCCGGCCGGCCGGCGATTCTGGAAGACATCGACCAGACCTTGCTGCCGCCTCTGGAGCTGGGCTGGGCCAACCGTTACAAGACCCATCACTTCCAGCACTATGCCGACGTGACGCGTGAATTTGCCGCCTTGATCGGCATCGATCCCTGGCTGATCACGCCGACCTCGGTGCCCTGCGGCCCGATCAACTTCAAGGAGCGCACCGGACTCGAAGCGCTGGCGGAAACCGTCAATCAGATGCTGGAAAACACCCAGGAGTATTACCGCACCCATGACATCGCCTGCAAGCCGTTTGTGATCGTCAAATCCGACAGCGGCACTTACGGCATGGCGATCATGTCGGTCAGCACGCCGGAAGACGTCCTCAATCTTAACCGCAAACAGCGCAACAAGATGGCCTCCGTCAAAGAGGGGCTGCAGGTGGAACAGATGCTGGTGCAGGAAGGGGTTTACACCTACGAAACCATTGATGGCGCCGTGGCCGAACCGGTGGTCTATATGATCGGCAGCCACGTGGTGGGCGGCTTCTACCGGGTGCATACCGGCAAAACGGCCACCGACAACCTCAACTCACCGGGGATGCATTTCCAACCGCTGTCGTTTGAAACGCCGGGCGTGGTGCCAGACGAGCAGCAGTCGCCCGACGCCTCGCCCAATCGTTTCTACGCTTACGGCGTGATTGCCCGTTTGGCGCTGCTGGCAGCGGCACGCGAGATCGCCGAAGCAAAAGCCAAAAAACAAGCTGCCAAATAACGCTTTTCAAAACTCAACAGGCCGGCCTGTTGAGTTTCCATCCACTGCATTTTGAGGAATCCGCCATGAGCCTGAAAGTCGGCATCGTCATGGACCCGATCGACACCATCAAGCCCTATAAAGACAGCTCTTTTGCGATGCTGCTCGAAGCGCAGCGCCGCGGCCACAGCCTGTATTACATGCAGCCGGAAGATGTCTATCTCAAAAACGGCCAGGCCTGGGGCGAGGTCAGCGAACTCAAAGTATGGGATCGCCGTCAAGAGGAGCAGTATTACGGTTTTGGGCAAACGCTGGAAATGCCGCTGAAAGAGCTGGATATTATCCTGATCCGTCAGGACCCGCCGTTCAACAACGACTACCTCTACAGCACCCACATGCTGGAACTGGCCGAAGCCGAAGGCGTGCTGGTGGTCAACAAACCGCAAAGCCTGCGCGACGCCAACGAAAAGCTGTTTGCCAGCTGGTTTCCGCAGTGCACGCCGCCCACCTTGGTGGCAGCCGACCGCGATCGCCTAAAAGCGTTTGTGCAAGAGCATCGCGATACCATCCTCAAACCGCTCGACGCGATGGGCGGCAGCTCCATTTTCCGCGTGCGCCATGACGACCCGAATATCAACGTGATTCTGGAAACCATGACCGGTTTCGGCAAGCACCACATTATGGCGCAGGTTTACCTGCCGGAGATCAAGGACGGCGACAAACGTATTCTGCTGATCAACGGCGAACCGATCGATTATGTGCTGGCGCGTATTCCCGCCGAGGGCGAAACCCGCGGCAATATCGCCGCCGGCGGCACCGGCGTGGGCATGCCCATCAGCGAACGCGAGCGCTGGCTGTGTCAGCAGATTGCACCGGTATTGCGAGCCAAGGGGTTGTTTTTTGTGGGTCTGGATGTCATCGGTGATTACATCACCGAAATCAACGTCACCAGCCCGACCTGCATCCGCGAACTCGATGCCCAGTTCGGCCTGAATATTGCCGGCACCCTGTTCGATTGCCTGGAAAACCACCTGAAAAAATAAGGCCGCAGCCCCAAAGGGTGCGGCCCTATAAAATCGAAAGTTCGTATGCCCGCTGCCTGTCTAGGCAAACTGCATCATATCGTTTTCCAGCACGCCCAAGGCCTCATCAAGATCGGCGGTGACCTTAATAAACGCATGCATCAACTCATCCAGTTTTTCATGCAGTGCCCCGGAAACATCCCCGTCCTGCTTAAGCTGATTGCGCAACTGCAGCGCCTCGTCGACCATGGCATGTTGACGGTGATGCAGGCGTTCAATCTCCTGCCACACCGGCCAGCCGTTAATTTCGGGCTTGGCCTGCGCCAGCTTGCTTAACGCCTTGCCGACGGCACACAGGCTGGGCTGCACCGCCACGGTTTCATCAAACTCGACATTGATGCCGTTCAGATAAGCCTCGGTGGTGGTACGCCAGATACGCATATTGCGGCGAATATCGGTTAAACGCACGCCTTGAATGGAAACGGCTTCATTTCTGGTCTGCTGTTCGACCAAACGCTCGTTCAACTTGAACTTGTCGATTTCGCCGTGCAGGTTGTCGGCCTGCTGACGCAACGAAATCGCCGCCGCCGAGGTCTCTTCCACCAGCGCGGCATTCTGCTGGATATTGGCGTCCAATGAATTGATCGCGGAACTGATGTCGCGCACACTCTGCTGCTGCTCGCCAATCGACTCCATGACGTCACCCAGCGTTCCGCTGATTTTGATGACGCTCTGATCGACTTCGCCGAACATGGTATGCGTCGCATGCACCCGTTCTGCCCCTTGATTGACCTTGCTGCCAGCTTCTTCAATCAACAGTTTGATTTCGCGCGCCGCTTCGGCCGATTTCTGCGCCAGATTGCGCACCTCACCCGCCACCACGGCAAAACCGCGGCCGTGCTCGCCGGCGCGCGCCGCTTCCACCGCGGCATTCAATGCCAGCAAATTGGTCTGGAAAGCGATTCCGTCGATCAAACCGATAATATCGCCGATCTTGGCGGAGGTTTCGCGGATACCCTCCATCGCTTCAATCGAGGCATCCATCGACTCTCTGGCCTGATGGTTCAGCTCCATCGCCTCTTGACTGAGCTGCGTGACCCCTTGCAACGCCTGCGTGTTTTGCTGTTGCAGCTTGTTGATCACCTGCATACTGGAGTTCACGTCTTCCAACGTGGCCGCCGCCTGCTGCGTGCGGTTGGACAGGTCGTCCGAGGCCTGGGCCGACTCTGCCGCCGCCAATCTGACCATATGCGCGACCTTGCGGATCTGCATGATAATCGCACTTAAATTATCCAGGGAAACGTTGGTGGCGCCCTTCATGGCCGCCAGAGCGCCGCTCAACTCTTTTTCGACGCGGAACTGGATATCCCCTTGCGCCAGACCGGCCATGACCTTCACCATATCCTCTATGGCGCCGTTTAGACTGCGCAACAGCACATTGACATTGCTGGCGGTATAAAGATAGAAACCATCCAATCCTTCGGTCGCCAGACTCAAATCGGTATGTCCCTTGGCCGCCAGTTTCAGTGTGGTATCCAGACGCTGTTCGATATTGCGTTGCTGCGTCATATCACGCCACTCCGTCACCGTACCGATACGCTGCCCTTTCTCGTTCATCACCGGCTGGGCGACCAGACGCCATATCAGCTCCTTCAAGTGCAACTCCTCGGAAGACAGCGAGCTTAAACCGCGCAAACGCGCTTTGAATGCCGCCGCATCCGGGTGTAGCGCCGCAAGATCGCTGCCGAGCAGATGTGCCCGCGAAAAGGAGGGATTCATGGCCTGCAATGTGGTTTCGTGCTGACGCAGCAACGTCTCGAACGCCTGATTCAGATAGATGATTTTATCGTCATTGTCGGCCACCAGCATGCAGGTGGAAGCGCTATCCAGTGCGGTCTTGAGACGGGTATTTTGAATCAGCTGCAAACGGTTATCCTCGTAACTGGCCCCCATCTGAATCTGCATGCGCTTCAAGTCCGAAGCCAATTTGCCCACCCAGGTATTGCCGTAAGTATCCACCTGGCGGGTAAAATCGCCCTGCGAGGCGGCTTTCAGCAACTCATCAAATGTCCTGACCTGATTCTTCACGAAGGCGTTGACACGCACCGCATATAACAGCGAAATGGAGAGTACGACCGCTTGAATCAGCCAGGGAACGGTAATGATATTGAGTGCATCCAGTATCCCGAACACACTCATCTGCACGATCAGGAACATCAGGATAAACAGCGGATTGATTTTGTTGGCCAAACAAAGACGTCGCTTCCAGTCGACCACAAAACCGTTTTTAACCTCCGCCTTGCCGGCATTCACCTGTTTGTAGAGCGCCTCGGCGGCGGCTTTTTGCGCATCGCTGATACGGCGGCGTACCGAGATATAACCCACCACTTCGCCGTTTTCCACCACCGGACTGACGTTCGCCTCAACCCAATAATGATCGCCGTTCTTGCAACGGTTTTTGACTAAATTGACCCACGGCTTGCCTTGCTTCAAGGTCGCCCACAAGTCGGCAAAAACGGCCTTCGGCACGTCGGGATGGCGCAAAATATTATGCGGATGACCAATGAGTTCCTCACAGGTATAGCCGCTGATGCGCATAAATTCTTCGTTGACTTCAGTTATGGTTCCGTACAGATCCGTCTTTGAAACAATCGTAATACCGGGCGCTACTTCGCGTTCTTTACCCGTTAAAATCACACCCATAACTCACTTTCCCACTACTTCCATTCGGTAAAAAAGGCGCAAAGTCCCACCGATACCGTCACAAGATTAAAGAAGCCTCTGGTTAAACAATTCCGGCCAGAGACCATGCATTTCCACTAAAATAATCCTACCCTATCCAACCGGATAGCAGCGTTTTCTTTGGCGCCTAAATTTAGCTATTGTATGTCACCTGGCTTATGCGCACCATAAGTTAGAATAAGCAGGTGTCGGGCCATGAAGCTTTAGGACGCCATTTTTGCACAGTTTCACCCCAACAAAACAGATATGATGATGTTCCGAACGCCACTTAACAAGTTAAAAAACCTCTCGATTCCGAGTATTTTGGTATGGTTCACACTTGCCTTGACGCAGAGCGCCTGCACCGCGCAGCCTGTCGAAACCAAAGCACAAATGCTGGTGTTTGGAACACTGGTGCAAATCACCACCTACACACACAACAAGACCCAAGCGGAAAAAGCGATTCATGCGGTCGAAACCCGCTTCCAGCAGTTCCACCATGAATGGCATGCCTGGGAAAAGGGGGGCATTGTCAGCAAGATGAATCAAGCGATTCAGCAGCAGCAACCCATTCAGATCGCCGACTCCGTCAAAGAGTTTATCCTCAAATCGCAGCAGCTCGCGAAGCAGAGTGACTACCTGTTCGACCCGGGGATTGGCACCTTGATCGCATTATGGGGGTTTCACAGCGAACACTGGCAAGGCCCGCCGCCCTCAGCAACACAAATTGCACACTGGCTAAAATCGCGCCCTTCCATTGCCGACCTCTATTTCAAGGACAACCTGCTCTACAGCCGCAATAGCGATGTCAGCCTCGATTTCGGCGGCAATGCCAAGGGGCTGGCACTGGACATCGCCATCCAGGAGCTGCGTGCCGAGGGCATTGAAAATGCGGTCGTCAATATCGGTGGCGATATGCGTGCCATCGGCCACAAAAACGGCCGGGACGTCTGGGCTATCGGCATACAGGATCCGTCCGACCCGCAACGCGCTTTGGCAGAGGTCGACCTGTCGGGTGATTTAAGCATTGTCACCTCCGGCACCTATCAACGCTATTTCGAGTGGCAGGGGCAACGCTTCAGCCATATCCTCAACCCCAACAGCGGATATCCGGCAACCGGACTGGTCTCCGTGACCGTCATCCATCCTGATGCCACCACGGCAGACGCGGCCGCCACCGCGCTGCTGATTGCAGGTCCGCAACACTGGCGGGAGATTGCCCGAAAAATGGGCATTCAGGAGGTTTTGGTGATTGACGAAAACGGCCAAATCCAGCAAACAAAAGCCATGGAAAAACGCACCAAACTGCTATAATTTACCGCTATGAAAGAAATCCAATCCCTTGAACACCATTTCCTCATCGCCATGCCCAGTCTGGACGACAGCTGGTTCGAGAAAACCGTGATTTACATGGTTGAAGACAACGAATATGGATCCATGGGGCTTGTCCTTAATTTACCCCACGAACTCACCCTATCCCAACTTTTAGAACACTTCGAACTTCATGTGGAACAAGGGTTGCACTATCTGGAAAACACGGTGTTGATGGGCGGGCCGGTTGATATGGAGCGCGGTTTTATTCTGCACACTCCGCCCGGGCAGTGGAAGAGCAGCATGCCGCTTCAGGACAATCTCGCCATGACGGTTTCCGAAGACCTTCTCAAAGCGTTTGCAGAGGGAACCGGCCCCGAAAAATTCAAGGTATGTTTGGGCTTTGCCGGCTGGAAACCCGGTCAACTCGCACAGGAAATCCAGGATAACAGCTGGCTGACCATCCCGTACAATCAAAGCCTGCTATTCGATACCCCTATCGAAACCACCTGGGAGGTGGCACTCGGCACTTTGGGCATTTCACCCGAATTTTTAACCGCAGAGGCCGGTCATGCCTAACAGCGCCCAATCTGTTCACGGAGTGGTTCTGGGGTTCGATTTCGGCTTAAAACGCATCGGCGTCGCCGTCGGCCAGACCATCACCCAAACTGCTGCGCCGGAGGCTATCGTCAACAGCAAAGACGGCAAGCCCGACTGGGAACATATCACCCGCCTGTTTGAAAAATGGCAACCGGTGGCGATTGTCGTCGGCCTCCCCTTCCGGCTGGATGGCAGCGAACAGCCGCTGACGCAACCGGCGCGCAAGTTCGGGCAGCGTCTGAGCGGACGTTACCACTGTCCGGTGTATTATATTGAAGAGCAACTCAGCTCGATTGAGGCCGAGAGCCGCCAGCTCAAGCGTCAGCATATTGATGACCATGCTGCCCAGATTATTTTACAGAACTGGCTGGAGCGCCTAACCGTGTCGCCAGCCACCAACCCGGAAACGACTGAATGAGCCAACTGAATATCGATGTCAACGCCCTGATAGAACAGATGGGCGGCACCCTGCGCACGATGCCGATTATGGACAAATCGCCCAAGATGATCGGCATCCGCACCGCCGGCGTCTGGGTGGCGCAACAGCTGCATGACCAACTGCAACTGCCCGACGCGCTCGGTGTCATCGACATCAATTTCTACCGTGACGACTTTTCCAAGGTAGGCATCAACCCCACCGTGATGCCCTCGGACATTCCTTGGGAAGTTGAAGACCAACACATCATTCTGGTGGATGACGTGCTCTACACCGGGCGCACCATCCGTGCGGCACTCAACGAGATTTTCGATTACGGCCGCCCCGCTTCCGTCACCTTGGTAACACTGCTGGACCGCAAAGGCTGCCGCGAGCTGCCATTCCAGGCGGATGTCATCGGCATGAGCATCGAATGCAATAAAACCTTGAAAGTATCCGGCCCAGACCCGCTGACCGTTTCTTTGACCGACCCCGAAGAGGACTCCGTATGAGCGCACGTTTAACCGCCCCCAACCTGCAACTCAACGAACTTGGCAAGATCAAGCACTTTCTGACGATTGAAGGTTTGAAGCAGCACCATCTGCTGGAGATTCTCGACACCGCCGAATCCTTTATCAATCCGAAAACCAACGAGATTAAAAAGGTACCGATTCTGCGCGGCAAGACCATTATGAACCTGTTCTTCGAGCCGAGCACACGTACCCGCACCACCTTTGAAATCGCCGAAAAACGCCTCTCCGCCGATGTGGCGAGTCTGGATATCGCCACATCGGCCACCAAAAAGGGTGAATCGCTGCTCGATACCCTGTGGAACCTGCAGGCCATGCAGGCCGATATGTTTGTGATCCGCCATGCGGAAAGCGGCGCGGCGCACTTCTTCGCCGAGCATGTTGCGCCGCACGTGCACGTGATGAACGCCGGTGACGGTCAACATGCTCACCCGACCCAGGCGATGCTCGACATGTTCACCATCCGCAAGCACAAGGGGGATATTTTCGATCTGAAGGTGGCGATTGTCGGCGACGTGCTGCACTCGCGCGTCGTGCGCTCCCAGATTCAGGCGCTGAGCATTCTGGAGGCGCGCGAAATCCGCGTCATCGGCCCCAAAACGCTGATGCCGACCCATCCGGAAGCGATGGGAGTGCACTACTACGACGACATTGAAGAGGGCTTACGTGATGTTGACGTGATTATCATGGTGCGCCTGCAAAACGAACGCATGAAAAGCGCTCTGATTCCGAGCGAAAAAGAGTTTTTCAAACTTTACGGCCTGACCACCAAGCGCCTGGCGCTGGCCAAACCCGATGCCATCGTCATGCACCCCGGCCCCATCAACCGCGGCGTGGAAATCGACTCCGAGGTCGCCGACGGCCCGCAATCGGTTATTCTGCAACAGGTCACTTACGGCATCGCGGTGCGCATGGCGATTATGTCCATCATGATGAGCAATGCCGCCCAACTGGCACAACACCAATCCGAACAGGCCTCCCTAGAGCTGGAGAACGAGGAGGAACAAGCATGAGACTTGCTATTAACAACGGCCGCGTCATCGACCCAAGCCAAAATCTCGATGAAATTGCCAATATCTACATCTCCCGCGGTCGCATCGTCGCCATCAGCACGACACCGCCGGAAGGTTTCAGTGCCGACCAGGAGATTGATGCCACCGCTAAATGGGTGCTACCCGGCCTGGTGGATTTGCAGGCGCGTTTGGGAGATCCCGGCTCCAACTATGCGGGCAATATCGCCTCCGAAACCAAAGCGGCCGTTTCCGGCGGCATTACCAGTTTATGCTGCCCGCCGGACACCTCTCCGGTCAACGACACCCAGGCGGTCACCGAGCTGATTCAACGCCGCGCGCGCCAGGCCGCCACGGCGTTTGTCATGCCGATCGGCGCCTTGACGCAAGGACTGCAAGGTGAACTGCTCAGCGGCATGTACTCGCTGCAGCAAGCCGGTTGCGTGGCGCTCAGTCAGGCGGACCAGCCGATTCAAAACGCCCTGACCATGAAAAACGCCTTGGAATACGCGGTGTCACACGACCTGGTGGTCATGCTGCGCTGCGAAGACCAAAAACTCAAAAACAAAGGCGTCGCCCACAGCGGCCCGGTCAGTTCGCGTTTGGGGCTGGCCGCCATTCCGCCGTCTGCCGAAACCACCGCCTTGGCACGCGACCTGATTCTGGTCGAAGAGGCTGGCATCCGCGCGCACTTCTCGCAACTCTCCTGCGCCCGCTCGGTGGAGATGATTCGTGACGCCAAAAAACGCGGCTTGCCGGTCACCTGCGATGTCGCCATCCACCAGCTGCACCTGTCGGAGATGGATCTGCTGGGTTTCAACAGCCTCTTTCATGTCTCGCCGCCGCTGCGCAGCCAGCAGGATAAAGACGCCCTGCTGCAAGGTCTGAAGGACGGCATTATCGACGCGGTGGTCAGTGACCATACTCCACTGGAAAAAGACGACAAAGCCCTGCCGTTCGGCGAAAGCCGTCCCGGCATCAGCGGACTGGAAACCTTATTGCCGTTGCTGTTGAAACTGGTGTTTGAAAACGGCCTGGATTTAACCACTGCAGTGCGTGCCGTGACCCAAAATCCGGCGGCGATTCTGCAACGCAATATCGGCAGTCTGGAAAGCGGCAACTCCGCCGACCTGTGTATTGTCGACCCCGAAGCGATCTGGACATTGGAGAAGGAACGCATGCTGTCCGAAGGCAAAAACTCGCCGTTTGTCGGCTGGGAATTTGTCGGCAAGGTGGAGCAGACCTACTTCCAGGGGCGTCCGGTCTACCGCGACAATCCGGTTTAAAATCGCTTAACGCGCTATTCGCAATGCCGCAGATGGAAACTCTCAAAATCAAACACATCAGCCAGTCGCCGCAGGCCGGCGGCTTCTATGTGTTGAACCTTGAGCTGGAGCAGGCCCCTACCAGTTTGGCTTACCGCTATACCCTGCCCGAAGCCGCCTTGCAGGCAACCCTGTTTCATGCACAGCAAACGCAACTGCAACTGCTTAGCCAAGCGGCATTGGAACCTGCTTTTCTTGAAAACTCAGCTCTAACCACACTTAGCGCACTAACGGACACTATGCCGGAAAAGACGCTTGCAGAAACTCAACAGGCCACCCTCCTGCTCGGTGCGGATTTAGGCATCGGCCCTTTGCTGTATGAAGCACGCCGCCTGTCGCAAACCCATCGAGCGCCGCTTTTCGCCTTGTTGCATGCCAGCGAAGGTTTTCCATTTGCGGTCAAACCGGCCAAATTCATGGCAAGCGGCCTGCCGGTGCAAGCGATTGGCGCCTGCCCCTTGCTGGAGGACTGGAAAATCCCCAACCGCTTGAGCAGCGCCTGGGGATTGCCGGGGTGCTACGACGGCAACTTACCCGAACTGTTTGCGCGCTGGCTCGAAAGCGAACAACAACTTCGCACTACAAATAAAAATCCTGAACCTTGGCGGGTTCGCGCCTTTTTGCCCGAGTCGCTCAACCAAGCTTGCGCTCAGCTTGCTCACACGTATTCATGGTTGCAATTTGAAGCGATTGACGTCCCCTGAAACAGCCATCAAAAATAGCCGTTAAAAATATCCTCAAGCAACAGACTGACTCTTTAAGCCGTCAGCAGACTCACCGCAAAATAACCGCCCACCATCAGCATTAAAAACAAGATACCCGCCAGAATAAAAGCGCTTGAACCCACCTGCTTCATTTTGCTCACTTGCGTTTCCATTCCCAGTGCAACCATTGCCATGGTCAACAAAAAGGCGTCAAATTCGTGAATGGATCGTACCATTTCGAGCGGCAGCAGATTGAACGAGTTAAATGCGGTTACTGCCATGAAACCCACCGCAAACCATGGAATCGAATCGCTCCAGGAGGGTTTTACGGAAGATTCACCACGCTGTTTACGCCCTAAAAACCACCCCACCACCAAAATCGCCGGTACTATCATTAAAACGCGCGTCATTTTCTCAATAACCGCTACATCCTGTGCCGAAGCCGGCAACACGCTGGCCGCACCCACCACCTGCGCCACCTCATGCAGGGTGCTGCCAAAATACAGCCCCTTGGCTTCCGCGCTCAGCTTAATAAGATGCAAACTATCCAAGAGCGGGTACAAAAACATGGCCACAGTACCGAAAACCACCACCGTTGCAACCGCCACGGCAGTTTGGTGGCCTTGCGCTTTGGTCGCGGGCTCCATCGCCACAACCGCCGCGCCGCAAATGGCGCTGCCGGCCGCAGTCAAAAGAGCGGTCTCCGGCTCCATTTTTAGGAGTTTTGTCCCCAATAGATAACCCGCCCACAAAATGCTTACCACCACCGTGGCTGCCAGCACAATACCTTGCCAACCAATGGAAGCGACTTCCTGCAAGGTAATGGAAAAGCCATAGAGAATGATGGCCAAGCGCAGAATTTTTCTGGCCGAAAACTGAATACCGGCATGCCAGGCCTGCGGTATGTGATGCTGCAAGGTATTACCATAGAGTGCGCCCAGAACCATCCCGACAATCAGCGGGCTTAAGCCCAAATGCGTGAACAGACCGGTTTGAGAAATGGTGTGTGCAGTGACCGCAAACAAAGCAACCAGCAGAATCCCGTTTAGAGTATGGCCTCTGTCGGCCGTGGTCATAAACATAATAGCCCCTCCCAAGTGTTTAAAAGTCCACCCATAATTGGATTTAGAAACTATTTTAGGGAAGGAAAACTATTATAAAATCCTATTTAGTTATACAAACTATCGGAAAATATGATGATTAAGCCCAGCCATCTACTAACCTTTGCCAAAGTGGCCGAACTCAAAAACATCTCCTTGGCTGCAGAAGCATTACATCGCTCGCAACCTGCAATTTCCGGCCAATTAAAAGCCCTGCAGGAATGTTTCAGCCAGCCTTTGTATGAGCGCAAGGGTATGGGAATTGAACTGACCGAACTGGGAGAGTCGCTTCTACCCTACGCTCAACGCCAGGCAAAACTGTTGATTGATGCGGAAACGTTCCGCCTACAAATGGAATATGACCAAGTCGTTACCCTTAACGTGGGCGCATCCACCACCCTTGCCAACTATGCCTTACCCAAGCTGATAGCTCGCTTTCATAGAGATTATCCAATGATCAAGGTCAATGTCATGGTGGGCAACACGCAACGGATCTTACAGAACCTGACTGCGCTGGACGGCGCCTTTGTAGAAGGCCGCGTCTATGGCATTAAAAACACAGGCTACTTTCCAACCGTCTGGAAACAGGATGAACTGATTGTAATCATGCCCGAACATCACCCTTTGGCTGAGCGCGATGAAATCACGCTGTCCGCCCTCTACGAGTATCCTTTGATACTTCGGGAGGCGGGGTCTGGCACCCGCGAAATGATTGAGCTGGCGTTTAAACAACGTCTGGATCTGGAGATCCAACCGGTCATCGAACTCTACAGTACCGAATCCATCAAGGAAGCGGTACGCGTGGGGCTGGGAATTGCACTAATTTCCAAAATGGCGGTTGAAACGCTCCCGCCAAGCATACGCTGGCGCAGCCTGAAAGAAGAGGAACGCATTATCCGCCCTCTCTCTCTGCTGCTACCCGACCTAGGGCATAACACCCACTGGATTCGCGCGCTCATCCGTTAACTGCGCAAAACGGCACAGCACTGTTTAAGGAAAGGACTCTCCATGCCCGTTTCACGCCTGTCTTAGAAATTCATGTTTTCAATGGTCGCCACATGCTTGGCAAGCCTTTTTGAAAGTTCCTCCACCTGATGTACCGCCTGCAGCAAAGCCTTAGCCTCGCTGGAGCCGATCGCCGCTTCGATGAGCATTTCCAGTTCCTCAAAATGCTCCTCGCCAATCATGGCCACCTGCTCGTCACTCAACATCTCTTTAAAGCGCACCACCACTTTGGCTGCATGGTCTTCAATCGTTAACGTCATAGCTTCACCTCTTTACCGCTGCTCTTAGTCTTCTAAAAATATGTCTTCACCGGAACTGACAATCAACGGATCGGCTTGCCCGATCACCGCCTCATCCTTGCCGGCATAGGGAATCTGATTCAGCACGTAGCGCATCGCCTCGATCCGCGCACGTTTTTTGTCGTTGGATTTCACAACAGTCCAGGGGGCATGCGCCGTATTGGTGTAGAAAAACATATCTTCCTTCGCCCGGGTATACTCCTCCCAGCGGTCCAGCGAAGCCAAATCCATCGGGCTCAACTTCCACTGCTTCAACGGATCGTGTTTGCGCTCGTTAAAACGGCGCAACTGCTCCTTACGTCCCACCGAAAACCAGAACTTCATCAGGCGGATGCCGTCGTTGGTGATCATCCGTTCAAACTCCGGCGCCTGATGCATAAACTGATTAAACTCGGTAGGCGAACAGAATCCCATGACCCGCTCCACACCGGCACGGTTATACCAGGAGCGGTCAAACAGCACGATCTCCCCTGCCGTCGGCATCTGCTCGATATAACGCTGGAAGTACCACTGCCCTTTTTCCTTTTCAGAGGGTTTATCCAGCGCCACCACGCGGGCGCCACGCGGGTTCAAATGTTCCATAAAACGCTTGATGGTGCCACCCTTGCCGGCGGCATCGCGCCCTTCGAACACCAGCACAATGCGCTCGTGGCTCTCCTTGACCCATTTCTGCAATTTCAACAGCTCAATCTGCAACAGGCGCTTGGTCTCTTCGTATTCGTCGCGCGCCATCTTCTCTTTATAGGGATAATTACTCTCGCTCGATGTAACCTTCTTCATGCCTCTTCCCTTACTACCCTTGCTAAAAAGTACCGTTTTTCAGTATACCTCTCTCAAACGCCCGCAGACGCGTGTTTGCCCTAAAACGTCACAAAAATTGATGCCGGACAAATTCGCTCGTGTCCCTACCGCAGGCAGGCGCCAAAGACATGCAGACCACAAACACGCTATAATGATTGCCGGCAGGATTGCCAACAGAACGTCTTAATTGGAGAGCGCGAAATGAGCGAAGAGACTGCTTTATTAGAACGTTATCACAGCGTACAAAACCGCATCGCCAAGGCCGTTGAACAAGCCGGCAGAAAACAGGGCAGCGTCGCTTTGCTGGCGGTCAGCAAAACCAAACCGGTAGAGATGATCGCCGCCTTGGCCAAAGCGGGGCAAAGCTCTTTTGGTGAGAACTATCTGCAGGAAGCGCTCCCTAAAATCGCCCAGCATCCTGAACTGGAATGGCACTTTATCGGCCCGATTCAATCCAATAAAACCAAACCGATTGCAGAAAATTTCGCCTGGGTGCACAGCGTTGACAGACTCAAAATTGCCGAACGGTTAAGCCACCAGCGCCCCGCTGCACTGGGCAATCTGCAGATTCTGCTGGAGGTCAATATCAGCCATGAGGCGAGCAAAGCCGGCTTTTCTCCCGACGAACTCATAGACGCCGCAAAACAGGTCGCCCAACTGCCGAATCTGACCTTACGGGGTCTGATGGCCATTCCTGAAATTTCCGATGACCCTCAGCAGCAGCGCGCCGTGTTTGCGCAAATGAAAGCACTGTTGCAGCAACTGCAAAACGCTCTGCCGGATCTGCCGCTGGATACCCTTTCAATGGGGATGTCGGGCGACCTGGAAGCCGCCATTCTGGAAGGCGCCACCATCGTGCGCATCGGCACCGATATCTTCGGCGCACGCAGTTATCCGCAAACCGCCACGCAATCAACCGGGGAATAATACTCATGAATTAACTGCGTTTATTGAAGGAGAGAATTTTTTATCTTTTGGGCAGCAAACGCCGCCTTTAAAATACGCGGGATAAACGGCCGGGGTCTTCCCTCTCTCTTTAAGGATGAAAAGCAGATGTTGTTTAAGAAAAATATTTGGTCGCTTTTCTATTTGATTCTGGCCATCAGCTCCCTGACCCTGCTCTCGCTGTTTTTCAGTAAATACCAGACGCTGGAACACGCCATTTTCAAAGAGCTGTCGTCCCTCAACCGTCTTATCAGCAACAACTTTCATTCAACCCTGGTCGAAAACGAACTGCTGCTCGACATTCTCGGCAACAATCTGCTGGAGAATCAGACCTATCTGGATCAGACCAAATCCCAGCAACTGCTCAAGAAAATGCTCGATGCCAAACCGGAGCTCGCCGGGTTCGGGCTGGTAGATCCACAAGGCCGTTTCTTAAGCCTAAGCGGTAGCGCGGCTATCGACAAGCTGCCCAATCTGCTGGAAATGAATGCTAGCAAAGAGAGTTTTGAGCGTGCTTTGAAGAGCGAACGCATGGTGCTCGGCTCCACCTACTTTTTTGCCCCCTTAGACGCCTGGGTCGTCCCGCTGCGCAAAGCGCTCCGAGACGAATTCGGCCAGGTCGTGGCGGTCATGACAACCGGCATCCGCATCGACGACCGGGGATTTCTTGGCAAAACCGACCTGGGCCAGAACCGCGGCATTTTATTTGCCAACGCTTACAACCAATCGAGAATCTATATCAGCGGCATCCGCCCGGAGCAATATCCACAATACTATTCCGAAAACATCCCGCCGGCCGTCATCGACGACATCAACAGCCAGCTCATCCGCAATTACGGGGTAAGCATCACCCAAGCCCAGTCCGGCGCCCATGAGGGGCCTTATTTTTTCGAACACTACTCCAACACCTTTGAACACGCCGCTTTGCAAAGCGCCGCGTATGATCCCGACTACGGGGTATGGGCGATCGTCGCCGAATCCGCCTCGCGCCTGAACCACACCCTGATCAAAACCTTTGTGGACTATCTGCTGATTTTTATCGTTTTCAACGCCATTATTTTCTGGCTGATCAAAACCATCCACCGAAATGAAAGTCGTACGCGCCAGACTCTGCAGTTTCACGCCAATCACGATCCGTTGACCGGGCTCTACAACCGCTACCATCTGCAACAGATTTTCAAACAGCGCGGCCTGCAGAAAACCCACGCGTATAGCGTGCTGTTTATTGACCTGGATAACTTCAAAAACATCAATGACGCCTTCGGCCACGGCATCGGCGACAAAATTCTGGTGCAGGTTTCCAAACGCCTGCAGAGCTTTGTCTCCCAGTCCGAACAGATTTTCCGCTTTGGCGGAGATGAATTTGTGGTCATCCTGTTTGACAGCGACAAAGACATCCCGATCGCCCGGGAGATTATCCAGACACTCTCCCAGAGTTATGAAGTGGATGGCATGAGCTTCAATATCGGCGCCAGCATCGGCATTGCCAGAAGCACTGAAGAAAACTTCTTTATCGACACCCTGCTGAGCCAGGCCGATATGGCGATGTATGAAGCCAAAAAGCGCAAGAATTCGGTCGAAGTTTTTTCCGACGAAATCAAGCAGCTCTCCGACCGCAAGATGTTCATCGAACACCACCTAAGACGCGCAATGGAACACGGCGAAATCTATGTGGTCTATCAACCGCAATTCAACCGTCAGGGTGAACTCTACGGCGTGGAGTGTCTGGCGCGCTGGGAAAACCCGGAATTGGGATTTGTGTCGCCGGATGAATTCATCCATATCGCCGAGGAGATCGGCATTATGCCGGGCCTGGGACTGTTCATCACCCAGACGGCACTGAACGCGATGGCCGCTTTACAATTGCGCAGCGGCCACTATTTCCGCGTATCGGTCAATGTTTCCGTCAAACAGTTTCTCGACCCGCATTTTTACCGGAAGTTTATGGCGGCTATCCGCGACAGCGGCTTGCAGAGCAGTGATGTGACGCTTGAGGTGACCGAATCGCTGTTTATCGAAGAACTCGACAGGGTATTGCCGGTTCTGCAACAGCTGCACGCGCAGCATGTCAGCATCGCTCTCGACGACTTCGGTACCGGCTACTCCTCCTTGTGCATGTTGCGCAAACTGCCGATCAACGAGCTTAAAATCGACCGGAGTTTTGTCGAACACATGCTGCAGGACTTAAAAGACCAGGGATTGGTCAAAAGTATTATCGAAATCGCCCAGAAGGTGGGAATGCATACCCTGGCCGAAGGAGTCGAGGTTCAACAGCAGGCGGAATTACTCGCCAAATTCGGCTGTGATGTGTATCAGGGCTATCTCTATTCCAAACCCCTCAAACTGAACGAATTCGAGGCGTTTCTGGAATCATACGAAGCAGAAAAGAAAAAGCCGCTAAACGCTAACGTTTAACGGCTCGGCTCTCCTTTTTGTTCCATGACCCGTCTAAAGGGCCGATGGATAAAGGGCAGTTTTAATTTTGTTATGCGACCGCCTCTCTAATTCACTTAACGGCTGCCTCGACGATAACTTGAACCTCCAAAGCGTTTTTTAATCCATTTTGTCAGCCGCCTTCATGCGGCCGCCACTTTTCGCCCCGCTACCCGGCCTGCTGAGTTTTTAGCGCGCGTTAAACACCGAATTGTAAGGCTATGCTTTAGCCATTTATCCTTTATAATGTTTCACCTTAACTCTTTTCATTTATGGCAAACGGAACTTTCAGTTATGCAAGCAACCCTGTGTTTTATTGGTGGCGGCAATATGGCCAAAAGCCTGATCGGCGGCCTGATTGCCAGCGGTTATCCGCAAGCGAAAATCATTGCGTCCGATCCAACCGAACTGCAACGCCATAGCCTGACGCAGACCTTCGGCATTCACTGCTATGCCGACAACAATGAAGCCGTGCAGCTGGCGGATATTGTCATTCTGGCGGTCAAACCGCAGGTATTGCAAACCGTCTGCAAAAACATTGCCGCCACCGTACAGCAAACCGAAGCGCTCATCGTTTCCGTCGCGGCCGGCATCCGCACCACCGATATCGACCGCTGGCTGGGTGGCGACATGGCGATTGTGCGCACCATGCCCAACACCCCGTCGCTGATCCAAAGCGGTGCGGCCGGCCTGTTTGCCAACCCCAAGGTCAGCCGCGCCCAGCGCGACGAGGCGGAGCACATTATGCGCGCCGCCGGCCTGACTATCTGGGTGGATGAAGAAACCCAGCTTGATGCGGTGACCGCGCTGTCGGGCAGCGGCCCGGCCTATTATTTCCTGTTTATGGAAGCGATGGAAAACGCCGCCCAGCAGATGGGACTGGACGCCAAGACGGCCCATCTGTTGACCATGCAAACCGCGCTGGGTGCGGCCAAAATGGTCATGGAAAGCTCGGATGACTGCCAGACGCTGCGCAAAAACGTGACCTCGCCCAACGGCACCACCGAACAGGCGATCAAAACTTTTGAACAGGCCGGATTACAGGGCATCGTCGCCCAGGCCATGCAGGCCGCGCGCAACCGTGCGGAAGAACTGGCCAATGAACTGGGAGGCGAAATCTGATGGAAACCATGAGCTCTCCGGCAGGCCAAGGCGGCTTGTTCCTGCTGCAGTTTGCAGTCGGCCTGGTCATTTTTGCGCTGATGCTGCGTTTTCTGATGCGTGCCGCGCATGTGGACTGGCGCCACCCGATCGTGCATTTCATCGCCAAAGTCACCAACCCGCTGTGCGCGCCGGCCAATAAAATACTGTCCACGCGCGGCCGCTGGGACTGGGCGGCAATACTCACCGCCGTGGTGATTCAGGCCATCTTTGTCTGGGTGATCGGCCTGCTGACCGACCGCGATTTCGGCGCCGTGGCCATCGCCTTGGCCTCCATCACCGAAATCATGAACCAGCTGCTCGACATGATGTTCTGGCTGATTATCATCCAGGCGATTCTAAGCTGGGTGTCGCCGGGCTATAACCCCAATACCGAGATTTTCAATCAGATTACCCGCCCGATCCTGGCGCCCTTTCAGCGCATGATCCCGCCGATGGGTGGTCTTGATCTGTCGCCGCTTGCGGCGATTGTCGCCATTAAACTATTCCAAATCGTCGTCGTGGGTTCGATTGTCCAGCTCGCCCAGGGCATGCTGTAATCACCCGCTTTTTGATAGGTTAGACTTGATGATTCCAACCCCGACTACTCCTCAGATTTTACAGGTCGACAAACCGCTGCACATGGTCAGCGGTGCGACTCTGCCGCATTATGAGTTGATTTACGAAACCTATGGCGAGCTTAATGCCGACGCCTCCAACGCCATTCTGATCTGCCACGCACTCAGCGGCGACCACCACGTTGCCGGTGTCGATGCCGACGGCAAGCCCGGCTGGTGGGACGGCTATATCGGCCCCGGCAAACCGATCGATACCGACAAATTCTTTGTGGTCTGCTCCAACAATCTCGGCGGCTGCCGCGGCAGTACCGGCCCGACCAGCATCAATCCAGAAACTGGCCGCGTCTACGGCCCGGATTTTCCGATTGTGACCTGTCGCGACTGGGTCAACAGCCAGAACGAACTGCGTCAGCACCTCGGCATCGAGCAGTGGGCGGCTTTGGTCGGCGGTTCGATGGGCGGCATGCAGGTCTTGCAGTGGGCTATCGACTATCCGGAAAAGGTGCGCCATGCGGTCGTCATCGCCGCCGCGCCGAAACTGTCGGCGCAAAACATCGCCTTCAACGAAGTGGCGCGCCGCGCCATTATGTCCGATCCGGACTTCCACGACGGCCGTTTTATCGAAGCCGGCACCACGCCCAAACAAGGCTTGGCGCTGGCGCGTATGCTCGGCCATCTGACCTATCTGTCGGACGACATGATGGGCAACAAATTCGGCCGCGAACTGCGCGAAGGCAAATTGCAGTACAACTATGAAGTGGAGTTCCAGGTAGAGAGCTACCTGCGCTATCAGGGCGAAAAATTCGCCACCAAGCAGAATTTTGACGCCAACACCTACCTGTTGATGACCAAGGCGTTGGACTATTTCGATCCGGCGGCGGAATACGATCACGACCTGTCGGCAGCGCTGGCCAAGGCCACGGCAAAATTCCTGGTGGTGTCATTCACCTCCGACTGGCGTTTCTCGCCGCAGCGCTCGCACGAAATCGTCAAAGCCCTGCTCGACAACGACGCCGACGTGAGTTACGCCGAAGTGACCTCGGAACACGGCCACGACGCCTTCCTGCTGCCGAATGCGCACTACGAGGGGGTTTTCAGAGCCTATATGCAACGCGTTGCCGATGAACTCTCAACGGGGAGCCCGACCACATTATGAGCCAGAAATCTTTGACCCCAATCTCGCCTGAATTCACTCTGATCTCCGACTGGATCACACCCAACAGCCGCGTGCTCGATCTGGGCTGCGGCGACGGCAAGCTGCTGACGCACCTGATGCAGAGCAAACAGGTCAGCGGCTACGGCATGGAAATCGATGCGCAAAAAAACATCGCGGCGATTCAGGCCGGCATCAACGTGATTCACAGCAATTTGGACAACCACGATCTGCCGCACTATTTCGACGCCGATTCGTTTGATTTCGTCATCATGACGCAGGCCTTGCAAGTGGTGAAACGTCCGGATGAACTGTTGGATGACATGCTCGCCATCGGCAAACAGAGCATTATCACCTTCCCGAACTTCGGCCACTGGCGCATGCGCGCCCAGCTTGTGCTCAAAGGGCGCATGCCGGAAACCGAAACCCTGCCGTACCACTGGTACGACACGCCGAACATTCACCTGTGTACCTTCAACGACTTTGAAGACCTGTGTGAATCCAAAGGCATTGAGGTGGTCGAGCGCGCGGTGGTCAATTCCGAACACCGCAGCACCTTGGGAATGCGCCTGCTGCCCAATCTACTGGGTGAAATCGCGCTCTACAAAGTGCAGAAAAAACGCGCCTGAAAACTCAACAGGCCGGGTGTTAGAGATTAACCACAGAGGCACAGAGACACTGAGGTTTTAGGATTAAAAGAGCTATTTTCGCTTCTCTCATTTCAGTATTGCTCTGTGCCTCTGTGGTTCAAACGCTTTTAACCCGGCCCGTTAAATTTTGAATCTGCTTCTCCGCCCCCCTTTTTTCGCTCACCCTCAAATGTAAATAAATATCATTTAACTTGAGAAAATAGCCGTTTTTTGCTAACATCTTCAACCAAATGTCAATAATTATCATTTAAAAACATGACACACAGATTACACACTACGCTGGACCAATGTCATAGCGGCCAAACCAGCCAAATCACCGCCCTCAAAGGCAATTTGGAAACCAAAATGCGTTTGGTTAACCTCGGTTTTCACACCCACAGTCTGGTCAAACTGATTTTGGTGCGCGGCCAGAATCTGGTGATCTGTGTCGACGGCAGCCGTTTTGCGATCGATAAAACCATTGCCTCCAATATTCAGGTAGAAGTACTCTCATGACCGTCAAACCCAAAATTAAATTCAAAAAGCACGGCGCACGCGGTAACGCCTATCAAATCGCGCTGATCGGCAATCCCAACTGCGGCAAAACCACGCTGTTCAACCGTCTGACCGGGGCCCAGCAGACCACCGGCAACTGGCCGGGCGTCACCGTGGAGAAAAAAACCGGGTTTATGGACATCGGCGACGACCACTATCATCTGATGGACTTGCCCGGCGTTTACAGTCTGGAACAATCGAGCCATAGCGGTCTGGATGAAAAGGTCGCGCTCGATTACCTGCAATGCCAGCCGACCGACCTGATTCTGAACGTGGTGGATGCCACCAGTCTGGAGCGCCAGCTGTTTCTGACCGCACAACTGCTGCACATGGGGCTGCCCGTGGTGGTGGTGCTCAACCGCATGGATCTGCTCAACCAACGTCATCTGCAGATCGATACCGATACGCTTTCCAAGTCGCTCGGCTGCCCGGTGATTCCGGTATCGGCCTATTTCAATCAAGGTATCGACGAGCTCAAACAGCAGCTACCCGGCCTGCTGAACCGCAAATCCAATCTGCATTTCGATCTGCCTGAGACGCTGCATGCCTCGGTGCATGCCGTGCGCGACCAACAGGCCAGCCCGGACTCCGACTCCTGCTGGAAAACCCTGCAGATGCTGATTAAACCGGAATCGGCGCCGCTTGAACTGCGCAGTTTCTGTCAGGCCGAGAAAACCAAACTCGAAGCGCACTATCAGGAAGACCTGGCGCTGATTTCCGCCGATCTCTATTTTCAATACGCGCACGACGCCAGCCATGCCAGTGTGATCCACACCGACCGCTTTACCCGCAACACCACCGATACCTTAGACCGCTGGGCCCTGCATCCGGTGTGGGGCATGCCGATCTTTCTGGGCATCATGTATCTGGTGTTTGCGCTGTCTATCACGGTGGGCAACACCTTTATCGACTTTTTCGACCTGGGCGCGCAGGCGCTGTTTGTGGACGGCCCCAGCGCCTTGCTGCAATCCGTCGGCGCGCCCGACTGGCTGGTGGCCATTCTGGCACAAGGCATCGGCGGCGGCGTGCAGGTGGTGGCGACCTTCATTCCGGTCATCGGCGCCTTGTTTCTGCTGCTCTCCATTTTGGAAGAGACTGGTTATATGCAGCGCGCCGCCTTTATTATGGATAGCCTGATGCGCCGTCTGGGGCTTTCCGGTCAGGCCTTTATCCCGTTGGTCGTCGGCTTCGGCTGCAATATTCCGGCGGTACTGGCGTCGCGCACCCTGCCCGATTCCCGCGACCGCATTATGACCATTATGATGACGCCGTTTATGTCGTGCAGCGCGCGCCTGACGGTCTATGTGATGTTTGCCACGGCATTTTTTGCCGACTATGCCGCCCTTTTTGTGTTTTCGCTGTATGCCGCCGGTATTTTGGCAGCGGTGCTGACGGCGCTGCTGCTCAAACACACCCTTTTGCCCGGCAAAGCGCCGGCGATGCTGATGGAGCTGCCCATTTACCATAAGCCTGCCGTGATCAACGTCCTGCTCAACACCCGCAACAAGCTCAAAAGCTTCATTATGGATGCCGGTAAAATCATTGTGATGGTGGTACTCGCCCTGCATCTGTTGAGCAGTCTGGGAACCGACGGCAGCTTCGGCCACGAAAACCAGCCGAGTTCTGTGCTCAGTGAAGTGGCCAAAGCCGCCACGCCGATAGTGGAACCGCTCGGCATTACCGAAGAAAACTGGCCGGCCACGGTCGGCCTGATTACCGGCCTGCTCGCCAAGGAGGTCGTGGTGGGCTCCCTGGATGCGCTCTATCAAAACATGGATACGCCCGCCGAACCCGACACCGTGGAAGACTATGATTTCCTCGGCGCGCTCAAAGAGGCGCTGATGACGATTCCGGCCAATCTTCCGGGCATTGTGACCGACGTCAACGACCCGTTGGGCCTGCAGTCGATTGAAAACATCGTCGATAAAAAAGCCATTGCCGAGGAACAGGGCTTCACCCCCTCCACTCTCGACAAGATGGTCTATTACTTTGATGGCAAAGTCGGCGCCTACGCCTACCTGCTGCTGGTATTGCTGTATTTCCCCTGCGTGGCCACCTTCGGTGCCATCAAACAGGAGCTGGGATGGCGCTGGGCGCTCTACAGCGGCAGTTGGAGTCTGTTCTTGGGCTACAGCACCGCTGTCGGCTTCTATCAATTGGCGACCTTTAACCAGCATCCGCAAAGTAGTACACTGTGGTTAAGCGCCATTGCACTTGGCTTTATCGGCATCGCACTGGCATTGCGCAGAGCCGGCAAACCCTACCGTATGAGAGCCGGCCTTCACTCCTAAACAGGCCATAGTATGATTCTGCTGGATATTAAACGTTACATCAAACAGCATCACGAAGTAACCTTGAACGATATCCGTCACCATTTTGACTTGGAAGAAGACGCAGCGCGCGCCCTGCTCGAGCCGCTGATTCGCCAGGGGCATATTCAAGTCATTCCCGCCGACAGCTGCGCCAGCGGCCATTGCTCGACCGGCTGCACACAAGCCCAACAGGGCGACACCTATCTTTGGCGCGATAAATGCTTTAAAACCGTATCAATTCCAATTCAAGTTCTATAGAATCACAAACTATGACTTGTTATTTTTTTGTGATGGGATACAGTCCGAGCGATGAACAAGTGGTTTAGAAAAGGCAACTCCAGACGTTTTTACCGCATTGATATGCCGGTGCGCTATTTTATTGTCCCCAGCTCGCCCATCAAAGACCGCGAGATCTATGCAACCGGCGTCAACTACTTTCCGCAGACCTTTCTGAACAAGGTTGAAGAGCAGAAATTCCAGGTTCGCCATTGGGCCAGACGCGTCCAGGAACATACCGTCACCATTACCCAGATCGTCGAAGAGATGCTCCATTACATCGACTTTTTCGGTGACTGTTCGCGCGCCATTTCCGAAGGACGCAACCCGCGCAACAATCTCGATTACTGGATGCGTATCAACGATCATCTGCAGGGTTTCAAAAGCCTCAAGAAACTGGAACAGTCCTCCCCCAAGACCTTCCAATATCTGCAAATGATCGAGGAGAAATACCTGGTCTATTTGCAGAAAATGGCCACCAGTCTGGAAAAATCGACCCCGCAGCATTTTTATGTGGAAGGTCGCCTGCCGGAAGGCTTTAAGCTGGATGAAACCATCAAGGTACTGCAGCAGCCCAAATTTGAAAAAATCCCGTTGGTGCAGACCATTCTGTATATCGCCTCTTATCTGAACAGCTACCTCGGAGCCTATCGTCAGATTCACGACGATAACTTCCTGAAGCAGTTTCCCAAACTCTGGCCGGTCAAAATGGCCAATCTGAGCGCCAGCGGTGTGGCGATACATGTAGAAAAACAGTTTCCGCAATATTCGCAGGTGGATGTGCTGTTCTATTTTCCGGAGGACGACAAGGTCATCCAATTTGACGGCAGCATTGTCGATATCCGTGTCGATGAAAAGACCCACACCGAACGCGTTGCCATCAATTTCGAATTTCCCGACGGCAAGCATCAGGACTATTTGCAAATCCAAATCCAGAAGCAGGAGGTCAAACAATGCATGGATTTGGTTATCTGAAGCGCGGCGCATTAACAACAGCCAACGATTTAAGAGGTGCCTATGCCCGGTAGCAGTCACGAAGTCGATGCCACCTTTATGGACGAATTGCCCTTTTCGGTGCGCGAGCCGGCGCTTGATCTGGTGCGCTATGCCACCCTGAAAGAGATGTTGGAAATGCGTCTGCACGGCCCTAGTTTGCACTATCGCAACAAATACAACCTGACGCCGGATCAGTGGAATCTGCTGCTAAACGCGGTGATTCTGACCAAAATCAGCTATTTTCAGATCAATACCTATTTCCCCAACGCCTATATCGACAAACTGATCGAGATTGCCGCCTTCGCGGCCGGCAAAAAAGGCGCCTCGGCGCTCGACCTGTACCAGGAGATGCTGCTTGACCACCCGGTTTTTGCCGACTGGCTCAAAACCTGCCTGCTCGTCAAACAGCAAAAAATCCGCACCGCCAACACCAGCCAGGCGGCACAAAAATCGACAACTTAAGCGTTGTTAATGCCTTTTAGCGCTTCGCAAGGGCTGTTTTCGAAAGCATAAGCCGCTCCAAAACCGCGCACATAACGTCCGCCGACCACCCGCAATTTAAAGGCGTGGAAATCCGGCAAGCCGGCGAGCACATCCATCACTTCGCCAAAGGCTTCGCGCAGTCGCGTTATCGCCTCAGCCCGTGCTTCCGACTGCAACGACTCCACTGCCAGTTGCAAACTGATGCGCTCGCGTGCAAACAGTTGGGGCGTAGCCTGTTCGTCGGCCACCAACAGCCCGCTGACCCGGCCTGTTGAGTTTTTTGAGGCGGCATTTTCAGCCTCGGCCGAGCGGGTCATCGCCAATAAATTTCGGGTATGCGGCGCCAGTTCGCTGACCCAGATCACCAATTCCTGAGGATTCAGCCAGACGCACGGCAGCGCGCTGGTCTCCAATTCGCCATCCGGCGAAACGGTGCTGAGCATGATACTGCGGCGCGAACTTAAGAATTGGCGGCAAGCGTCTTCGACCTTAGGCATGCGGCAATTCCAGCGTGCGGCGCAGCCAGTTGCCGATGTCTTCGATTTCTTGCTGGCACACGCTATGCACCATCGGATAGGTATGCCACTCCACCGCATAACCTTTTTGCACCAGGGCGTTTTTGGAGTGTTCCGCCACGCCCAGCGGAATCACCGGATCGAGCGAGCCATGCACCATCATAATCGGGATTTCGCGGTGCAGATAAAACTGCTCGTACATCGGGCAGTAGGTCGATAACGCCAGCACCCCGCCCAACGCCTTTTCATAACTCAAGGCGGCGTGCAGCGCAATCAGCCCGCCTTGCGAAAACCCGGCGATAATGATTTTGTCGGCAGCAATGCCGGCATCCAGCTGCTGTTTGATCAACCCATACACCTGATAGCAGGAAACGCGGATACCGGCAGCGTCGACATCGTTCATCAGATCGAACGAGCGGATATCGTACCAGGCGCGCATACGCATGCCAGCGTTGATGGTGACCTCCTGCTCGGGCGCGTGCGGAAACACAAAACGCACCGCGTGATTCGTCGGCAGGTCGAGCTGCTCGACAATATCCACAAAATCATAACCGTCCGCCCCCAGCCCGTGCAGCCAGATGACCGCCGCACTGGCTTCTCCGTTAGGTTCTAACACCACCGGTAACGCCTTGTCCTGTTCATCGTTTGCTTGTTGCATTGTCACTCCAGCTCTCAAACCAATTCTGCTAAAATAGTCCACATTTTACGATTTCATTCGACCAATTCACAGGGATTACTCAAAATGACGCGCTTAACGCTCTCTTTGCACACACCGTTTAGACTGCTCCGCATTTTGGGCATTACCCTCTGCCTTGGACTGGCGCTTGGCGGCTGCGGCAAAAAAGGCCCCTTAACCCTGCCGGAAGCCACGCAAGACGTTCAGAGCGAACCACCCTCGAATTCAAACACGCCAGCCGCCTCGCAGACCGAGTCGGGACACTAAACAGGATAGACCATGAGCCACACCTTTCACGCTTTTCCGTATCAAAACAATGTGCTGCACGCCGAAGACGTCAGTCTGGCGCAGCTTGCCCAGGACTTCGGCACGCCGCTGTATGTCTACTCGCGCAGCGAACTGGAAAACCGCTGGCAGGCGTTTGACCGCGCCTTCGGCAAGCAGCCGCATCTGGTCTGCTATGCGGTTAAAACCAATTCCAATATCGCCGTTCTGAACGTGCTCGCCAAGCTTGGCGCCGGTTTTGATATTGTGTCGCAAGGTGAACTGGAGCGTGTATTGCGTGCCGGCGGCGATCCGGCCAAGGTGGTGTTTTCGGGTGTGGCCAAACAGCCTAAAGAGATCGAACGTGCGCTGGAAGTCGGCATCCGCTGTTTCAATATCGAATCGCATGCCGAACTGGAACGTATTCAGCAAGTGGCTGAACGCATGGGCAAAATGGCCAATGTTTCCATCCGCGTCAATCCGGATGTGGACGCCAAAACCCACCCGTATATCTCCACCGGCCTCAAAGACAACAAGTTCGGCGTGGACATCAACACCGCGCCTGAGCTGTATGCGGACGCCTGCGCCTGCGCTAACGTCAATCCTATCGGCATCGACTGCCACATCGGTTCACAGCTCACCGACATCCAGCCGTTCACCGACGCGCTGGAACGCGTGCTGGCGCTCAAAGCCAAACTGCACGAGATGGGCATCGACATCCACCATCTGGATCTGGGCGGCGGCCTCGGCATTCAGTACACTGACCAGACCCCGCCGGCGATTGCCGACTACGTGCAGGCGCTGATCGGCAAGCTCAACGATCCGTCGATTGAAGTGATTATCGAACCGGGCCGCGCCATTGCCGGCAATGCCGGGGTACTGGTCACGCAGGTGGAGTTTTTGAAACCAACCGAGCACAAGAACTTTGCGATTATCGACGCCGGCATGAACGACCTGATCCGTCCGGCGCTTTATCAGGCGTACCAGCAGATTGTGCCGGTCGCGCCGCGCATTGATGGTCTAACCGGCAAATGGGACATCGTCGGCCCGGTGTGCGAAACCGGCGACTTCCTTGGCAAGGAGCGTGAACTGAACCTCAAGGCCGGCGATTTGCTGGCGGTGATGTCTTCCGGCGCTTACGGTTTCACCATGAGCTCCAACTACAACACCCGTCCGCGCGCCGCCGAAGTCATGGTGCAGGGCGATCAAGCCTGGCTGATCCGCCCGCGCGAAACCTATGACGACCTGATGGGCAGCGAGCGCATTATTGGCGCTTCCGAGTAAAATCCTCAAAAACGCTTTTAAAAAAACTGAACAGGCCGGGTAGCGATGTCGTTACCCGGCCTGTTCAGTTTTGGGAATCGATTTTTTCGGTAACCGCATTTTATGATTGATTTATTGAACCACAGAGCACACGAAGAGCACGAAGAGTTTGAACGTTAATCAGTCGTTGGTGTTATTTTTGTGTTTTAAAGCGGTTTTAAAAACATTTAAAATCAACAAGATTGGTTGAGAAGATATATATCAATTACTTAGAAAAACTTCGTGCTCTTCGTGCTCTTCGTGCTCTTCGTGGTTTAAATCTTCATCAACTTATCAATCACAAAATATGGATACCCGATTTTTTCAACCCTCAAACAACGCCTGCAGTCGCCCTTTGGCTTGCCACAGATGCAAGTTAGCGAGTTCTTTGGCGCTCGGCAGGCTGTTTTCGGGGCCGCGCACGCGGACAATCTCAACCGTTTTGTTGGCCGCTTGTTTGATTAACGCCGCCCAAACAGCGTCTTCTTGCTGCCAGGCAATCAATTTGGAATCACTCTCGCCATCCAACTCCGTTATCCAGGCGTGCTGTTGCAGCAAACTCAGCTGCAACCATTGCTGCGGCGGGGTCAAGACCATAAACTCATGCGCTGACGGCGCAAGCGTGTCGCTTAACGCAGGCAGGGCCTCTTCGTCACCTTGCAGTGCGCTTTCGGCCGCACTATTCAACCACTGCTGATAAAGCTGGCTGACCTCCACCAGATAACGGCTCTCGCCGATCCGCGCCACTTCCGCCTCATCCAATCCAAGATAGTCGGCCAAACGGTAAGCGTCTTCCAGCAACGCCACCATGCTCTGACACTGCATCGGACGGCACGGCAGCTGCGCCAGCGCGCGGTGCAGCCGGCAACCGATCAATTCGGGAAAGCGCGCCGCCAATGACAGCGCCATGGAGTTGATGCGCGGCAGGCTCTGCAAGGCATGCAGACGGCGCTCGTCGAGCAGACAGACTTCGATCTGCTCAGAAATCTCCTGGTTGACCCAGCGCAGCCGCAGATTACGCAGAAACTTGACGGTCTCCTCCTTGCCCGGCCAACCGACCTGCGCGGCCATCTCCACCCGCTTGCCGGACAAGAGCGCGACCACTTCCGGCTCTTCCAGCCCGGAAGTCACCAAGCGCCACGCCAGCAAGGGCGCGTGGTCCAACAGCTCCAGAATTTGCGGATACTTGCCGCAATAATGCAGCAACGTCAGTTGATGGGACGGGAAAAGAGCGCAGCTGTCCTGAATCCACTTGGGAATCTGTTTGCGCCAATAGGCGAGTTGCGAAAAATTGGACCAGGCAAACACGCGCCAATCCTGCGGGTAGGCCGGAATCGGCTCGGATTCGAACATCATGCGCTCCCAGCCAATAACGCTAACCACACCAACCTGCGGTTCGATTTTGCGGGCGTCGATCCACAGAGTCTGCTCCACCTCATCCCAGAAGCACTGTTTGGCCAGCTGCTGTTGACGAAACCGGTCGCGGCTGTCGGGTAAAACGGCCGCCAGCGCCTTAGGCTTCAAGGTAGGTTTCCTTGATTTTACGGATGGCCGGCAAGACCGCCAAAAAGCAGTCGACCAGATAAGGGTCGAAGTGCTTGCCCTTCTCTTTCTGCAGCAGCTCCACCGCCCTGTCAATCGGCCAGGCTTCTTTGTAAGGTCGTTCGGAAGTCAGCGCATCAAACACGTCGGCAATCGCAACAATGCGCCCTTCAATCGGAATCTCATCGCCGGCCAGCCCATGCGGGTAACCTTTGCCGTCATACTTCTCGTGATGCGTCAGCGCAATTTTGTAGGCGATTTTGAGAATCTCCGAGGTGGAGCCTTTGAGAATGCTGGCACCGATCAGCACGTGATTCTGCATGGTCTTAAACTCGTCATCGCTGAGCTTGCCGGGCTTCATCAAAATGGTGTCGGAAATACCGATTTTGCCGATGTCGTGCATCGGTGAAGCCTGCTGGATGAGGCACGCACGCTCCTCCCCCAGCCCGGCCTGTTTGGCGATTTCGTAAGTGTAGAGGCTGACGCGTTTGACATGGTTGCCGGTTTCATTGTCGCGGTATTCACCGGCACGCCCCAGACGCTCCACAATCTCAATCTTGGCACGATTGAGTTGTTCGGTGCGCTCATTCACCATCTGCTCCAAGGTTTCATTCTGTTCCTGGAGCGCCTTGCGCAAAAACCAGTTCTCCAGCTGCAGCTCGACCCGTCTTAAGAGTTCGAGCCGGTCGAAGGGTTTGCTCACATAATCATTGGCGCCGGCTTGCAGGGCTTTGTTGCGGTTCTGCTGGTCATTCTGTGCGGTCAGCATGATAATCGGCGGCTTCTGCAACTGTTTGTAGTGCTGGTTCAGTAAAGACAGAACGCCGAAGCCGTCGAGAATCGGCATATTGATGTCCAGCAGAATCAGGTCGACAGGCTGGCGTTGCACAATGCTCGCCACCTGCAGCGGATTGCTGCAGGTTTCGATCTGCTCAAAGCCCTCCTGCTCAAACGAGTCGCGCACCAGCTCCAGGTTGACGGCCTGGTCATCCACCACCAGAATACGGGCCT
The DNA here is from genome assembly GCF_013391695.1 of Thiomicrorhabdus cannonii. Classification (GTDB taxonomy): domain Bacteria; phylum Pseudomonadota; class Gammaproteobacteria; order Thiomicrospirales; family Thiomicrospiraceae; genus Thiomicrorhabdus; species Thiomicrorhabdus cannonii. The sequence goes on from NZ_JACBGH010000004.1 coordinate 100,718, forward strand.
GTTTGATGGGTTGCATGCTTCCAAACATAAAACGTCTCACTCTGCGAGTAATTGTAGTAACGTGCGGATATCGATCGGCTTGGTCAGATAGGCGTCAAAGCCCAGTTGCAAGCCGTATTCGATATCCGCTTGCATCGCTTTGGCGGTCACGGCAATAATGCGCGGCATCGTTGTCTGCAGTTCCGGGTGGGTGCGCAGAATCACCAACGCCTGTTCGCCGCTCATGGCGGGCAGATCCAAATCCATCAGAATCAGCTCCGGCTTGAGTTCCAGCGCCTTTTCAATCCCCATCTCGGCGGTCGGCGTAATCGACAGTTCATAGCCTTCCAGGCTCCCGAAGATTTCCGACATCAGTTGCATATTCAGCGGATTGTCTTCGATGTATAGCACCTGCTTGGGACGCGGCGCCGGCGTGGCGTTGCGCAACAGCGAGGGCTCTAGGCTCTGTTCTCTCTCTTGCGGTTCGCTGATGGAACCATCTCCATGCAAAGGCAGCGCAAACCAGAAAACCGAGCCCTCCTGTTCGACACTCTCAAAGCCGATTTCACCGGACAGCAACTCGATAATGCGTTTGGTAATGCTCAAGCCGATACCGGTTCCCTCGATCGACTTGCCCTCGTATCCCAAACGGTTGAAGGGTTCAAATACCTGGGATTGATAAGCTTCGGGAATCCCCACGCCGGTATCGCGCACACTGACGCGCAGCATAGTGACGCCCGAAACCGACAGGTACGCTTCACACCCCACATCGACCAAACCGTGTTCACGGTTATACTTAATGGCATTGGATAGAAAATTCAACAGCACCTGTTTAATGCGCGTGAAATCGCCGAGTACGCTGGCGTGACAGGCTTCCGGTTGCAAATAACGCACATTCACGCCTTTGCGGTCGGCCAAAGGCTGGATGGTCGACAGACAGCTTTTGATCACATCGGGCATGGCCACAGCCGTCAAAGACACCTCCAAAGCGCTGCTTTCAATCTTGGAAAGCTCCAGCACTTGATTGATCAACTCCAGCAGGTGATGGCCCGCATAGCGGATGTTATTGACCTGTCGCGCCTGTTTTGCCGAAAGATCGCCGCTGGCCAGCAGATCGGAGAAACCGATAATCGAATTCAGCGGCGTGCGCAGTTCGTGGCTCATACTGGAAAGGAACTCGGACTTCGCCTGGTTGGCCCTTTCCGCCTGCTGTTTGGCCTCATGCAGTTCATCGGCCACCCGTTTGCGCTGGGTGATATCCTGCACCACCCCGAGCATGCGCAGCGGCTTGCCTTCAGCATCCCGGATCACGTCCCCTTTTTCCGACACCCAACGCACACTGCCATCCTTCCAGATCACGCGGTGTTCAATATCGTATTCGTTGCCCTCTTCCAAACAGGCCGCCACCGCGCCGGTGACCAATCCCACATCGTCGGGATGGATTGCACCGATAAAGTTTTCATAACTGGTCATTAACGTCTGGTTCGGCCCGCCGAAAATCGGCGACACCATCTCCGACCACCACAGTTCATCGGTTTGAATATTCCAGTCCCAGGTGCCGATATTGGCAAAATTCTGACTTTGATGCAGGCGCTTTTCCGTCTCTTCCAGCTGATTGAGCTTCTGTACCAGTTGCTGTTCGGTCTTCTTCAGCGCGGTGACGTCCGTGCGGATGGAGATAAAATGATCCACTTCACGCTGACGGTTCAGTACCGGCTGAATGGTCGAGTCAACCCAGTAGAGTTCGCCGTTTTTATTGCGGTTGCAGATCGTGCCATGCCAGTTGCGACCCGCCAATAAGGTCTGCCACACCGCTTTGAAAAAGCCCTTGGGCTGTTCGCCCGAATTAAGAATGGCGTGATCTTCACCAATCAGCTCTTCCAACGGGTAACCCGAGACCTCAACAAACTTGGGGTTGGCGGAAATAATCGTGCCGTAACGGTCGGCGCGGGAGATGATGGCGTGATTATTCACCGCATACAAATCCCCCCAGGAAGTTGACAGAAAATCCTCCACATACACTTCCAGCAGGCCGCCCGGCTGGGTCAATACATCCACTTCAAAACGCAGTTGCTGCTGAAAATCCGCCAAATACACACGGTTGACATCCGGCGCAAACACCCCCGGCAAAACCTCATCCAGCAAGGCGATGAATCCGCAGAAATGGCTCAACCCATCGGTTTGCGGAATCACATCAAAAATTTTGCGGACACTGCGGCTTTGCACCTCCAGCGCCTGTAACAGACGCTTGACCGGACGCTCGCCGCGCAACGCCTTGTCGGCGAGGATGCGGAAGGCGTGGACTTCATTGGCTACAAATTGAACGGCGCTGGAATTGGGCATCGCTTATTACCAACTGGCAGAGACTTTAAAGAAGAAGGTCTTGAGATATTCGGTTTCCGGGATTGCCGGATGCACCGGGTGGTCAGGTGCCTGATGCGCCTGATCGAACAGCTGTACGCTGCGGTCGATATGGCGCGCCGCCGACTGCACCTGCTCCAGCAGATGATCGCGGCTCATGTGATGCGAGCAGGAGGCGGACACCAAAATGCCGTCCTGCTCCAACAGACGCATCGCGATCTCGTTGATACGGCGGTAGCCCTCCGCACCCTGTTTCAAATCCTTTTTGCGTTTGACAAACGCCGGTGGGTCGACAATCACCACGTCAAAACGCTCGGCTTCCAGACGCAAAGCGTTCAACACCTCAAAGGCATTGCCCTGAATCATGGTCATCTTATCGATAACGCCATTGAGTTCGGCGTTACGCTCCACCCCGTCCAGCGCCGCCTCTGAGGCATCCACACAGGTCACGGCTTCGGCACCCGCCATCGCGGCCGCAATCCCCCAGCCGCCCAGATAACTGAATACGTCGAGAACACGCTTGCCCTTAACCAGCCCCTGCAGACGCGCCCGCGCCATACGGTGATCGTAAAACCAGCCGGTTTTCTGGCCGCCGCTCACCGGCACGACAAACTGCGCGCCGTTCTCGCGAATAATCACCTCTTCGGGCAAACTTCCCAGAGCAACTTCTTCGTACAGCGCCAAGCCTTCCAACTCGCGGCTCTTGCTGTCGTTACGCAACACGACGGCCTGCGGATGGTAGAGGTTTTCCAAGACCTGCACGATCTGTTCTTTAACCGCTTCCATCCCGGCCGTGGTAATCTGCACGGCAAAAACGTCGCCGAAACGGTCGATGACCAAACCGGGCAGGCCGTCACTCTCGCCAAACACCAGACGATAGTAGGGTTCGTCAAAGTTCAGTTCACGCAGTTCCTGTGCCGCCTGAATACGGCGTTTAAGGAACTTTTCGTTCAACTCCACTTTCGGATTGCGGCTCAACAGACGCGCGCAGATCAGGGTATTCGGGTTCACATAGCCCATCCCCAACGGCTTGCCGTTGGCACCCTCAATAACCACCTGCTGACCGGCTTCAAACTGTTTGAGCGGCGTCGCCTCGGTGTCCACCTCATTGCTGAAAATCCATAAATGCCCTTGCTTCAGGCGGCGTTCTTCGTTTTTCTTGAGTCTTAGGGTTGCTAACATAGATCGATTCTTTTTTAAAAAGGAGGGGGCTTTAAAAAGTCAACATGCACCGCGAGGGTGCATGCTTAGTAAAACGGATGAGACATTCTCTGTCAGAAAAATCAGGCCTGATCAATCAAATCCTGATACTCGCTGTCCGACATCAACTCTTCCAATTCGGTGACGTCATGTGGGGCGATTTTAAACAGCCAGCCGGCATCGTAAGGTTCCTCATTGATCAGTTCCGGTTCGTCTTCCAACGCTTCGTTAATGGCCACGATTTCGCCGCTCAAAGGCGCGTAGATTTCGGAGGCGGCCTTGACCGACTCCAATGACATGACTTCGTCGCCTGCGGTCACATCCGCACCCAGCTCCGGAAAGGTCACACTCATCAGATCGCCGAGCGATTCCTGCGCAAAATCGGTGATGCCCACCACGGCATTGCCCTGCTCATCAATATAAACCCATTCATGCGTTTCCGCATATTTGAGGTGACTCGGTAAAACACTCATTCTTTCTCTCCCAACAAGAACTTTACATAGCGCGCATCATAACATTAAACCCGCGGCTTACAATGGCTAAAAACGCGAAGTAAGGAGCAGTTCCTCCCCCCGTCAATTTTCCTGTGGTCCCAAGACCTCTTCGGCCATTTCTACGCGGTTACGCCCCTGTTCCTTCGCTTGATACAACGCCCGGTCAACGCGTTTCAGCAAGGTAAAACCGGTATCCCAGCGGGTGAGTTCCGCCACCCCGAAACTGGAGGTTAAAGGCACCGGCACCTGCTCCCTGCTTAAGGACTCCACCGCACTGCGTAAACGCTCCGCCGTCTGCAAGGCTTCGGCAATCGGTGTCTGCGGCAGAATCACTAAAAATTCTTCGCCGCCATAACGGCATAACACATCCGTATCGCGCAGCGCAGCGCGTACCGCAGCCGTCACCTCCACCAACACAGTATCACCGACATCATGACCGAAGGTGTCATTGATCTTTTTAAAGAAATCCAGATCGTACAAAATCACCGAGAACGTCGACAAATAACGGCGCGAGCGGTTAATCTCTTTTTCCATCGCCTGATTGCAGGCCAACCGGTTGCCCGCCCCGGTCAACTCATCGGTGACACTGAGCTTCTTCAACTCTTGCTCATAATGTTCGATCTGGGTGATATCCTGCATCAACACGTTGTAGAGCCGCTCCGACAAGCCCATCATGGTTTTCACTTTAATCAGAAAAATCTGGGGGACGCCGTTATGCACAATTTTGGCCTTGTGCCGTTCGTTAGGATGCATCAACACATAATCCAGCCAGAACATACCGTTCATGGTGGGCTGCAAAAACCCCTCCTCACGCTCAAACACTTCGCAGACGCACTGATAACGCTTCAAGAACGTCTCCAGATTCTCGAACTCGTCAAACAGCTCAAAGAAATGGGCGTTGGCATCGACCACCTGCTTGCCGTTGGAGATATAAATCACATCGGACACCGAGTTGATGATCTGCCGGTAGTAACGTTTTTTGGCTTCCGCATGGGAACGGCTCATAATGATGACCGCCAACAGCAGAACCAACAAAATCACACCGATACTGATGACCACATATTTCTGCAAGACCCAGTTCACCTGCGAAAAATCGATGGCATCGTAAGGTTTAAAGGCCAGCCAGTACGCCAGCACCCCATCCTCGGACTTAATCGGAAAAACCGACACCACATAGCCGTCGATCCGCGTATAGTCCGGCGTTTCCAGAAATGCCTGCAAACGCCCTTGATAGAGCTGTTCCAGCAGCGCTTTGCTGGCATTTTCATTAGCCACGTAATAGCCGTCGATAAACTTGCCGGTCAACGCCCGCGTCAACACGCTCTGAAAACGCTTGTCCACCAACAGCACCGTTTCCACGCCGGCATCGTTCAAAAGTTTCTGCGTCAGCGGCGTAAACTGGGTGACAATATCCACCATCCCCAGCACGGTACCGTCATCGCTGATGACCGGTGTCATTGTTTTAAAGGAGATGGTAAAGCGCCCCACGCTGATATTCTGCAAACTCCGACGCGTTTCGAAGACGGTACCGATTTCGGGACGAAACGGCAAAAGATTGTCGCCCACCTTTTCCGTCCAGCTGCGGTAGACGCTACGGCCGTCAATATCCACCAGCTGTACCCAGATGTCCTTGAAAGACGTGGCGTTATTCAGGTTGGCCGTTAGTTGACTGAGTTTTTGCCGCAAAAGCGGCTGCGGGCGTTGCAGCAACTCTTCAATAATCGGATTTTCGGCCAGACTTTGCGCCAACAATAAATTGGTCTGCTGCTGCGCCTGAACAAGGGTGCCGATGGTGTTTTTCGTTTCTTGCTTATCCTGCAGCACCGCCTCGTGGCGCAGCTTGATTTCGGCCTGACTGTAAAGCACATAGGCCAACAACAGCGCCAGCAACAACAACCCCAACAGCCAACTAAACGACTTGTAACTTTTCACGCTCAGAACGCCCCGCATTGAATACATCGGTTTCCATTCTGCGCCTAAAACAAGGTAGATTCAAGTCAAATCACGTAGCCTTGGCGCACTGGCGCACCGCCCTAATCAGAATTGCGAAATGGTGGCCGTGACCACACCCCAGATCACAATATCGGCCTCCTCGCGCACCGCAATCGGCGGATAATCGTCGTTTTCCGGCACCAGCCAGGTGCCGGTGGACTTCATCGACAGACGCTTCACCGTCAACTCGCCGTCGAGTGCAGCAATCACAATCTTGCCGTCACTGGGCGGAATGCTGCGGTCCACCACCAGAATATCGCCGTCCTTAATGCCGGCCTTTTTCATCGAATCGCCTTCCACCACCAGCAAAAAGGTGGCCGCCTTGTTGCGGATCAGCTTGTCGTTCAAATCCAGCGTGGTTTCGATATAGTCATCCGCCGGACTCGGAAAACCGGCCACCACTTTATGCGCGTACAGCGGCAGCTCCACCCAGCTTTCGTTGGCCGGCGCAAACAGCTTCACCGGCGCTTTGTGCAAAGCACGTTGCCAACGCGCCGCGCGCTCGGCGTTCACATCCACCACCCGGCCTGTTGAGTTTTCCGCAGACGTTTTTGTCTCGCCTCCCACAGACGGCTTCTGCTGCGCCAGCCGCTGATCAAGCCATTGTTTAACCGGCTCCACCTGCGATTCTGGCACACGGATGACTTTGGTGGGCTCGCCAAACGCACCGCTGCCCTTTTTACGCCCGGCCCCAATACGCGCGCCGCCGCGCCCGGCTGGTTTATCGACTGGTTCGTTCTGTTGATTCATCGACCGCTTGCACCTTTTTGAATTATGTTACACAATTCATTTTATATCAAAGCCGGCATTTCACTCACGCTTTTTTTACCCGGCCTGCCAGGAATTGTTTATGCCCATTTTTGCCCTCATCGATGCCAACAGCTTCTACGCCTCCTGCGAAATGGCGTTTAACCCCGGCCTTAAGAACCGGCCGGTGGTCGTGCTCTCCAATAACGACGGTTGCATTGTCGCCGCCAATGCGCAGGCCAAGGCGTTGGATGCGCGCATACATCACCTCGGCGACGGCGGTTACCGCGCCGCGACCTCGCAAAGCATGATGTTTCAGCCCTATTTCAAGGTGGCCAAGCTGCTGCAACAGCATCGTACGGCGGTGTTCAGCTCCAACTACGAACTCTATGCCGATATGAGCCGTCGCCTGCACAGCGTCATCGGCGAGTTCTCGCCGCATCAGGAAATCTACTCGATTGACGAGAGTTTTCTGGAACTCTCGGGGTTGCCGATAGAGCACCTCGGCGACTACGCCGCACAGATCAAACAGCGCGTCTGGCAATGGCTGGGGCTGCCGGTTGCGGTGGGCATCGGCCCCACCAAGACGCTCGCCAAACTCGCCAACCACCTCGCCAAAAAACGCACCGATTTAAACGGGATTCTCGATCTGACGGCGCTTTCAAGCACAACCCTGGAAACCCTGTTGCAACAGGTCAAGGTCGGTCAGGTGTGGGGAGTCGGCAAACGCTTGAGCCAGCAACTCGAAGCCCAGGGCATTCTCACCGCCCGCGACCTGCAGCAGGCCTGCCCTCGGCAGATTCGGCGGCGCTTTTCGGTCAGCGTGGAACGCATCGTCGCCGAACTCAACGGCCAGTCCTGTCTGGCGCTGCACGAACACCACCCCAATAAACAGCACATCGTCTCCTCGCGCTCCTTTGGCCAGCTGGTGCAGGATCAAGAGGCGATGAAACAGGCCGTCGCCAGCTACACCGCCATTGCCGCCCAGAAACTGCGCCAGCAGGGCAGCGTCTGCCGAAGTGTCGGGGTCAGCATTGTCACGCCGCGTTTTCAAAACCACTTGCCGCAGTACCATAACAGCATTCAGATTCCGCTGATCTACCCGAGCGACAATACCGTGCTGCTCAGCAAAATCGCCATCAAGGCGCTGCAACATATCTGGCGCGACGGCTATCTCTACCAGAAAGCCGCCGTCACCCTGGGCGGCATCCAGCCGAAAGGCGCCTTGCAGACCGACCTGTTCGCCGCCAATCCGCGTTATTCGGCCAATCCCAAAGCGGATGCGCTGATGCAGGTCATGGACGGATTAAACCGCCAGTTCGGCAAACACTGCGTGCAGCTCGCCAACAGCGGGCTCAACGCCGCTAATTGGCAGATGAAACGCAACCACACTTCGCCGCGTTACACCACCCGCTGGGAGGAATTGCCCAAAGCCAAAGCGGTTCACTAATGGCGGGATTGTTGTTATTCTTAGCGAACTTTGCCTAATTTTCGTTTAAAAAAGAGAAGTGTTGCTTTTGTACAATTTATGTATAATTTCAAGCACGCTCATTCACTACAAGGAACGACCCCTTGAAATACCAGAATACCACCCACTACCATCACGGTGACGACAGCGCAACCGGCATTCTCATTACCAATCTGGGCACGCCCGACGCCCCGACCAAAGAGGCACTCAAACCCTACCTCAAACAATTTCTGGAAGACCCGCGCGTGGTGGAACCGCCGCCGGCGCGCTGGCTGTGGAAACTGATTCTGAACGGCATTATTCTGCGCACGCGTCCGGCCAAATCGGCCGAAGCCTATGCCAGCGTATGGGATTCGGAAGGCCCCGGCGCACCGCTGTTGAATATCAGCCAACGTCAGGTGGAGGCGATCGCCGCCAAGGTGCGTCCGCATTTTCAGGGGCGGGTGGAGTTTGCGCTGGGAATGCGTTACGGCAACCCGTCAATTGCCAGCGGCTTGCAGGAACTCAAGGAAAAAGGCTGCCAGCGCATTCTGGTACTGCCGCTTTATCCGCAGTATGCCGCGGCGACCACCGCCTCAACCTTTGACGCCGTGAGCGCCGAGCTGCAAACCTGGCGCTGGATTCCGGAACTGCGTTTTGTCACCAAATACCACCGCCATCCGGGCTACATCAAAGCATTGGCCAGTTCCATCCGTGAATACCAGTCGCACCACGGCGAACCGCAACTGCTGGTCATGTCCTACCACGGCGTGCCGCAGCGTTATCTGGACAACGGCGACCCGTATCACTGCGAATGCCATGTGACCTCGCGCCTGGTGGCCGAGGAGCTGGGACTGAGCAAGGAACAGTACAAGGTCACCTTCCAGTCGCGCTTCGGCAAGGAAGAGTGGATCAAACCTTACACCGACGAAACCATGATGAACCTGCCGAAACACGGCATCAAAAACATTCAGGTCATCTGCCCGGGCTTTTCGGCGGACTGTCTGGAAACCATTGAAGAGATTGGTGAAGAGAACCGCGAATATTTTGAAGAGGCCGGTGGTGAGCAGTACGGTTACATCCCCTGCCTGAACGACCGCGAAGACCATGCGCAGGCGCTGGCCGAAGTGGTTTTGCAACATACCCAGGGCTGGTACGAACGCGACGCTTTTGACGCCGCCGCCGACCAGCAGGAGCGCAACACCGTTAAAACCAACGCCCAAGCAATGGGCTGTCCGTTTTAAGGGCAATCCACCTCACGCCAAACCGCCTTTGCCGTTTAATGCGGCTTGGCGTGACGGGGCGGCTTGGCTGATTTCCCTGCGGGCTTTAGAAAAAGCCTTTCAAAATCCTCGGCACTGACCGGCGGACTCATCAGATAGCCTTGATAAAAATCGCAACCGCGCAACGCCAAAAAATCGCGCTGGACCTCCGTTTCGACCCCTTCGGCCAACACTTTCAATTGCAGCTGGTGCGCCATGGCGATAATGGTATTAACAATCTGCATACCGGCTTCGTTATGCGGAATATCATCCACAAACTGTTTATCGATTTTCAGCACATCCAGCGGCAGATTTTTCAGATAGGCCAGCGAAGAATAACCGGTGCCGAAATCGTCAATCGCGATGCGCACTCCCAGGCCCCGCAGCTGCTCGAACTGGCTGGTCGCATGTTCGCTGACGGTCATCAAAGCACTTTCGGTAATTTCGATCTCCAGACACTCCGGCGACATCCCGCTTTCCGACAACGCCCGCATCACCGAATCGAACAGGTCGTTATAAACCATCTGCTTGGGGGATACATTCACCGCAAAGATGAGCTTTTCATACCCCTTCTCCAACCACTCCTTGACTTGCCGGCAGGTTTCCTTCAACACCCACTCCCCGACCTCGGCGATCAGGCCGGTCTCTTCGGCCACGCCGATAAAATAAGCCGGCGAAACCAGTCCCAAACGCGGATGCTGCCATCTCACCAGGGCCTCCGCGCCTTTCATGGTGCGATCCACAAGCGAAATCTGCGGCTGATAGAAGACGCGCAATTCCCCGTTTTGCAATGCCGCCTTCAGTTCGGTTTCTATCAGCAGGCGCATCTGCACGCGCTCGGTCATCTCGGCGCTAAAATACTCATAGCCATTGCTGCGCAGACGTCTGGAAATATGCATTGCCGTATCGGCGCACTGAATCAGCTCTTCGGCAAGCACGCTGTGGTTCGGATATAAGCCGATACCGACGCTACACATGATATTTACAACCTGCTGATTGGAGAGCCGCATCGCCTGTCCGATTGTGCCTATCAGGTTCGCGGCAATGCGCCCGGCATCGTCTTCATGGTGAATCCCTTCCAGCAGCAGCGCAAACACATCGTCCCCGAAACGCGCCACCCGATCGGTCGTTCTCACCTGCTTCAACAACAGCGAGGCGACATAACACAGCACCTCGTCGCCCATTTCATGGCCGTAACTGTCATTGATGTCTTTGAAGCGGTTCAAGCCGATCATAATCACCGCCAACTTTTTGGTATCGCGCTTGGCCTGTTTGATGGACGCTTCCAGTTTTTCCTTGAAGCTTCTGCGGTTGGGCAGCGAGGTCAAATCATCGTGGAAGGCCATATAGGCGACCCGTTCCTCGGATGCCTTGAGCGACGAAATATCCGAAAAAACGCCTATGTAGTTTTCGACCTCGCCTTTTTCATTTTTCAGCGCGCTGATGGAGAGCCACTCCGGAATCACTTCACCGGAACGGGTACGGTTCCAGATTTCCCCTTTCCACTCGCCCTTGTTATGCAAGGCGGTATGCAAACGCTGATAAAATTCGGCATCGTGCTTGCCCGAGTGAAGCAGCGCGGGGGTCTGGCCGACCGCCTCCTCCGCCGAGTAGCCCAGAATGCGGGTAAATGCGCGGTTCACCGACAAAATGCGTCTTTGCGCATCGGTAATCATAATGCCCTCGCCGGCATTTTCAAACACGCTGCCCGCCAAGCGCAAAGACCTCTCCTGCTGCAGACGCTGGGTTACGTCCACCAGCATACAGTGGGTGCGCAGCCGCCCTTTATCGTCCACTAGAATTCTGCCGGTGATCTCGATACTCAGCACCCCGCCATCCGGACGACGGATTTGCATAATGTGCTGCCGGAGCCGGCCGGTTTGCAGAAAGTGCTTAAACGTTTCGTCAAATTCAACGCACCAGGCATCGTCAATGAATTCACGTATATTTCTGCCGATAACCGTTTCCGCGCTCCCCTCTTGCAGCCCCATCAATAGCAGCCACGCATCGTTGACATCCAGTATTTGCCCCTGCTCGTCCAATGACTGGTAAGCCACCGGCGCCTTGGAGAACAGCAGGTGAAAGCGTTGCTCGCTCTCCTCCAGCTCCGTATAAAGACGTTTCAACAGTACAATACGGTACAGCTCCGAACCGAACAGCTCTATCGACTCCACATCGTAAACGTCGTACTCCCGGGCAGCGTTCCCGACACCGACAATCATGCGTACCAGACCGTCGTACAAGATCGGCACGCTCACAAAACGCTGCAAGTCGGAATGCCCTTCCGGCAAGCCCTTTTTATTGTCCGCCGTCGCATAATCGTTGACCACAACCGGCTTGCCCGTGCGCACGCAATCCGCCCAAATCCCGGCCTTGTCCACCGGATAATGCGAGTCGTAATTGGCGGTGCAATAGTGCTCTAGCGTATTGGAACTCCAGGTGACGATTTCAATTTCGTTCTGGTCTTTGCTGACAAAATGCACAAAACCGATCTTGCTGTCGGTCAGCGCCTCAATCTTGTTCATGGCCGATTCCAACAGCTCGGACTCCTGCATTTGCGGCGACGCCATCGTCAAATCCAGCAGTGAGCGGGTGCGCTTCAAGGCACGGTGATCATCCTTGGCGCGCGCCTTCAGCAGGGTGTCTTCGATGTGCAGACGACGGTTTTCCAGACCGCGCCGCAGCGCATACCCGAATGCCAGCATCACCAGCAGGCCGGCCAAAGCAAACACGCCAATAAAACGGTGCAGCGGCGCCAACACCTCGGCCTTGTCCATTTTGGCGACCAGCACCCAGTCGCTTTGCGGAATGCGCTGAAACACCATCAAAGACGGCTTTCCGTTGTGATCCGCCCCCCACAATACCCCTTTGTTTTCACCGCGTTGCAGAGCATTCAAAAAGCGCGGATAGACCCAGGTTGAGTCGGTCATTTTCATTGAAGCCGCCGCCAACTCGCCTTGACGTTCACGCGGAACTAAAGGTTGCAACTGTCCGTCTTTAAAAACAAACAGCGCGTTTTCTTCGCTCGAATTAGCCGCCGGCCAGTCGCGGATAAAGGGGATCAGGAAGCCCTGAGGATTGATATGAAAAACCAGCTTGCCGACGAGGCGGTTGGCCTGGCGCGGGTCAAAAAGCGGCACCACCACATCGACATGAAAGCTGGTTTCATTAAAAAACACGGTAAATTTGTTCGCATCGGGGGTTTCGGCAAGGGAATGCAGCAGTTCATGCAGATGCTTGATATCCACATCGGTTGACCGGCTGCCGGCTTCCAACAGAATCCGGTTACGGGCGTTGACTAGCGTGATCTTTTCGTAAGAAGCCGCCTCGGTAAAGGCCTGCAGCCGCGAGGCAATTTTTTCTTTAGTTGCGCCGTCAGACAACTGTCTGACGGCATCGATAAACTCCTGGTGATGGCTCAAGGTAGCGGCATCTTTAAAGCGCTCTTCAATCCACGCCTCAATCTGCCCGACTTTAAAACCGACATTTTGCTGCAGCGACACGACCGCAGCACTGCGATAGAGCTCCACCTGAAAGAAATAGACTGCGCCCAGGGCAGCAATCAATATCAGCCACATGCCGAGCCAAATATTCCGCCAATTTCCCTTTCTGTTGTTGAACACGGTCTTGTCCACCCTTACCCGGCAACCCTGCATGGCCGCTTTAACGCATCAGCCATAGCAACGTTCAAATAGACTTCAGCATAATTGCTTAAAAAGCATCTTATCATGCCCAAAACTATTCGCTGCTTTTTTTATAACCTGCTGCTCTACAACGCTTTTCCACCTTCCAAAGGCAAACTGATGCCGGTGGTGTAGGGGCTTTGCAACAGATACTGCACCGCCTGCCACACCACCGCCTCGCCCGGCTCGATTCCCAGTGCCGACTGTTGCAGGCGTTGCTGTTTGTAGGCTTCGCTGTCGCCCTCGTTAAACAGAATCAACCCCGGCGCAATGTCGTTCACCTTAATGTGAGGCGCATATTTCTTGGCGAAATTGCGGCTCATATTCTGCATCGCCGCCTTGCTGGCAAGATAGGCCATATAGCGGTCATTGGCCTGCGCGGTGCTTGCATCGCTCAAGGTGACAATATCCTTCAAGGCGCTGTTTGAGGCCAACAGCAGCGGCTGCAAGGCGTCATTCAGCCGGTAGGGCACCTCCACATGCAGACGCATCAGCTCGGCAAACGCCGTCGGCTGGGCCGCCACCTGCTCGTCCGTCAACCAGATCGAGGCGTTATGAATCACCGCACGCAAACTGCCGGCCTGCTCATATAGGCGCTGCACACAGCGCTCAATGGCATCGTCTTCATTAAAGTCCACCCGGATGCCGACCGCCCCCAGCCGTATCAAGCTTTCCACCTGCGGACGCGGCGTGCGGTAGGTAAACACCACCGGCTGCCCTTCCGCTAAAAAGCGTTTAGCCAGATAAAAGCCGATGCGCTGACCGGCGCCGGTAATCAAGATTGCGTCGTTTAACATACTCATTTCCTTAGAGAAGCCTTGAACGAGATGGAGCACACATCAAAATGGTTAAAAATCACCAACCCAGTTTAGCATAGTGCGTTTTGACAGCGTTCCAACAAAAGCGTACATTGTTTCCACTCTCCCACTTGATGAAACGCCTTATGAAAACGCCATTATTCCATCGACTTACCCGCCCGTTTTTTATGGTATTCGGCCTGTTTTACAGCTTAACGGCACACGCACAGCTGCAAGTCGGGCAAACTGCCCCGTCCTTTGCCCTCTACGACCAGCATCAACACCTGCAAAAACTGGACGATTACCGCGGTCAGTGGGTGGTGCTCTATTTCTATCCCAAGGACGACACCCCCGGCTGCACCGCCGAGGCCTGCAGTTTTCGCGACAATATCAACAAACTGATTGCCAAACAGGCGGTGATTCTGGGCGTCAGCGTCGACAATACCGACGACCATAAAACCTTTGCCGCAAAATACAACCTGCCGTTCAGCCTGCTGGCCGATCCCGAAGGCAAGGTCGCCAAACAGTACGACGCCCTGCTTGACCTCAAGGTCTTGCGCTTCGCCAAACGCCATAGTTTTATCATCGACCCGCAAGGCCGTATCGTCCGCATCTACCGCAGCGTCGATCCGCAGCGCCATGTGGCCGAAATATTGAAAGACCTTGAAGATTTGCAGCAAAAGACTGAGTAAAGCACTCGGGATTGGTTAAAATGGACTGAACGCCACTATCCGTCAAGGAGCGCGCCATGAACAGATTCCTCCCCTCCCTGCACCGCTGGCTGTTTGCCCTGCTGGCGGCTTTCAGTTTAAGCGCTTGCGCCAAGGAGCCCGATATGACTACTACCAATCCATCTGACACCGACAGCATCGTCCTCGGCATGGGCTGTTTCTGGGGCGCCGAAAAACGCATGAGCGAACTTCCCGGCGTACTCGATGTCGAAAGCGGCTACGCCGGCGGTGACGCCGAAAAGGTCGGCTACTATGACGTGCTCGGCGAAGAAAAAGCCATCCGCATGGGCAAAAGCGCGCTGCGCAACCATGCCGAAGTCATCAAAGTCACCTTTGATCCCGCCGTGGTCAGTCTGCAGAGCGTGCTCATCAAATTCTGGGAGAACCACAACCCCACGCAGGGCGACCGACAGGGTAACGATGTGGGCAGCAACTACCGCAGCGCCATCTACTACCGCAACGCCGCCCAGAAAGCGGTGGCCGAACAGACCCGCGACGTCTATCAGCAGGCGTTGAGCGCCAAAGGGTTCGGCCCCATCACCACCGAAATCGCCCCGCTGAAAAACTATAACAGCGCCGAAGAGTACCATCAGGATTACCTTAAAAAGAATCCCAACGGTTATTGCGGACTGGGCGGCACCGGCGTGGCCTATCCCGGCTCGCAACAGTCCGCCAAACCGCAAGCCCCGCGACTGGAGGCCAAAACCCTCCATTTCGACCGCCAGCTGATTGTGTTTGAGGCCGAAGAGTGTGAATTCTGCAAACTGTTCCACCAAGAGATTCTGTCGAGCTGGCAGTCCGAGGTGCCGGTGGCCACCACCTTCAGCACGCAGCCGCCGGAAGGCTGGAAACTGGAAAAAACCCTGTTCGCCACGCCCACCATCGTGTTGTTTGAAAAAGGCGTGGAGAAATCGCGCTTCACCGGTTACAACGGCGACAAGCCGCGTTTCTGGAAATGGCTCGGCTTTCAGCTATTAACGCCGGAGCAGCAGCATATCGCCTTTGAACAGGGCACCGAATACGCCTTTAGCGGTTCGCATCTCGACGAAAAACGTCCCGGCACCTTTGTCGATCCGATTACCGGCGCGGCGCTGTTCCGCTCCGACACCAAGTTCGACAGCGGCACCGGCTGGCCGAGTTTCTTCAACCCGGTGCCCGGCGCGATTACCGAACATGAAGACAATTCGCACGGTATGCGCCGTATCGAGGTCAGAAGCGCCAGCTCCGGCATCCATCTGGGCCACGTCTTCAACGATGGCCCGCCGCCGACCTACAAACGCTACTGCATCAACGGCAATGTGCTCAAATTTGTACCGGATGAAGCCGCTAAACCATAACAAGCAATAACGCGGATTTTGCGCTTTCAAAAACTGAACAGGCCGGGTAGGAAAGATTCCATACCCGGCCTGTTCAGTTTTATAACCCCCAAAAAAACCGCCCCTTCAACGCACTGACGACCCACCCCTGTCGCCATTCAAAATCCGCACCTCGCGCTGCGGGAACGGAATGCTGATGTGATTGTCGTGCAGGGTTTTCCAGATAATCATCAAGAGGTCCGAGCCGACGCGGTTTTTGCCGTCATCCACCCCCTCGATCCAGTATTCCAGCTGGAACACCACGCCGGAATCGGCAAACTCGACGATTTCGCAGTCCGGCTTTTCCGGTTCCTGCAACACCTGCGGATGCTGCTGCACCGCCTGCAGAATCAGTGCGGGAATGGCCGGAATGTCGCTGTCGTATGCCACCGAAAACTGCAATGTATAACGCTGCCGCGGATCCTGATGCGTCCAGTTCACAAAGGTACTGGTAATGAACTTCTCGTTGGGAACCACCACGATTTTACCGTCATAGGTCTGCAAGGAGGAGGAGCGCATATTCAGCGTTTTGAGCACACCGGCTTTGCCGTCCTCCAACTCGATGTAATCGCCCACCGCCAGCGACTTGTCGAGCAGAATAATCAGTCCGGAGATGAAATTGGACGCAATCTGCTGCAAACCGAAACCGATCCCCACGCCCAAAGCGCCGCCGAACACCGCCAACGCCGTCAGATTGATGCCCACCGCGTTCAACAGCAGCAGGAAAATCACCACAAACAGCGCAATCTCGAACAGCTTGGCAAACACCTCGCGGCTGCGCGCATCCAGATTCTGTTTGCTGCGGATCAGTTGCTGACCGTATTGATTGGACAAGCGCCCCAGCCAGAAAAGCACCGCACCGAACACCAGCAGCCTGAGCACCATATAGACGGAAACATGCACCTCGCCGACTTCGATGGACAGGCCGTCAAGCAGACTCACCGTCTGGTCGAGAATCCCCAGCATATAAAGCAGTGCCGTGGGAATCATCACCCACTTGAGCATCACTCCGAGAAAAAGATGGTTGACGTAACGGTTTACGGCGACAAACAGCGCCACGATCAGCACCAGACTAAACGCAAATTTAAGCAGTTCATGCGGATAGTTCAGCTGCATAAACAGGCTGTGGGTCAGCCATAGCAGCCCCAACAGCACCATCGGCAACAATAACTGCCTCACAACCGTCAAAGGTGCGGCAAACCAGCTTACGTTCTGATTCAGGCTTTGCAGGCGCGTTTCCAACATCCTTGCGGCACGCGCAGCCACGCCCATGGACAGCACCACGATCGCCGCCAGCACGGCCGCTTGCAGATACACCTCGGGGCGCCCTAGCCAATCCTGAGCCGCCTGCATCCATACGCCTATCTGTGTCGCCAGACTCTCCATCTGCGTTTCCTCTTTATTGCTAATTTTATCGGCAAACAGCATAATCGGGCTGACGCCCCAAAACCCTTAATCCAACCCTTAATCCATTCCAACACAAAGCGGATACCCGATGCAAACAGCGCGCCTTTGGCTGGCCCCTCTCTTTCTGCTTCTGTACCACACGCCGCTTTATGCGGAAACAGACGTTGCCCCGATGCCCGCCGAAACCAGCCGCTTGGGCTGGCTGGAACAGGCCCGGCTCGAAGGGCTGAACGACACCCTCGAAGCCAAAATCGATTCCGGCGCCGATCACAGTGCGCTGCATGCCGAGCATATCGACTATTTCCAAAGCGACGGACAAATCTGGGTGCGCTTCACCACCGTCCAGCAGACCACGCTGCGCAAACCGCTGCTGCGCGAAAGCCGGATCAAACAGAAAAACGCCGCGAGCCAACGCCGCCCGGTGGTGCGCTTACGGCTCTGTTTAAACGGCCAATGGCGGGAGGTCGAGGTCAACCTGGTCAACCGCAGCCAGTTCAAACAGCCGCTTCTGATCGGGCGCTCGGCCCTGTTGCGCGGCGAGCTGATCGACGTGCAGCAGACGCACCTCACGCAACCAAACTGCTCACAACAAAACCAAGAGAATTAGCGCTGTTTCAGGCGTTTTTGCAAAGCACTCTTCGGGTCTGCCGCCTTGTCGGTGCGCACCGTTTTTCTCACCGGGCGTTGCAGAATCAGATTATTGGGGTAGGCGATCTCATTGCCTTTTTCGTCGGTCAGCAGCACATTGAAAAAGTTGATCTCGCGGATCACCCCTTTCACACAGTTACTGCCGTCGATAATCTCGATCTCATCCCCCACCTTGGCCGGCATGGTGAAGAACACAATAATGCTCGCGGTGATATTGCTCAGAATCGACCACTGCGCCACCAGCGCCACGCCGATGACCGCCAGCACCGATGACGCCACCACCAGCAGCGCCTGATAGTCGATGCCCCATACCACCAGCAGCACGATCAGCCACACCACCGCAATCATCGCCTTAAAATAACGGTACACCTGCATGGCCCGGTTCAGCGGCACTCCCTTGACCTGACCGATATTCAAAATCAGCTTTTTCGCCCCCCACTGGGTCGCGATCACGGCAAAAGGGATCAGCACGCTGATGACAATCTGTGTATAAGGGATATTTTCCACCGAAACCGACATACTCACCTCTTGTTTTCAATCCCGCCTATCAGGACGGCGGCAGGGATATAAATGGATTCCTATTATCCTGATTTGGCGGCGGCTTTAAAACCAAAGCGCACAATTGCAGGAAATGATGTTAAAAACCTATACAATCTGTATAATTAAATCATCCTGTTTTCCTGTCCTGGAGGTCAAAATTATGCAACCCGCACTCTTTCCCCGTTTAAGAATCGCCGTATCGGACTGCCTGCGCGGCACCGAATGCCGTTACAACGGAGGCCATGCCCAGGACGACTTCATCAACCAGCAACTTGCAAACTATGCCGACTTCCTGCCGTTCTGTCCCGAAGCGCCGGTATTGGGTACGCCGCGCGAAACCATTCAACTGGTCGGCATCGACGGGAAAATACACGTGATGGGCACCCGCACACGTCGCGATGTCACCGAAGGCATCGAAAACTACACCCACCGCATGGTACCGAAACTGTTGGAACAGCGGATCGACTGCGCTATCGTCAAATCGCGCTCGCCAAGCTGCGGACTGGAGCGCATCAAAGTCTACCGCCCCAACGGCCAGTGGTTCGGCTCCTCCGACCCCATGAGCAGCGGCGTATTCACCGCCCATCTCCAGCAAAGCGCCCCCCAGCTTGCGATTGAAGAGGAAGGCCGTCTGCAGGACGCCTGGCTGCGCGAAAGTTTTATGATGCAGGTGTTTACCGCGGCGCGCTGGCGCGAGTTTCTCGCCGCCGAGCCCAGTTTGGCGGATTTTCAGGCTTTCCACCGCGACCACAAATACCTGCTGCTCTCCAAAAACGAAACGCTCTACCGTCATTTGGGCGCGCTGGTGGCCACCACGCGTAAGGACAATCTGCAGGAGAGCCTGCGCGGCTACGGCTACCTGCTGATGGAGCTGCTGGCCTACCGCAGCAAACGCGGCCATGTGCGCAATGTGCTCGACCACATCTACGGTTATTTCAAAAAGCAGGTCAGCGAAGACGAAAAACAGCACTACCACGACACCGTTCAGGAGTTTGTGGACGGCATCATTCCACTGGTCGCGGTCATTAAAATTCTCGAACAGTTTGTCAAACGCTACGGCTCGGACTATCTGCAATCGCAGGTTTTCTTCCATCCGTATCCGCCGGAACTGGCCTTGCGCTCAAAGATTACCGCTTATCGTTAAGCCGGTCTTGACCCGGTACTTTTTATCAGGCTAAGATGCTTGCTTTGGCAAATGATGAACGTAAACCGGACAACACGCAATGAAAGATCCCAAACTCAGAAACGCTCTGCTGTTACAACTGGTGGAAAATGCGCAGGACGGCATTGTCGTCGCGGAAAAAGAGGGACATGACACCATCCTGATCTATGTGAATCCCGCCTTTGAAAAACTCACCGGCTATCAGGCCGATGAGGTGCTTTATCAGGATTGCCGCTTCCTGCAGGGAGAGGATACCGCACCGGAATCGGTCAAACTCATCCGCCACGCGATTGACGAAAAACAGCCGGTGCGTTCGGTTTTAAAGAACTACCGCAAGGACGGCTCGATTTTTTGGAATGAGTTGAGCGTGACGCCCTATTATGACGACGTGGATGGCGTGACTTACTACATCGGCATTCAGAAAGACGTGACCGACCAGGTGCTGCTGCAACAGGCGCTGGAAAAAGCGGAGGAGCGCATTGCCGCGCTCGAAGCGGAATTGAAAGGCGCGGCCTCAAACTAAGCGCGCCGACAGGCGACTAAAGCGCCTGCCAACCCTCGCAATGCACCCCAAGCTGGGTGTTGAGGGCTTGCAACGTCTCCTGCGGCTCGATACCCACCGCAAAATAGTACAACCCGAGCGAGGCATGACGCTGGTGCCATGCCAGCCAGTGGTCGGCATCGCTGCCATCCCCGACCAAAGCCACGCCCTCGCATTTAAGCGTCTTAAGCGCCGCGAGCATCGGCTGATCATCTTCCTTGTCGACAAACGCCTGTCCGCCCCACAGCGGATACACGCCCAAATCGGCCAGTCGCAACGCCGCCAGCGCACAAAGCACCTCACTCATCTCTGGCGACCAGCCGACCGACGCACCCGACAACCAGATACGCGGCGGCTCGTTCAACGCGCGGCAGGCGTGGTAAAGACGCGTCATCAAACGCGGGCGTAACACGCTGCTCCACAAAACCCGGCGTGCCGCATCGCGCCCGTTAACCGCTTGACTCGCCTCGACCAACAGACGGCGGCACAACGACTCCGGCCACTCCGTCCACAGGCGGTCAAACAAACCTTGCAACGCGCTCACATCGGCCTCATCAAGTGCCGCCAGCAGGGCCGCGGCAAAATCCGTTTCCTCCTTCGCCGTGGCAACCACCGGGCTGGGAACGCTTGCGGGCGCGTCATTCAGAAACTGCTTGACCTGACTGATGGGAATGCCTTTCTCCGTCAAGGCCACCGCGCGCTGGATACGCTCCACCACCTGCTGCGTAAACAGACGGTGACCGCTCGGCGTGCGCACCGGCTCAAACAGGCCGTAGCGGCGTTCCCAGGCACGCAGGGTAATGGGGTTGACACCGGTCAGTCGGGAAACCTCACGGATGGGATAAAGCGCTTCACTCTGATTCATGGCTACATCTTTCTGGTCTGGCGGATAACCTATTCAGCTATTGGACAAAACCGCGTCATAAAAGTCAAAAATTATACAATAAAGCGCGCAACCGAGTACGTGTCTCTGAAGCGCCCGTGTTCAAGTCATATTACCCGGCGTTTTCATCGCCTCGACACGCTGCAAATGCGCCGCGCGACTCGCCTGCAGATCGACTATCGGCAAGGGATAATCCACTCCCAGTCTGACACCTTTCATCTGGCACTCCAGCGGCTGCTCCCAGGGCGCATGAATCGCCTTGGCCGACAGCCGCCGCAACTCCGGCAACCAACGGCGGATATAATCGCCCTGTTCATCAAACTTGCGGCTTTGCAGCACCGGATTAAACAGCCGGTAATAGGGCGAGGCATCCACCCCGCAACCCGCCACCCACTGCCAACCCATGGCGTTATTGGCGGGATCGGCATCAAACAGGGTGTAGTCAAACCATGCCTGCCCGACGCGCCAGTTTTGATTGAGGTTTTTGGTCAGCAAAGAAGCCACCAACATGCGCACGCGGTTATGCATCGTGCCGGTCTGCCAAAGCTCGCGCATGCCGGCATCCACAATGGGGATGCCGGTCTGTCCGCGTTGCCAGTGCTGCAAAGCGGCCGCGTCCTCGTCCCACGGCATCGCCGCAAATTTCGACTGAAACGGCTCAAACTGGCTGTGCGGCGCGTGCCACAACAGATAACGCGCAAACTCCCGCCATACCAGCTGGCGTAACCACGCCTGCGAACCGCCGCTGTCGACGCCGCCTGCTTCCTGCAAGGCCAGCAGATAACAATAGACCGCGCGGACATTGAGCTCGCCGAAATGCAGTGCGACCGACAGTGCCGACGTCGCCGGCAGTGCGGGAAAATCGCGCTGCAGCGCATAGTCGGCCATATCCTCCTGCGCAAAGCGTTGCAAACGCGCCCAGGCTGCGACCTCCCCCGGCGTTTCGTTGGCCATCAGCCCTTGCGCCCAGGGGCGTTGCATCAGCGCTTGCAAGCTTTCCGGTAAAACTGAACAGGCCGGGTCGGCCGGTTTGAGCCGCGACCAATCGCCCACCGCTTCGTCCAAAGGCTCGATGCGCGCGGCCTGCGCCTGCAACGCTTTGTAAAACGGCGTAAACACGGCATAAGGCTTGCCCTGGCCATTAAGGACGCTGTCGGGCGGCAACAGACTTTCGGAAAAGAACGGCTGCAGCGCGATCTTGTTGCGCCGGCAGACCGTCAGGGCCTGCTGCTGCATGGTTTGAAACGGCTCGCCGGGCTGGTAGGTATAATGCACCGCGCCAATCTGCTGCGTCCGGATCAGCCCCTCCAATGCCCTTTCAAAATCGCCGGCGACTATCCACAGATCGCCGCCGAGTTTTCTGATGCGCTCCCGCAGGTACGTCAGGCCATGCGCCAAGCGCAGCGTATTGGCGCTTTGCGCACCGCCGACGGTCTGCGCCGGATCGTGAAAATACGCCAGAATGACCGCGCCGCCGTGCTGCGCGCTGTGCGCCAGAGCTGACTGCAGGGCCGGAAGATGGGTGGTGCGCAGTTCGCGCTGTAACCAGACAAGCGTATTCATAAGTTGCGTGTCAACGCCTCCTTGAGTGCGACTGAAAGCGGCTCGTCACCAAGCCAGAGTCCAAAATACAACGCCTTGAAACCGGGCGTCCGGGTTTCAAATTGCAGCGCGCCATTCAACGCCAGTTGGGTGCGACCGTCGGGCAGATGCGTCAGTCGGTAACAATCGCCGGGCGCCACGTCGCGATAGCGTTCATGCAATCCCCCGACGGCGGCCTGCAAGGGCGGACTCAACCCATCCGGCAAATGCGTCTGGGCCGCCTCGATGAGCCACTCGCGCTTGATGGAACGACGATAACACAAAGTCAGACGCAACGGCACGCCGTCCTCGGACCAGTGTGCGCCGAGCGTGCCGGCGGCGCGTTCCACCTGGGCGTCATACAGCGCCATCCACAACCAGTGATCGGTGGCCTGCGACACGTTCTGCCAGACGATGGGCGGCACTGATTCGGCGGGCGCAGTTTGCGCCTGCACAGTGGTCCCCATCCACATCAACCATGCGCCAATCCATGCCCGAGCCGGCCTGTTGAGTTTCACAGACCGCTCTCCAGTTCGCTGTCGCCCTGACTGAACTTGCTGAAAAACAGCGTCACCTCACCCACCTTAAAGCCCCACTTACTGACCTCGGCGCGGTTCAACAGCAGTTCCGGCGTTTGCAGAAACATCCAATCGTCAAACTGCACGTGAATGGAACTGTTTTTGTAGGGCAGATCGAGCGTATAACGCCAGTTAAGTGCATTGCCGGCTGATTCGCCATAGGCCTCGCCCACCACATCGGCGGCCCGGCCGACGTAGCGGCCCTCGGCAGTGCGGGTAATCTGCCAGATGCGCGTCTGCCGCTCGCCGTTGTCGTAAATGAAACGTTCGTCCAGACGCAGCTGGTTGCCGATCACCTCGCCGCTGATCGCCACCTTGAAACGGCGCTCCACCCGACCGGAACGCGCCTGAAACTGCCCCCAGGCGTAAGTTTTGCCGTCAAAGTAGGCAAAGAGGTCAAATTCCGGCGCGGTGTTACGGTACTCCTGAACATCCATGCTGCTGCATCCTCCCAATAATATCAACAGGCCGGTCAGCACAACCGCCGCCCAGCGTTTAAACGGCATCGGCTTAAAGCGTGTCATGCGCAGGTGCCTCAAAGGTGACTTGATGGACATTGATATGCCCGGTTTCAAAGCCGACGCTGCAATAGTCCAGATAGTAATTCCACAGGCGTTGGAAAGCGCGGTCGTATCCGAGGCGCTCAAGCTGCTCGTGTTCCTGATTGAAACGGTGCTTCCACAGCTGGCAGGTACGCGCATAATCCTGTCCGAAGGCGAAACTGTCTGTCATCTGCAAACCCGCGTTATGCCCGAGTTCACGCAGTTGCGTCAGGCTTGGCAGCAGTCCGCCCGGAAAGATATAGGTCTGAATAAAATCCACGCTGTTCTGGTAGCGTTGCGCGTGCGCTTCGTCGATGGTAATCACCTGCAGCACCGCCTTGCCGCCGGGCTTGAGCAGGCGTTGAATCTGCTCGAAATAGACCTGCCAATACTCCTTGCCGACCGCTTCGAACATCTCGATGCTGACGATGTGGTCGTAGCTGCCGGTTTCATGGCGATAGTCCTGCAAAGCCACCTCAAACCGCGCTGCGTCGGCCGACTGCTGCAAGCGCTGCTGTGCATAAGACTTCTGTTCCACCGACAGCGTCAGCCCTTTGATCTCGGCCTGCTGCTGCAAGGCCAGTTCCATAAATCCGCCCCAACCGCAGCCGATTTCCAACAGTCGCTCGCCGCCCTTGAGCTGCAACTGCGCCAGAATACGCTGGTATTTGGCACGCTGCGCGCTGCCAAGATCCGTGTGCGTGTCGCTAAACAGTGCGCTTGAATAGGTCATGCTCGGGTCAAGCCACAAACGGTAGAAGGCATTGCCCAGATCGTAATGAAAAGCGATATTGCGCCGGCTGTTACTCACCGAGTTGTGGCGGCGGCGATGCTGCCAACGCTCCAGGAATGTCAGCCATCTGCCGCCAAGCAGCGACTCGAACAGATGGCGGTTGTCATACGCCAGATGCATCAGTTGATAGAGTGACGGCGTTTCGAGCGCGCCTTCGTAATAGGCCTGCGCAAAGCCCAGCTCGCCGCGCGTTTTCAGCAGCCAGTAGGTGCGCAGCGGCCGCACAATCACCAGTTCGGCGTGATACCCGGCCTGTCCACTTTCAAAACGCCAGGTTTGTTCGCCAAGCGACAGTGTCAGACTGCCTTGGCGAATATCGTCAAACGGCAGACGCATCAGCAGCGCCTGCCAGGGCAAAGGACGCAGCAAACGGCGCCACCATGCCAACCCCAAAGCGCGGGTACTCAGAGTTTTCATTATTGTTTCATCTCCGTATGACTGTAACGCACCGCACGCAAAGACGCCGGTGTCTTGTGGAAACGCGCGCCCTTCAACCAGATTTTGAGCGCCCACCAATGGATCAGCGCCATGACCTTGAAGGTATTAAAGGGCTGCAGCAGTGCGGCTTTAAACA
Organism: Thiomicrorhabdus cannonii; assembly: GCF_013391695.1. Classification (GTDB taxonomy): domain Bacteria; phylum Pseudomonadota; class Gammaproteobacteria; order Thiomicrospirales; family Thiomicrospiraceae; genus Thiomicrorhabdus; species Thiomicrorhabdus cannonii. The sequence continues at coordinate 126,015 of NZ_JACBGH010000004.1, forward strand.
CATTGGCGCCGGTCAGCGCCTGCCGTTTTCCGCTCTGCGTGGCGAGCAGACGCGGCTCGCCGTTTTCGCTTTCGTGAATCGCCAATCGGTAATCCTCGGCGGGCGCGCTGAAACGGAAACGGTAACGGCACACCATGCCCAGAAACGGCGACACATGAAATACCTTGTCGGCGGCGGCCTTGACCTGCCCGTTTGGGGTGAGCGCAAGAGCACGGCCGCCATCCGCCAATACATAGTGATGCCACTGTCCGAAGGTATTGCTGACTTCGGCGATAATGCCGACCAACGCCCCTGCCGCATCGTAGGCGTACCACATGGCCAGCGGATTGAAGGTCCAGCCCAAAAAGCGCGGCAGGCAGACCAGTTCAATCCGCGCCGCGGGTTCGGGCAAGCCGTATTGCGCCAGCAGAGCGTCCGCCCAAAGGCGCCACGGCCGGCCGTCACGCGCGCCGTAGTCTTTAAAATAGAGGCTCAACAGATTGAAACGGTTCAGCGACAAGCCAGGCACGGCGGCCAGGTCTTCGGTCACGCGGTCGATGTCGATGCAGACGCTGAGCACCTTATAATTGAAGCGATAGGACACCTCGCCGAAACGGGCGTGCATCACCTCGCAGCGATACAGTCCGCTAGGCATGGCGCACCCCGGCCTGTTCAATTTCCCACGGCAACGGCAGCTGCCAGCGGCGAGCCAGCTCCACCGCGCTTCTGAGGCCGTCCTCATGGAATCCGTAGCCGAGCCAGGCACCGGCAAACCAGATACCGGCCTCGCCCTGATGCTGCTGCACGGCGGATTGCGCCAGCGCCGCCGCCGGGTCGAATACCGGATGCTCGTAGACGATTTTTTCAAAGACTTTGTCGGCGGCAGGTTCGACGATTGGATTGAGCGTGACCAGCAAGGGTTCGCTTGCCTCAATGTGTTGCAGACGGTTCATCCAATAGGTCACCGCCACACGGTCTTCGGGCAGGCGGCTGTCGCGCAGATAGTTCCAGCTCGACCAGGCCAGGCGGCGCTTGGGCATCTGCGCCGCGTCGCGGTGCACATAGGCCAGATTGGTCTGATAGCGGAAATCGCGCAAGGGCGCGAAAATCGGCTTGAGGGTATCGTCCAGCAGCGCAAAACTCTGGTCGGCATGACTCGCCAGCACCACCTGATCGAAACATTCCTGCGAACCGTCGGCAAAGGTGATTTCCAACGCTTTGCCGACGCGACGCACATTCAGCGCCTCGGCCTGCAGGCGCACCTCGAAATCGGCCTGCTGCAACAACGCATCGATATAGCGTTGCGAGCCGCCCGTCACCGTTTCCCACTGCGGGCGCTCGCTGACATTGAGCAAACCGTGATTTTCAAAAAAGCGCAGAAAACTGCCCACCGGAAACTGCATCATGGTGGCGGTAGGACACGACCAGATGGCGGCGGCCATCGGCAAAAGATAATGCTCCCGCAGGGCTTTGCCAAAACCGTGGCGTTGCAGATAGTCACCCAAGGTCTGTGTCAGAGTGTCAGGCTGCTTCAGGTCGGCCTTGGCCTGCCGGTTGAAGCGCACAATCTCCGCCAGCATCTTCCAGTGCGCGGCCGACAGCAGATTGCGGCGCTGCGCAAACAGCGTGTTGAGATTGCTGCCGGCATACTCCAGACGGCCGCCGTCGATGGACACGGCAAAGCTCATTTCCGTAGGCTGAGTTGCCACTCCAAGATGGGCCAACATGGCCGTCAAATACGGATAATTGGGGCGGTTGAAAACGATAAACCCGCTGTCCATCTCGTAGGATTCCGTCTTGCCGGGCAAACTCACCCGACGGGTGTTGGTGTGGCCGCCGAGCCGATTCGCCTTCTCCAGCAGCGTCACCTGATGACGCTGACTCAAAAACCAGGCACTGGCCAGGCCGCTGATACCGCTGCCGATGACCGCCACTTTCTGGGGCTGTGTAAGACGTTGCTTGAATTGCGTGTGCATTTTGTATCCCACCGTAAGAAATCGCTGGCTTTATTTTATACACAAGTTATACAATAAAGCCATACAAATTCAAAAATAGTTATACACATGAGCCATTCCCCTTTGCCATCACACAGCCTCGATGCCTCTCGGAAAACGCCGATACTCTGGCTGGTCGGCGCCTCCGAAGGCATCGGGCTGGCGCTCACCGAGATCGCCCTGCGACACGGCTGGCGGGTCATCGCCAGCGCCCGGCAAGCCGAACAGAACCCCACCCTGCAGGCATGGCAAAAGACGTTTCAGCCGCGCCTGACCCTGCTGAATCTCGACGTGACCGACAGCGCACAATGCCGCCATGCCGCGGAACGCGCCCGCAACACCTACGGAAAGATTGATATCTGGTTCTACAACGTTGCCAGTTACCGGCCGATGAATCTGGCGGAGTCCAATGTGGCGGACTATGAACAGATGAACCAGACCAACTATCTGGGTGCGGTGCGCTTGCTGCATGCGCTCTTGCCGAACAGCGCGCCGCACGCCGCTCAGCGGCCCGTTAAATGGGTCTGGAATATCAGCCTGGCCTCTTATTTCGGGCTGCCATACGGCGGGGCCTATTCTGCCCCCAAAGCAGCCCTGCTCAATCTGGCGGAAGCACTTGCTCCCGAACTGGCGACGCAAGGGATTCATTTGCAGGTGATTAACCACGGTTTCGTCAAAACGCGCCTCACCGCCCAAAACGACTTCGCCATGCCCGGCCTGATGACGCCGCAGGCGGCGGCGCAACGTATTTTCGACGCCATGCAATCATCCGATGCCTTTGAAGTGCGCTTCCCGCTGGCCCTCGGCCTGTGGCTGCGCCTGCTGCGCTGCCTGCCGAAAAACTGGAGTTTGAAACTCAGCGCCAAACTGCTCAAAAAAGGGGAAAAGCCATGACCAGCCCGGCCTTGCAAACCTATGTCGAGGCGTTTGAAACGCTTAATCCGCAAACCCTGCACACCCGACTGGCGCCGATGTTGCATGAACAGATCCATTTCAAAGACCCGTTCAATGACGTGTTCGGCAAAACCGCCAGCCTGCAGATTTTCGAGCATATGTTCGCGACCCTCGATCAGCCGCGCTTCAAGGTGCGCCAGGCCGCGATGAGCGACACGCACACCGCGCTGCTGCGCTGGCAGTTTCACTTCAACCGCCGGAATCAACTGACTTCGCACTGTATCGAGGGGATGAGCTGCGTGCGCTTCAATGCACAAGGCCAAGTCATCGAACATATCGACCACTGGGATGCGGCCGAGCAGGTCTATGCCAAGGTGCCGCTATTGGGCTGGGGGATAAAATGGATAAGACGCCGCTTAAGTGCGCCGCACAGCGTTTCGCAAAGGCAACCCGCAAAGTCAACGCGCAAAGGCGACTGAAGGCCGGCAGACCCGGCCTGTTGAGTTTTTGGAACAGGTTGGCAGCGTCTATCCCAGCAAATCGGCCAAAGCCGCCTGCGCGCTGGCATAACGGAACTGGAAACCGGCCCGCAGCAGACGTGCCGGCACCACGGCCGCCGAATGGGTCAGCACCTGCGCGCCTTCGCCAAACAGCAGGCGCAGCTGCCAGGCCGGCAACGGCAGCCAAAACGGGCGATGCAGGACTTCCGCCAGGGTTCGCCCAAACTCGGCATTACTGAGCGGCTGCGGCGCACACAAGTTATACACGCCCTGCATCTGCGGCTGCTCCAACGCAAACAGCATAGCGGCGCACAGGTCGTCGATATGCACCCACGAGAAGCACTGCTTGCCACCCGCCACCGGACCGCCCAAACCGAGTTTGAAAGCCGGCAACATCTTCGCCAGGGCACCGCCGTCCGTACCCAACACCACCCCAAAGCGGAAAATCAGCGGGGCAGGCACCAGCTGCCGTGAAGCCGCCTCCCATGCCGCTCCGAGTCTGCCGAGTTCGGAATCATCCACGCCATCACAGCTTTCGTCGCACGGGGCGGTGCAATCGTTCTGCGGATAGATGCCGATGGCCGAGGCCGAAAAGATCCGCGCCGGCGGTTGAGCGCACCGCGCCAAGGCTTCGGCCAGCATCGCATTGGTGTTGAGACGACTGTCCCATAGATCGCGTTTGTGCTTCGCCGTCCAGCGCTGCCCGACATTGGCGCCGGCCAGCATAATCAGCAGATCGCGCCCTTCGAGCAAAACCGCCAGCCCCTCCACATTGCTGAAGGCTTCGCGCCCCATGACCTCGACCTGATGACCGGCCTCACGCAAATGCCGCCGCAGGTGCCGGCCGATAAAACCGGTTCCTCCCAAAATCAGAATGTTCTGTTGCGCCAATGCCATTTAATACTCCTCCATCAGCCGTTTGGCCGTTTCACGAATCGCCGCCTGCTGTTCCGCCGACTTGGCCTGCCAGTTCTTAACCTGCATCCCTAATCGCGGGTGGCCTTGTAGCCAGTTTTCGTGGCGGGCGATAAAATCCCAATAAAGCGCGGTAAACGGGCAGGCCTGCTCACCACTCGCCTGCTCTGGCCGATAGCGGCACCGCGCGCAGTAGTTCGACATACGTTGAATATAAGCGCCGCTGGCGATATAGGGTTTGGAACCGACGATACCACCGTCCGCGAATTGCGACATGCCCAGGGTATTGGGGATTTCCACCCACGCCACCGCATCGGCATACATCGCCAGATACCAGCGATGCACCGCCTGCGGCTCGACTCCGCGCAGCAAGGCAAACAGGCCGGTCACCATCAACCGCTGGATATGATGACCATACCCTTCATGCAACACCGGCCGCAGCGCCTCGTGCAGACAGACATAATCGGTTTTGCCGTGCCAATAAACCTCCGGCAGCGGTGCTGCGGCCTGCAAGGCATTCATGTCCGCCCAGGCGTTGCGATGCGACCAATACAAACCACGCACATACTCCCGCCACCCCAGAATCTGGCGGATAAACCCCTCGACCGCATTGAGCGGCGCACACCCCTGGCGGTAGGCGTTTTCGGCATCGGCAATCAGCTCGCGCGGATTGAGCAGCTTCAGATTCAACGCGGCCGAAATCCGGCTGTGATAGAGCGTGTCTTCGCCGAGCCACATCGCATCCTGAAAATCGCCAAACAACGGCAGACGCGTCTGCACAAAGTCCTGCCATTGCGCCAACGCCTGCTCGCGCGTCAACGGCCAGAGAAAATCCCCCCAGAATCCGGGCAGGCCGGGTAGATGGGCTTCTATCTCGGCACGCACCGCATTCATGACCTTGCCGCTGGCCGCATCCTCCAAGGATTCCAGCGGCGGCAAGGCACCCGGCCCCTGCTTGCCGAACGCCTGGCGGTTATCCTTGTCAAAATTCCACACCCCGCCTTCCGGTTGACCGTCGGCACGCAGCAAAATGCCGTGTTTACGGCGCAAATAGCGATACCAGTATTCCATACGCGGCTGTTTCTTGCCGGCAAGCCAGTGCGAAAACTCACCGGGTTCGGCCATAAAATGGCGGTCCGGCAACCAGTTCAGCGTCAGCTTTGCGGCACCTGCCGCGGCTTCCATCAGCTGTCTTACCCGGTTATCCCCCGGCAGCACCGCATAGACTGCCTGCGGCCGATGACGTGCAATCGCCTGTTGTAACGCCTCGCCCAAATCGGCCAGGCGCTCATGCAGGAAACGGTAATCAACCCGCCAGCCCTGATCCTGCAGGCGCTGTGAGAACAGGCGCATGGCGCTCAAAAACAGCAAGGTACGCTGCTTGCTGGAGAGCGGTTCAGTGGATTCACCAAGCACCTCGGCCATCCATACACAATCGCGGGTGCGATCGGCCTGTTCCCAGAGCGCACTGTCTTCATTGAGTTGATCCCCCAACACCAACAACAGATGCCGACAGGGCAAGGTCTGTTTCATAACGGATTCTCCTTAACGCCCTGACGGCGACAGCGCTGCGAACAGTAACGTACGTTTTCCCAGTTGAGCCGCCACTTCTTGCGCCAGACAAACGGGCGCTGACAAACCGGACAGATTTTTTGCGGCAGATGTTCTTTGTGATGCGACATGAGCGCCCCCTGAACAAATTCAAATGTACACTTATTGTATAATAATTGACAAAACTTATACACAAAGATAGAGTAACAAGTGAAACATTAAAGTTTTAATGTTCTCTGCTCTAGGCGTAAACAGGTAATGGCATCAAGCAACAAAGGGTGGGCTATATCTGAATTTACGCCGCTTTAGGCCTGGTCTGAAAGGCCGGGCCTCTTTTTCAAGGATTTCTTTGAGTCGCTTTATCCCGTCTGCCTGACAGGGCAAATGGCCAATTTAAAACCCAACGGGGAGGGTTTATGTTTTGCAGCAACCTCAAACAGCAACTGAACAGACTGGAACAGGCTAACCTCGAAAAAGAGGCTGTTCTCAAGGCGATGGATCGCGCCCTGGCAATGATCGAATTCGATCCGCAGGGAAACATCCTCGGATGCAACCATAACTTCCAGCAGGTCATGGGTTACAGCGAAGAGGCGGTGCGCGGCAAACACCACAGTCTGTTCGTGAGTAAGCAGGAAACCGCAAGTGCCGGTTATGCCCGCTTCTGGCAAAGACTCCGCCAGGGCGAATTCTTTTCCGGACGCTACAAACGGCTGCGTCAGGACGGCACCGCCGTTTGGCTGGAAGCCACCTATAATCCGGTGATAAATTCAAATGGCGAGGTCGTCAAGGTGATCAAACTGGCCACCGACATTACCGCTAAAGTCGAGCGTGAACTGTACGACAAAGCGCAAATGGAGGCTTTGAACAAAGTCATGGCGGTCATCACCTTTGATCTGCAGGGCAATATCCTCGATGCCAACGATAATTTCCTCAAAGCCACCGGCTATCAACTCGATGAGATACAACACCGGCATCACCGCCTGTTTGTAACACCGGAATATGCGGCATCGGAGGAATACGCGCTTTTCTGGAAGCAACTGGCCCAGGGCATTCACCAGGCCGGCACCTTTGAACGGCGCACCAAAAACGGCGAGCCGCTATGGCTGGAAGCGAGTTACAACCCTATTCTGGATGACGAAGGCCAGCCGTTCCGGATTGTTAAATACGCGACCGATGTGAGCCAAAACGAGAACACCCGCCTGCTCAGGGATGTGATTGATAACGCCGGCGACGTGCTGCAACGCTTTTCGCAGGGCGATCTGACCGCCAGAATGCGTGAGCATCTTGAAGAGGGTCAGGTCTGCATGTTCCGCCCCGAAATCAACCAGCTCACCCGCAGCATCGGTGAAATGGCGGAAAAACTCGATGAGGTCATCGCCTCGGCGATTGAGTCTTCCAACGTGGTGCAAAGCGCCGCCGGCGAAGTCAGCAACGGCGCGGCCGATCTGAACCAGCGGGTACAGGAGCAGGCCGCCGCGCTGGAGCAGACCTCCTCCACCATGCATCAAATGAATGCCAGCGTGCAGAACAACTCCGCCAACGCCAGACATGCGGCCAAAGTCTCCAACGATGCACAGCTGAAAGCCGGCGATGGCGTGAAGGTCATGCAACAGACCATCGAGGCGATTAACGCCATTCAGGAGGCCAGCACCCACATCGCCGAAATCGTCTCGTTAATTGACAGCATCGCCTTCCAGACCAACCTGCTGGCGCTCAATGCCGCGGTGGAAGCCGCCCGTGCCGGAGAACACGGTCGCGGCTTTGCGGTGGTGGCCGGCGAAGTGCGCAACCTGGCGCAGAAATCGGCCGAAGCGGCCAAAGACATCAACAAGTTGATCAACGACAGCGTTGCCAAAGTCACCCAGGGAACCAAACTCGCCTCGGAATCGGGCGAGGCGCTGCAGGAGATCAACAACGCAATTCAGGCTATCGTGCAACTGATCAAACAAATCGCCGATGCGTCCGATGAACAGGCCACCGGCATTGAACAGGTCCATCAGGCCATCACCCAAATTGACGATGTGACCCAACAGAACGCCGCGCTGGTGGAGCAGACCTCTGCCGCCGCCGACAGCATGAACGAACAGGCCACCCGGCTTCGCGACAATATGCGTTTTTTCAAGCTGAGCGCGCATTCAAACCAAGCGGCGCCTTCGGCTAATCCCGCCATCAGAAGCGCGCCGCAAACCTTGACGCAACCCGCGAAACCTGTCGCCAAACCATCCGCAACGCTGGCGCCGGCAAAAACGGCGACAAACACCGACCAGCCGATAAAGGCGGCCATACAGCAGGCACGGGATACCGAATGGGAGGATTTTTAAGGCGACTGCAAAAGAGTGGATGTATAGATTAAGTACAATATTTGACAAATGTTATACAACTGAATATATTAAATCACGAAGCATTAAAGTCTTAATGTTCTCTGCTCTAAAAGGCGACAAAAGGTCAAGTTTTACACCCTTGACTGAAGGCCTCTTTACACCGGGCCTTACGCAATTTTTCAGCCCCCTTGCGGGGCTGCCTTTTTGCCGGGTTGCAGGCTCAATCACAGTAACGATAGCAGAAAACGCGCTTTCAGAAGATGACTGGCATCAACACAGCACTAACGCTATTGCAACGCTATTGCAACGCTATATGCCGCTATAGTCCAACCAAACATTAAACGCCGAATCGCTCACTACAGCGGCGCCATCGGTAATAATCATACCGTCATCATCCGCATAGAGATGCATGCCCGGCATGACGGTCAAGCCGGTAAACGCCAAATCGCACGACTGTAGAGTTTCGCTCGCAGAAGACTCTCTAATCGGACAGGTTCCCAACCCCCAGATGGCCAACGGCAGCCCTTTTAGAAACTGCGCGTTCCTGACATAGCCATTGACCACCAGACCGCGCCAGTTGTTTCGAATCGCCAAATCTGCAATTTTACGGTCAACCACTGACACATAACGCTGCCCGCTATCAATAAACAGCACGCGTTTTTTTCCATCATTTTTGAGAACCTCTTCCACTTCGTCGGCACTGCCGGTCTTAAGCGTCTCAATATCGGCGCTAATCGACGTGGAACCGCCGTATGATTTAAACAATGGACTGACCACTTGAATATTACCGTGATAGGTATCGCAAATCTCTGCTGTGCCAAATATCATCTTTATCTCCTTATCCCGTCAAATCGCACCAATAACAACCGTTATGCACCACAAATATTGCATTTCAGCGTGTTTTTAGGGGCTTCGCTAGCTATACAGCATGACCGATACCAAAATGAACAGGCCGGGTAAAAAAGCCCCAACCGGCTTAATGTTCCGCTGCGATATTGACCAAACCCGACAAAACGGCACTCAGCACCTCGACCTGCGGGCATTCCGAAATGCCATATCGGTTAGCCAGATAGGCTAAATCGTTGTATGACAACCACACCATCCCGCTCTCATCCTCCCAAGCGAGAATTTTCAGCGGCAGATCCAATCCGATGGCCTGGCTCGCCGCCATCAAAGGCGTTCCTCCCTGGGGACTGCCGAAAATCAACAGCTCCGTCGGCCGCAACTGTTTGTCTACTTGAAGCGCCCCGGCTGCGTGGTCGATGCGGGCGAAAACCTTCATTCCGTGCGCTGTCACTTCGGCCTCCAGCTTATCGACCGACCGTTTAACGGAGTTAAGACTGGGAATCTTAACTAACCCTTTGTCACTGACGGTTTCGGCTTGATATTCGGACATATTCACATTACCTACATGGCTGAACATTAAGCGGAATACAGCTCGTTATAAAGTTTATTGGCAGAGGCCACCAATTCACCACTCAGCGCAAAACCGATGACATTTTGCTCTTCCTTGTAGAACAGCTGCTGGTTGTCGCCCACATTGAGCGTCGTTTCCCACAAACCGTGCGTGGCATGCAGCGGCGGACTCAACATAATCGACAAACTGGGCGTCTTGGTCTTAATCAGCGTTGGCAGCACTTTAAATACCTGCTCATCAGCGCCAAATATATGCGAAGCCAGCGCTTTAACCTGCCTTCTAATAGGCTCCAAATAGGCCTGAATAACGCCATCGATTTCAGCGCAATCGCCTATCGCATAGATATTCTCATCACTGGTGACACAGTGTTCATCAATACAGATGCCCAGATTCGTCTTCAGTCCAGCCTTTTTCGCCAATTCAGTATTGGGAGACAAACCAATGGCCGCCAAGACCAGTTCGGTTTGCAGCACTTCGCCCTGATCGGTTTTAAGAACATATTTCCCTTCATCACCGTAATCGATAGACTTCAGCTCTGAGTTGAAAACAATGTCGATACCACGACTCATGAGCTTCTCTTCCAGCCTGCGTGCAATCGCCTCCGGCATAATCTGGCTCATCAGATGCGCGCCCCGCACAATGAGACGCACCTTAACGCCATAAGATGCCAAATCTTCGGCCAATTCGGTCGCGATCAGACCGCCGCCAATCAGGGTCACCTCCTGTTTACCCTGAAGCTTGCCATAAAACTTCTTATAAGCCTGCAGATCATTGATGGTCATCACTTCATGCACGGCATCGCCTTCGATTCTTGGCATTAACGCCTTCGCTCCGGTCGCGATAATCAACTTGTCGTAAGCGAACGAGCCCGTGGTTGTCATGACTTTCTTGCGTGCGGTGTTGATCGACATAACCTTGGTTTTGGTTTTAACGCCGATATTCAACTCAGCCGCTTTTTGATTGGCGGTCGCTTCGGGAATATCATCGGGTGTTCTGTTTTGACCCAATGCCATCGACAAAGCGGGCTTGGGATAGACCGTTCCATCATCCGCCGTCAACAGCGTGATGACCGCCTCATCGGAAACCGCGCGAATCGCTTCAGCCGCCTGCCAGCCGGCATAGCCGGAGCCGACAATCAGTACATCCGCCTTGGTGCTCGCTTTGCGCTTAGTTCCCTCACACGACGGTGCTGCAGATTTGGATTCATCGATCAGAACAAAATCCGATTTACTGACCAAACACAAGGGACAGTACCAATCGTCAGGAATATCCTCAAAACGCGTGCCCGGCGCCAAACCTGAATCCGGATCGCCCAATTCCTCGTCATAAATCAGACCACATGTCTTACAGATGTACTTTTTAAATGGCTGGCTCATAGCAATCTCCTAAGCCGCTGACAAGCGATCAATCTCTTTTCTTAAGTGCTTAATCGACGGGGTAACAATAATGACAAAATAGGCTTCGCGCTGCTTGCGATGCGGCGCGGCATCCATAATGTATCCCTTGGCGCCCGCATGCTGCATGACCGAATCCGCAGCACGCTTACAAATTTCAGCTCCAAGCAGACGCGCCTCCAGAACCGAACGGATATAGTCTGCACCGGGCGTATAAGGTTCCTCGCACAACCCTTGAATCAAATCCAGCGCATCCTCGAGCTCTTCCCGCAACTCATCGGGCGAATCATCCAGGTACTCATTGATTTCGGACAGCGTCAAATTGGCTTTGTTCATTTCATTGATCGCGCCCTGAATCACGCCGGCCGCCATGCCGGTTTGCAGCAGAATGAACCCCGCCTTGATTTTTTCCAGATAGGGCTTTAACGGATCTGCCAAAAGATATTTTTTGGGCAAGAATGCATTATCAAAAATCAACGAGTAGGTGCCCGTACCCTCCATACCGACAAACTTCACCATCTGTTTCATGGTCAACCCGTCCAGATCGCATGGAATCAACGCCATGACATCGCGAATGGGCGTGCCATCCTTTTTATGAAGCGTGAAAATCGACCCGAAGAAGTGCTTGGAGGAGCTCTCCAATAAATTTGAAACCCATGGAAGCGTACCGTTGATGACATAGCCATCTTCCGTTTCTTCTGCCGACAACTTCAACTCTTCAATCCCGGCGAAATACTTCATCGGATTGGAAAGCGCCGTCGCACCAAAATATTCCCCGTTTACCATTTTTGGTAATACATTCTCTTTCAGCCACGTGTTCTCAGAGTTTTCGATATACCAAGCGCATACCGATTGCGCCCACATCATAAAACCTGTAGACATACACTCTTCTGAAACCGTTGCCATATCCGCAATCGTTCCAAACAGATTCAGGTCACCATTGTTTTGCGAAGGAATATGGTGACGAAACGCGCCCGCCTGACCGACCTTCTCCAAAATAGAGGTGGTGTACTCACCGTGATCAATCGCTACCGTTAGCGGCTTTAAATCCTTCTGAACAATTTGTTTAATCATCATTGCAATCCTCTTGGCAAGGACTGGCCCGGCGCACCGGGCCAGCATCTCTCTTATTTCTTCAATTCACCAGACATCTTCACAGAGTTCATATAGGTGTTAGCAACCGGTGACCACTTCATGGCATGGGCAACCAGTTCCTCAAGCACCTCTTGAGATGTGCCTGGAGATTCAATTACGAAATAGGCGCGAACTTCCGTCACCCCCAGTGGCTTGTTAGGATCCAGGTCACCTGTCCCCCACACGGCAGTGATATTAATGTCGCCTTCCAAATGCACTTCCAGCTTAGTCAATGGAATACCACGGTTGGTTGCGTTAGCTTGCACACCCACAGACAAACATGAACCCAATGACAACAAGGCCATTTCAGATGGGTTTGGAGCCGTATCTTCACCTAACAATCCTGGCGGCTCGTCCACAACGATGGCAGGAAGATCACGAATATAGTTGAAGTTTTTGAATTGTCCTTCCAGTACGGTTTTGGACTTCAACGTCTTAACTGCATTCGGGTCGGCCTTACCGGCCTCACCTAACTTATCCAAACCGCTCTTATCAATTGGACGCAGGCATGATGGGATAACGATTTCTGACATGAGATTTCTCCTAAACAATTAAATAATTTATTGGTCTAAATCATTTTCGCTGACCGAAAACTGTTAAGTACTTAGCTTCGGAGATGCCAGAATTTGAAATAATCTTTATAAACAATAGGTTAAGGCCACAAAAACTCATTTTTTTACATTTCACACCCCTTCTTGAACCACTTTGTTAACAATTGACAACAATCTTTGGAAAAACACACTCCATATTGTTAACAATTAAAACTAATCGCAGCCAAAAAAAGCATAAAAACCTAGCAATAACATCATGTTAAAAAAGATGGCACAACACTTGTTAAATAGACAACGCACTCTATTACCAACCCAACGGAGAACTTAAAATGTTGACAAAACTAGAGATGACCGAAGCAATCATGGTTGCCAAATCCGAAAAATCATTAACATGGACACAAATTGCTGAAGCCGCCGGCTTGAGCGAGGTGTACACCACGTCAGCCTGTTTGGGCATGAACCACCTGGATGCTGAACCGGCAGACAAAGTTGCTGCGATCCTGGGGCTAGACGCAAGCGTGTCCAAAGCATTACAAAGCTACCCAACTAAAATTTTCGAACAAGCCGTTCCTACGGATCCTCTGATCTACCGCCTGTACGAAATTGTCGGTGTCTATGGAGAAACCATGAAAGAAGTGATTCAAGAGAAATTTGGTGACGGCATTATGAGCGCCATTGATTTCACGATGGATATCGACAAAGAGAAGAACCCGGCCGGAGACCGTGTAGTCGTCACAATGAACGGTAAATTCCTGCCCTACAAGGCCTGGTAACTGTCAGCCCCAAACCATTAAAGCGCGGGGCAAACCCCCTGAAAACAAAGCCCGTCTACACGACGGGCTTTTTTATTCCGACTCAAAAAACCCATCTCAACAAACATCCAGCCAATGAACCAAATTGTTAACACTTTGTTCCAAAGTGGACATGTTTGTACACAACCATGAGGCTAAAAAACGATAACATATTGATTTATATGAAATATAAATTGTTGGCATTTATCATTGCTATATAACAATCGAAAACATGTAAAGGAATCAACACCATGTCAGCTTCAAACATTTGGATTTCAGACCTTACACACTATTACAACAAAAAACAGAAAAGCCCTACGCTGGACAACATCAACCTGAGTATCCCTAAAGGACAGCTGACGGCATTGATTGGTCGAAGCGGTTGCGGCAAATCAACACTATTACAAATGATGGCGGGACTCTTGTTCCCCAGTGACGGCGCTGTTCGCATCAACGGACAGACCATCGTAAAACCGAGCGCAAAATGGAACATGATGTTTCAAAAACCGTCACTCTATCCGTGGATGACCGTGAGGGAAAACGCAGCTTTAGGCTTGGTATTTGCCGGCACTTACAAAGAGAAAGCCGACCGCGTTGAAGAGCTCTTGGATATGGTCGGTCTTAAAGAACACAAAGACAAAAACGTCCAACAGCTTTCGGGCGGGCAACAACAACGTGTTGCCTTGGCGAGATCTTTGGCAACCGAACCCGAAATCCTCCTGCTGGATGAACCCTTTTCAGCGCTCGATGCGTTTACCCGTACCGCCCTGCAAACAGAGGTCGCTCAAATCTGCCACGATCAAAACATCACCATGGTTCTGGTAACGCACGACATTGAAGAGGCGGTTGCCATGGCCGACAAAGTCATCATCATGAGCCACAACCCCGGAAAAATCGTTGGCGAAAAAGACATTCCGCTGCACTACCCACGAGACAGAAGCAGCAAAGATTTTGCAACACTTAAAGAAGAACTCTTTGCGGAGTTTGAAAAGATCGACTTAGAAAAGCAGCGTGAACTAGAGGCAATGGCGTCCTAATCAGCTGTATCCATCACATCAAATAATCACGTTTAACATTCAGGAGAGACCACTATGTGTCAATATTGCAGCCCAGACAATGAAATGTCACGACTAGATTATAAATTCAACCCAGCCAAAGGTCGCCGCGAATTCATCCTTGATAGCTTAGCCACAGCCGGAGGATTGGCGGCGGCTATGAGCCTCCCTAACCAAGCCTTTGCAGCCCCCGCCATGCCTAAAGATGAAGTGGTCAGAATCGGCTACATCCCGATTACCGATGCCAGCGCTTTGCTTGTTGCACATGGCATGGGCTTTTTTGAGGAAGAAGGACTAAAAGCCGAAAAACCCACGCTTATCCGCGGCTGGTCTCCGCTTATCGAAGGTTTTGCCGCCCATAAATTCAATTTGGTGCACTTCTTGAAACCGATTCCTGTATGGATGCGTTATAACAACAATTTTCCCGTCAAAATCACCGGTTGGGCACACACCAATGGTTCCGGTTTAGTCGTGGGCAAACATACCGGCATAAACGCCTTTGAAGAATTAGGTGGCATGCAGGTTGCCGTTCCTTACTGGTATTCGATGCACAATATCGTGCTGCAAATGGCGCTGAAAAATGCCGGATTGGAGCCTGTTATTCAAGATCAGAACCTGCCTCTTAAAAAGAATCAGGTCAACCTCCAAATCATGCCTCCTCCAGATATGCCGCCTGCCTTGGCAGCCAAAAAGATTGACGCATACATCGTAGCGGAACCTTTCAATGCGGCGGGTGAAGTGCTGGCTGGCGGGAAAATGCTGCGCTTTACCGGTGACATCTGGAAAAACCACCCATGCTGCGTAGTGTGTATGCACGACGAAGATACAGAGCAGCGCAAAGAGTGGTCACAGAAAGTCATGAATGCGGTTGTCCGCGGCGCGGTTTACGCTCAGGAAAACAAAGAAGAAGTGGCCAAAATGCTTTCACGAGAAGGCAAACGTTATCTTCCAATGAAGGCTGATGTCGTGTTAAAAGCCATGACCGATTACAGCGATGCCAGCTACGCCAATCCAGATGCCATCAAACACCCGGACTGGGGCGTTGGCCGCATCGATTTCAACCCCTATCCTTACCCGTCAGCAACCAAGTTCATTGTTGACCAGCTAAAAGAAACCTTGGTCACCGGCAACACAAGCTTCCTAAAAGAACTGGATACCGACTTTGTGACACAAGATCTGGTCAATTATGAATTCGTCAAAAACGCGATGGATAAATACGGCGTGTGGGACAAGGTCAAAGGAGTGGATCTTAGCAATCCGACCCATCGTCAGGAGGTATTTGAACTATGACAACAGCAGCAACCATTACCCCTAAAGCAGGATGGTTTGCAAACGCCATGAGCGGTTACGGCAAAATGCCTTTGTGGATGCAAAGTGCAACCAATGCCACTCTAGGCATGACTATCCTGTTGGTTCTTTGGTGGATTGGCGGGCTCTTAATCGCCTCCAACCCGGATACCGAAGCGTTTGCCAATTTTGCGCCAGGACCAACCCTGGTGTCTTTATGGCACCTTATCGAATCGGGCACCTTATGGGAAACCATCTACTCCAGCCTATATAGAATTATTATCGGGCTATTCTGGGGGATTGTGATTGGCGTACCCGTTGGCGTACTGGTGGGTTATTTCCTCAATTTCCGTCAAGTCGCGAATATGCCGTTCCAGTTCCTGCGCATGATCAGCCCGCTGGCCTGGATGCCGATTGCCGTATTGGCATTTGAAACCTGGGATCAGGCGATTATCTTTCTATTGGCGATGGCGACGGTTTGGCCGATTATTTTCGGTACGGCTCACGGCGTGCAACGCATTGACCCTAACTGGTTCAGAGTGGCTAAAAACCTCGGCGCAGACGGCTATCAAATGCTACGCCGCGTGATTATGCCGGCCATTGCACAGGACGTCTTCGCCGGCATCCGCCTGGCAATCGGTGTGGCGTGGGTGGTATTAGTACCGGCTGAGTATCTGGGCGTGACGTCTGGATTGGGCTACGCCATCAACGACGCTCGCGATACGCTGGATTATGACAAGCTGGCGGCCATCGTGGTGGTGATCGGCGTGATCGGTTACCTGCTGGACTTCATTGCCATGAAATTGATCAAGCGCTATTCATGGCACGTTGAATAAGTTAATTCCCCCATCGTTGAAGCCATTGAACGTCACTCAATGGCTTCAACCTTTACCAGATTATCCAATAAATATTCCTGCCCGGAGTCGTCCATGAGATATTCTCGACCATCTCTTACGTACAGATTGGCTATCTTGATGTTGACTCTCATCGAACCGCCATCAACGTCATGAAACTCAAGATTAACCGGCTGATGCCGCATACAAAACAGCTCAAGCTGGTCGTACAATGCACAAGATATGGCCACTTTCTTCCCCTCACAACCTTCTGATTCATAGAGCGAAATGATAACATGAACTCAACTAATCACATTGACTTCCACCACCCTCCAAAGGCCGACTTAGTGAAAAGCAACGAGTTATTGGACATCGCAAATCACTCTGAATATCTGGTTATCAAAGAAGCTGCAGAACAGATTGAAAACGCCAACAACCCACAGAAAGCCATTCACTCGATTCTTAGCCTTATTTCACGGCAAATGGGACTTAACCGCGGACGCGTTTTGCTTCAGGACGGGCCTTCAGGCTACCTGTACACGGCCTACTCATACGGTTTGACCAGCGAAGAGGTTTCACGAAGCCGTTTTGCCATCAATGAAGGGATTACAGGAAAGGTCATGTACACTGGTATGCCGATTATTGTTTCCGACATTGACAAAGAGGACGACTACCTTTTCAGAACCGTCGACCGCCTGACCCTTCCGGAGGGAAAAGTCTCCTTTATTGCCACTCCCATCATTCGCAATAACATCGTCATTGGCGTACTCGCCGTCAACCGTTTAAGCACCCCAAACAGAAACAGACAGCTCGACAAAGACCTCGGATTGCTCAAACTGATCGCCCTGTTTATCAGTGAAATTCTGGCGGTTCACGCCATGATCGAACAACAGACACAGATTCTAAAAGAAGAAAACGAACAACTCCGGGCATTGGCTTTAGGCCAAGGCAGCCAGTACGGCATCATTGGCGAGAGTCCGGCACTGATTGCGACATTGAATAAAGTTTCACGGGCCACCAACACCTCTGTCACCGTCATGCTGCAAGGCGAATCGGGCACGGGGAAAGAACGCTTCTCACGCATGCTTCATCTGGCCTCACACCGACAAGACGGGCCGTTTATTGCGATTAACTGTTCCGCCATTCCTACCGACCTGCTGGAATCCGAACTATTCGGCCACGAAAAAGGCGCTTTTACCGGAGCGATTCAGGCAAAACAGGGCAAAATGGAACTTGCCAACCACGGCACCCTCTTCCTCGACGAAATCGGGGATATGCCACTTGATTTACAAGCCAAACTCCTGCGCGTACTTGAAGAGCGAAGCATTACACGCATTGGCGGAACCAAACCGATCCCGATTGATATTCGCATTATCGTGGCAACCCACAAAGACCTCCACGAACAGGTCAATCAGGGGCGATTCCGACTCGACTTATTCTATCGTTTGAATGTCTTTCCAATCGAATTGCCCGCTTTGCGCGACCGTCAAGGCGACATCAAACTGCTTGCCCGCCATTTCCTCAACCAAGCCAACCAAGAATACGGAGCGAGTGCTGTTTTTGATCCGGATGCGATGAAATTCCTCGAAAGTTACAATTGGCCTGGGAATATCCGCCAACTGGAAAATATCGTCAAGCGCGCCGTGTTACTGGCGGACAAGCATCGCTTTATCTCCAGTGATCTCATCAATCTCATCATCGCTGAAGAACGCGGCATTATTCTAAAAGACGCATCGTCCGAAACAGATGTTCATACCCCATACAAAGCGCCTGCGGAAGCCCCAAGAGCAGAATTGCCCCCGCCTGCGCTTAAAGAACCCGCCTATTATGAGAGCCCTCAACCGGCTCATCATTTTGTGGATCCTTATCCCGATTCTCTCTTGCATGAGGATAGCAAAAGAGCCTATTGGAGGGTGTCTGAAAACGAAAAGGAAAGGCTTTTAAATGCCCTGCATGCTGCTCACGGCAATAAAACCCGTGCTGCCATGCTATTGAATATGACGCCGCGCCAATTCGGCTATCGCTTGAAAAAACTCGACCTTGAATAGACCTTAGCGTTAGTAAGCCACGAAAAAGTTGCTCGCGTTTTATCAAACCCTCTCATCCCTCTATTGCTAAAGGCCGTCACCCACCCGGCCTGGCTAAATTATTTTTCGCTTCCCTCTTTATCACAACGCTTATCAAACACAGACGCCCGCCTTTATTGGCTGAGAACAGGTTATTCTCTCATTAAGACGTCAACGCCTTAAGCCATGTAAACATAGGTAAACAATGTTTAACCTTTTGTTAACATTCAATAACACAAAAAATACCAATTTAAACTACAAATATAATGTATATTTTTAAATAAATATCACATCATATTGTTATTAAAAGAAATACAAAAAATGGCACTCCTAAAGCTAAGTCATTAGCAAACCAACAAGGAGAGCACTATGAGAAAAAACGTTTTATCCCAACATATCCATTCCATTCTTCAGGCTTCTGCCCTGGGAGCCGGCCTGTTACTCGCGCCGGAATATGCTGCGGCTGCCGAGAGTTTTACAGAAGCCCTAACAGGGGGCAAACCGACGGTCGATATCCGCATCCGTTATGAAGGCGTCGAGCAAGACACCAAGGAAGACGCTTCAGCCATCACGGCAAGAACACGTATCGGTTATCTAACGGGAGACTATAAAGGCTTTAATGCGTTTGTTGAAATGTCAGATACGTCAGCACTGGGCGATCGCAAAGACTTCTATGTACCTGCTGGTCCTTATGCGGGCGGAGACAGCGCAAAAGCCGTTGTACTTGCCCCATCTCTAACCGTTTTAAACCAAGCCTGGATTGGCTATACACTGGGTAAAACCAACGTAAAAGCGGGTAGACAACGTATCACCATGGATACTCGCTTTTTGGGTAACGTCGGTTGGCGTCAAAAAGAGCAGACTTACCACGGTGTCAGCCTGAACACCAAAGACATTCCTAATGTCGATCTGAATTACGCCTATATCACTAATGCCAGCAATCCTGTGGGCGTCGACTCAGAAATGACCAGTCACGCTGCAAAAATCGACTTTACCGGCATTCCGTTTGGGACTTTAAGCGCGTATGGCTACTTCCTGGACTATGAAACCGGAACAGACAGCCAAACGCTGGGGGCCCGATTTGCAGGAAAATCTAAGTTAACAGACAATCTAGGACTTATTTACCATCTAGAGTACGCTTCTCAAAGCGAATATGCCGATAGCGACAACATCGGCGGCGATTATACGCATGGAAAGCTTGGGGTAGACTTTGGTAAAGCGACGGTATTGGTTGGCCAAGAAACATTAGGTGGTAACGGCAGCCATGCATTCCAAACACCGCTTGCCACCCTTCACCTTTATAACGGCTGGGCAGATATGTTTCTTGCCACGCCAGCGAACGGTCTAGTGGACAAATACATCAACCTATCCGGCAGTGCCTTTGGCTTAAAACTAGCGGCCACGTACCATGACTTTACTTCGGATAAAGGCAACATCAATTACGGCACAGAGTACGATCTACTGGCACTTAAAAAGTTCGATAAGACCTACACTGCCGGCATTAAATACGCGTCGTTTGCAGCTTCGAATGACTATACCTACAAAGATACCAATAAAATTTGGGTGTGGGGTGAAATGAAATTTTAATCCTTCATGACTTCATTTAACGTGTTTTCCAATTTCGCCTAGTGGTCTTATGGCCACAACCCGGAAAGCGACTTAATCGTCGCTTTTCTTATTCACCATCTATCAAAAATTTGCCAAACCACGCGGCAACGTATCCGCCTCTCCCTGTTATCCTAAACACCAGAAATCAACAGCCTCCAATATAAACAACAACACAGATCAAGAGAACCTGTTCTTTTGAACGCATTTGCACTATAAATGCCTTTCCGAAACCCTTATAATACAAAACCCTTAAAACACGCGCCCGTAGCTCAGCTGGATAGAGCGCTCCCCTCCGGAGGGAGAGGCCGGGAGTTCGAATCTTCTCGGGCGCGCCATTATTCCATACGCCATCCAATTACGGATGCGACCGTTCCTCCTTCACTACAACACCCAAGCTAACTCAGACCTTATGACTGTTGATGAAGCACTTGAACAACTGCCGGAAATTTTAAAACGGAATTTGGACCGCAATCTTTGCGTCTGTAATGAAGTGCCTAAAATCAGGGTGATTGCGGCGATCGCGGAAGGTGCACACGACCTTGAAGCCGTGCGACAGAAAACCTATGCATCGGACGGCAACGGCTGCTGCCGCAGACAAATTGAAGACCTGTTGGAGTGCCTGGCCTCGCCTGAAAGCGGCGACTGAGTTTATTCGAGCTCGACGCCGTTATTGTGCAAAATCGCCTCTTTGGCGAAGTTGAGATCGGCCTGAAACTCTGCATACACGGTGTATAACGGCTCACCCTTGCGCACCGCCTGATCCAATTTTTTGTGCAAATACACCCCCGCCCCCTTGTCCAGAGGCGCACCGGCCAAACTGGCGATGCGGGCGATCTGCAGGTTATCGATGGCGCAGACACGGCCGTCTTTTTCGGCGAGCACATCAAACGTCAACTTGCCCGGTGTCAGCACCTGCTCCTTCTTGCCCTGAGCGAGAATAATCGCGTTAAACTTCTCCAGCGCCCGCCCCGAGTCGAGAATGTCGCGGGCAATCTCATAGCCTTTACCGCCGCGCACATCGGGGTCAAATTCGATAATCCGCCCGGCCAGACGCAACGCTTTTTCACGCAAATCCTGCGGGGCGGCCGGGGCATTCTCCAACACCTGCAACACATCCCGCGCTTCCAGAACAGGCCCGACACCGCGCCCCACCGGCTGTCTGCCGTCGGTAATCACCACGTCGATCTGCAACCCGAGGTTATCGCCCACATACTCAAACAATTTGCGCAAGCGCATCGCCGACTGCTGCGAGCGCACCTTGGCGGTCGGCCCCACCGGAATGTCCACAATCAGATGCGTCGCGCCGGCGGCGAGTTTTTTGGACAGGATGGAAGCGACCATCTGCCCCGGAGAATCCATCGCCAAAGGGCGTTCCACCGCAATCAACACATCATCCACCGGTGCCAGTTTGGCGGTTCCGCCCCACGCCAGACTGCCGCGCAATTCACGCACGATTTTCTGCAACTGCTTGATGCTCAGTTCGACCTGGCTGAACACCTCCATGGTATCGGCCGTTCCGGCCGGCGAGGTGATCGCACGGCTGGAGGTTTTGGGCATAAACAGGCCGTGAGCCGCCACAATCGGCACAATCAGCATACTGGTGCGGTTGCCCGGAATCCCGCCGATACAGTGCTTGTCCACCACCAACGGCTCCTCCCAATCAATGCGCTCGCCGGTGTCCACCATCGCCTGCGTCAGATACAGCACCTCATCCCGATCCATGCCGCTTTCGGCGCACGCCACCAGATAGGCGGTCATCTCGATTTTGGAGTAACGGTTGTCGGCAATGTCGCGGATAATTTCAAGGTACTGCTGGTAGTCGAGCGATTCGCCGGCGATCTTGCGATGCACATAGGAAAACGACTTGGGTTGCGACGCCGGACAGATACGCACCGGCGCCCCTTCCGGCAAACCGAACTGGGCGAACACCTGCTCGCTCAAACCCAACTCGCCGGGCGCCACAAACGCGTCGTCGTCAACCACATTCAACACCGCCAATACCGAATGGCCGTCATCCTTGGCATGCACCTCGATCTTGCTCAGCGCCTGAAACCCTTCAATCTGATAGACTTCGCACTGCCGGTGCAGATAGGCCACGTTTTCTTTGTGGGTATCAATCGCGATGCGTCGCAGTTTTAAATTGGCCATGCTTTCCTCGGCTAACGTTTAGCTTGTATGCGTTTATCATTCTACCCCAAGCCACCGCGTAAACCGACGATTGCCACGCTCTATATTTGGATAAATTATATTAATTATTAACGATAAAAATAATTTATTAAAATAACCGGAAAACACCCTGTCACGGATACGATTATGCTTGCCCATTTACGCCTTACCCCGCTGCCGCTTGCGCTCATCCTACTGAGTCCGCTGCTGATTTTTGCCTTGCTGCAACCGGCCAAAGGCCTGCCGACGAGCGCCCTGCTGCTCTATATCGGCGCCTTGATGGGCGCGGCATTGAACTATTTTCACTTCGGTTTCAGCAGCAGTTTCCGCGAGCTGCTGAGCGCGCGCAAAACCAGCGGCATGCGCGCCATTGTGTGGATGCTCGGCATCGCCATTGTGCTCTTCGCACCGCTTTTGGCGATGGAAAACTGGCAGCAACAGAACTTTAACGGCTTTATCCGCACCATCGGCCTGGCACTGCCGGTCGGCGCCTTTATTTTCGGTATCGGCATGCAGATCGGCTGCGGCTGCACCTCGGGAACGCTGAACCGTGCCGGACAGCTGCAACCGCTCTCCTTCACCACCCTGCTGTTCATGGTCATCGGCGGCACTTTCGCCGCCTACAGCTACGATACCTGGAATAACTGGCCGGCACTGGAGCCCTTCGCCTTTCAACTCTCTTTCGGCTGGATTTTAGGATTAGTGCTGCAACTGGGACTTTTAGCGGCGCTCTACCTATTGCTTTCACGTCTGGAACAGCAGCGCCATGCACGCATTGAAGCGCTGTGGAAAAACCCAACAGGCCACCCCTTTCTGCTGGCGGGCATCAGTTTGGCAATCCTCAACGCCTCGCTATTGTTCATCAGCGGCCAGCCGTGGTCGATCGCCTCGATCTTCCCTTACTGGGGCAGCCGTCTGATTGATCTGCTCAATCTGCCGCTGGATTGGAGTTTCTGGAGCTATACGATGGAAAACGCCACGCGCATGAACCAAAGCTGGCTGGACAACCCGGTCAGTCTGACCACGTTGGGCGTGATTTTGGGGGCTTTGACCGTATCGCTGATCAAGCCGCGCGAAAAAGTCGCCGTCACATTGCGCGGCCTGAGCGCCAGCATGATTGGCGGGGCGATTATGGGATTGGGTGCGGTGATGGCCTCCGGCTGCAATATCGGCGCCTTTTTCAGCGGCATCGCCTCGGGCAGCGGCCACGGCTGGGTGTGGCTGGTATTTGCGTTAATGGGTAATTATATCGGCGTTAAAATCCGCCAGCAGGTGCGCTTAGGATAAAGCCAAATAAACCACGAAGTACACTAAGATCACGAAGATTTCAATCAAGGTGAAAAACGTCTCTCAATCCGGTCTTCGTGCGCTTCGTGTACTCTGTGGTTTAGAAATTCAATCAATGATTAATCAAAATTAAATTTCCTGCGGTGCGATACGCCCGGCCAAAGCGCCGGCAATCACCACAAACGCCGCCGCCAAGAACAGACAGGCTTCCATGCCGCCCACCTGATAGACATAACCCGACAACAAAGTGCCGGCCAAACGCCCGCCGGCATTGGCCATGTAGTAAAAACCCACGTCTTTCGACGCGCCATCGGCGTCGGCGTAAGCCACAATCAGGTAGGAATGTACCGCCGAGTTCAGGGCAAACGCCACCGCAAACACCATCAAGCCCACCAGCAACACCCATTTGGTTTCAAATTGCAGCACCAAACCCATCGCCACCGGAATCGCCGCCAACGCAAACGCGAGCTTCATGGCCGTGACCGAGGTGGGCAAGGTTTTCGCCTGCTTGCCGGTCAGTTTTGGCGCCATCGCCTGAATCAGACCGTAACCGATAATCCACAACGCCAGATAAGCGCCGATCTCGGCATGGCTCCAGCCGAGCACACCCGCCAGATAGACCGGCAAGGCGACCACAAACCAGATGTCGCGCGCGCCGAACAGGAAAAACCGCGCCGCCGACAGACCGTTGATGGCTGGGCTTTTCGAGAAAAGCTGTGTGAATTTCGGCTTGTTTTTCGCCTGTCCCAAACGGTTATCCAGAAACAGCAGCGACACCAGCAACGCCAAACTCAACAGGCCGGCTAGGCTATACAGCGCATTTTCAAAACCGATCGTCGTCAACAGCAAACCGCCGATAAAGAAGCCCACCCCTTTCAAGGCGTTTTTGGAGCCGGTCAAGAGCGCCACCCATTTATACAGGGTGCCGTCGGCGTCATTCGCCAGACTTTTAATGCTGCTTTTGGCGCTCATTTTATTGAGGTCTTTGGCAATGCCCGACAGCGCCTGCGCCACCATCACATAGGCGACCGTGAGCCAGTCGGGATTGAGCGTCAGCATCAGCAGCGCGACTATCTGCAATATCAACCCCACGTCCATGGTCACTTTCAGACCCAAGCGAGCGCCGAGCCAACCGCCCAGCAGATTAGTGACAATGCCAAAGAACTCATACAACACAAACAGCAAGGCCAACTCAAACGGACTGTAACCCTGCTGATAGAAAAACAGCAGCACCAACATGCGCAAAGCGCCGTCGGTCAGCGTAAACGCCCAGTAATTGGCGGTGACAATAGCGTATTGTTGTATGGGATTCATCATTGACTCTTTTAAGAATTTTTAACCACAGAGGCACAGAGACACCGAGTATTTAGAACAGTTCAAGTGCCAAAAAACTCAACAGGCCGGCTCGGAATATTTTGCGCTTGAATTCAACCATCAATTGCAACACAACCAAACCTCCTCAGTGTCTCGGTGTCTCTGTGGTGCAACGTGTCGTTATTCGCCCAGTAACTGATTCGCCAAACCGGCTTTGACCGCCAGCTCCATCATGCGCGCCACGTAGCCGATTTCATTGTCGTACCACGCCAGCACTTTCAACTGCGTGCCGTCGACCACCATCGTGGAGGGCGCATCAATCACCGACGAACACAACTCGCCTTCGTAATCCACCGACACCAGCGGGCGCTCTTCGTACCCCAGAATATCCTTCAGATAGGTTTCCGATGCCGTTTTGAACAAAGCGTTGACCTCTTCCACCGAAGTTTCGCGCTGCATCTCCAGCACCAGATCGGTCAAAGAGGCGTTCATCAGCGGGACGCGCACCGCGATGCCGTTCAAGCAGCCGTTCAGCTCCGGAAAAATCGTGCCGATTGCCGTGGCCGAACCGGTCGAAGTCGGAATCAGCGATTCGAACCCGGCGCGTGCGCGGCGCAGATCCTTATGACCGTGATCGACCACCTTCTGCGTGTTGGTGCGGTCGTGCATCGTGGTGATCATGCCGTGCTTGATACCGATCTGCTCATGCAACACCTTGATGACCGGCGCGATGCAGTTGGTGGTGCAGGAGGCGGCGGTGATAATGCTGTCTTCTCCGGCCACAAAAATGCCGTCATTGACACCCATGACGATGTTCTTGATACCCTCTTTCATCGGCGCGGCCACAATCACCTGTTTGACGCCCTGCTCCAGATACGGCTGCAAACTTTCGCGGGTGCGGAATTTGCCGGTGCATTCCAATACCACATCCACTTCCAACGCCGCCCAATCGGTCGCAGCGATCTCCTTATTCTGCGAATAACTGATTGCATGCTCGCCGATAATGATCTGATCGGCATCTTCATGCGCCTCATGGTGCCAACGGCCGTGCGCCGAATCGAAATTGAGCAGATGCGCCGAACCGTACGCATCGGTGGCGATCTCATTGATATGCACAAACTCCACTTCCGGCCAATCATAGGCCACACGCAACGCCAGACGCCCCATGCGCCCGAAACCGTTAATCGCCACTTTTACCGTCATGACTGTTTCCTTTTTCTCAATTTGAACGGCGGCTATTACACCCGATTGAGATGACAATCAGGTGACAAGCCCATGAAAGTTAGTCGGCCGCCTTCAACCAAGTCTCAACCTGCTCGGCACTGGGCATACCACCGGCATGGACGACCTTTTCATCCATCACGATAGCCGGCGTGCTCATCACCCCATAAGCGGCGATTTCGGCCACATCTTCAACCTTCACGATGCAGACTTCACGATCCAGTTTTTCCGCCACCTGCTCGATCAACGCGGCGGTATTGTTGCAGGTGGCGCAGCCCGTGCCCAATACCTTGACAACCAGCGCATCGCTACCGCAACAAGCATGGTTTGATGAACTGTCACAGCATGCCGTTTTAGGCTCGCTGTCGCCACAGCAACCAGTTTCACCGCCGCAGCACCCGGCCTGTTGAGTTTTTTCAGCCGTTTTTTCAGACTCGCAGCAAGCGTTATTGTCGCTGCAACATCCTCCGCTTTTCGCTGTGGATTCCGCATCGCACACCACGCCGCAAGCCACACATTCACCACGGGCGTTTTTGAACATCGGACAGAAACCCGTAAACGACGCCTGAATGGCATTGACCGCCATCAAAATCATCAGCCATAAAAACGAAACCTTGGTCAGGTCGATCTGCCCCATAAAATGCGATACCGCCAACAGAACCAACATCATCACGGCAAAAAAACGCAACGGGCGATTGCCCTTCACTGCAATAGTCATCTCTTTCTCCTTTTGAATCACAAAGTGCTTAAAATTTAAGCATAAAAATAATTGAAACCATAACCCACCAGCATAAAGGCCACCGCCAAGACACCCGCAAACAATCCCAACGCCGGCCAGCGAATGACCTTTCTTAAAATCAGCAGTTCCGGCAACGACAATGCGGCAATGCTCATCATCAGCGCCAAACTGGTTCCCAACGGCACGCCCTTGGCCAACATCGCCTCCACTACCGGAATCACGCCGGTGGCATTGGAATACAAGGGCACGCCCAACAACACCGCCGCCGGCACGCTCCACCAATTACCGGCATCGGCCAGATGTTCGCTGACCCAACTCTCCGGCACATAACCATGAAACAGCGCCCCGACGGTAATACCAATCACCACCCAATGCCAGATGCGTTTGACGATCACCTTGACCTCGTTCCAGGCAAACTGATGACGCAACTGCCAGCCTTGCACCACCGCCTGCTGCTCCTGCTGCTGACGACGTTTGATCTCCCAAACGTAAGACTCTACCCAGCGCTCCGGCTTGAACCAGCCGATCACCACCGAACCGACATACGCCACGACCATCCCCGTTAACACATAGGCCAAAGCCACCTGCCACCCCAGCAGCGTAATCAACAGCACCACCGCCACTTCGTTAACCATCGGACTGGCAATCAAAAACGCAAAGGTGATGGTCAGCGGAATACGCGCCTCGACAAAACCGATAAACAAGGGAACCGACGAACACGAGCAGAAAGGGGTGATAGAACCCAACGTGATCGCCAGCGAGCGCCCCAACCAGAGCGGTTTGCCCATCACACTATCGCGGATTTTCTCGGTGGAAACATAAGCACGCAGCAATCCCATCAGATAGATGATCAGCACCAGTAGAAAGAAAAGTTTGGCAATGTCCGCCACCCAGAAACTCACCGCCTGCGCCAGCGCCGTGTGCGCCGACAGTCCAAGCAACTGCAGCGCAATCCAATTTCCCAAAGCATCAAACAGGGATAACATACTCTATCTCATTTTGTATATTCGCATATACGGATATATAATATTCAGGAGAGATACAAACCGCAAGCGGAATTCGCCTTTTGGAAGCAAATCCTGCAAAATGCACCCTATGAAACATTGACCCAATTAAATATCAACACATGGAAATATGAATACGGACCTCAATCACAACCCGCAACTGGAAGCCCTGACGCAAACCTTCAAGGCGCTCTCTGAACCGGTGCGCCTGCGTATCGTGCACCTGCTGTTGCAGCGCGACAACCTGTGCGTCTGCGATCTGACGGAAGTCCTGGCGCTCAACCAAAGCACCGTTTCACGCCATCTGGCCACCCTTAAAAACGCCAATGTGGTGCGCGCCTGGCGCGAAGGCACCTGGATGCATTACGCCATCCAGCCGGACACGCTCAGCCTGCTGCAGTTAGAGCTAATGAAACAACAGTTGGGGACGATTCTGGCTGACGACCTGGAGGAACTTGCAACCTACGAACAGCAACCCAGAAAATGCTCGCTGCCTTCTGCGGACTAAACGCTGCCAAGCGCGTGCCGCATATAAAAACCCGGCAAAAAAACATGCGTTTTTATCCGTAAGCGCCTCAAAAAACAGTGACTTAAAGATCACTTTGCCCACTTTCTTAGACCAGAATTTTATATAATAGTCTGCTTATGTCCTTTCACCTTATCACCTTAAGAGTTGGGTAAATGAAAAATAGAGTGTTTGATGTCGTCATTGTGGGCGGCGGAATTTCCGGTTGTGCGCTCACCTATGTGCTGTCTAAATACAGCGATGTGAAATCCATTGCCGTCCTCGAAAAGTACGGCTCGCTCGCTCCGCTTAACTCCAATGCGCGCAGCAACAGCCAGACCTTGCACTGCGGCGACATCGAAACCAACTACACCCTGGAAAAGGCCATCATCGTCAAACGCCAGGCCAATATGCTGGTCAACTACGCCAAGCAGGTGGAAAAGAACGACTTTATTTTCAAATTCCCCAAAATGATTCTGGCGGTGGGTGAGGACGAGTGCGCGCGCCTTGAAGAGCGCCACCACAAATTTGCCGACGCCTTCCCTTACATGGAACTGTGGGATGCGGAGCGCATCGCCGAAGTCGAGCCGGCCGTTGCCCTGAAAGACGGCAAGCCGCGCCCCGAGAAAATCCTGGCGTCCGGCTGTACCGACGAATATTCGGCGGTCAACTACGGCAACCTGTCAAAATCGTTCATCAACAGCGCGCGCAAATACGGCAAGGAGATCAATGTCTCCTTGAGCTCGCAAGTCACCAAGATCAAACGCTTCGACGACCACTATGAACTGACCACGCCGCAAGGCACCTTTTTGGCCAGCTTTGTGGTGGTATCCGCCGGTGCGCACAGCCTGCTGCTGGCCAACCAGCTGGGGCATGGGCTGAATATGTCGATTTTGCCGATGGCGGGCAGCTTCTACTATGTACCGAAGATTCTGAACGGCAAAGTCTACACCATGCAGAACGACAAACTGCCGTTTGCCGCCCTGCACGGCGACCCAGATCTAGTGGAAATGGATAAAACCCGCTTGGGACCAACGGCACTGGTGCTCCCTAAACTGGAACGTTACACCGGCGGCACCTACTGGGATTTCTGGAAGAGCCTGAAGCTCGATTTCAAAGTCATCAAAGTCTTCTGGGACCTGATGAAAGACAGCACCATCCGCAACTACATCTTCCGCAACTTTGCGTTTGAGATTCCGTGGTTGCGCACCCGTCTGTTCGCCAAGGACGCGCAGAAAATCCTGCCTGATCTGAAACCGCAGGATTTGGAATACGCCTCCGGAATCGGCGGCTTGCGCCCGCAGGTCATCGACAAAACCGAGATGAAACTGAAGCTCGGCGAAGCCAGCATCGTACCGGAAAACGAAAACCTGATTTTCAATATGACCCCGTCGCCGGGCGCCACCACCTGTTTGGGGAACGCCTACCGCGACGCGCAGATTATCGCCGAACGTCTGGGCATCCACCTCAACAAAGAGCAACTGGTCGAAGACCTGCTGGACGGCGAAGACCTGCTGTTCTTCAAATAAGTCTGCGTTAAATGCCAGTCAACGCCCTGCCCACGCACCTGATTACCGGCCTGCTGGGCAGCGGCAAAACCACTCTGCTGCGTCATCTGATCTCGCAAAAACCGGCTAACGAACGCTGGGGCATTCTCATTAACGAGTTTGGCGACATTGATTTGGACGCCGCCACCCTGCAAGCGACCAACAGCGGCGAACACGTACACATCCAGGAAGTTTCCGGCGGCTGCGTCTGCTGCACCGCACAACACGGCCTCACCCAAGCATTGCACACTCTGTTGCAACAACCGCTCGACCGGCTGTTTATCGAACCCACCGGGCTCGGCCATCCGGCCAAACTGCTCGATACCCTAAAGCGCACCGCCTTTGCACGACCGCTCGCTCTGCAGGCCGTGGTCTGCGTCATCACCCCTTCGCAACTCACGCCGGAACGCTGGCAGAAATCGGCGGTGATGCGCGATCTGGTCACGCTGGCCGATCTGATTGTGCTCAATAAAACCGACCAGGCCGGGTCTGAACTGCAGCAGCAGGCGGTCGCCTTGCTCAACGGGCTTTACCCGCCCAAAACAGCCGTTATCGCCACCCAGTTCGGCCGCCTGGACTGGACGCAACTGCAGCGCCCGCACCAACCTGCGCCCTTGCTGTTTCTGCAAGGGCTGGATGAACACGCCGAGCACCTGGCCTGTGCAAATACAAAATACACCAGCAGCCTGCCGCAACACCCGGCCTGCTGGGTTTCTCACGACGCAAAAACCGCCAGATTACGCGCACTCGGCTGGATTTTCAGTGCCCAAACGCAGTTCAACCGCATCGCCCTTAAAGCCTTTTTTAACGAAATCTCGCCCCATCTGGCACGCGCCAAGGGCCTGCTTAAAACCGGCAACGAGTGGCAGCTGATCAACTGGAGCGACGGCCAACTCACCTTCGAAGACATCGCCTGGCGGCAGGACAGCCGCTTGGAGCTGCTCTTCAACAACGAGGTCGAACTCACGGAAAACGACCTTGAATTGTCTCTGGCCGCCACCATTAACAATCTTAATAACAGAGCAAAATAATCGGAATTAAGGCGATGCCATTTCCCAAAGTTTGCTAGAATTGCTCTTCATTTTCATTTAGATGAGACTTTTTTGACGCTTTTATGGCAACAGATTCAAACTGTTACCGCGCCAAAAGTCCCATTGGCACGGCAGAAAACTGCCTCTTACAAGTCGAAGGAAATTGCATGACCAAGCACATGCCCGATATCGCATGCCAACCGCATCACGGTCCATCCGGTCAACTCAACTGGGTAGGAATGAGCGGGATTGAACTCCCGATTTTAGTCAAACAAGCCCAAGCAGACGGCTCCGCCGCCGTTGAAGTGCGCCTGTCCTCGCAAGCGCAGGCCTACGTCAACCTGATCGACCCGCAAAGCAAAGGCATTCACATGTCACGCTTGTATTTGCTGCTTGATCAGCTCGCCACGCAGGAAGCCTTGACACCGAATCGCGTCAAAACCATTTTGGACAAGTTTGTCGAATCGCATCAAGGCTTGAGCACACACGCCTTTGTCGAATTCAAGTTCGATTACTACGAACGCCGCCTCTCGCTCAAAAGCGACAACAGCGGCTGGAAACACTACCCGACCACGCTGCGCGGTGAGCTGCGCAACGGCCAATTCGAGTGCGAGCTTTCCATCGAAGTGCCCTACTCTTCAACCTGCCCCTGCTCAGCCGCGTTATCGCGCCAGCTGATTCAGGAAGCGTTCGAAGCGCAGTTTGCCGGAAAGTCGCTGGACTACAATACGGTTCTGGCCTGGCTGGGCACGCCCGAAGGCATCAACGCCACACCGCACAGTCAGCGCTCCTACGCGCAGGTTAAGGTCAAAGTGCAGGCCGGCGACCAGCTGGAAATCTCCGACTTGATCAACCACATCGAAGACGCGCTGCAAACGCCGGTACAAGCCACCGTCAAACGTGAAGACGAACAGGAATTCGCCCGCCTCAACGCCAGCAACCTCATGTTCTGCGAAGACGCGGCACGCCGCCTGCAAAACCGTCTGGACAACAGCGCCGAGTATCTCGACTTCTGGGTACGCGTCAACCACCTCGAAAGCCTGCATCCGCACGATGCCGTGGCCATTGTCACCAAGGGCATCGAAAACGGCTACAACGACGAGCCCAACTATATGGATCCGATGAAATAACCATCGTTTCCTGTAGCCAAAAACAAAATAGCCCGCAAATGCGGGCTTTTTTATGGCGCTAAAACCTTACTCAACAAAAACTCAACAGGCCGGGTTATTTCAAATGCGCCAACCCAACCTAAACCGATTTGGGAGATGATTTGCGTGAAGGTCAAGGCGGATTCGAGAGACGTTTAGTTAAACTAAACGAACTCGAATCCAACGCAGAAATTCACCAAATCAGACCCAAATCAGAAGTCGCCGCCAGTGAGCTCGCGGTACACATGTCTCGCGTTAGTCGGTGCCGCCTGATCGAACACCGGACGGTCTTTGTACATCGACTGGTCAATCGCCTCGGCAGCGTCGCCGTTACCGCCGGCATCGACCACCTTCTTGACCTGCTGATGCAGGTATACCAGATAATCGTAGGTCTGATGTTTAATCGTCTCGAGGCTGGCCGGCGTGCCGTGCCCCGGAATCACCGTGGTGTCGGCCGGAATTTGCCCCAGCATGTTCTTAAACGACGCTTCCCATGCAAAGGAGTCGGTGTAGTTGAAGAACACCGGCATACGTTCGTTGAAGCCTAAATCGCCGGACAGCAGCAGTTTGCGCGACGGCACATAGACACTGGTGGAAGCGGGCGTGTGGCCCGGGCCGAAATCTTTCAGAATGACTTTCTCGCCGTCGCCGACGTCTATCGTCAACTCGCCGTCGTAGGTCGTGAATTTGTCGGAAACATTACGCGCCGGGTCGGTGATCTCTCTGCCGACACGGGTTCCCCACTCTTCCTTGATGAAATCAAACGCTTCGTCAAACTGCTGGTTGGCCATGGTGCTGGAATAGAGGTTTTTGACACCCACATCCACCCAGTAACTGGCGCCGAGATAGGCATGCCCCTGGTTGTTTTCAACCGCCACCCATTTGACCGGTTTGTTGGTGACCTTTTTGATCTGCTGATGCAGGCTGTACGCCAAGGCCGGATTGGCGCCGGCGTTAAACACAAACACACCGTCTTTGAAGACGATAAACGACAGGTTGTTATTCAAGCCGAAGTTGGAGGGGTTGTGCCAGATCATGCTGCCCACCACGGCATACACACCCGGCATCACTTCCTGGGGTTGCGGAATCGGCAGAACCTTGCCGATATACCCGGCGCTCTTTTCGGTTTTAATGACATCCTTGGCATAAGTATCGATCGACTCATGCATCATCGGGCTGATATTGGCCAGCTCCTTGGCATAGGCCTCAAAGCCCGCCACATAAGGATCCTCATGAGCTGCAAAAACTTGATGAGCGTATAGCAGTGCTGACGACGTTGCCAGCGCAATGATAGTTTTCTTCATGCTTTCCTCCTTGACCATAGTGACCGCTACACATCATAACATTTTCAATTTTAGGCACTTATCACTAAGTTCTATCGAGCAAATTAGAATTTTTATGCTCGTAGACATCGAAAATGGTGATGGCCATCGCCGCAATCACCGGGCCGAAAAACAGCCCGATCACCCCAAAATGGATCAGACCGGCAAAGGTCGAAAGCACCGTCAGCAGCGTATGATTGGCCACCGCCAAGCCATGCCCTTTTTCACCCAACGAGCGCGTAATCGCACTCATCATCACCGGACGCATAATGTTGTCGATGACAAATCCGGTCACCACCACACCCCAGAAAGCAATAATCGCCGCAGTCCAATAATCGCCCTGCAAACCGGCCAACACCGCCACCGGAATCCACACCAGGGCCGCGCCCACCACCGGAATAAACGACGCCACCGCAATCGCCAAACCAATGAACAGGCCGGGTAACCCCAAAAACCACGCCACCAGCGCAAACGACAGCCCCTGCATCAGCGCAATCCCCAGTACCGACAGCGTCAGCACCGTCGACAGACTGGCAAAACGGTCCATAATCATCTTGTCGTAATAGTTTTCGAGCGGCGACAGCACCTTGATGTGATGGGCGATGCGGTGGCCGTCGCGGTAAAAGAAAAACAGCGCAAACACCGACAACCCCAAAAAGGTCAGAAACGACGAGGTACTGCCGACAATGCCCTCCAACAAGAAAAACGTGACTTTCTGCGCGCCGGCAATGATCTTCTCGGAATTGGCGCGCAACTGTTCCAACGCGCTCAACTGCGCCTCCTCGCCTATCGGCAGGTGGCTTAACAGACTCTTGTTAAGCTGCACCAGACTCTCGGCGTTCTGCTGCGCAAACCAGCTCTGGGCATCGCCGTATAAGTGCCCCACCTGCAAACTCACCTCCACCAGCAGATAGGTCACCGGCGCAATCACCCCTAAAAACACCAGCAAACTCATGCCCGAAGCCGCCAGCGTCGGTGAGTTTTTGCAATGCGGCAGTAATTTGCTATAAAAACCGTAAGTCGCGGTTGCCAGAATCATCGCGAAGAACAACGCTTCCAAAAAAGGCGCAAACAGCCACAACAGACCAAACAGGGCGAGGATGAGTAAAATCAGTAAAAAGCCTTCCTCATAAGGCGCATTTGCACGCATAATAAACTCCGAGAAATCATAAAAAAACCAAAGAGTACCCTATCATGAACGCCTATATTGAAAAAGTCACTATCCGTCCTGAAGGCTCCCTGCAGATTCTCTCCGCTCAGGAGGCCGAGCAGTTAAGCGATACCAGCGCCGGAGGCCTGAACGCGATTCTGCGCCAATGCGCCTTGGCGGTACTCAATACCGGCGCACGCGGCGACAGCGCCCACGCGCTGCTGCAGGAACATGGCGAATTCACGATTCAGGCGATTGTGAAAGGGCGCGGCGTACAGCTGATTATCGAAAATCCGCCGCAGCACGCCTTTGTGGACGGCGAAATGATCGAAGGCCTCAAAGAGCACCTCTTTGCCGTGGTGCGCGACCTGATCTATTCGCGTAACGAAATTCTCGATCTCGGCCAGCTCGACCTGACCCGCAGCGAACACATCACCAACGCGGTGTTTCTGGTGGCGCGCAACGCCCAGCTGCTGCGTCCCAATATCCTGCCCAATGTGGTGGTCTGCTGGGGCGGCCACTCCATCCCGCTCGAAGAGTACCACTACTGCAAACATCTGGGCTACGAGCTCGGCCTGCGCAATCTGGATATCTGCACCGGCTGCGGGCCGGGCGCCATGAAAGGCCCGATGAAAGGCGCCGTGCTCGGTCACGGCAAACAGCGTTACCCCAATGCTCGCTATATCGGCCTGTCCGAACCGGGTATCATCGCCGCCGAAGCGCCTAACGCCATCGTCAACGAACTGTGCATCATGCCCGACATCGAAAAACGTCTGGAGGCTTTTGTGCGCATCGGCCATGCGATTGTGGTGTTCCCCGGCGGCGCCGGCACGATGGAAGAGATCCTCTACGTGTTGAGCCTCAAACTGCACCCCAAAAACGCCGACATGCCGCTGCCCATTTTCCTGAGCGGCCCGGAAAGCAGCCGCGCCTATTTCGACAGCGTGCTCGACTTCATCGAAATCACCCTCGGCAAAGCCGCCTGCGAGCATCTGCAGATTCTAGTCAACGAACCGGAAAAGGTCGCCAGCCAGGTCAAAGCGGCCATGGAAACCGTCCGCCAGGACCGCAAGGCGAGCAGCGATGCCTACTACTTCAACTGGCGACTGCATCTGGATGCGGATTTACAAATGCCGTTTGAACCGACCCACGCCAATATGGCCAACCTCAACCTGCATAAAAACCAGCCGGCCCACCAGCTCGCCAGCCAGTTGCGCAAAGCGTTTTCGGGCATAGTGGCGGGTAATGTCAAGGCCGACGGCGTGCGCGAAATCGAAAAACACGGCCCCTTCGAGATTCACGGCGACCCTGAAATCATGCAGGCCATGGACAAGCTGCTGGAAAGTTTTATTGCACAAAAACGCATGAAGATTGACGCAAGCAATTATAATCCTTGCTACAAAATTATCCGCTGAACGAACTGTGACGACTATGACTGAACCAAGCCTGACTTTTGAAGATTTTGACCTTGATCCCGCCCTGCAGGACGCGATCAAAAAAATGAACTATCACAAGCCCACGCCGGTTCAGGCCGAAGCCATTCCCGCGCTGCTGGAACGTCAGGACGTATTGGCGGGTGCGGCCACCGGCACCGGTAAAACCGCCGCGTTCGTCTTGCCCATGCTGCAATACCTGCTCGACGAACCGCGCCATCCCGATTTGCCGCGCGTGCTGCTGCTCGCGCCCACGCGCGAACTGGCGTTCCAGATTCACAAGGTCGTCAAACAGCTCGGCACCTTCTGCAACTTTAAAACCGCCATCATCACCGGCGGTTTCGACAAAGCCAACCAGTTCAAAACCCTGCGTCAACCGTTCGATATTCTGGTGGGCACGCCGGGGCGTCTGACCTATCTGATGGCCGAAGACGCCCTGAACCTCTCCGACATCGAGATGGTCGTCATCGACGAGGCCGACCGCATGCTCGACATGGGGCAAGGCAAAGACGTGCTGGCACTGCTGGACGCCATCCCCGAAGACTTCCAGGCCGCCTTGTTCTCGGCGACCCTGTCGGGTGCGGGCGTGCGCAAGTTCGCCGAAGAGATTCTGGATGATCCGGTGACCGTGCAGATCGAAGCGCCGAACCAGCAATCCGAGCAGATTCAGCAAATCGTCTATCTGGCCAACGACAAGGCCCACAAGCAGGCCTTGCTGGAAAACATCCTCAATGACGCCACCTGCCAAAGCGCGATTGTGTTCTGCAACAAAAAAGAACGCGCTCTGGAAGTCACCGAGTGGCTGCAGTCGCGCAATATCTCCGCGCAGGTGCTGCACGGCGATTTCATCCAGGCGGTGCGCATGGACAAGATGCACAAGTTCAAAAGCGGCAAAATCAAAGTGCTGGTGGCCACCGACGTCGCCGCGCGCGGTCTGGACATGCTGCACATCACCCATGTCATCAACTACGACCTGCCGTTTAGAGGCGACATCTACATCCACCGCATCGGCCGCACCGGCCGCGCGCAGCAGGTGGGCATCGCCGTCAACCTGGTGGAACGCCACGACCTGGAGAATCTGGAACGCATCGAATACCATCTGCAGCAACAGCTGCCGGTGGGCAAGATTGCGGGACTGGAAGCCAATTTCAAAATGAAAGACGTCGCCAAAAAGCCGGCCAAGAAAAAGGTCAAAAAGAAAGACGCGACGAAGAAATCGGCCGCAAAAACCGCCAAAAAGAAGAAATAACCGCGCATAAAACCGCGTCGTTTTTCGGCTGACAGAAACTCAACAGGCCGGGTAGAGAATATCTTTACCCGGCCTATTCAGTTTTTAAAGACTTAAATTTTGCGTTTAATGTGAGTCGGTTTTCACCGTCGTTTGCGGCTGCGACGACAGAATATCAAAGTAGTAGTGCGCCAGCGCAATCACCGCCAGCACCGGGGCGAACAGGCTCAATAGCGGCAGCAGGCTCAGGGCGAAGAAACCCGCCAAGGTCAGGGTTGAGGTGCCGTTGCCCAAACCTTTCACCTGATTGAACAGCGCTTCCGGCAGAATCACCTGCCCGACATCGAGCACCACGGAATAGCGGAAGAACAGAAAGCCGAGCAGCCAGAACCAGACGATATTGATCAGCGGAATAAACAGCATCGGAATGGTCACCAGAAACAGCAGCAACATCAGCAGGCCGAATTTGGTCAGCTTCCACAGCATGCCGCCAATCGAACCGTGACCGCTGTACGGCGTATGCGGGTAATGTTTGTCATGCACCACCTTGACCAGCGAATCGGTCATAAAGCCGGTAATCACCATCGCAAACAGCAGCACCAGATAACTGCCCAACAGAAACCCGAGCACGCCGGCCACCAAGGTCACCACAAAGCCGATGATCCACAGCAGCAGACCGCCGATTAACGGAATCGAGCCGATGGTGTTTTCGGCGTTCTGCGACCAGGTCGTAAACTCCACCACCATCGTATTCTGCGTAACCCAGTCACTGAACAGCAGCACCCCGAACAGGCCATAACCCAATAGCGACACCAACACAATCGCCGCCGCAAACGGGATAAACAGACGCCACAAAATCGCCGGCTCTTTCAGGTCGGCCAGCGTTTTCCAGTAAAGCTCTACCATGCAGCCGCCTTATTTAATCCAGATCGATTTGATATTGGTGAACTCGCGGATGCCATGCACCGACAGTTCGCGACCGTAACCGGAGTTCTTGACGCCGCCGAACGGCAAACGCGGATCCGAAAAGGTGCTGCTGTTGATATAGGTCGCGCCCGATTCCATGCCGCGCGCCATCGCCTCGGCAGTGGCCAGATCCCCCGTCCAGATGGAACCGCCCAGACCATAATCCACGGCATTGGCGATCCCCAGAGCGTGCGCCGGTTCGGAGGCTTTCAACACCACCGCCACCGGCCCGAACAGCTCTTCGTTGTAGGCCGGCATATTGCTGGTCACATCGGTCAGAATGGTCGGCGCGTAATAAGAGCCCGGGCGATCCAACTGATAGCCGCCGGTGACGATTTTCGCCCCCATTTCCACCGAACGCATCACCTGATCGTGCAGTTCGTCCAGCAGATCCTGACGTGCCATCGGCGCCAGAGTGGTCTCTTCATCCATCGGGTCGCCGGCTACAAAGTGGTTTTCAACCGCCTCTTTGAATTTCTGGATAAAATCGTTGGCGATAAACTGATCGACAATAAAACGTTTGGCGGCGATGCAGCTCTGCCCCATATTGCTGAAACGCCCTTTGACCGCCCCTGCAATCACCTTGGACATGGGCGCATCGTCGAGCACAATAAACGCGTCCGATCCGCCCAGTTCCAGCACACATTTTTTCAGCTCGGAACCGGCAATCGCCGCGACCTTGCGGCCGGCCGGCTCGCTGCCGGTCAAACTCACGGCACGCACCGCCGGATGGCGAATGACACTTTCGACCTTATCGGAGCCGATCATCAGGGTGGTGAAGATGTAATCGGGGAAGCCGGCCTTGCGGAACACCTCTTCGATTGCCAGCGCACATTGCGGCACATTGGAGGCGTGTTTCAGCAGGCCGATATTGCCCGCCACCAGCGCCGGCGCCGCAAAGCGGAACACCTGCCAGAACGGGAAGTTCCACGGCATCACCGCCAGCACCACGCCCAACGGCAGGTAGGCCACATAACTCTTGCTGGCGTCGGTTGCCACCATCTCGTCCGCCAGAAAGGCCGGGCCGTGTTCGGCATAGAACTCGCACACCCACGCCGACTTTTCGATTTCCGCCATCGCTTCGGCATAGGTCTTGCCCATTTCCAGCGTAATCAGCTCGGCCAGCAAATCGGCATCGTCGCGCAACACCTCGGCCACATTGCGCATCAGAGCGCAGCGGTCTTCAATCGGCGTCAACTTGGCCCAGTCGGCAAAGGCGTAACCCGCCTCGGTCACCACTTCATCCAATGTTTCCTGATCCCAGGTGTCAAATTCGGCCAACAACTCGCCGTTGGCAGGATTAATGGATTGCATTGTCATAAACGGGTTTCTCCTAAAAAAACAAACCCACTTGAGAAGCCAAGCGGGTCGTTGTCACTGAATCTTTTTTGTTATGGCGGTTAAGCCATCACCGCCTCTTGCGCCCAGGCGCCGGCGGCCAGGAAGTTTTTACTGATCTGCACGATGCCGACCCCCTCAAAACTCACCTCTTCGGCTTCATCGGCCTTGTTTTGCAGGGTCTTGAGAATATTGAGCACCTCGCCTATCGGCCCTTCGTGCTTGACCAGGGCCAGGTTCAACTCCTCGCTTAACGGCAAAGCCGCCACCACCTCAATAATCGGGGTTTTGAAGTAGGCGTCCAGATTCGATAACAACCCGGCGAGGAAATAGCTGTCTTTTTCTTTGGCATGTCCGCCCTGCTCGGCCATCAGCTCGCAGAACTTGGCGTTCAGCAGCGAGGTGGTCAACAGCGCCTGCGGCACATCTTCCATATTGGACAACATCAGCAGGTTCACCCAGAACTTCAGGCGCTTGAGCCCCATATAGCGCAAACCGTCGGCAATCTTTTCAACACGCACCGGCATATCGTTGGCGGGGTGGTTGATGGCCATGAGCAGTTTATGACTTAAACCGACATCCTGCGAAATAATCTCACTGAGTTCGTCAAACTGGGTGTTGGGCGAATTGACCTTGGCCATCAGCTGCAACAGATTCAGCTTGTTGCCGGAAAGCTGATTGCCGTTGACCACCGTCGGATTGGTGAAGAAATAGCCCTGATAATAATCAAAATCGAACTGCTTCAGATAATCGAACTCTTCCTCGTTTTGAATGGCATCGGCAATCACCTTAATGCCCTTGTTATGGAGCTTCTCCACCATCAGGTGAAGCTGCAGCTCGTTGAAATGGCTGACCTTGATTTTGACATAAGAGGTAATGGTAGCGAGTTTCTCACTCTCCGCATCATCGATGTAATCGTCCAGCAGAAAGTGATACCCCTTCAATTTGAGTTCCTTGAGCGAACGCAAGGTGGCGGAATCCTTGAGCACCTCGGTGCCGATTTCCAGCAATACCAGATGATCAGTTCCGAATTGCGGA
Organism: Thiomicrorhabdus cannonii; assembly: GCF_013391695.1. Taxonomy (GTDB): domain Bacteria; phylum Pseudomonadota; class Gammaproteobacteria; order Thiomicrospirales; family Thiomicrospiraceae; genus Thiomicrorhabdus; species Thiomicrorhabdus cannonii. The sequence goes on from NZ_JACBGH010000004.1 coordinate 166,742, forward strand.
ATGCTTTCGGGTTTCAGCAGCGGCGTGGGAAGATGCAGCATGCAGGGATAACTGCCCACCAGCGCATGAAATCCGAGATCGTTTTCGATTTTGTCGATCAACGCCTCGGTGGAAGGAACCGAATGGCCATTGGGATTCATCCCCAGATGAAAGCGCAATTCGTAGGCGAACAACCCCATATTCTGATCCAATACCGGCTGCCGCCCCACATACACTTCCGACTTGCGCATCTTTTCTGATCCTATCCTTATCCAATAACCCCAACTGTACGCGGTTTTTTGGGGACATTCAAGCATCCAACCGCGCAAAAACCCGGCCTGTTGAAAACCCAGCAGGCCGGGTAGGGAGCCGCTTTTAACGGTTAAACAACAAACGCTGTCCCGGCGTGAACTCGGCAAACTGCCCTTGGTGGTATTTCAACTCACCCGAAACAAAGGTACCGATGACGCTCGACTTGAAGGTATGCCCTTCCCACGGCGACCAAGCGCATTTGTAGAGATTATGCGCCTTGTCGTCGGTATGCGGTTTGTTCATGTCCACCAATACCAAATCGGCCCAGTAGCCTTCACGGATAAAGCCGCGGTCCTCAATCTGGTAACGGATGGCGACATTGTGTGCGGTTTTCTGCACCACCGTTTCCACGTCAAACACACCGTCATGCACCATATCCAGCAGCGCGCTCAACGACTGCTGCACCTGCGGCAGACCCGACGGCGCTTTGAAATAACTGTTCGCCTTCTCTTCCAGCGTATGCGGCGCGTGGTCGGTGGCGATGATGTCGATGCGTCCCTCTTTCACCGCCTGACGGATTGCATCGCGGTCGGACTGTTTTTTGACCGCCGGGTTGCATTTGATCAGACTGCCTTGGGTTGCATAATCGGCATCGCTAAACCACAAATGGTGGACGCACGCCTCAGCAGTGATTTTTTTGCCTTCCACCGGGCCGGGCGCAAACAACGCCAACTCTTCGGCGGTGGTGATGTGCAGCACATGCAAATCGGCGCCAGTCTCTTTGGCCAATTCAATCGCAAAATTGGACGACTTGTAACAGGCTTCGCGGCAGCGGATGTCAGGATGGGCCGACATCGGCACATCCTCGCCGTACTGCTCGCGGTATTTGTCCTCATTCGCCTTGATCATCGGCGTGTCTTCGCAGTGAGTGGCGATCAGCATCGGGCTGTGCGTGAAGATTTCGCGCAACGCCTGTTCGCGATCCACCAACATATTGCCGGTAGACGACCCCATAAACACCTTCACGCCGCAAACATTGCGCGGGTTGACCTTTTTCAACTCTTCCACGTTGTCATTGGTCGCGCCAAAATAGAACGAGTAGTTGATCCACGACTTCTGTGCACCGATGGCGTATTTAGCTTCCAGATTCTCAATGGTGGTCGTCGTCGGATTGACGTTAGGCATATCCATAAAAGTGGTGGTGCCGCCGGCCAACGCCGCTTTCGATTCCGAAGCGATATCGCCTTTGGCGGTCAGGCCCGGCTCGCGAAAGTGCACCTGATCGTCGATAAAACCGGGCAGCAGCAGCAGTCCCTGCGCGTCGATCACCTTATCCGCGGCCGCTTCGATATGAGGCGCGATTTTGGCAATCCGGCCGTGTTCGATCAACACATCGGCCACCTGTTGCTGCCCCTCGTTGACCAGGGTAGCCTGAGAAATCAAAATGCTTGGTAAGTCGCGACTCATACTTCGGTTCCTATTTTTATGGACGGTTGGCGCCTGTCATCCAGACTTAAGAGAGCTTTGCACGAGGTGGTTGCACGAATAAAAATGGTTAAAAATCGCCTGATTTTTGTTGAAAAACTTGCTAATAGCCAGCTATTCGCTGCGTTTTTCGCCTCAATCAGCCAATTTTTTCCTCATTTTTCTTTTGCGCCCCACTCGTGCAAAGCTCTCTTTAAAATAAAACTTATTTTAACGTGAAGCCCAATCCGATTGGGGCTTTTTTAAACAAGCAAAACGCATACAGTCTTAAGAGTTTCAACACACTAAACGCGTTAAAATAACGCTTATTTATCACCTTACCGCGCGAGGAGACGGGCATGAATCCCTTTAAATGGCTACTGATCGGCCTGGTGCGTTTCTACCAGCTCTTTATCAGCCCGCTGCTCGGGCCGCGCTGCCGCTTTTATCCGAGCTGCTCGCATTACGCGATCGACGCCCTGCAGCAACACGGCGTCTTATGCGGCACCTGGCTGGCGATCAAACGCATCGGCCGCTGCCATCCCGGCAATCCGGGCGGAGTCGATCCGGTACCCACCTGCGGCTGCCGAAAACATTGCCAGGAGCCGCTGCCGGAAGACGACGCCAACGCCCCCCAAAATCCTCCTGACAAACCTCATCAATAACCGTTATCCAGCGGAATGTTTAAATTCATCGGGGTGTCATATTTTGCTGCCAAAATAGGCTACAATGAAATGATGACTCAACCGCCGGGCGATCCATTGCGGGATCGCTCCAGCACCAGCCAGGTAACCCGATTATGCTTGAAACCGCGCCAGAAACCCTTGATGTTCAAACCTTAGAAGAGATGGTTCCAGAAGAACCGAACTACCCGCGTTACATCAACCGCGAACGCAGTCTGCTGGAGTTTAACCGACGCGTTTTGGCGCAGGCGCAAAACCCCGACATTCCGCTATTGGAACGCCTCAAGTATCTGTGCATCTCCAGCAGCAATATGGACGAGTTCTTCGAGGTGCGCCTGGCCAGTCTGTACGAACTGAAAAACGATCCGGCGGCGCGCACCAAACCGGACGACATGGTGCCGCAGGAAGCCATCAACATGCTCAACGCCGTAGCCCACGAGCTGGTGGAGGAGCAGTACCACACCCTTAACAATGTGCTGATTCCGGAGTTGCAGAAAGAGAACATCCGCTTTGTGCGCCGCAACCACTGGAACGAACAGCAACGCGAGTGGATTCGCAACTTCTTCGTCGAGTCGCTGCATCCGGTGCTAAGCCCGATGGGATTGGATCCGTCACACCCTTTCCCCAAAATCCTCAACAAAAGTTTGAACTTCATCGTCTCATTGGAAGGCAAAGATGCGTTTGGCCGTTCCAACGGTCTGGCCATCGTCCAGGTACCGCGCTCCTTGCCGCGCATTATCAAGCTGCCTCCGGAAGCGACCAGCGGCGAAAACGACTTCATCTTTCTCTCCTCGATTCTGCACGCCAATGTCGCCACCCTGTTCCCGGGCATGACGGTCACCGGCTGTTACCAGTTCCGCGTGACGCGCAACACCAACCTGTTTATCGACGAAGAGGAAGTGGACGACATCATGCGCGCCCTGCAGGGCGAACTCAGCGGCCGCCAGTACGGCGGCGCCATCCGTCTGGAGGTGGCCGACAACTGTCCGCGCCATATGGTGGACTACCTGCTCGACCAGTTCAAACTCAACGAGGATGCGCTCTATCAGGTCAACGGCCCGGTCAACCTGCACCGTTTGAATGCCGTCCCTGACATGGCCAACCGCCCCGACCTGCTGTTTGCGCCCTTTACCGCCAAACTCTACAAGCAGCCCAAGGCCAGCAAAAACGGTTTCCGCCTGTTCAACCGCAAAAAAGGTCCGGAAAGCCTGTTTGAACGCATCCAGCGCAAAGACATTCTGTTGCACCACCCTTACGACTCGTTTGCGCCGGTCATCGACTTTTTGCAGGCGGCCGCCACCGACCCTGACGTACTGGCGATCCGCATGACGCTGTACCGCACCGGCAGCAAGTCGGCGATTATCGACGCCTTGGAAAAAGCGGCGCGCAACGGCAAAGAGGTCACCGCCGTGGTCGAACTGCGCGCCCGCTTCGACGAAGACACCAATATCATTCAGGCCACCCGTCTGCAGGACGCCGGCGCGCATGTGGTGTACGGCGTGGTGGGCTACAAAACCCACGCCAAGATGATTCTGGTGGTGCGCCGCGAGGGCGAGAAACTGCGCCACTACACCCATCTGGGCACCGGCAACTACCACACTATTACCTCGCGTTTTTATACCGACTTCGGTCTGCTGACCGCCAATCCGGCGGTTGGGCGCGACACTTCCAAAATCTTCCAGCAGCTCACCAGCCTCGGCACCACCGACGGCCTTGAGGTGCTGCTGCAATCGCCGTTCACCCTCTACTCCGGCATGCTCAAGCGCATCCGCCGCGAAGCGCAAAACGCGCAGGAAGGCAAACCGGCACGCATTATCGCCAAAATGAACGGTCTGCAGGAACAGGGCATTATCGATGCGCTGTACGAGGCCTCGCAGGCCGGCGTGCAGATCGACCTGATTATCCGCGGCATGTGCAGCCTGCGCCCCGGCGTACCCGGCCTGTCGGAAAACATCCGCGTCACCAGCATCGTCGGGCGCTTTCTGGAGCACCACCGTATCTATTATTTTGAAAACAGCGGTGCCGCGCCGGAACTTTACTGCTCCAGCGCCGACTGGATGAGCCGCAACCTGTTGTCGCGCGTGGAAACCTGCTTCCCGATTCTGGATGCCGACAACTTCCAGCAGGTCTATACCGAAGGTCTGGCGATCTATCTCGAAGACAATGTCAACGCCTGGGAACTGCAGGCCGACGGCAGTTACATCCAACGCTTACAGGGCGAACAGACGCCTTTCTGCGCGCAGCAGTCGCTCATCGAAAAATACAGCAGCACATCCATTTAAGCCAAGACCCAAAATTGTTTTATCCCCTTTTTCGATAAAAGGGGGTAAACTATGGGCTCTTTTTTTGGGGCTTCGCTCGTAGTTTGATCATTTCTCGCACCCGTTTTTAAGCCTTCTGAAGCCACCTGCTGCCGTTTACGGCCGCATCCGGTGATGCAAAGCGGCTGCGACCTTTAAGCGTTTACACCATGAATGACACTGTAACACCGACGCCGGCACCTGATGCGCCGCAAAACCTCGACAATACGCTGTATGCGGCGATTGATCTGGGCTCCAACAGTTTTCACATGATTATCGCCCGTGAAGTCCACGGCCAGATGCAGGTAGTCGACAAACATAAAGAGATGGTGCGCCTGCGCGCCGGCCTGGACGAAGAGGGCAAACTCAGCGAAAAGGCCTTTGTCCAGGCGATCGAATGCCTGCAACGCTTCGGCCAACTGATCAACAACATCCCTACGCAGAACGTCCGCGCGGTGGGCACCAACACGCTGCGCAACGCCAAAAACAGCCGCGAATTCCTCAAAGAAGCCCGCAAAGCCCTCGGCCACAGCATCCAGATTATCGCCGGCCAGGAAGAAGCCCGCCTGATCTATCTGGGCGTGGCGCATGGCATGCCCAACAACGACGAACAGCGCCTGGTCATGGATATCGGCGGCGGCAGCACCGAATACATTATCGGCAAACACTTTGACCACCACCATCTGACCAGCACGGAAATGGGCTGTGTGAGCATCACCCAGACTTATTTCCCGCACGACATCGTCAGCAGCTTCACGATGCAGCAGGCCATTTCGGCGTGCCGCCAAACGCTGCGCCCGCACCGCGTCAAACTCAAAAAACTGGGGTGGGACATCGCCATCGGCGCCTCCGGCACCATCAAATCCATCGGCCAGATTCTCGAGCAGAACGGCTGGTGGGACAACGGCATTACCCTCAACGGACTGTATAAGTTGCGCGACGCCCTGATTCTCGCGGGGCATGCCGATGCGCTGCAGTTGGAAGGGCTGAAAGACGACCGCCGCCCGGTGTTATCGGGCGGACTGGCGGTGCTGATCGCCACTTTTGAAGAGCTGGGCATCAAACAGATGCAGGTTTCGGCCAACGCCTTGCGCGAAGGCCTGATTTTTGACACCCTGGGGCGCCTGTTTTCCGACGACGTGCGCGAAATCAGCGTCAATGCGATGCAGCAATGGATGCGGGTTGACGTGCAGCAGGCCAATCATGTCGCGCAAACCGCGCTGGCGCTCTACAAACAGGCGCACAACAGCTGGCAGCTGCGCAACAGCGAATACGACTACCGCAAGCTGCTCACCTGGGCCGCCAAACTGCACGAGTGCGGCATTGCCATCAGCTACAAACGCTACCGTCACCATAGCGCCTATTTGATTGCGCAGGCGGAAATGGCCGGCTTTGACCAGCAGGAAAAACAGATGCTGAGCATTATGCTGCTGAACCACCGCGGCAAATTCATTGCCGAGGCGTACGACGTGATTGATACCGAACGCGACAAACTGCTCTATCTGACGGTCTTGTTGCGTTTGGCGGTGCGCATCCACCGCGGCCGCGATTTCGAGGAAATCGAGCCGACCCTCTATATCGAAGACAACAACCAGATTCATCTGGAGTTTGAAGACAACTGGCTGGAACAGCACCCGTTGACGCGTCTGGATCTGGAAGTCGAAGCCAAACGCCTCGAAGCAGCCGGCTTTAAACTGACATTTGTCTGAAAACAACGCCTCAAAAACTCAACAGGCCGGGAGAGAAGCGATTTCACCACGAAGGTCACGAAGAACACGAAGTTTTCCTAAAAAACCGACGTATCGACTTAATACATCTTTTTGATTCAAAAGTTTTTTAAATCAAGCGTGAAACAGAAAAACAACGCCGGCAACTGATTAACATCCAAAGTCTTCGTGCTCTTCGTGACCTTCGTGGTTAACTCATCCAACCCGGCCTGTTCAGTTTTGAAACACGGCTTGTGACTCCGCCTTTAATAGATATCCAACTGCAAGCGGCGCGCCTTGCGTAGAGTCTGCCAATAGTCGCGCGCCTCTATTTCATCCATTTCACCGCATTGCATAAACAACGCGATAAACGCCGCCTCCACGCCTTTGGCGAGCTGATCCTGACTGCCGCACACATACACATGCGCACCCTGCTGCAACCAATCCCACAACGCCGCCTGATGCTGCGCCATCTCATGCTGTACATAGTGTTTTTCTGCCTGGTCACGCGAAAACGCCGTATTCAACCGCAGTTTGCCCTGCGCCTGCCAAGCCTGCAAAACATCGCCAAACAGAAATGAACAGGCCAGGTGGGTTTCGCCAAAAAACAGCCAGTTCTGTCCGCTGTCGGATTGCGCTGCGCGCTGCTGCATAAAGGCGATATAAGGCGCCAGCCCGGTGCCGGCGCCGAGCATAATGATCGGCGTTTGATGGTTGGCCGGCAGTTTGAAGGTGGGATTGGGCTTTAACTCCACCTCAACCGCCTCACCAATCTGCAGCTGACTGACCAGAAAACTCGCCACCCCGAAGTGCATGCGCTCGGACACCGCGGCATTTTGGTAGGCAACCAAACGTATCAGCAGATGCACCTCATTGCCCACCGCCACCTGCGCCGAGGCGATGGAGTAATAACGCGGCGCCAGAGGCGAGAGCAGCGCCAAAAAGTCGGCACCCAGTTCACACAGCGACGGAAAGGCATCCAGCAGGTCGAGAATATCGCGGCCGTAAGCGTAATCGATCATCGCCTGACGATCCGCCCAGTCGCCCAACTGATACTGGCGTTGCAGTTTATTGAGAATGGCCGGATTGAGCTGGGAGATTTCCAGATGCTCGGTCAAGGCAACGCGACTGGAGACTTGGCCAGCGCGGCGCACTTCGACGCGTTCATCGCCGCTCAGGCGTAAACGCTGCAGCAGCGCCTCGACCCATTCAGGCTGGTTTTGGACGCTCAAGGTCAGCCAGTCGCCCGGCTCGTAATGCAGCGTTTCACCGGCAGGCGGCGTTAAGACAAGGTGATAAATGGTTTTGTCATCACACGCAGGCGTGAGATTGATCAGCTGTTTGACTTGCAGTTGCATCTAAGAACACTCTCTTGGCGAAACACTTCCCGCATTGTAACACGCAAAAAGCCCTTCGCCAGGAAGCGGCGGGAAGGGTTGGTCAGCGGATATGTTCCATCAGCACCGTCATCCAGGGTGCTGTGACCAGAATCGTCACCGCCGACATCAAGCCCGCCACCACGCCGATTCCGACCTGCATGGTCACATTGTTCTGCTTGATTTCGATGTCAGCCATTTGACGCTCCACCGAGCTGAAAATATCCACCTGTTTTTTCAGCAGACCGTTAAGCGTTCGAATCTGTTTGAAAAGCAGTTGCTGTTCTTTTTCGATCTGCTGACGTGACTTGATGCCCTGTTCCTCTAGCGTGCGCATCTGCTGCGCCATTTGCCCGATAGAACTGTCCATCTGCGCCACCAGATTCTTCAGCGCAGTTTTGTCTTCATTGAGCCATTCAAAATCCGGCGTGACCATATCCGACATATCCATATCGTCGTACTTGCTCTTGCCTTGTGCCGGACTTTTGCCCATGTGGCGGCGCATCGCCTGTTCCAGCAACACGCTTTTCGATCCCAGAGGTTCAATGTTTCTTAAATCAATCGCCATGTTTTTCTCCCTGTGCTTGTTATGCGCCACACCGTCAATTTTTTGTCAGTGCGATTCGGTATAATCTTCTGTTATTGGCCTTAACGCAGAGAGCGTGCCAACTTGGCGCGACTGAAAAAATTCACAAGGAAAAAAACATGAAATATATCGGAGCCCATGTTTCCGCCGCCGGCGGTGTCGAAAACGCGCCGCTGCGCGCCCATGAAATCGGCGCCACCGCCTTTGCGCTGTTTACCAAGAACCAGCGCCAGTGGAAAGCCGCGCCTTTAACGCAAAAGAGCATCGAACAGTTCAAAGCCAATTGTGAACGCCTCGGCTACGGCCCCAAACAGATTCTGCCGCACGACAGCTATCTGATTAACCTCGGCCATCCGGACGTGGATGCGCGCCAGAAATCGCTCGACGCCTTTATCGACGAACTGCGGCGCTGCGAGCAGCTTGGCATCGACCGCCTCAATTTCCATCCCGGCAGCCACCTGCGCGAAATCTCCGAAGAGGCCTGTCTGGATCTGATCGCCGAATCGATCAATTTTGCGCTCGAGCAGACGCAAGGCGTGATCGCGGTCATCGAAAACACCGCCGGACAAGGCTCCAATCTGGGCTATCAGCACGAACAGCTCGCCTACCTGATCGACAAGGTGGAAGACAAAACCCGCGTGGGCGTCTGCTTCGATACCTGCCACGCCTATGCGGCGGGTTACGACCTGAAAAACGATTATGAAGGCGTCATGGCCGACTTTGCAAAGGTCGTCGGTTTTGAGTATTTAAAAGGCATGCACCTGAATGATTCCAAAGCCAAGCTCGGCCAGAAACTCGACCGCCATCACAGCCTGGGCGCAGGCGAAATCGGCTGGCAAGCCTTCAGAAAAATCATGCAGGACCCGCGCATTGACGACATTCCGCTGACGCTGGAAACCATCAATCCGGACATCTGGGCCGAGGAAATCCAAACCCTCAAAGGGTTTATGAATTCAACGGGGTAAAATAGACTTTACCACCCGGCCTGTTGAGTTTTTAAAAACGGCGTTTTGCAAAAAAGTTGCGGCGCCGTTTTTGCATGGAGTAAGATAATCGCACTTTGTTTACACCATGAATCCTATCAATGAATAAAAACCAGTTTATCGAATTCGTCATGCAAGCCGGCGTGCTGAAATTAGGCGAATTCACCCTCAAGTCGGGACGCAAGAGCCCCTACTTCTTCAATGCCGGCCTGTTCAATACCGGCGCGCAACTCTCCACACTGGCACAAGGTTATGCCGCCACCCTGGCAGAATCGGGCGTGGATTTCGACGTGCTGTTCGGCCCGGCCTATAAAGGCATTCCGCTGGCGGCAACCACCTGCGTGGCGCTGTCTGAAAAACACGGCATCGACAAGCCTTATGCCTTTAACCGCAAAGAAGCCAAAGACCACGGCGAAGGCGGCAATATCGTCGGCCACGCCCTGCAAGGCAAAGTCATGATTATTGACGACGTCATCACCGCCGGCACCGCCATCCGCGAAGCCATCGACATTATCAAGGCCAACGGTGCCGAACCGGCCGGCGTGTTGATCGCGTTGGACCGCATGGAAAAAGGTAAAGGCAACCTTTCGGCCATTCAGGAAGTGGAAGCGGAATACGGCATCCCGGTGATCAGCATCATCAATCTGCACGACATCATCGCCTACATTCAAACCCAGCCCGATATGCAACACTATCTGGACGCGATGATGGCCTATCGCAGCGAGTATGGCATCTAAGTATGCCGCGATGTTGTCCGCAATCGATCAGGAGGTAAAATGTCGAGACTCAGAGAACTGTTGATACTGCGTCACGCCAAATCGGACTGGAAAGACCCGACCCTGGCCGATATAGACCGTCCATTGGCCGGGCGGGGCAAAAAAAACGCCTCCAAAGTCGGCAGATGGATCGAACAGCAAAACCTGATTCCCGACCTGATTCTCTGCTCCCCTGCCAAGCGCGCCCAACAAACCTTAAAACGCGTCTGTGTTGAATGCGGCGCCCAAACCCAAACCGTTGGCGCGTTGTATATGGCCGACCTCGACACCCTGCTCAAGGTGTTGGCTGACGCCCCCGATGTCGACCGGCTGATGATTGTCGGCCACAACCCCGGCCTGGAACGCCTGTTCAACTACCTTAACTGCCACATGGACGAAAGCACCGTGACGCTTTTTCCGACTGCGGCACTGGCCCACTTCATCCTGCCTGCCGACTGGCATAATTTATCTTGCGGCGCCGGCAAACTGTCGCAGTTCGTGCGCCCCAAAGAAATCCTGCTGAAAGAGTAACCTCCAGATTTCATTCTGCTTTTTCCTGTCGGCAAGACTTAATTCAAATCATTTATGGTGTTTATAAGGCCCAAAATATTTTCTTCGGGCCTGCCTAAAACCTAGGCATTGCTTTTCTAAAATGCTATTCTGTTTGTAGCTTGATTTAGCCCACCTATCAAAACAAAGGAAGATGCCATGAAAACAAAATTACTCCCTTTAGCAGCTGTTCTAGCCCTAGCTTCGATTCAAGCACAGGCTGCAGACATCCCATCCGAAGGCACTAACGCCTACGTCGTCGACTACCGCGGCTTGGTAGTACGTGACGGTTTCGGCGGTTGTGTACGTTCTATCGATTGGACCAAAGAAACGGCGATCGCCAAGTGTGAAGGCTGGGAAGAGCCTAAGCCAGAGCCGGCTCCTGCTCCAGTTGTCGTTCCAGCACCGGCACCAGAACCTGCTCCGGTTGTTGAACAGGTTAAAGAAGATGCTCCTGCGGCTTTCCGCGGTTTCTTCGACAACAACAAAACGGTATTGAAAGACGCCGCCAAAGAAAAACTGGATATCTATGCTGACTATATGGCGCGTCACCCAAATACCAATATCAAGGTAACGGGTCATACTGACTCCGCCGGTAGTGAAGCATACAACCAGCAACTGTCCGAAAAACGTGCCAATGCCGTTAAAGCCTATCTGGAAAGCAAAGGCATTGACGGTGCGCGCATCGAAACGGCCGGCATGGGTGAAACCAGTCCGGTAGCGACCAACAAAACCAAAGAAGGTCGTGCTGAGAACCGCCGCGTAGAGATTGAAGTGATTAAATAATCCTTTGCCTCTCCACTAAAAAAGGCCGCAATTGCGGCCTTTTTTGCTTTCGTCGGCTTTGTCTGCTGCAAACTACATCCACGCCTTGGCAATCAACGAAATACCGACCAGAACCGTCACCACCTCAAAGCTGCGCTTAACCAGCTTATTGCCTTTGACAATCGCAAAATGCGCACCCAGATACCCGCCGATAAGCGATCCCAAAATCAGCGCCGGCAGCCAATCCCAGCGGATTTCCCCCAAAATGCCCAGCGTGATCGCCCCCGAGCCGTTCCAGAAAATCCCCACCAGAATCAGCGTATAACCCACCGCAGTTTTGTAGTCCAGCCCAAACCAGCGCACCAGCCACAAGGTTACAAACAGTCCCGTTCCGGAGGTTAATGAGCCGTTTAAAGCGCCAATCAAAAACAATACCGCACCGCCGATCAATAAGCCCGAAAGGTCACGGTGCTGATGGTTTTCAGACTGCCCCAAATTGGGTTTAAACCACGAATACAGCCCCAAACCCAAGGTCAGCACCCCCAACAGGAACTGTGACACGCGGTCATCCACCTGCAGGATAATACTGGCACCCAATACCACTCCCGGCAGGCCGGTGGCCAGAATAAACGCCGAAAAGCGCCAGTCGAAGCTCGAAGAGCGCAGATGGCGCGCCGTTGCCCCCAATCCGAGAAAGACGCTGGCGACCTTATGGGTTGCCAGCGCGATGCCAAACGGCAAGCCAAGGAATAACAGTGCCGGCAACTGCAACAAACCCGCACCACCTCCCGCCAGCGCCGAAAACAGATTGGCAATCAGGGAGATAACAAACAACAAAATCTGATCAAACAGCACGTTCTAACCCTTTTCAGGCGGAAATAAAAAAGCCCCTCACCCCTGCTTTCACAGAGTTGAGAGGCCCACTAAACAACCTGACGACTTAAGCGTCGGTCTTATCGTTTTTATGCAGGTGCACATCCATTTGCGGATACGGAATGCTGATGCCCGCTTCGTCAAACGCCAGTTTGACCTTTTCGTTCATACTCCAGTACACATCCCAGTAATCGGCGGAATTGACCCACGGACGCACGATGAAATTGACGCTGCTGTCGGCCAGCTCGGACAGCGCCACCACCGGTGCGGGGTCTTTCAGAATACGCTCGTCTTCGGCCACCAGCTTTTCCAGAATCGCTTTGACCTGACGGATGTCGTCTTCGTAGCTGACGCCAAACACCATATCCACACGACGCGTATCGCGTGCCGAATAGTTGGTGATGGAACCGGAATAGATGGCGCCGTTAGGCACGATAATTTCCTTGTTGTCACCGGTGCGCAGGGTAGAACTGAAAATATTGACCGTCTCGACCACACCGGTCACACCACCGGCTTCAACAAAATCGCCGGCTTTGAACGGTTTGAAGACCAGAATCATCACCCCGGCTGCAAAGTTCTGCATGGAGCCTTGCAATGCCAGACCGATCGCCAAACCGGCCGCACCGATCAACGCCACCAGCGAGGTGGTATCCACGCCCAACTGATCCAACGAGGCGATAATGACAAACAGCATCAAGACCGCATTCACAATGGAGCTGACAAAGTTAATCAGCATTTCGTCCATGGTTTTGGCACGTCCCAGCAGCTTTTTAAGCACTTTGACGACCAGTTTCACTACCCATCTACCGACCACAAAGATCAGCAATGCCAGCGCGATTTTGATTCCCCAAGGAATCGCATACTCATTCAACATCATATCCAGTTCCATAATGCCTCCTCAGACCAGAACTATAAAGTTACGCCTCTTCACCTGCGGTGATCAGCGTGCCTACACCTTCATCGGTAAAGACTTCCAACATCACGGCGTGCTCGACACGGCCGTCGATAATATGGGCGGAATGCACACCGTTTTGCACCGCTTCCAACGCACACTGGATTTTCGGCAGCATACCGCCGTAAATGGTACCGTCTGCAATCAGCTCATCGACCTTCTTGGCGCTCAAGCCGGTCAACAGCTGCCCTTGTTTGTCCAGCAGGCCCGGTGTATTGGTCAACAACATCAGTTTTTCCGCTTTCAAGGCCTCGGCCACTTTACCGGCCACCAAATCGGCGTTGATATTGTAAGAGTGACCGTCAGCGCCCACACCTACGGGTGCGATCACCGGAATGAAATCACCCTGAATCAGCATATCAATGACACCGGTATTGATTTTAGCCACCTCGCCGACATGACCGATATCGATGATTTCAGGTGCGTCCATGCCTGGGGTGTTTTTGGTGATTTTCAGCTTCTTGGCGACAATCAGATTGCCGTCTTTACCGGTCAGTCCCACGGAGTTACCGCCGTGACGGTGAATCAGGTTGACGATTTCCTTGTTCACCAGGCCGCCCAACACCATCTCGACCACATCCATGGTTTCGGAATCGGTGACGCGCATGCCCTGCACGAACTCCGATTCCTTGCCGATGCGTTTCAGCAAATCGCCGATCTGCGGGCCGCCGCCGTGCACCACCACCGGGTTCATGCCCACCAGCTTCATCAACACGATGTCGCGTGCAAAGCCTTCCATCAGGGTGTCTTCGGTCATGGCGTTTCCGCCGTATTTGACCACGATGGTTTTGCCGGAGAAACGTTGGATGTAAGGCAAGGCTTCGGCCAGTACCGAAGCGATATTCTGCGCCTGTTCTTTATTCAGGTTCATGGTGTTCTGCACTCTCATGGTCATATTCTTCTGTTAATCAAATAGTGGGAGTTCAATCGCGGAAGTTATTAAACTGCAATGGCATTTCCAGATCTTCCATGCCGCGCAGCAGTTGCATCACTTGCTGCAGGTCGTCGCGTTTCTTGCCGGTGACGCGCACACTGTCACCCTGATTGGCGGCCTGCACCTTCAGCTTGGAATCTTTGATCGCCTTGATGATTTTTTTAGACAGGGCGGCATCCAAGCCCTCGCGCATTTCGATCACCTGCGTGGCGGTTTTAAGCTGGATGTTGGGGTCCTTGACCTCCATGCACTTGACGTCGATACCGCGGCGGTTGGCTTTCTCCACCAGAATGTTGTACATCTGCTCCAACTGAAACTCGGACTCCGTCTTCACCGTGACCGTCGTTCCTTTCAGCTCGTAGCTGCTGTCGGTTCCTTTAAAGTCAAAACGGGTGGTCACTTCCTTATTGGCCTGATCCACCGCGTTGGTGAGTTCGTGTTTATCCAGTTCCGAAACAATATCAAATGAAGGCATTTTTTCTCCTCAAGCACCCGGCCTGCTGAGTTTTTTCAGGCCGATTTCAATCCAGTTCAAATGCTTTATTCTATCACTAGTTTTCCCGGCTAAAAGCGCCTAAAACGGCTAATTTCGGTTATTTTTCGACATCTTGCGCCGCCTTTTCCAAACAGACGTATAATAAGCGACACGATTTTATCGATGATAACCGAATGTGCCGAATGTACTGAATGTAATTATGCCCACCAAGATACCCGCCCACACCCTGCCGCTTTCCCGTTCAGCCCAATCGATCGCTCCCTTTAGAGTCATGAAAATTCTCGGCGAAGCTAAGGCGTTGGAAGCGCAAGGTCGGGACATCATCCATATGGAAATCGGCGAACCGGACTTTCCCTCGCTGGCGTGCGTCAACGAAGCCGCCTTTGCCGCTACGCAACAAGGCCTGACCCACTATACCCCCACGCTCGGCCTGCCGGCATTACGTCAAAAACTCGCGGAGTTTTATGGCCACTTCTATCAGGCGCACGTCGATGCGGCGCGCATTCTCATCACCCCCGGCTCGAGCAGCGCGCTGCAGCTGACATTGACGGCCCTGCTGAATCCGGGCGACAAGGTGCTGATGGGCGATCCAACCTACCCGTGCAACCGCCAGTTTGTCGAACTGCTGCACGGCCAGGTCGTCAGTGTGGCGCTGAATGAAAGCTGCAACTACCAGCTCACCCTGGCGCAGCTGCAGCGGCACTGGCAAGCCGACATCAAAGCGGTGATGGTCGCCACCCCGGCCAACCCGACCGGCACACTGATCGAGCAGTCCGAACTCTTTGCTATGGCGCAGTTTCTGGCTGAACGCAATACTTGGCTGATTGTCGACGAAATCTATCAGGGACTGGTTTACGGACGCCCGGCGGAAAGCGTGCTGGCGCACGCCGGTCTGCCCGACAATGTGATTGTCATCAACTCGTTTTCCAAATTCTTTGGCATGACCGGCTGGCGACTGGGCTGGTGCATCGCACCTCTGGCATTGATGCCGATTCTGGACCGGCTGGCGCAGAATCTCTATCTGGCAGCGCCCACGCCTTCGCAGTACGGCGCCTTGCGGGTCTTGGAGGCGGATGCCTTGGCAGAACTGGAACAACGCCGCCAAATCTTTGAGCGCCGTCGCCAAGTGTTGATAGAGAGCATGCAACAGGCGGGATTCAAGCTGAAAACGCAGCCGCAAGGGGCTTTTTACCTGTATTGGGATGTGTCGGACTATACCGATAATGCGGAGGCATTGGCGGTCGACATTCTGGAAAAAACCGGCGTCGCCTTAACGCCGGGAACCGACTTTGGAAAACAAGAAGGCCATCACCACCTGCGGCTCGCCTATACCACCGAGGAGAAACGTTTGATTGAAGCGGTACAGCGCATCAAAACGTTTTTGAGCGCCCTGCCGTAAACACCTAAGTAAACACCTAAACAATTTACGCGCTGAACACAATCAGACTCTTACGAACCGTATCCACCACATCCTTGCCGATCATCAGGTCCTCTTGCGCCTGAGCCAGATACTGGCGCGCCTCTTCGGTCACGTAAGTGCCGTAAGAAACCTCGTTGACAATCGAGTTGGCCACCTGCACCATCGATGCCATGCCGCGCATTTTGTCGTTGGCAATCACCTCCGGGGAACGGTGATGCAGCATAATTACGTTCAACATTTCCACCGGAAGCTGCCATTTCTTGCCGATCAAAAGGCCGATATCGCCATGGTTTGAGCCGTAAAACTTGTTCTCCAGACTCATCCCTCTAATGGGATTGGCATGCACCTTCAAAAAAACCTTGGGGTAGTTCTCGGGGTCTTTAGAGGCCAGCAACAGACAACCCGCATTATGGAACAGTCCCAGCAGATAGGCCTCATCACGCGAAACCCCTTCCAGATACTCGGACAACTCCGCACAGCAAAAGGCGACATCCTTGGAGTGTTCGACAATCTCCTCAAAGTGACGGCCACTGAAAAGATTGTTCAAGGCCGCGGCCACCACCAGGTTTTTCAGGTTAATCAACCCCAGCACATCCACGGCTTCACGAATCGATTTGACCGGCACCTTGAGTTTCATCACCGGCGAGTTAACCAGACGCATGACCTCGCCGGAAAGCTTGACGTTACTTTCTATAATGCGCGTTATGTCCTGAAAGTTTGGAAATTTGCTTGCCAGCACCGCATCCAGCTCCAGAATCTCTTTGGGCAGGTCAGGAATTTTGACTCCCTGAATCGCCTGCACCGCGGCACGTAATTTTTGTTCCATTTTGCCACTCTACTCTCAATTTACCGGACAATATTAATCAGCTTTGATGGCGCTCACTAGCAGAAAGATTTTATATTGTCATCAATAAAAATATTTAATAAGACGTTTTACCAATTCACTCAACGCCATCTTCAAAACGGCAGTTTCAAATCCGGTTTAACTTGCAACATCAGGGTTCTGAATGCCTCCTGAATGCGCTTGAGCGCTTCGGGGGTTTCGCCCTCAAAACGCATCACCAGCACCGGCGTGGTATTGGACGGACGCACCAGCCCCCAACCGTCGGCAAAATCGGCGCGGATGCCGTCCAGATCAAACACCTTGGCATCCGGAAAATGCGCCACCGCTTTGAACTGTTCCATAAACGCATAATGCTCGCCTTCGGCAAATTCCACATCCATCTCCGGCGTGTTATAGGCATCCGGCAGCGCCGAAAACAAGGCGTGCGCACTGCCCGGTTGACTCGCCACAATCTCCAGCATGCGCGCTGCGGTGTAGATGCCGTCGTCAAACCCGTACCAGCGCTCCTTGAAAAAGATATGCCCCGACATCTCGCCCGCCAGCGCCGCGCCGGTCTCTTTCAGTTTGGCCTTGATAAACGAGTGGCCGGTTTTCCACATGGTCGGCTTGCCGCCGTCCGCAGCGATCTCTTTGGGCAACAGCGAGGAACATTTGATGTCGAACAGAATCTCCGCCCCCGGCACACGGCTCAACACATCACGCGCATAGAGCATCATCTGGCGGTCGGCATACAACACCTGCCCTTCATTATCGACGACACCGCAGCGGTCGCCGTCGCCGTCAAACGCCAAACCGATGTCGGCTTGAAGTTCTTTGACCTTGGCAATCAGCTCCACCAGATTCTTCGGCTTGGCCGGATCGGGATGGTGATTGGGGAAAGTGCCGTCAACGTCACAATACATCTCGGTGACATCGCAGCCCAGATCGCGCAGAATTTGCGGCGCATAGGCACCGGCCACGCCATTACCCGCATCCACCACAATTTTGAGCGGGCGCTTAAGGTGAATGCCAGTCACAATCGCATGATGATAAGCCGGCGCAATGTTAAGTTCGCTGAAACGGCCCGCACCTTGGGTGAAATCGTCATTCTGGATGCGTTTCAGCAGGGTTTGAATCCACTCGCCGGAGAGCGTGGTGCCGTTGACCACCATCTTGATGCCATTGTAATTCGGCGGATTATGCGAGCCGGTAATCGCCGCGCAGGAGTTCACGCCCTCCAAGGTGGCCGCGGCAAAATAGACCATCGGTGTGGTCACCTCACCGATATAAATCACGTCCACGCCGGCGGCCTGCAGGCCTTTGGCCAAGCGCTCGATAAAACGCGGCCCCGACAAGCGGCCGTCGCGGCCGATGACGATTTTGGTCTGCCCCGACAAAATCACCTCGGAACCCAACGCCCGGCCTATCAACTCCACGGTTTCGTCGGTGAGCGCCTCATCCACGACTCCGCGAATGTCATAGGCTCTAAAAATGCTTTCCACTACCTGCTCCATACGTTTTCCCTACTTGCTTCAGACCCGGCCTGTTCAGTTTATTTGAAGTTCATTTAGTGCCGGTAGAACCGAAACCACCCTGACCGCGCTCGGTGGCATCGCCGAACTCTTCCACTTGCGTGAACACCGGTTGCAATACCGGGACAATCACCATCTGCGCAATACGCTCGCCAACCTGCACCGTATAAGGCGTGTCGCTGCGGTTCCAGCAGGACACCATCAAAGGCCCCTGATAATCGGAGTCGATCAGCCCAACCAGATTACCCAGCACGATGCCGTGCTTGTGCCCCAAACCGGAGCGCGGCAACAGCATGGCGGCCAGGCCGGCATCGTCCAGATGAATCGCCATGCCGGTCGGAATCAGCACCGTCTGCCCCGGTTCGATCGTCAATTCCGCCTCGATACAAGCGCGCAAATCCAAGCCGGCGGAACCTTTGGTGCCGTAATGCGGCATTTCAATTTCTTTGCCTAAACGCGGGTCCAAAATCTTGTATTGCACTTGGATGGTCATCTCTTCTTCCTCATTTGCTTCAGCATTCAAATGGCCACTATTCTAACCCAAACTTTAGGACGGATATGCAGAAACAGAAAGCATCGACAAAACCCGCAAAACATGCACAATGAAAGACCTAGATACTCATCAATATCGCCGCAAAGGAGACCGTATGCGCCCTACCCCTGCAATCAAACCGCTTCTTAAAGGACTCTGCCTAGCCGGCCTGTTCACTTTTGGCTGGCTGCAAAACGCACAGGCCGACAGCATCCACCTTAAAGACGCCGGCTTCGCCACCCCCGAATCGATGGAGTATTACGCCGCCGAAGACGTCTATCTGGTCGCCAATATCAACGGCAGCCCGTTTGAAAAGGACGACAACGGTTTTATCTCCAAAGTCAGCCCGGACGGCAAAGTCGTCGCGCTCAAATGGCTGGACGGCGAAGCGGCCGATGTGGCCCTGAACGCCCCCAAAGGCATGACGATTCTCAACAACCGCCTGTACATTGCCGACATCGACCGCATTCGCGTGTTTTCACTGCCTGACGGCAAACAGCTTAAGGACATCATGGTGCCCGGCAGCAGCTTTATGAACGGTTTGAGCGTGGCTGACGACAACGCCCTTTACGCGACCGACAGCGGCATGGCGCCGGGTTTTAAACCGTCGGGAACGGACGCGGTGTACCGCATTTCAACCAGCGGCAAAATCGAAACCCTGCAAAAAGGCGCTTTGGGCCATCCTAACGGCATTATTGCCAACAACAAAGGTTCGGTGATGGTGACTCTGGGCAGCGGCCAGGCCTACTTTATGGATGCAAACGGCCACGTCGATGCACGCATGACCCTGCCGTTTAACCGCTTGGACGGCCTGCTGAAAATGGCCGACGGCCGCTTCATCACCTCCAGCTGGGCGGCCAAAGCCATTGTGGCCATTAACCCCGACTACACCTTAAGCACCTTGGCTGAAGGCTTGGAGTCACCGGCTGACCTTGGCTATGACGACAAGCGCAACCGCCTGCTGGTGCCGCTGTTTTTGAAAGACGAAATCGTGATTATTCCTCTGGAATGATCACCCAAAGCCGGGGGAGGTTAGCCGCCCCCGTTCTCTTGTTGGCTCAGCCCCCTTAAAACGGCTTCTGGCCGTACTAAATTGATTTATTTGGGTTTATAGGAATGATGCGTTAAGCTAACCGACAGTACACCGAAACATCTCAATAGACATTCCCCTGCACACTTGTGGTGTTGAGAAAGCAAATGAAGCCAAGCATCCTGTCAGAAAAATCGTTTTTCAATCTTCAGCTGAGCAGTTCATTGGCTTTCACGTCGCTGCTGGCCTTGATCTTAACGGCGTTTTTTATCTACAGCCAATGGCACAGCTATCTCACCCAGTCTCAGGCCTTCAGAAAAAGCTTTTCCGACACCCAATTCTCCATGCTGAATGAGGCGGTGACCCAGGAAAAAAACTATATCGAATCCTTAATCGGTAAACGCCAATTCGATGTGCAACAGCAGCACAGCGTGTTGGAACGCCTCCGCCAATTGCGAATCGGTCCCAATAAAAACGGCTACTTCTTTGTACTGAAGCTCAACAGTATCAACGGCGGCGAAGACTTTGCGCGCCATCTGCTACTGCCCATCGACCCCTCCCAGGAAGGCCAACCGATGAGCTCCCACGATACCGACAGCCAGGGCAATTATTATCGCAAAGACTATCTGCATCAGCTTAAAGAGCACGGCAAGGCCGAAGCGCGTTACTGGTACGACAAGCCCGGCAGCGATTTCGCCAGCCAGAAAATCAGCGTGATCTACTGGATTAAGCCGGTGAATTGGATTGTCGGCGCCGGCCTCTACCTGGATGATCTGGAGAGTGTCATCCATGAACAGGAGCAACAACTGCGAAAGGCGTTTTTTATGCAGGCCGCCACCGCCTTTTTAATGACCCTGCTGTTTTTGATAATCGCCACCAGCATTAACCTCTATCTGCAAGGCAAGCTCAAAATCCGCTTTGCCGCACTCAAATCGCAATTGACCGAGTCGCAGAAACAGCTGGAAGATTTCAACCTGAATCTGGAAAAAGAGGTGGCGCAGAAAACCCGTGAACTGGAAAATCTCTATCAGCGTGATCCGCTGACCGGGCTTTTCAATCGCAGCAAGCTGCTGTCCGACCTCGAAAAACACGCCTCTGCAAGCCCTACAAAAGGGTTTATTCTTATCGATATCGACGGTTTTAAAGAACTCAACGACCTTTTCGGCAACGAAATGGGCGATCGCCTGCTTGTTTGCCTGGCAAAAAATTTGCAGACCCTCATCCCCGACACCCGGGAGGTTTACCGGGTTGGCGGCGACGAGTTCCTGGTTTGGGTGAATGCTTTGCCCGACGAGACGGAACGCCGACTTCTGGAACTCCATCACAGCCTGACGGAAAACCTGCAGGACAACGATTTGCAACCGATTCTGTTCAGTATCACAATTGTCGCCGCGGAGGAGAGTTCGCAGCCTCTGAGCACGCTGGAAATGACCATGCGCCATGCCAAGAACAAGAAAAAAGACGTTCTGCTCTACTCGCCGCTGCATGACCAGCACCAGCTTTACATGCACAATCTGAACACCACGCAACTATTGAAACGCGCCATTGCCGAAGAACGGATTATTCCGGTTTTTCAACCGCTTTTGAACCTCAAAACCGGGCAGATCGACAAATACGAATGTCTGATCCGTATAGCCGATGGCGAACAACTGATGCCTCCCGGCAAGTTTCTGGAGGTGGCTAAAAAATCCAAGCTCTACGCGCAGATGACTGGCATTATGCTGCAAAAAAGTTTTGCGAAATTTGCCGAAAGCACCACCCAATTCTCCATCAATCTCTCTTACGAGGACATTGTTGGCGAGGAGATTCCCAGAACGCTGGAACGTTTGCTGACACCCGGCATTGCGCCGCGCGTCACCTTTGAAATACTCGAAACGGAAGGGATCGAAAACTACGAGCAGGTCTCGGCCTTTATTCACAAGGTCAAAGCGCTCGGCTGCCGCATTGCCATCGATGATTACGGCACGGGCTATTCCAATCTGGAACATCTGCTGAAGCTGCAGATCGACATTCTCAAAATCGACGGTTCGTTGATCGAAAGCCTGCCTCAGCCACACGCCTTGGCGATCGTGCAAAGCATCGTATTTTTTGCCAAACAGCTTAATATCACCACCGTGGCCGAATTTGTCAGCAGCGCCGACATTTATGAATGGGTGAATAAACTCGGTATTGATTACGCCCAGGGCTATTATGTGGGCCGGCCGCTCAGCACGCTGCAAACCACGCAACGCAATAGCGTTCATACCAACGATTAACCGACACCCCGAGCCCAGGGTTCCTAATATTAGACAGCCAATACACAGCAAAACCGGATTACTCGGCCGTTTCATGCAGTAGCACGTCCATGACTGGGGTTTGCCCTAACAGACGAGTTTCTCATCCAGTGTTAGAATGCTAGCTAATTTAAGGTGTTGACAGGATTCTTCGCAATTCACATGAAAGCTTTCACGCTGATAAGCACTCTCTTTCTGCTACTAAGCACGCTCTCCAGCGCCTCGGCAGAGGTTGTCAACATTGGTCTGCTGAATCACAGGGATAACGAAGCCTACCAAGCATTCTGGCGGGAAACAGCCAGAACCCTCTCATCTAAAATCCCGGGGTACACTTTTGTTATAAAACCGCTCGGCCTCGAGTGCCTAACGCATGCCATCAGCAAGCAACAACTGCATTTTGCCATCACCAGCTCGGCTCACGCCGTACTACTGGAAAAAAATCATCACTCCTTTCCAATGGCAACTCTGCAATCATTCTATAAAAATCACGCTTTCAGCCACTATGGTGCCGCCATTATTACCAAAGCGGACAGGAATGACATCAATGGTCTGGCGGATCTAAAAGGACAACATTTCATAGCGGCCTCACCCTATGAATTCGGCGGTTATCAGATGGTGTGGCGGCAACTTCAAGAAGCGGGCATCGATCCGCAAAAGGACTTTTTTGAACTGTTCTTCACCAATGACCGAGATGAGGACATCGTCAGATCAATTTTAGAAGGCAAAGCCGATGCCGCCGCCATACAGTCCGGCACGCTTGAGCGGCTGATAGACCTCGGAGAGCTGTCACAGGGTCAAATCAAGCTGCTGCATCCAGAATCAACCCCAGCGGACTTTCCGGCACACAGCACCATTCTGTACCCCGAATGGAGTTTTATTGGTCTGGAGAACACGGATATCGCTCTTGCAAAACGCATCACCGACATCCTGTTATCCATGCCCAAACAGACCTCAAACAGCAGCTATATCCCGGCTTACGCCTGGACGAAAGCAGAAGACCCAACTACCGTCCACGGACTGCTACGAGCCCTCAAGCTGCCGCCTTACGCACCGATTGAACACCTGAGTTTAAAAGACTTTTTGCTTGAAAACCGCATCGGCGCAGGCTTTATTGTCATCTTGATTGTCATGCTGCTGTTCTTTAATGCGAGAATGCGTCAAGTCAATCGTAAACTGGCTTTTTCCCAGTCGGAACTCGCTATTCACCGTGACAATCTTGAAAAAGAGGTACAACAGCGCACCCAGGAGCTTTATACCGTCAATGCCATGCTCGAACAGGATATTCAAGCGCGACAGAAGGTTGAGAATACCTTGCGCAGAAGCCAAACAGTATTGCAGGGGTTTTATCAAATACTGGTGCATCCCGATCTGGATTATCTGAAGAAACTGCATCAACTCATGCAGCTGGCTAAAAACCACTTCAAAATGGACGCCGTTTTTTTATACCGAATCCAGTACGCTCATCACGACGGCGATGTGCAGAAATTAGAACTCACCGCCCATGATGGAGACATCGTATTACAGGACGAAATCACACAATGCCTCCATGAGCGTTACCTGTCTTCCCCCATCCATGACCTGCAATCCTATTACAATAATGTGTGCAACAAACGCATGATCATTCTACCGGTCAACGTCAACGATAAGCTCCACAGCCTTCTGGTCTTTGCGGGACATATGCGTTCAGAACAAATTCTCGTCAACGTCGACAAAGAACTTTTAAGGTTAATGACGCAGTGGATTCGCTCCAGTATAGAACGCCATGATATTGAAGAGGAACGTGAAAAATACCGCCTGCAACTGGGTAAAGTGGCCCGCCTATATACGATGGGAGAAATGGCCAGCGGCTTGGCTCACGAAATTAACCAGCCCTTAACGGCGGCCACCAACTATGTAAGCGGCAGCCTGCTCCGGCTCAGAGAGGGGGCTGTGGCCTCGGAAGTGGAAAACGGGCTTCAGCGCTCTTTGCTTTGTTTGAATCAGACGACCGCTATCATCAGAAGATTGAGAGAATTTGTACAAACAGGTGTGCCGCGGGATGAGGTCTTTGATTTCACCGCACTGATCGAACGCGTGCTTGACCTTTTGAAGGCCGAAGCACGCCAAAAACAAATCGCGCTGATTCACGCCACCTCGGCCAAAACATTTTGGGTCAAAGGAGACCGGGTGCAATTAGAGCAGGTCATGCTCAATCTGGTTCGCAATGCGATTGACGCCTGTGATGCGCAGGGCGAAGTTTACATAGAAGTTAGTTCGGAAAATGGTTGCATTCAGGCCAGTGTGCGCGATACCGGCATCGGCATAGACGCGGCGGAAATCGCCAAAATATTCGATCCATTCCATACCTCCAAACCCTTTGGCATGGGACTGGGGCTGGCGATTTGCAGAAGCATTATTGAAGCGCACGGCAGTACCCTGAAAGTTGACAACCTCAATCCTGGAACCGTCTTCTCATTTAAACTTCCCAAAGTGGAGCAACCGTTGGATGGTGTTGCGCAGCAGCCGTAGCACACCGCCAACCTTGAACGAAAGGAGCAATGCATGAACGCCTGTGTCTATGTGGTCGACGATGACAGACTCGTAAGAGAATCGTTGGAATGGCTACTCGAATCAGTCAACCTGTCCGCACGACTCTATGCAAACGGCTATGACTTTCTGGACGATTTCACCCCCGGCCTGCTGGGTTGTCTGGTACTCGATGTGCGCATGCCGCATGTCAATGGCATGGACCTGTATCAAACCATCAAGCAGATCGATCCGAACTTTCCCGTCATTATCGTGACGGGACATGCAGACGTACCTTTGGCCATCAGAGCCATGAAACAAGGGGTCTTTGACTTTATAGAAAAGCCATACAACGACCAGCATATGCTTGAACGCATTCAAACCGCCATTCATCAATGCAACGGCCTACACAAAACGCTGGAACGCAAAAACGCTCGGGCAGAACGTTTTGAAAAGCTTTCAAAACGCGAGTTTCAAGTCCTGCAACAAATTCTACAAGGCAAACCCAATAAACTGATTGCCGACGATCTTTGCATCAGTATCAAAACGGTTGAAGTGCATCGCGCCAATCTCATGCAAAAACTGGAGGTCAAAACGGTAACCGAATTAGTGCGCCTCTCCATCCTTGCCGGCAAAGATACGAACCACCCGGATACTATCCTCAAAGAGTAGGTCTCTTCCTGCCTGCCTTCGAGAACCAGGAGAACACTGCTTCTGTCAGGGACATCTCACCACCACACCTAGGGAATTCCCTAAGTAATTCTAGCAAGCATCCTAGTTATTCCCCATCTGTTTTGAAAGTACACTGAGCTAACGATAAAAATCATTATTAATGATTTATTAAATTGGTTAATTCAACAAGGAAGCACATCCATGTCTTTGAATCGTCGGGAATTTATTCATGTCATGTCCATAGCGGCCGCAGCGGGAATGCTGCCGAAAACAGCATCAGCCTTCTCAGCCAAACCATCTGCCAAAGCGCTCCCGATGGAGATGTATCACGCTCCCTTGCAGGGCAAGGTGCGAATTCTTCATACGACTGACACCCATGCTCAATTAAAGCCCATCTACTATCGCGAACCCAATGTCAATCTTGGAATCGGGCCTGCCTACGGGCAGTTGCCGCACATTGTAGGGCACAAACTTTTAAAAACACTCGGCATACAGGAAAACAGTCCGCTAGCCCACGCTTTCAGTTTTTTGGACTTTCAGGAAGCCTCTGAAACCTTCGGCAAAGTCGGCGGTTTTGCGCACATCAAGACACTGCTGGACCACCTGCGCGAGCAGGCGGGAGGACAGCAAAACACGCTGACGATGGACGGCGGCGATTTGTGGCACGGTTCTGCCACGGCGCTATGGACGCGTGGGCAGGATATGGTGGAGGCCTCCAATTTGCTTGGGGTAGACATCATGACGGGGCACTGGGAATTCACCTACACGCAACCCGAAGTGTTGCGCAATATCGCCAAATTCAACGGAGAGTTCCTGGCGCAGAACATGCGCATTAAAGAGGACTCGCTTTTCGGCGACAACTACCGCGCGATGGTGGATCAGCACAACGGCATCGGACTATTTGATGAAGATAACGCCCTGCCCTTCAAACCCTATACCATCCGCACCCTAAACGGCGAACGCATCGCAATCATCGGCCAGGCGTTCCCAAGAACCGCCAACGCCAACCCCCGCGCCAATTTCCCAGACTGGTCTTTCGGACTGCGTGAAGAGTCGTTGCAAAAATCCGTGGATCATATCCGCGCAACCGAAAACGTCGCTGCAATCCTTATGATTTCGCATAACGGCATGGATGTAGACATCAAAATGGCTTCGCGCATCAGCGGAATTGACGCCATTTTCGGCGGACACACCCATGACGGCATCCCTAAAGCGATTCCGGTAAAAACCCCGGAAGGCGGCGTCTGCCACGTCACCAATGCCGGTTCCAACGGTAAATTCGTCGGCTGCATGGATCTGGACATTCAGAACGGTCGATTGCGCGGCATCCACTTCCAACTCTTCCCGGTCTTCGCCAATGTACTGCCGGCAGATAAAACCGTCGATCAGTTCATCACCCAGATGCGCCAAACAAAATATAGCGAGTCCATTATCGAGTCGCGTAATCCCAAATACGCCGTCAATCAAGACCGCCTGGGTAAAACCTATGAATCCATTTTAAATGAAGAATTGGCGATCGCCGAAGACACCCTCTATCGCCGCGGCAACTTCATGGGTACCTGGGATCAGGTGATTGTGAATGCATTGCGTCAAGAACATGATACCCAAATCGCCTTCTCAGCCGGTGTCCGCTGGGGAACCTCGGTCATCGCCGGAGAGGCGATCACTATGGAGCGGGTCATGGACGAAACATCCATGACTTATGGCGAAACCTACAAATCCGAACTGAGCGGCGCACAGATCAAGGATATTTTAGAAGGGGTATGCGAAAACATCTTTCAAAAAGATCCCTACCTGCAATCTGGCGGCGACATGGTTCGTGTAGGCGGACTGAGTTATACCTGCGAACCCAACACCACTCTCGGCCATCGCATCAGTGACATGCGCCTGGACGACGGCACCTTAATTCAGGCCAATAAAACCTATACCGTGGCCGGTTGGGGACAAGTGGAAGAAATGGGTGCCGGCAGACCGGTATGGGATGTCGTCGCCGATCATTTGCGAAATCAAAAATCCGACATGAAACTCAAACGCGTCAACCATCCTACACTGAAAGGCATTTCTGACAATCCGGGATTGGAGGGCTACCATGGCAAACTAATTTAATTTTTTTCGTGATTTGATCTGAGTTTACTCCGTTTTTCCGCCTGTTTTTCCTGACAGTCGGAAAGACTTTCCCCCTTGGTCTCTTTGGGTCACGGGGGCTTTTTATTTTTGGAACCCGGTCACCGTAAATAGAACCTAAACCTGACGGAGATGCTATGAAAACGAATCGCAGAATCCTGACCATCCTCTGCTTATCCTGGCTGCTGTCCATTCCAACGAACGCGCTGGCCGTAAACACCATTGACGGACTGGTTTCCGCCACCTGGCTGAAGGAACACCGGCTCGATCCCGGTCTAAAGATTATTGAAATGTCAGACTCTTCAAGCTTCAACTTTGAAGGCCATATCCCCGGCGCCGTATCCACCAACAAATCTGACTGGCGTTTTCAGGAACCCGACGGAACCCTGCTCCACCTGCCGGACAACGCACTGCAAGACCTGATACAAAACCTGGGAATCCATGACGATGACGCCGTGGTGATCTACTACAAAGGCAAAAACCTCAATGAGGTGTTAGGAGCCCACTACCTGTTCTGGCTGTTTCATCGGCTAGGACATACCCAAGTGGCCATGCTCAATAAAGGATGGCACGGCTGGCTGGAACAAAACGGTGAAATCGAAGAGGACAATATGGCGCCTGCGCGAGGCAATTTCAAAGTACGTTCTCTAAGAGCACTGGAAATCAACTCCGTGGAACTCTACGCGATACATCGTCACTACAACGTGATTGACGGCCGACCTGCCAGCCATTTTTCAGGAAAACAGAAGTTTCCTGCCAATAACCGTTACGGGCGCATTGCAGGAAGCATTAACCAGCCTTGGGAGGAATATCTGCAGACCGACGAGAAAGGATTAATCTATATTGATGCCGAAACGCAGCCTTCTCTCTTGCAGAAACCGATGCTGACACAGGAGCAGCCTCTGATTTTGACCTGCTTTGGCGGCACCGGCGGCGCTACCAATTATTTTATGTTTTACATCAACGGCTACCGTAACCTGAGACTGCACGACGCCGGCATAAGGCACTGGAACACCCTTCAACTGCCTCTAGTCCAATGACAACAAAAATCGGGTATGTAAATTTTGTGATTGTTATAAATAGACTTTACACCTAATAAATATTCTTGAGGACGGGTAAGTTCGGCCCCTTTGAGTTGAGTGTTAGCCTGACTTGGCGAAAGGCTCTGAAAGCGATGAGCTGTCTGAGCAACCTTTGGTTGCGAGTTCGAAATCGCCAGAGCCTGAGGCTTAGTCCGGCTTCACGAGACGAGTAGGGGTGCCCTTTCTTTTCGCCTCTTTTCTTTGGGCAAGCAAAGAAAAGGGGTATCTCAAGGTATTCACAATTCCTATTTTGGATGCTTTTGACTGCTTGAGAAAAATATAAATTGTGGTCAAAACAATCACAAAATTTACATACCCCAAAAATCCTAATGATTTTTCGGTCTCATTATGACCGGCTCCACTGTTAGCCCTGCATGGATTGGCTTACAAACCGCAGCAATGCGCCCGCCAGTTCGTGCTTTGACATCGTAGGCAACACTTTTTCCGACGTTTCGGTTAGGAGCGTCAGTGCATTGTCGTCGCGCTCAAAGCCTTGGCCTTCGCCCACCTGATTGGCGCAGATCATGTCGAGTTTTTTACGGCGCAACTTGTCTTTGGCGTAATCGACCACGTCGTTGGTTTCCGCCGCGAATCCGACCACAAAGGGTTTATTATCCTGCGCGGCCACCCAGGCGACGATATCGGGATTCTTAACCAGTGTCAGCGTCATCTCCTCCACATCCTGCTGCTTCTTGAGCTTCTGTGAAGCCGGCTGCTCGACCCTGAAATCCGCCACCGCCGCGGCGCTGATAAAACAGTCCGCCGCGGCATAATGCTGCTGCACCGCCGCAAACATCTGCCGGGCGGAACGCACGTCGATACGCTTGACCCCTTCAGGCGTCGGCAACGCCACCGGCCCGGTAATCAAGATCACCTGAGCACCCGCCTTGGCCGCCACCTCGGCAATGGCAAAGCCCATTTTGCCGGAACTGCGGTTGCCGATGAAACGCACCGGGTCAATGTCTTCATAGGTCGGGCCGGCGGTGATCAGCAACGCTTTATTCTGCCAAAAAGCCTTGAGTTCAGACCCGGCCTGTTGAGTTTGCAAACGCGCTTTTTCGGCATGCATCACCGCCTCAAAAATCGCCTGCGGTTCGGGCATCCGGCCCTCGCCAACCTCACCGCACGCCTGCTCGCCGCTGGCAGGCGGCAGAATATCCAAACCGCGCTGTTTTAATACGGCTACATTCTCTTGCGTGGCGGCATTGCGCCACATCAGCCGGTTCATGGCCGGTGCCAGCATTATCGGGCGGTCGGTCGCCAGACACAGCGTCGTCAACAGATCATCGGCACGCCCCATGCGCAGCTTGGCCAGGGTTTCGGCACTGGCGGGTGCGATCACAATCTGATCGGCCCAACGCGCCAGCTCGATATGCCCCATGCCGGCCTCCTGATTAGCATCGAAAAGACTGTCGCGCACCGGATGCCCCGACAGCGCCTGAAACGACAATGGCTGAATAAACTCTTTGGCGCCGCTCGTCATCACCACCTGAACCTGATGACCGGCTTTGACAAACAACCGGGTCAGTTCCAACGCCTTGTAAGCCGCAATGCCCCCGGTGACCCCCAACAGTATTTTCATGTTCGACCCATCTTGCCTGATTAAACTGCCATTATGATAACCCGATTTTGCGTCAGGTTGGCATGAGGTTGGCATCAGGTTGGCATCAGGTTGGCATCAGCGGCGGTGTTGCGCGTGACCGCGTGTGTTTTAAACCCAGTCATGTTTAAATAACCACAATCCCCACACTTAAATTCACCCAAGAGAATGCAAAGATGAATTTGGCTCGCGCTTTTAGACACTGCCTATTGTCACTGTGCCTGATGGTCATGGCATTGCCCGTCGCCAGTCAGGCGGCAGCGACTGCCGACCCGGTTCTGCCGGCACAAGCGGCAAGCGCGCTGACGTTGCAGGACATTGAACTTGCCAGCCAGACTCTGGCGCGCAGCGACCAGTTGAATGAGGAACAGAAAAAAACGCTGGGGCAGCAACTTGAAAAAGCCGGCAACTGGGTTAATGAGGCGCTCAAGGAGCAGCAAACCTACCAGCGGCTGAATCAAGAAGTCGCCGGGTTTGAAGCGCGCCAGAAAGAGTTGGCGGCCGGACAGAAAATCCTGGTGGAAAGACTCGCCAATCTGGAAAAAACCGATGCCGAGAAACGTTCCGCCAGCGAACTGACGGCGGCGCTCGGCGAGATCAACCAACAGCTCGATGCCACCCAGCAACAACTGTTGCATTGGGAACGCACTTTGAGCGAGCTTTTACCGCTTGCCAGCGAAGGGGCGGGACGCCTCACTCAGCTGGAAAGCACGCTGGCGCAGCTGCAGGAGAGTGCGGCGCATAACGAGGCGAATCCTCCGGCCGACCTCGGCCTGCGCATCCAGCAGCTATCTCTTAACGCGCGCGTCCAGGCGCTCAAGGCCAATCTGCAACTGCTCGGCTACAAAATGAGCAACCTCGGCCGCCTTACCGAAGCGGCTCAGAGCGAACGCGATTACTGGTTTCTGAAAAAAACCGTCCTGCTCAAACAGGCGTCACAGCTGCAGGCCAAACTGCAAACCCTCAAAGCGGCCGAGGCGGAAGCCGATCTGCAGCAAACACTGCAACAGGAGATTGCGGCCGACCATCCGCTTTACGCTTTATACAGCCAGATCATTGCGCTGCAACAGGAAAAAAACGAGCTGATCCTGCAGGAAAAGTCGATTACCCAACAAATCAATCACGGCAACGAAGCCATTGCCACCCTGAAAACCCATTTCAGCCGCGACAAACAGATCGTGGCATTGGAAGGCTCCCGCGAAACCATTGCCCAGGTGCTGCACAAGCGTCTGGAAACGCTCGGAGCCTTCACGTTCAAACCGCGCGACTGGCTGAAGACCAAGAATCTGATCAACGAAGCCGTGCTCAAGCAACTGCTGTTAAATGAAAAGCTCAATGACATTAACCGCCAGACGCCCGAAGCGCTGACCCGCTCCCTGCTGGGTGAGCCGACGCCCGCGATGAGTGCCGACGAACAACAACACTTCTCGCAAGCCACCGCCAAACTGACCGCCGACTATGTGCAAACCGCCAGGGAACTGCAAAGCCTCTATCCGGCTTATATCAGCAAGCTCTCGGAACTCAACACGGTTTTCAGCCAGCAAGAGGAACAGCTCACGCAATACCGCCGCTTCCTCAACGACCATCTACTGTGGCTGCCTAACGTCACCTTGGGCGACCTGCTCAATACCCAGGCCCTGACATCGAGTCTGGCGGGCTTGCTCTCCCCGAGCGCTTTGGCACTGTTGACCGCGGATGTCCGCCAGATCGTCCAAGCCCATCCGGAACTCGTGTTTTTATGGATTGTGCTGCTTGCCCTGTTGCTGGCGCCCAGACAACGCATCATCGTGGCGCTTGGTCAGGCGGCGGCCCATACCACTTCGATCCGCACGGATGCCTACCGCTACACGCTTCAGGCCGGTTTTTACACGCTGCTGCTCAGCCTGCCTCTTCCCTGGCTGCTGTTCGGCGGCGCGCTGCTGCTGAACCAGGCGGAAGCGCCGTCCGACTTTACTCTCAATCTGGCCCAGGGACTGGCCGATGCCGGCCTGTTGATTTTGCTGCTTGCGATGCTAAAGCAGATCTGCCGCGCCGACGGCCTGGCGGAACGTCATTTCCGCTGGCATAACAGCGTCCGCCACACCTTGGTGCAGGAACTGCGTTGGGTCATGCCGTTAGGCGCCATCCTGATTCTGCTGATTGATTTGAGCGCCAACGCCAACAGTGCCGCCGAAACGCAACTGATCGGTCGTCTGGCGTTTATCACGCTGATGGTCGGTATGATCGTGCTGGGCTATCGCCTGTGGTCTTCGCGCAGCGAAATCATGCAGGATTTCAGCCATACCGCCAAAACCCAGGCCTGGTTGCAGCTGCATTTTCTGTGGTTTCCGCTGCTGCTGGCCTTTCCGCTGTTTCTGATCTGGGCGACGGCGGCGGGCTAT
This sequence comes from Thiomicrorhabdus cannonii, assembly GCF_013391695.1. Lineage (GTDB taxonomy): Bacteria > Pseudomonadota > Gammaproteobacteria > Thiomicrospirales > Thiomicrospiraceae > Thiomicrorhabdus > Thiomicrorhabdus cannonii. The sequence continues at coordinate 199,369 of NZ_JACBGH010000004.1, forward strand.
TACTACTCGGCGCTGGTGATCGCCGAACGTTTCCACTGGATGCTCGGTTTGGTACTGGTCATCTATATCGTGCGCGAACTCTTCTTGCGCAGCCTCTACTTGTCGGAGCGCAAACAGCATTACGCGGAACGCCTGCAAAAACGCCAGGCGCAACTGGCGCAGCAGGGCAACGCCGCGGAGGCCAACGCCCTGCCCGAGCTGCCCGAAGAGCCGGAAATCGATTATGAAAAGCTCAGCAAACAGGTCAGACAGGCGCTGAATCTGGTGTTTATTCTGGCTTTTCTCTCCGGCATCTGGTTCATCTGGCAGGACGTACTGCCGGCACTGAACCTCATCAACGACAGCACCCTCTCCCTGACCAAATCACAGGTCGTGGACGGCGTGGTGCAGCAGGTACCGCTCACCCTCGGCGACCTGGTGTGGGGCGTCGCTTTAGGCGCCATGACCTTGCTGCTGGCCAAAGACCTACCCGGCCTGCTGGAATTTATGCTGCTCAAGCATTTGCCCATCAGCGCCGCCGCGCGTTATGCCATCACCACCCTCACGCAATATATCATCGCCATTATCGGTCTGGTGATGATTTTCCGCGCGCTGGGCATCGAATGGTCGAACATCCAGTGGCTGGTGGCGGCGCTGTCGGTGGGTCTGGGCTTCGGTTTGCAGGAGATTGTCGCCAACTTCGTCAGCGGGATTATTTTGCTGTTTGAACAGCCGATCCGCGTCGGCGACATCGTCACCGTCAACGGGGTATCGGGTAAGGTATCGCGCATCCGCATCCGCGCCACCACCATCGTCAACTGGGATAGACAGGAACTGGTCATTCCCAATAAACAGATCATCACCGGCCAGTTCATCAACTGGTCGCTGACGGATCAGGTGACGCGTATCCGGGTTGACGTGGGTGTGGCCTACGGCAGCGATGTCGCCAAAGCGTTAAAGCTGATTAAAGAGGCTGCGCTCAATCACCCCAAAGTGCTCAAGGACCCCGAGCCATTTGTGGTTTTCGAAGCCTTTGGCGACAACTCTCTGCAACTCTCCTTGCGGGCGTTTGTTGAGGATCTGGACAACTTCATCCTTATCCGTTCGGAGCTGCACAGCGCCATTAACGAAGCCCTTAAACAGGCAGAGATTGTCATCGCCTTCCCGCAGCGCGATGTCCATCTGGACACCTCGCAACCGCTGGAAATCCGCGTGAGCAAGGCCGCCAGAGAGAACACCGCCGGCACTTAATCGAACAGGCGCTCCAAATCGCCGCACACCATCGGCCGGCCCTCGGCGCTGACAGCCACACCGATGGCGCGCGAGGAGACCATCAGGGCATCGTCGCTCTGACGGTGGGCGTGCTGGATAAACACGAATTTCAAGCGCGACTCGCGCTCCACCGTCACACTCACATAAAAATCGTCCTTGGGACGCAGCGAGCGTTTGAAATCCAGTTCGATCCGCGTCACCATCAAATTGATTCCCGCCTCGGCCAACGCCGAAAAATCGACCCCTTTCTCCAGCAGGAACTCATGGCGCGCATGCTCGAAATAATTCTGGTAAACGCTGTTGTTGACCACACCCTGCAAATCGCACTCATAATCGCGCACACGCATCGGATACTTAAACATTGACTGCCCCTTCACTGACTATTCCTTTCATTTTTAAGATGGGTTATCTTAGCAACTCTACGCAAAAAAGGAATCGGTTCGATGGCAATCAGCGACTGGCATGAAAACGACCGTCCTCGCGAAAAACTGCTGAAGTTTGGCGCTCACAGCCTGAGTGATGCCGAACTGTTGGCGATATTTCTGCGCGTCGGCGTCAAAGGCCAAAGCGCGGTCGACCTGGCGCAAAGCCTGATTGACCACTTCGGCGATCTGCATAGCCTGCTCAATGCCAACGAAACCGAATTCTGCGAAGCCAAAGGTCTCGGGCAGGCCAAATTCGTGCAGCTTAAAGCCGTCCTGGAAATGTCGCGTCGCCATTTTGAAAGCGGTCTGAAAAAAGGCGATGCTTTCACCCAACCCGAAAGCGTTGCCCGCTACCTGCTTCATCAAATCGGCTTCCAGCAGCGCGAACAGTTTGCCCTGCTGTTGCTCGACCAGCAACACCACCTGATTAACCTCGAGGTGCTGTTTCACGGCACACTCAATCAAGCCAGCGTCCATCCGCGCGAAGTGGTTAAAGCCGCTCTGGCGCAAAATGCCGCCGCGGTGATTCTGGCGCACAACCACCCCTCCGGCGATCCGTCGCCCAGTCAAAGTGATATCGACCTGACCCGTACACTCAGCCAAGCGCTGGCGCTGGTCGACATCCGCTGCCTGGATCACATCATTCTCGGCGACTTCGGACGCTGGCACTCTTTGGCCCACCACGGGCAAATGCCTTAAAAGATCAAGAACCATGCTCCAGAACCCCACAAGACCCGGCCTGTTGAGTTTTTCAAAACCGTTTTCAACGCATTTTGCATTGCGCGCCATGCAAATACTTTGGCTATGGTTGACACTTACTCTAGCGTTTTATGTCAGCTGGATAACATTATCCAAAGTCGATTTCCTGTATGGAACCTGGTATGAGGTTGGCGACTTTGAAACGCACATCAATCATTATGCGCCACAAAACCGTTTTCGTCATGGCTTTGAACAAACCGACAAAACCACACGTTTAGCGTTGTTTGGCGGGATTGTGGAGGCCATTCACCACCAAGGCAACGGATTGAAACAATTACACTACACCGATGCAAAAAATCGCACTATTCCGCTACTGCATCAGAGTGAAGTCGTTCATCTTAAGGACGTAGCCAACTTAATCGACTTCCTCTCATCTTTGGGCTGGGGGCTTGCTTTGGCATGGTTGATAATAACAGCCATACTCCTTTCCAAACGACACTTTCCCAACATAAAAACAAGCCTGCTACAAATTGGTCTCACGCTCATGGCCATTGGTTTACTCATTGCCGCTGTCGGCGCCAAAGAGATTTTCTATCAACTGCATATCTGGATCTTTCCGGCAGACCACCGCTGGTTCTTCTATTACCAAGACTCGCTCATGAGCACGCTGATGAAAGCACCCGATCTGTTTGCCTATATCGCCGCCAGCCTGACGGCATTGAGCCTACTTTGCTTTATGCTGGTGCTTATGTTCTTTCACTTACCAATCATCAAAAACGTCAAAAAATTGCGCTAAAAAGCACTCATCGTTCCAATTTCAGGCAAAAATAAACAACAACACAAAACCTTCTTATTTCCTTCATAAAACCGAGCCTTTTCTGCAACCTGCCTGTAATAGTGTTTGCTTATGATTTCCGCACCCACCCAGGGGATTTAGGATCTCAACAAAGGAACACTTACATGAAACTGAATAAACTGACTCTGGCTATGTCGCTTGTATTGAGTGCATCGGCTTTAACATTAGTCGGCTGTGCCGGTGAAGACGTCTCTGACTCAGACCTTGCAAACGCAATTGCAGATGCACGTACATTCCAATCAATTGAATTTACCGATACAGCTGCACCATCAACAGCTGAAAAAATGGCTACAACTTACACCGAGTCTTCAGCCATTATTACTTATACCGACGGTACGACTAAAACATTCCCTCTAACGTACAAAAAGCTTTTTGGCACAACAAGCAAAGTGGGCACCAATGCCAATCCTGCTGGTCAGCTTTATGATATGGACATGAATCCTTTAGAAGACTCATTGGGAATGCCACTCGTTGCTGAAACGCCAGATTCGAACAGCTTGCTAAAAATTGGCGACAAAATCTATATGGTTTCGCATCTGGAATATGACTGGATTATTTCTGACGGAAGTAAGGCTCCTAGCCGTGCACCAATGGGAATGATTCTTACTGAAATGCAACAAGATTCAAAAACGGGTGAATTGACTGCTGTTGATCAGGCTCCAATCAGTTTCTCAAATGTTGATGGTCTATGGATTCCATGTTTCGGCTCACAGACACCTTGGAACACGCACCTAGGTTCTGAAGAAGATTACGACATGCAGTACAATCCTCTAAGTAGTTCGTACACAACCACAACAAATGCTATTAATGTTATGAGTGACATGTATTTCAACTCAACTAAAGTAGCTAATCCATATCACTATGGTTTCTTCCCAGAAGTGACTGTTAATGAAGATGGGTCGACTAATGTCGTTAAGCATTACTCTATGGGTCGCGGTACGTGGGAAGCGGGTAAAGTCATGCCAGACAGTCGTACTGTTTACTACGGTGATGACGGCACTAACGTTGCACTATTCATGTATGTTGCCGATGAAGCTGAAGATTTGTCAGCAGGTACTTTATACGCTGGTAAATTCTCACAAAACGGTACTTCATACAGCGGCGACTTCAGCTGGGTTAAGCTTGGGCATGCTACCGATGCAGAAGTTAAAACGCTAGCAGACACAACGACTTTTGATGACATTTTCTACAATGGAACTTTTGACAGTGGCACAGAAACATGCCCAACTGTTTCCGGTGTTGCGACTACACGTGTTCGTGCCGGTTCAACGTTTGATGAATGTTTGGCCGTCAAACCAGGCATGGAAAAAGCGGCTGCTTTCTTAGAGGCTCGCCGTTACGCAGCTCTTAGTGGTGCAACCGTTGAGTTCAACAAAATGGAAGGTATCGCGGTTAACGATGCTGATAAAAAATTGTACATGGCTATCTCTTACCTTGATAAAGGCATGAAAGACAATGCTCTGCCAGCTTCGATGGAGCACATCAAAATGGCTAAGATCAATGCAGGTGTCACTTTCACGCTTCCAATGACTCCAGGTCAAGTTGATCAAAATGGTGACCGCATTGAGTCTGATTATGTTGTAACTTCAATGTATGCTGAAGACAAGCTCATCGGTCGCGATATCGCTGCTGATGCACTGGGTAACACAGCTGATCCTGACTTTATCGCAAACACTGACAACATCTTCTTCTCTGAGAAAATGCGCACTCTGTTTGTAGGTGAAGACTCTGGTACTCACGTTAACAACTTCGTATGGGCATACAACGTTGATACTAAGAAGCTATCTCGTATCCTGACTAACGTAGCGGGTGCGGAAGCAACGGGTCTACAAGCGGTAGAAAACATGGACGGTTTTGCTTACATCATGAGCAACTCTCAACACCACGGTGACTACATCAGCACTATGGATGCCACGTTGGAATCTGCAGTTGAAGCAACTGGTCTTGTTGACAAGTTTGATGGTAACTTCGGCTACATTGGTGGAATGCCAGCAATCAAATAAAACCGTGAGCTAATCACAACAAAGCCGGCAACAGTGCCGGCTTTGTTCCTTTATCTCCAGCAAGTATTTAAAGAAAAATCATCTCAATGTCTTGCCAGATGCTTTTTCCTTAGATTCTTTAAATTAAAAGACGCACAATGATCATGCTTAAATATCTGTTCTTTATCGCTTCCTCATTAATCATTCTTAATGCGGGTTGCCAACCTACCGATTCCAACGATACCAGTTTGAATAACGATAGTGACGAAATCATTGCAACGCCCAATATCATTGGAAAATACTTTAACCCTATAACCTTTACAAATCCTTACGCAAATGTTCCTGCACAGTGCTATATCGAAACCAGCAATGGAAGACAGAACGCTTGCCTATTCTGTCATACCAATGGTCTATATCACTTAGGAGTTGGAAACAACAATCCACAAGCGGGAGCCATTCCTGGCTTGAATTTGCAGATTGACTATGGTTTTGATCCATTAAGCACCACTGCTCCCTATGCATCAATCAACCGCTGGGAAAACACACTCTATCCGGAAAAATTAGCGCAATATGTTGCGGAGTTAGGCATTGTCATGAATGACTGGGACATGCAATCTTATATTCGAACAGATAACTGGCAGGCTGCTTTTAATCAGCGTTTAGGCTCACCAAAAGATTGGGATAGCGGTTATGAAAATGCAATGCGTCTCCTACCGGGTCTTAACCCACAAGATTTACCTGCGGATTCCGATGGCTTTGTGAGAACAACCAATACTGAAAATGCCTTCTTTACAGATGCGAAGGGCGGCATCACTGGCTGGCGTGCCATTAACTTCATGCCTTATGGGATTTTCACCCCAATCAGCGGATCGGTATCCGGTATCTATATCCGTCTACCTGAAAAATTCATGAAAAACCAAAATAATGAATTTGATCTGACCACCTATCAGACGAATTTAGATCTATTGGAAAAAGCCATTAAGGATGAACTTGGTGCCCTGGAGGAAACAACCTATGCAGGGATGGCTAATGACGAAACTCTGCTTCGAGGAGCCTATCCAAAAGGAACAGAATTTGCGCACCCTTTGCACTATGTTGATATGGAAGCCGATGACATTAATGCAGTCAGTCAATTCACAGGAACGCGCGCTCAAAGAGTCAAAGAAGTCCGTTATATGTACAAATATGAAAGCTATGATCCGATGGGCTCTACACCAGGCAGTGGCGAAGGTGATTCTATCTACGGAAACAATGAGCAAGGCTGGGTTTATAACGGAACCGGCTGGATTTTGTCCGGCTTTATTGAAAACAAGGATGGTATTTTACGTCCTCAGACAACAGAGGAACTGACTCAATGTATCGGTTGTCACTCCGGTTTTAAAAATACCGAATTCCCTAACTTTTCCAGCGGAACGGGGGGCACTGTGGATAGCACCTGGGCATTTCCTAGAAAACTACCGAATAATTTAGGCTGGCAAGAAATGAATTATCTTGGATTCACCATCAATTCAGACGGCAGCGTTAAATCGACCATTCAAGAACCCAATAACCGTGAAAAAGGCATGGGGGAATTTGGACTATTCTTGAGTTATGTAGTGGGAGCTAGTCTATATGGCGAGGTGCCACCTATTTATGAAAATAATTTCCAGAACATTATTACTCAAACAAACGGTTATTCATACGATTGGCCGACCCTGGATACCACAACAGCTCAAGACTTTGAAAATACCAGTGAACAACGTCAAACTCTACTAAGAGAATTTGTCGAGCGCGGTGATTATCTAGACAATGATGGAACCATAAAGAGCTTTTTACTTTATCCATCAGAAGACTTTGCCCTCGCCAACGCTCAACGTTATCGCCAGGTTGTTGCAACTCAACGCTATAAATATGGGAAAGACGTCTTTGCACAAACTCCTAGCAACTATCATCACTATCGTCTACCAGATCAGACTGCCCTTAAAATTGATGGTACAGCTTACGAATTTGGCGAGATTATTACCGAAAGATCCGTGCAACTTGATGAACCGACCAGATTTGATTACAGAGCCGGCGACTCAATCACGCTGATCAACAAAGATCTGCCTTTCGAAAACGGTGGAACATACTTCCCTGAATATGTTCCTTATATCGCAGATAAATAACACTATAAGGTAAAAGAACCGGAATCCAACAACCAATTTTTAAACAAGCACCAAGATAAAATCATCCAGGAGAGCGTGAAGCGGACATCCTATTGAATTCAAGAATAATTACTTGCAATTCAATGGTTTTTTGTGGATAATTCCGCTTCTTATTTTTTGCGCGTTGTTTAACGTGTGCTAAATATAGAAATATTCGAATATTTTTATTTTTTACAGAAAAGCTGGGTGGCGTTAAACGTTCTCAGTATTTTCGTTATTTTAGAGGGATTGTGAAATGTCTAGAGTATGCCAAGTGACAGGCAAGCGTCCTGCGGTCGGTAACAATATTTCTCACTCTCACCGTAAAACACGTCGTCGCTTTTTGCCAAACCTGCAAACGCACCGTTTTTGGTCAGAAGTTGAGAACCGTTTTGTAAAACTGCGCCTATCTACTGCAGGTATGCGTATCATCGACAAGAACGGTATTGACGCGGTGATCGCTGAAATGCGTTCACGTGGTGAGAAGGTCTAAGGAGACAGCCATGCGCGATAAGATCAAACTAAAGTCAACTGAATCTGCTTATTACTACACTACTGATAAGAATAAGAAGAACATGGCTGGCAAATTCGAGATCAAGAAATACGACCCTATCGTTCGTAAGCACGTCTTGTTCAAAGAAGCCAAAATCAAATAAACTTTACCCAAGTTTAGCTGATGAAACCCGATTCAAAAGATCGGGTTTTTTTATGCCCGCAACAAACCGGGCAAACCGAAACTACCCCTTGGATGGATGATTAGTGTTGGATGGCTGACTATTGGCCTGAGGATTAAACACCACGACACGGTTACGCCCCTGAGTCTTCGCCAAATAGAGCATTTCGTCGGCATACTGATAAAGCGTTTTGGAATCCATCTCCTCACCCGGTTCGACATAATACCCGCCAGCGGAAATGGTCATAACGCCATAAGGCGAGGTGCGGCTCTCAACCCCCATCTGCTCCACCTCTTTGCAAACCTCCTGCAGATGCAGTTCAAACTCTTCGCGCGAAGCGAACACCGACAAGACAAAAAACTCCTCGCCCCCTAGGCGGAATACAAAGTCATTGGCGCGGAGAAAACCTGTCTTGATCTTATCCGAGGTCATTTTCAGCAGTTTGTCGCCGTACTGATGGCCGTATGAGTCATTAATCGCTTTAAAATAATCGATATCGAACATGGCTGCCGCCAGCCCATGGCCTTCGCGATGCATGCGGCGCAATTCCTGCTCCAGCACCGTATTAAAGTGACGGCGGTTATACAATCCGGTCAGATCATCGGTAATGGAAAGCTGTTCGATCCGTTTTTTATCGGTAATATCCACACGCGTGGCCAGCACAGCGACGACCTCACCCCTCAAATTTTTCTTAGGGGTTAAGGTCAAATTAATCCAATAAGGCTGTCCTTGCTTGGTTCTGGCCTCGACTTCTCCCTGCCAGGTATGGCCGGACTGAACGTGAGCGTAAATGGCCTGGATCTGTTCAGGCGAAATACTCTCTCCCACCAAACACAAATAGTCCATTCCAATCAATTCATCGTGGCTATAGCCGCTCAGAATGGAAAACGAATCTGCTGCGGCAAGGATTTTCATCGACTTCAAATCAATCTCGGTTGCATAAGAAAGTTCGTGAATCTGCCTGATATAAGCTTTCTGGCGGCGTTTCTGATAAGCGTAAACCAGCAGCAACACAAGCAGTCCCAGCATAATCAGCACGGCGGGAATGACGATTTCCAATACTTCTTTTAGATTGACCTTGTTTACCATCTCCAGCTTGATCCAACGGTTGTAGATGGCTTGACGCTCCTCGTCCGGAAGCGAATTCAAGGTTTTCTGTATAATGCTGAACAGCAACGGATTATCTTTCTGCACCCCCATCGACAGTTCAAACCGCTCGTCAAACTGGCCTACAATCTGGATGCCCTCCAAACCGTTCTTGCGAAGGGTGTGGTTGATGACCGCGAGATTGCCGAGATACCCCATCGCCTTGCCTTCGAGCACGGCATCCAAGCCCTGCTTGACCGTATCGACCAGCACCAGATTGATTTTGGGATAGTGCGTTTTAAGAAACTCGTGCGACCAGTAGTCTTTGACGACCGCAATGGTCTGATCGTTCAGCAGTCTGTAATCATCGATAAACGGCACCTCTTTGCCTGCCGCCAAGACCATCGGAAAAGAGAGATAGGGCAAAGTGAAATTCATGTACTCCTGACGCTCGGGGGTCGCCACGGCGCACGCATACATATCCACCTTGCCTTGCTTGGCCAACTCCACCGCCTCGGGCCAGGTTTTGTCTTTCAGAACCTCAAACTTCAACCCCAACCGGGACTCGAACAGCTTGATATATTCCGCGGTAATGCCGCTGTAACCCTGTTCGGGATCCATAAACTCGAACGGTTCCCAATCCGGATCGTTGCCCAGCCTGACCACCGGATGCTTCAGCAGATAGGCCCGTTCTTCCGCCGTATAAACCGGCGTGTTTTCGTTAAACACAAATCCTTTGATATCCAGACGATCCAGCTGCTCCTCCGAAATCAGCCCCGCCTCCTTGGCATCCAGCGCGGTGGCGAGCAGTTTGGGCAATTCCACATTGCCAATCGGCGTATGACCGGATTGCACATAACGCACGGTGGCACGCGCTTCCGCCAATAGTGCGTCGCGCGATTTCACTACCGGGTAATGGGACATAATAAAGTCCACCACTTCTTTCTGGTGGGTGATTGCATACTTCCATCCCAGAATCGTCGCGCGCTTGAACTTCAACACCATATCGGGATGCACGGTCGCCAATTTGGAAGAGGTGATAATCAGATCGCCATAGCTTTGCACGCCATAGGTTTTCGGATCAAGAGTATAAAAAGGAACGCCCTGTTCGGTCAGACGATAGGGTTCATTGGTGTAGTAGGCGGTATAAAAATCGATTTTGCGGTCAATAAAGTCGTTCAAATCGCCGCTGGAAGGCACCTCTTCAATCGGCTTTTCCACCACCGCCTGTGCCTTATTGAGTAGCGCTATCACCTGCAGGTTTCCGTAATGCATCACCTTTTTGCCGGACATGGCGCTTAAATCATGCAAGGGGTCGTGCGACAACAGCACAATCGGCGAAAACTGGAAGGAGGCCATCACTAAGGAAATCGGCGCGCCCTTGGCATAGTCCGCCACCATGGCGCCGTAACCGATACCAAAATCGGCACGACCGGAAACCACCTCATCCACCACCTGAATGCCCGACTTCCAGGACTTGACGGTCACATCCAAGCCTTCGTCGTGATAATACCCCTGTTGAATGGCCGCATACACACCGGCAAACTGAAACTGGTGATTCCAGTTAATCTGCACGGAAACCGGTTGCAATCCTTTGGCAGGCGCCGCTGCCGACACGTACCCCGAAACAATGACCAGAAAAACGGTCAAACAACCGCGCCAACACAACCACCCTGTTTTCGAGAATAAACGCATCCACCACCCAAAAATTTAAAAAGGTTTATTCCTGTGATTATAGGTGCAAACGTTCATTTAATGAAATTCTCTCTTAAATCAATACTAAGATGCGCAGAAGAAACGCAAAAACCCGGTTTTTCACAACTTATCCACAGGCGGTTTTGATGTGCATGCAACCTGCCTGTTAACACCAGAATTTGTTTACAATAACCGGCCTGATCATCAAGAAACACGAATCACCATGCCCGAACTACCCGAAGTCGAAACCACCCGCAAAGGCATCTTGCCGAAAACCGATCAACAGACGATTCAGCGTCTAATCGTCAGAAACCCGCATCTGCGCTGGAAAGTCGATGCCGATCTGGTTCATATTCTGCCCGGCCTGAAAATCCATCAGATCAGCCGGCGCGGCAAATACCTGCTGCTGCAAACTGAAGAAGGCACCCTGCTGATTCATCTGGGCATGTCCGGCAATCTGCGGGTGCTGCCCATCGGCACGCCGGCGCAAAAGCACGACCATATCGACCTCGAACTGGAAAACGGCTGGCTGCTGCGCCTTAACGACCCGCGTCGCTTCGGCGCTTTTTTATGGCATTCGCACTCCTCCGGCGAGCTGGAAAAGCATCCACTGCTCGCCAAACTCGGCCCCGAACCTTTAAGCGACGCCTTTAACGGCGACTATTTTTATCAACAAACCCGCAACCGGACGGTGGCCATCAAAACGCTGGTGATGAACAGCCATATTGTGGTCGGCGCGGGCAATATCTACGCCAACGAGTCGCTGTTTTTAAGCGGCATCCACCCGCAAACGCCGGCCAATACGCTCAGCCGCGCGCAGTGCGAAACACTCGCCAACCACATCAAGCAAGTCCTGGCGGCGGCGATTGAACAGGGCGGCACCACACTGAAAGACTTTATGGCGCCGGACGGCAAGCCCGGCTATTTTGTACAGAAACTGCATGTCTACGGTCGCGATAACCTGGCCTGTTCAGTTTGCGGCACGCCGATCGAACGCATGGTACTCAACCAGCGCGCCAGCTATTTCTGCCCGCACTGCCAGCCGCTCAAGCGAACCAAAGTCAAAACGAAAGCCAAATAACTTGCGCAATTTTTGCACGGTTACAAGCGCCAAATCGCCTATAGTAATCCGATAAAAACGGAGAACTCATTATGCGAATTCGTCACAAACTCATGCTCTGGCTGCTGCTGTTCGGCGGTCTGATGCTCGGCCTGATGCTGTGGAGCAATCATTACGTTCTACACAGCACGCTGCTGCAATATGTCGATCAGCGCGACCAGGCGCGCCTGCAACGCTTGCAGCACAATATCGAGCACTATTTACAGCTCTCCCACACCGATTCGCTTAACCAGGTGCCGCAAACCGTCTGGCTGCGACTGCTCAACCTGTCGCACCGTGTCGATCTGACGCAGACCGACATTCCGCTGGAATTTCTGGTGCGCCCCAGCCGCCGCACCCTCACCCCCGACGAATTCGAGGAGCGCGTCAGCCTGCTGGATGTCCAAGGCAATCTGCTCTACGGCCCGCTGCAAAAGCCGCATAGCGTCACGATACCCTTGACGCTGCAAAACCAAGCCATCGGCCAACTCAGCTTCAACCACCGCCGCCAACTCAGCGAACAGGCGGATATTGAATTTGCCCAAACCCAATCCAAAATGCTCACCTGGGGTGCCTTGCTGGTGAGTCTGATCGGCGCGCTGCTGCTCTGGCCGCTCGCCAACCACCTGTTAAAACCCATCCAACAACTCACCCACGGATTACGCCAGCTGGCACTGGGCCATTACAGCACGCGCCTGAGCAACGACCGCCGGGACGAGTTCGGTCAGCTGCAGCACGACTTCAACCATCTCGCCGGCACCTTGGAGCAGAGCCAGAACAGCCGCAATCAGTGGATTGCCGACGTTTCGCACGAACTGCGCACGCCGCTGACCATTCTGCGCGGCAGCATCGAAGCCATGCAGGACGGCGTGCGCCCGGCCAATGAGCGCAACCTGCAGGCTTTGCAGGAAGAGGTGCAGCATCTCGGCACACTCATCGAAGACCTCTACCAACTCAGCCTCAGCGATGTCGGCGGCCTGCAATACCGCATGGAACGTTTGGATCTTAGCGAACTATTGGAAACCGAGCTGCTGACATTGCAGCCCCGTTTCAGCGCCAAAGGGCTTCGCCTCGAATGGCAGCTGGAGGCCAAAGAGGCCGAACTGACGGGTGATGCCAACCGCCTGCAACAGCTGATCCGCAATATCCTGCTCAACAGTCTTTCCTATACCGATGCGCCCGGCCAGGTCACGCTTAACCTGACGGCCACGCCAAACCAGCTGCTGATTGACCTGCAGGACACGCCTCCCGGCGTGAGTGAGACCGCCTGCGCGCGCCTGTTTGAGCGTTTCTACCGCACCGAAGCCTCACGCAACCGCCGCCACGGCGGCAGCGGCTTGGGGCTGGCGATTGTGCAGCAGATCGTGCAGGCGCACCAAGGCAGCATTACGGCCAAACCTTCGGCACTGGGCGGGCTGCACCTGCAAATCAGCTTGCCCAAGGCCAGTTGACACCCGGCCTGTTGAGTTTTTAAAACACGCAAACATGCAAAACCCTTTGGAGGGCGTATGACACGGATTTTAATTGTTGAAGACGAACCGCAAATCGCCGAAATAGAACGCGATTATCTGCAAAGCCACGGTTATGAAACCCATCTGCTTGAACGCGGCGACGAGGTGGTGGCGTGGCTCAAAGCGCATGACGCCGACTTGATGCTGCTGGATGTGATGCTGCCCGGCATGGACGGGCTGCAAGTCTGCAAAGCGGTGCGCGAATTCAGCCAGATTCCGATTATGATGCTGACCGCACGGGTTGAAGAGATCGACCGCATTCTCGGCCTGGAACTCGGCGCCGACGACTACCTGTGCAAACCCTTCAGCCCGCGCGAAATGGTCGCCCGCGTCAAAGCCCTGCTGCGCCGCAGCCAACGCCAAGCAACCCAACCCAACCACGACTTCCACCTCGACGCCGAACGCTATCAGGTCGTTTACCAAGGCCGCAGCTGCCCGCTTTCCGCCGTGGAATTCGCCCTGCTGAAACTCTTGAGCGACACGCCCGGCCGCATCTATTCGCGCAGCCAGCTCATCGAAAACATCTACACCGACCACCGCGTGGTCTCCGACCGCACCGTGGACAGCCATATCAAAAAACTGCGCCACAAACTCGCCGCCGAACTCACCGACAAGGAAATCATCCACTCCGTCTACGGCGTGGGCTACAAATTCGAATGGCCTGAAAGTCCCGAAAAAACGGCGTAAACACCGGCGTAAGCACCGGCGTAAACACTTGCCGATTTATTGTCCATTTGCTGCATAAAGTTTGCACAGTTGTTTTGCATACTGAACCCGTACAACCCGTTCAGCCAATCCAACAAGAGGATGACGATCATGCAAACTACATTACGCCAAACCTTTTTCACCCTTATCGGTACCGCCATGCTGCTGGGCAGCGGCTCGCTTATGGCGCATGACAAGCCGGCAGACCATCAACCGCAACACCACAAACCGCACCATCATGCCAAAATGTTTCACGGACACGCCCATCCATCGCACCGCATGCATCACGCCCGGCACGAACACCGTCTCGACAGAATGCGCGTGGCGCTGCAACTGTCGCCCGGTCAGATGATGGAATTACGCGTGCTTTTCAAAGACCACCAGGCCGAACGCAAAGCACTGCGACACCAACACATCAAGCACCTGCACGGCGTGCTCACCCCGCATCAACGCCATCAATGGCGCGAATTGCGTGCACAGCGAGCCTTACATCATTCCCACCGGTACTGAATCACGTCCATAAAAAAACCCACCTGCAAAGGTGGGTTGGAATCGTCTCAAAACTCATCTAAACGAACTTAAGCGTGCTGTTCCACCGCGCGCAGGAAGTTATCCATGTGATGCAACGCCTGACCGGGCGATCCGTCAAACCCCAGCATTTTCGCTTTGCTCAGAATCTTGCCAAACAACACCTCTTCTTCATGCTGCTCGGCGATAAACCACTCGATAAAATTGAACGTGGTGTAGTCCTGCGCCTGGAATGCCTGGTTGGCAATGTTCTTGATCATCGCCGATACCTTCAATTCATGCTGGTAAGCGGCATTGATGACCTCCATCAAATTGGCAAACTGCGTCGGCGGCGCAGCGATCGCCCCAATGGTGACCGGAATGCCGCACTCGCACAAATAATCAAAAATCTTGTCCATGTGGGTGCGCTCTTCTAGACTATGTCCCCTGAAAAACAGCGCCGCGCCCTCCAGACCTTGGGACTCGCACCAGGCGCTCAACTGCAGATAGACGTTCGACGCATAAAACTCCGCATTGACCTGCTCACCCAATAATTTCGCGATTTCCGGCTTTAACATAACCTTCTCCTTAACCTAATCGAAATACTCAAGTTGATAACTTTAAACTATTGCTCAAAGCATCTTAACCCCAAATAACCAGCGTTACAACAGAACTATTTATTCTGAAAAATAAACATGCTATTGATTTTAAAGAACATTTAAATAATAGACAAAGTTCAATGTCATTTGATTTCGAGCAGACTCCACCTCTTCACCAACTAACCAATCTTAATATAACCTTCAAAAAATCATCATAACTCCTTAACCGAACCCGCTTTCCTTACGACTAGAATCGTCCATCTAAGCCATTTATTTTTAACGTTTTTTTTGAGACGAGGAATACCCATGCAACTTAAACCCATTGCAGCCGCTGTACTCTCCCTGACCTTAGTCGCCTGCGCCGGAGAAGATGGCAAAGACGGCCAAAACGGTACGGATACCGCCAGCCAAATCATCAGCCTGAACGAAACCGGACGTTATGCGTCCGGCATTTTTGACCAGAGCGCCGCTGAAATCGTTACCTACGACGCCACAACACAGCAGACTTTTGTGGTCAATGCCAACTCCGGCCAAGTGGATGTACTGGATAGTCGCACACCTTCCCAACCTCTGCTGGTGCAATCGTTGAACATTGCGGCCGATATGCAAACAGCCGGTGATATTGCCGATGCAAATCTGGTAGGTGCGGCCAATAGCGTGACGGTACATAACGGCTTGATGGCCGTCGCCATGGAAGCCGCCCAAAAAACAGATAACGGCTGGGTCGCTTTCTATAAGATTTCTGATCTGAGCTATCTCACCTCAGTGCAAGTCGGCGCACTGCCTGACATGGTCACCTTTACGCCAGACGGCAGCAAAGTGCTTGCCGCCATCGAAGGTGAGCCAAACGACGACTACACTATTGACCCGGAGGGTGAAATCGCCGTCATCGACATTACCTGGAACGGCACTGCACTGAACACGACCCTGACTGAATTGGGTTTTACAGACTTTAACGTCGGCGGTACACGCCATGCCGAACTACCTACCGATAAAATGGTCATCGACGGCTTCAATGCCAGCGTCGCCCAGAACGTGGAGCCTGAATACATCGCGGTCAGCAGCGATAGCCAAACCGCCTATGTCGCATTACAGGAAAATAACGCGATTGCAGTCGTGGATCTAGAAACTAAACAGATTGACCGCATCTTTGGCATGGGCTTTAAGGATCACTCTATTCCCGGCAACGAACTGGATGCCAGCCAGAAAGATGGCGTGAATATCAAAAACTGGCCGGTTATGGGTATGTATATGCCTGACAGTATTGCCAGCATGACCTTCAACGGCAAAACCTATCTATTGACAGCCAATGAAGGCGATTCACGTGCCGACTGGCTGGCAAACGTGACCGACCAGGCGGCCTGTGAAGCATCTGGCTACTTTTTCGATGCGGGCGACAACTGCGTCGATGAGTTCTCAGCCAAAGATTATTACAGTGCCGACAATGTCACCTTGGTTGATTCAGAAGGCAATCCGTTTGCCTCAGCGAATGGCGGATTCGGCGAAGATAATGAATTGTATCGCCTGAAATTCTCCTACCACACCACCGTAACCAAAAACGGCGGCACCGAATTCACCAAACTCTATGCCTACGGCGGGCGCTCCTTCTCCATTTACGATGCTGAAACCGGGGAACAGGTATTCGACTCCGGCAGCGATTTTGAAGTAATTACCGCCAACCGCTTCGGTGAAGGCTTCAACAACGATAACGCCGAAACAACTGGCGACGACCGTTCCGATAACAAAGGACCGGAACCCGAAGCGTTGACCGTCGGCCAGATCAACGGCCACACCTACGCCTTTATCGGCCTGGAGCGCATGGGCGGCATTATGGTCTACGACGTTTCCAACCCGTTCAGCCCGACGTTTGAGCAATACATCAATAACCGCGATATGACGCAGCAAGCCGAGGACGATGTCAACGGAGACTACGGTCCGGAAGGCTTTAAGTTCGTTTCCGCCGAACACAGTCCGAGCGGCAAGCCGATGCTGATGGTCGGCAACGAAGTCAGCGGCAGCACCACCTTCTACACGATTGAGGTGAACACTTTGCAGCCTTAAATGGAGAGAATGCCATAAAACTATCCAGCCGGCCCTGTGCCGGCTTTTTTGTCCGGCCCAAACAGCGCGCCCTTGACTGTGCGCGACGAACGGGTACATTATCGGCTTATGAAGCCGACGCCCGCCATTATCCCGCCCCACCTCACACTTCACACCGCCAACGGCGAAGAAGCGTCTTTGAACGCACTTTTCTCCAACCTTCCAAATCAAACACCCTGGCGCGGCCGCCTGGCGCCGACCCCATCCGGTTACCTGCATCGCGGCAATATCATGAATTTTCTGCTGAACTGGCTGGTACTCAGAATCAGCGGCGGCGAAGTCGGCCTGCGCATCGACGACATGGACCCGACGCGCAGCCGACCGGAATATATCGAGGCGATTTTTACGACGCTCGACTGGCTCGGATTGGACTGGGACTTCGGCCCGCAGACTGTGGCCGAACAAAAAAAATTCAGTTTTCAAACTGAACAGGCCGGGTTGCAAACCCTCGCCGAAAGCCTGTTGGAAAAAGGCTTGGCGTATGCCTGCGACTGCACCCGCAAACAGCTGCAAGGCCAAGGTCCGACCTACCCCGGCCACTGCCGAAACCTCAACAAACCCTGGCAGCCCGGCATCAACACCTTGCGGCTTGCGGCCTACAAACTAGCGCATCCGCAAAATTGGCCGCAAAAAACTCAACAGGCCGGGTTATCCGCCCGATTACCCAACATGCCGCCGGTTGACGACACCGTGATCTGGAGTCGCGACAACTACGCCAGCTACCAGCTCGCCTCGGTGTGGCGCGACGAGCATGACCGCATTTCGCTGTTGATTCGCGGTGCCGACCTGCTCGATTCCAGCCGTTTTCAGAATGTGCTGGCGCAGGCGCTGCAACTCAAGCACTATCCGCAAACGGCGGTGTGGCACCATCCGCTGCTCACCGACGACCACGGCCACAAGCTCGCCAAATCCACCGGCTCGCAGGCGCATCCGCTGCCCGAAAGCGGTTTGCACCCCGCCGAACTGATTCGCCAGTTTGCCGGTTGGATCGGCCTGCCGGAGCACAGCGTTGCGCTGCTCGGCACACTTCACGACCTGCGCCACGCGCTAGAAGACAGTTTGCCCTAAGCAGACTGCCCTGAGCAGACTACCCTAAACAAGCGGCTTCTTAACCCGCCTACTCGGTCAACGACACCGCCTTGATCAACGCATACACCTTCTGCCCCGGCTGCAAGCCCAATCGCCGCGCGGAATGGGTAGTGACTTCAGCAAACAGTTTCTGCCCGTCCTGCATCTGCAAACGCACCAGTAAACGCGGCGCGGCACTTTCAACCAACTCGACAATCTCGCAGTAAAGGTGATTGATCACACTCAAATCCTTGGGATCCGACAGCGCAATACTGACATCGCGCGCCAGAATGCGCGCCCGCACCTGCTCGCGCTGCGTGTCCGCGCCTTCGGACAACCACAAGGTGTCTGAGCCCAAACGGATGGGATGCAACCCCTCTTGCGACGGCAACGGCTGACCGTGCAGCACCGACACCGCCCCCTGATCGTCAAACAGCGGCGAGTCGGGACGCGCCAACGCCTCCTGCAACGTTTCAATCGTCTCGATGCGACCGTCTTTCATAAACACCACGCGGTCGGCCAAGCGTTCCACCTCGGCCGGCGCATGGGTGATGTACAGCATCGGAATGCGGTATTCGGCCACCACGTCCTCAATCAATTTCAGCAGCTCGCTTTTGGAGCGCCAATCCAGCGCGGAAAGCGGCTCGTCCATGCACAACAGTTTGGGACGCATCAGCAACGCCCGCGCAATCGCCACGCGCTGGCGCTCGCCGCCGGACAGAAAATTGACGCCACGATCAAGTTTGTCGGCAATGCCGACCCGTGTGACGATGCCTTCAAAATCGGCTTCGGCCGCCTTGCGTTCCGCTTTGGGAAGACGCTTCAAACCGTACAGCAGATTCTGTCTGACGCTCATATGCGGAAACAGCGCGGCGTCCTGAAACACAAAACCGATATGGCGCTGTGGCGTCGGCAGGCTGTGCTTGCCGTTTTGCCAGACTTGGCCGTTGACGCGCAGTAGCCCTTCGGTCTGCTTATCCAACCCGCTGATGGCGCGCAACAACGTGCTCTTGCCGCTGCCGGAACGCCCGAACAGCACGGTCACCCCCTGCAGCGGCAGTTCAAATTCGCCGCTGTCGAGCTGAAAATGGCCCAAAAGCAGTTTCAAATGTCCTTGAATTACATGAATAGCGGCCATCTCACCCCACCTTTACGCCAAAACGACGGTTAAGGCCGTACACCAACATCAACACGCACAGCGAGAAAATCAGCATCATCGCCGACAAGATGTGCGCCTGATCGTATTCTAGGCTCTCCACATGGTCGAAGATGTCGATTGACACCATACGCGTCTGCCCCGGGATATTGCCGCCCACCATCAGCACCACGCCGAACTCGCCGACGGTGTGCGCAAACGCCAAGGTCGCCGCCACCAGAAAACCGCGCTGCGACAGCGGCACCACAATCGTGAAAAAACGGTCGAGAAAACTCGCGCGCAGGGTTGAGGCCGCATCCAGCAGACGCTGCGGAATCGCCTCGAAGGCGTGCATCAACGGCTGCACCGCAAACGGCAACGAGTAGAACACCGAGCCGATCACCAGACCTGTTTTGCTAAAGGTCAACTGCCCTTCAAAGCCGAAAAAGCGCAAAAACTCGGTTACCGGGCCGGTAGGATTAAAGATAATCAACAGATAAAAACCCAGCACCGTCGGCGGCAGCACCAGCGGCAACGCCACCAGAGCTTCCAGCACCACCTTGTTGGAGGAGCGCATTTTCGCCATCCACCACGCCAAGGGCGTGCCCAGCAGCAGCAAGACCACGGTGGTGATCGCCGCCACTTCCAGAGTCAGCCAGATCGGCGCCAGATTCACCGAAGTTCCAAAGAGTTCAAGCATAAAACTTTCCCAAAAAACGCGCCGCAAAAACTCAACAGGCCGGGTCAATCCTTGCCAACCCGGCCTGTTGAGTTTTTACAACGGCAATAACAAGCAGAAATTATTGCACGTTATAGCCGTAACGCTGGATGATTTCAATCGCTTTAGGCGTTTTGACAAACTCCATAAACGCCGTGGCCGCCACATTATTGGCACCGCGTTGCGTCAGAATCGCGCCCTGGTTGATCGGCTTGTATTCCGACTGCGGCACGATCCAATACTGGCCTTTTTGATAGACCGGACTTTGCGGGTCAACCAACTGCGACAGCGCGACAAAACCGATTTCGGCGTTATTGGTCACCACATACTGAAACGCATGGGCGATGCTCTCGCCGTTGACCAGCTTGGCTTTGACGCCGTCATACAAACCGACTTTCTGCAAATAGGCCTCGGCACGCTCGCCGTAAGGCGCGGTTTTGGGATTGGCGATGGCCAAATGGTTGAACTTGGCCTCTTTCAACACCTCCAAGGCGTGCTCGGCCACCGGATACTTGGCGCTGTACAACGCAATCTGCCCTTGAGCATAGACAAAATAACTCTTCTCGATGCCGATACCATCTTCCGCAGTTTTCAACGGACGCTTTTCGTCCGCACCGAAGAAGGCGTCAAACGGCGCGCCGTTTTTAATCTGCGCATACAGTTTGCCGGTCGGCCCGAAAGCAAACTTCACCTGATGGCCGGTCTGCTTTTCAAACACCTGCCCGATCTCTTCAATGGTTTTGGTGAAGTTCGCCGCCACCGCGATATTCGCCGTATCCGCCATCGCCGGCGCACTGCCCAACAGCGCCGCCCCCATTGACACACCCAACGCCATCACTCCCAATAAACGTTTCATCATTTTCTCCCTTCTGAACACTTTTATAAACTTAACTACATATCGATAGGCAAATTTTTTAATGAATGCGTCACCCATTTAGGGTGAGCTTTTTAAACTACAGAGAACGCGAAGCGCACGAAGATTAAATAAAAAGTGTTTTAAAAACCTTCATGTTCTTCGTGAACTTCGTGGTTTTAGGCTTACATCAATCCGCTACCGCCAACAACACATGACTCGATTTCACCAAAGCGCAGCAACGACCGCCCACTTCCAAGCCCATCTCTTCAAGACTGGTATTGGTGACAATCGCCGACACGCGCTGCCCGTCGCCCAGCTCGAGCGTCACGTCGCTGTTGACCGCGCCCTTCTCAATCGCGCTGACATGACCGCAAAACTGGTTGCGCGCACTGACTTTGAAACGGCCGGCGGTGTCTTCGCTCAAAATCACCCAGCTTGCCTTGATCAGCGCATAGGCATCGGCACCGATCTCCAGCCCCAAGCGCTCCAGACTTTCCGGCGTGATCTGCGCCACCACGTCCAAACCCTGCCCCACCGACAACACCACTTCGCTGTTGACCGGCCCTTTCTTGATGTCCTTGACCGTTCCGTGAAACAGGTTGCGTGCACTGGTTCGCATGGCGATTTTCCTCATGATTTCCAACTGACTGAGCACCCCCGGCGAGAGTTTTTCCAACTCGCGCATCCAGTGCTGCATCTGCTCGTTAAACAGGTGATAGGCCGCCACCAGCTGCTCGCCGGCCGGCGTCAGCACCATGCCGCCCCCGCCGCTGCCGCCTTTCTGCGCAATGACCAACTCCTCGCCGGCGGCCAGATTCATCGCCTCAATCGCTTGCCAGGCGCCTTTGTAGCTCATGCCGCAGGCACGCGCGGCCGACGACAGCGATCCCAAGGTGGCAATCTTGCTCAACAGCAACAGGCGGCGCTGCCCGGAACGGGTCTGCTTGCTGCCCATCAAAAAGGATTGCACCAACTGTTCGGGTTGCCCATGCTCCATTTAGCTATTACCTTTAATACATAACGTGTGAATTATAAAGATTACCTAAAGCAAGTCAAGCCGACCGTCACGATGCGGATGCATTGTAGTTCATCCATAAACATGCTATGTTCAACCTCTTATTAACCGAAACCATCTCTTATGCTTCGCCGAACGCAAAATGCCGAACAAACCGATTTTGAAAAAAATTTGGCCGCTTAACCGCATTACCAGCCACAGCGAAAAACTGCTCTCCGGATTGGGCGGTTTCCTCGCGATTTTGCTGGTGATGTTCAGCAGCCTGCATTTCTTGGAGCTGCAACCCGCCTGGGGCATCGTCGCCTCGATGGGAGCCAGCGCAGTGCTGCTGTTTGCCGTTCCGCACGGCCCGCTGTCGCAACCTTGGTCAGTCATCGGAGGCCATGCAACCTCCGCCTTTATCGGCGTGAGCTGCGCGCTCTGGATCAAAGACCCGGTCATCGCCGGCAGCCTGGCCGTCGGCCTGAGCATCACCGCCATGTATTATCTGGGCTGTCTTCATCCGCCCGGCGGCGCCACGGCGCTGACCGCCATTATCGGCGGAGAGAGCATTCATTCCTTGGGTTATCAATTTGTGGTGACCCCGGTGCTCATCAATGCCCTCGCCATCGTTCTGCTGGCCGTGCTCTTCAACAATCTGTTCGCCTGGCGGCGCTATCCGGCCAAGCTGCAAGCCGCCAAATCGGGCGCTTCCAGCGCCGCCATGCCGTTACAGCATGAAGACTTTCTGGCGGCACTCAAATCCATCGATTCGTTTGTCGATGTGCATGAGGAAGAGCTGAAGCGGATTTTTCAACTGGCGAATCTGCATGCCAAAGAGCACGCTATTTTGACGGCCGACCAGATTCAGCTCGGCAAATGCTACAGCAACGGCTGTTTCGGCGAAGACTGGAGCATCCGCCAGATTATCGATGAACAAAAAGAGTCCAACCCCGACAAAGACTGGGTGATATTCCGGCAGATAGTCGGACAGGCGCCCAAACGCTCCGACTGCGTGACACGTCAGGAGTTTGCCCGCTGGGCGGCGTATGAGGTGAAACTAGAAAACGGCGCGTGGGTAAGGGTCAGATAATCACGCGCATCGAGAGTGCGCGACGCGTAGCAGGATGGGATTGTAGCCCCTCTAAAAAGCCAGTATGATGAGGCCATGATGAAACGTTTAGCTGTTATTTTTCTTGCCATGCTGCCGGCTGTCGGCGCACTTTACGGCTGCGAGCGCAACGCGCCGGAGAATGTCGAACAGTGGCCGCTGCTCAAAGAGTGTAGCCTGCACCAGCAAAGCTGCACGGTTACCCAAGGCAATGCCAGTGTCACCCTGAAAATCAGCCCGCATCCGATTCCCATCGCCAAACCGCTCGGCATCGAAGCCGATATTAACGGTCTGCCCGCCCAGAAGGTGGAGCTGGATATTTCCGGCATCAATATGTATATGGGCTACAACCGCGTCACCTTGACTTCCACCAAACCCAACCGCTTTGTCGGTACGTCCATGCTGGCCTTCTGCACCAATCAGACCATGCAGTGGCAGATCACCGTGATTATCCACCAGCCAGACGGCAAGCAGGTGCAGGTTCCTTACTATCTGGAAACCGTCAACCGCTAGTGATGTTGGCTTGCTTTATTGGTTGTTTTTGCTGCGCAAGGCTTCGGCCACACGCGGATGCACAAACTCACTGACATCCCCGCCCAGTGCCGAAATCTCGCGCACCAATGACGACGAGATAAACGCATACTGCTCCGCCGGGGTCATAAACATGGTCTCGACTTCCGGTGCCAGTTTGCGGTTCATCGACGCCAGCTGAAATTCGTATTCAAAGTCGGACACGGCGCGCAGACCGCGCAGCAGCACATTGCCGTTAATCTCGCGTACAAAATCCACCAGCAGGCCGCTGAATCCCAATACTTCGACATTCGGCATCTGTGCGGTCACTTCCTTGGCCAAGGCCACGCGCTCTTCCAATGTAAACAACGACTTTTTATTGCGGTTGTCGGCCACGGCAATCACCAGACGGTCGTAAAAACGCGCCGCGCGTTCAATCAAGTCGAAATGCCCGCAGGTAATCGGGTCGAAAGTACCGGGATAGATGGCGGTAATACTCATGTAAAGATTCACTGAAGAAGTTAAATGAAGCGCTTATGATACCGCAAACCGCCGGCTTTGCGGCCGCTAAAAAAAGGCGTATGATAAAAATTCAGTTGTTATGGAAACTGCCGTTTTTCTTTTTAAATTCAAGGATAAAACCATGGAAACGCCCGACCACAACTTGAACGCCCTGTTTGCACAACTCGGCCTGGCCGATACGGATGAGGCGATCGACCGCTTTATTGGCGCCCATCAGGGCATGGATCGCGCTATCCCCTTGGCTGACGCGTCTTTTTGGACAGACGCGCAAGCCGCTTTTCTCCGGCAGGCCATTGCCGAAGATGCCGACTGGGCGGAGGTCGTCGATCATCTGGATGCCCGACTACGCGGATAGAAAAAGGTTAACCCCGGCGGAACAGACCAAAACGCACCTGAGAGGTGGTTTTTTCGCGGTGGCACAGCCACCCCTCCGGCAGCGTCGGCCACGGCAGGTTTTTCTCCTGCTCAAGATACAACCAGGCCTGTTCAGTTTGCAGCCAGCCGTTTTGGAACAACAGATCCACCGCGGGCTGCATCAGCCCTTGATTAAACGGCGGGTCTAAAAAAACCACGTCAAACGTACTTTTGGCCGGTTGTGCCAGCCACTGCAAACTGTCGGTTAGCACCACCTCGGCGCTGTTTGTGCCGAGGCGGTTTGCATTGGCGCGCAACTGCGCCGCATTGTCGGCGCCCAACTCCAGAAAAACACAGCTTTTGGCGCCGCGCGACAAGGCTTCAAACCCCAAAGCACCCGATCCTGCAAAGACATCCAGACAGGCCACCCCCGCAATCTCGAACTGCAACCAGTTGAACAGCGTTTCACGCACCCGGTCGGAGGTCGGGCGCAACCCCTGCGCGGTCAAGACCGGCAGCTTGCGCCCGCGCCAATCCCCGCCGATAATGCGCACCTCGCCCAAACCATTGGGCGAAGCCGTTTTGCCCGGCGGCTGACGTTGGGCGGTTTTGATTCGCCCCTGTTTATGCGCTTTGCTCACGATACCCTCTTGATGCCAATTAGAACTGCCACTTAGAACTGCCACTTGATGGCCGCCTGGGTCACGGATTCGTCGACCCCTTTGACGCCATATTTGTTATGCCAATAATTGTGCTCCACCCCGAACCACCAGTGCTTAGGCTGATCCCACCAGGCACCGATATCAACCATCAAACGCGGTTGAATCAACATACGATCGCTTCTACCCAGAGTGCTTTCGGCCCAGGCGTAATCCATAAATCCCTCAAACAACCAATTGACCCGGCCTGTTGAGAAATCTCGAACCCACACCACCGTCAACTGCGGCGCCGAACCCTGATCGCCCGCATAAAAATCGCTGCTGGAATAACGCTGATACAGCGCCAGCTTCAAAAAATCCCAATCCGGCAGGTTTAAATCCACGCCCAAGCCAATCAACTTGGCCTCTGCATACTCCCCCTTTTCCCAGGTCGCGGTGAAGCTCACATCCTTCAACCAAACGGGCAGTGCCGAGAGTGCAAACAGTTTTTTCCATGAAAGGCTCGGCGAAAACTCGCCGTAAAATTGATGGTCACCCCGCTCGGGCACCGTCATATCGACAGACAGAAAGTTGGAACCATACGCCCAGCCGTCGGCATGCTCGAAGGTGAATACCTTAGCCGCAAAACGGCTCTGGTCGGCCACCGACTTGAACCCCTGTGCCTGTTGCGCCAGTAACGCATTATATTGCCATTCAAACGCCTGCGCCGGCAACGCCAGCCACCACAAACAAGCCCAGAACCCTATGCGTTTCATTATCGGTTCTTGCCTTTAGCCAGGGCGATATGGTCGTCAAAGATTTCGATCTTGCGGGCTTTGTAAAGTTGGCTCAAGGTCTTCTTGTAACGCGCTTTGCTGACGCGGTATTGTGCAAAAATCGCCTCGGGCGCGCTGTAATCGGTTAAATCGGAACGCCCCCCTTGTTCCTGCAAATGCTGCAGAATCTGTTCGGCCAACTCATCCCTGCCCGCCTGCCCGGGTTGCTGCAACGTCAGATTGATTTTGCCGTCGTCACGGATCGACTGGATATAGCCTTTAACCTTCTGCCCCATGTGCAGCGGCTGCAGCAGTTCCGAATGATGAATCAATCCCAGATGCGTGCCGTTGATGACGGCGGTATAGCCCATCTGGCTGCGGCTGGCAACCAGCAGATTGACCGCCTGTCCGCTTTTGAAATCAGCGTTGTGCTCGTCCAGATACAAACTCAATTTACTCGACGCGGCGATGCGCCCGCTGTTGTCCAGATACAGATAGACGACATAAGAGCGACCCGCCTCCATCGGCACACGCTGCTCGGAATAGGGCACCAAGAGGTCTTTGGGCATCCCCCAATTCAAAAAAGCGCCGGTGCGGTTAACCTGGGTAACGCGCAAATAGGCGACTTCGCCGACACTCGCCAACGGCTTTTCGGTGGTCGCCACCAGCCGGTCCTGAGAATCGAGGTAGATAAACACCTCCAGCCAATCCCCCATTTTCGTATTGGCAGGAACATAACGCTTAGGCAGCAATACCTCGCCCAAACGCCCGCCATCCAGATAGAGGCCAAACTCAACCTCTTTGACTACTTTAAGCCGATTAAACTGTCCAACTGCGACCTGCTGTCTCATTTTGCTGTTACACCCCTACTGTTATGCGACACATTGTAACCAGTGCACGAAAACGATACCGAACTTTCGCAGCCGGATACGGGTCCCATGCAATTAAATTTTTCATACCCTATTGACGCGCCATACCAAAATGCTAAAATTCACGCCTTACCGCTTGCGGATGTGGCGGAATTGGTAGACGCGCACGGTTCAGGTCCGTGTGGAGCAATCCTTGAGAGTTCGAGTCTCTCCATCCGCACCACTATTTATAAAGCCCGTGGCCTCTTTTGGCACGGGCTTTTTTGTTTTCTGCATCCTGCAGATTATTCCGCGACGAAACCACAAAGCTCTCCCTGCGCCGGCAAAAAAAACATAAAATGAACTCTATGTTTGTCCAAAATCACCGCAGGAGTCGCCATGAAACACCTAATACGCACCTTCTGGCTAATGCTAACGCTGTTTGCGCTCGGCGGCTGTTCCGGCATTAGCGTCTATCAGGATTATGACCCGCAGGTTAATTTAAAGGCCATTAAAACCCTGCAATGGCTGCCGGAGTCGATGCAGGTTTCTCCCAAAGCGGCGGTTTTCGCGCAGCAGCATCCGCTGCTGGCGCAACGCATCGAACAGGCGACTGCACGCAGCCTGAATGCCCAAGGCCTGCGCCTGCAGAGCGATAACGCCAATGCCTATATCACCTATCACATTGAAGTCAAAACGGTGTTGCGCCCCGACCCGCTGACCCCGACCTTCGGTTTTGGCGCTTTCAGCCGCCACAGCGGAATCATGTGGCAAACCCCACCCCAATATTATGAAGAGGAGGAAGGTCGCCTAATCATCGATATTTTGGATATCAACGGGCGGGTGCTATGGCGCGGCAGCAGTCCGGCGTTAATCACTGAACAGGCCACCCCTCAACAGACTACCGATTATATCCAGGCGGTCGTCTCCAAAATACTCGCGCAATTTCCGCCCGCCCCGCCCTCTTCTCAACCAAAGGAGTCGCAATGAGAGCAAACGACATCGAACTCTGTCAGGAAAATCGATCGCCCGGCTGCAAACAATGTCATGCGCCGCTGGGCTTTGACTTCAGCTTTGCCTTTCAACCGATTGTAGACCTGGAAAACCGGCGCGTGTTCGGTTATGAAGCGCTGGTGAGAGATTTGCAGGATCATACCGCCGGCAGCGTGCTCAAACGGGTCAACGACGACAGACGCTACGCTTTCGACCAGGCCTGCCGGGTCAAAGCCATCGCCCTGGCCAGCCAGTTGAAAATGGACTGTATTTTGAGCATCAATTTTCTGCCCAATGCGGTCTATGAACCCAAACATTGCATTCAAAGCACATTACAGGCAGCCAAACAGTTTAATTTTCCGGTTGAAAACATCATGTTCGAGGTGACCGAGTCCGAACACGTCGCCGATCCACAACATCTGACCAAAATCTTTCAGTATTACCAGACACAGGGTTTTGTGACCGCTTTGGACGACTTTGGCGCAGGTCACGCCGGCCTGAATATGCTCGCGCATTTTTTACCCAATGTACTGAAGTTGGATATGGAACTGGTACGCAATATCCATCAGGACCACACCAAGCAAGTGATTATGAAACACCTGCTAAAAATGTGCGAGGAACTCAAAATCACCGTCTTGGCAGAGGGCTTGGAGTGCGTTGAGGAGACTCGCTACTTCTATGACCGTGGTGTGCGCCTGATGCAAGGCTACTTTTTCGCCAAACCGGCCTTTGAAGCCCTGCCGGAAGTGGATTTCAGCTTTCTGGACGCATTTTAGAGTCGCGCGACGTGGCGTCCTGAATCCGCTCTTTGCCGCGGCTAAACAGCCATAAGGCAACGCCGTCGCTTACGCCTTGAGCAGCGCTTCAAACGTCTTCGCCGGCAAAGGACGGCTTAGCAGAAACCCCTGGAACAGATCCGTGCCCTGCTCCAGCAAAAACGCCAGCTGTTCGGGCTTTTCAACGCCCTCGGCCACCGTCGTCAACCCCAAGCTTTTGGCCATGGCCAGAATAGCCTGGATAATCGCCATATCGTTTTTGTCTTCGGGCACATCGCGTATGAAGGAACTGTCTATCTTCAGGGTCTTCAGCGGCAGTTTTTTGAGATAGACCAACGAAGAGTGCTCGATGCCGAAATCATCAATGGCAAACTGCACACCGAGCGCATGAATCTGCTCAAACACCTTTAACGCCTGTTCGGGCGAGGCCATCACAAAGCGCTCGACGACCTCCAGCTCCAGCCACTGCGGCTGGCATTGGGTGGAGTCCAGCACCTGCTTGACCGTGTCCACCAAACTGAACTTGCTGATCTGCCTGCCGGACAGATTCACCGAAACCTTGCCGGGATTCAGCCCCTGCTGACGCCACTGCACATTCTGCCGGCAGGCCTCCCTCATCACCCATTCACCGATTTCGATAATCAAATCGCTTTTCTCGGCTTCGGCAATGAACGCCCCCGGCATCAGCAAGCCTTTGTGCGGATGGTTCCAGCGAATCAGGGCTTCCGAACCGACTATCTGCTGGGTACGGCAGTCGTATTTAGGCTGATAATAAAGCTCAAACTCGGCATGTTTAAGGGCGCGCCGCAGTTCGCTTTCCAGCTGAACATGCTGCAACGCCTTACGCGTCAACTCGTCGGTATAAAACGCATAGGTATTGCGGTCGTTGCCTTTGGCGCGGTACATGGCGGCATCGGCATTGCGCAGCAGCACCTCCGAAGTCAGACCATCCTGAGGGTAGATGCTGATACCGATGCTCGCCCCCACATAAAACTTGCTGTTATCCACCTGCAGCGATTTTTCCAGCGCCTTCAGCATCTTCTCGGCCAACGGCACCATGTCATCCGGCGATTCAAAATCGCGCAGCAGTACGGCAAATTCGTCGCCGCCCAAACGGGCGATAATATCCGACTGACGAATGGCGGAAACCAGACGCTGCGAAACCAGCTCCAGCACCTGATCGCCCACATGATGCCCCATCGAGTCGTTAATCTGCTTGAAGTGATCCAGATCGATAAAAAACACCGCGAGCTGTTTTTGTTTGCGGCGCGCATCGGCCACCGCCTGCTCCAGCAGACGGGTGAACAGTTCGCGGTTGGCCAGCCCGGTCAGAGGGTCGTGATGCGCCAGATGGTACAAACGGTCTTCGGCGCGCTTGCGTTCGGTAATATCACGACTCACGCCCACCAAACCATACAGCGTGCCATCCTCGCCATAATAAGGTGTCTTGACCGTGTCCAGCAGCCGGCTACGGCCGTCCGGATAGGTCACCCACTCCTCGTTTTGGCGGGATTTACCTCCGGCAAACATCACCGCGTCCTGCTCTCTGAAAAAGCTCGCCACCTCCGGATCAAACAGATCGAAATCGGTTTTGCCGACAATCTCTTGCTCGCTTTTGCCGACAAACTCGCCGAATGCCTCGTTGCATCCCTGATAACGCCCCTCGGCGTCTTTAAAGAAGATCAGATCGGAGGTGGCATTGACGACCGATTTCAACAACTGTTTCTGTTTAAACAGCGCCTGATCGGCCAGATACTGCTGGGTAATATCCTGAGTAGTGCCCACCAGACGTTTCGGTTGACCCGACTCGTCGTAGCGGACAACGCCCCTTTGCAAGACATAGAGCGTGCTGCCATCGGCGCGCACGATAGAGTGCACCAGCTGCTGCTCCTCGCCGCTTGCAATGATCCGTTGAATCACCTGTTGCACCGCCGGTTTTTCGTCCGCCGGTACTTGTGCTAGAAAGTCCTCATACACAAGTTTTCTGCCCGCTTCAAACCCGTTGATTTTGTAGCAACCGGCCGAATACCAGACCTCATTGGTGACCAAATCCCACTCCCAGGAGCCGATGCGGGCGATATTCTCGGTTTCCGTCAACAGAGCCTGCTCGTGCATCACCTGCTGCTTCAGATTCCAGATAGCGGTCACATCCTGCACCGTACCACGCGAAACCAATGGCCTTCCGTGCGCGTCAAAATCGGTTTCACACTCATCCACCACATATTTGATACGCCCGTCGGCCATCTGCAAACGGTGATCTATCCGGTAGGGTTGGCGTAACTGCAAGGAGCGTTGATAAGCGCGATCGACTTTCTCGCGGTCGTCTGCGAACACCGTTTGCAGGAACAGCGAATAGGAAGGCTCGACGCTGGCCGGATCCAGTTCAAAGATCTTATAGACCTCATCCGACCAACTCAGTTTATTGGCAACCATATCCAGTTCCCAACTGCCCATGTGCGCCAGTTCCTGAGCCTTGGCCAAACGCGCGTTCTGTTTTTTGACCGCTTCCTGTAACGCTTTGTGTTCAGTGATGTCGGTGGCGATCCCCTCAATGGCAATGATCTCACCCTGCTCATTCAATACCGCAAACTCCTGCACCTGGAGCCATAGGATCGCACCGTTCTTGTGGCGCACCTCGACCGAGTAGGCCGGCACCTGCTCACCCCGCAAAGAGCGTTGCGTATAGCCCTCAACCAGGCTGTTATCGGGATGATTGGTCAGAAAATGCGCAAAATGCTGCTTGAATTCCTGCGGAGAATACCCCAAAACCTGTCTGAGCGAATCGCTGACATAGATAAAAACACCCTGCGGATCGTGGGCATAAAAGTAAACCTTATCGCCCAGATAACGCGCAAATCGTTCAAATTTGGCCTGGTAGTGAGAATGGGGCATTAGACACGCTTTTCTTAAAAAGAATAAATCGGGGTTAATCAAAAACTTAGCGGGCTATTAAACCCCAAAACAATCCGCTTCACAATCGCATCAACCTGCATTCACTAAGCGTTTTTACCGCTTTATAAAGCTTAAATTCAAAAAATGATGCAAACCGTCCGCAAAACTTCATATTTCTGACATCTATCTTCGGTTTTGGCAAAGCATAATGCAATCCAACAGAACTCATAAAATAAGCTCAGTGTATGAAAATCCTGATTATCACCGATGCCTGGCAACCGCAGACCAACGGCGTGGTCACCACCATGAACCATGTAGTCGCCGCACTGGAAGCCTCCGGCCATCACATCAAAGTTCTCCACCCCGGCCTGTTCAAAAGCCTGCCGCTGCCCGGCTATGCCGAAGTGCCGATAGTCTGGCGGGCCAAACACTTCCAAGAACACATTGAAACCTTTGCCCCCGATGCCGTGCACATCGTCACCGAAGGGCCGCTGGGTTGGCGCGCCCGCGCTTTCTGTCAACGCCACGGCTGGCCGTTCACCACCGCCTTCCACACCAAATTTGCCGAATACCTCAACCAACGCCTGCCGTTTATTCCAGTCAGTTGGGGCTACCGGTTTTTGCACTGGTTTCACCACCCGGCAACGCGCACGCTGGTCAGCACCCACACGCTGATCGACTCACTCCAAGCCAAAGGCTTCAACCATCTGCATCAATGGAACCGTGGGGTCGATACCGACCTGTTTCATCCCGATAGAAAAATCGCTTTACCGTTTGCAGCGCCCATCCACCTCTACGTTGGCCGCGTTTCAGTGGAAAAAAACCTGCGCGATTTCCTCGATTTGAAACTTTCCGGAAGTCAGGTGGTGGTGGGCGACGGCCCCGATTTAGCCTCGCTGCAACACCATTACCCGCAGGCACATTTTCTCGGCAAAAAAACCGGCGTGGAGCTGGCACAGCTCTTTGCTTCGGCAGACGTGTTTGTCTTCCCCTCCAAAACCGATACTTACGGTCTGGTCATGCTGGAAGCGCTCGCCAGCGGCACACCGGTGGCCGCTTACCCGGCAACCGGCCCATTGGATGTAATTAATGCAGACGTCGGCGCCCTAAACGACGACCTGTCGACGGCGATTGAACTGGCCAAACAGTGCGACCGCCAAGCCTGTCGCCACTATGCCGAACACTTCAGCTGGGAACATTGCGCCCAGACCTTCTTAAAAGCCCTGGCTCCGATAACGCAGAAACCACCCGCAAAAAATGCCGATTAAAAACTCAACAGGCCGGGTAGAAAATGAAACAGGTTGGCAAGGAATCCGCCAACCCGAAATAGATAAGACGATTTAGGCGGGCTGCCCGACCATCACGGTGACTTGCTTGCTCAAGTCGAAGTGTTTACGCCAGGCTTGCAGCACCTCTTGCTTGCTCAACGCCTGGATACGCTTTGGAAACTGCTCTAAATAATCCAGCGGCAAACCGTAATAGCCGATCATCGCAATATAGCCGCTAATCTTGGCATTGCTGTCGATGCGCAGCGGGAAGCCGCCCACCAGATTCTCCTTGATGGCCTCAAAGTGCGTGTCGTCAATCGATTTCAAAAACGTCTCGATGGTCGAGCGCACCACTTTTTCAGCCTCCAAGGCCGAGGCGTTCTTGGTCGACAGATAACTCACCCAAGGTCCGGCCACGCGCATCGGTGCAAAGCCGCTGCCCACACCGTAAACCAGCCCGCGCTTCTCGCGCACCTCTTCCATCAGCAGCGAACCGAAGCCGCTGCCGCCAAGCAGATGGTTGCCGAGAAACAGCGCATAATAATCGGCGTCACCGCGTGCCACGCCGATCTGCCCCATGCGAAAATAGGTCTGCGACGAATCAAACGGCACAATCTCGCGCTTCACGCTACTGACTGCTTGCGGTTGCGGTAACGCCTGCGGCTTCTCGCCCTGCGGCAAGGTGGCGGTCAGATTTTCGGCGATCTGCTTGGCCTGCTTAACATCCAGCTGACCGACAATCGCAATGGTGGCATTGGCCGCCACAAAATAACGCTGATAGAAAGCCTGCACGTCCTTCAGTTTAAGCTGTTCCACGGTTGCAACCGTTCCCGACACCGGATGGGCATAGGGATGATCGCCGTACAGGTTTTTCCAAAAGGCGTTTTGCGCCAGACTCTCCGGCGAATGTTGCTGCTGACGCAACCCCACCAGCGTACGCTGCCGTTCGCGTTCAAAAATTTCCGGGTCAAACCGGCTTTGCGTCAAACTCGTTTTAAACAGATCCAACGCCGGCTGCAACACGCCCTCACGGGTGATGGTACGCAGCGAAAAGGTCGCTTTGTCGCGATCCACATCGCCGCCGATCTGCGCGCCCAATTCATTGGTGCGGGCGTTGATCTGTTCCTCCGTCATCGCGGCGGTACGTGTGCCCACCAATGTCGTTGTCAGTGACGCCAAGCCCCATTTATCGCCGTCTCGCGCGCTGCCGGCGTCAAACACCACCTGAATATCCAGCATCGGTAGTTCCGGCGCCGCCACAAACATCACCTTGGCACCTTTGGAGGTCTGCCAGGTCTGGATATCGACATTCGCCCACAGCGGCAGGCTCGCAAAACTCAACAGGCCGGCTATGAAAAGGCTATACACAGGTTTCATTACAATCTCCCCTTGTAAGGTTTGATATGGGAGTGATCCTTGCCATCGGGGTAGAGCGTGGCAATCGTCAAGTTATCACGCGTCAGGTATTTTTTGGCCACCGCCATGACCTCTTCTGGCGTGACCGAACGCAGATTATCGATCCATTTGTCCAAGGTATCCGCCGGCAAGCCGACGCTGACCAACGAGCCGATAATCATCGCCTGCGCCTGGATGGAGTCGCGATAATAAACATGATCGGCCTCTTCCATCGCCAACACGCGCTGCAACTCTGCCGCACTGACCGGCGCCGTTTTCAACTTCTCCACCTCATCCAACAGCGCCTTTTCCAACGCCGGCAACTTACCGGCTTCGACCGGCGTGGCAGTCAGTTCAAACAGCGTATCCAGCCGGTCAGTGGCGCTGTAACCGGCACTCACGCCGGCCGCGAGCTGCTTGCCGCGTACCAGAGTCTGCGGCAAACGGCTGCTTTCGCCGCCATCCAGCAGCGCGCTCAACACCGCCAACGCATAAACCTCGCGGCTGTTTTCAGCGGTCAGCAAACTCGGCACATGAAAACCCATCTGCAAAGACGGCACTTGCGTATTGCCTTTGAGTTCGATGCGTCGCAAACCTTCCTGCTCGATTTCCACCTGCGGCTTGGTGGCCTCGATTTTTTCCGGCTGATACGCGCCGTAGTAACGTTTTGCCAAAGACAACACCTGCTGCGGGTCAACATCGCCGACCACCACCAAAGTGGCGTTATTGGGTGCATACCACTGGCGGTACCAGTCGCGCAGGTCGTCCACCGTATAACTGCGAATATCCGTCATCCAGCCGATGGTCGGGTTGCGCGCCGGACTGTTCAAAAACGCCGTGGCGTTGAATTGCTCGTTCAACTTGGAGTAGGGGTTATCCTCCAAACGCCAGCGGCGCTCCTCGGTGACCACATCGCGCTCTTTCAAAAACTCGCTTTCGTCGATCACCAGATGGCGCATGCGGTCCGATTCCAGCTGCATGACCTTTTCCAGATGCTGTTTGCCGACCACCTGATAGTAAGCGGTATAGTTAGCCGAGGTAAAGGCGTTTTCCTCGCCGCCCAAACGCGACACGATTTTGGAAAACTCGCCCGGCTGCAGATTTTTGGTACCCTTGAACATCATGTGTTCCAGCATATGCGACAGACCGGTCTTGCCCGGCGATTCATAGGTGGAACCCACGCGATACCAGACCTGTTGCACCACCACCGGTGCGCGATGATCCTCTTTCACCAGCACCTTCATGCCGTTATCCAAGCTAAACTCCGAAATTTTGGCATGCGCCGGCGCGGTCAGCGAAAAGGCCAAGGCGGCCCATGCCAGCTTTTTCATCACCTTCACTCTTGTATTCCTCTTCATGCATACCCACCTTAAAGCGGAAGGATTGTGCGAACAAAAACCGCGTCATAACGCGCGGCTGGCCAATTAACAGCGGGGATAAGCAACATTGCCCCACCCATTTTGAGATTGATTTATAATAGCCCAATAATCCATTTCAAGTATTAACAAACTCTTAAAAACCAAGCCTTACGCTGGGTTTTAAAATTGATTGGTTGCCTGCATGTTACGTCTCAACAACGTCCAGGGCCAATCCGTCTAACAGGAAATCAGCATGTTCAGTTTTTTGCGCCGCAACAAACCAACGCCAACCGAAACAGTTGAAGAATCCCCTGCCGCTCAACCCGAGTTGGCAACCGAAACGCCCACAACTCTCCCGGCGGAGGCAGAAACCGCACCGGCAGCAGTATCTGAAAACAAACCGCAAGCCGCGCCCGCCACTGCAGACAAAGAGCCTAAAAGCAGCTTCTTCACCCGCCTAAAAAACAGCCTGAGCAAAACCCGCCGCGGCTTTACCGACAGTTTGGCGAGCCTGCTGTTAGGGCGCAAAGAGATCGACGCCGACCTGCTTGACGAGATCGAAATGATTCTGCTCACCGCCGATGTCGGCGTGGAGGCGACCGACCGCATTATCGGCAACCTCACCGAACAGGTGAGCCGCAAAGAGCTGAAAGACCCGAATGCCTTGTTCAACGCTCTGAAAGCGCAGCTGCAGGCCATTATTGAACCGATTAGCCAGCCGTTGGAGATCAACGCGCACCTGACCGAACATGACGGACCTTATGTGATTCTGATGGTCGGCATCAACGGCGTTGGCAAAACCACCACCATCGGCAAGCTCGCCAAAAAATTCCAGAACGAAGGCAAGTCGGTGATGCTGGCGGCGGGCGATACTTTCCGTGCGGCGGCGGTGGAACAGCTGCAAACTTGGGGCGAACGCAACCAGGTGCCGGTCATCGCCCAGAAAACCGGAGCCGACTCGGCGGCGGTGATTTTCGATGCGATCCAGTCGGCCAAGGCGAAAAAAATCGATGTATTGATTGCCGACACCGCTGGACGTTTGCATACCCAGACCAACCTGATGGAAGAGTTGAAAAAGGTCAAACGCGTTATCCAGAAAGTGGATGGCAGCGCACCGCATGAAGTCATGCTGGTGATTGATGCCGGCACCGGACAGAACGCCTTGAATCAGGCGCGTCAGTTCCGCGAAGCGGTTGACGTTTCCGGCATTACCGTCACCAAACTCGACGGCACCGCAAAAGGCGGCATTGTCTTTGCACTGGCCGAACAGCTCGGCATTCCGGTGCGTTTTATCGGCGTGGGCGAATCGATAGACGACCTTCGTCCCTTCCAGGCCAAGGAGTTTACCGAGGCCCTGTTCGACCAGAACGCTTAAGGCTTTTTTATGCGCCTGCCCGAAACGCAAAACGCCAAACATCTCTATGCCTTTAAAAAAGGCTTCCGCTTCGCCTACGAAGGCAAGCCAGTAACGCAGGCACCCAGCGACATCCGTTACGATCCGGCGGCCCGAACGTTTTTTGAACAGGGCTGGGAGCAGGCGCAGGTTGAGATAACTGCCAAAATTGAGGCCGCCAAATCGGCCTCGCCCTGGCGCCAGCGGTTGGCGTGGTACGTGATGCTACTGGTGGGAGGGAGTGCAACCGCATTCGGCCTCATACACAATATCCAGCAGGAAAAGCAAGACGTCAGCGCAATTAGCCCGGCACCTGCCCCGCAAGCCGCACAAGCCTCTTCAACCCCAATAACGCCTCCGGTCGCGGTCGAAGCAACTCAACAGGCCACCTCTGCAACGGTTCAGACATCCGATGACTCTGCGCCACCCGTCCTCCAGAACACACCTGCAGCGCCGGCGGAAGCGGAATCAACAACCCAAAACACCGTTCAAGCCGATGAAAACCCGCTTTCTTTAGCGTTACTCACCACACAGCAGCGTGAAGACCTGAACCTGACGCGCGAACAATATCTGGCCGAGCAGTCGCCGGTCTTGACCGAAGAGACGATCGTTACAAGCGATATTCAGATTGAGCAGGCGGTCTTGAGCGCCGAAGTCGTCAACAGAGAACCGGGTGAAATCTTCACTGGTCGTGTGCCCAAGCCGGTACGCCAGCTCTATTTCTTTACGCAGATTAAAAATGCCGAAGGCCAGACGCTCTATCATCGCTGGATCCACAATGATCGCGAAATGGCATTGATTCCATTGACTATTCACAGTAACCTGTACCGGACCTGGTCAAGCAAACGCCTCACCAGCGCCTGGCAGGGGCAATGGCGCGTTGAGGTTCTAAACCAGGATAAAGCGGTTATTTATCGACAGAACTTTGTATATGGCAGTCTATGAGTATCAACAAGGCATGGAGCGGATTACTGGTATTGGGACTTTTGGCGGGGTGCAGCTCCAATCCGCCGAAATCGACCTATAACAACATCTGCGCCATCTACGACTTTGACGACGATTGGCAGGATGCGGCACGCGCCTCGGAAAAACGCTGGGGCGTGCCCAGCTATATTTTGATGGCGTTTGTACATCAGGAATCCCGTTTTAAACACGATGCACAGCCCGAACGCCCCTATTTTTTGGGGCTGATCCCCTTACCGCGTGACTCCTCGGCCTACGGCTACGCCCAAGCCCAGGACCCCGCGTGGAAGGACTATCAGAAAGCCAGCGGCAACTGGGGCGCAAGCCGCAGCGACGTGGAGGATGCCCTGGACTTTATTGGCTGGTATAACTACGAGTCGTCGCGGCAGCTCGGGATTTCCCGCAAAGACACCTACAACCTCTATCTGGCCTACCACGAAGGGCGCGGCGGTTATTCGCGCAGAACCTACAACCAGAAACCCTGGCTTAAAAGGGTCGCGCAAAAGGTCGCCAATCAAGCCAATGTCTATCGTACCCAGCTGCAAAATTGCGATGCTTACATTGCCGACTCCGCCGAACCGATTCAACTCAAAACCACCCGCAAAACCACGGCTGCACCTGTCGTCGAGAAAAAGCCGGTGTCTAAACCCGCTCCGGCAGCGAGCACACGCGATACCAGCACGGATTTAAAACCTTTCCGTTGAGCCTCAAAACATCTCAAAACCTAATATGCAGATACAAAATGCAGATACAAAAAAACCGCTTAAAAGCGGTTTTTTTGACTGAGCTGTACACCCGGCCTGTTGAGTTTTTACAACGGCAAATTAGCCCTTGTAACGCTCGAAGACCAGCGAAGCATTCGTGCCGCCAAAGCCGAAACTGTTGCTCATAATGCGGTTTAGGCCGGCATTTTCAATCAACTGCGTCACAATCGGCATACCTTCACACTCTGGATCCAAGGTGTCGATATTGATGGAAGGCGCGATAAAGTCGTTCTCCAGCATGCACAAGCTGTAGATGAACTCGTGCACCCCAGCCGCACCCAAAGAGTGACCGGACATCGACTTAGTCGAGCTGATTTTAGGTACCTTGGCACCAAACACTTCGCGGATGGCCGCGGCTTCTTTGGTATCGCCCACCGGCGTAGAGGTGCCGTGCGGGTTGATGTAATCAATCTCGCCGTTGACCGTTGACAACGCCATCTGCATACAACGCACCGCACCCTCGCCGGAAGGCGCAACCATGTCGTATCCGTCGGAGTTGGCACCGTAACCGGTAATTTCGGCATAGATTTTCGCACCGCGCGCCAAGGCGTGCTCCAGCTCTTCGATAACCACCATACCGCCGCCGCCGGCGATAACAAAACCGTCACGGTCCGCGTCATAAGCACGCGAGGCCGCCGCCGGATTGTCATTGTATTTTGAGCACAAGGCACCCATCGCATCAAACAGAACCGTCATGGTCCAGTGCAGCTCTTCGCCGCCGCCGGCGAACACAACATCCTGTTTACCCATTTGAATCTGTTCAACGGCATTACCGATACAGTGCGCGGAGGTTGAACAGGCTGAACTGATCGAGTAGTTAAGCCCTTTGATCTTGAAAGGAGTCGCCAGACACGCCGAGACGGTTGACCCCATGGTACGCGTTACCATATAGGGTCCGATACGCTTCACGCCTTTTTCGCGTGCAATCGCCACCGCCTCGGTCGAATTGGAGTTGGAACCACCGCCCGAACCGGCAATCAGACCGGTGCGCGGATTGGAGACCTGCTCCGGCGTCAACCCCGAATCGGCTACCGCCTGCTGCATGGCGATATAGCTGTAGGCAGCTGCATCACCCATAAAACGCAATTGCTTACGATCGATATGCTCGGCAAAATCCAGATTCTTAACGGCACCGTGAACTTGCGAACGCAAACCGTTTTCCGCATACTCGGGCGCGAATACGATACCCGAGCGTCCGTTACGCAATGAATCGGTAACTTCTTCTTTATTGTTTCCCAAACTGGAAACAATCCCAATACCAGTGACGACAACTCTTCTCATAGCTTAAAAATTATCCGTATTCGTAAACAAACCGACTTTGAGATCCGCTGCGCTATAAATCTCACGTCCATCGACATACAGTTTAGCATCACCAATGCCCATGTAAAGTTTGCGTTTAATAACGCGCTTCATATCGATGACATATTCGACTTTCTTAGCGGTAGGCAACACTTGTCCATAAAACTTCACTTCGCCTGAACCCAAAGCACGACCGCGTCCCGGACCGCCAGTCCACCCCAGGAAGAAGCCAATCAGCTGCCACA
Organism: Thiomicrorhabdus cannonii; assembly: GCF_013391695.1. Classification (GTDB taxonomy): domain Bacteria; phylum Pseudomonadota; class Gammaproteobacteria; order Thiomicrospirales; family Thiomicrospiraceae; genus Thiomicrorhabdus; species Thiomicrorhabdus cannonii. The sequence goes on from NZ_JACBGH010000004.1 coordinate 239,596, forward strand.
TGGCATCCAGGCCCAAACAGCCGGGCATAACCGGGTCTTCGTTAAAATGGCACTCAAAGAACCACAAGTCTTTTGTTATATCCAGCTCGGCCTTGATCTGCCCGTTGCCATAAGCACCGCCTTCTTCCGCGATGTGTGTGATGCGATCGAACATCAACATGGGTGGCAGCGGTAATTGCGCATTACCCGGACCAAATAACTCTCCACGTCCGCAGGCCAAGAGCTCTTCTTTTGTATAACTTGATTGTTGTTCCATTCGGTTTTCCGATTTTATAGAAAATGCGTCAGGCATTATAACAGTTAGCGCTAACACATAGCAATTGAGCGGTTTTAAATACAAAAAAAGCCCGTATTTTTGACAATACGAGCTTTTGAATGATGGTGCCGACAGAGGGACTCGAACCCCCAACCTACTGATTACAAATCAGTTGCACTACCAGTTGTGCTATGTCGGCGAATGAGGCGTATTATAGGGATTTAAACAACGGAGTCAACTATTTTTTTAAACTTTCTGTGACCTGTCGCATACCTTGCAAAACCAGGTCAGTTACCAACTCAACCTTGCTGTTTAACAGGGGCGCAATAAGCTTGGCATCGCCGCCCGTAAGGTAAATTTTGAAGGTGGCGCCTAACTCCGCCTGCAAATCGAACAACAAGTTGTTCAATGTAGCCGCCGCCATATAAAGCGAACCGCCGCAAATAGCATCCGCCGTATTGGTCGCCAAAAATGCCGACTGCTCCGCCATAAGCGACTGGCTACAATCAGCAGACAGTTTAGCTGTACCGGAAGTCAAGGATTGACGCATGGTGGACAGGCCGGGAAAGATAAATCCGCCGAGATGCTTATCCTCCACAACCGCATCCACGGTAATGGCCGTGCCCGCATCAATCACAATAAAATCCTTATGCGTGAATGAACGCGCACCCAGCATAGCCATCCAACGATCGACACCTAATTGCAAAGGCTGCGTATAACCATTTTGCAATCCGCAACAGGCTACTTGCGTGGAGAGGAAAACAGGGTGTTCACGCCAGACGATTGCGATGGCTTCACGCAAATCATGTTCAAACTGCGCTGACCCCACCGAAACAATAAAAATTCGATCCGGTTGAATATCGAAGTCCTCAAGCAAATCTACCAGGAGATCGACAGTGTTCAACTCCGCAATGCTAAAAGCCCCTAAGAACTCTAAATGTTGTGAATCGGCAAGCGCAAACTTGATGCGGCTATTGCCAATATCGATAAATAATTCAGTCATATTAATTCATTATATTTTCTAATGGAGACGGCACCCGTGCAGTATTCTACCAATTCATTCTCTACCAATAACTGCAGGGCGCCGGCTTTGCTAAGGCCTATGTAGTAAGCCGTTTGATGATGGCCGTTATCATACACAATTACAGTCTCATGCTCTTTGAAATAATCAACTAATCGATAATTCAATGCATAACTTTCAAACAGGCCGGGTACAAAATTTTGACCAAGATCAAGCAACCTATCAACAATATCCGCCAGTAGCTGTTCAATATTATCGGTAATATCTGATCGCAGTCTGACAAACCCCGCATTCACCTTATCGGCAAGGACACTCTGCTCATTTTGAATAACCTCGTACGGTGAATCCAGATTGATACCGATACCCACAACCAAATCCGTATAGGTTTCCTTGCACAAAGCGGTTTCAACCAGGATACCGGCCACCTTTTTGCCACCCATATAGATGTCATTAGGCCATTTAATTGAAAACGTATCATCGGAGTAATTGCAAAGAGCCTCTATCAATTTCAGGCCAATCAGTGGCGTAAAACCCTCCAGGGCCGCCAATGGTTGGTTAATGCGCATCAGCAAACTGAACGTTAAAGTGGCACTCGTAGATTCCCATTTTCTGAGACGCTGCCCATAGCCCGCTGTCTGCATCGACGTCATGCAAAATGCACTGGGCATACACTGTTTGGCATGCTCTCTAAGATAGGCATTGGTAGAAGGCAGTTCGGGAAAAAACAGAAAATGCGTATCCGGAAAACGCAGATGGAAAAGATCGGCCAGCTTATGTCGGGAATAGAGCATGGTTAGTATTCATTAGGCAAAAAAAAACCCGCCACGGTGAGGTAGGCGGGTTTTAGGATATAAGCTTGGCGATGACCTACTCTCGCATGGGACCTCCCACACTACCATCGGCGCTAAGACGTTTCACTTCTGAGTTCGG
>NZ_JACBGH010000005.1 GCF_013391695.1 Thiomicrorhabdus cannonii
GTGTTGAGAGAGCGGTAGAATTTTCGCCCTGAAGATAGCGCTTTGCTATGGTGACTTTTGTATTGCGACTGTATTTGGACATGAAAAACCCCCAAAGTTGGTGTCCAACATTTGGGGGTCACTTCATAAAAGCGGTTTTTTTATTGTCACTACTTTTGAAAGGGTTCAAAAGAGGCGTTGAAAATCTCAACAGGCCGGGTAGTGATATCCAGACGGAATTGTCGGCTTATGCCTTCTTGAGGTAGGCTGCGACCAGTACGATATCCGTACCGTTAACCTTGCCTTCAATGTGCAATGGATTATCGGTCAGACGGATGTTTTTGACCAGCGTTCCCCGTTTCGCCGTAAAGCCAGCGCCTTTCACATCCAGATCCTTAATCAAAGTCACGCTGTCGCCGGCCAGTAGTTCTGTGCCATTGCTGTCAACGGTCTTAGGCGAGTCATCCTGACTCTCGGCAGGCAGCCCCGATTCTGCCCAGGCGCGAGTGTCATCTTCCATATACATCATGTCCAACAGTTCCTGTGGCCAGCCTTCGCCACGCAGACGGTGCAGCATACGATACGCCATCACTTGAACAGCCGGCACCGCTGACCACATGCTGTCGTTAAGGCAGCGCCAGTGATTGGAATCGGTCTGCTCAGGATGTTCGATTTGGGTTTTGCAGGTTTCGCATACTAGGATGGATTGTTCGGCACTGCCATCGCTAGGCGCTACTTCCAGCACGCTTAAGTGCTCGGTGGCACCGCATAGTTCGCATTTGGAACCGCTACGTTCCATCAATGTTTGTTCAATACTCATTTTCTTACCTCTAAAACGTCAAATTACATTTAATTTGAGCGGGTATTATCACCGATATGCAGCGTGCATAGGGAGAATTTGGGTAAAAACCATCCTACTGTGTTGAATTGCGGCGAATTCCGTCTTGTTAGCGTATTTTGTCCTGTTGCAGGCAAGGCCGTAAAAATGCTTAAAGTGTGCGGCACCGTGCTTTTTTTTTGAAAGCCTTGCCGTTAGAATAAACGTAATCGATTTGCGTTTATTTTGGGTATTTTGTTACTCTATTGCAGATCGGCCGATTGCCAACGATGGCCAATTTATCCGCTTCGATTAACGCATCCAATGGATCATGATATAGTTTGAATGGCCTTTTGTAACTGTCCGTACGACCCGAGTGTCGATTATTTTGCCGTATTGGGTGTGCACCAGCAAGCGTGTTCACAGACGGTCAAGCAGGCCTATCGCAGACTGGCACGGCGTTACCATCCTGATGTTTCCAAAATCCATGATGCGCAGCGCAAGTTCCAGGAGATTGCTGAAGCTTATGAAATTCTCAGCAAATACCGCGATGCGTATTGGCGTGATTTCCAAACTTCGCAAACACCCTATGCCTACAAGGCACACACCAAGCGTTCTCATGATAACGCCGAGGCGCCGGCAGCTAAAGAGACTGCTTCCGAACACAACTCCTCCTTCTACTCCAATACTTACCGACATCAAAAGCCGATCGACGGCAAGGACCGTGTGATTACCTATCCGCTGACGCTGCGTTATGCGATCCGACTGCTGCGTTTGGGTTCGTTCTATATCCCCGGTTTGAAAGTACGCATGAAATTCACCCGCGAAGCGCTGATGGGCAAAACCTTCCGTCTTGCGGGCAAGGGCTATAGCGGCCTGTTCGGCGGCAAGCCCGGCGATTTTCTGGTGCGTTTCAATATCAAGCAGGAAAGTCTTAAATGGCAGCTGAAAGGTGCCGATCTGTACGGCGTTTTTCAGGTCGCCAGACCGCTGCTGGTCGCGGGCAAACAGATCCGCCTGGAAGCGCCAAGCGGTTCCTGTATGGTGGAGGTGCCGGCCAATTATTCGCCGGACGATTTTATCCGTATTGAAAATATGGGACTGCCACCGGATGAACAGGCGCAGGCCGGGCACCTTTACGCGCGCCTGATCGCAGCGTGATGCCAGCCTGGCGGCCAGTAAAGCGTCTATTGGCGTTTCTCCGTTGCGTGTATTGTTTTCCCGTCCTATCTTGAAAAGGCTACAATAGCCCATATCAAAGTATCGTTTATTAAGTGAATTAAAAAAGATTGAACTATGCCGCACAGTCAGGATTTTGATGACGGTAACCTATTGCTGGATACCGCTAAACCCAAAGTGAAACCACCCAAGCGCTATCAGGTGGTGCTGTTGAATGATGATTACACACCTATGGATTTTGTAGTGGAGGTGCTCATGCATTTCTTCGGCATGGACGAAGCCAAAGCCAATACGGTCATGCTGGCTGTCCACCATCAGGGAAAAGGCGTGTGCGGCGTTTACAGTCGCGAAGTGGCGGAAATGAAGGTCTATCAGGTTAACCGTTATTCGCGCGAACATAAATACCCGCTGATGTGTCAGCTAGAGGTGGTCTAAGGTGTTAAGTAAAGAATTGCAAATGACGTTGAGCAACGCCTTCAGCGTGGCTCACGAATATGAACACGAGTTTGTGACCTTGGAGCACTTGCTGTTGGAGCTGCTGGCGTTGCCCGATGTGCAGGATGTGCTGCGTGCCTGCGGCGCCAGCGTCGAAAAAATCGAAGAGGGGCTGGAGAAGTTTCTGGAAACCGAAATGGTCAGTCGCCGTCCTGACGAGTTACAGCCGACCATGAGTTTTCAGCGCGTGATTGAGCGTGCCATTTATCTGGTGCAATCCAATGGCTATCCGGAAGTGACCGGTCTGCATGTATTGGCGTCATTGTTTTCAGAGCAGGATTCGCAGGCCGTTTATCTGCTTGAGAGTAACGGCGTGGATCGCGTCGATGTGCTGAGTTATATCTCGCATGGCGTTACGGCGAGCGACAGCAGCGACTTTCTGCCCGGCGCGCAAAGCGGTGCCAATGAAGAGAGTGAAAAAGGCGAAGGCTCGGAGAAGAAAAGCGCGCTGGAATCCTATGCGCATAATCTCAATTTGGCGGTCAAAGAGGGCAAGATCGACCCGATTATCGGGCGCGATTGGGAGTTGCAGCGTGTCTTGGAGATTCTGAGCCGCCGTCGCAAGAACAATCCCTTACTGGTCGGTGAACCGGGCGTGGGCAAAACCGCCGTGGCCGAAGGTTTGGCTTACCGCATCGTGCATCATGATGTGCCGGAGCAGTTGGAAAATGCCGTGGTGTTCAGTTTGGATATGGGCGCTCTGCTTGCCGGTACGCGTTACCGGGGAGATTTCGAAAAGCGTTTCAAAGCGTTGCTGAACGAGCTGGAACAGCACGAACATGCCATTCTGTTTATCGACGAGATTCATACCATTATCGGCGCCGGGGCGGTGCAGGGCGGGGCGATGGATGCCTCCAACCTGATGAAGCCGGCCTTGGCTTCCGGCAAATTGCGTTGCATGGGCGCGACCACTTATGAAGAGCATCGCGGCATTTTTGAAAAAGACCGCGCCTTGGCGCGCCGTTTTCAAAAAGTCGATGTTAAAGAGCCGAGCATTCAGGACGCCTATGAGATTCTCAAAGGCCTGAAAGATAAGTATGAAGAACATCATCATGTCAAATACACGCTGCCGGCATTAAAAGAGGCGGTGGCGTTGTCGGCGCGTTATATCACCGACCGTCATCTGCCCGACAAGGCGATTGATGTGATTGACGAGGCCGGCGCCAAACAGGCGCTTTTGCCGGCCAGCAAACGCAAAAAGCAGATCGGTACGGCGGAGATTCAAGCGGTGGTGGCGAGTATTGCCCGTATTCCGGTGTCGCAGATCACCCAGAAAGAGCGGGATACGCTACAGGATTTGGCGGGCAGTTTGAAACGTGTAGTGTTCGGGCAGGATCATGCCGTCGAACAGCTGGTCTCGGCAATCAAGCTGGCGCGTTCCGGCTTGAGCGATCCGAACAAGCCGAGTGCGAGCTTCTTGTTCGCCGGGCCGACCGGTGTTGGTAAAACCGAGCTGACGCAGCAGTTGGCGAAGCACCTTGGCGTGGAGATGATCCGTTTCGATATGTCCGAATACATGGAGCGTCATACGGTGTCGCGTCTGATCGGCGCACCGCCGGGCTATGTCGGGTTTGATCAGGGCGGCTTGTTGACAGAGGCCGTCAACAAGCAACCGCACGCGGTGCTGCTGCTCGATGAAATCGAAAAAGCCCACCCGGACGTATTCAATTTGCTGTTGCAGGTGATGGATCACGGCACCTTGACCGACAATAACGGCCGTAAAGCGGATTTCAGAAATGTCGTGCTGATTATGACCTCCAATGTGGGGGCCGAACAGATGGCGCGTGCCAGTATGGGCTTTACCTTGCAGGATCATACGCTGGATTTTGAAGCGGAACTGAAAAAGGTGTTTACGCCGGAGTTCCGCAACCGTCTGGACGGCATTATCCAGTTTAACCGTTTGTCGGAGGCCTCGATGGTCTCGGTGGTGAATAAGTTTATCTATGCGCTGGAGCAGACTCTGCTGGAGAAAAAGGTGGCGTTGACGGTGACCGATGCGGCGCGTGAATGGCTGGCCAAACACGGTTACGATCCGTTGATGGGCGCGCGTCCGATGGCGCGTCTGATTCAGAATAAGGTCAAGCAGCCGTTAGCCGACAAGCTGTTGTTCGGCGAGTTGCAGCATGGCGGTCATATCGAAATCGATTGCCGCGAGGATGCGTTGGTTTTTAATCTGGTCTGATAAAGAAGCCCTCGATTGAGGGCTTTTTTATGCGGATATCATCCCTAAAAATCATCCCTAAAAACCATCTCAAAAATCGTTCATAAAAAAACCGCCAGAAGGCGGTTTTTTTTAACTTACGGCAATAATAAATAAACCGAGTGGATTATTTACCACGGTAGGTGATACGGCCTTTTGTCAGGTCGTATGGTGTCAATTCCACTTTAACCGGGTCACCCGCCAAAATGCGGATGTAGTTTTTACGCATACGTCCGGAAATGTGCGCCAAAATGGTGTGACCATTTTCCAACTCTACTTTGAACATGGTGTTGGGCAGGGTTTCAACGACCACACCATCAAATTCAATTACGTCTTGTTTTGCCATAGGTTTAGGATAATCCTTAAAAATTTGCGCGGATTATACCAATTTATTGGTTATGTATCAAATAATTGTTGCGTATCGCCGAAATTAACGCGCGGTAGTGCGACGGAATCACCGGGTTGGCTTCGCTATGGCGGCTGGCCAGCAACCAGGCAAATAAACGGTCTTCCGGTTCTGCCAGCAATTGTCTGAACAGCGAACGGGCGGTCTCATCCTCGGTCGCAGCGCGCGGGGCATAGGCCGAGAGCAGGAGCTCGCATTCCAGATTGCCGCGCTTGCACAGAAACAGCGTTTGTTTCAACCAGATCGTTGCTTGCATGGCGACCTGCCTTAATGTTCTTTAGCGATGCTGGCTTTCAAGGCCTGTATCGCCCGGCTGGGGTTCAAGCCTTTGGGACAGGCCGCAGTACAGTTTTGAATATGACGGCAGCGGAAGGTTTTCATCGGGTCGTCCAGCGACTGCAGACGTTCGCGGGTTTGAATGTCGCGCGAGTCGATCACAAAGCGCTGTGCGGCCATCAATGCGGCGGGGCCGAGGAATTGGTCCGGATTCCACCAGAACGAGGGGCAGCTGGTGGTGCAGCAGGCGCAGAGCACGCACTCATACAGGCCGTCGAGCTGCGCCCGTTCCGCCGGCGTTTGCAGATGTTCGTGTGCTTCACTGGGCGGCTTGGCCTGTAAAAAAGGCTGCGCCTCGGCATAGTGTTTATAGAAAAGCGTCATGTCGACAATCAGGTCTTTGATAATGGGCAGGCCGGGTAGCGGCTTGATGACAATCGGCGATTTGAGCGAAGCCAAAGGGGTGATGCAGCTCAAGCAGTTTTGGCCGTTGACGTTCATGCCGTCCGAACCGCACACGCCTTCCTGGCAGGAGGAGCGGAATGCCAGAGTGGGGTCTTGTTCGCGCAGTTTCAGCAGCGCATCCAGCAGCATGGTGCCGCCGTCCAGCTCCTGTTGATGCAGACGGTAGTGGCGGTCATGCGGTGCCGTGTCGGTTTCCGGATTGTAGCGGCTGATAATAAATTCCATGGTCACTCCGAGACTCAGTAGGTTCGTGCTGTGGGCGCAAAAGCGGCGTGATGTTTGGGGTGGAGGTTGACGGGTTTGTAATCCAAGCGATGTCCGGCGCTGAAATACAGGGTATGTCTGAGCCAGGCCGAATCATCGCGCTGCGGGTAATCGACACGGCTGTGGGCGCCGCGGCTTTCTGTGCGGTTGAGCGCGCTGTGCACCGTGGCAAAGGCGACGGCCAGCAGGTTCTCGAGCTCGTAAGCCGCCAATCTCTGCAGATTGAAAACCTGACTGTGGTCACTTAATGTGACTTGCTCAAGGCGCTGCTGCAACAGCAACAGTTGCTGCAAAGCGTGCTGCATGCTTGCCTGATTGCGGAACACGCCGCAGCCCATCTCCATGGTGTGTTGCAGCGCCTTGCGGATGGCAGCAAGTGTATCCGTGGAAGGGGCGGGATTTTGCCAGCGCGCAATGCGCTGTCTGACCGCATCCAGGCAGAGTGCGGTTTCCGGTGACCCGGCCTGTTGAGTTTTTTCGCGGCGATTTTGGTGCAGTTCGTGGCTGATGGTTTTAGCCGCTTCGCGCCCGAAAACCACAATATCCAGCAGCGAATTGCCCCCCAAACGATTCGCGCCGTGCACCGAGACACAGGCGCATTCGCCCACCGCGTAGAGCCCTTTGACAATCTGCTGCTCGCCATTTTCGTCGGGGGTCACGACGCGGCCGTGAATATCGGTCGGGATACCGCCCATCATATAGTGGCAGGTCGGAAAGACCGGCATGGGTTCAACCGCGGGGTCAACGCCCAGAAACGTCAGGCTGATGTCGCGTATGCCGGGCAGGCGCTGTTTGATGGTGGCGTCATCCAGATGGGTCAGGTCGAGCAGCACATAATCTTTGTTGGGGCCGCAACCGCGACCTTCCTTGACTTCGATGGCGATGGCGCGCGCTACCACATCGCGCGAGGCGAGGTCTTTGGCGTGCGGCGCGTAGCGTTGCATAAAATCTTCGCCAAGGCTGTTTTTAAGCACGCCGCCTTCACCGCGTACCGCTTCGGAGATCAACATGCCTTTGCCGGCCACGCCGGTAGGGTGGAATTGCCAGAATTCCATATCTTGCAGCGGCAGGCCGGCACGCAACACCATGCCCAGACCGTCGCCGGTATTGATGCTGGCATTGGTGTTGTTGCGGAAAACCTGTCCGGCGCCGCCGGTGGCAATCAAAATATGACGGCTTTGCAAAACGTGATAACGGCCGTCATGGATATTCATGACCATCAAACCGCCGATGTTGCCGTGCGTGTCTTTTAGCAGATCCAACGCATAGTATTCGTCAAAAAAACGCGTGCCGGCGTGCAGGTTCTGCTGGTAGAGCGAATGCAGAATGGCGTGCCCGGTACGGTCGGCGGCCGCGCAGGTGCGATGCGCCTGCTCCTGACCAAAATTGAGGTTCTGTCCGCCAAAGGCGCGCTGGTAGATTTTGCCGTTTTCCAGACGGGAGAAGGGCACGCCGAAATGTTCGAGTTCGCGCACAATGTCGGCGGCTTCGCGGCACATGAACTCGATGGCGTCCTGATCTCCGAGGAAATCGCTGCCCTTGATGGTGTCGTACATGTGCCATTCCCAGTTGTCTTCGGTGATATTACCGAGTGCGGCATTGATGCCGCCCTGCGCCGCTACGGTATGCGAGCGGGTGGGAAAGACCTTGGACACCACGGCGACCTGATGGCCGGCCAGGGTTAAAGCCAGTGCACTGCGCAAGCCCGCACCGCCGCCGCCCAGTATCAGGGCATCGAACGTATGGGTGTCCAGTTTCAGGTCGGTCAATGGAGAGGCGTGTTTCATAGCAGTATCCATCATAGCAGTATCCAGTAGAGCAAGAGCGCCAGATTGAGCATGACGGCAATCAGTAACCAGCGCAGGGCCTCGAGCCAGAGCGGGGTGCGTTGGCGCGGCGTGTAATCCAGAGTGATATCACGCAGGCCGACCCAGGCGTGGGTAATGACCAATAAAAGCGCGAGCAGATTCGGTATCACCCACCACGTCGTTGTTAAAGAGGCGATTAAGTTGTCGGCGGTGGTGGCGTGCGGCGTCAGCGTAATCCACAAGGCCAGAAGCGGCGTGTACAACAGCAGGTAAAAGGCGCTGATGCGTTGCCATCTGAAAGCGCGGTTGCCGGAAAGGCGGTGCAGCTGCATCAGACACCTCCCCAAACGGCATAGCAACTCAACAGGCTCAAAGCACTCCACACAACAAGCATGATGCGGCTAACGGTTTTACTGTTGATGGCAGCATAGTGTGCCGCTTGGGTGAAGTGTTCCGCCAACAGGTGGCGCAGTCCGGCCAGCCAGTGATAGCTGAGGCTGATCCAAAAGGTAGTGTGCAGACATTGCAGAATCCAGTGATCGCGGATCGCCTCCAGCGTTACCAGAGGGTGAAAGGTCAGCAGGTTCAGCAGCATCAGATAGCCGATCAGGCAGATCACCAGCAGCAAACCGGTAATGCGATGCAGTGCAGAGAGCCAGGCATTCAGCGGAAAATGAAAGCGCCGCAAACTCAGGTAAACGGGTCGGTTGCCGGGAAATTGATACATCAGCCCCTCATTGGAAATTCAGCGGTGGATGTTTCTCATTTTTACTGAAATGGCCGGACAGGTAAAGGGGCACAGACGAATTAAAGTCACGCAGCGCGGCCATTTGCCGGGGATTATTTGCCGGGGATGGGGCGCTTTGAGGTATTGCGCAGGGCTTGCTGGTAATAGCTGTGCGCAATGGCGGCTTCAACCCAGTCGATATCAAACTGCCATTTTCCCGGAGGAAGCGGCTGCTGAATTTGGTTTTGCAACAACCCCTCGAACAGTTGGCGCGAGATCAGTGTTGCGCCCATGCTTTTGAGGTGGGCGGTTTCGACCTGAGTGTCGATCAGTTTGAAGCCCCACGCCTTGAGCTGCATGGCGATGGCCACCAGCCCGATTTTGGAGGCATCCGCCTGATGGGAGAACATGGATTCGCCATAGAACATTTTGCCGATGGCCGTGCCGTAAAGGCCGCCGACGAGTTCACCTTGATGCCAGACTTCGACGGAGTGGGCATGGCCGGCCTGATGCAGCTGCGTGTAGGCTTTGATCATCGGGTCGCTGATCCAGGTGCCGTCCTGATCCTTGCGCTCGATTTGCGAGCAGTTTTGCATGACTTCGGTAAAGGCCTGGTCGAGCGTCACCTGATAATCCGCATCGGCGGCAATCTGCTTGATGGTTTTGCGCAGACTGCGGCGGATTTTAAGCTCGTCAATAAACAGCACGCAGCGCGGGTTGGGGGTCCACCACAAAATCGGTTCATCCGGATTGAACCACGGAAAAATGCCTTTGGAGTATGCCTGCAACAGCCATTCCTGTGTCAGATCGCCGCCAATCGCGAGCAAGCCGTCAGGTTCGTCAAGCGCCAGATCGCTGGGCGGGAAAAGAACGGGTTTGGGATCAAGCCAAAAAGGCATTTTTTTCATAGTGTTGCAGGAACTTGTTTGTGGGGCGGTTAAAAGTGGCATAAAGTTTATGGCATCTTTTCAACGCAGGCAAGGCGTAAGCCGTTAGAATATCTCAATTCGTTTGGATGCCGGTCATTATGGATAGCTGGCACCGTGCAGTTTGATTTCAGGATGGTTTTTTAGCAGTATGACCGCATTTGTTCATCTTCATGTTCATTCCGAATACTCCGTGGTTGACGGTACGCTTGGCATCAAGCCGCTGGTGGGTTTGGCGGGTAAAAATCAGCAGCCCGCACTGGCGTTGACCGACCGCAGCAATCTGTTTGCACTGGTCAAGTTCTACGGCGCGGCGATGGGCGCCGGCATCAAGCCGATTATCGGTTCCGAGGTGTGGCTGGAGGATGCGGATGGCTTGGTGTCGAAACTGGTGTTGCTGTGCCAGAATGAACAGGGTTATCTGAACCTTTCTCATCTGATTTCAATGAGTTATCTAAAAAACCAGAAGCTGCATGAGAACACCCTGTGCGCGATGATCAAGCGCGAGTGGCTGGTGGAGTTCAACGAGGGCTTGATTGTTTTATCCGCCGGACGTGAAGGCGATGTGGGCATGGCGATTCTGGCGCAGAAGCCCAATCTGGTCGCCAAACGCGCCCAGTGGTGGATGACGCATTTCAAAGACCGTTATTACCTGGAGCTCATCCGAACAGGCCGGCCTAATGAGGAAGCCTATATTGCCGGCGCGGTCGAAGTCGCGCAGCGTTACGAGATTCCGGTGGTGGCCACCAATGACGTGCGTTTTGCCGTGCCGGAGGATTTTGAGGCGCATGAGGTGCGCGTCTGTATTCACGACGGTTATGTGCTGGATGACCCGAACCGCCCCAAGCGTTATTCCGAAGAGCAGTATTTCCGCTCCAGCGAGGAGATGATTGCGCTGTTCGATGACATTCCCGAGGCCATCGAGAACACGGTCGAGATTGCCAAACGCTGTTCGTTGAGCCTGACACTCGGCACCTACTTCCTGCCGGATTTCCCGGTGCCGGAGGGCATGACCATCGACGAGTTCTTCGTCAAGGAAAGCCACAAGGGCTTGGATGAGCGTTTGCAGTTTTTGTTCGGCCACTTGGATGCCGCCGCCTTTGCAGAAAAACGCCAGTTCTATTACGAGCGTATTCAGTTCGAGCTCGACATCATTTTGCAGATGGGGTTCCCCGGTTACTTCCTGATCGTTGCCGACTTTATCCAGTGGGCCAAGAATCACCAGATTCCGGTAGGCCCCGGGCGTGGTTCGGGGGCGGGCTCGCTGGTGGCCTACGCGTTGAAAATCACCGATCTCGACCCGATTGAATACGACCTGCTGTTCGAACGTTTCCTGAACCCCGAACGTGTCTCCATGCCCGACTTTGACGTCGACTTCTGTATGGACCGCCGCGACGAGGTCATCGACTATGTGTCGCGCCATTACGGCCGCGATCATGTGTCGCAGATTGTGACCTTTGGTACTATGGCGGCCAAGGCGGTGGTGCGCGACGTCGGCCGTGTATTGGGTCTGGGCTACGGCGTGGTGGACGGCATCGCCAAACTGATTCCGAACGAGTTGGGCATCAAATTGAAAGATGCCATCGAAAAAGAAGAGGATCTGCAGGCCAAACGCGACAACGACGAGGATGCGCGCCAGTTGCTCGAATTGGCGCTGAAACTCGAAGGCACGGTGCGTAATACCGGCAAGCACGCCGGGGGCGTGGTCATCGGCCCGAAACCGTTGGATCACTTCTGTCCGGTATTGTCCGAAGCCGACGGTTCCAGCGTGGTGACGCAGCTCGACAAAAACGACGTGGAATATGCCGGCCTGGTCAAATTCGACTTCCTGGGACTGCGAACGCTCACCATTATCGACTGGGCGCTGCAGTCGATTAACGGCAATAAAAAACCGAATGAAGAGGGCTTTGTCGATATCGCCCGCATTCCGTTGGACGATCAGGCCACCTTTGAGCTTATCAAAACCGGTAAGACCACCGGCGTATTCCAGCTGGAATCGAGCGGTATGCAGAGTCTGATCGTGCGTCTGCGCCCCGACTGTTTCGAAGATATTATCGCGTTGGTGGCGCTGTTCCGCCCCGGTCCGCTGGAGTCGGGCATGGTGGACAACTTTATCGCGCGTAAGCACGGTCGTGAAAAAGTTTCCTATCCGGACGCGCAGTATCAGCACGAATCGCTGCAACCGATTCTGGAACCGACCTACGGGGTTATTCTCTATCAGGAACAGGTCATGCAGATCGCGCAGGTGCTGTCTGGTTATACCCTGGGTGGTGCCGACATGCTGCGCCGTGCGATGGGTAAAAAGAAACCCGAAGAGATGGCCAAAGAGCGCGGCAAGTTCGAGCAGGGCGCCATCAATAACGGCATTGACGGCAATTTGGCGATGAAAATCTTCGACCTGGTGGAGAAGTTCGCGGGGTACGGTTTCAACAAGTCGCACTCGGCCGCCTACGCCTTGGTTTCCTATCAGTCGGCGTGGCTCAAAACCCATTATCCGTCGGAATTTATGGCGGCGCAGATTTCCTCCGACATGGACAACACCGACAAGGTGGTGCACATGGTCAACGAATGTTACGCCATGGGGCTGGAGGTGCTGGCGCCGAATATCAACGCCGGTGAAATCCATTTCAAACCGGCCGGCAAGCGCACCATCAAATACGGCTTGGGGGCCATCAAAGGCGTGGGTGCGGCCGCGTTGGAAGGGGTGATTGAAGATCGCCGCGCCAACGGCCCATTTAGAGATCTGTTTGACTTTACCCTGCGCGTGGGCAAAAAAATCAACCGCCGTGTGCTCGAAGCGTTGATTCGCAGCGGCGCGCTGGATTGTCTGCACACCAACCGCAACGCCATGCTCGAAAGCGTGCCGATGGCCATGAAGCAGGCCGAACAGCAGCAAAAGAACGAAGATTTGGGGCAGACCGATCTGTTCGGCGACATGCTGTCGGTGGAAGAAACCGGTTCGTCGCAGTTGCTGGATGTGGCCGAAATGCCGCAAAAACAGCGCCTCAAAGGCGAAAAAGAGACGCTCGGTCTGTATATGACCGGTCATCCGATCGATATTTACCGTAAAGAGCTGGACCAGCTCGTCGGCACCACTTTGGCGAGTTTGCGACCCGAGAAGTGGAGCAAAAAATGGGTCGCCGGTCTGGTAGTGGGGCTGCGCGCCAAAATCACCAAGCGCGGGGATCGCATGGGCTTTATGGCGATTGACGACAAGACAGCGCGCCTGGAGGTCGTCATGCGTCCGGCGGTTTACGAGGCGATTCGCGAACAGATCAAGGAAGACATGGTGGTCATGGTGCACGGCGAAGTCAGTGAAGACACCTTTAATGGCGGCATCAAGCTGGATGCCGAACAAGTCGTGACATTGGCCGAAGCGCGCATTGAAAAAGCCCGCGCGCTCAAGCTGTTTGCCAATGCAGAAGAGCTTGACCAGCAGCGTCTGTATGATCTGAAAGTGTTGCTCGGCGCTTACCGTCGTGCGCAAGGTTTGCCGGTGGTGGTGGACTACCAGAATGACGTGGCGCATGTGCAGCTCAAGACCGGCGAAGGGCAATTCTATTTCCCCGAGGACGAACTGATTGAAGTCCTGCAAGCCCAAGGCTGGAAGCCGCAAGTGGTGATTTAGCGGTTTCGTTTAAAAATCGCCAAAAATTCTCAACAGGCCGGGTCAGAAGAACTTTTTACCCGGCCTGTTGAGTTTTTATGCGGCGTTTTTAGTCGTAGGTTTCCAGCAGACACTCTGCCAGCGGCGTGTAGATGGGGGAGTTATCCGTCAGTTCGCTTTGGTAGAGAGTGATGCGGTCGACATTGAGCCGGATATCGTCGAGATGTTTGAAGGCGGAAGGTACGCTGATCGGATTGAGAACGAGCGGAATCCGCCCCAGACTGATATGCGGGCGGAAGGCTTGTTGCGAGGCGGTGAAGCCGAGCGGTTTGACCTGTTCTTCAATTTCGCGCACGAGATATTGCAGCATAATGGTGGTTTCGACCTTGGCGATCAGGGTGTGCGCCTTCGCGGTCGTGGGGAAGGCTTCGATTTTCCTGATTTCGGCCTCGAAATAACTCATGCCTTCGGCAAACCAGTTTTTCATGGAATCCGCCACCGCGCGGATGCGTTCGGCTTCGACCTTGCCGCCCAGAAAATGCAGGGTGAGATGATAGTTTTCCGGCGGAAACCAGACAATGCGTTCGCCCCAGTCGGTCTGTTTGAGCTGGGCAACCAACGCGCTTAACTGTCGGGTGGTGTGCGGGTCAATGGGGATGGCTAGAAAGGCACGCATGTATTGGTCTTTGTTGCTGGTGTGGATGACGCCATTTTAGCGTGAATGTTGCGTTTGACCAATGGCGGGAATGGAAGTGATTCAACGCAAGAAAATCGTGGTTTTTGCTTTAACTTTGCGGTTTGGCAGGGTAAACTGCTGTCACATTAACGGCCGGGTTGTGTAGCCCTTATTTTTGCCGGTTTAAAAGCGGAGAATGAGGTTTTACTATTCTCCCGAATGCTAACAAGAGAGAGTGAATCCATGTCAAATATCGAATCGATCCTATCGGAAAATCGCGTTTTTGAAGCCAGTGATGCGATCAAGCAATCTGTTGCGATTAATGAAGCCAAACTGAAATCCATGCGAGAAGAAGCTGCCGCGGATTATGTGGGTTTCTGGTCTAAGTTAGCAAAAGAAAAACTGGTGTGGAACACGCCTTTCACGGTCGGTCTGGATGATTCGAATGCCCCGCATTACAAATGGTTTGACGACGGCGAGTTGAACGTTTCCTACAACTGTATCGACCGCCATCTGGCAACCAAGAGCGACAAGCTGGCGATTATTTTTGAAGGCGACCAGGGCGATGTCGAGCACTACACCTATAAAGAGTTGCACGACCAGGTTTGCCGTTTTGCGAACACGCTGACTGCCCAAGGTGTCCAGAAGGGCGACCGCGTTATTATCTATATGCCGATGATTCCGCAGGCGGTGATTGCGATGCAGGCGTGTGCGCGTATCGGTGCGATTCACTCGGTGGTGTTCGGCGGTTTCTCGGCCGAAGCCTTGCGCGACCGTATTATGGATGCCGGCGCCAAGCTGGTGATTACCACCAATGCTTCAAAGCGCGGCGGCAAGTCGATTCCGTTGAAATCGGCGGTGGACAAGGCGCTGGATCACGGTTGCGAGCACGTTAAAAAAGTGATCGTCTACCAGCGTACCGATGATGTGGTGCCGATGAAAGAAGGTCGCGATATCGACTGGATGGACGCTGAGGCGGGCATGAGCAACTACCACGATGCGGTGCCGGTCAATGCGGAGCACCCGCTGTTTCTGTTGTATACGTCGGGTTCGACCGGTAAGCCGAAAGGCGTGCAGCACAGCTCGGGCGGTTATCTGCTGAACGCGCATCTGACCAATGAATGGATGTTCGACCTGAACGACAAAGACGTTTTCTGGTGTACGGCCGACGTAGGCTGGATTACCGGCCACTCCTATGTGGCTTACGGCCCGCTGTCGGTAGGCGCGACTATGGTGATGTTTGAAGGCGTGCCGACCTATCCGGATGCCGGGCGTTTCTGGAAGGTGTGTCAGGATCACGGCGTGACGGTTTTCTATACCGCGCCGACGGCGATTCGCGCCCTGATGAAGTTCGGTGCCGATCTGCCTAGCCAGTATGATCTTTCAAAACTGCGCATTTTGGGGACGGTGGGCGAGCCGATCAACCCGGAAGCGTGGATGTGGTATTACGAAGTCATCGGCCAGAGCCGCTGCCCGATTATCGATACCTGGTGGCAGACCGAAACCGGTGCGCACATGATCGCACCTTTCCCGGTCACTCCTTTGAAACCGGGTTCCTGCACGCAGCCTTTGCCGGGCATTGATGCCGCCATTCTGGATGAGGAAGGCCACGAGTTGCAAAACAACGACGGCGGTCTGCTGGTGATTAAAAAGCCGTGGCCGTCGATGATCCGCACCATCTGGGGTGACGATCAGCGCTACAAAGATACTTATTTCCCGTTAAAAGGCGATAAAAACCAACACTATTACGTGGTGGGCGACAGCGCGCATAAGGATGCAGACGGCTATTTCTGGATTCTGGGGCGTGTTGACGATGTCTTGAACGTTTCCGGCCACCGTTTGGGGACAATGGAGATCGAATCGGCGCTGGTATCGCATCCTAAAGTCGCGGAAGCCGCGGTGGTTGGCCGTCCGCACGACGTCAAAGGCGAGGCGGTTGCGGCGTTTGTGGTGTTGAACGTCGATATTCCGCAGGGTGACGAGCGTAATGCGCTGGTGCAGGAGCTGCGTAACTGGGTGTCCGAAGAGATCGGGCCGATCGCCAAGCCGGATGATATCCGTTTCGGCACTAACCTGCCGAAAACGCGTTCAGGCAAGATCATGCGCCGCCTGCTGCGCACCATCGCCAAGGGCGAGGAGATTACGCAGGATACCTCGACTTTGGAGGATCCGACCATTCTGGAACAGTTTCAGAATAAATAAGCCGCTTAAGTCGGCTTGAAGAGAAAACCCGGATCGGCTCTTGTCGATTCGGGTTTTTTTATGGCTGGCGGAGCGCTACAGTGAACTTCCATACAAAGGGTAATAAGTATTTATGTTTAGAATAGAAGCAAGATTTCAAGTCGGATAAAGAATTCTTATTGTAAGTTTGTATGGGGAGCCGACATAATAGGGACGTTTGCCGATTCCAGGGCAAAGACTACTAAAAATATGACCTTTGAGAGGAGAATCACATTGGATCAGACTAAGATTGAGAAGATTAAAAGTCTTCCGCAGTATCATCAGCTCGTGAAAGAGCGTACAAGCCTGGCTTGGAAGCTTTCGATTGCGATGTTGATTGTCTATTACGGCTATATTCTGCTGCTGGCGTTCGACCCGGCTTTCTTTACAACCATCGTGGCGGGTAACTACATTTCTATCGGCTTCCCGTTGGGTGTGGGGATTATTATTTTTGCGTTTTTGTTGACGGGTTACTACGTCAGAAAAGCCAATGCGGATTTTGACGAGCTGACGGCTCAAATCAAGAAAGAGGTTGAATAATGGGTACGATGATGAAAGCCTTATTTGGCCTGGCAGCCATGGCGGTAGCGCCGATGGTCTATGCGGCGGGCGTGGATGTAGCGGCACCGGCGGAGAAGGTCACCAACTGGTCGGCAATCGCCATGTTTGTAATGTTTGTTGGTTTGACGCTGTATATCACCTACTGGGCGGCACAGCGCACCAAGTCTGCTAAAGACTTCTATGCGGCCGGCGGCGGGATTACCGGTTTCCAGAACGGTTTGGCGATTGCCGGTGACTATATGTCTGCGGCGTCTTTCCTGGGGATTACCGGGATGGTGTACCTGAAAGGTTACGATGGTTTGATTTTTGCCATCGGCTTCTTGGTAGGCTGGCCGATTATCCTGTTCCTGATGTCTGAACGTCTGCGTAACCTGGGTAAATACACCTTTGCCGACGTGGCGGCTTACCGCTTCAAGCAAACGCCGATCCGTGTGTTGGCGGCGTTTGGCGGTATTGCAGTGGTTATCCTGTACCTGATCGCACAGATGGTCGGTGCCGGTAAGCTGATTGAATTGTTGTTCGGTCTGGACTTCAACTATGCCGTGGTATTGGTGGGTGTGCTGATTATCGCTTACGTGTCTTTCGGCGGGATGTTGGCGACGACTTGGGTGCAGATCATCAAAGCGGTGCTGTTGCTTTCCGGTTCGACGTTCATTGCGATTGCGGTTATGTACCAGATGGGCTTCTCGTTCGAAACTCTGTTCAAAACAGCGGTTGAAAACCGCGGCAACAACATGGATATCCTGTATTCAGGCGGTTTCGTATCCGACCCGATCAACGCGATTTCTCTGGGTATTGCCTTGATGTTCGGTACAGCCGGTCTGCCACACATCCTGATGCGATTCTTCACGGTACCGGATGCCAAAGAAGCACGTAAATCGGTATTCTACGCAACCGGTTTCATCGGTTACTTCTACATCCTGGCGTTCATTATCGGTTTCGGTGCGATCGCGTTGGTTGTGTCTGCCGAGTATATGGACGGTGCGAAGTTGATCGGCGGTAACAACATGGCGGCGATCCACTTGTCTCATGTTGTGGGTGGTGACTTCTTCCTGGGCTTTATCTCTGCCGTGGCGTTTGCAACGATTTTGGCGGTTGTTTCTGGTCTGACTTTGGCGGGTGCGTCTGCGTTGTCACACGACATCTATGCTAACGTCATCAACCCGAATGCGACTGAACAGCAAGAAACCAAAATCGCTAAAATGGCAACTTTGGTGATCGGCGGTTTGGCGATCCTGTTCGGTATCGGCTTTAAAGACCAGAACATCGCGTTCGTGGTGGCTTTGGCGTTCACGATTGCGGCATCGGCTAACTTCCCGGTATTGATCATGTCCATGTTCTGGAGTGGTATGACCACACGCGGTGCGGTCATCGGCGGCTGGTTGGGTCTGATCTCTGCGGTGGTGATGGTTGTGCTTGGTCCGGTTGTTTGGACGCAAATCCTGCAAATGGGCGAAGCGATCGTTCCTTATAAGTTCCCGGCGTTGTTCACGGTTATCATTGCATTCGTGGGTATCTGGTTCTTCTCGATCACCGACAAATCTGCCCGTGCTAAAGAAGACAAAGAAGGCTTTGAAGCACAGTTTATCCGTTCACAAACGGGTATCGGTGCGGAAGGTGCCTCTAGCCACTAAGTGGCAATGGTTTCCAAACTGACGTTTTAGCGAAAGTTTGGCGCCAAAAAAACTGAACAGGCCGGGTTGCGGTCTGTTCAGCAAATGAAAAGAAAGGGCTTTTAAGCCCTTTTTTTATCGCTAATGAAGCTATTTCAATAAAGAGACCGCTATGGCAATAGAACAGCAACAGCAGTTTTTGCAACAGATTGCACCTTTCAATGAGCTGGACGACAAGGCGTTACGATCATTGGCGCAGCAGTTGGATGTAGTGTATTTTCCGGTGAATGCACGGTTTTCGGTGGATTCAGGGGAAAATGCATTTGTCTATTTTGTTATCAAGGGGCATATCGCGGAGTTGGCCGACGAGTTGCCTGCAGACCTTGAGCACACGCAAAACAAGACGTGGCGCGCGCACTATGCAGTCCGCAGCTTTCTGGGAGAGCAGGCGGTTTTAAACCGCAAGCTCGGCGCGCAACACTTCAGTGTGCAGGAGGAGGCGATTCTCTACCGGCTGCCGGCATCAGCGTTTGCCGAGGCGTTGCAGCGTTATGCGGTGCTTAAGCAGTTTTTTGAGGCGAGTCTGGTTGAGCGTTTGAATGCCATGCATGCCAGCGCGCAAATGACGGCGTCCACCGAAGTGATGATGGATACGGTCTGTTCCGCACCGATACGCGCTCTGGTGGAAGTGGATGGGCAATGCACGCTGCAGGCCGCCGCGCAGCAGATGGTGGCGGCGCAAAGCGATGCCTGTGTGGTACGTTTGCCGGAAGAGTGCGAAGAGCGATTGGGAATCGTCACCTCCACCGATCTTTTGCGTGCCCTGGCATCAACCGAATTCGATCCGCAGACAGCGGTGTGGAAGCTGGCGAACTGGCCATTGGTCAGCGTGCATGAGTTCGATTACCTCTTTAATGCGCTCTTGAAAATCACCCGTCATCGGATCGACCGTCTGGTGGTACGTTCCGATAACGGTTTGCGCGGGTTTTTGACCCAGAAAGACCTGATGGGCCTGTTTGCCAACCAGTCTGGCTTGGCGCTGTTGAAAATTGAACAGGCCGGCTCCATTGCCGATTTCAAAGTCGTGGCCCAACAGATTGACGAACTGGTGGTGAATCTGCACCGCAAAGGCATTAAAACCCATTATATTGCCAAGCTGGTCAACGAACTGCATCGCAAACTGCTCGAAAAATTATGCGCGATGTTGTTGCCGGAAGACTTGCAGGATCGGGTGGCTTTGCTGGTGATGGGCAGCGAAGGCCGCTCCGAACAGGTGTTGCGTACCGATCAGGATAATGCGCTGATTTTTGACAGTGTGGACGACGCCGAGGTGGCTGCGCTGCAAGCCAGTATGCAACGCTTTACCGACGCCTTGGTGGAGATTGGCTTTCCGCCTTGTCCCGGCAAGATTATGGTGTCCAATCCAGTGTGGTGCCAGTCGGTTGAGGGTTTTAAAAACCAGCTTAAAACCTGGTTTGACCGGCCGACCGAAGAGGGGTTTATGCATTTGGCGATTTTTTACGATGCGCAGGTGGCCTTTGGGCAGTCTGGCTATCTGGAGCGTCTGCGCCAGCTGCTGTTTTCACGTTTGCACGACAATCCGATGTTTTTGCGCCATTTTGCCAAGTCGGCTTTGCAGTTTGACACCCCGATCGGCTTTTTCGGCGGGTTGAAGACCGATAATCAAGACGGTCATGCCCGTTTGGATTTGAAAAAGGGGGCCATTTTCCCGATCGTGCACGGAGTGCGGTGTTTGGCGATGGAGGCGGAGCTGGTGCAGACCAATACCCATTGGCGCATCAAGGCGTTGATGGACAAGGGCGTCTTGACCGAGGCGTTTGGCATCGAGCTGGGCGAAGCCTTGAACTATTTCAATGCGTTAAGATTGGAATCCATGTTGTACGCCAAGTCTCAGGGAGTCGAGTATGCAGCGTTGGATAATTCGCTGGATGTGCAGCGCTTGTCGCATTTGCAGCAGGATTTGCTGAAGCAGGCATTGTCGGTGGTGGAGCGTTTCAAGAAATTGCTGCAACGCCATTTTAAATTGCATGAGGTGATGTAGTGGCGCGGTGGCTGGACGATTTGGCCGGTGTTTTAAGCGCTTGGCGCAAGAAGCGTCAGTTTAAACGCCTGCGCGATCCGCGCTATGCGTTTCTGTTTACCGGAGAGGCGGAGACTGATACCTACATCTGTTTCGATTGCGAAACCACCGGGTTGAATCCCAAGGAGGATCGCATTGTCAGCCTCAGTGCCATCAAGATACGCGGCAATCAAGTGCTGACAAGCGAGGCGCTGAATCTGTTGATACCGCAAGACGCGGCGATCAGTGCGGAAAGTATCGTGGTGCATCGCATTCGCAATGCCGATTTGCACTCAGCAGCGCTAGGTGACGAAGAGGGCAATGTGGAGGTTTTGCCGGAGCGCGAAGCGATCGGGCGTTTTTTGGAGTTTATCGGCGCCCATCCGTTGGTGGGTTATTATCTCGAGTTTGATGTGGCGATGGTCAATCAGGTGGTGAAGCCGTGGCTGGGGGTGGAATTGCCTAATCGACGCATAGAGGTTTCCGAATTGTATTATCGCCAGCGTTTGAGCGAGTTGGAGCATGGTTTGGCGATGCCGAATATCGATCTGAAATTTGAAACGATTCTGCAGCGTCTGCAAATTCCCAATATCGGGCAGCATGATGCGTTTAGCGATGCCTTGATGACAGCATTGATTTTTCTTAAATTACAATCGCTTGTAAAATCTTCTTGAAGGCCGTACCCGGCCTGTTCAGTTTGAAAATAACGCAGATTAACCTTGACAAAACAGGTTGTTTTGGTTAGAGTTTGCGCAGATTTTTTAAAAGTTTTGCTTAAGGCGTTTAAATCTTCACTGCAAAGTGGGTTTTGGGGGCCTTAAATTTTAAAAAACCCCGTTTTTACGGGGTTTTTTGTTATTTAAAGATTGTTTTTACGCAAGATAATATCAATTTAGAGTTCAAGTTAAGCGGATCACAGCGTGCTATTAGAGAAAAAGTTAGAAGATTTGCTAGGGCCGACCATTGAAAGCATGGGGTTTGAGTTGTGGGCGGTGGAGTATGTACCGGCCGGCCGTCATTCTACCCTGCGCGTCTATGCCGACAAGGAAGGCGGCATTACGGTCGATGATTGTGCCGACATCAGTTATCAGATCGGATCGGTATTGGACGTGGAAGACCCGATTCAAGGGGCTTACCATCTGGAAGTTTCCTCCCCCGGACTGGATCGTGTGTTGAACAAGCCGTCGCATTTCCAGCGTTATATCGGTAAAGACGTACGCGTGCGTACGGCGGTTGCGGTGCTGGGCAGAAAACGTATTAACGGCACCATGACGCAGGCCAATGACGAAGGCATCGTGGTCGAGGTCGACGGCGAGTCTTTCGAGATTCCATACGATTTGATTGAAAAAGCCAACTTGGTCGTTGAGATTTAAGGAATCTCTGATTAATTCATGCAGGGTCGCGACGGCGGCGATTTGGAGCGCAGCACGCGACGTGGCGAACGTGGCATAACCTTGCTATGCGAGTGAGCCACAACAAAGGGATGCGCCAAAATTGCCCCGTCCCTTCGGGTTGTGGCTCGGAAGCGGCATCTGCCGTGTTGCGCTGTTTGACCATGGCTGGCCATGGTCTGCTCACCGCGCCTTGCATCTGCCGCTTGCGCGCCAGCAACGCGAGCACATGCATGATTTAATCAGAGATTCCATAACTGACATCCAAATTTATTTAGAGCGAGTGAATAATGAGCAAAGAAGTTTTAGCCGTTGTTGAAATCATGGCAAATGAAAAAGGTGTAGAGAAAGAGATTATTTTTGACGCAATCGAAACTGCGTTGGCGACTGCTACACGTCGCAGCCATGACGATGAATTGGATGCGCGCGTCGAAATCGACCGCCACACGGGTGATTACAAAACCTTCCGTCGCTGGGAAGTCATTCCTGACGATGTGATGATCGAAGATCACGTGGGTTGGTATATCCGTGAGATGGATGCGGTGGATGTCGATCCGCATATCGAAATCGGTCAATACATCGAAGAAGAGATCGACTCGATCGATTTCGGCCGTATCGGTGCGCAAACCGCCAAACAGGTCATTATTCAGAAAGTACGCGAAGCCGAGCGCAAGAAGATCGTTGACGAATACAGCAAACGCGTGGGTGAGATTCTGACAGGCCAGGTCAAGCGTATCGACCGCGGCGACGTCATTCTGGATATGGGCGACAACGTCGATGCCATTATTCCGCGCAGCGAGTTGATCAATCGCGAAACATTCCGCATCGGTGACCGTGTTCGCGCCTATTTGCAGGAAGTGACTTACCGTCCACGTGGCCCACAGCTGTTTATGTCGCGTGCCTGCAAAGCGATGCTGATGGAACTGTTCAAGATCGAAGTGCCAGAAATCAGCGATGACCTGATCGACATTATGAGCGCGGCGCGCGACGTCGGTTTCCGTGCCAAGGTGGCGGTACGCGCCAATGATCCGCGTCTGGATCCGATCGGTGCGTGCGTCGGTATGCGCGGCGGCCGTGTGCAGGCGGTGACTAACGAATTGAACGGTGAGCGTATTGACATCGTCTTGTGGGATGCCAACGATGCGCAGTTTGTTATCAACGCGATGGCGCCGGCCGAAATCAGCTCGATCATGGTGGACGAAGACCGTCATACCATGGATTTGGCGGTGGCGGACGAGCAGCTTTCGCAGGCGATCGGCAAGAACGGTCAGAACGTGCGTTTGGCGTCCGAACTGACCGGCTGGGAATTGAACGTTATGAGCCAGTCGGCGATGGCGGACAAACATGAAACCGAATCACGCGATCAGATCGACACCTTTGTGAACGCACTGGATGTCGACGAAGAGTTGGCAGGAGTGCTGGTGGCCGAAGGCTTTACCACACTGGAAGAAGTGGCTTACGTTCCGGCGGCGGAAATGCTGGATATCGAAGGGTTTGACGAAGACATCGTGGCGGAGTTGAAACAGCGCGCCAAAGATGCGCTGTTGACGCAAGCGATCGCCGACGAAGAGAAAGCGGCCTTGGCTGAGCCGGCGGAAGACCTGCTGGCACTGGAAGGCATGACCCCTGAAATAGCCAAACAATTGGCTTCCAAAGGCGTAATCACGCAGGAAGACTTGGCTGAGTTGGGTGTAGATGAACTATTGGAATACGTCGGATTGGATGAAGCTGCTGCAGGCGAGTTGATTTTGAAAGCGCGTGCACCATGGTTTGAATAAGAATTTAAAGGGAGAGTTTCAATGGCAGAAGTATCAATAAAACAGTTTTCGGAAACACTCAACCTTTCTGTAGAAAAATTGCTTTCACAACTGCAGGCTTCTGGAATCAAAGGCAAAAAAGCCGATTCCACCATCAACGAAGAAGAAAAACGCACACTGTTGGCTTACTTGAAAAGCCTGCATGGCGAAACCGCCGAAGATGTGCCGCAAAAGGTCACGCTGCGCCGTAAACAGACGCTTAACCTTTCTACCGGTTCGGGCTCAAGCAAGCGTACGGTGAATGTTGAGGTTCGTAAAAAGCGCACTTACGTGAAGAAATCGGAAGCGGAACAGGCTGAAGAAGTGGTAACCGAGGTTGAAGAGCCTATGGAAACCACTGCAGAGACAGCAGAAACGCCTGTGGTCGAAACGGTTGCTGCGGCTGAAGCGGCACCAAAAGAAGCCGTCGCAACCGCCGGAGCGGCGCAGGATGAGGTAGCGGTAATGCCGCCGCCGGCCGCTAAAGAAGATCACTCCAAAGCGAAGAAGGGCAAGAAAACCCGTCATGTCGAGAAAGTGGCGGAAGACGGGGAAGAGGGGCCAAAAGGCAAAAAAGGCAACCTCAAAGAGAAAAAAGCCACTACCTTGAGCGAAGACAATCTGCGTCGTTTGAAAAAACGTAAGAGCATGCAGGCTACAGAGAAAAAACCTGCGCAGAATGAACATGGTTTCCAGAAGCCGACGGCTCCGGTGATCAAGGAAGTGAAAATTCCTGAAAGTATCACCCTGGCCGAACTGGCGGATCAAATGTCGGTCAAGGCCGGTGAAGTCATCAAATATATGATGCTTAACCTTGGCACCATGGCGACGATCAACCAGGTATTGGATCAGGAAACTGCCATGCTGATCGTTGAAGAGATGGGGCATAAGCCGGTCGCTTACAACGAAGTCACGGTTGAAGACGAAGTTATCGGCTCGGTTTACCAGGGCAAGACGGTGCACCGTTCACCGGTGGTCACCATCATGGGTCACGTTGACCACGGTAAGACCTCGCTGCTGGATTACATCCGTAAAGCCAAAGTGGCACACGGCGAAGCCGGTGGCATTACCCAGCACATCGGTGCTTACCATGTGGATACCGACAAGGGTGGCGTTACCTTTATCGATACCCCGGGTCACGCGGCCTTTACGGCCATGCGTGCGCGTGGTGCCAAGGTCACTGACGTGGTCGTTATCGTAGTCGCCGCCGACGACGGCGTGATGCCGCAGACCAAAGAAGCCATTCAGCACGCCAAGGCGTCTGGTGTGGGCATGGTGGTGGCCGTCAACAAGATGGATAAAGAAACCGCCAACATGGATCGCGTCATGCAGGAAATGACCAATGAAGAAGTCATTCCGGAAGCGTGGGGCGGTAACGTCCAGTTTGTGCCGGTTTCGGCCAAGACCGGTCTGGGGATCGATAACCTGCTGGATGCGATCTCTCTTGAAGCGGAAATGCTGGAGCTGGAAGCGCCGGTAGAAGGGCATGCCAAAGGTGTGGTCATCGAATCGCGTCTGGATAAGGGCCGCGGCCCGGTTGCGACCGTGCTGGTTCAGTCTGGTACGCTGAAAAAAGGCGACATCGCGCTGTGCGGTATGGAATACGGCCGTGTGCGTGCGTTGGTGAGCGATTCCGGCGAGCTGGTGGATGAAGCCGGTCCGTCGATTCCGGTTGAGATTCTGGGTCTGTCCGGTGTTCCGGCGGCGGGCGACGAGATGATTACCGTCGATAGCGAGCGTAAGGCGCGTGAAGTGGCGACCTTCCGTCAAGGCAAGTTCAAGGAATTGAAGATTGCACGTCAGCAGAAAGCCAAGCTGGACAATATGTTCAACAAGATGGCGGAAGGCGATGTGCAGAACATCAACATCATCCTGAAAGCCGACGTACAAGGTTCGATCGAAGCGATTACCGATGCGCTGGTGAAACTGTCCACCGACGAAGTTAAGGTGCAGGTCATCTCCAGCGGTGTGGGCGGTATTTCCGAAACCGACGCCAACCTGGCGATCGCCTCGGATGCGTTGATTGTCGGCTTCAACGTGCGTGCTGACGGCTCGGCCAAGCGTATCATCGACAATGAAGGTATTGCGCTGAAATACTACAGCATCATCTATGAAATCGTGGACGATGTGAAGCAGGCGATCGAAGGTAAGTTGGCACCGGAGTTCCGCGAAGATATCGTGGGTGTGGCTGAGGTGCGTGAAGTCTTCAAAGCGCCTAAGATCGGCTTGATTGCGGGCTGTATCATCTCTGAAGGTGTGGTGAAACGTAACAATCCGATTCGTGTACTGCGCAACAACGTGGTGATTTACGAAGGTGTATTGGAATCGTTGCGCCGCTTCAAGGACGACGTTAATGAAGTTAAGAGCGGTATCGAATGCGGTATCGGCGTTAAAGACTACAATGACGTGCGTGTGGGCGACCAGATCGAGTGTTACGAGCGCGTCGAAGTCAAACGCAGTCTGGATTAAGATGCGGTTTGCTTCGCCAAAAAATCGTTCAAAAAACTCAACAGGCCGGGTGTTAAGCCCGGGCTGTTGAGATCAAGAATGTCAAAATGCTCCGTTTGGGGCATTTTCACTTTTTGCGCGAGTCATTTTGCGCAAAATAAATGAAGGAATTCAAAAGATTATGAGTCAACAAGGTGTCAGTCGCCCGACCAGGGTGGCACAAGAGATTAAAAAGACCTTGGCCGATCTGTTATTGCGTGAGGCCAAAGACCCGCGTTTCCAGAAAATGAGCTTGACCGAGTGCAAGATCAGCAAGGATTTGAGTATCGCCACCATCCACTTTGCGTTGATGGGACACAATCAGGACGATCCGGAAGTGCAGAACGTGCTGCAAGCGCTAGATAAGGCCAAAGGCTTTCTGCGTACCGAACTGGGCAGCCGTTTGCGCTTGCGCATTGTGCCGGATTTGCGCTTCCATTACGATTCGGTGCCGGAGCACGTCGCCTATATCGAAGACCTGATCAACCGCGCGCTGAACAAAAAGTAATGGTCAAGACGTAATGGCCAAGCAAACCAAACCTCAATTCCGCCGTCCGCCGCGCGAAAACGTTCACGGCATCATTTTGCTGAACAAGCCGGTGGGCGTCTCCTCCAACGGCATTTTGCAGCAGGTGGTGCGCCTCTTCAACGCCAAAAAGGGCGGGCATACCGGCGCGCTGGATCCGTTTGCGAGCGGGCTTTTGCCGATCTGCCTGGGTGAAGCGACCAAAGTCTCCGGCTTGCTGCTGGAGGCCGACAAACGCTATACCGCGACCTTGAAACTCGGCGAAGCCACCGATACCGGCGATACCGAGGGTGAGGTGGTGGAAACGCAAGCGGTGCCGGCGCTGACGACCGAAAAAATCGAGCAGGTCTTAACGCAATTTATGGGCGAAAGCGAGCAGGTGCCGCCGATGTATTCGGCCCTTAAACATCAGGGTAAACCGCTTTACCATTACGCACGCCAAGGCATCGAGATTGAACGTCCGGCAAGAAAAATCACCATTAGTGCGCTCAATTTGATTTCGTTTGAACCGCAGCAGATCGTGTTTGATGTGCTTTGCTCCAAGGGTACTTATGTACGCACCTTGGGGGAGGATATCGCCAAGGCATTGGGAACGGTCGGCCATCTGACGGCGCTGCATCGCACGCAGACCGGCAGCCTGAAGGGCGATGCCATGCTGTCCATCGAAGAGATCGAGGCGCAAGGCAAGGCGTGCCTGTTGCCGTTGGATATTGCCTTGCAGCACTTGCAGCGCATTGATCTGACTGCCGATGAAACCGCCGCGGTGAAAATGGGGCAAAAGGTGGATCGTCCGCAACCGCACACCGATTTGGTGCGTTTTTACGATGAACACGGCACCTTTTTTGCGGTGGGTGAATGGTTAGATGATGTTCGGATTCTAAAACCCAAGCGTGTTTTTAATCTGGATGAACCAGAGGTGGATAGCGCAGTGGCGGAGCAAGCTTGATGTTGTTGTCAAAAGCCGACGGTATTTTGGATTTGCGCACCTGGGAGGATTACAAAGCGGCGCATATCGTCGATTCCACCTGGATGCCGTGGGATGAGTTGGGCGAAGCCTTGAATGAATTGCCCGCTGCGCCAGCTACATTCTTTCTGGTGGGCGCGTTTGAGGCGATTGAGCTGAGTTCGGTCTTGCTGGATGCCAAGGGCTATAAAGTCAGCGGTTCTTTGATTGTGAACCAGCAAGAAGATCTGCAAGCCTGGGGCGCCAAGCTACCCGGCCTGTTGACTTCCGGAAACGACTCGAAACGCCTTTGGTCGCCCAATCCTCTATTGCAGGAGTTTGTGGCTAAGCATCCCGTTGATGCGTTTGCGCAACGCCCGCAGGCGCTGGATTTGGGCTGCGGCGGCGGCCGCGATGCGGTGTTTCTGGCCAAGGCGGGCTGGCAGGTTATTGGCATTGACGATCAGGCGCGTGTGCTGAAACGCGCCAAGCAGCTGGCGCAACGCAATGGTGCATCGGTCAAGTTCAAGTGTTGCGACCTCAAAAAAGCCGGCTGTCTGCCGCAAGGGACGTTTGATCTGGTGATGATGGTGCGATTTTTGAACCGCGAATTGTTCGCTGCGCTTCGAGAGTTGGTGGCGCCGGGCGGCTTCGTCATGGTGCATACCTTTGCCGAAGGGGCGGACGCGTTCGGATCGCCCAAAAATCCCGAACACCTGCTGAAAGCCGCAGAGTTGGCGGAAGTTTTTGCGGATTTCAGCGTGATTGTTGATAAAATAGACACACTGGCTGACGGGCGTCCCGTGGCTTCTTTTATTGCACAGAAGCCCGCCGAATAAACCAAAGTTGCCCGCAGCGTTAAGGAAATTGATGGAGCGATTATGATTGGCATGACCACTAAAGAACTGTTTAACTACTTTCAAGACAACCTGATCTGTGAGTCGCTCACGTTGGCGGATGTTGAAAAGTTAAGCGCCTATCTGCAACTTAAAAATTTCGACAGCAATACCATTATTTCCGATATGGGTGAAGTCGGCGAATTTCTGGCCTTTATTATCGAAGGCAAGGTCAAGTTCACCAGCGGCTCCGGTTCGGAAGAGGCTGAAGTGGGCAAGCAAGGTCCCGGCAACCTGATCGGCGAAATGTCGTTCTTCGACCGTAAGCCACGCGCATTGCGCATGGCCGCCTGCAAAAAGGGTGTTAAGTTGTTGATTCTGACTCGTGCCATGTACGACCGCATTAAAGTCGAAGAACCTTATATTGCGGTAAATATTTTGGAAAACGCGATTGTCAGCCTGGATCATCTGGTGCGCCATATGGGTGAGGATATTAACGCGCTCGAAAACTACGTGCACGGTTTCGGTAAACGCTGAGCCGAATCCACGTTAAGTGATTGATAAGGCTTGCAGTGTCTGCATAAATCCGTAAAATACGCGGTTCAACTTCTGTCATCGGTTGCGGAGGTCGAATTTTTTGTTAAAACCGATCTAATGGAGAAATGTTATGTTTAACGCTGAAGTAAAAGCGCAAATCGTTGCTGAATACGCTACTAAAGAGGGCGACACGGGTTCACCTGAAGTTCAAGTGGCTTTGTTGACTCACCGTATCAAGCACCTGACTGAGCACTTCAAAGAGCACAAACAAGACAACCACTCTCGCGTTGGTCTACTGCGTTTGGTAAGCCGTCGTCGTAAGTTGCTAGACTATTTGCACCACAAAGATGGTCAAAGATACCTAGATTTGATCCAACGTCTGGGTCTGCGTAAGTAATCCAAGACGTTCGTCAGAAAAACCCTGCTCCGGCGGGGTTTTTTTTTGGCGTTTTTTGGTGCTGTGGCGATAAAAATTGTTCTGTCTCGCAATGCAAACGGGTTAGAATGGCAAGGTTTAGCGCCGTCAGAACTTGTTAAAACGGCATTTTGAGTAGTTATTGGCAGTCAACTGTAAACCCACAGCCTGAATCCCTAAACGTTTGTGTTATAGATTGTGTTCTCTGGCACGAATGCTTAGTGATTCAGGTTTCCGGTTGGTGCCTCCTGTAAAAGGTAAAAAGGTTATTACATGGCTAAGATCACCAAGTCATTTCAGTATGGTAAGCACCAGGTTACGCTAGAAACGGGTGAAATCGCCCGTCAGGCGGACGGTGCCGTCATGATCGGTATGGGCGATACCCGCGTGTTGGTCACGGTAGTGGCTTCCAAAACGGTTAAAGAAGGTCAGGATTTCTTCCCGTTGACCGTCAACTATCAGGAAAAAGCCTATGCTGCAGGCCGTATTCCCGGCGGTTTCCTGAAGCGCGAAGGCCGTCCTTCAGAAGGCGAAACCCTGACCTCGCGTCTGATTGACCGTCCGATTCGCCCGTTGTTCCCGAAAGGGTTCCTGAACGAAGTGCAAGTGATTGCGACTGTGGTTGCATTGGATCCGGAAGTCGGCACCGAAGTGCCTTCCATGCTGGGTACCTCGGCTGCTTTGGCGATTTCCGGCGTGCCGTTCAATGGCCCGATCGGTGCCGCGATTGTCGGTTACATCAATGATGCGTTTGTGTTGAACCCCAGCAAAGAACAGCTTGAAGAGTCTGATCTGGAGTTGAGTGTCGCCGGTACGGCCGAAGCGGTATTGATGGTGGAATCCGAAGCCTCCGAGCTGACGGAAGAGATCATGCTGGGTGCGGTGATGTTCGGTCACGAACAGATGCAGGTGGCGATTAAAGCGATTGAAGAGTTTGCCCAGCAGGTCAGCAAGCCGGTGATGGAATGGCAGCCGGCGCCTGAAAATACCGCCTTGAAAGAAGCGGTATTCGGTCTGATTCGCAGCGATGTCGAAGCCGCTTACTCTATCGCCGACAAGATGGCGCGTTATGCCGCGCTGGACGCCGCCAAAGCCAAAGCAATGGAGCATCTGGTAGTCAGCGAAATCAATCCGAACGGTTTTGACGCAGGCGACATCGACGGCATGTTCGGCAAACTGCAAAAAGATATCGTACGTGGCCGAATCATTGCCGGTGAGCC
The DNA here is from genome assembly GCF_013391695.1 of Thiomicrorhabdus cannonii. Lineage (GTDB taxonomy): Bacteria > Pseudomonadota > Gammaproteobacteria > Thiomicrospirales > Thiomicrospiraceae > Thiomicrorhabdus > Thiomicrorhabdus cannonii. Next base: position 30,451 of record NZ_JACBGH010000005.1, read on the forward strand.
GCGTATCGACGGCCGCGATACCAAAACGGTGCGTCCGATCACCTGTAAAGTCGGCGTGTTGCCGAAAGTGCACGGTTCGGCCTTGTTTACGCGCGGTGAAACGCAGGCCTTGGTGGTCACGACTCTGGGAACTGAAAAAGACGCCAAAATCGTTGACGAATTGACCGGCTCTTACAATGACCGTTTTATGCTGCACTACAACTTCCCGCCGTTTTCGGTAGGTGAGTGCGGGCGTATCGGTTCACCAGGACGTCGTGAAATCGGTCACGGCATGCTGGCGCGTCGCGGTGTAGCGGCCTTGTTGCCAACAGCGGACGAATTCCCGTACACCATTCGCGTGGTGTCTGAAATCACCGAGTCGAACGGTTCCAGCTCGATGGCGTCGGTGTGCGGCACCTCGATGTCGTTGATGCACGCCGGTGTGCCGATTGCAGCACCCATTGCCGGTATCGCCATGGGCTTGATCAAGGAAGACAGCGGCTTTGCGGTATTGTCCGACATTCTGGGTGACGAAGACCACCTGGGCGACATGGACTTTAAAGTGGCCGGTACCGAACAAGGTGTGACGGCACTGCAGATGGACATCAAGATCAACGGCATCACCGAAGAGATCATGCGCATTGCGTTGCAACAGGCAAAAGAAGGGCGCGTGCATATTCTGGGTGAAATGGCCAAGGCGATCGATCACTCCAATGCGGATATCGCGAGCACGGCACCACGTTTCTTTATGGTAAAAGTGAAGCCTGAGAAGGTGCGTGAAATCATCGGTAAAGGCGGCGCGACCATCCGTAGCATCACCGAGCAGAGCGGTTGTACAATTGAAATCGACGACGACGGCAATGTGAAGATTGCGGCTGTGGATGAAGACGCAGCCAATGTGGCCAAAGCGATGATCAATGACATCGTCGCCGAGCCGGAAATCGGCAAAACTTACGATGCCGTGGTCAAGAAGATCGTCGATTTCGGCGCGTTTGTGGCGTATATGCCGGGCCGTGAAGGGCTGGTACACGTATCGCAAATCGCGCAGGAGCGTGTCGAGAACGTGGCTGACTATCTGAAAGAAGGTCAGCAAGTTCGCGTGAAACTGACCGAAATCGACAAGCAAGGTCGCGTTAAACTGTCCATCAAGGATGCGGATGCTTAAGTCTGTTAGGCATTAACTTCCGCTTGATGAAGCCGCTACGGAGTGATCCTGGGCGGCTTTTTTGCATATAAAATTATCGACATTACAAAAATTAAAGGGTTTGGAAATCATATGACACAACCGATTGCAAAGGCCCATCCTGCATTTGACTATCTTGGCACCCATTTTATTGAAAGTCTGAATCTGACGGTTGAGCACTACCAGCACAAACTGACCGGGGCGGTGCACTACCATATGGCGGCGGACGATGCCCAGAACGTGTTTCTGGTGGCGTTGCGCACCGTGCCGATGGATTCGACCGGTGTGGCGCATATTCTGGAGCATACCGTGCTGTGCGGCAGCGAGCGCTATCCGGTGCGCGATCCGTTCTTCATGATGATCCGCCGTTCCTTGAACACCTTTATGAACGCCTTCACCTCCAGCGATTGGACGGCCTATCCGTTTGCAACAGAAAATAGAAAGGACTTTCAAAACCTGTTGCAAGTCTATATGGACGCAGTGTTTTTTCCGATTTTAGATCCGTTGGATTTTGCCCAGGAAGGGCATCGCTTCGAGTTCGAAGAGATGGATAATCCGCAGTCGCCTTTGACCTATAAAGGTGTGGTGTTCAACGAGATGAAAGGGGCGATGAGCTCGCCGGTATCGCGTTTGTGGCAAAGCCTGACGTCGGCCATCTACCCGACTAATACCTACCACTACAACAGTGGCGGCGAGCCGACCGCGATTCCCGAATTGAGCTATGAAGAGCTGGTGGCGTTTCACAAAGCGCATTACCATCCGTCGAATGCGGTGTTTATGACCTATGGCGATATTTCCGCGCTGGAGCATCAAACCCAGTTCGAAGAACTCGGTTTGAAGCGTTTCACCTCGCCGGTGCCGCAAGTGCATGTGGGCTTGGAACAGCGTTTTGATGCACCACAGATTGCGGAAGACGTCTATGCGTTGGACGAAGAAGATACCAGCAAGAAAACCCATATTGTGTTGGGTTGGTTGCTGGGGCTGAATCAGGACCCGATGGAGGTGTTGAAAGGCCAGCTACTGGCAGCGGTGTTGTTGGACAACAGCGCCTCGCCGCTTCGCAAAGTATTGGAAGAGACCGAGTTGGCCGAAGCGCCTTCGCCGTTATGCGGGCTAGAAGAGTCCAACAAAGAGATGGTCTTCGCGGTCGGCGTGCAGGGTTCGGAAGCCGAACACAGCGAAGCGATTGAAGCGCTGATTCTGGATGAATTGCAGCGCATTGCCAAAGAGGGCGTCGATCAGGCGCAGGTGGAGGCGATGCTGCATCAGTTGGAACTGTCGCAGCGTGAAGTCGGCGGCGACAGCTACCCTTACGGTTTGCAGCTGATATTGCATGCTTTGCCGGGCGCCTTGCATGACGGTGATCCGATCGCCTTGCTGGATATTGATGCGGCCTTGCTGGAATTGGCCGAAGCGATTAAAGACCCGCAATTCATACCCGGCCTGGTGAAAACCTGGTTGCTGGATAATCCGCATCGTGTGCGTTTGACTTTGAAGCCGGATACGGAATTGGCGGCGCGTGAAGCGGAGGCCGAAAAAGCCAAACTGGAAGCGATTCAGGCGAGTTTGAGCGAGGCGCAAAAACAGGCGATTGTCGACCAGGCGTTGGCGTTGGAAGTCCGTCAGGAACAGATCGACGATCCGACGATTCTGCCGGAGGTGACCAAGGCGGATATCCCGGCAGACATTAAAACCGTGGCCGGCAGCCGTGCGACAGTCGGCGATTTGAGCGTGAGCACTTACCAGTGCGGCACCAACGGCCTGGTGTATGAACAAGTGTTGATTGACCTGCCGGATTTGACTGACCACGAAAAAGCCATTCTGCCGCTGTTTAACAGCTGTTTGACCGAAGTGGGTTCCGGCGGGCGCGATTATGTCGCCACCCAGGCGCATCAGGCGGCGGTGTGCGGCAGCTTGTCGGCGCGTTCGTCGCTGCATAGCAAAATCGGCGACACGCAGGATTTCCATAGCCATTTCATAGTGTCATCCAAGGCGTTGAACCGTCATCAGGGTGAGATGGCGCAGTTGATTGAAGATACGCTTTACAGCGCGCGTTTTGACGAGATGGCGCGTCTGAAAGATCTGGTCGGGCAAATCCGTGCGAGTGTCGATCATGGCATTACCGGCAACGGTCACGGTCTGGCGATGATGGCGGCGGCACAGCAGTTTACGCCGATTGCCAAATGGAAATTCGAGCGCAGCGGCTTTGCCGGCATTCAGTTCATCAAGCAGTTTTATGACAAGCTCAAAGAACCCACCGCCTTGGAAGAGTTTGCCGACCAGTTGACGGGCATTCGCCAGAAACTGCAAAACGGCGCCAAGCAGGCGCTGTTGGTGGTTGATGAAGCCGGTTTCGATGCCGCACTGGGCGGCATGGCATCCCGTTGGGGCAAAATGCAGCAAGCCGGGGAGGCGGCTGGCCGTTTCCATCTGGAGGCGTCGCAATCGACGGTCAAGCAGGCCTGGGTCACCAGCACGCAGGTCAACTTCTGCGCGCAGGCTTTCCCGGCGGTAAGTGCCGATCATGCCGATGCGCCGAAGCTCGCGGTATTGGGCGCATGCCTGCGTAACGGCTTTTTGCATTCGGCCATCCGCGAGAAAGGCGGTGCTTACGGCGGCGGCGCGAGTTTCAATGCCGAATCGGCGGCGTTTATGTTCTACTCCTACCGCGACCCGCGTTTGCTGGAAACCTATGCCGATTTTGCCAAGGCCAAGGAGTGGCTGATGAGCAATGACGCTACGCAGGCCAAGGTGGACGAGGCGATTTTGAATGTCATCAGCGCCATGGATAAACCAGGCTCACCCGCCGGCGAGGCCAAAAAGGCGTTCTATCAGCAGCTTTACGGGCGTACGCATGATGTTCGCATGGCGTATCGTCAAGGCGTGGTTTCAACCAGTTTGCAGGAGCTGCGAGAGGTGGCAGAGCGCTATCTGGATCCGGCCAAAGCCTCGGTTGCGGTATTGACGCACAGCGGTATGAGTGACATTGTCAAAGAGCATGGTTTTGAGGTCAAAACGCTTTAATTCCAAGTTTGAGGCATTCTTAACGCCCCGCAAGGGGCGTTTTTGTAGGTGAGAGAATGGATAAAAATGACTTCAAAAAAAACTGAACAGGCCGGGTCTTGGGATATCTTCTGCCGCGTGGTCGATAATTTCGGCGATGCCGGGGTGACCTGGCGTTTGGCCAGGCTGCTGGTGCAAAAACAAGGCCTGCATGTGCGTTTATGGATTGATGATCTGGCCGCCCTGCAAACACTGGTGCCCGAATTGGATTTGGCCTCTGCCAAACAGTCTTTGGAAGCCGGACGTTTAGAGGTACTTGTGTGGTGCGACGATTTGACCTCCGTGGATTTTGAACCGTTGCCGCAGGTGGTGATTGAAGCCTTTGGCTGCGATTTGCCACAAGCCTATCTGCAGATGATGCAGACACAACTGCAGCGCGCCAAGCTGCAAGTCAAGCAGGCTGCCGATGCCGTCAAACCGACCTTCTGGATTAATCTGGAATATCTTTCGGCCGAGTCCTGGGTGGTGGGATGTCACGGTTTGGGCTCGTTGCAATCCAATGGCTTGACGCGTCATTTCTTTTTTCCGGGATTGGTCGAAGGCACCGGCGGTTTGATGTTGGAGTCCGATTATGAAGACCGTCGTCAGGCTTTTCAAAATATTGAAATTCAGCAGGCCTGGTGTCGCCAATGGCGGCTACCGTGGGCGGACAGCAACACGCTGAAGGTGTCGCTGTTTGCCTATGAAAACCCCGCTTTACCGAGTTTGATTGAACAATGGCAACAACTCAACAGGCCGGTATTGGCCTATCTGCCGGAAGGCAAATTGCTGGCGGAATTCAATCGGCAAAGCAGTCTGAATTTACAAGCTGGCGAATCCTGGCAGCAAGAGAATGTGACCCTAGTGGTCATGCCGTTTCTGCCGCAAAGCGCCTATGACGAGCTGTTGTGGTTATGCGATGTGAATTTTGTACGCGGCGAGGAGTCTTTCGTTCGCGCCCAATGGGCGGGCAAGCCGTTTGTGTGGCATATTTATCCGACCGAGGATGCGGCGCATTGGGATAAACTCGAAGCCTTTCTGGAAGTTTACCAGCCGCCGGAATCCTTAAAAGCGCTGATGATTCAATGGAATAGCGGAAAGTTGCAGACGGATGTGTGGCACAAGGTCATGTCCGATCGCGTTGCATTGGAGTGGCATGCAGACGCCTGGCGCCAGCATTTAAAAAATTTAGGCGAATTAAGCACAAATTTAGTTCGTTTTGTTAAAAAAACACTATAATTCGCCAGACAATTTAATTTCTCAGGATTTATTCAATGAAAACAGCACAAGAACTTAAACCAGGTAACGTATTTATGATGGGTGACGCGCCTATGGTCATCCTCAAAGCGGAATTTAACAAATCAGGCCGTAACGCCGCCGTGGTTAAAATGAAGCTGAAAAACGTGCTGACCGGTCAAGGTACAGAAACCGTTTACAAAGCCGACGACAAGCTAGATGACATCATTCTTGAAAAGAAAGAGTGTACTTACAGCTATTTCGCCGATCCATTGTTTGTCTTTATGGATGAAGAGTACAACCAATACGAAATCGAAAAAGACGATTTGGGTGATTCAGCCAACTATATCGAAGACGGCATGCAGGACGTGTGTGAAGTGACTTTCTACAACGGTCGTCCAATCTCTGTTGAGATGCCGACTATCATCGTGCGTGAAGTGGCTTATACCGAACCGGCTGTGCGCGGCGATACGTCTGGTAAAGTGATGAAAACAGCACGTTTGACCAACGGCGCTGAGTTGAGCGTTGCCAGCTACATCGAAATCGGCGAAAAAATCGAAATCGATACGCGTACCGGTGAATTCCGTAAGCGTGCTTAATCGTTGAATGCTGGCGTTGATACGCGAGCGCCAACGATAATTGTGATTGCTGCTCAAACCCCGTTATGAGTTCTCATAGCGGGGTTTTTTTATGGGCTAATTTGGGTGTAAACAAACCTATCCGGTGCCGGCAATGCTCGGCGTTCATGTTTACGGCCTGTTTGTCTTAAATTGTGTGGTTGATATAAAGTATTCCAGAGCAATCCAAAATAAAAAGAGGAATTAAGCATATGCCGTTATTGAAGGTGCCGCGATACCGCCTGTTTTTGATGCTCACCTTTGTCCTCGTATGGATTTGGGCTGCTATTGATCCTGTCTACCCGGATGACTGGCTGCTGGAGAATTACCTGATCTTTCTCTTTGTACCGATTATTTTGCTCATCAGCCGCGCCTTCCGCCTGTCGGATCTTTCCTATACCTTGATTACGCTGTTCCTGTGTATGCACGTGATCGGTTCGCATTACACCTATTCGGAGGTGCCGTTCGGTTTTACCTTGCAGGCGTGGTTCGGATCAGATCGCAATATGTATGACCGCTTGGTGCACTTTGGCTTCGGGCTTTTGCTTGCCTATCCTATCCGCGAAGCATTTTATCGTGTGGCGGATGCTCGCAGTTATTGGGGGGATGCGTTTCCTGCGGTGATGGTGATGGCGTGTTCGGCCTCGTATGAAATTCTGGAATGGCTGACTGCGACGAATGTGGATCCGTCCGCCGGGCTGGCTTTTCTGGGCGCGCAGGGCGATGTGTGGGATGGTCAAAAAGATATGTTTTTGGCGGGGTTAGGTGCCGTTCTAGCCATGTTGGTCGTGGTGCTGATGCGTTGGATGAAAGAGCTGAGTATTCGGCATGGCTGGCGTAAGCACGGCAATCAAAGCGATAAAGTGTAGCGTGCGCAATGCATAAGCCCAAGAGATAAAAAACTGACCCGGCCTGGTCAGTTTTTTATTTGTGAAGGTTTTGCTTAATAAAGCATGCTTTATTCAATAAACACCAGATACTGCAGTTTCCACAAATCATACAGCAGGGCGTGGTTGGCTTCTTCTTGCAGTTGCTCGGCTGCCAGCCAGGGTTGGTTGCACAGAGCATGGACGAAGTTGTCGGAAGCGCCTTGTTTGTCCCAGATGGCGCCGTTGATATAGAGTGCGGTTTCACCTTCTGGAGTGCAGGAGGAAGCGACGTTATCCGCATAGGCGAAGCGGCAGACGGGGTCTTTTTCCATGCCTTCGCAAGCGGACAGGGCGTCCACAAATTCGCTGAATTCGGCAGTTTCTTCTTCGCTTAAAGGTTCCGGCAGTTGCTGCGCAGCACCTTGATCCAACTGGGTGGCAAAACGTCCAAACCAAGTTTTTAGCAGTGCTTTGTCCTGCATAATGCTGCTTAGCAAGGCTTGCGCTTGTTCGATCGCGGCGTCGGTGACTTCGCCCGGATTTAATTCAACAGGCCAGGTCGGGTCTTGGTAGAGTTGGCGGAAGGCGGCCATTTCGGAGAGGTGATCGCCAAAGCTGTCCCACAGTTCTTGACCGCGATAGGTGCGGTAGCCGATGGAGTAGGTCATGCACTCGTCGTCGAGGGCCACGCCGTGATGTCCCCATTTTGGCGGTAGGTACAGAATATCGCCTGCTTCAAACACTTCGTCCTGCTCGACTTTGAAGGTTTTCATCAAGCGTAGATCAACGCCTTCGATATAGTTGGATTCAACACAATCTTGCGATGTTAGCATCCAACGGCGTTTGCCGGCAGCTTGTAGCAGGAAAACGTCATAGTGATCGAAGTGCGGACCGACATTGCCGCCGGTGGTAGCGTAGCTGACCATAATGTCGTCTATGCGCCAGCGCGGCAGAAAGTCGAATTGGTCCAATACGGCGGTGACTTCGGGAATCAGACGATCCATGCCTTGAACCAATAGCGTCCAGTTCTGTTCTGGAAGACTGGCATAAGTATCTTCGTCGAAAGGTCCTTTTTTGAGTTCGTAATCCTGCTCGCCGTGTTGGATAACGATACGGCTTTCGACTTCGTCTTCCAGTGACAGACCGGCTAGTTCATCCGGTGCAACAGGCGATTGAAAACCGGGTAGGGCGTTGCGGATAATCAGCGGTTTTTTCTGCCAGTAATCTTTTAGAAAAGTCTGTAAATCAATGTGTTGTAGCTGGATCATAATGTGTACTCACAAAAGTGTCGGTCGATCTGTTTTGTTTGTTTCAATAAAAAACCCACCAGGCCTGGTGGGTTTTTAAAAGGGTTTAATTGGCGGTTTGATTATCTGCCTTTGAGCATAGTCAATGCCAATTCGATATTGGCGGCCTGTTGTGCCGCGTTACCAATATAGCTGGCAGGTGTCAGGTTGCGCAGATATTCTTTGGCGTCAGCAGGAAGTCCTTCCAGGCCGTCGATAAAGTTTTGCATGATCTCTTTATTGACGCGCTGACCACGGGTCAGGTCTTTCAGGCGCTCATAAGGTTTTTCAAACGCATAGCGGCGCATGACGGTTTGAATGGCTTCCGCCAAGACTTCCCAGTTGTTGTTCAGGTCGTCGGCCATCGCTTGCGCATTCACTTCCAGTTTACTCAAACCTTTCATGGTCGCTTGCAGGGAGATCATAGTGTGCGCCACACCAACACCCAAGTTACGCAGTACGGTCGAATCCGTCAGGTCACGCTGCCAGCGAGAGATAGGCAGTTTTTGACCCAAATGATCGAAAATGGCGTTGGCAATGCCCAAGTTGCCTTCGGAGTTTTCGAAGTCGATCGGGTTAACCTTGTGCGGCATGGCCGAAGAGCCGATTTCGCCGGCCACGGTTTTCTGTTTGAAGAAGCCTAGTGCGATGTAGCCCCATACGTCACGGTCGAAGTCGATCAGGATAGTGTTGAAACGCTGCATTGCATGGAAGTATTCGGCGATATAGTCATGCGGTTCGATCTGGATAGTGTATGGGTTCCATGCCAGACCCAAGCTTTGTACGAACTGTTCAGACAGTTCATACCAGTTAACTTGAGGGTACGCTGCCAAGTGGGCGTTGAAGTTACCGGTGGCACCGTTGATTTTGCCTAGAAGTTGTACGTTCATCAGCTGTTTGATCTGACGTTGCAAACGGTAGGCGACGTTGGCGAACTCTTTACCGGCCGTGGTCGGAGAGGCTGGCTGACCGTGAGTGCGTGACATCATCGGGATGTCGGCCATATCGGTTGCCATTTGCGCGATGCGGTCAGTGACAGCTTGCATTTCCGGCACGATGATATCGGCGCGGGCGTCTTTCAACATGAGCGCGTAAGCCAAGTTGTTGATGTCTTCCGAGGTACAGGCAAAGTGCACAAACTCGGAAACTGCGCTCAATTCGGCGTTAGAGGCGAAGTGTTCTTTAATCAGGTATTCAACCGCTTTAACGTCGTGGTTGGTGGTTCTTTCGATTTCCTTGACGCGTTGTGCCATTTCCAGTGTGAACTCGTCCACCAGTTTCATCATATGGGCTTGCGCGTCACTGCTTAGCGCCGGAACTTCTTCGATACCGGGATGGTTGGCCAACATGCGTAACCAGAAGACTTCGACCTTAACACGGTTTTTGATCAAACCGAACTCGCTGAAGATCGCTTTCAAGTTGCCTAAACGCGCGCCGTAACGCCCATCTACCGGAGAAATTGCGGTCAATTCTGACAGTAACATTTTCGCTAACCCTATGTTTTGAGAGCTTCGCACGAGGTGGCTGCACGAGTAAAAATGGTTAAAATTCACCTGATTTTCGTTCAAAAACTTGCCAATAGCTGGCTATTGGCCGCGTTTCCAGCCTTAATCAGTCAAATTTTCCCTCATTTTTGCTGCGCGCCCCACTCGTGCAAAACTCGCTGTTGTAAATTTGTCTGTAAATAATGGTGTGGTATTATAGCGCAATTCATTTCTTATTCTTAGCTTTTAGGAGACTTCATCTATGTTAGAAGCCTATCGTAACCACGTTGCCGAGCGTGCTGCTGAAGGGATTCCACCTTTACCACTCAATGCAGAACAGACCGCGCAATTGGTTGAACTGATCAAAAACCCACCGGCGGGCGAAGAGGCGTTTGTTTTGGATTTGTTGAGCAACCGCGTACCGCCTGGGGTCGACGAGGCTTCTTACGTTAAAGCGAGTTTTTTGGCGGATGTGGCCAAAGAGAGCATCGAGGTGGCGTTGATTGCACCGGAACAGGCGACTTTCCTGTTGGGCACCATGCTGGGTGGTTACAACGTCCAGCCGTTGATCGACCTGCTCGACAGCAGCAATGCGGCCGTCGCCGAAGCGGCGGTTGAAGCGCTGTCAAAAACCCTGCTGGTTTACGATAACTACCATGATGTGGCAGACAAAGCCAAAACCAATGCTTATGCGCAAAAGGTCATGCAATCGTGGGCAAACGCCGAGTGGTTCCTGAACAAGCCGGCTATGCCTGAAAGCATTACCGTTACAGTTTTTAAAGTAGATGGCGAAACCAACACCGACGATCTGTCTCCAGCCACAGCGGCCTGGTCGCGTCCGGATATTCCATTGCACGCCAAGGAGATGCTGGCAGCACGTATGGATGATGTGCAAGGCACGATTGAACAGTTGAAAGCCAAGGGCCATCCGGTTGCTTATGTGGGCGACGTGGTCGGTACCGGTTCTTCGCGTAAATCGGCGATGAACTCGGTCATGTGGTTCTTCGGGGATGACATTCCGTTTGTGCCGAACAAGCGCCAGGGCGGTGTGGTACTGGGCGGCAAGATCGCGCCAATCTTCTTTAACACGGCAGAAGACTCCGGTTCTTTGCCGATCGAATGTGATGTGTCTGCGATGAATATGGGGGACGTGATTACCATTCACCCCTACGCCGGTAAGATTACCAATGCCGCGGGCGAAACCATTTCTACGTTTGAATTGGCGCCGGACACCATGCCGGACGAAGTGCGCGCCGGCGGGCGTGTGCCGTTGATTATCGGCCGCGGTTTGACCGACAAGGCGCGTAAATCCCTGGGGATGGAACCGTCCGATGTCTTTATCCGTCCGCAGGACAAGTCGCAGGCGGATCACGGTTATACCTTGGCGCAGAAGATGGTCGGCAAGGCGTGTGGCATTGAAGGCGTGCGCCCTGGCATGTATTGCGAACCGCACATGACGACGGTCGGTTCTCAGGACACCACCGGCGCGATGACGCGCGATGAGATGAAGGAACTGGCCTGTCTGGGCTTCTCTGCCGATCTGGTGATGCAGTCTTTCTGCCATACGGCGGCTTATCCAAAACCAGTTGATATTAAACTGCAACACTCGCTGCCGGAGTTTATGACGAGCCGTGGCGGTGTGGCGTTGCGTCCGGGTGACGGGGTTATCCACTCCTGGTTGAACCGCCTGTTGTTGCCGGACACGGTGGGGACCGGCGGTGACTCGCACACGCGTTTCCCGATTGGTATTTCCTTCCCTGCGGGTTCGGGTCTGGTGGCGTTTGCGGCGACCTTGGGCGTGATGCCGTTGAATATGCCGGAGTCGGTATTGGTGCGCTTTAAAGGCAAAATGCAACCGGGCATCACACTGCGTGATCTGGTGAATGCGATTCCTTACGCGGCGATTCAGAAAGGGCTGTTGACGGTCGAGAAGAAAGGCAAGAAAAACGTTTTTAACGGCCGCGTGTTGGAAATCGAAGGTCTGGAGCATTTGAAAGTTGAGCAAGCGTTTGAATTGTCGGATGCGTCTGCGGAACGTTCCGCCAACGGTTGTGTGGTCAAATTGGGCAAAGAGCCGATTATCGAATACCTGAAGTCGAACATGGCGTTGATCGACTGGATGGTGGAGAACGGTTATCAGGATGCACGTACACTGTTGCGCCGCCGAGACGAGATGCAGAAGTGGATCGATAATCCACAACTGCTCGAAGCGGATGCGGACGCCCAGTATGCTGAAGTGATTGAAATCGATCTGGCGGACATCAAAGAGCCGATTGTGGCCTGCCCGAACGATCCGGATGACGTCAAACTGTTGTCGGAGGTCGCCGGCGACAAGATCGATGAGGTCTTTATCGGCTCATGTATGACCAACATCGGTCACTACCGCGCCGCCGGCAAGGTCATGGAAGGCATGAGCAATGTGCCGACCCGTCTGTGGATTGCGCCGCCAACTAAAATGGACGAGCGTCAGTTGATCGAAGAGGGCTATTACAGTATCTTCGGTAAGGTCGGTGCGCGTACCGAGATGCCAGGCTGTTCATTGTGCATGGGTAACCAGGCGCGTGTGGCGGACGGCGCCACGGTGTTCTCGACCTCAACGCGTAACTTCCCGAACCGTTTGGGTAACGGCGCTAACGTGTATCTGGGTTCTGCCGAACTGGCGGCGGTGTGTGCTGCGGTCGGCAAGATTCCGACCGTGGCTGAATACATGCAAGCGGTGGCCAAGCTGGATACGATGACCGGTGATGTTTACCGTTACCTGCAATTCGACGAGATGGCGGATTACGAAGTGGTGTCGCCCAAGAAGTTGTCGGATATCGGTGTGGCCGTTGCCTGATTAGCGGCCAATTAAACTGAACAGGCCGGGTACCCGGCCTGTTCAGTTTTTACAGACACTAAAAAGCACAAAGCCCGCTTGAGTTTATGGACTCAAGCGGGCTTTTTTGTAGCCGTTACGACACCTTTATGATTTTTTATCATGACTTTTATCGCTTTGCGGCGATGGCTTTTTTAGGTATGCGCGGTGATACAGTTGCGGCCAAGGCGTTTTGAATCGTATAGCAGCTGGTCGGCACGTTGCAGCAGGCTTTCAGTGGAGTCATCATCGCGTAGGCTGGTGACGCCGAAGCTGGAGGTGATGGTGAAGCTAAAATGCTGTTGCAGTTCGATGCGTTTGCGCAGGCGTTCGGCAATGGTTTGCGCCACGGTGAAAGAGGTGTTGGGTAGCAGAATCACAAACTCTTCACCGCCCCAACGCGCAAAGATGTCGTTATGGGTGATGCCGTCACGGATCAGCAGGGTGAGGTATTTGAGCACTTCATCACCCATTAAATGACCGTGGTTGTCATTGATTGATTTGAAGTGGTCGATGTCGAAGAAGATGACGCTCAAGGGGTTGTTGTGCGCACGATTTTTGGCCATGTTTTCATGCAGGGCCTTTTTAAAAGCGTGGCGGTTGAGTACGCCGGTGAGCGAGTCGATATTGGCCAGACGTTTTAGGGTTTGCTGCTGCGACATGAGGCTGCGGGCATAGAAGAAAATCAGCCCGCTGATAAGCAGTAACAGCACTTCGTTGACGGCCAGCACTTCGAGATAACTTTTATTGAGCGTACCCAAGGCCGGCTCTTCATGGTAGTTGACGATATAGCCGATTTTTTGACCGGTAAAGTCCTGCAGGCTGTATAGGTGGGTGAGGTAGTGTTTGGCGCCTATCTGGGTGACAAAGCTGCAGCGTTCGCAGTTGCGCTGAAATTGCGGGCGAATGGCGGCATTAATCTGCTGTAGCGTGTTTTCGTCCAGCGTGGCGGTGCCGGCGTGAAATCCCTTGATTTTTTTGTCGCGCAGCAGGTCGTCATCGATGGTTGAAGCCTCGTAATTGGAGAGTTCATCGGCAAAGACTTTTTGTTCGATAGCCTTGCGCTTGAGCAATATGGCGCTGTATTCGACATGGTTGTGGAGCACGAGTTCGAAGATGGAGTCGACCGAGAAGGAGATTTCAACGGTGCCGACGAATTCGTTTTTGTAGCGAATGGGATAGACGTGTCTAAAGCCGTTGTAGATGCGGCCTTCTTCAAAGCCGGTGACCGGTTCGCGGGTTTGATTGACCGCCATAATGGTCGGACGTACGCCGGAGAGATCGTCGCCGAATTTATCCGGGCGGTGAAAACGTAGAAAACTCACCGCATTGGGCAGGTGAAAGTGCAGTTGGCGCAGATTTTCATTGCGCAGCATCTGGTAGGTTGGATAGAGCTTGAGGTAGAGTTCGCGGCGTACAGCGTCACGTGTGGCTTGGTCGCCATGATAGGCCTCGGCCATGAGTTTAAAAATCTCGTCCTTGAAAATGGCGCTGATGAAGATGCTGCGTGCCGTCAGTGACAGCGCCTCTTTGCTGGAGTTGAAGCTGTTTTGACTCAGGGAGGCGGAGTAGTTGATGAGGCGTTGTTTTTGCGCCTGATAGTTTTGGTAAATGATGGTCAGGCTGATTAGGCTGAGAACCACAAACGCCCCGATGGCGACCAGCTTGGCAAAATGCCGTGCTAGAAACTGCTTGAGCGGCGATGTGTTCTGAAAGTGTGCAATAGGCATTGGCGTGTTAGCGAACCTTGTTACCTGAATGTCGTTGTTAAGCCGGGTGTTGCCGTGATGTTCAGTCATTAAAGCGTGAGTAAGGCGCCGTAAAATGGCGTAAGCCGCTGAAAATCATGGTTAAAATACTGGGTATTATAGCCGATAAGTTGCGTAAAGGTCGGTTTATGCGCGTTTTAATCAAGGTATGGAAAGGAATAACGGCGCTCGGCCTGCGATGTTGCAAGTGCGCCAGCTCCAAAGAACGGTGTGGCGCGCTTGCGACGGCTAAGCATAGGGCTTAAGAGGGGGTAAGCTCCGGCCGTTTTGGTGTGGTTGGTTATTTTAGCGTGTACAGATAGCTGCCCAGGCGGGTGGCGGTTTCCGCGCCCAGATCGCCCATCAGCTGCTCAAACAGGGTTTTTTCCGATTCATAAAGACGGCTATGGTCAACGCCGACAATATCGCGTTGTACCGAACCCATGTCCCCCAAACCGTCGATCAGGCCGTTTTGCACGGCTTCATCGCCGAGCCAAACCAAGCCGGTAAAGGTCTGTTTGTTTTCTTTAAGACGCTCGCCGCGGCCGTCACGTACCGCCTGGATGAACTGCTGATGGGTGCGTTCCAAAATGCGTTCTTGGAAGAATTTGCGGCCCTCTTCGTCTTTTTCGGCAAACGGATTGATAAAGGTTTTGTGTTCGCCGGCGTGCATCGAACGGTTTTCGATACCCATTTTTTCCATCAGGCCGGTAAAGCCGAAGCTGTCCATGCGCACGCCGATAGAGCCGACAATGGAACCCTTATTGGCGTAGATGGCGTCAGCCGCCACGGCGATGTAGTAGCAGCCCGACGCGCACAGGTCTTCAACCACGACATAAACCGGTTTTTGGTAAAGGGTTTTCAGGCGGGTGATTTCGTCATTGATGAGGGCCGACTGTACCGGGCTGCCGCCGGGTGAATTGGCCTGAATAATGACCGCTTTGCTGGAGGGATTGGAGAACGCTTTTTCCAGCAGCGGGTTGATCATTTCGGCACTGGTCAGTGTTCCGGGCATAATCGGGCCGTCGAGTTTGATAATGGCGGCATGTTCCTTGCCGTCGGCCAAAGACTCCAGGTCTTCGAGATTGTTCATGTTTTCAATGGCGATAAAAATGAAAAACAGGATGTAGGCGGCCACCGCCAGTTTGAGGAAGTTGGCGACCCGGCGCGTCCAGCGTTCCTGTTTGACCAGTGATTCCACGGCAGAGGCAAGACGTTTGAAACCTTGCGGATCTTGCTGAGAGGTGTCGTTTTGAGGGCCAGTTTCCATGTTTTATCCTTTATAATACAGGTCGTTGATTGTATAGCTTTGCGCCATTTTACCCTGATAAATCTTATGACCCAACCATCCGACAAAAAAATGCTGGTAGACGATGCGGCCGAACCCGGCCTGTTGAGTTTTTCCGACGACGAAAACACGGAAGAAGCCAACTGTGATGCAGATGACAAAGTCTATGAAGATTTTAATATCGAGGCTTTTCTCAAGCAGTTGACAGAGCGGCCCGGCGTCTATCGTATGCTCAATGCGGCGGGCAAGATTATCTATGTGGGCAAGGCTAAAAATCTCAAGCGCCGCGTATCCAGTTATTTCAAGAAGTCGCACGACGAAATCAAAACCGCACGTATGGTCAAGCAGGTGGCCGCCATCGAGGTAACGGTGACCGATACCGAAAGCGAGGCCTTGATTCTTGAGAACACGCTGATCAAACGTCATAAACCCAAATACAACATTCTGTTTCGCGATGACAAGTCGTATCCGTATATCTATGTTTCGACTGGCAAGGCTTTTCCTTCATTAAGCTATCATCGTGGCGCCAAACGCCGGGTAGGGGAATACTTTGGCCCGTTCCCGAATGCGGCCGCGGTGCATCAAACCTTGCAGGCACTGCAAAAGATTTTTCCGGTGCGCCAGTGCGCCGAAAGTGTCTTCAACCATCGTTCGCGGCCGTGTCTGCAATACCAGATCAAACGCTGTTCCGGCCCTTGTGTGGAAGGGCTGGTCACGCAACAGGAATATGCGCAGGATGTGCGTCATACCCTGATGTTTTTGCAGGGAAAAAGCTTTGATGTGATTGAGGAATTGGGCAAGCAGATGGAGCAGGCCGCCGAGGCCTTGGCGTTTGAGCAGGCCGCCCGCTTGCGCGACAAGATTTCCGCGCTGCGTGCCGTCCAGAGCCAGCATCTGATTAATCAGCCGGGCAACCGCGATATGGATGTGATTGCGTTGAGTGAAGCGGCGGGGCAGGTTTGCGTCTGTTTAATGATGTATCGCGGCGGCAATCTGTGGGGCAGCGAACATTTTTACCCCAAACAGCTGGAATTTGCGGAAACCGGAGTTGACCGTGATGCGGTTTTGAGCGCCTTTATCAGTCAGCATTACGAGGCGCATCCGGTGCCGGCACAGCTATTGGTGCCGGAGAAATTGACGGAGCAGAAAGTGCTAGAGGCGTGGCTGAGCGAGAAACGCGGTCAAAAAGTCAAGTTACAGTTGCCCGCGCAGCAGACCGCCAAAGGCCTGATGCAGTTGGCTCAAACCAATGCAACCAGCGGTTTGAAACAGCATTTGAGCCAGAAAGCGTCGCAGTTTGAACGGGTGCGGGCCTTGCAGGAAGCGCTGGCGTTGCCTAAAGCGCCGAATTACATGGAGTGTTTTGACATCAGCCACACCCAAGGCGCGCAGACGGTGGCCAGTTGTGTGGTGTTTAAAGACGGCGTGCCGAGTAGCCGCGATTACCGCAAATTCAATATCGAAGGCATTCAGGGCGGCGATGATTATGCAGCCATGCACCAGGCGTTGCAGCGGCGCTATAGCCGTTTGGCCAAAGAGGGCGCGGTGCTGCCCGACCTGATTGTGGTGGACGGCGGTAAAGGCCAGCTCAATCAGGCGATTGATGTGTTGAAAGGGCTGGAGCTCGAGATGATTCCGCTGGTTTCGGTGGCCAAGGGCGAAGGGCGCAAAGCGGGGCTGGAAATACTCTACACTCCTTATAATGAGGAGGGTATCGATTTGGAGGCGGATGATGTGGCGCTGCATCTGATTAACCACATCCGCGACGAAGCGCACCGTTTCGCCATCACCTCGCACCGCGCCAAACGCACCAAATTACAGACCCACTCCGCGCTGGAGGACATCGAGGGGATCGGTCCTAAAACGCGCAAGGCCCTGCTGCTGCATTTCGGCGGTCTGGCGGAGGTCAAAAACGCCTCGGTGCAGGAGTTGCGCAAGGTCAAGGGGATCAGTCTGGATAAGGCGCAGCGCATCTATGACTTTTTTCATGGCGCACTGTGAATCGCGCTGAATTTGTCCGCGCGCAACAAACGATTTAATTTTTATTGACAACGGTATGCGTTAACCCGCCTTTAACGTACAATGCCCACTACTAGTGTTTAAGGACGTTTTTCTTTCCATGAATCTGCAATCCCTTCCCATGATGATGACGTGGTCGCGCGTCGTTTTGATTCCGGTTTTTCTGATCTGTTATTACGCACCGATTGAAGACGCGCGTTTTTGGGCCGGTCTGGCGTTTATGATCGCGGCGATTACCGACTGGTTTGACGGGTTTCTGGCCAGAAAACTCGGCTCTGACAGCAAGCTGGGCGCGTTTCTGGATCCGGTGGCCGACAAGTTGATTGTGGGCGCGGCGCTGGTGGTGGTAGCGGCAGAGTACCATGACAACTTATTGGTGATTCTCTCGGCCATCATCATTCTGATGCGTGAAATCGGCATTTCCGCGCTGCGCGAATGGATGGCGGAAAACAACGCCCGTGAAGTCGTGGCTGTTTCAAAATTGGGTAAAATCAAAACCGCCTCGCAGTTGGCGGCTTTGACC
The DNA here is from genome assembly GCF_013391695.1 of Thiomicrorhabdus cannonii. GTDB lineage: Bacteria > Pseudomonadota > Gammaproteobacteria > Thiomicrospirales > Thiomicrospiraceae > Thiomicrorhabdus > Thiomicrorhabdus cannonii. The sequence continues at coordinate 48,579 of NZ_JACBGH010000005.1, forward strand.
TGGCTGCTTTACGGCGGCGAGTTATGGGGCGTCAACTGGGGCGAGCTGGGTTTTCCGATGCTCTATTTTGCGGCCGTCCTGACGCTGATTACCTGGGTGCAATATATGCGTGCCGCCTTGCCTGAAATCCTGCGTTCAACAGAATCAAAGAGTTAGAAACAACCCGGCCTGTTGGCTTTTCGGCAGGCCGGATCGGACGCAAAAACGCCTCCAGAAAATTACAGTTTCTTGACACAAATCCCTTGACGTTAAGCAATAAACCCCTATAATACGCCAACATCAAGCGGGAATAGCTCAGTTGGTAGAGCACAACCTTGCCAAGGTTGGGGTCGCGAGTTCGAGTCTCGTTTCCCGCTCCAAAATATGGCGGAATAGCAAAGTGGCTATGCAGTGGATTGCAAATCCATCTACCTCGGTTCGATTCCGGGTTCCGCCTCCATTTTCCTTCGATTGCTCTGTATCTGGCACCTTGGTGCTTATGTCATGCCCAGGTGGCGAAATAGGTAGACGCAAGGGACTTAAAATCCCTCGGTGGAAACACCGTGCCGGTTCGACCCCGGCCCTGGGCACCATTTCTCGTCTTTACACTTGATTTCCCCGATAGACTTCTCTTAATTAAATCTCTATAGACTTCAAACCGTTGCGTTTGGCGTTATCGCTTTTTTGGTGGCCGAATTTTTCAATCCGCTGCTAATCATTGACGGTTTGTACGTTATTGCGGCTGTTTTCCTTAGCCAGGTAGAGTGCGCGGTCAACGCGGTTGAAGAGGTTGTCCAGTGAGTCTCCGGCTTGGTAAGTGGTCACACCGAAACTACAGGTCAGTTTGAGGTTTGGAAGTAATTCCGCATCGGCGATTTCCCGGCGCAGTCTTTCGGCATCGCGTAGCGCTGCAGACAGGTCGGTATTGGGCAGAATGATAATGAATTCTTCGCCTCCCCAGCGTGCGGGAAAATCATTGCTGCGGGTATGTGCGTTCAGCAGTTGCGCGAGCTTTTGCAGGGCCAAATCGCCGGTTTTGTGGCCAAGACGGTCGTTGATCAGCTTGAAGTAATCAATGTCAAGCAGCATCAGGCTGAGGGGCTGCTGATAGCGTTGGGTTCGCTGGATTTCAATTTCGAGTTGTTCTTCAAAGCGGCGGCGGTTGAACAGGCCGGTCAGCATATCGTGGTTAGCGTTGTATTCGGCTGTTTGGACTTTTTGTTCAAGCTGCTGATTGAGATGCTGCAGTTTGCTGGTATGGTTTTTGGTTAGAGCCTTGAGTTTGGCATTGTCACTGCTGAGCAGCTGGTTTTTCTCTTCCAGTTCGATGAGCGCGGTTTTGAGGTCATGAATATTGCTGTGGGCACCGATCATGCGCATCACCTTGCCGGTGGTTGAGCGTTCGACGATTTTGCCGCTGTCTTCAACCCATAGATAATCGCCGTCGGATTTTTTACAGCGGTACTGGATGCGGTAGACGTCGCAGCGTCCTTCAAGGTAGTCTTCAAAGTGCGCCATGACCCGTTGATAGTCTTCGGGATGGATGATGTTTTCCCAGGTGATGACGTCTTCGGGCAGTTCGCCGATGGGATAGCCGAGCATACGGAACCACCCGGCGCTGCGGATGACTTTGCCGTTTTTGGCATTCCAGTCCCAGATGCCTTCATTGATGATATCGAGTATGAAGTAGAGGGTCTTTTCAGCCTGTTCAAGGGTTGTGTGTGAATAATGATTCGACATGACGATCCCTTTACCGGTGAGTTGCAAAACTATGCACTTATCTTCCTATACTAATGATTGTTTACGCTTTAGTCTAAATTTTTTGCAGAACGCCTCCTTGTATCCTGATACTGCAAAGCACGCAATCACGTGCATTGACAGGCCTTGAAGGCTCCAGTAAACTCCACCCTTCAGTTGGGGGTGCACTGCGCCTGCGGCGTGTCTTCCGCTCTGTTTTGTCCATATAACAACATAGTCATCACATCATGAATAAAGTTATTGACCTGAAAGGGTCTATCCTCTCGCTCACCGTTCTTAAAATTTACAGCAATGATATGGACGCGCTCAAAGAGGCGCTCAATAAAAAAGTCTCGCAAGCACCGGATTTTTTTGTGGGAATCCCCGTCGTTCTGGAACCTCAGGTTGAAAAGCTAGAACCGATGCTGCTGGCGTTGCTGGTGGAGTTTTTGCATCAGAAGGGAATGGTACCGATCGGCATCCGCACGCAGGACGAGGCCATCAAGGAACAGGCCAAATATGCCGGCCTGGCGATTTTCAACGAAGAAGTAAAGGCCAAGAAGCGCCCGCAGGAGGAATCCAAACCCGCCGCCGCGCAAACTGAACAGGCCGGGTTGAAGACGGCGTTGGTGGTGAATCATGCAGTGCGTTCCGGCCAGCAGATTTATGCCAAAGACCGCGATTTGATTGTGCTGGGCTCGGTCAATCCGGGTGCGGAAATTATCGCGGACGGTAATGTGCATGTCTACGGCACCATCCGCGGCAAGGTATTTGCCGGTTCGCAGGGTGAAACCGGTGCGCGGATTTTCGCCCAGAAAATCGACCCCGAACTGGTGTGTATTGCCGGGCTGTATCAGTTGGCGGAAGACATCGCCCCCGCACACAAAAATGGTTTTGTCGAAATCGCATTATTGAATGACCAACTGCAATTCAAAATGTTAAGCTAATACGTCGAATTTATAAGATGGAAAGGCGGGCACGCTGAAAGATGCCCGCCGTTTCAAAGCAGAAAATAGAAAGGAGTCAGAGTGTCTCGCGTTGTTGTTGTTACCTCCGGTAAAGGAGGGGTGGGTAAAACCACAACCAGTGCCAGTTTTTCTACCGGTTTGGCCCTTAAAGGCTACAAGGTGGCGGTCATCGATTTTGACGTGGGTCTGCGTAATCTGGATTTGATTATGGGGTGTGAGCGCCGCGTGGTCTACGATTTCGTCAACGTGGTGCAGGGCGAAGCCTCTTTGCAGCAGGCGTTGATCAAAGACAAGCGCATTCCCAACCTTTATATCCTGGCGGCGTCGCAAACGCGTGATAAGGATGCGTTGACCCAGGAAGGCGTTGAGCGTGTTATCGAGCAGCTTAAAGAAGCCGGGTTTGACTACATTATCTGCGACTCGCCGGCCGGGATCGAAAAGGGCGCGCAGCTTGCTCTGTATTTTGCCGATGAAGCCTTGATTGTGACCAACCCCGAAGTTTCTTCGGTGCGTGACTCCGACCGTATCCTGGGCATCTTGCAGGCCAAATCGCGCCGTGCCGAAAAAGGCGAAGCGCCGATTGTAGAACACCTGGTATTGACGCGTTACAACCCAAGCCGGGTTGAGGCGGGCGAAATGCTGTCGGTGGATGACGTGATTGATCTGTTGAGTGTGAAGCTGCTCGGCGCGGTACCGGAGTCGGAAGACGTCCTGAATGCCTCCAACTCGGGGATGCCGGTGATTATGGAAGACAAATCGGCCGCTTCGCAGGCTTATAAGGATATTGTCGAGCGTTTCTTGGGTGAAGAGATTGAACATCGTTTCTTGACCGCTGAAAAGAAAGGGCTGTTCAAAAAGCTCTTTGGAAAATAAGCAAGTAATAGGAGGAAACCATGGCGCTACTCGATTACCTGCTGGGACAGCGTAAGAAAAAATCCGCAAATCTGGCCAAAGACCGTTTACAGATTCTATTGGCGCATGAGCGTTCCGAGCGCAATGCGCCGGATTATCTGCCGAAAATGCGCGAAGAGATTTTGGCGGTGATTGCCAAGTATGTCGACATCGACGACGAAAAACTGCAGATTTCAGTGGACGAAGCCAACGGCTTTGAAGTGCTGGAACTGAATCTGGTGTTGCCGGAACACAACCGTTAACACCGCGATGCGTTGTATGTGCATTTAAGACCCGGTTTATCCGGGTTTTTTATTGGCTGTCGGCCGCTCCATTTGCATAAGGGGAGTGCGTCAGGCATTCCGCGTAATAGCGCCTAATCATGTGTTCTTCTTCGCTTAAGAAGTGTTCGATGCCTTCCGGGAAAGGGTTGAATCGCAGCCAATGTGCCGATTGGGTGATCACCGGTACAAAGCCGCGGGCAATCTTGTGTTCGCCGCCGGCGCCCGGCTCAAACTGTTCCAGTCCATGTTGAATGGCATACTCGATGCCCTGGTAGTAACAGGCCTCAAAGTGCAGGAATTTGATCTCCTCCTTGCAGCCCCAATGGCGGCCGTAGAGAACCTGGTCGCTGCGGTACATTAAAGCGCCGCCCACGCATTCTCCGGCGGCAGTGTCGGCCAATACCAGCAAAACCTGGTCGGGCAGGGCTTGCGCCACCGCCTTGAAAAAGGCGGCATTAAAAGTGGCCAGACTCATCTTTTCGCTGAAGGTTTTATGGTAAAAATAGGCGAAATTTTCCCAGTCCTCGTCGCTGGCGCTGTGGCCGTCCAGTTGTCTTAATCTTATGCCGATTTTGGCAAGATGCGCACGTTCCTGGCGGATGTTCTTGCGTTTTTTGGGGGTGAGCGCCTGTAGAAAATCGTTAAAGTCGCTGTAATGCCGGTTAAACCAGTGAAAATGGCAGTCGTGGCGCAATAGCATGTCGCTACGCGTCGCCAACCCGGCCTGTTGAGTTTTTTCGGCAAACAAAATGTGCCAGCCGCTCAGGTTATGTTGCTGCACGAACTGCTGGATTTTTTCGATGCAGAAAGCGGTTAAGGTTGATTTTTGTGGCTCGGATAACTCGGGGGCCAATAAAAAACGCGGCCCGGTCACAGGACTGTAAGGCACCGCCGTGACCAATTTGGGAAAATAGGGCAAACCAACCTGTTGCCAGGCTTGCGCCCAGCTGTGGTCGAAGACGAATTCGCCGTAGGAGTTGGTTTTGATGTATAAGGGAACGGCGGCGACCAGACGTTGGTGTTGATGCACGCTGAGATGACAGGGCAGCCAGCCGTAGCGTTCGCCCACGCAACCGTGCTGCTCCATCGCGTTGAGAAAGTGGTGGTTTACAAACGGATTGCCGTCAGCGATCAGGCGATTCCATGCATCGGCAGGCAGTTCGGCCAATCGTTGGTGAAAACGGTATTCAAAAGAGGCATCCGACACGGTAAAACCCTAAGTTAAGCGCTTTAAGCGCTGAAATCCTTGCGTGGACTTGAATTTATAGGGTAAATCCAAGTCCGATTCAAGTGCTTTTAAAAGTGAACAGGCCGGGTGTCGGGCAAATCAATGCAGGTTATCGGCTTCAAAAAGCGAACCCTGGCCCAGCAGCAGGTCGCGTTCCTGCGGTTCCAGAGGTTCATGTGCCGCTTGGGATTGCAGCGCGCTCGGCAACTCAAAATGGACGCTTTTCAAGGTGTTTTGGTTGAGCGTATTAACAAAGTGGTACATCGAGCTCATCACTTCGCGATTGAGGTCCAGATTTTCCTGCTGCTGGATCAAGTCATGCAGCTGATTGACCCAGTTCATCTGGGTCTTGCGTACCCGTTCCAGATGCTGCGCCAGATCGCCGTGACGCAGCGCATCCGGATACGCTTTGGTAAGCTGTTTGATGTCTTCGATAATCATCTCTGCGATACGAAAGGTCTGTTCCGGGCCTTTTTCAAGGCGCTGGTCGATAAACTCCAAACAGGTTTGCAGGTTCTGCTGAGTGTTGGTGTAAGCCATGCGGTGCTCCTTGGCTGCGGGGTTTTTGAGTGTCAACTTTTTGACGTTACAAGACAAAAGTTCACGGTTTATACTGGGTGTTATCAAGCTGCGTGCCAAGTTGTAAGAATATTGTAAAAACGCATTTAACCTATTGTTTATAAAGTAAATGATAAAAATATTGAAAGAACAATTTAACCCGCAGAGCGTCGGAATGCTGGCACAGGCCCTGCAACGCCAGGTGGTGGATTTTCCGGTAACGGACTTCACGCAAAGTGTGTTCGATAGCCAATGGCACGAAAGAAGTCTGCTGCAACGCGTCGCGCATATAAGCGAGATGATGCAGCGCCATCTTGCTATGCCTTATGGCGACGGGCTGCAGCAACTAAAGCCGGTTTCGCAGGAGTTCGGCGGGTTGTTTCATCTGATCTTTCCCGACTATGTGGCGCGCTATGGGCTGCACGATCCGGCGCGCTCATTTGCGGCACTCGGTTTTTTTACCCGGGGATCAACCTCCGAATATGCGATTAGAGCTTTCTTGCAGTATTATCCGCAACAAACCCTTGAGCAGATGCAGCGCTGGGCGCTCAGCGACGACGAACACCAGCGGCGCTTGGCCAGTGAGGGCGTGCGACCGCGTTTGCCCTGGGCGGCGAATTTGCCGTGGGTCGAGGCGCAGCCGAAATTGGTTGAACCGATCATCGAACATTTAAAAGCCGACAGCAGTGGTTATGTGCGCAAAAGCGTTGCCAATTTACTGAATGATTTTTCCAAAGGCCAGGCCGAATGGGTGCTCGATACCTTGAGTCGCTGGCTGCAGACGGATGAGCGCGTGCCGGCGGCGACGCAATGGATTGCCAAGCACGCTTTGCGCACATTGCTCAAACAGGGCGAGCCACGCGCCCTGTCTTTGATAGGCTATCCCGCCGTGCCGTTTGATTGGGTGCATGACTGGCGGTGCGATTCGACGGTCACGCCGACAGGTCAGCTTAACTTCTCGTTTGTATTACAGAGTAAAGACCGACCGCTCGGGCTGCTGCGCCTGGAATATGCGATCGATTTCGCGTCCTCTCCCGCGAGCCGGCCGCGCTCAAGGCGCAAGGTATTTAAGATCGCCGAAGGCCGCTATGCCGATACGCAAAAGCGTTTTGACTGCCGGCATGTCTTTAAGAACCTGATCACCCGGCGGCACTATCCGGGGGCGCATAGCATCGAATTGATTGTCAACGGCAAGGTGCTGGCGGCGGCCGAGTTCGAGCTGCTTGCCGACAACTCGCCACCGACTTGACAGGCGTGCGATAATAACCGTTTAGTCAATTTTGCGTTTGTTGTGCTATGCAGATTCCCGTTATCTTTGAACATCCGGATTTTATCGTGGTGCATAAGCCGCCGGGCATCGGCATGCATTCCGAAGAGGAAGCCGGTCTGGTGGTGCAATTGCAGGCGCAGTGGCCCGATAAAACGCTATTTCCGGTGCATCGCCTCGACAAGATGACCTCGGGACTGCTGCTGTTGGCCACCCATAAGGAAGCCGCACGGGAGTTTCAGCGCTTGTTTGAGTCGCAGCAGATTGAAAAATACTATGTGGCGCTCGCCAACCACAAGCCTAAGAAAAAGCAGGGCTGGATCAAAGGGGATATGCAGCCGGCGCGGCGCGGCAGTTGGAAACTGAGTCAGAGCATGGATAATCCGGCGATTACACGTTTTATCAGCGCTGCCGTGGAGCCGGGCTGGCGGTTGTTTTTGCTGAAGCCTTTGACGGGACGGACGCATCAGTTGCGTGTGGCGCTGAAAAGTCTGGGATCGCCCATTTGCGGGGATAAGCGTTACGCCCCGCTGGAAGAAGCGCGCCACGAAGACAGGGGATATCTGCACGCCTATGCGCTGCGTTTTGTCTGGCAGGGTGAGGAGCAGGTTTTTGTGCAGTTGCCGTTAAGCGGTGCGCGGTTTTTGTCGCCCTTATGCCAGACGCAATTACAGGCCTGGAGCAGGCCGTGGGAATGTTTTTAATTTTTTAATTTTTTTAACGGGTTGTAAGCTGATTTGAATGAGAATGTTATGAGTGATGTATCTGCACAGTTGCCGTTTTGGGAAGCGAAAACCCTTGAGGAAATGACGCAGCAGGAGTGGGAATCTTTATGCGACGGCTGCGGACTATGCTGTCTGAATAAGCTGCAGGACGAGGAGACCGACGAAATCGTCTACACGCGGGTCATCTGCGCTTATTCGGATATTGCCACGGGGCGCTGCAGCGACTACGCCAACCGCTCCACCAATGTTCCGAGCTGTGTGCAGTTGACCAAAGAGCGTGTCGCCGAATTCGATTGGCTGCCGGATAGTTGCGCCTACCGTTTGATTTATCGCCGTCAACCGCTGCCCGACTGGCATCCGCTGGTCAGCGGCCAGGTCGATTCGGTCAAACAGGCCAAGCAGGGGATACATGCCATACGGGTGGTGGTGGACAACGGTCGTTTGGATTATGAAGATTTCCTTATCGATAATCCTTAAATAATTTTATGGAATTAAATTGGTAACCGCTTTGCTTTTGATTACCATAGTGCTTGCGTCAAATTACGGATAGTAAGGAATAGAGATGAAAACGGTTACATGGCTGAATTTGCCAAGTTTGTCTTTGTCGGTGAGAGCGTTATTCACCGGCTATTTGCTGGTGGCCGGCTTGGGGTTGCTGATGGCCGGCGGGCAGATTATGCTGACGCACGGCATGGCCGACGGCAAATTCGGCTTGTCGGTGAATGATATTGTCTACAGCTACTACGGTAACCGTACCGGTTCCAAGCTGGAAAGCAAACTCAACGGCTCCATGAGCGATAAGGCGACCCCCCAGGAGAAGCTGATTTTGATCAAATGGGCGCGTGACGGTGCCCCGGCAGCCGAGTGGGAGCCAACCATCAAGCCGATTGTGGAAGCCAAGTGCGCGATGTGCCACGCCCATATGCCCGGTCTGCCGAATGTGGCAAAGCTCGAAGTCATGCAGCCGATTGCCGAGGTGGATCACGGTGCGGAGGTGGGTTCGCTGACGCGCGTCTCGCATATCCATCTTTTCGGCATTGCCTTCATTTTCTTTTTCATCGGCCTGATTTTCTCGATGGCGGTGGGCTTCCCTAAATGGGTGAAGGCCCTGCTGATCTTCACGCCGTTTGCGTTTCTGATTGTTGATATCGCCTCCTGGTGGCTTACCAAACTCAATCCCAACTTCGCCTATCTGGTGATTGTCGGCGGTTTCGGGTACAGCATGGCCTCGGCTGTGATGATGTTCACCTCACTCTATCAGATGTGGGTCATGCCTTGGCGCGGACAGGGTTCGGATGAAAACACCTGGACGGATAAGGCGGACTAGCGCCTTATTTGTCGGAAGAATTAGATGAAAAAAAAGGCATCCATGATGCCCTTTTTTATTGTGCAGCTTTGCGTGTGAATCAGTGGTGATGCCCGCCGTCACCGTGCGCATGGCCGTGGTCCAATTCTTCTTCAGTGGCATCGCGCACGCCAACCACTTCCACTTCAAACGTTAGCGGCATGCCCGCCAGAGGGTGGTTGCCGTCAACCGTGATCTGGTCGCCGTCGATTGCGGTGATTTCTACCGAATGCATGCCTTGCTCAGACTGGGCTTGAAAACGCATTCCCACTTCCAGTTCGTCCACCCCTTGGAACATGGTGCTTGGAACGGTTTGCACCAACTCAGGGTGACGCTCGCCGTAGGCTTCGGCGGCAGGAATGGTCGCAGTGAATTTATCACCGACTTTTTTGCCTTCCAGTTCTTTTTCCAAACCAGGAATCAAATTGCCGTAGCCGTGCAGATAAGCCAATGGTTGGCCTTCCGAAGCATCCAGAGTTTCACCGGCTTCGTTGGTAAGGGTGTATTCGATCAATGCGACCTTGTCGTTTGCAATAGTCATAATCTATCCTAGTTTGCATGAGAGCTTTGCACGAGTGGGGCGCAAAAGAAAAATGAGGAAAAAATTGTCTGATTGAGGCGAAAAACGCAGCTAATAGCGAGCTATTGGCAAGTTTTTCAACAAAAATCAGGCGATTTTTAACCATTTTTATTCGCGCAACCACCTCGTGCAAGGCTCTCTGATTGTATTAAAAATAATAAAGCCGTTATCATACAGCTTGTATTGGTAAACTGCGAATTTTTGGCTTAGAGTGACTCGAAGGGAGAGCTTGTTTATGTTGTGGTTAAAAACGTTTCATATTCTGTTTATGATGTCGTGGATGGCGGGCATTTTTTATCTGCCGCGTATCTTCGTGCATTTTGTGGAAGGCAAGGAGGCGGGGCAGGATGTGGCGCGCCTGGCCATTATGGCCAAGAAACTCTACGGTTTCATGACGATAATGATGATGCTGGCGATCGGCAGCGGTTTGTGGTTGTGGCTGGCGTATTTCCCGTTGGCGGCGGGCATGGGTTGGTTGCATGCCAAGCTGGTGTTTGTGGGACTGATGCTGGCTTACCACCTGTGGACCAAGCGCCGCATGCAGGAGATGCAGGAAGGGCATCTGGATCACAGCGGCGTTTATTACCGCTGGGCCAACGAGATTCCGCTGTTGCTGACCATCGTGATTCTGATTCTGGTGGTGGTTAAACCCTTTTAATGGCTGGGAATAGATAATGCGGATCTGCGTATCTCTGCAACTTGATTTCAGTCTGGCGCCGAAAACCGATGCCCCGGTCTATCTTCATGACCAGGCTGTTCCTCTAGTCGGTGCGCCGCTCGGGCCTTTTGTGCGCAATGCCAAGGGCGAACTGGTCGGTTTGGATCAAAATGAGGCGTGTATTTCAGCCGATTCAGGCAAAAGCTGGCGGCGCTATCCGATTTTTCAACAGGCCGGGTTTGAGTGCAGCAATTCGCGTTCATTGCTTTGTCTGCGATCGGGGGTCTTGATTCTGTCGTTTGCCAATATGGCGCAAAGCCACTTCAATTGGCATCGCAAAACCAATCTGCCGACCAAAAACACCTTTCTGCACCACTGGATCACACGCAGTTTGGATGGCGGGCGTAGCTGGGAGGCGCCGCAACGGGTGCTGCGCGGTTATGCCGCTGCCATGACCAGCGCAATTCAGTTGCACGACGGCACGGTGCTGCTTTCCAGCCAGAACCTGGATTATGACAACGGGCGGCATTATGCGTTGACACTGCTGTCCAAGGATGAGGGGCAAACCTGGCAGGCCAGTAACCGCCTGGATATCGGCGGGCGCGGCCATCACGGCGGGTGTTATGAGGGAACCCTGGCGCAGTTGGCTGATGGCCGGGTTTGGTATTGCATTCGCACCAATCAGGACTGGTTCTGGCATGCCTATTCGGCGGACAGCGGTTTGACCTGGACGGAAATTCATCCCGGACTGGCCGCCTCGAGTTCGCCGGGGATGCTTACATGCCTCAAATCGGGGCGTTTGCTGTTGACCTACAATCCGTTGCAATCGCTGCTGGATGAAACACGCAGAGCCGAAAAATTCCGGCGAGGCGGTCTCTTCTCGGAGGTGGCCGCCTCCTGGTTCAGGGAGGAGCTGGCGATTTGCTATTCGGAAGATGAGGGGCTGAGTTGGTCTTGTCCGGTTGTGATTGCGCAATGCGATAAAGCCTGGCTCAGTTATCCCTATGTGTGTGAGGTCGAACCCGGCAAGTTATGGATTACCACCATGCAAAGCCAGTTGAAACTGGAGATTGCCGAGAGCGCCATTCTCGGAAAATAACGCGGATAACGCCCCGCATGGTGGTGTTGCCGCATCGGCAGAGTGGAACGGGTTATTTTGGCAATTTGACTTCAATCTCGATGCCTTGCACTTCGCTGTCCTTCTCGCCTGCCTTGATTTGCGTTTTGACGGTGACATCATCCTGATGAATGCCGATTGTCACCTTGTGGCTCTCTTCTTCTTTGCCTTCGTAGCCGTAAATGACGCCGTTTTCCGAAGGTTTGGAGCGGTCCGGCAACAGGGAGTTTTCGCTTGGTGAATCTGGAAGTTTTGCTGTTTCGGGGCGCTTAGGGCCTTCATGCAGCGGTATGCTGCGCGCTTTTTCCGGCTGCTGGCTGCCTAAGGGTGCTGACAGATGCTCGAGTTGCAGGTTAAGCGGCTGTGAAGCGGGTTTGGTTGCATTTGGCAAATCGGTTGGCGTTGCGTCCGTCCCGCTCGGTTTACTGCCAAGGGCGGGTGTTGATGGTGCGGTTTGCGATGATGCCGGAGACACGGCGGCCTTGTCGGATAGGGCGTTGGAGGCCCGATAGGTATCCAGGTAGAACCAGATCGACCAGCTGAAAACCGCGCCGAAAATAATCAGCAGGCCGGGTTTGCTAAACAAAAATTTATTCATAATAAAAAGAATGCCGGGTTTAAAGTGAAGAACGATTTGCCTATTATGGGGATAGCGGGCGGCTTTTTAAAGTTATCCGCTTACGATTTAGCCGCATGGGATATGGACGCAGACTCCGTCTTTGACGGCATTGATAGTAAAATACGGCTAAACGCATAAATTTTATTTAAAGAGAAGCTTGAGAGGAGAGAAAGGTGACACAGATGGTGGGTTGGCGCGAATGGGTGGCTTTGCCGGAGCTGGGGATAGAAAGGCTGCAGTGCAAGGTCGATACCGGCGCCAAAAATTCAGCTCTGCATGCCTTTGAGGTGGATGAGTTTCAACGCGACGGTGAGCGCTGGGTGCGTTTTTACATTCACATCGATGAGGACGACCTAAGCAAAGTGCAGGTCTGTGAAGCCAAGGTGCAGGATGTGCGTGCCGTGACCGATTCCAGCGGCAATGTCAGCGAAAGATATTTTATCGAGAGTGATGTTCAGATCGGTGAACAATGTTTTAAAATTGCCATCTCCTTGACCAGTCGCGACACCATGGCGTTTAAGATGCTTTTGGGACGAACCGCGTTGCGTGAAGGACACTTTGTCGTTGCACCTCACCAATCTTTTTTACAAGGAAAAAAATAATGAAAATCGCCATTCTTTCAAGAGGGCCGAAACTCTATTCCACCCGGCGTTTGGTGGAGGCGGCGGAATTGCGCGGCCATGAGGTGCAGGTGATTGATGTGTTACGTTGTTATATGAATATCAACTCGGTCAATCCGGAGATTCATTACAAAGGTAAGGTGCTGGAAGGGTTTGACGCCGTGATTCCGCGAATCGGTGCTTCGGTAACGTTTTACGGTACCGCGGTATTGCGCCAGTTTGAAATGATGAATGTCTTTCCGTTGAACGAATCGGTGGCGATCACCCGCTCGCGCGACAAGCTGCGCAGCCTGCAGCTGCTGTCGCGCAAAGGCGTTGGCCTGCCGGTGACAGGGTTTGCACACTCGCCGGATGATGTCGATGATCTGCTTAAAACGGTCGGCGGCGCGCCGGTGGTTATCAAATTGTTGGAAGGCACGCAGGGCGTGGGGGTGGTATTGGCGGACACCCATTCGGCGGCGACCAGCGTTATTCAGGCGTTTAACGGCCTGAAGGCCAATATTCTGGTGCAGGAATTCATTAAGGAAGCGGGCGGCGCGGATATTCGCGCGTTTGTGGTCGGCGGCAAGGTGATTGCGGCCATGAAACGCCAGGGCAAGGAGGGCGAGTTCCGCTCTAACCTGCATCAGGGCGGCAGTGCGCATCTGGTGAAAATCACGGCGGCGGAGCGCGCCACTGCCGTCAATGCGGCGAAGATCATGGGATTGAACGTCTGCGGAGTGGATCTGCTGCGCTCCAATCACGGGCCGGTGGTCATGGAAGTGAACTCCTCCCCCGGATTGGAAGGCATTGAAGGCGCCACCGGCAAGGATATTGCCGGCATGATTATCGAGTTCATCGAGAAGAATGCACAGAAACACCAGCGCAACCGCACGCGCACCAAAGGGCATGGCTGATGCCTAAGCGCAATGCGCCCATCACCATCGGCGGGGTCACGGTCACCCCCGGCACGCGCCGCACCATTGATCTGACCATCGGCAAACTCTACACGCATAGTGAGCTGACCATGCCGGTGCAGGTGTGGTGCGGCAAACAATCCGGCCCGGTGCTGTTTATCAGTGCCGCCATTCACGGCGACGAACTCAACGGGGTGGAGATCATCCGCCGCTTGTTGAAAGTGAAGGCGCTGGAGCGCTTGAAAGGCACCTTGATTACCGTGCCGATTGTCAATTTGCACGGTTTTATCAACCACAGCCGCTATCTGCCCGACAGACGCGATTTAAACCGCAGCTTTCCCGGCTCAAGTTCTGGTTCCATTGCTGGACGCTTGGCGAATATCTTCCTGAATGAAATTGTCAGCAAGTCCACTCACGGCATCGATTTACACACCGGCGCAATCAACCGCAGCAATCTGCCGCAAATCCGCGCCGATCTGGACGACGACTGCACACGCCGTATGGCGCAGGCGTTTGGTGCGCCTTTGATGCTCAATTCCAACTTGCGTGACGGTTCTTTGCGTGCGGCGGCGGTCAAGCGCGGCATACCGATTTTGTTGTATGAGGCGGGCGAAGCCTTGCGGTTTGATGAGGTGTCGATTCGCGCCGGCGTTCACGGCATTTTGAACGTTATGCGTGAGCTGCAGATGTTGGCGCCGTCGCGCCGCAAACACATAAAACAGATGCAACCGGTGGTGGCGCGCTCCAGTTTCTGGGTCAGAGCGCCGCACAGCGGTATTTTCCGTTCACTGGTCGGCGACGGCCAGCGCGTACAGGCCAATAAAACCTTGATTGGCGTGGTTTCCGATCCGTTTGGCGAAACCGAGGTGGAGGTCTATTCACCGTACAGCGGTCTGGTGATCGGCCAGATGAAGATGCCGTTGGTGAATGAGGGCGAGGCGCTGTTTCACATTGCCAAGTTTGCGCGTACCGATATCGCGCTGGGCAAGGTCGAGGAGTTTCACGAGGAGATGTTGGACGAGTCGATTCTGCCTTACCCGACGGATGATATTCCGTCGCTGTAATGACCCGGCCTGTTGAGTTTCTGCCGGCGTAAAAAAACCGGGTTACAAATCGTACTCTGTCAGTTCATTGTGCTCAATAATCTGGCTGATGGATTCGATATAGGTTTGTTTTAGCGCCGAATAGGGCTCCAGACCCTGCACCAGAGTCAGGCCGTTAAAGGGCTGCTTTTGCTTGCGCGCCGTCAGTCTGACGTCACGCAACGGTTTAAAGGCCGGATGACTGTTGAGCATCAGCATATAGCTTTTAACCGATTCGAGCGCATTCGCGAATTTTTTCACTTCATGGTTATCGCCCGGGCGGCGCTGTTTGGGTACCAGACCGCAACCGGGGGTGAAACACCACTGGCCGAAGAAGTTATTGGCCTGGCGGGCAAAACGCGATGTACCCCAGGACGACTCGTTGGCCGCCTGCGCCAGCGCCAGAGATTGCGGGATCACATCAATCTTTTTGAGTAGGGTTTTCTGGGTCTGCGGCGTGATTTCCGTGTATTTCAAACGGTATTTCTGCACCAGCTCGCTGACTTTAGCGCGCTGTGTGTCGCTGAGTTGTTCAAAATTCAGGGAAGCGATCCAGCGGCGTTCCTTGAGAATCGCCTCATTGGCATGTTTAATCAGCGGACGCATAAAGGCAAAAAATGCCTGTTTCCGTTCCGATACATTGGGGATTTCGGTAAAGTTGGGCGGCGATATCGGCTGCAGCGATGCCGGTCTGGCAGCGGATTGAATGCTCGATAAGGAGAGGTATTCGCTATCGGGAGCGGGTTGTGCGGACAGCACTTCAGCGGTTAACAGACTGATTAATAACACTAAAATCGCAGCAATGCCTTTTGCAAGCATAACAAAACAGCTCTCACACAAAAACGCGGATTATACCGTTAAATGCCGTAAGTGACTAATTTTAGTGTGCGTAAGAGCCTTAAGCGCGGCAAGCGGGGGCAGTAAGGCTGTTGTAGCCGGCCTGTTGAGTTTTAAAAGGTATCCATATTTTGTGATTGATAAGTTGATGAAGATTTAAACCACGAAGAACACGAAGAGCACTAAGAGTACGAAGTTTTTCTAAGTAATTGATATATATTCTCAACCAATCTTATTGATTTTAAATGTTGTTAAAACCGCTTTAAAACACAAAAATAACACCAACGACTGATTAACGTTCAAATTCTTCATGCTCTTCGTGTACTCTGTGGTTCAATAAATCAATCATAAAATGCGGTTATCCGTTTTAAAAAGCCCAAACCTTTAAAAACACAAACCGCCCGATGAATGGGCGGTTTGCAGGTAAGACGGGTTAAAGTGATGGTTAACGTCATTAAAGCAACGTTTTTTAAAGCGTTGCTTTACCATTGCACTTAATTCATTGCCCATAAACTATCGCTTTTAACCATCGCTTTTAAACCTTGATTAGAAGGTAGCTTTCACGCCGGCATACACCAAGCGGCCGCGCAGCGGTCCCCAGATGTGACCCACGTCCCAGTCTTCCGAACCGGCAGAGTCGCCGTCAAAGAACAATGGGGAATCGCCCTCAGCCGTTTGCGTATAGTCAAACAGGTTGTTGACGCCGCCATAGATTTCCCAGTTTTTATCAATGGTTTTCGCCAGACGCAGGTCGGCGGTGAAATAGGCCGGCGAGTGATCACCCTTGCTGTCCACACCATTTGCGGCATTGTAGTGCTCGTTGTAGGCGGCGCCCGCATAATCGCGGTAATCACGTTCGCCAATCGCAGTCACCGTCAGATTGGCTTCCCAACCGTGGCCGGTGTAATCGGCCATAAGCTTCAGGCGTTCTTCAACGGGAATGACACCGAAGGTTTCACGATAGGGTTTGTCGTAAATAAATCCTTCCAGACTCGCACCGATAGACCAGTGGCCGGTGAGTTGATGGGTCATCATGATATCGGCGTGTTGCACGGTGCCGGTGCTGTCGGAGTTGACCAGTGTCGGGCGGGCATAGTTGTCCATGTCGATAAAGGTCAGGTTTTCAACCGACGTCCACGAATAGCTGGTTTCAAAGAAAGTTTGCGCACCGTTATAGGTCAGTGAGTAGCGTGCCGAGTTGGATTTTTCCAGTTTATCGACATCAACACCGAAGCCATCGTCGAGAATGCCGTGATCGGCTTCGAAGAACTGCAGCGGAACCCGGTAACCCTGGCCGGCCGAAAGGCGTGACGTCCAGTTGAAGTTGTGGTCGTATTTAATATGCAGACGCGGGGCCAGAACAGTTTCGTCAAACGATTTGTTCTGATCCACAAAATCGACTTCGATTTTATCCGCACGCAGCGCCGCCGAAATCTCAAGATTGGAAGCCGGTGTCCAGATGTCGCGCAGGTAGACGCCGGTGGTGGTCATGTCGTAGGAGTCGTCGGCGGGATGGGAACCACCTGCGGATTCGGAACGCATTTTATCGGTTTTGAAGTCCGCGCCGAAGGTCAGGGCGTTTTTGTCGTTGAGAAAATAATCGCCGCGCAGGTCAACGTAGTAGATGTCCTGTTCGGCGCGGTAAGTGGTGCCTTCATAAATAGCATCCATTTCCGAGTCCACAACCGAGAGGGTGGCGCGCGTTTGCAGGTCGCTGTTGACGTTGTGATACCACTTGGCTGTATATGCCTGCTTTTTGGACTCGATGTTTTCGAGGAAGTCCTTGGCGGTAGTGGTGGCCGATGGACGGTTGTTGACATTGTCATCAATAAATCCGGGGCTGGTACCGGTGTCTTGGGTGCGGGCATCCGACTTTGAGCTGGCCAGGTCACTGCCGATCATCGGACCGCCGAAAATTTCCGAGGTTTGGTTTTCAATGCGCAGTTCGACTTTGTCGGCATTGGAGAGCTCGTGCCAAATGTGCGCGGTCATGCTTTCGTTGCTCAACGCCGGGGATTCGTTGACGTTGTTATTGTCCTGATCATACTGATCCAGATTGTCAGATTGGGCGGATACCGCCAGCGCGGTTTTGTTGTCCTGGCTGACTTTGGTGCCGGCCAGTTGATATTTGTGATAGCCCTGGTTACCTTTGGACAGATCGATGGTCAAGGCATCCTTGCGCGGCTTGGAAGTGACCACATTGATTACGCCGCCGATTGCTTCGGAAGCGATCAGGGAGGCGCCCGCGCCGCGCGAGATCTCAATCGCACTCACACCCGCCATCGGAATGGCGTCAAAACCGTAGAACCCTTCCACAATCGAACTGTTGGGTACGCCGTTCATCAAGAGTGTGGTGTGTTCGCCTTTTAAACCATTGAGCATAACGCGCTTCACACCGCACATTGAGCATTCGGTGCTGACTTTAACGCCGGGCTCGTCTTCAATCGCCTGTGCTAGATTGGCGGCTTGTTTCTTTTCGATTTTTTTCTGATTGATGACGTCGGTTTGAATGATGTCATCTTTGACTTGCAGCAGTCGGTTGTCGGACTTGGCAGAGCTTTGAGCGGAAACGTCAATGGTGCTTAAGCGCTCGACTTCCTGTGCCGCCATAACAGGGGAGGCTGACACTGATGCTATAGCAGCAGCGATTAAAGTGCGACGGGCGGTGAATATCATGTTTTCTTCCTAAAATTACAAATAATAACGATTCGTGTTTGCATATATTAATCAAAACAAAGCCAATGTCAATGCAACTGATAATGATTTCTATTAATAATTCTTTTCGATTTTGATAAAATAAACTTAAGCACTTTGTTTTATTGAAATTTTTGAATCAGATCGGTCGTCAGAAATATAAGCCTGCAGGAGGGATGGAAAATGAGTGTCAATATCAGTTTGGACGAAAAACAGTTGGCCGCCATATTTGCGGCCGGGGTGTTGCATCCCAGCGAATTGAAATGCTTGGACAGCGCCTCACGCGACATTGTCAAAAAGCTCTGCTTGAGAATGTGCCAGCCCAAGTCTTGCCATGCCTGTGAAAACCATCATTTGTGCGGCGTCAGTGCGGGAACAAGCAAACCGTTAAGCCGTGTGGAGGTGGCTTTGCCGCGCTAGTTTTCAGGCAATATCAAAGCCGATCGGCGGCCTTTTATTTAAGCGGTTTTTTAGAGGTGAATCGACATAATCAGTTACAATAGCCGGATTTGGTTTTATTAAGGTGAGAACACGATTATGTCAAAGCAGCAGCCGACCGTTGGCGTGATTAGTTTGGGTTGCCCCAAAGCAACGGTGGATACAGAACGCATCCTGACGCAACTGCGTAGCGAAGGCTATCAGCTAACCAACTCCTATGAAGATGCCGATACGGTCATCGTCAATACCTGCGGGTTTATCGACAGCGCCGTGCAGGAGTCGTTGGATACCATCGGCGAAGCGCTGGAGGAAAACGGCAAGGTCATCGTGACCGGCTGCCTGGGCGCGCGCGAAGAAGAGATTCTGAAAGTGCATCCAAAGGTGCTGTCTGTCACCGGCCCTGCGGCTTACGAGCAGGTCGTGCAAGCGGTACATGACGTGATTGCGCCGCCGGCTCACAATCCGTTTGTGGATCTGGTGCCGCCGCAAGGCATCAAGCTGACGCCCAAGCATTACGCCTATCTGAAAATTTCAGAAGGCTGCAACCACCGTTGCACCTTCTGCATTATCCCGTCCATGCGCGGCGACTTGGTGAGCCGTCCGGTTTCCGATGTGTTGACAGAAGCCAAAAAGTTGAAAGCGGCCGGCGTCAAGGAGCTGTTGGTGGTGTCGCAAGACACCGCCGCTTATGGCGTGGACGTTAAATACAAAACCGAGTTCGCGGACGGACGTCCCACCAAAACCTCGATGGTCGGTCTGTGCGAAGCGTTGGGCGAACTGGGCGGCGTGGACGAATTCTGGGTGCGTCTGCATTATGTTTATCCGTATCCCAACGTTGAAGAAGTCATTCCATTAATGGCCGCCGGTAAAATCCTGCCTTATCTGGATATGCCGTTGCAGCACGCCAATCCGCGTATTTTGAAAGCGATGAAGCGCCCTGGCAATGTCGAAAAGACGCTGGAGCGTATCAAGAAATGGCGTGAGCAGGTGCCTAATTTGACGATCCGCTCGACGTTTATCGTCGGCTTCCCGGGCGAAACCGAAGAAGAATTCCAGGATTTGTTGGATTTCCTTGAGGAAGCGCAGTTGGATCGCGTCGGCTGTTTCCAATACTCGCCGGTTGAAGGCGCGGTGGCCAATGATCTGGCGCCGCCGGTGCCGGATGACGTCAAGCAGGAGCGTTGGGAGCGTTTTATGGAAACCCAGCAGCGCATCAGTGCCGACAAGATGCAGGCCAAGGTTGGCCAGATTATGACGGTGCTGGTGGATGAAATCGACGATGAAGGCGCGATTGCCCGTTC
Organism: Thiomicrorhabdus cannonii; assembly: GCF_013391695.1. Lineage (GTDB taxonomy): Bacteria > Pseudomonadota > Gammaproteobacteria > Thiomicrospirales > Thiomicrospiraceae > Thiomicrorhabdus > Thiomicrorhabdus cannonii. Next base: position 68,403 of record NZ_JACBGH010000005.1, read on the forward strand.
CATGGCGGATGCGCCGGAGATCGACGGTTTGGTGTTTATTGAAGACGGCTTCCATCTGCAGCCCGGCCAGTTCGTCAAGGTGGAGATTGTCGCCGCCGACGAATACGACCTGTGGGCCAGACCGGTTGAGGAGTTCGTTGAGCAGGAAACGGCTTATGTAGAACTGGGTTAACCCGCTCTGAATGTTTGGTTCCCAATTAACCGCGAAGTATCCCTGCGATGCTTCGCGGTTTTTTTGTTTGCGGTGTTTGAATTTCATCTAATAGTTTAAAACTATCAATTTCATTTAAATAATTGACTTGAGCGATAAGTAGGGTGGGCGTATAGTTGCACTCAAGCATTAAATAATCTTGTGCTTGAACTAGAATAATTTATCGTTACTCATTAGGAGAAATAAGATGGAATCACAAGTTATCTCTTTACCACGTTTGAATGAAGCAGCTCCAGCATTTGATGCAGTTACCACTCACGGCCGCAAAACATTGGCGGACTACAAAGGCAAGTGGCTGATCCTGTTCTCCCATCCAGCCGACTTCACGCCTGTTTGTACCACTGAATTCATGGCGTTCCAGGCTCGCAAACCACAGTTCGACGCACTTAACTGCGAACTTTTGGGTCTGTCTATCGACTCTCACCACTCGCACAACGCTTGGGTGCTGAACATCAAAGAGAAATTTGGTGTAGATATCGAATTCCCGATTATCGCCGATTTGGACATGAAAGTGGCGACGACTTACGGCATGGTTCACCCAGGTGCGGCAGATACCTCTGCGGTACGTGCTACCTTCATTATCGACGACAAAGGTGTATTGCGCGCGATGATGTACTACCCGATGAGCAACGGCCGTTCAATGGACGAGTTCGTGCGTCTGGTTAAAGCGATGCAAACATCCGACGCACACGCTTGTGCCACGCCAGAAGCCTGGCAGCCAGGTGACAAAGTCATCGTTCCTCCTGCGGCAACGGTTGAAGAAGCCAAAGCGCGCATGGCGTCCGGCGAGTATGAGTGTGTTGACTTCTACTTCTGCAAAAAGTCTATCTAATTCTATTCAACCGATAGTTGCTTTTAGCGAAAAAGCCATTGTTATAATGGCTTTTTTTATAGCTTCATTTCGTCAATCTATTTTATAGGGTATTGGTTATGATCAAAAAAATACTGCTTCCACTGCTGTTACTGTTGGCATTCAGCGCACAGGCCGCCGAACTCAAAAGCCTACAAGCGCACACTTTTATGGATCAATGGGATAAACCGCAAACGCTGAATGAGCAGACCGAGTGGCTGATTTTGTCGACTCATAAAGCGGGTGGTGAATGGGTCAAGAAAGCCTTGAGCGATCTGAAGATTCAGGATCTGGCTGCCAAAAACTGGCTTTATGTGGCCGATATTTCCGCTATGCCGAGCCTGATCACGCGTTTTGTCGCCATTCCTAAAATGCAGGATTACACCTTTGCGATTGCGCTCGAAAAAGAGGGCGAGGTGACCGCCAACTGGCCTAAACAGGCCGATAAAGTCAGCGTCTACAAGCTGAAAGGGTTACAGATAGAGGAAGTTCACACGCTCGATTCCGAGCAGGCCGTGCTGAACTTTATCAAACTCATCAAATAAAAGCAGTCAACCCGGCCTGTTGAGTTTTGAACAGGCCGGGTTGAGTTGTTTCAGGTTATTGCCGCTATGAGTCAATGCAACGGCTTTCGGCCGATTGAACCGCTTTCAGCCAAGGTCTTGATTCTGGGCACCATGCCGAGTGTCGAATCGCTCAATCAAGCCTTTTATTATGCCCACCCGCGCAACGCCTTCTGGCCGATTATGCAAAAGCTGCTGGGTCGTGCTTTGTCGTCCGTTGAAGAAAAAACCGCCTCTTTGCAAGAAGCCGGCATTTTTTTATGGGATGTGCTCGAAGCCTGTCATCGCCAGGGCAGTCTGGACAGTGCCATTCAACAACCGCAAGCCAATGACTTCACTTGGATTTTTGCCAAACATCCCCATTTAAAAACCGTGATATTCAACGGTAAAGCCGCCGAAACGCTCTTCAAACGCCATGTGCTCAAAGCGCAAACCTTGCCGCACGATTTGCAGTTTTTTACCTTGCCCTCCACCAGCCCGGCTAACGCACGTTTAAGTTTTGAAGATAAATACTTGTTATGGCAAGAAAAACTGGCCGAATTGTTGTAGAATACGCGCCACACTTTCAAACTCGTTATGTGACGTTTTTTAGAAGTTCTTTAAATCCTTACCAATTCATAACTTTAGGAGATTTGCCTTGGAAGCAGAAAGCCTGAAGAGACCAGTTGTCTCAGAACTCTTGTCCCCCGCGGGCACCCTCAAAAACATGGAATACGCCTTCGCTTACGGCGCCGATGCGGTTTACGCCGGCCAGCCGCGTTACAGCCTGCGCGTGCGCAATAACGAGTTTGATGAAGAAAATCTGGAAAAGGGCATCAAGCGCGCCCATGAACTCGGCAAAAAGTTCTATGTGGTGTCGAACATCGCCGCGCACAACTCCAAGGTCAACACCTACATGAAGGACATCGCGCCGATTATCGCCATGAAACCGGACGCATTGATTATGTCCGATCCCGGCCTGATTGCGATGGTGCATGCCGAATATCCGGAGCAGGAAATCCATCTGTCGGTGCAGTCCAATGCGGTCAACTGGGCCACAGTCAAATTCTGGTACAACAACGGCGTGCGCCGCGTGGTGCTGTCGCGCGAACTGTCGATTGCCGAAATCCGCGAAATCCGCGAAAAAGTACCGGAAATGGAATTGGAAGTTTTCGTGCACGGCGCGCTGTGTATCGCCTATTCAGGCCGTTGTCTGCTGTCGGGTTACATCAACAAGCGCGACGCCAACCAAGGCACCTGCACCAACGCCTGCCGCTGGAACTACAACACCTACGAAGCCAAAGAGGACGAATCCGGCGATGTGGTCGGCGTCAGAGTCGAAAACATTACCGATCTGACCGGCACGACCGGTCGCAATGCTCCCGAACAGAATATTTACAATCCAACATTGGGTGAAGGTGAAACCACCGACCAGATGATGCTGTTGGAAGAAGAGGGGCGTCCGGGCGAACTGATGCCGGCGTTTGAAGACGAGCACGGCACTTACATCATGAACTCCAAGGATTTGCGTGCCGTCGAGCTGATTCCGGAACTGGTCGATATGGGCGTTCACTCCTTGAAGATCGAAGGGCGTACCAAGTCGCATTATTATGTGGCGCGTACCGCGCAGGTCTATCGCAAGGCGATTGACGATGCGTTGGCCGGCAAACCGTTTGACCGTTCATTGCTGGATGACCTGGAAAGCCTGGCAAGCCGTGGTTATACCGAAGGCTTCCTGCGTCGCCACGTGCATTCCGAATACCAAAACTACGAATACGGCGTGTCTAAATCCGAGCGCCAGCGTTTTGTGGGCGAGGTGGTGGATGTGGTCGAGCGCGACGGGCGTTCGCTGCTGGAAATCGACGTTAAAAACAAATTCTGCGTGGGCGATTCGCTGGAGATTATGACCCCGGCGGGCAATGTGTCGCTGGTGCTGGATCACATGCAGACCCATCACGATGAAGTGGTCGATTGTGCATTGGGTTCCGGCTGGCGCGTGCGTATTCCGAATCCGTTCAAAGATTTGGATAAAGAAACGCTGCTGTTCGGTCTGATTATGCGTAACGAAGCGTGGGGCGGCGACGTCAAACGCGATGCCGCAGCGCGTGAAGCCAAAGCCAAGCAGGATGAAATGGACGCGGCCAACCGCGCCAAAGCCAAGGCAACGGCCTGATTTTAGGATTGGGTTATGGCGTTAAAAATCATTAAGGGCTGCATTAACTGCGACATGTGCGAGCCGGAGTGTCCCAACAAGGCGATCTCGATGGGTGACAAAATCTACGAGATCAACCCCGACCTCTGCACGGAATGCGTCGGGTTTTACGACACCCCAACCTGCATCAGCGTCTGCCCACTGGATTGCATTATCACCGATCCCGAGCGGGTAGAGGATCACGAAACCCTCTACGAAAAGTTCAAAGAACTCGTTAAAGCCGATAAGATTTGAATTTTTGCATAAACTAGAAAGCGCCCTTTGGCGCTTTTTTTATACCTCGCAGACCCGGCCTGTTGAGTTTTTGAAATAGAAACAATCAATGGAGTCTGACCCCGTTGATTCATGGTAGCTAACGCTTCAAACAGCGGCGCGCTTTAGCGCGTCCAGCCACGAAGTGGCGTTGCTGCTTTGACTTGTTAGCTGATTTTTCAAATGGCATAGCCTGCACTACGAAGCTCTGTATCTAGCTCGTCTTTCCAGCTGCCAGCTGCATCCATTGATACATAAACAACTCCACTAATGTCATTCGGAGTTTCAACGCTACCCTTAACCAACGCAGCGACACGCTGGCGCGAAAGCTTTGCAATCAAATATCCGTGTTCGAATACTACGTTTTGCCTAGCTCTCCATTTGTAACTTAATGAGTCTCTCTTTGCTCCTACATCACATTCCGTATAAAGAACAATCCCAAAACCCACATTACTGTAGTGATCAATTTTCTCTATAATTGTCCGCCCACCACTGGCTTGCAAATGAAGAATAATTGGTTCTAGACCTTTTGATTCAACATAAGCCTTAACGTCATTTTTGGCGTACTCATCATGACCATGAACTATAAAGACCTGATTCTTATTGAATTGCTCGCCAGCCTCTGCTGGTTTGTTTTCAAAAGCAAACTCGGCTTCAGCTTCGGGAACTACAGGAGTTTGTCTAGAGGCTAAGAGCTTACGTAAATCAGCTCTTTTGACAGCCCAATGGGTGCGGTGAAATTCAAAACTTTCGATACAAAGTTCTAATGTTAAATCTTCGATTTCTTGAGGTGTAAGCACCTCAACATCAGTATCTCTTTCAAACCTAATACGGTAATCATAATTTGATCTAGTTATATTTGTGATTGTCGCGACAAAGGCGCCATCTTCATATTGTTCTTGCATCAATAGGGCAGGAAACCCTTTAATCTCTCCGACATTTTCAGCACTCAGATTTCTAAATCTCATCTGTGTTTCTGAATCGGTATATTCAAGGAATCTTGAAGCAGAAACCGTGATTTCATTTTCTGGGTCATTTGGACCTATGTATCCAATAATCAGGTTATACATCCGTTTTCCTATTCAGCTAACGTTTAAGCTAACCAGCCGCGCTTTAGCGCGGTCGGGTTGAGTGAATTGTTATGCATTTCTTACTGATACCTTTCAACTAAAGCATTCCAATATTTGGTTTTTATCTGTTCAACTTTTGCATGGGTAGAATAGTCAGCATGAATACAAGCCAATATTTCATGCGCAGTTACCCAAATTGCTATTTTAGGGTTATCTAACGTACAGTCTCTACGAGTTAATGACATACCTTTTATTGTGAAATTTTCTTTTATTCCATGTCCAAAAGTAGATACAAAGTTTTTCTTCTGCTGTTTATCCAAGCCATCAATGTATTCTGTAAAAGAAAAATTTGTTGAAGAGATTGTATGAACCAATTGATTTCTAAGCTCGGCCAGTTTTTTTAAAAACGTAAATTGTTCTTTATTGATTACTTCGAGTTTTTCTAAAAAAACTATTTTTCCAGACTTTGGATTTGCATATTCTAAATATGATACTGATTCAGTTATTTTTGAGTTACCGAATTTAATAGATAAAGCTTCAGTTGCCACAGCTTCAAATAATGCACTTAACTTAATAACGAATGACCAGTCATCCTCAGGTAAAAGTCTTGAATAATAGCCTGATGACAGACCAATATTCTTTTCAAGTTGTGCAATATCCTTTTCCATTTTTTTATTTATGTCTGTCATTTGATACATGAATCCATTTTTAATACATAACGATAAAACTAAGCGAGCTGCGCTTTAGCGCAGTCCGCTTGAGTGCCTTGTTATGTACAGAGCTAAACTCTGCACAATGAAATTAGGTGGTTTGCCAGCCTAACTGAATACAAACCGGTTTGCCTTACACCTCTGCCAAGAACTTTGTAACAACTAAGCTAATAGCTAGTGCTGTCACAGGTTCAAAGCTTACAAGCAATGTAACAAATAATGTTACGAATGCTGGTATACGAAGAGATAAAGCATCTGAACCCGTTAAAGCTGATTTTGCCATAGGCATCCTCCAACTAACGTTACCCTAGGTCTCATGTTGAGTCGGGCTAGGATAGTTCAGACTTTGCTTCCTATTTAGGTTTTGTCAGTCACTAAGGTGGAAGCAACCCGACTGGTCGGTTGTAGAAGAAGTAACTAACTCCATTCTGCAAACTGATACATAACGCTTGAACTAAGCGGCTGCGCGTTAGCGCAGTCGGCTTAAGTGTTTTGTTATACGTAATTTACTGCGATATCTGATTAAGTCTTTAACTTTTAAGTCTTGATTTAACCAAATGAATTCAAATAAATAAACTGGGGCAGTCAAAACTAATGCAGCCAGAACACCCAAGCTTAGAAATTCTTGGATTGGTTTATAGGCCAACCAACCTAAAAACGTTATACAAGTTATAAAAAAAACAACAAACCATGCCTGAGATTTTGCAATTTCGTAATTTATTGCTGATGAACTCCAGCGTATGTTTTTTATGGTTTTTAATTTTTTGTATTGATATGCACGATATGACTTTTTGGTTACCGTAGGCAAAACTTTAAATAACCATTGGATTATTTTAGCCACTAAGATAAAAAATATCCCAGTAAACCACCATTCAATATTTGAAAGATTATTTGCTATTTGTTCCATAATTTTCTGTTGTATAACATTTATTATCAGGCAATATTGCCTACCTATTGGGTATTGAGTCTCTTTTCATGTCCAATTTTCCGTGTATCGGGAAAGTTGTTGGTTTGACAGGTTATGCGAAATTTCCCATAAGACCCTGTTATTTCATGAAAAGCCGCTGTGGTGTAATAATCAGGTTAGGGTAGTTTTATTTGTTGACTTCACCCGATATGAAAAGCAGTTTCACGAATCCTACCTCAAAACGCTTAAACAAACTAGCTTAAGTACGTATCAAGAGGCTGTTAATTGTTTAGGTTTTTTGAGCGTTTTAAATTTCGAACAGGCCGGGTAAAAGGCACCTTACCCGGCCTGTTGAGTTTTTTGAAATCAATTTTTTGTGAAAAACGTTGCTATGGCGTTGCACTTGTTGGCTGAGTGGGTAAGATGAAAAACTCGTATTTATCTCACTCTTTAAAGGAGCAGATTATGTCGTCAACCATGCCGTCAACTATGCAGACTAACGCGCAGCCTAAACTCGAACTGATCAGCTTTAAACTTTGCCCGTTTGTGCAGCGCGCCGTGGTGGTGTTGAAGCACAAGAACGTCGATTTTGACATCACTTATATCGACCTCAACGAGCCGCCGGAGTGGTTCAAGGCCATTTCGCCGCTGGGGCAGGTGCCGGTGCTTAAGGTGATGACCTCTGCGGGCACGGAAGTGCTGTTTGAGTCTGCGGTGATTCAGGAGTATGTGGACGAGATTACGCCGCCGAGCCTGCATCCGGCCGATGCGTTGATTAAAGCCAAGAACCGCGCGTGGATCAGTTTTGGCGGCGAAATTCTGGGCGCGATGCATGGCATGATCAGCGCCAAAGAGGAGGCGGCCTGCAATGACAAGCGCGCTGCGGTGCAGCAGAGGTTGGCGCGTTTGGAGGCGGCGCACAGTGGCGGCGATTATTTTAACGGCGCCGACTTTAACCTGATTGACGCGGCCTATGCGCCGATGTTGATGCGTTTGGATTTTATTAAGCAGCTGACCGGTGAGGATTTGCTGGCCGACACGCCCAAGCTGGCGCATTGGTCGAGTGTATTGCTGGCGCTGCCCAGCGTGCAGAATTCCGTGGTGGAAGGGTTGGTTAATCTGTATGCGATGATGCTGAAAAAACTCGACGGCCATTTTGCCTGCAAGCTTAAACCCCGTGATTAAACCCGCCTTAGCCCGCGCTTTGCAAGCCGGCCTGTTGAGTTTGACGTTTTTGGGAATCGTGCAGGCACAGCCGCAAACGCCTCAAATCGGGTCAAAACTGACTGGGCTGCCCGAACAGGATTATGCGTGGATTGGCGAGCGCATCTACCAAAACGAGTGTGCCGGCCAAACCCGCTATTTGACGCATTGGGGCAAAGGCGAGGCGTTTCCGTCGTTTGGAATCGCGCATTTCATCTGGTTTCCCAAAGGCGTGGACGCGCCTTTTGAGGAAACCTTTCCTGCGCTGTTTGATTTTTTAATGAAAACCTCAACACCACAAACATCTGCACCGCCGTCATGGCTGGCATCGCTGTGGTCTCAAAACGGGGCGCAGACGGCGGGCTTTGATGCGCCTTGGCAAAGCAAAATACAATTTGAACAGGCCGGGTCCAGCCCGGAAATGGCGGCATTGCGTGACTGGCTTAGTCAAACCCGCCGCGAACAGGCCGAGTTTGTTGTGCAAAGTTTTCACACTCGCTGGCAGCAAACCGTGCAAACTAAAGCGCAGGCCGAACAGCAGTCGCTCCAACAAAAGCTATCCCGGCTCATGCAGTTTAAAGCAGGCACCTTTGCAATTGTAGATTACTTTAATTTCAAGGGGATAGGTGGCAATGATAAAGAACAGTATCAAGGGGTTGGCTGGGGGCTGATAGAGGTATTGCAACAGATGCCCGCCGCGCTCTTTAACCAGCCGGACAATGTTTTGCTGTTGCAAGGATTTGTGGAAAGTGCCAAGCAACGCCTGCAAACCCGGGTTGATCTGGCGCCGGCGGAAAGAGCCGAATCACGCTGGTTGGCGGGTTGGTTTAAACGATTGGACGGCTATTTGAATGAGTAAATTTCGCGTTGTTAACAATACAGGATCTTGATGGAACAGACACTCACGCCTTCTTCTTTGCCTTCTTTTTGTTGGAAAACCCTGATTCGCAGCAGCCGGCCGCCGTTTCTGCTGTTGAGCATGGTGATGGTGCTGTTGGGCACGGCGCTGGCCTATCATCAGGGACGCGAGAACGCGGTCTTTGTGTTTGACGGCGCGCTTCTGGCGGTATTGCTGGTAGCCGCTTTATTGGCGCACGCCAGCGTGAATCTGCTAAACGAGTACCACGATTTTAAATCGGGGCTGGATTTGCTGACGGCCAAAACGCCGTTCAGCGGCGGCAGCGGCGCTTTGCCGTCCAATCCCGACATGGCAAAGTGGGTGGGCGTCGCCGGCTGGCTTACCTTGGGCGGCAGCGTATTGTTGGGCGCATTGCTGATTTGGCTGAAAGGTTGGCTGCTGTTGCCGCTGGGGATAGTGGGGATTTTACTGGTGGTTGCTTATACACCGTTGATTACGCGCTGGCCGTGGTTGTGTTTGATTGCCCCCGGACTCGGATTTGGGCCGGTGATGGTGCTGGGAACCTATTATGTCTGGCTGGGCGAGCTGAGCTGGCTGGCGGTATTGGTGTCGCTGATTCCGTTTTTATTGGTGAATAACCTGCTGTTATTGAACCAGTTTCCCGATCAGGAAGCCGACAAGCAGGTGGGACGACATAATCTGCTGTTGCATTTGGGGCCGAATGCGGCGGCCGGCGTGTTTGTACTGTTCTATGTGCTGGCATTTTTGCTGGTCACGGCGCTGGCTTTGTTTTCCGGTTTGCCTTTGGCATTGCTGGCCGCTTTGTTGTGGTTGCCGTTGGCGTTTAAAATGGTGAAAATAGTCAGCCAGCATAGACAAAACACGCAGAAACTTGCGCCGGCTTTGGGCATGAATGTCATAATAAACCTCCTGTTGCCGCTGACACTGGCTTTGCTGCTGGTGATGGACCTAGGTTGATGGTAAGCGGACGGTAAACAATCGAGAACAGATTTCAACATGATGAATTTTCCAACCTTAATGGACTTTGTCGGCAATACGCCTTTGGTGAAATTGCAGCGTATGGTCAACCCGGATACCAACAGTGTCGTGCTGGCCAAGCTGGAGGGCAATAACCCGGCCGGTTCGGTCAAGGACCGTCCGGCAATCAACATGATCAAGCAGGCCGAACAGCGCGGCGATATCAAGCCCGGCGATACCTTGATTGAAGCCACCAGCGGCAATACCGGCATTGCGCTGGCGATGGCGGCGGCGTTGATGGGCTATAAGATGAAACTGATTATGCCCGACAATATGAGCATGGAACGCAAAGCCTCCATGGCGGCCTACGGCGCGGAATTCATCACCGTTTCCCAGCAGCAGGGCATGGAAGGCGCACGCGATCTGGCGCTGGCAATGCAGGCCAGTGGCGAAGGCATCGTGCTCGATCAGTTCTCCAATCCCGATAATCCGTTGTCACACTACCACTCCACCGGCCCGGAAATCTGGCGTGACACCCACGGCAAAATCACCCATTTTGTCAGTGCGATGGGCACGACGGGCACCATTATGGGCACCTCGATGTATCTGAAAGAACAGAATCCCAATGTGCAGATCGTCGGCGTGCAGCCCGAAGAGGGCGCGGCTATTCCGGGTATCCGCCGCTGGCCGGTGGAATATATGCCCAAAATTTACGAATCGACGCGGGTGGATCGCATTATCGATATGGGGCAGCAGCGTGCGGAACAGACGATGCGCGAACTGGCCAAAATCGAAGGTATTTTTGGCGGCGTTTCATCCGGAGGGGCGATGGCGGCCGCTTTGCAGGTGGCGCAAGAGGTGGAGAATGCGGTGATTGTGACGATCGTGTGCGATCGTGGCGACCGCTATTTATCAACGGGTGTTTACGGCTGAAACGCGACGGATAGTGAACATGGCAAGAGAAATAGAACGTAAGTTTTTGGTCAAAGGGCAGGATTGGAAGGCCTTGGCGTTTAAAAGCACGCATTTTGCACAGGGGTATCTTAACGACATCCATGACGCGACCTCCAAGAGTTCGGTGCGGGTGCGCATTGAAGGCGACAAGGCGAACCTAAACATCAAAAGTTTGGAAATCGGCCTGAGTCGCGATGAATACGAGTTTGTGATCCCGATGCAGGAGGCGCAAAAAATCCTCAAAACCCTGACGGTGGGGCCGGTGATTGAAAAGGTGCGTTATCTGGTGCGTTACGGCAATCATATCTGGGAGATTGATGAGTTTCAGGGGGACAATGCCGGCCTGATTATCGCCGAGGTGGAAATGGATTCAGAAGAGGATGTGATTGTCATGCCATCTTGGGCAGGCCCCGAGGTGACGCATGAGTCGCGTTTTTACAATGTCAGTTTAAGCAGCTACCCGTATAAAGATTGGAGCGAAGATGAAAAAGCAAAATCGGTCTAAAAGTACCATGTTATGGCGTTCAACTTTAAAACCGCTGGCGCTGGCATTGGCAATGGGTTCTTCGGGCGTGCTCGCCAATCCGGGGGCATCCGGATTGTTGGATGTCTATCAGATGGCATTGTTGCAAGATGCCAAACTGGCTCAGGCGCGTGCCCAATATGACGCCAATCAGCAGCTTTTACAGCAGGCAAAAGGGGCCTTGTTGCCTAATATCAGCGCCAGCGGCAGCTATACGATCGGCGACATCGACTATACCGACCGCACCAGCACCAATGTGGGCGTTAACCTAACGCAACCCCTTTATAACCGGGCCGCCTGGTCGGGCTATGAACAGGCCAAGAGCGTGGTGCAGCAGGCTGATTACACGTTCAAGAGCGCTGAGCAGGACTTGATCGTGCGCACCACGGACGTTTACTTCAAGGTCTTGCTGGCGCAGGAGGATTTGAATCTGGCATTGGCACAGGAAGCCGCCGATAAGATTCAATGGGAACGCGCCGAGGCGTCAGCCGAAGTCGGCCTGGCGAGTCTGACGGATGTGCTGCAAGCCAAATCGAGTTACGATCTGTCCAAGTCTAACCGCATCAATGCCGAAAATGCGTTGGATGTCGCGAATGAAGCGTTGTTGAAGCTGACCGGTAAGAACATTGCCTCCTTGAAAGTATTGGCGCTGCAAGTTGCGCTGCCGCAGGAGCATTTGGCGATGTCGGATTGGGAGGCACGTGCCGAGAACGACAATCTGACCGTTAAAAATCTGCAAAGCCAGGTCGATATCGCCACGCACAATATCGAAACGCAGAAATCCGGACATTGGCCAACCGCCAACCTGCAAGCCAACTATTCCAATACCGACTACAACGGCTATCCGTCCACCATCACCGGTAAGGAAGATGTGCAAAATACCAGCGTCGGTATCAATGTGAGCGTGCCGCTTTATGCGGGCGGCGCAACCACCGCCAAAGTGAGTGAGGCGCGCTATCAGCTGCAGGCGGCCGAACAGGCGCTGCGTGACAGCCGTGAACAGGCGCGTTTGGATGCGCGTGTACAGGTGCGCACTGTGGAGCGCGGCCAGAGTCTGGTTGCCGCCTTGCGTGAAGCGGTCAAATCCGGCAGCGCCTTTTTGGAGGCCGCTGAAGAGAGTTACAAGGTCGGCTTGAAGAGCCTGCTGGAAGTCTTGACGGCGCGTTCCAACTATTTCAGCGCACGCCGCAATCTGGTGGAAGCCCTGCACAATCAGGTGGTCAATCGCCTGAAATTGGAAGCGACAGCCGGCGATTTGCAGGCGGACGACTTGCAGACCTATGACCGTTTGCTCACCGCGCCCGAAGCGCCCAATATGATGCAAGACCATACGTTGGTTGAAAACGCCGCACAAGGTTCGTAATTTTTGTTCATGCCTAGTCGCCGCGGTTTAATTAAAACGCTTTTGCCCCTGGCGGGGCTGGGATTGACGGCCTGTAACCGCAGCGAAAACCCGCATAGCATTCGCATGGGCGTCAACGCGCGCCCGCGTATGCTCGATCCGCGCAAGGCCACCGATGCCTTGTCGAGCCGCGTCAACCGTTTGCTCTACCGCCAGTTGGTGGATTTTAACGAACGCTTTGAAGCGGTGGCCGATTTGGCAGAATGGCAACAACTCACGCCGCAGCACTATCGTTTTACCCTCCTTGAAAGCAGTCAATTCCATAACGGCGAGTCGCTCACTGCCGCCGATGTGGTCGCCACCTATCAAAGCGTGTTGAATCCCGATTTTGGCTCACCACACCAAGGCTCGCTTAAAAACATTAAACAAGTGGTTCAAGTTGATGATAAACAAGTGGATTTTTGGCTTCATGCGCCTGATCCGCTGTTTGTCGGCCGCCTGGTCATCGGGATTTTACCCAAGTCATTGATTGACTCGAATCATCCGTTTCATGAACGCCCGGTGGGGTCTGGTGCGTGCCGTTTTATCAGCCTGAATGAGCAGAAATTGGTGCTGCAACGGCCGGACAAAGTGACTCTGGAATTCATTAACGTCAAAGACCCGACCGTACGCGTGCTCAAGTTGAAGAAGGGCGAGATCGACCTGCTGCAGAATGATCTGTCGCCCGAACTGATCCATTACTGCGAGCAGCAAAGCGGTTTGCAGGTGCAGTGGCAGCATGGCACCGGATTCGGCTATCTGGGCTTTAACTTTGACGACGCGCTGCTGTCGCAACTCGCCGTGCGCAAAGCGATTGCCTACGGCATTGACCGGCAGGCGATCGTGGATGCCTTGTTCAACGGCCACGCGCGTCTGGCGGGCGGGCTGTTGGTACCGGAACATTGGGCAGGCGTGCCGGATATCCACGGCTTTGCATATGACCCCGAACTAGCGAAACTCAAATTGACAGAGGCGCAGATTCCGCAAACATCGCGTAACGCGGAAGGGCTGATCGAACTGAGTTTCAAAACCTCCAATGACCCGACACGCATCCGTTTGGCCACCATCTACCAGTCGCAATTGCGCCGCATCGGCATTCATTTGAACATCCAAAGTTACGACTGGGGCACCTTTTACAGCGATATCAAGCAGGGAAGGTTTCAGCTTTACAGTCTGGCGTGGGTGGGGATCAAAAGCCCGGATATTTTCCAGTATGTGTTTGCCAGTAATGCGATTCCGCCAAACGGCGCAAACCGTGGGCGTTACCGTGATAGCGATGCCGATCGTTTGATTGCATTGGCAGCGAATCAGCAGAGCTTATCCGAGCAGGCGGAAACTTACCGTGCTTTGCAACGCCATCTGCAGCAGACATTGGCTGCCATGCCGTTATGGTATGAGGATCAGTATGCGGTCAGTCGCAACAACGTGCACGGTATGCAACTCTATGCCGACGGACGCTTGGACGGGTTATTAAAGGTTAAGAAAGTCACGCTTTAAAACGTGATTTTAAAACTGAACAGGCCGGGTGGTAACCATTGCAAACAACTGCATATCAGTGAAATATGCAGCCGTTTGCCTTTATCGCCCTTAGAACTCCCGCTTTAATGTATTAAGTGCTTCGTCCTGATGGTGCGATAGCGGTTTGTGTTGCATAAAATCCGTTACCGTGGCGATGGAGTTGGCAATGACTTCTGCCGGACTCACACTGACAATGGCAATGGAGAGTACTGACGCTTTAAACAGCGTCTGAAAAAAAGATGAACGTCTCATTTTAACCTTCCTTTTTTAGAGTCGTACCGAGCGTGATATTCAACGCAGCGGCGTGATGACAATGAAAAATTGAAGGCACAAAAATGTTAGAAGTGACACGAATAAACCCACGACCCGAATGTTTCGCGGGGATTATTTGGCAACCGGCTGTCTTAGCAGAGTAACGTCACCGTTTCCCGTCTAAGACCCTTGGCTTTCCGTCCTTGCTTCACAACAAGTTTGGCACAACAAATAATAAGCCCATTAATTTAATGGACTTAGTTGAATTTTACTCTTAAATAATCCTTTTTTAAAAGTATTTTTTTATTAAAGCTCTTCATTATTAACGGGTTATCTTCACTACTTTGGCGTGATTCTTAGCAATCATTCAGGTATTCAAGCGCACCGGCAGGCGGCGGTTGCCCCAGGTGCCGTGACTGGCCGCAAATACGCCGGCAACCGCTGCGCCGCAGGCATCGCAGCAACCCTTTCCGTTTTCATTAAGATGCAGGTGCCAATCGGTAATTTCGTAGTGCTGTCTGCCAATGAGTTTTTGGGCACACTCCGGACAATAGGTGGCCTGACCTTGCGGGTTGAAGACATTGCCGGTATAGACATATTTCAATCCGGCCTGCATGGCGATTTCGCGCGCCATTTCAAGCGTTGAAGCCGGGGTGGGCGGGTTGTTCATCATGCGGTAATCGGGATGGTAAGCGGTGAAGTGCAACGGCACTTCGGCGCCACAGTGGTTGATAATCCACTTGCACATCGCTTCGATCTCTTCTTTGGAATCGTTTTCGCCCGGAATCAGCAAGGTGGTGAGTTCAAGCCAGCAATCGGTCTCATTGGCCACATATTCGATGGTGTCCAATACGGGCTGTAATTTCGCGCCGGTCAGCTTCTCGTAAAAGGTGTCGCTGAACGCTTTCAAATCGATATTGGCGGCATCCATCCATTTAAAGAACTCTTTGCGCGGTGCTTCGCTGATGTAGCCGGCAGTGACCGCGACATTTTTGATTCCCAACGCGCGGCACGCTTTGGCGGTGTCGATGGCGTATTCGTAAAAAATCACCGGATCGTTGTAGGTATAGGCAACGGAGGCGCAACCGTAATACTTGGCGGCTTGGGCAAGCGCTTCGGGTTTGGCCTGATCCAGCAGGCGATCCATATCGCGTGCTTTCGACATATCCCAGTTCTGGCAGAATTTACAGGCCAGATTGCAGCCTGCCGTACCAAAGGAGAGCACCGAACTGCCCGGCAGAAAGTGGTTGAGCGGCTTCTTCTCGATCGGGTCGATACAGAAGCCGCTGGAGCGTCCGTAGGAGGTCAGCCACATTTTGTCGTCCTTGCGACCGCGTACAAAACAGAAGCCGCGCTGGCCTTCACGCAAGGTGCATTCGCGTGGACACAGGTCACACTGAATCAGACCGTTGTCGAGGGCGTGCCAGTGCTCGACTGGAATGACCGACGGGTGTGAAAGGTCAATATTTTTCATTTTTGATTACCTTGAAAACTTGAATCGTTGTATCCATATATAGTGGTAACTTATTAAAATTCAAGAGAATGCCTTTATGCATACTAGCAGACCTACCGCGGTGGCCGGACTGTTTTATCCGGCAGACCAATCTGTTTTGCAGCGCTGGTTGGACGACGCCTTAAGCGATACCAATATACCTAAAAAGGCTGGCATTACAGCCGTACCCCGCGCCTTGATCGCTCCACACGCCGGTTATATCTATTCGGGCCAAACGGCGGCCAAGGCGTTCAAATTATGGGAAGCCGCCGCACAGATAAAAACGGTGGTTATTATGGGGCCCGCACATCGCGTCGGGTTTCATGGCATGACAACCATCGACTACGATGCTATGGACACACCTTTAGGGGAGGTCGCTGTTGATACGAATTTGCGGGATGCACTGGTAGAAAAGTTCGATTTTTTACGCTATCACAATATGGCACACGCTCCCGAACACAGTCTCGAAGTGATGCTGCCGTTTATTAAAACCGTGTTACCGCAGGCCAAGGTAGTGCCGCTTCTGAATGGCGCCATTTCCGCTCAAGAGGTGGCATCCATACTCGAAGCACTATTACAGCAGGAAGGGGTCTATGTGGTGATTAGCAGTGATCTGAGCCATTTCCACCCTTATGCCGAAGCGCAAAAGATGGATGCACAAACGGCTCAGTGGATCGAGGCTAAACAGTGGCGCTATCTGGATGGCGAACATGCCTGCGGCTACAAAGGCATACAGGGTTTACTGGCGATGCATGGCGCTGAACATTGGCAAGTGCAACCGATAGAGTGCGTGAATTCCGGCGATACGGCCGGCAGCAAAGACAGCGTGGTCGGTTACGGCAGCTGGGCGATTTACGAAAACGACGAAACCGCGAGGAAGGAAAGTGATGCAATTGAATGAACAGCAACAGCAGGTTTTGCTCTCAGCGGCTAAAAGCAGTATTCAACAGGCCTGGTCGGACGGTGAAGTGATGGCCGATACATTACTCAATGAACACGGTCTAATGGAACACGGTGCGAGTTTTGTCACTTTGAACAAGCACAATCAGCTGCGCGGCTGCATCGGCACCTTGCAGGCGATGCGCCCCTTGGCGAAAGACGTGGTTTATAACGCCTTCAATGCAGCCTTTCGGGATCCGCGATTTTCGCCCTTGCAGACGCATGAGGTAGCCAGTTTGGAGGTTGAGATTTCAGCCTTGAGCCAGCCGGAACCTATGCATGACTGTGACAGTAAAGAGGCGCTATTAGAGCAATTACGTCCGTTTGAAGATGGCTTGATCTTAACGGACGGCTACAAACGCTCAACCTTCCTGCCGTCAGTTTGGGAACAGCTCCCCGATAAGCAGGCGTTTGTCGACTATCTGCTGCGTAAAGGCGGAATGACCGCTTGGAGTGAAACCATGCGTTGCGAGCGTTACACCACCTTCAAGTTCGGCGCCCAC
Organism: Thiomicrorhabdus cannonii; assembly: GCF_013391695.1. GTDB lineage: Bacteria > Pseudomonadota > Gammaproteobacteria > Thiomicrospirales > Thiomicrospiraceae > Thiomicrorhabdus > Thiomicrorhabdus cannonii. The sequence goes on from NZ_JACBGH010000005.1 coordinate 85,759, forward strand.
TGGCATGACATAAACACATAAATCCCCGCTATTTTGATGCGGCGTTTCGCAGCCAGATTCAAAGTGCTGACATACCTGTAACACATGAGGCAAAGCGGGTTACAATAGTTTCTTCATTTAGATTTCCGAATTTGACGAACGAGTAACCCCGCTTTTGAACCAGACTATTGTCATCTCCATTCAAGATCAGCAGTTGCGGCTCTTTTCCCAAAATGAGCTCGTCAAAACCTATTCCGTCAGTACCGCGCTCAAAGGCAGCGGTAACCTCAAAGGCTCCTATCAAACCCCTCTGGGATTGCATTACATTCGCGCCAAAATTGGCGCAGACCAGCCCGTTAATAGCGTGTTTGTGGGACGCCGTCCGACAGGTGAAGTCTATTCGCCGCAGCTGGCGCAAGCCCAGCCCGAGCGCGATTGGATTCTGACGCGTATTCTCTGGCTGTGCGGCCGCGAAATCGGCATCAACCGTTTGGGGAAGGTCGATACGATGCAGCGTTATATCTATATACACGGCACCCCGGACAGCGAACCGATGGGCGTGCCACGCTCGCACGGCTGCATCCGCATGCGTAACGAGGAGCTTATCGAGCTTTTCGATCATGTTGCCTGCGGTGTGCCCGTGGAGATCGTGGCATGATCGGTTATCTGTTGCGCCTGAGCCTTTCGGTGGTGTTTGTTTCCTGGATTGTCGGCACCTTGGTGTTTATGTTGATTCATCTGGTGCCGGGCGATCCAGTGGCGGTCATGCTCGGCGATTGGGCGAGTCCGGCCGATGAAAGCGCCTTGCGCCGCCAGCTGGGGTTGGATGAACCCTTGTATCTGCAATATTGGCACTATCTTGTGGGGCTGGCGCAACTCGATTTGGGCAACTCGCTTTTCTTCCAGCAGCCGGTCACATCGCTGATCGCCGAAAGCTTTCCGATGACGCTACAATTGGCATTGATGGCACTGGCGATCGCCGTACTCATCGCCTTTCCGCTGGGGCTTTGGGCGGCGCTACGCGCCGGAAAATGGCCCGACCATCTGGCCATGACGGTGTCGTTGCTGGGGGTTTCCATTCCCAATTTCTGGCTGGGGCCGATGCTGATTTTGCTGTTTTCATTGGCGCTTGGCTGGTTGCCGGTGAGCGGTGCAGAGCAGCCTTGGGCGTGGGTCTTGCCGGCTATCACGCTGGGCACGGCCTTGGCGGCGATACTGGCGCGTATGCTGCGCGCCTCCTTGTTGGAAGTGATGCACGAAGACTATATTCGCACCGCACAGGCCAAAGGCTTGAGCGGCTGGCGGGTGTATGGCCAGCATGCCCTGTTCAATGCGCTGCTGCCGGTTGTGACGATTTTGGGGCTGCAGCTCGGTACGCTGTTGGGTGGCGCGGTCATCACCGAGGTGGTATTCGACTGGCCTGGTCTGGGGCAGTTGCTGGTGGAGTCGATTCAGCGCCGCGATTATCCGGTGGTGCAAGCATGCATTTTGATTATCAGTGTCGCTTATATCACGGTAAACGGCCTCACCGAACTGGTTTATGCCTGGCTCGATCCGCGCATCAGGATTGCGCAATGAGGGGCCGGGCATGATTCTGAAAACCTTCAGTTATGCGATGATTGCGCTGTGGTGCCTGATGGCATTGGCTGCGGTGTGGATTGGCGCCGAGGCGAATGAAGTGGTGTTGCAGCAGTTCCTGGCGCCGCCGTCTTTGAGCCAGTGGTTGGGAACCGATGAACTCGGTCGTCCGGTATTGGAACGTCTGGTGCAGGGCGCGCAAACCTCGCTACTGGTCGCTGTGGGGGTGGTAACGCTGTCGGCGCTGATTGGTACGACGATCGGCATTTACAGCGGTTATCGTGGCGGTTGGGTAGATCGTGTGATCACCAAAATCATCGATGTGTTTCTGGCATTTCCGGGATTGCTGCTGGCGATTGCGTTGGCGGCCATTTTGGGGCCGGGGATTGAAAACGTGGTGTTTGCCCTGGTGGTGGTCGGCTGGGTCGGTTACGCCCGACTGGCGCGCGCGCAGACCTTGAGCTTGCGTAATCGAGAACATATTCTGGCGGCGCGTGCTTTGGGTGTGCCCACCTGGCGCATTCTATGGCGTCATCTGCTACCGCTGTTGCTTGCGCCTTTGGGGGTCGAGGCGACTTTTGGCGTGGCCGGCGCGGTGATTTCCGAGGCAGGTCTGTCGTTTCTGGGACTGGGCGTGCAGCCGCCCGATGCGTCCTGGGGCAGTATGATCAAAGAGGGCACGCGCTACTTACTGGTGGCGCCGCATCTGGTGTTGGCGCCGGGTATCGCCTTGATGCTAGTGGTGCTGGCGGTCAATCTGTTGGGCGACCGCTGGCGTGATTATCTGGATGTGAAGAACCGTCATCAGCAGCGCGCCTGAGAATTTGACGGAAAAAACTCAACAGGCCGGGTAGGCGTCTGCCTGTAAAAAGAATCCAATAAAAAGAATTAAACGCGTTTGAGCAGATGAACCTGATCGCCCAGTTGAATGTCGCCGGCGCGTAGCACCTTACAACGAGCGCCGCCGCGCCAATCGGGCATCATCGCCTGTTTCAACCCCGGCTGCAAGGCCTCCATGCGCGAGCAAGGATCGGTTTCGCAGACGATTTCCAACAATACCTGACCTACCTGCACCTGCATGCCGATCATGGATGCGTCGAAATCCATCTCATCCACGAGCAAATTGGCGCGTCTTTCGGTCCAGGGCAGGGTTTTTCCGGCCTCTTCGCAGGCCGCCTGCCAGCTTTTCAGCGAGAGAAGGGTCACCTGTTTAATCGGGTTTTTGGCGCCTTGATAGTCGTTTTCCAGACCCGATTCAACAGAAACATGAATGCGTTCGTGCGTCTGAATCGGTCCTTTGGATGCCTGATGGGTGGCAATACCGATGAGTTTGGCCATCGTCAATTCCTTTGATACCTTGTTTTTGCAGGCGTACTATAAAGCCGTTATATGACATTTAATTGAAGATCGTACACAACGGCGGTTCAGCCCGCCGCTTTTTTTGGTTATCATAGCGGAAATTTTGTCCGTTTCGCACTGCGAATCACGCCAATCCCATCCTACAGCAATAAGGAAACGCTATGAATTTAAGCGCCGGTAAAGCCATGTCGTTAGGCTCGGTCATGGTTGATATTGAGGGCACCGTTTTGCAGCCGCACGAAATCGAGCGTCTGATGGATCCGTTGGTGGCCGGTGTGATTTTGTTCAGTCGCAATTTTGAATCGGTCGAGCAGCTGCAAAAACTGACGGCGTCGATTCACGCCTTGCGCCATCCGCGCCTGCTGATCGGCGTGGATCACGAGGGCGGGCGCGTGCAGCGTTTCCGTGACGGTTTCAGCCGCATCCCGCCGATGCGCACCCTGGGGCAGGCCTATGCGCAGAATCCGCAGTTTGCCTGCGATGCGGCCGAAAAAATCGGCTGGCTGTTGGCGACCGAATTGCTGGCGGTGGGCGTGGATTTCAGTTTTGCGCCGGTGCTCGACTTGGATTATGGCGGCAGCAAGGTGATTGGCGACCGCGCCTTTGCGATGCAACCGCAAACGGTGGCCAAGTTGGCGTTCCATTTGATGACGGGGATGCGCAAGGCGGGCATGGCTTCGGTGGCCAAACATTTTCCGGGTCACGGCTATATCGAAGCCGATACGCATACCGAAGTCGCCGTGGACGAACGACCTTTTGCGGAAATTCAGCAGAAGGACATGCAGCCGTTTCTGAGCCTGATCGAAAACGGCGTGGATGCGATTATGCCGGCGCATGTCATCTATTCGAAAGTCGATCCGCTGCCGGCCGGTTTTTCGCACTATTGGCTGCAGACCGTACTGCGCAAGCAGTGCCATTTTGAAGGGGCGATTATCAGCGACGATATGAGTATGCGCGCCGCCGTGGCCTACGGCTCGGCTTCGGAACGTGTGCTTAAAGCCTTAGAGGCGGGTTGCGATCTGGTGCTGGTGTGTAACGATCCCATCGCCGCAGACGAGGTGCTGGCGCACGTGAATTGGCATGCCGGGGCTTTGTCGCACGCGCGCCTGATCCGCCTGCATGCGCATGAACGCGTCGAGTTCCGCAAGTTGCCTTACCATCCGCTGTGGCAGGCGGCGGTGACGGCATTGCATGAACTCAATCGCCACAACGAACAGCAGGAGCTGATTTGATGGCGTGGATGGAGCAAAGCTGGGCGCAACTGGTCGGCCTGTTTGGCAGTCAGGCGTGGATATTGATGGTCTGCGGCATCTTGTTGGTGACACTGTTAATCGACGTGGTTCAACGCAGTGTGCTGCGCCGTTTGCACTACCATCTGCTCAAAGCGCATAAAGTCTGGATTGACAGTTTTGTGGATGCCGCACGGGCGCCGTTTTCGTTTTTTATCTGGCTCAACGGCAGTTTCCTGGCGCTGACGACTGTGATTCTGCAGTTTCAGCTTTTTGTGGACAGTCTTGCCTGGATTCAGTCGCTCAAATCGACGGTTCTGACGTTATCGTTCGGCTGGTTTGTAATCCGTCTGGTACAGCGTTTGGAGTTGCATCTGAAGGAGTATGCGCGTGAAACGGAGCGGCTCGACCAGGTGACCGTGGAAGCCTTTGCCAAAATCATCAAGCTGGTGGCGTTTGTGGTCACCATTCTGTTTTTCCTGAATGCGTTTGGCGTGAGCCTCACCGGCTTGCTGGCATTTGGCGGGGTAGGCGGCATTGCCGTCGGTTTTGCGGCCAAAGATTTGCTGGGCAATCTGTTTGGCGGCCTGATGCTGTATATGGATAAACCTTTTACGGTCGGCGACTGGATCCGTTCGCCCGACAAGGAGATCGAAGGTACGGTGGAGCATATCGGCTGGCGTATGACCACCGTGAGAACCTTCGACAAGCGGCCGCTCTACATTCCCAACGGTATCTTCTCGAATATTGCCATCGAGAACCCGTCACGCATGACCAATCGCCGCATCAAGGAGACCATCGGCATCCGCTATGCCGACGTGCATAAGATGCACGCCATTACCACGGCGGTCAAGGAGATGCTGCGCGCGCACCCGGAGATTGATGTGAACCAGACCATGATCGTCAATTTCAACCAGTTCGGGCCGTCATCGCTGGATTTCTTTATCTATACCTTTACCAAGACCACCGAGTGGATCCGTTTTCACGAGATCAAAGAGGATGTGTTGCTGAAAGTCGCCGAGATCATCGAAGCAGAGGGCGCCGAAATCGCTTTCCCGACGCGCACATTGCATCTGTTTAATGAAACCGAGCAGCAGTCTTTATCGCCTAACGCTAAATAACAGCGCTAAATAACAGCCATTTTAAAACCGAACAGGCCGGGTATGTCATGGTGCATACCCGGCCTGTTGAGTTTTGATAACATTCAAAAAATGCTTAGATAATAATGACTTCCGGTTCCAAGTGAATGCCGAATTTATGGTCAACGGCCTCCTGAACCATCTGTGATAGTTCGACGATATCCTGACCTTTGGCGCCACCGCGGTTTTCCAAAACCAGCGCGTGTTTGTCCGAAACGCCGGCCGCTCCGCAGCGTTGCCCTTTCCAGTTCACCTGCTCAATCAACCAGGCCGCCGGGATTTTATAGAAGCCTTCCAGCGTCTTATGATGCGGCACATCGGGATAGCGCGTCAGAAGTTCCTCAAAATAGGATTGCCCCACCACCGGATTTTTGAAAAAACTGCCGGCATTGCCGAAGACGTTTGGATCGGGAATGCGCTCTTTGCGCAATTTGATGACGGTGTCGTAAATGATTTTAGGCGTCAGTTCCGTTTTGGGAATCTCGCTGAGTGCCTCTTTAAGCGGCTCGTAAACCAGATTAGGGTGGCCTGCGTGTAATTTACGCAAACGGAAGGTGACGCGGTGCACCAGGATTTTGTCGGCATATTCCTGCTTGAAGATGCTGGTGCGGTAGCCGAAATTGCATTCCGAATTGCGGAACTCCTGGCGATGGCCGGAGTAGAGATTGAGGGTTTGCACCCGGGTAATCGCATCACGCGCTTCCGCGCCATAGGCGCCCACATTCTGTACCGGTGCCGCGCCGACCGTTCCGGGAATCAGCGCAAGGTTTTCCAGGCCCCACCAGTTGTGTTCCACGGTATAGGTGACCAGGTCGTGCCAGTTCATGCCGGCGCCGACCGACAGCCAGACACTGTCTTCGTCCTGCTTGACGATTTTAAGCTGCTTGTATCCGCAATGCACCATGACGCCTTCGATGTCGTGGGTGAAGAGGATGTTGCTGCCGCCGCCGATAATACGCCACGGAAGAGAAGCCAACGTCAAATCCGAACGCAGCGTGGTGATATCGCTTTGGCGGTTGATTTCAACGTAGTACTGCGTTTTGACATCGATCTTGAACGTATTGTGTTTTTTGAGCGAATAGTTGGCCTGAATGTGCATTTTGGTCTTTGTTATAATGACGAAAAAACAACATTATAAAGGAAGCGGAGCACTTTGCACGTGCCATGCGCCAAGAGAAGGAAGATTCATGAGTCAATTAAAACTTTCCAAACAGGGATGGTCTAACCAGACAGTGTTTATTCTTGCCGCGGTGGGTTCTGCGGTCGGCTTGGGTAATATCTGGAAATTTCCTTATATCACCGGCGAAAACGGCGGCGGTGCCTTTGTTCTGGTGTATTTGGCCTGTGTGCTGTTGATCGGCATTCCCGTCCTGCTTTCCGAAATTGCCTTGGGGCGCGCCGGCGGCGCCAACCCCGTGCAGGGCATGGCCAATCTGGCGCATGAACACCGTGCCAATCCGTTGTGGTTTTTGCTGGGTTTGAACGGCGTGCTGGCCGGTGCCTTGATTCTCTCTTTCTATACGGTGATTGCCGGCTGGGGCGTGGCTTACTTTTATGAAAGTGTTAAGGGGGTTTTTCAGGCGCTGACGCCGGATGAAGTCGGGGCGCACTTCAAGACGTTTCTGGCCAATCCGTACGAACTGCTCTTCTGGCATACCGTGGTCAGCATCTTCACAGTGCTGGTAGTGGCCAAGGGCGTCAAAAGCGGCATCGAGCGTGCCATCAGCTGGATGATGCCGGGACTGTTTTTAATTTTATTGGTCTTATTGGGCTATGCGGCAACCACCGGTTATTTTGCACAAAGTTTCAGCTTTCTGTTTTCACCCGATTTCTCCAAGTTAAGCTGGCAGGCGGTTTTGACGGCGATGGGCCATGCGTTCTTTACGCTGAGCATCGGTCTGGGAACCATGATGGTCTACGGCTCATACATTTCTCAAAAATATTCGATAGTCAGAGCGGGCATGTGGATTGCCTTTGCCGATACGCTGGTCGCGTTGATGGCCGGGTTGGTGATTTTTTCGATCGTTTTTGCCAACGGTTTGGAGCCGGGGGCTGGGCCGGGGCTGCTGTTTCAGACGCTGCCGATCGCCTTTGGGCAGATGGGCGGCGGCTGGTTTTTCGGCTCGCTGTTTTTCGCACTGGTGGTCATGGCGGCGCTGAGTTCGGCGATTTCGCTGATCGAACCGGCTGTAAGCTGGTTTGAGCAGAACTGGGGAATTCAACGCTTGAAAGCCGCCTGGATTCTGGGGGGGCTGATCTGGTTGATCGGCATAGGATCGGTGTTGTCGTTTAACGATTGGTCTGGCGTTCACTTCCTCGGCGAACGCAATTTCTTTGAAAGTGTCGATTTCATTACCGCCAATATCATGTTGCCGTTGGGCGGTCTGTTAATGTCCATTTTTGTGGCCTGGGTGTTTGATGATGCAACGCGCGCCGAGCAGATCGGTTTGTCGCCCCGTATGATGAAATGGTATCTGTTGGATTTGCGCTGGCTGGCACCGGTGGCGATTCTGATTGTTTTTGCGACGAATCTGGTGGCGGCGGAGAGTGTCTGGTTTATGGTTGCGATTGCTTTGACAGCCTATGCCGCCTATGTGCTCAATGCGATGCGCAAAGCCGGTTGAAATCAACACAAAAAAATCAACACAAAAAAATCAACACAAAAAAATCAACACAAAAAAAGGAGGCGAATGCCTCCTTTTTTATTAGCGTTTTGCTGTGGCACAAAACGATTCAATATTGCGCCGTGTATTGATTTTGGATCATGCGCTGCATTTCCAGATATTTGGCGGTCATTTTGCGCTGCAGCGTGTGAGAGTAACGCAGAATCGAACGCATTACATGAAAGGTCACCAACGGATGGGATTCGACCAGCGCTTCAAACTTGTCGCGGTGCAGCATCAACACCTCCGAATCCTGCTTGGCCACAACGCGAAGCGAGTGGGGCACGCCATCCAGGAAGCTCAATTCGCCGATCATCGAGCCTTCTTTTAACACTTCAATCGAAACCGAGGTCTCGCCGCTGATCATCTTCAGCACTTCCAGTTTTCCGCTGATCAACAGATAGAGCATGTCGTCCTTGGAGCCTTCCTCAAACAGAACTTCACCCTTAGCAAGTTTGCGGTTTTCGACGACTTGGCCGAGAATTTCGCACCCCTGCGCGGTGACATCCTGGCCGAGAACGGAATTGGCGATTTTTTTGGCAACGGTCATAGCATTCCCTTATTGGTAAGTGGTTAATAACATCATCATTCTATGGGGCTCGCGCCTTCATTACCAGTCCTGGCATCAATTGCGGTAGTTTGCATGGCGCTTGAGTCTCAGGGCGCGGATGGCGCTTTAGGCAGATCAAGACGTTCAACCGGAAAGAACGCGTCGAAAAAACTGCTCATGCCCAGCACGAAAAGCAGTATCAGCCCCATCACAATCAGCAACGAAAGCGCCTGCTTATTGTGGATGAATTTCTCTTTCCAGCGCTCGCTTCTGAGCAACGGCCAGATAAAGTAAAGAAAGACCACCAACGCCAGTAACTGCAGGGCAATCAGCATGAATTGGATGGCAAATGGCAGCTCTTTTTCGATCATACAAACACCACTTTAGTGTGACAGCAGATGGACTAAGGTCCGATAATAAATCTCCGTCAACTGCTCGAGATCGGACACGCTGACACATTCGTTGACCTTGTGAATGGTCGCGTTAAGCGGCCCCATTTCGATCACCTGTGCGCCGGTCGGCGCGATGAATCGCCCGTCGGATGTGCCGCCGCCGGTGGATAATTTGGGTTCATAGCCTACCACCTCTTGGCACGCCTGTTTAACCGCCTGAATCAATTCGCCCTGCGCGGGGGTGATAAACGGCAAGCCGGACAGGTTCCAGTCGAGGCTGTAGTTGAGGTTGTGGTGATCGAGAATGGCATGCACGCCTTCTTTCAAGGTCTCAGGGGTGTGTTCGGTTGAGAAACGGAAATTGAACTGCACCACCACATTGCCGGGAATCACATTGGTTGCCCCCGTACCGCCGTTGATATTGGAGACCTGAAAAGAGGTCGGCGGGAAATATTCGTTGCCGTGGTCCCATTGCACATGCACCAGTTGCTCGAGCGCCGGCGCCAACGCATGAATCGGGTTTTCGGCCAGCTCGGGGTAGGCGATGTGGCCTTGCACGCCATGAACGGTCAGCGTGCCGCTCAAAGAGCCGCGGCGTCCATTTTTAATCGAATCGCCCAGTTGTTTGTCGCTGGAGGGTTCGCCCACCAGACAGTAATCGATTTTTTCATTGCGCGCTTCCAGGGTTTCAATCACCTTGACGGTGCCGTCCACCGCCGGGCCTTCTTCGTCGCTGGTAATTAAAAAACCGATGGAGCCTTGGTGTGCCGGATGCTTCTCCACAAAGCGCTTTGTCGCCACCATAAAACAGGCGATGCTGCTTTTCATATCTGCGGCACCGCGTGCATACAGCATGTCGCCGTCAATCTGTGCCGAAAACGGCGGGTAGGTCCACGCGGTTTCGGGACCGGTCGGTACCACATCGGTATGGCCGGCAAACACGTAAAGCGGGCCGTCGGTGCCGCGTCTGGCCCAGAGATTGGAGACTTCGCCAAACGGCATAGGCTCGATATGGAAGCCAAGCGGTGCAAGATAATCGGCAATGAGCTGCTGGCAGCCCTTGTCGTTTGGCGTGACGGAGTCGATCCGCAGCAGTTGCTGGGCTAGTTGAATGGTTTCACTCATGGACGCGGAATTCCTGTTATTTAAAAATCACCAACAAATTATTGTACGGCTTTGCCGGGGCAAATGTTAATCAAAACATCCGTGCGTTCAGCCAGGCAGGGCTTCATAGGCTTTTTCGTCAAAACCGATGATAACATCATTTGCGCTCACCAAAACCGGGCGTTTGATCAAGGTAGGCGTCGTCAGCAGTACGTTTAAGTCGCCGTTCAACAGGGCTGTTTTCTGTGCATCGTCAAGCTGTTTCCAACTGGTGCTGCGCTTGTTGACGAGTTTTTCCAGCGGCTGGAACTGTAGCCAGGATTCCAGCAGGGCAATATCCAGCCCTTGCTTTTTGAAATCGTGAAAATCGTATGCCAGCTGATGCGTTTCTAAATACTTCCGGGCCTTTTTAACCGTGTCGCAATTGGGAATGCCGTACATTTTCATCGTTCTTTTCCTGCTGATTCAAGGTGTGCTAATTATATAGTTAAAATGGCATAAATACCCGATGTTTGCCGCGAACAGGGCGCAAACGGCTTATTTGCATGCCACTAATTTTGTATCTCCGTTGCCAAGCGGGTATACTTCACGGTTTATTTATTCTTAACAATTTTTAAAGAGAATGGAATTATGACGATCAAGCGAATTGGACACCGTTATACCGACGCTAAAACCGGCGTAACCCTCGATGTGTGGTTTCCGCGTTCTAATAAAGAAATTGCCCGCAACTGTCTGGCGTTGAAAGCCGGCGTGATTAAAAGCGATTTTGTGACGGTGGAAATCGCCTCTGTTGACGATGCGCCGACATCGACGGAAGACGCTTACCTTCGCCTGCATCTATTGTCAGAATGCGCCTACAAACCGCATGAAATCAATCTGGACGGCATTTTCGGCCTGTTGACGAATGTGGCATGGACCAATGCCGGCCCGGTTTTGCCCTCAGAGGTTGAAACCTTGCGTGAAGTCATTGCCGGTGAACAGATTCAGTTCACGGTGACGGCCATCGATAAGTTCCCGCGTATGGTCGATTACGTGATTCCCGAAGGCGTGCGCATTGCCGATGCCGACCGCGTGCGTCTGGGTGCGCATTTGGCGCCGGGCACGACCATCATGCACGAAGGTTTTGTAAACTTTAATGCCGGCACCCTGGGCAACTCCATGGTGGAAGGGCGTATCAGCGCGGGTGTTGTGGTCGGTGAAAACAGCGATATCGGTGGCGGTGCGTCGATTATGGGTACGCTTTCCGGCGGCGGCAAGCAAGTTATCTCCATGGGGCAGCGCAACCTGTTGGGCGCCAATGCCGGCCTGGGTATCTCTCTGGGTGACGACTGTATCGTCGAATCGGGGCTGTATCTGACAGCGGGCACTAAAGTGCAGATGCCTGACGGTTCCGTGGTTTCTGCGCGCGAGCTATCCGGTCAGTCAAAACTTTTGTTTAGACGCCACAGCCAAACCGGCCAGGTTCAGGCGATCGTGACCGATGGTTCGGTGTGGGGCGGCTTGAACAGCGTACTGCACAGCAACGACTAATTGAGCCGACGGCTTGAACATTAGGCTGGCCGTGCGGTCAGCCGTGACTGAATTTTTACGCTCCGGCCTGTCTGACCGGGGCGCTTATCCCTTCTGCAATCCTGCACTTTCAAAATTGTCCGATTTATCTGTTTAGAACATTTTAGAGGGACTGTCTTATGGCTAAGGTACTTGGCTTGGATCACGTGAGTATTATCGTTAAGGACGCTGACGCGGCGCTAGAGTTTTACCAGACGCTGTTAGGGTTGGAAAAACTGGATAGGCCGGAGTTGGGATTTCCCGGTTATTGGCTGGATTTGTATCATGGTCAAAGTCTGCATATCATGCAATTGCCCGATCCCAATAGCGATACGCAGCGTCCCGAACATGGCGGGCGAGATTACCATTTTGCATTACGGGTGGATTCGATCGAAACCTTTGCGGAGAAACTGCAGCAGTGGCAGTTGCCTTTTACCCGCAGCCGTTCCGGCAGAAAGGCCTTATTTGCCAAGGATCCGGACAATAATGCCTTTGAGTTGTTTGAATACCGGCAATAGACTTTGCAAGGAACTTGCAAAATTTGCGCTCCAAAAAACTCAACAGGCCGGGTCTGTTAAGTCTGAGTCGCTTTTTCAATCAGTGAGAGCAGGGCTTCGCTGAGTTTTTCCTGTTCGGCTTTATCGGTAATGGCTTGATTATCGGTATTGCTGATCAAAAATACATCTTCCGCTTTTTCACCCACCGTGTTGATTTTCGCATCGTGCAGACGGATATTGAAACTCTTGAGTGCATAACCGATGCGCGAAAGCAGTCCCGGGGTGTCTTTGGTGATGATGACCAGTTCGGTGAATTTCTGGTTGATCTGGTTGAAGACAATTTCCGTCGGCGTGCTAAAGCATTTCATCCTGCGCGAGTGCACCATCGGTTTGAGTTCCTGCGGTTCCATTTCCGGCAATGCCAGCTGGTGTTTGATCTTGTCGATAATCGCATCCAGAATGGCCTGATCGCTGACATGGTGCAAATCGTTATCGAGGATATATAAAATCACCAGCGTCATGTTCAGCGCGGTTGAATAGATGCGCGCTTCCATAATATTGAGATGCAGCTTGTCCAGCGCATGGGTGATATGCGCAAACAGGAAATCGCGGTCGGGCATGTAAATCAGCAGTTCGGTTGCGCCGCGTTGTGCTTGATTTTGCAGGTAAATATGGGTGGAACTCAAATCTGCCTGGTAAATGAGCTGGGTAATGCGTGCAATATCATTTGGATTCTGACGGCTGAAGAATTCCGTTTTGCTCAAACTGTCCCATAGCGGCTGATAATCTGTCGATTTAAGGTCGCGTTTAAGCAGGATGTCTTTGGCGCGTTCCTGGGTTTGCAGCGCCTTCTTCGCCCGGTTCTTCGGTGTGCTTGAGCGCGCTTCGAGCATATTGGAGGTTTCGTTATAAAGCTCGAGGAACAGGGCGTTTTTCCATTCATTCCAGACTTCATCCGACGTGGCGCAGACATCCGCGACCGTCAGCAGGTAGAGATAATCCAGATGCTGGTGATCCTTGACCAGTTCGGCAAAGGCCTGAATCACGGCCGGATCGCTGAGATCCTTTTTCTGCGCAATCCCGGAGAAATCGAGATGATGACGCACCAGCCAGCTCAGCAGGGCGCAGTCTTGCTGCGGCAAATTGTGCGATTGCGCGAATGCCAGTGCATCGTCCGCACCCAGGATTTCATGTTCGCCGCCGCGTCCCTTGGCAATATCGTGAAACAGTCCGGCGAGAAAAAGCACTTCGGGTTTGCAGATGTTTTTAGCAATCTGATGGGCGGTGGGGAATTCGTACGCAAACTCCTCAACAAAAAATCGGCGGAGGTTGCGGATGACAAAAATGGTATGTTCATCAACCGTATAGGCATGAAAGATATTAAACTGCATTAAGCCGGTGATCTGTTTGAATACCGGCAGATAGGCCGCCAGAATACCGTAGCTGTGCATACGTCGCAACGCCGCGTTGACGCCGTTGGGCTGGCGGAAAATTTCGATAAACAACGCCTTGTTGATCGAGTCCTTGCGGAAATCATTGTCGATCAGATGCAGGTTGTCACGGATTGAACGTATGGTATTGGAGCGGATGCCCTGAATTTCAGGGTGGTGTTGCAGTATCAAAAAAACTTCCAATAAGGCGGTGGGAAACTGCGCAAACACCTGCGGATGCTGAATATCGAGATAATGATCGACCAGTTTGAAGCGGCTATTAAGCTGTTCAATAATCGGCGTATTCGTGCAAAAAATCTCTTCACGGAAATGCTGCAGCAAAATCTCGTTAAGTTTCACGACATTTTGCACATTGCGGTAGTAGCTGTTCATAAACTGCTCAACCGCCATTTTCTCCGGCGTATCACGATAGCCGAAACTTTCCGCCAGATGCTGCTGGTGATCGAACAGCAGGCGGTCCTCGCGGCGGCGCTTCATGCGATGCAGCGAGAAACGCACGCGGTTCAGATACTTGTAGGCAGCTTCCAGCTCCCTGTACTCTTCAATCGTCAGAAAGTGATGTTGTACCAGCTGGTTGATCGAGGAGGCTTTGAAATGGCGCTTGGCCACCCAGTAGATTGTCTGCAGGTCGCGCAGGCCGCCGGGGCTTTCCTTGACGTTGGGTTCAAGCTGATAGGTGGTGTCGTGAAAGCGACGATGGCGTGTGACCTGCTCTTCGAATTTGGCCTGAAAAAATGCCTGGCTAGGCCAGAAGTCGGGACGGTTCCATATTTTTTTAAGCGCTTGATAGAGTTCATAGTCGCCGGTGATCCAACGCGCCTCCAATAGGTTGGTGGCGGTTGAAAGGTCTTCCTGGCCGGCAATGACGCATTCCTCCACCGTGCGGATGGCATGGCCGACATCAAAGCCCAAATCCCATAAGAAAGTGATAAATTGCGAAAACACTTCCGAATTGGCTTGGTCTGGCGCGGTTAGAATCAGCAGGTCAATATCAGAGTAGGGATGCAGTTCGCCGCGCCCATAACCGCCAACGGCCAACAGCGCGGCCGTATTGGGTTCGGGCATGAAATGCTGCCAGATGCGCTTGAGAATCTGGTCGATGTAGGTGGCGCGCTCTTTGACCAGTTCCGCTACGGCGGCACCTTCGTCAAATTGCTTGAACTGATACTCGATAAACTGTTTTAAGGCTTCCCGTCCCGCTTTGATGGCCTGTAACGGCTGGTCACGGTTTTCGAGCGCTTTAACAAAACTGGGAACGGAAGGCGATTCGGCTGTCATATCAGGTCATTGGCGATGGATTCAAAACTTCTTTAACGTGGAAGGAAAGGCATTTCACCCTGGCGCAAGGTGAAAATTTCATATCCCGTTTCGGTCACAGCCAGAGTGTGTTCCCATTGTGCCGATAATTTGCGGTCTTTGGTGATGACCGTCCAGTTATCACCGAGCAGTTTGACATCCGCTTTGCCCAGATTGATCATGGGCTCAACGGTAAACACCATACCGGGTTTTAACACTATGTTCTTCAATTCCTGCGCGGCATAATGCAGCACCTGAGGTTCCTCGTGGAAATCGGCACCGATGCCGTGCCCGCAATACTCGCGCACAACCGAAAAGCCGTTGGCTTCGGCATGTTTCTGAATGGCGCTGGCAACATCAAACAAGGTGGCTTGCGGTTTTACCTGCTCGATACCCAGCCACAGACATTCGCGGGCCACATCGCACAGGCGATGCGCAAACGGTTTCACCTCGCCCACCTCAAACATCATACTGGTATCGCCGTGGTAGCCGTCTTTAATGACGGTCACATCGATATTGACGATGTCGCCTTTTTTCAGTTTCTTGTTATCGTCGGGAATGCCGTGGCACACCACGTGGTTGATTGAAATACAGCTTGAAGCAGGGAAGCCATGATAATTAAGGGTTGCGGGAACCGTGCCTTGTACATTGACCATGTAATCGTGCATGATACGATTGAGTTCACCCGTGGAAACACCGGCTTGTACATGGGGCGCAATCATGTCGAGGACATTTGCCGCCAGTTGTCCGGCGATGCGCATTTTTTCGATTTCTTCCGCAGTTTTGATTTTAATGGCCATCTTGATTCTTTATATTTGCTTGCATTTTAAATAGTGTACGAATTGTAAGGCTTGCATGGGCTGAATGACACAAAATCTTTCATTTAAAGAGATTAAGTTTGTATCCTTTAGCCAAATATGATATAAATGCCGCGCCTCAGAAATGAGAGGCAATTTTAACAGAAAATCCGCACGTTTACCGACACATGAAACGGGGTGCCGAAATCGTTATTTCGGTTCGTTTTATGGGTGAACGGAGGCTTAACCCAAAATGGAGTATATAAAATGGCAAAAGTTACCATGCGCCAAATGCTTGAAGCAGGCGTTCATTTCGGTCACCAAACACGTTACTGGAACCCTAAAATGGGTCAATACATCTTTGGTGCACGCAACAAGATTCATATCATCAACCTAGAGAAAACTGTACCAATGTTCAACGACGCTTTGAACATGCTGGGTGGTGTTGCTGCAAACAAAGGTAAAGTACTTTTCGTTGGCACCAAACGCGCTGCGCGTGACATCGTTGCAGAAGAAGCGAAACGTTGTGGTATGCCATACGTTAACTACCGCTGGTTGGGTGGTATGTTGACTAACTTCAAAACCATCAAACAATCTATCAAGCGTTTGAAAGAACTGGAAGCGATGGAACAGGACGGTACATTTGAGAAAATGACCAAAAAAGAAGCCCTGAACATGACTCGCCAAAAAGAGAAGTTGGAACTGTCTCTTGGCGGGATCAAAGATATGCGCGCCATGCCAGACGCTATTTTCATTATCGATACCGGTAATGAAGACATCGCTATCCAGGAAGCTCAAAACCTGGGTATCCCAGTTGTAGGTGTTGTAGATACCAACAACGATCCTCGTGGTGTGGATTATGTTATTCCTGGTAACGACGATGCAATCCGTGCAATCAAATTGTACCTGTCTGCCGTTGCTGACGCGATCAATGAAGGTAAAGCAACCATCACGACCGCTGTTGAAGGCGATGATTTCGTAGAAGCTGAAGAAAAAGCAGCTGAATAATAAAACAGGCCTGGTAAAACCGGGCCTTTTTCATTGCAACGAATTGAATTAACAGAAAAAGGATTAAAGATGTCTATTACTGCTGGTATGGTAAAACAGCTGCGTGAAACGACTGGCGCAGGTATGATGGATTGCAAAAAAGCGCTTGCAGAAACCAATGGTGACATGGATGCAGCGGTTGAATTCCTGCGTAAGAAAGGGATGGCTGGTGCAGACAAGAAAGCTGGTCGTGTAGCAGCGGAAGGCGTTATTGCGATTGCTGTGTCTGACGACAAGAAAAAAGCGGCGATTGCTGAAGTAAACTGTGAAACTGACTTTGTTGCCAAAGGCGACGAATTCAAAGATTTCGCTAACGAAATCGCACAAATCGCACTGAAAACTGGTTCTACAGACATTGAAGCGCTTTACGGCGAAACCATGGCGAACGGCAAGACAATCGATGAGCGTCGTCGTGAACTGATCGCTAAAATCGGTGAGAACATGGCGGTACGCCGTTTGGAATTGATCGAAACCAATGGTCAGATTGGTCAGTATCAGCACGGTGAGAAGATCGGTGTTGTGGTTGATATGACTGGTGGTGACGAAGCGCTTTCACGCGATGTTGCAATGCACATCGCTGCGTTGAAACCAACTGCGGTATCGGCTGACAATGTTGATCAGGAAGTGATCGAAAAAGAGCGTCGTTTCCAGATTGAACAGGCGCAAGAAAGCGGCAAGCCAATGGAAATCATTGAGAAGATGATTGAAGGGCGTATGCGTAAATTCCTGCAAGACATCACACTGGTTGGCCAGTCATTCGTTAAGAACCCTGATGTGACCATTGACAAGTTGTTGAAAGACAACAATGCCAGCGTTGCTCAGTTCATTCGTCTGGAAGTTGGCGAAGGTATCGAAATCGAAGAAACCAACTTTGCTGATGAAGTAGCGGCTGCAGCTAAAGCGGCGTTGGGCGGCTAATTAACCTTTCTGCCTGTATGAGCCACAGTCGCTTAGCCAAGGTTTGAGCGACTGTGGCTTTTTTGTATGCGCAATTTAAAAGACTGGAATAGCAGTCTGTAAAATTAAGATGGAGTGGCCAATGGCTCTGCGATACAAACGTATTCTATTAAAATTTAGCGGCGAAGCCCTGATGGGCGATAATGATTTCGGCCTTGACGCGGCAACGCTAAAAAAAGTGGTGGCACAAGTCAGCGCATTGCGCGAACTTGGGGTCGAGGTCGGCATTGTTGTGGGTGGCGGTAATATCTTCCGCGGCGCACAAATCCAGGGTTCAGGTATTCAACGTACCACTGGCGATCATATGGGCATGATGGCAACGGTCATCAATGCGTTGGCTTTGCGCGACGTGATTGAAAGCGTCGGGATTCGCGCGCAAGTTTTGTCCGCGATGACGATTGAAGGGATTTCTTCCGGTTTCAATGCCAATCAGGTCAAAAAACAGTTGAGTGACGGCGAAGTGCTGATTTTTGCAGCGGGGACTGGAAGTCCTTTCTTTACAACGGACACGGCCGCAGCCTTGCGCGGCATCGAAATCGATGCGGACATCGTGCTGAAAGCCACCAAGGTGGACGGTATCTATACGGCCGACCCCAAGAAAGACCCGGCTGCGACCCGTTATTCAAGCTTGAGTTACGAAGAGGTCATTCAGAAAAATCTGCAGGTGATGGATCAGACGGCTTTTGTGCTGTGCCGTGACCATAATATGCCCATTCGCGTTTTTGACATGTTTAAAGACAATGCGGTAATTCGAATTGTTCAAGGTGAAGACGAAGGTACCTTGGTCAGTTAAGGAGAGAAGAGATGATTAAAGAAATTCGTGAAGATGCCAAACAGAGAATGCAAAAATCGTTCGAAAATCTAGAAGCGAACTTTGCAAAAATCCGAACAGGCCGGGCTCATCCAAGTATTTTGGATGCGATCAGCGTTAACTATTACGGTTCTGAAGTGCCGATTAGTCAGGTGGCCAATATCAATATCGAAGACGCACGTACCTTAACCGTACAGCCTTGGGAGCAGAACATGGTTTCTGTGGTTGAAAAGGCGATTATGATGTCTGACCTGGGAATCAACCCGGTTACAACCGGCAATATGATGCGTATTCCGATGCCTCCGCTAACCGAGGAACGTCGTCGTGACTTTACCCGCGTTGCGCGCAACGAAGCCGAGCAGGCCCGCGTGGCCATCCGTAATATCCGCCGTGATGCCAACAGCGATATTAAGGCTTTGTTGAAGGACAAGGAGATCACCGAGGACGAATCGCGCCAAGGCGAGGACCAGGTTCAAAAACTGACAGATGAATTTATCGCAAAAGTCGATAAAATCCTGGCGGAAAAAGAGAGTAGCTTATTGGAAATTTAAGTCGATATTTACGCCGTTTTACGGCATAATTTAATCGTTTTTCTTATAGAACGGCCTGTAAAACAGTAGAGCTTTCTATTGTTTTTGGCCGTTTTTTCTATCTGCATTTCGGGGTTTGGTTTGCAAAAACAACAATATCAACAGCTTAAGGCACCCAGACACATCGCCATTATTATGGACGGCAATGGCCGCTGGGCAAAAAAACGTCTTTTGCCGCGTTTTATTGGGCACCAAAAAGGGCTTAATGCCGTCAAGCGCGTCGTATCCCATTGCGCATCCATTGGCGTGGAGTCACTGACATTGTTCGCGTTTAGCACCGAAAACTGGCGCAGACCCGAAGAAGAGGTGAGCAAGCTCATGAGCTTGTTTTTAAAGGCTCTGCAGCGTGAGGTCAGTAAGCTGGACGAAAACAATGTGCGCCTGCAGATTATCGGCGACCGTTCAGCGTTCAGTGAAGAGATTCAATCCAACATCGCATTGGCCGAAAGCAAAACATCGAGCAACAGCGGTTTGGTTTTAAACATTGCCGCCAACTACGGCGGACGCTGGGATATTGTAGAAGCGGTCAAGAAGTGGCAAAAAGCACATCCGGAAAACAGCATCGAACAGCTGGACGAATACGCCCTGAATGACTACCTTTGCCTAGCCGGCCTGCCTGAACCCGATTTACTGATTCGCACCGGCGGGGAGCAACGTATCAGCAATTTCTTGATCTGGCAAATGGCCTACACAGAATTCTATTTCAGCGACGTCTTGTGGCCTGACTTTGATGAAGCCGCACTGGATAAAGCCATTCAATCTTTTTCTATGCGCCAGAGACGATTTGGAAAAACCGGGGAACAGATTACCGCATGTTAAAGCAACGTATTTTGACGGCTAGCTTGTTGGCATTGCTGGCCATTGCGGCCTTGTTTATCGCACCGGACTGGTTGTGGTCCGGACTTATCCTGCTCATCGCCACAATCGGTGCCTGGGAATGGGGCGGATTTGCTCGTATTACCAAGACTTGGCAACGAGTCTTGTATGCAGTCCTCCCCGCTGGCATCACACTGCTTGCCCTTCAAGGATTGACGTTACCGGTCTCTCTCGGTTGGTTGGTGATGGAAATGCTGCTACTTATGTTAGTGGTTACACGCTACCAGAAAAGTTCCGGCAAGCAGGGGCTCGATTCCCCCATATTCATTCTCCTGGCGGGCATTTTGGGCCTGGCGCTGTTTGCGTTTGCAATGATTCAGTTTCGCGCTGCGGCCGGCCCGGCAGCCTTGTTGTTGAGTTTATTCACCATCTGGGCGATGGATACTGGCGCTTATTTTACCGGGCGCCGCTTTGGCAAGCACAAACTGGCACCCCATGTCAGCCCCGGAAAGACCTGGGAAGGGGTTTGGGGTGGCGCAGTTTTGGCTGGCCTAGTTGCACTTATAGGCACGTTTTTGATCTCTGAACCCACTCCGATTTCACTATTGCCGTTTGTACTGTTAAGTGCGTTTATCGCGATGTTTTCCGTGTTTGGCGATCTGTTTGAAAGCGTACTCAAACGTCAGGTGGATCTAAAAGATAGCGGACAGCTGCTTCCCGGACATGGCGGCATACTGGATCGAATCGACAGCCTGTTAATCGCCATGCCGATGTTTTATTTGCTTTGGTCGCTTGGAGTCCTCTTACAATGACGGTTTTGTGGTCATTGCTAGGCTTTGTCATTGTCATAGGTATCTTGGTCACCATTCACGAATGGGGACACTTCCAGGCAGCGCGTTTTTTCAACATCAAGGTAGTGCGCTTTTCCATCGGATTCGGCCCTGCGCTGTGGAGAAAACAGGGCGTGGAAACCGAATACCGTATTGCACTGATTCCGCTGGGGGGCTACGTTAAGTTTGTAGATGAAGCCGAAGGACCTGTCGAGCAGGCGGATTTAGCTAGAGCCTTTAACCGCCAAAGTGTCTATAAACGCTTTGTCGTAGTCGCTGCCGGCCCTTTGATTAATCTCATTTTTGCGTGGTTGGTCTTCACGGCAGTCTACATAATCGGCGTGTCCGGGCTTAAGCCCATCTTTAACCAGCCGATTGCCAATACCGTCTTGTCCGAGGCGCTTCCCGACAATCAACAGTCCTGGTTGGTGCTGCAGGCTAACCAGCAGCCGGTACATACTTGGCATGAACTTAATCAGGCGGTTCTGGCGGCTTTGGTGGATGACACCACGCACTTGCGCTTGCAACTTGAAGATTTGCAAACCGCCGAGTTGGTACAGATTGACGTGCCGTTATCCTCCTTGGATATGAACAATAACAAGCAGAATTGGCTCAGCATTCTCGGATTTAAACCTGTCGAAATTGATGTGGCGCCGGTGATCGGCCATATTGCTGAGGAGGGGCCTGCGGCGCAAGCGGATCTACAAAGTGGCGACCTGATCCTATCCATAGACGGCGTATCCACTGCAACGTGGCAGGATGTGGTTAACACCGTACGCAGCCGTGCCAATAAAAGTGTCGAGTTAGTGGTAGCACGCCATGGCCAAACCCAGACCACGCAGGTTAATCTTGCCGGACAAAAAAACGGCAACGACTCTGTCGGTTACTTAGGGGTAGGGGTCAAAGTAGATGAGGATGCGATGGCACCTTTCATTGCTCAGGTACGTTACCCATTGCTGTCTGCTATGCGATTAGGTTTTGACAAGTGTATCGATCTGACAAACATGACGGTGCAAATGCTCAAAAAGATGATAATGGGCGATGTAGGCCTTGAACATTTATCCGGTCCGGTTAGTATCGCACAATTCTCCGGCCAGGCCCTACAGACCGGTTTAATCTCTTTTTTGGGGTTGCTTGGGCTTTTGAGTCTAAGTTTAGGTATACTCAATCTTTTGCCGATACCTGTATTGGACGGTGGCCATTTACTTTATTATGTCATCGAAATGGTTAAAGGTTCTCCACTGGATGAGCGGGCAATGGCAATTGGCCAGCAGATTGGGTTGGTTCTGATACTCGGTTTGACAATTCTTGCTCTCACAAATGATATTTTGCGCATAACAAATGGTTAATATGAAACAGAAACGCTCTAAACATAATGTCGCCTACGGTCTGTTCTTGGGATTAATGGCAAATGCAACGGTCAGTTACGGTTTTACAGTCGATAAGATCGAAGTAGAAGGCTCTCAGCGCATTGGTTTTGAAACCATCAACACCTATTTACCCATTTCAATCGGTCAAGAGGTTGATCAGTCTCTGATTCAGGAAAGCATCCAGAAACTTTACAAAACCGGTTTCTTTAAAGATGTGTCTCTCTATTTGCGCGATACGGGAACCCTTGTAGTCAAAGTGGTTGAGCGCCCGTCCATTACCGACATCAAGATTGAGGGTAACTCGCTGATCTCCACTGACGACTTTATGCAGGCCTTGAATTCATTAGGGATCAAACAGGGTCGCATTTTCAATCAAACAGAGTTGGATCGTGTCATTCTTGATCTAAAACGTCGTTACCAGAACCAAGGGTATTATGCCGCCGAGGTTAAATTCATCAGCGAAGAACTGCCGCGTAACCGCGTGAGCCTTAAAATTGAAGTAGAGGAAGGTGAAGCGGCAACGATTGGCGGCATTCATCTGGTAGGTAACACCACCTATTCCGATAAACGCCTAAAGGGGTTGCTTTCGCTTTCCGACAGCACGTTGCTGGGTGGTGGTGATAAATACTCCAAACCAAAGCTGCAAGCGGATATTGAAACCATAAAATCCTATTACATGGATAGAGGTTTTGCTGAGTTCGAAATTCGCTCTTCGCAAGTGAGTTTGTCGGTAGATAAAACCAAGGTGTTCATTACCATCAATATGAGCGAAGGGCCTCAATACTCGATTGCCAGCATCGATTATACGGGGGATACGCGCCTGTCATCGGAAGAGTTGAGCGGTCTTGAATCCATTAAGCCGAATGATCTTTTCTCTCGCAGCGAAGTAATCAATACAATGAACGCCATTCGCGATCGTTTAAGCGAAGAGGGTTATGCTTACGCAGAGGTCAAGCCTGACACCGTGCTCAATAAGGAGGCCCGAACCGTCGCCTTAAAATTTGACGTGGATCCCAAAGACCGTGTCTATGTCAGACGCATTGAAATCGA
This sequence comes from Thiomicrorhabdus cannonii, assembly GCF_013391695.1. Lineage (GTDB taxonomy): Bacteria > Pseudomonadota > Gammaproteobacteria > Thiomicrospirales > Thiomicrospiraceae > Thiomicrorhabdus > Thiomicrorhabdus cannonii. The sequence continues at coordinate 108,812 of NZ_JACBGH010000005.1, forward strand.
AGGCAATACCAGAACGCGCGATTATGTTATCCGCCGCGAAATGCGTCAACTGGAAAGCGCACCTTACTCCCTTAAACAGGTGAGACGTTCTACCACCCGCTTGAATCGCCTCGGCTATTTCACCAAGGCAGATATTGAAACCAAGCGCGTGGCGGCCGACCAGGTCGATCTGATAGTCAAAGTGGAAGAGCAGTCAACCGGCTCCTTTACCGCGGGTATCGGCTATTCGCAGATAGATGGCGTGAGTTTTAACGTCGGCGTTTCCGAGAGGAACTTCATCGGTAGCGGCAATCAGCTTGATTTTAAAGTGAACACTTCAAGTGCGCGCAAATCCGCAGATATCGGGATGACCAATCCTTATTTCACCGCAGACGGGGTCAGTCTTGGCGCCGGTTTCTATCTGAGTGAAATCGATGCGAATGAATTGGGGATTTCCGACTATACGACTAATAACTACGGTTTACGTATGTCCCTTGGCTATCCATTGAGCGAATACAGCCGCATCAGTTATGGTGTTAAATTGAACCATCAAACGTTGGTGTGCGCGGATAGCTTTACGGTGTGTAACGGCTACATCGCGGATAACGGTGAAAACGAAACAGCGGCGATTTTGAGTGCAGGCTGGAGTTACGATACCAAGAATGCCTTTTATTTCCCAAGCAGCGGACAGGCGTTCAGTCTCTCGGCGGAGGTAAATGCGCCATTGTCATCCGATACCGCTTTTTACAAGCTATTTATGGATGAAAAGTGGTATTATCCTTTGACGGATAATTTTACGATGAAATTAAAATTAGGCCTGGCCTACGGTGATGGATTGGGCGGCACTCGAAGCCTGCCATTCTATGAAAACTTCTATGCGGGTGGTATCGGTTCGGTACGCGGTTATGAGCCTAATACCCTTGGTCCGGCTTATGACTTCGCCACGCAAGGCAGTGACCGTCCTATTGGTGGCAATACACGGTTAGTCACCAATGCCGAGCTTGTCTTCCCGATGCCGTTTGTTGAAGACTCCAGTAATATGCGTGTCAGCCTTTTCTTTGACGCGGGGAATGTCTTTAATGATTTTTCGTCCATCGAAGCAGGTGAGCTCAGAACCTCTACGGGGATCGGATTCTCGTGGATAACGCCGGTAGGTCCACTCTCGTTTAGTTATGCGCTACCTTTAAGTTATACCAAAGACGATAAACTGCAGGCATTCCAATTCAATTTGGGCGTGCCGCTGTAATTGCAATTTTATATAGCCTTAAATTTTTAAAAAAATCAGGAAGAATAAATGCTTAATATTCGTAAATGGGTCTTAGCCGTTTTTTTTGCCAGCATGCCACTTGCAGCCATGGCGGATGCCCCTGTTAAACTTGGTGTTGTTAACGTGGCCTTGTTACTTGAGCAAGCCCCACAAGCCAAAGACGCTACGGCTAATCTTGAGAAGGAGTTTGCGCCTCAGCAAGCAGAGCTCAAAGCGCTTGCAACTAAGTTAGAAAAGAAGCAGAGCGATTATCAAAAAGATAAGGCCGTCATGAGTGAAAGTCAGCAAATGACGAAAGAGCGCGAAATCTCGATGATGACGCGTGAAATTCAACGTCGTCGCAATGATATTCAGGAATTGTTGAATCTGCGTCGCAACGAAGAGTTGGCAAAATTGCAAACCCTGGTAAACGACGCCATTAAAGCGATCGGCAAGGAAAAAGAATTCGATCTGATTCTTTATGAAGGCATTGCTTATACCAACAACCGTTTGGATGTCACTCAGGATGTACTTAAGCATCTGCAAGAAGTCAGTCAAAAACAACGAGCCAATTTTAATAAGTAGACAGCGTCTGCCTTAATTACATTCAAGATCTGCGATGCGTTTAAAAGATATAGTCAATCATCTAACAGAGAATGGGATTGTCGCCGTATTGGAGGGCGATCCAGATATCGAGATCAATCAAATTGCAGGTTTAGATCGAGCCCAGGCCGGGCAAATCAGCTTTTTGTCTGACAAAAAACGTCTCCCCCAATTGAAAGGCAGTGCTGCTTCCGCCATCATATTGAGAGCCGAACACCGCGAACAGTGCCCTTGCGCTGTTTTGGTGGTGGATAATCCTTATTATGCTTACGCGGTTGTTGCGCAGCTATTGAATCCGGCGCCACAACCTTCTCCCGGCATTCACCATACGGCAGTAGTCGCTTTAAGTGCACAGATAGGCAATAATGTGACGATTATGGCGCACGCCACGATTGGTGAGAATGTCGTTATCGGCGACGATTCGATCATCATGGCGGGCTGCGTTCTTGAAGATAAAGTCGTGGTTGGCGCCGGCTGCAGGATTGGTCACAACGTAGTTGTGATGCATCATTGCGAAATAGGCAACCATTCTACCATTGAGGCCGGGACCGTGATTGGCGGTGATGGTTTTGGCTGGGCTAACCATCGCGGCCAGTGGATCAAGGTGCCCCAAATTGGTAAAGTCATCATCGGAGAAGGGGTCTCAATCGGCAATAATTGTACGATTGACCGCGGTGCAATAGAAAACACGATTATTGCAGATGGCTGTATAATCGACAACTTGGTGCATATTGCACATAACGTGCAACTCGGTGAGGGGTGTGCGATAGCTGGTCAGGTAGGGTTTGCAGGCAGTACAACCCTAGGAAAACATTGCACCGTAGCTGGACAGGCCGGATTCGCCGGACACATCCATATCGCCGACAACTCGCATATTCTAGCCAAGGGCGGCGTCACCCATAACCTCAAGGAACCCGGGGTCTATGGTGGCTTCCCGGCGATACCGGTTTCAGAATGGCAGAAAAACAATGTCCGTTCCCGCCAGTTGGAGAAAATGGCGCGACAGTTAAAGGCTCTCGAACAAGAGATTGAACGGATTAAACAGCAACAATCAACTGAAACGAACTCAAATCTCTAATCTTGCATTGATAATTTGGATAAAAAAGACATGATGGAAGTCAAAGACATTTTTGAATATTTACCGCACCGCTACCCATTTCTACTCGTGGATCGCGTCACGGATTATGTGGAAGGTGAATCGCTTAAAGCTTACAAAAACGTAACCTTTAACGAACCGCAATTTACCGGACATTTCCCTAATAATCCGATCATGCCGGGCGTTATGATTATCGAGGCAATGGCGCAATGTACGGGAATCCTTGCCTTCCGCAGTCAGGGCGTAAAACCGGACGGTACTTCCATGTATTATCTTGCCGCAGTAGACAACTGCCGTTTCAGACAGCCGGCTGTACCGGGTGACCGCCTGGACTTTGAAGTTAAAGCGCTGGGTAATAAACGCGGTATCTGGAAATTTGAATGTGTGACGAAAGTGGATGGCAAAGTGATTGCCTCTGCTGATTTATTGTGTGCTGAAAGAAAGGTATAAAAATTGATCCACGCTACCGCTCTTATTGACCCCAAGGCACGGATTGCCGAAGGCGTCAAGATTGGCCCTTATTGTGTGATTGAAGGGGAGGTATCTATTGCTGAAGGTACTATCCTGGAGGCGCATGTCGTCATTAGCGGACCAACCCAAATCGGTAAAAACAACCATTTCTATTCTTTTGGCAGTATTGGCGGCGCGCCACAAGACAAAAAGTATGCCGGTGAAGCCACCACTCTGGTGATCGGTGACAATAACACCTTTCGTGAGAACGTCACCATCAATCGCGGTACTGTGCAGGATCGCGGCGAAACCCGTATTGGTAACAATAACTGGGTGATGGCGGGTGTGCATATTGCTCATGATTGCGTTATCGGCAACCAATGTATTTTTGCCAATGCGGTTGCACTGGCGGGCCATGTTACCGTATCGGACTGGGCGATTCTGGGTGGCTACACCTTGGTACACCAGTTCTGTAAAATCGGCGCTCATAGTTTTTGCGGCATGGGAAGTGTCATCAATCAGGACATTCCCAATTTTGTGGTGGTTTCCGGTAATTTGGCACAACCGCGCGGCATCAACCTCGAGGGCTTAAAACGCCGCGGATTCACTTCCGATCAGATGGCTCTGGTCAAAAAAGCCTACCGTACGCTGTATCGCAGCGGTTTCAAACTACAGGATGCCATTGTGCAACTTGAAACCCTGAACGACAGCAGTGACACTCTGACTGATTTAATTACTTTCCTTAAGCATTCCGAGCGTGGCATTGTTCGCTAGTTCTACCCTGTCTGCAAAAGAGCGCGCTGCTACGCCTGTTATTGCCATGGTGGCTGGTGAGGCCTCGGGCGACACTCTAGGCGCCGATTTAATGGCCGCTCTGAAACAACGTTATCCTCAGGCACGTTTTATCGGCATCGGTGGCCCTAAAATGATCGCACAGGGTTTTGAAACCTGGGCGCCGATGGAAAAGCTCTCGGTCATGGGGTTTTTCGAAGTGCTCAAACATCTGCCGGAGCTGTTGCAGCTGCGTAAGCAAACAATACAACATCTGCTTGAGCTGAAACCCGATGTCTTTATTGGGATCGATGCCCCCGACTTTAATTTCAGAATTGAATCCCGCTTAAAAGAGCACGGCATTACGGCGATCCATTACGTCGGTCCTTCCGTTTGGGCATGGCGAGAGAAACGTCTGTTGAAGATCAAACGCAGCGTAGATGGCGTCTTGGTGCTCTTTCCGTTTGAACCGCCTTATTATGATCGCTATGGCATTCCGGTTAAATTCGTCGGTCATCCTCTGGCACACCGATTTCCCATGCATCCGGATCAACAGGCTGCCCGCCAGCAGCTCGGGTTGTCGAATGATGCCAACATCACCGCCATCCTTCCTGGATCGCGCATGAGCGAAATTGAGCGCATGGCAGATGTCTATATTCAGGCTGCGGTATTGGTTCAGCAAAAACATCCCGACATGCTTTTCATCGTTCCCTGCATTCATCAGAAAGCCCGCCTGCGTATTCAAGAGGCGATTCACTCTTTCGGAAAAACGCTTAAGATTCACCTCTATGATCAACAGTCACAGACCGTTCTGGAAGCCTGCGACCAAGCCATCGTAACGTCGGGCACCGCCACCCTGGAATGCGCTTTATTAAAACGCCCCATGGTGTTGGCGATCAAAATCCATCCCATCTCTTATTGGATTATGAAGCGTCTGGCTACGACCCCGTGGATCGGTTTACCCAATATTTTAGCGGGGGAAAGTCTGGTTACGGAGTTGATTCAACACGATGCCACCGCAAAGAACATTGCCGGCGAAATCAATCAGCTCATCGATAACCCGGAACTTCGCCAGCGCCAATTAAGCGCCTTTGAAAAACAGCACACCGCGCTGAAACAGAACGCTTCTGAACTTGCCAGCGACGCCATTGTTGAATGGGCCGCTTTGCCATCGCCAGGAGAGTCATAACCCATGGACGCCAGCCAACAAACCAGCCTGCTTTTTACCGATACACCGGATGACAATCCCGCAATGCTGTCAGGCTACGTGATTGGGGTGGATGAGGTTGGCAGGGGGCCGTTGATCGGCGATGTGGTTGCCGCCGCCGTCATTCTTGCAGAGGATTGCCAACTGCCGTTAATGGATTCCAAGAAGCTCTCCGAAAGCAAGCGCAGTGTGTTGAACGAGCAGATTAAAGCACAGGCAATCGCTTATGCGGTGGCGGTAGCCACGCCCGAAGAGATCGACCGGCTCAATATTTTAAACGCCACGCTTCTGGCCATGCGCAGAGCGGTGGACGAGGTTGTACGGCAGGTGGGGGATGTTGCCGAAGTCTTGGTTGACGGTAATCGCTGCCCGCAACTGCCGCACCGTTGCCAGGCGATTGTCAAAGGGGATGCCAAGATTCCCGCTATCAGCGCGGCCTCCATCCTCGCCAAAGTGCATCGCGACGCGCAAATGTTAGAACTGGATACCTTGTATCCGCACTACGGCTTCGCGCAACACAAAGGCTATCCGACCGAACAGCACCTTGCGGCTATACAAAAACACGGTTTGATTGCCGGTTACCGTAAGTCTTTCAAGCCGATTAAAGCACTTTGTCAGGATGCCTTGAGCGGCTGAGCAATGCAAATTTTTTTTGCTTGATAGCGCAACTCACAGTATATTTTCAAGAAATCATAGTACCGATAGCGACATCCCGCTTTTACAAAGGTTAACCGCATGAGCACGACTTTAGAACAGGTTGAAAAAACAGCCCAGTTAAGCAAAAACAATCAGATGAGCCTGATGATATTTCAGGTTCAATTTCCCAAAGGCACTAAAGCACCGGCCTATTACGGCCTGAATGTTTTCAAAGTCCGCGAAGTGCTGGAAGCGCGCGCTTATGAAATCTCGCCGATACCCGATTCAAATCCGCTCGTGGAAGGCATGATCGAGCTGCGCGGCGTTTACCTGCCCGTCATCGATCTGCCCAAATGGATGGGGTTTGAAATGACCCCCGAAGAGCGCGACAAATCGATTATCATCGTTTCCGATTTCAGCCATAACTTTGTCGGCCTGCGTGTGGCGCACATTCACGGCGTGGAAGAGAAGAACTGGACGGACATTCACCCGGCCGCCAACTACAAGGTGGACGTGAACACCAACCAGGTTGTTAACCATACCTATCTGGATAACAGCGAAACTCTGTGCTTTATTCTGGACATTGAGAAATTGCTGATCGAAGCCATGCCCGCTATGGCAGAAAAAATCTTTTCATCCGCCAAAGCCATCCAGAACAATGCGTTCAAATTCCATCCGCAGATGCATGAGAAAACCATTCTGTTCGCCGAAGACAGTCAGGCCATTCAAAAATATATGGGCATGGTTTTTGACCAGCTGCAACTGAAGCACAAAGCCTTCGATAATGGCCGTCTGCTGATTGACTACATCAACTCCCTCGACAATCTCGATTCGGTTGCGATCGTCTTCACCGACCTGGAAATGCCGGTGGCTTCCGGCCATACGGTTATTAAAGAGCTCAAGTCCAATCGTGCTACGCGCCATTTGCCGATTGTGGTTCACACCTCCATGACCAGCGAAAACAACAGTCGCGAAGTCTTAAGCATGGGAGCGGACTATTTTATCGGCAAGGTCGACACCGATCTGATTCTGGATGTGGTTGGGCAAATTGACGAGAAGCTGTTTGGCAGCCAAGCAAACGCATAAGCACAAGCGGAGAGGGGCTTTCTGTGACATTCTGGCAGAAGCCCCAAAATAAAAAAAGGAAATAAAAAAGGCGCCTGATCAGGGCGCCTTTTTTCTTCCTAAGAAGCGGTCAGATTAACGCTGACGTGCTTTGAACTTAGGGTTGGTTTTGTTAATTACGTACACTTTACCGCGACGCTTAACAACCTGACAGTCTTTATGACGCGTTTTAGCTGATTTCAATGATGATAGGATTTTCATTATTTTATTTCCATAATTATGGTCTATATTCAAAAGCAAAGAGTAAAAACCATTCACTTTTAGCTCAAATTTGAAGCGCCGTATATTACTGGTTCAAGGGCGTTTTGTCCAGCCCTCCAGCTAAAAAACCTTAAAAATAAAGACCTTTGCGCCTATTTGGCATTCGCTGAACCCACTTTTTCGGGAAGAGTTGCCAAGCCAAGAACTTTCTGAGCCGGGTTTTAAAACTCAACAGGCCGAGTCTGATTCAGTATAATCTCAAGCTTTAATGAATTTTGGCACCTCATCGGCTCGGCGCATGGCAAAAAAACAGCAGACTCCACTCACAATCGAATCCGTTATGGGAGAAGAGGGTACCCTGGCCGAATCGGTAAAGGGCTATAAACCGCGTCAATCCCAACTGGATATGGCACAGGAAGTCGCTGAGCTGATTGAAACCCAATCCACACTTTTGGCTGAGGCGGGGACAGGCACCGGTAAAACCTTCGCCTATTTGGTGCCGGCGCTGCTCAGCGGTAAGAAAATCATTATCTCCACCGCCACCAAAACCCTGCAAGAACAGCTGATTCAAAAAGACCTGCCGCTGTTACTGAAAGCCACGCAAACCAACGGCAAGGCCCGTTTACTCAAAGGTCGCGATAACTATCTATGTCCGCAGCGTCTGGAACTGACCGAAACCACCGAACAGCACAGCCGCGAGGACTGGAAAAAACTCGCCATTATCCGCGACTGGTCGGAGAAAACCCGCCTGGGTGACCGTGCCGAACTTTCGGAAGTGGCCGAAAACGATCCCATCTGGCGCAAGGTCTGCGCGCGGCTGGAGTTTTGCCAGGCGGCCGAATGCCAAAGCGACAAGGGCTGTTTTTATCCGCATGTCAAAGAACTCGCTAGCGACGCACAAGTATTAGTGGTCAATCACCACCTGTTCTGTGCCGACCTGTCGTTGCGTGAACAAGGTTTTGGCGAACTGCTGCCGGAAGCCGATGTCTATATCTTTGACGAAGCCCATCAACTGCCGGACATTGCCGCGCAATTTTTGGGTTTCTCCATTACCCGCGGGCAGTTGGAAGAGCTGGTGCGCGACATTCGCCACGCTCAAAAGATCGAGGCGCCGGACAGCAAGGATATCGCCGATCTGGCGCAACGTTTTGAGGAGCAGGTCAAGCAATTCAACGAAACGCTCGGCAAATGGGAAAAGCGCTGGACATGGGAGCAACTGGAACGCGAAGCGGCTTTTATGGAGGCCAGCAAACGCCTGCGCAATCAGCTGGAATTCATGGCCGACAGCCTCAAAACCATCACCGAACGCGGCAAGCAGCTCACGGCGGTTTACAAACGCGCCAAAGAGTTTCAGGAGCAATTGCAAGAGTGGTTCAGCACGCACTCCGAAAACCAGATCCGCTGGATTGAATCTTCGCAGGCGCGTTTCAAACTCAATCTGACACCGCTTTCGGTGTCCGCGGCATTTAGCCGTCAGCGCGAAGCGATTGGCGGCGCCTGGCTGTTTACCTCTGCGACGCTCAGTGTACGCAATCAATTTGATTATTTTGCCAACCGACTAGGGCTTGGCGAAGCCAAATCGGTGCGCTGGCCGAGCCCTTTCGATTATGCGACCCAAGGGGTGATTTATCATCCTATCGGGCTGCCCGATCCAAGGGATCCCAACTATATCAAAATCTGTTTGCGGGCTGCCTGGCCATTATTGAAAGCGAGTGAAGGCCGCGCCTTTATGCTGTTCACCAGCCACCGTGCTATGCAAGAAGCCTATGCACTGCTCAAACCGCATTGGGACGGCAAACTGTTGGTGCAGGGCGAATCGCCCAAACTGGTGCTGCTCAATCAATTCAAAAACAGCGAACGCGTGATTCTGCTGGGAACCAGCAGTTTTTGGGAGGGTGTGGATGTGAAAGGCGATGCCTTGAAGCTGGTGATTATCGACCGCATTCCGTTTGCGCCGCCGGACGACCCGATTGTGCAGGCGCGTGAAGCCTATCTCAAACAAAAGGGGCTCAATGCCTTCGCGCATTTTCAGTTGCCCGAAGCGGTCATTGCCATGAAGCAGGGGGCCGGGCGCCTGATCCGTGATTTGGAGGATTACGGCGTGCTGATGCTGTGCGATCCAAGATTAAGCAATAAAGGTTACGGCGCCGCGATACGCGAGAGCCTTCCGGCATTCCCCTGGGTGTATGAACCGCAGGCCGCGATCGACAAATTAACCTCGCAACCGCCGCAAAAACATTCATAATAATCTCAACATTACCAACCGACGGAATACAGATGAAAACCGTACTTGCCATTGAAACTTCCACCGCAGCCTGCTCCGTTGCTTTGCTGCACGGTAAGGAGTGTTTCAGCGTGTTTGAAATGCAGCCACAGAAGCACGCCATTCGCGTATTGCCGATGGTGGATGAGGTGCTTGCGCAAGCCGGCATTCAACCCGAGCAGATTGATCTGCTGGCATTCGGCGAAGGGCCGGGGGCTTTTACCGGTATCCGCATTGCCGCCGGTGTGGTGCAGGGGTTGGCGCTGGGGTGGAACAAGCCGGTTCAGGGCATCTCCTCGCTGGAAGCGACAGCGTATAGCGGGCTGCAACAAAGTACACATGCGGGTGAGCAAACCTGGCTGGCGCTGCTGGATGCGCGCATGGGGGAAATCTATCTGCAGTATGGATATTACAATGCAACACAGGCGCTCTGGCAGGCCGATTCCGCCCAGTTGCTGGATATGCCGCATCTCAATGCCGTGTTGGATGAATTGCTCGCGGCACAGGTTCCCGTAGCGTTTGGCGACATCGATTTGGCATATCCAGAAGTCAGCGCCCGTTTTACCGATTGGACGCATGTGCTGCCATCCGCCGAAGCGGTCGCCCATTTGGCCAGAATCAAACAGCTGTCAGGCAAACCGCTCGCTGAAACCGTGCCCTTACCGGTGTATTTGCGTAATCAGGTGGCCGAAACCATTGAGCAGCGTCGCGCCAAAACGCTTTGAAAGCACGCAAAAAAACTCAACAGGCCGGGTTGTGCCTATAAAATAAGCAGAATTGCAGAAGTTTAAGAGATTATTGGATTTTTTGGATTTGAACATTCCTTACGCACAATTTTATCCACAGTATTTGTGAATAAAGCCGTGTTGTACACAACCCCTAAAGCCCGCCAAATCGGGCTTGTCGTCGGATAAAGGAGGCGATATGCACCATTATCAAATCATTTTGGCCGCGGTGGACTTTTCCGCGCACAGCGAACAGGCTTTGGCACGCGCTGTACAACTGGCGCAAATCTACCACGCACGCTTGCAGGTGTTGCATGTGGTCGATATCCCCACCTATCCGGTGCTTGAGGATGTCGCCGTCACCGGTATGCCGGGCGTATGGGATACCGAGCTCAGCGGCGTGATGATGGAGGAGGCCAACAAAAAACTGGCCGCGCTGGGGGCAAGCCTGGCTATCCCGCAAGATCACCTCAAGATCACCCAAGGATTGGCCGGTGATGAAATCGTGTCCTATGCGCAAGCCATTCACGCCGACCTGATTGTCATGGGAAAATACGGTTTGAGCGGCTGGAAACGTCTGCTGGGATCAACGACCGATAACGTCATTCATCATGCCAAGTGCGATGTTTTGGCCATCAAATTGGATTAACGCAAGGAAAACGTATGCTACCCGTTGTATGCAAACCACTACGCAAACTGTTTGGCGCCGCTTTGTTATTACTCGTCAGCACCTGGAGTTACGCTCAATCTTTTCAAGTCGGTGAGACCGTGTTTGTCGCCTTTCCCGCCGGCAATGTCAAAGATGACGCCTTTATTGTCGGCAAGGTCACTCGCATCACCCCGCAAGGCAATTACCAGCTTGCGGTCGAAGACTATGTCGAAGGACATGATTACGGTTCCTCCTGCGTGCCGATCAGCAAACACACCCAAGACCAGGGACTTGGCGAAGGCTGGCACTTGTGGCAGGACACCACCAAACTGGATAAGCAACGTTTGGAATATGTCGTGCCTAAAAAATCCGTTATGAAACTTGACGAAGGCAAACACTTCTTCATCGAACGCAACAATCTCTATATTGTGTTTGGCCGCTGGAAGTCGGATGCGCCGATGTTGACCGTCGAGCGCCTCGAACGTGCCGAACGCGAAGCCAAAAACGCCGGTCTGGACGACATGATTCCTGCCCTCGAACTGGCCAAGCTGCACCGCCAGAGCTTCTATGGCGAGAACGCCCGTCCGCTTTATACATTCGAAACGATCGCACCGCTCAATACAGCCGTTGAAGCGGCTCTGGCGCTGCTTGGCAAAGACGCGCAACTCAATAAGCTGTGGCGTGCCAACCCGCGCGACTGGCAGATAATCAGTCAGTCGAGCCGCGACTATTTTCTGGTGGATGCCATCGATAAGATTGTGGCGGACGCAAGAAGCCAGCTGTATGAAGAGGGCGCAGAGAACGCGGACCCTCAGATTTTGGCTAATCTGCAAAAGAATCTGGAAAAGCTGAAGCGCTAAAGGGGAAAGCGGTGCCTGTTTTAAATAAGACCGGCACCCGCTTTAAAAACGTGCGATAACTATTTGTTAAAGTGATAATATTCCTGATTCAGATAATCCGCCAATTGCTCCACTTCTTCTTCCCACATGCCGGCATTGAGATTGTCGTTACAGAACTGTACCGCCTTGACTAATTTGGGGTAACTATTGGTTTTTTGCGGATTATACGGCTTGGCGGTATGACAACTCATGCACTGGGCTTTATCATGTAAAACCTTGCCCGGATGGGGCTCGGCAAAAACATTGCCCGACATAAACATTAAACCGGCATAAGTAGCAACTGCAGATAAATTGACTGAGCGATTCATCATAACCTCCAATGTAATGAGCCAAACTCAAGTTCATTTTACAGAGTTGTTTTTATAAGTCCCATTTAATTTAGTTGCTTGAAAAACAATAATTTTTATAGACCATGTAAAGAGTGGTTGAATCATCCAAGAGAACGGAAAAATGAGCGAATTAACGTTTATTAAAGGCAAGGATGCCTGTTTGGAAACCTCGATTGAACGTATGCAGACCCTGTTGAAGCAGGCCGGATTCGATATTGTCGAAGCCTCCTGGTTCAACCCGGTCAATCATGTTTACTCATTGCATATTCACGACCGACACTGCCCGGGGCTTTTTACCAACGGCAAAGGAACCAGCCGCAAAGCGACGCTGGCAAGTGCTCTGGGTGAGTTTCTGGAACGTCTGTCGACCAACTATTTCTTTTCCGATTACTGGCTGGAAGCCGAGCCAAAATCGCTCAAGGCGGGCGACTGGCTATACTATCCCGATGAAAAAGCCATCCCGCTGGCGGACTACCGCAACTGTCTGAATGAGGCGCTTTGGCAGTTTTATGACCCGGCCGATGAATATCAGGCGGAAGACCTGCTGAGCCTGAACGACTCCAGCAGACTGATTCGCACCTTGCCGCTTAAAGGCGCCGGCAACGGCGAGACCGCCTATTTTCCGGCCAACCTCTTCAGTAACATTTACGCCAGCAATGGATTGTCGGCGGGTAATACGCTTTTGGAAGCGCAGGTTCAGGGCTTGTCTGAAGTGTTTGAACGCTGGGTCAAAAATAAAATCATGCGCGAAAACCTCTGCTTGCCGGAAATTCCCGAAGAGGCGATCGCCTCCTTCCATGCGGTGCTCGAGGCGCGTGAAGCGTTGCAACAGGAAGGAATTGAGGTTTCTATCCGCGATGCGTCGCTTGGCGGCCATTTCCCCGTGGTGAATGTCACCTTGTTTGAACAGAAGAGCGGGCGTTGCTTTGCTTCGTTTGGCGCCCATCCCATTTTCGAGGTGGCTTTGGAACGCACCCTGACGGAATCACTGCAGGGCCGCCAGCTCGGCAATCTGGACGGCTTCCAGACCCCGGTATTCGATGCCGAACTGGTCGCGGAAGACGAAAATATCGAAAACCACTTCATCGATTCCAGCGGTCTGATACACGCTCGCTTCATCTCTCAGGAGGCCGATTTCGAATTTACCCCCTGGGATTATTCCGGCAGCACCGAATCGCAATGGCAACAGCTGGTCAGCCTGGTGCATCAGCAGGGCTGCGAGGTGTATGTTGCAGAGCATGAACACTACGGTTTTCCGGCCTGCCGTATTGTGGTGCCGGGCATGTCCGAAATTTATCCCTGCAGCGAACTCGTTGACAGCAACCAGAATGTCGGCCGCGTGCTGCGCGAGCTTTTGCTGGAGGTCCATGCAAACTGCGATTTCATGTCGGTATTGGATGAAATCGACAGCCTGGGCCTGAGCGAACATCAGGGGGTTGCCTCTTTAATCGGCTTGATGCCTGACCCCAGCAGTTTCTGGGCGCAAATGAAAGTCAGTGACTTGCGCTTCTGGCTGGCGCTGAGCGCCCGGGATTACGAAGCGGCGCTGGATGCCGTGCAGGAGTCTTTGTATTTTATCGACCCGTTAAGCCAATGGGGTGTGACTTATAAGGCGTTTGAGTACGCCTTGCAAATGACGCTGGAAGGGGACGTGTGTGAAAGCGCCTTGAAACAACTCTTCGGCGACGCCGTTGCCAATCAGGTGATGGCCAATATCGCGGGGGATGAATGCTTCTGGGGCGCACCTTTAGGGTTGGATATCTTTAAACAGTCACAACGCCATCAGGCGCTTCTAACCATTTACCAGCGCACCCAGCAAACCAAACAGGCCGGGTTGCGCTAAGTTATCTGAGCAATGTTATAAAACGCGGATAATAAAAAACCGCCTTTGGCGGTTTTTTATGGACGAATCCTTACTGATTAGAAATCATACATCAGTGTGGCCAGCGTCTGCGTATCGACCTTTTTTACGCCCGGTGCAGGATCGCTGTTGCTGCGGTATTGATAAGCCAGTTTCAGGCTCAAATTACCGTTCATTTTGACTTTCAAACCGGTATTGGTTTCCAGTTTGGTCTGCTCGCTCCCCGAGTAGACAATCGCGTCCTGCATGAATTTCACATGTTCGTTGAACAAGTAGCTAAAATCGCCTTTAAGACGCGCAATCACCTGATCCGTGTCATCGGCGCTAACATAATCGGTGGCCTGATAACCCAGACCGGCTTCGGCTTTCAGTGTCATCTTATCGTCTTTTAAAAACGTCTTACCCAGACCCAGCGTCGCCAAACTGTCGAGTTCCAGGTCGGCAAAATGGTCGCGTTCAAAACGTGTTTGCACAAAGCTGTAATAGTTCTTGTCGGCCGCGTAAAAACGGTTGTATTGCAACTCGCCCACATAACGCTCCTGCGTTTGCTGGCCGTCTTCGGACTTATTGTTGATTTCAAATGCCGACTTGAATTCATAGACCTGCTGGATGTAATCGATTTTAAGCGCGCCGTAAATCGCGGTGCTGTCGGTATTGCCGGTGGTGTTGGCATAGCCCAGTTCACCCGATCCTTTCAGACCGTTTTCAGAAGTCTTATCACTCGCCATCGCCGCGCCGCTGACGGTAAGCGCCAGGACAGCCGCGCCCCAAATAGGTGTATTCAATTTCATCTGTTTTCCTCCCGATTGTCGTTTCAAGGCATCTCAATAAAGTTGCGCATTATAGCAGAGCCGACCGGATTATGGCCCCGAAGTACTTAAGTAGAAAAAAAGCGGGGCTATACACATTTACGCCATAACTTTGGTAAAATGCGCAGACTATTTAGATAACCGATGACGGAATTGCACGCATGAAATTAGATTTTTTGGATTTTGAACAACCGATTGCCGAACTGGAAGCCAAAATCGACGAACTAAGACATCTAGACGGCGGCGGGATGGATCTTTTGCAAGAGATCGCGGCACTGGAAACCAAAAGCAAAAATCTGACCGAATCGATCTTCCGCAATCTGACTGACGTGCAAATTTCCCAGTTGGCCAGACACTCGCAACGTCCTTATACATTGGATTACATCAAGACCATCTTCACCGATTTTAAAGAGCTGCACGGCGACCGCGCCTTTGCCGACGACAAGGCGATTGTGGCCGGTCTGGCGCGTCTTGACGGCCAATCCGTCATGGTTATCGGCCAGGAAAAAGGCCGCGACACCAAAGAGAAAATCCGTCGCAACTTCGGCATGCCACGCCCAGAAGGCTACCGTAAAGCCCTGCGTTTGATGAAAATGGCGGAACGCTTCAACCTGCCGATCGTGACCTTTATCGACACCCCGGGCGCTTATCCCGGAATTGACGCGGAAGAGCGCGGCCAGAGCGAGGCAATCGCCCGCAATCTGATCGAAATGGCCGAATTGCGTGTACCGATTATCTGTACGGTTATCGGCGAGGGCGGTTCCGGCGGCGCGCTGGCCATCGGTGTGGGTGATGTCACCATGATGTTGCAGTACAGCACCTATTCGGTGATTTCGCCTGAAGGTTGTGCTTCGATCCTCTGGAAAAATGCTGCTAATGCCAAAGATGCCGCCGAGGCGCTGGGGATCACCGCTACGCGCCTGAAATCGCTCGGCCTGATTGACCACATTATTCCTGAGCCGCTGGGCGGCGCACATCGCGATCCTAAGGCGATGGCGGCCAATCTCAAACAGGCGTTGAAAATGCAGTTGGCGGAGGTCAGAAAAACCCCGATCAATGACCTGTTGGATAAACGCTATAACCGTTATATGGGTTATGGCAATTTTGAAGTTGCCTGATTTCAAAATCTCAACAGGCCGGGTCAACCCGGCCTGTTTGGTTTTAAACCGCTCTAAAATTTAATCGCCGTGTCCCATAGTCACAGTATCCTGCTTTCGGCAGTAGCGCATTTCAAAAGCCTCGTTGCTCAAACGGAAGCACGCCTGGTTGTCGCATTCAGCGGCGGGCTGGACTCCACCGTGCTGCTGCATCTGCTCGCCCAAGACCCCACGCTGAAAACCCGTCTACAAGCCGTTCACATCAATCATCAGATTCATCCCGATGCGGCCGCTTGGGCCGCACACTGCCGGGCTTTCTGCCAAACAATCACGGTTGCGTACACCCAAATCGACCTGCAGCTGCCAAACACCCGCCGCAAAGGACTGGAGGCCATCGCCCGCAAAGCACGCTACGAGGCGCTTTTTGCGCAACTGCACGCCGGCGACTGGCTGTTAACCGCCCACCATCAGCGCGATCAGGCCGAAACGCTTCTGCTGAATTTAACCCGCGGAGCCGGGGTGCTCGGGCTGGCCGGCATGCCTTACGAAAAGCCGGTCAGCTTGATCTCGGGAGGGAGCGCAATGCACGGCCGGCCGCTGTTATCCGTCGGTTATGCGCATTTGCAGCACTATGCCGCTGATCACTCTCTTGCGTGGGTAGACGACCCGAGTAACGCCAGTGTAAAGCATACCCGCAACCGGATTCGCCATTGCATCCTGCCGGAACTGGAACGGATCAGGGAGCGCAGCACCGCGCAGATTGCACTCTGCGCCGAACATATGGGAGAGGCGCAGAACCTGTTGGAGCGCATGGCGCGGCAACAGCTTAATGAAACCGGACACTATTCAAACGTCTCCATCGACCTCAATGCCTATCAGCATCTTGACTGGATCGCCCAAAAAAACCTGCTGCGTTACTGGGCCAGACACCATGCCGGACTGCAATTAAACGCGGCGGAATTGAACTGGATTCAACACTACACGCAACCCGCCACCGCGCTCCAGGCCGATTACCGGCTCTCGCAGGGATGCTTAAAGCTATTTAAAGGAAAGCTGTTTTATCTAACTGATAAATTAGAAGAATTTGATTTTAAATTAGTTGACGTTTGGCAGTACAGTGCTCTTCGAGAGACTCCGCACGAACCCGTTTTCACCCAGTCATTGCCTCAATCCTGGCTGGAAGCAAACCGGCACTGTCTACGGCTGTGCAGTATGGACAGTGTCGCAAAAGCGCATCGCAAACACCTCAAAGAATATTTTCAACAGGCCGGGGTACCCGCCTGGTTAAGGCCTTATTGGCCGGTGCTTATGTGCAACAACGAGCTGATTGCAATTTGGGGATTGGCTTACCAGCCACCATCACAAATCGATAAGTTCGAGCATGCATCCGGGCATGAATTCAGTCGGGTGTCTAGCGACCGGCCTGCACTGATCCATTTAAGCCTAACGGAATCGCAGATTTTAGCACTTTGTACGCATAAAACGGCCGGCTGATATAGCGCAACCCGGCACTGCTCTACAATGCGTCAACCCCCAAATAAAGACGAGATGACATTGCTGACACCGGGGTTTTAAGCTATAATGCCGTTCCATTCTGAAAATTCAAAATCTTGATTTCCAATCTTTCAAAAAAGTGTGAATAAATGACGAAATTTATTTTTGTGACGGGTGGGGTCGTTTCCTCATTGGGGAAAGGTATTGCTGCTGCTTCATTGGGCGCCTTGTTAGAGGCACGTGGTCTTAAGGTCAGCATGCTGAAAATGGATCCCTATATCAACGTTGACCCCGGCACCATGAGCCCGTTTCAACACGGCGAAGTCTTTGTCACCGACGATGGAGCGGAAACAGATTTGGACTTGGGCCACTATGAGCGCTTTGTACAGCGCCATTTCACCAAGCGCAACAGCTTCTCCAGCGGACAGGTTTACGAACGCGTCATCCGCAAAGAGCGCCGCGGCGACTACTTGGGCGGTACGGTTCAGGTCATCCCGCACATCACAGATGAAATCAAGCACCGGATTTTGGCCGCCGCGGAAGGTTACGACGTGGCGTTGGTGGAAGTCGGCGGCACGGTCGGCGATATCGAATCGCTGCCATTTTTGGAGGCCATTCGCCAACTGAGCATCGAAGTAGGGCGTGACCGTTCATTGTTCATGCACCTGACATTGCTGCCATACATCGCCGTGGCCGGTGAGGTTAAAACCAAGCCGACCCAGCACTCCGTCAAAGAGTTGCGCTCAATCGGCATTCAACCGGACATCCTGATCTGCCGTTCGGAAATCCCGTTGGCCGAGAACGAAAAACGCAAAATCGCGTTGTTTACCAATGTCGAGGAAAAAGCGGTTATCAACTCGTTGGATGCCCGCACGATTTATGAAGTGCCGCGCATGCTGCACGAACAAGGCCTGGATGACTTGGTCGTTAACCGTTTCCGCCTCGACCTACCAGCCGCCGATCTTTCAGATTGGGATGCGGTTGTTGCCGCGCAACTCAACCCAGAGAAATCGGTTGAGATCGCTATGGTCGGCAAATATGTCGACCTGACCGAAGCTTACAAATCGTTGATCGAAGCGCTGATCCACGCCGGCATTCACACCAAAACCAAAGTCAATATCCACTATATCGACTCCGAAGAAATTGAAAAGAGCGGTATCGGCAGCATCGAACAGATGGACGCGATTCTGGTGCCGGGCGGTTTCGGTGAGCGCGGCGTGGAAGGTAAAATCAAGGCGATTGAATTCGCGCGTACCCACAAAGTGCCTTATCTGGGCATCTGTTTGGGTATGCAGATGGCGGTGGTGGAATATGCCCGTCATGTCGCCGGCTTGGAAAACGCCCACAGCAGCGAATTGAACCCGAAAACGCCGCATCCGGTGGTGGCGCTTATTACCGAATGGACCGATGAAAACGGTGCGAAAATCGAACGTAACGAGAATACCGACTTGGGCGGCACCATGCGCTTGGGCGCACAAAACTGCCGTCTGACGCCGGGTTCTAAAATCGCCGACATTTACGGCGATACCCTGATCAGCGAACGTCACCGTCACCGCTATGAAGTCAACGATGGTTATATCAATCGTCTGGAAGAGGCCGGGTTGGTATTTGCCGGCCGCTCTGAAGACGGCACCCTGGTGGAAACCATCGAAATTCCTGAACATCCGTGGTTTGTGGCCTGCCAATTCCATCCGGAATTCACCTCCACGCCACGCAACGGCCATCCGCTGTTCGCCGCATTTGTGAAAGCGGCCATTGCCAATAAAAAAGCATAATCAAAGGACGAATTATGAAGCTTTGCCATTTTGAAGCCGGAATCGATCAACCACTATTCCTGATTGCCGGTCCCTGTGTGATTGAGTCTGAACAGATGGCATTGGATACCGCAGGCCAGCTTAAAGAGTTGACCGATTCTTTGGGCATGCACTTCATCTACAAATCGTCCTACGACAAAGCCAACCGTACCTCTACCTCAAGCTTCCGTGGTTTGGGTATTGATGAAGGTCTGCGCATTCTGCAAAAAGTCAAAGATCAGATTGGTGTACCGGTACTCACCGACGTGCATGAAGACACCCCGTTAGAAGAGGTAGCTTCGGTCGTGGACGTATTGCAGACACCTGCTTTTCTGGTACGCCAGACCAACTTCATTCAAAACGTCTGCCGCCAGGGCTTGCCGGTCAATATCAAAAAAGGCCAGTTCCAGGCGCCTTGGGATATGGACCAGGTGGTCGCCAAAGCACGCGAAGTCGGCAACGATCAGATTATGGTGTGCGACCGCGGTACTTCCTTTGGCTACAACACCCTGATTTCCGATATGCGTGGTCTGTCGACCATGCGCCGCACCGGCTGTCCGGTGGTATTTGATGCCACCCATTCGGTACAACAGCCAGGCGGGCAGGGCAGCACCTCGGGCGGGCAGCGCGAAATGGTGCCGGTATTGGCGCGCGCGGCGACCGCAGTGGGGATTGCCGGCCTGTTTATGGAGACCCATCCGAATCCTGAAAAAGCCCTGAGCGACGGGCCGAACATGTGGCCGTTGGGCAATCTGAAGCCTTTGCTGGAGACGCTGATTGAACTCGATCAAGTCACCAAAAAACATGGTTTTATCGAGCAGACGGTTTAAGCCTCGGGTTGTAAACAAGATTTCAGCGCAGGTTTCATCTATTTGTTACAAACCGGCGCTAAGCTACTCAAAATACGCTAAAAATTTTAAAGTTTAAATATCAAAGAAATAGGAAGTCACAATGTCATCATTGATTAAAGATATCAAAGCGCGCCAGGTGATCGATTCACGCGGCAACCCGACTGTCGAAGCCGAAGTTTTCCTGGAAGACGGTTCTTTCGGTCGCGGCATTTCTCCTTCAGGTGCCTCTACCGGTTCTCGCGAAGCCATCGAATTGCGTGACGGCGACAAGAGCAAATTCGGCGGCAAAGGGGTTTTGAAAGCGGTTAACAACATCAATACCGAAATCAAAGCGCGATTGATCGGTATGGACGCGACCGACCAGGCCGCGGTGGACAACGCCATGATCGCTCTGGACGGTACCGACAACAAAGCACGCTTGGGTGCCAACGCGATTTTGGCCGTTTCAATCGCAACGGCACAAGCTGCCGCAGCGTCTAAAAACCTGCCTTTGTACGCTTACCTGAAAACCGATGACTACAAAATGCCGGTACCGATGATGAACATCATCAACGGTGGCGAGCATGCCGATAACTCGGTCGACTTCCAAGAGTTCATGATCATGCCGGTTGGCGCGCCTTCTATGTCTGAAGCGATCCGTTACGGCGCTGAAGTCTTCCACATGCTGAAAAAAGTATTGCACGACAAAGGGTACAACACGGCAGTCGGTGATGAAGGCGGTTTTGCACCGGATTTGAAATCAAACGAAGAAGCGATTACCGTGATTTTGGAAGCGATCGAAAAAGCCGGCTACAAAGCGGGCGAAGACATCATGATCGCGATGGATGCGGCGTCTTCCGAGCTGTACAACAAAGAAACCGGTACTTACTACCTGGCTTCTGAAGACAAGACCTTGACGTCTGCCGAAATGGTCGATTTCCTGGGTGAGTGGGTCAACAAATACCCAATCATCTCTATCGAAGACGGTTTGGACGAGTCTGACTGGGACGGCTTCAAACTGCAAACCGAGAAATTCGGCGACCGTCTGCAAATCGTGGGCGACGACCTGTTCGTAACCAACCCGAAAATCTTGAAAGAAGGCATCGAGAAAGGCATTGGTAACGCTATCCTGATCAAAATCAACCAGATCGGTACTTTGACTGAAACCTTCGAAGCGATCGCGATGGCGAAGAAAGCGGGTTACACGGCGGTGGTTTCACACCGTTCAGGTGAAACTGAAGATACCGTGATTGCCGACATCGCCGTGGCAACCGGTGCAGGTCAAATCAAAACCGGTTCTTTGTCACGTACTGACCGTATCGCCAAGTACAACCAGCTGATCCGTATTGAAGAAGCCTTGGGTGCAGCAGCGGTTTACCCAGGTAAAGCCGCTTTCTACAACCTGAAAAAATAATCGCCAGGGCAGAGGATAAATGAAAAAAATCGCGCTTATCCTCAGCCTGATTATTGTTGTGCTATTAGCTCGCCTGCTCTCCTCTCATGGAGGGCTTGGCGAGCTTTTTAGTTTACAGAACCAGCTTTCCGAACTGGAAACCCAGCTGCAACAGCAGGAGCGTGAAAACGCCGAGCTGTCACAGCAAGTTCAAGATCTACAGTCGCAAAACAGCGCCATTGAAACCATTGCCCGCCAAACTTTGGGGATGATTGGTCAAGATGAGGTGTTTGTGGAAGTGATTGAACTTAAAAATCCCGTCGCACCGTCCATCACTTCCGCTACAACGCCTTCCACATCTTCCGAAGCCACCTCAGAAACCGACTGACATCTGCGTTTCTACCTGGCCTGTTGACTTTTTAAACCGCATTTCAAACTTTTTCCATTCAATGCGCTTTCAGTAGCACATAGAGGCTACCGGTACCGCCATCTTTGGGTTGCGTGCTGCAAAAGGCGATTACTGCTTTCATCTGTCTTAAACGGCGATTCGTCAGGTTTTTCAAAACCGGTGCCTGTACTTCCGAATTGTAGCCTTTACCGTGGATGACCAACACACAACGCTTCTTGGCCTGATGGCAACGTTCAATAAAGGCGAGCAGGGCACTGTCGGCCTGCTCTTCGGTCAAACCGTGCAAATCGAGTTCGGCTTCAATCGCAAACTCGCCTTTTTTCAAACGGCTCAAATCCTGCAAACGCAAGCCTTTGCGGTGATACAGCAGGCTTTCAAAGGCGCCGACATCGGCGACCGCATCCATATCCGCAGCCGCTTGCATCGCAGGGGAAAGTGCTTCAGGAAGACGATTTTTCTGGCGGAGTTTTTTTAACGTTTGCCGATAACGCGCCTGGGTATCCACCCCGGCCTGTTGAGTTTTTTTGCTGGGTTTGAGTGGCGTCACATCGCTGACCGCGCTGGCAAACAGGGATTTTTCTTCTTCTGACAGTTTAGACACTATATAATCTGCTTAATTTGAATTTAACTTGCATTTTTGCGCTATTTTACCCCATGAAAATCCTTCTCTCCAATGACGATGGCTATTTAGCCCCCGGCATCCGCCTGTTACTGCAGGCGCTTTCGCAACATATTCCGTATTCCGAATTGGTCATGCTTGCCCCTGACCGCAATCGCAGTGCCGCCAGCAACTCGCTGACGCTGATGGAACCCTTGCGCATTCAGGCGCATTTAGAGAAAGACTTGCCGAAAAACTGCCGCATCTACAGCCTTAACGGCACACCGACCGACTGTGTGCATCTGGCCATCAACGGCGCTTTGGATTTTCAGCCGGACATTGTCATCTCCGGCATTAACGACGGCGCCAATATGGGCGATGACGTGCTCTATTCCGGCACCGTTGCCGCCGCGACGGAAGGGCGTTTTCTCGGCAAGCCCTCCATCGCCGTTTCGTTATGCGGCGCGACCCATTTTGAAACCGCCGCACAGGTGCTGCTGAACGTGTTAAAGGAGATACCGTCGGTAACCTCCAATACCATTTTGAATATCAATGTGCCCGATATTCCATTATCTGAACTCAAGGGGATTAAAGTCACGCGTTTGGGCAAACGCCACTGCTCCGAACCGGTTGTCGGGCAGTGCGATCCGCGCGGCAAGCCGATTTACTGGATAGGCCCGGCAGGCGCCGCTGCCGATGCAGGAGAGGGCACCGACTTCCATGCCGTTGAGAACGGCTATGCCTCGATCACCCCTTTGAAAATCGATTTAACCCATTACGAGATGCTGCCGGCGTTGCACGCCTGGGCAGAAAACAATCGACTGTAAGACTGTAGGAAGTATAGGTTTGCACCGTCCGAGTTTCGACTTTTTTGACCAGCCGCCGCTTTATCCAAACGAAGCCTTCAAAGCCCAGCAGGGGTTGGGCATGACCTCACAGCGTACCCGCGACCGTCTGATACGCCGCCTGATCGATTTGGGCATAACAGACGAAACCGTTTTGCAAGCCATGCGCGTGGTACCTCGGCACGCCTTTCTGGACGAAGCCATGGGGTCTCGTGCTTATGAAGACACGGCCCTGCCGATCGGTTACGGGCAAACCATCTCCCAACCGATTGTTGTGGCCACGATGACGCAGTGGCTGCTGGCCGACCGCGAACAACACCCCATGCAGCGTGTTTTGGAAATCGGCACGGGTTCCGGTTACCAGACCGCTGTTTTGGCTCTGCTGGTGAAACAGCTTTTCAGCGTGGAGCGTATCGCCCCGTTACTCTTTAAGGCGCAGGCGGCGCTGCAAAAACTGGATTTGCATAATATCGAATTCAATCTGAATGACGGCCATTGGGGCTGGTCAAGCCGTGCGCCGTTTGACGGCATTATCTCGGCGGCCGCACCGGACAAATTGCCGGAAGAACTGCTTGGCCAGCTTAAAGAGGGCGGCCGCCTGGTGATGCCGATAGGGCAACAGGAACAATTGCTGTACGGCTATATCAAAACCAGCACCGGCGTCAAAGAGACCTGTCTGGGTGAAGTGTTGTTTGTACCCATGAAACAGGGAGTGGAAGTGTGAGTCTGTTTTCCAAATTGTATGACCGAACCCTGATGTGGGCGCAACATCCCAAAGCGCCGTGGTATTTGGGCGGCATGAGCTTTGCCGAATCCTCTTTTTTTCCGGTGCCGCCGGATGTCATGCTGATGCCGATGGCATTGGCGAGACCTGAAAAAGCCTTTTATTACGCCTGGATCACCACCTTGTTTTCCTTGCTGGGCGGCCTGTTGGGTTATGCGATCGGTTTCTGGCTGATTGAGAGCATCTGGCCTTTGATTCAATCGGTCGGCTACGAAGCCCGCTACCATCAGGTTGAAGGCTTTTTCCACGAATACGGCGCCTGGATCGTGTTTGTGGCCGGCTTCAGCCCTATCCCGTATAAACTCTTTACTCTGACCGCCGGGGCGACCTCTATGGCGCTGCTGCCGTTTATTATCGCCTCATTGGTAGGGCGCGGTGCTCGTTTCTTTTTAGTAGCCTGGTTAATGAAAATCGGCGGCGAGCGCTATGAACCCAAAATCCGTCAGTGGATCGATTGGCTGGGATGGCTGGCTGTTGGGTTGATTGCACTTTATATCGGGGTTAAACTTCTGAAATAAGAACCTCTCACAGATTATTTCACAGGAAAAACATGCCCTTTTATAAGCGACCTTTGTTGAATTCACGATTTCCGTTGCTTAAAAATCACCTGCATTTCGGCTGTCTGTTGATTCTGGGCGCCAGCGTGCTAAGCGGTTGCTCAGGTTCTGCGTCACGCTCATCAGACCGTCTGATTCTCGATAACGGTGACGATACAGGCCACCAGTATGTCACCCGTTCCGGGCAGAACCGCTCTTCATGTCGCAATCCCTACCGCGTGGCGCCCGGTGATACCCTCAGTGAAATCGCCGTCAAATGCAACGTCAATATGGATCAATTGGCTTATGCCAACCATCTACAGCCGCCGTATTTTTTGCGTGCCGGACAAAAACTGACCCTGCCCGGCAGCGCTCAGGCCGCGCGCCAGCCACTCGAGAAACAGCCCGAAACCAAGGCAACGGCCAGCTGGCATTGGCCAATGGCAAACACACTTCCCTATGCCTATGTAAGGGATAACAGCGGTCTCAATGCCCTGGAGATTTACGGTCCGCCCGGACAGGAAGTCAAAGCGGTGGAGGAAGGAGAGGTCGTTTATGCCGGCAACGGCATCACGCATTACGGCTGGCTGGTGATGATCAAGCACCCAAGCGGCTATATCAGCATCTATGCACATAACAGCCGCGTTCTGGTCAGGGAAGGGCAACAGGTCAAAAACGGTACGCCGATTGCACTGTTAGGCGCCAGCGGCATTACCCCAAAGCCCAAGCTCTATCTGGAAGCGCGTTACCGCGGACGCAAAGTCGATGTCAAAACCCTGCTAAAGCCGCAATAACGCGGCAAATACAGGGTTAGCTTGCGGCGCTTGCCCCATCTGCATCCATAATCAACGCCAGCACCACTTCGCGGTCTTCGGTAGTCAGCACATTGTAAGTGCGACACGCCGCCAAATTATGCATCACTTCCAAACCGACGCCCTTGGCGGAGCAGTAGGCAAACAGCTGCGGCGCAGGGAATACCTGGGTTTCGCCGGTTCCCAACAGAATCACTTCCGGTTTGAGCGCAAGAAGGGCGTCCAGATGGTCGGTAGTCAGCGCGTCGATATGCGCGCACGGCCAATTTTCCACCAGCGTTTTTTGATTTAAAAAACAGCTTTTTTGCAGGCGGCGATCATTGATTTTGACCTCGCCTGGCTCGTAATGCTTGACCACATAGACATTCGAATCGCGGTGCTCGGTAAATTTCATAATTCGACCCCTTATTTCAATAGGTTAACAGAGGCTGCGCAATCCTCCGAAAACGCGCTATTAAAGCGGATTTAATAACGTTTTTCAATTGACGAAACAAAATGTTTCTGTATCATTATTCGTTTATTAAAAAATTCTATTTTACGCGATTTTTGCGGGGCTTACAGAAGGCTGACTTTCGTGATCGAAGATTTTCAAAGAATTAAAAGACTTCCTCCTTATGTGTTTAACATTGTTGGCGAATTGAAAGCCGAAGCGCGTCGTCGCGGAGAGGACATTATCGATTTTGGGATGGGGAATCCGGACCAAGATACCCCCAAGCATATTGTCGACAAACTGATCGAAGTCGTGCAGCGTGAAGGCACGCACCGTTATTCAGTCTCGCAAGGGATTCCGCGTCTGCGCAAGGCGATCTGCAACTGGTACAAACGCAACTACGACGTTGACCTGGATGCGGATACCGAAGCGGTCGTGACCATCGGTTCCAAAGAGGGGCTGGCGCACTTGGCCATGGCCTGTGTCGACAAGGGCGATACGGTACTGGTACCTAACCCGGCCTATCCGATTCACCCGTACGGTTTCGTGATTGCCGGTGCCGACATCCGCCATGTTCGCATGACGCCGGACGTGGATTTCTTTGAAGAGCTGGACAAGGCCATCAAGGAATCCTGGCCCAAGCCGAAAATGCTGGTCTTGAACTTCCCCGGCAACCCGACCACGCAGACGGTGGAACTGGAGTTCTTCGAAAAAGTCGTTGCCATCTGTAAAGAGCACAGCATCTGGTTGATTCACGATTTGGCCTATGCCGACATCGTATTCGACGGCTACAAAGCGCCTTCGGTGCTGCAGGTGGAAGGCGCCAAGGACATCGCCGTTGAATTCTATACGCTGTCAAAAAGCTACAACATGCCGGGTTGGCGCGTGGGCTTTATGGTCGGCAATCCAACCCTGGTTTATGCGTTGAAACGCATGAAATCCTATCTGGACTACGGCACCTTCACGCCGATTCAGGTGGCCGCCATCACCGCGTTGGAGGGCCCGCAGGAATGCGTCCAGGAAATCGCCGACATGTACAAATCACGCCGCGACGTGCTTTGCCAGGGCCTGAACTCGATCGGCTGGAAGGTGACACCGCCTAAAGCGACCATGTTCGTCTGGGCTCCGATTCCGGAAGAATACAAAGCGATGGGCTCTATCGAATTCTCGAAAAAACTGCTGACGGAAGCCAAGGTAGCGGTATCGCCGGGTATCGGTTTCGGCGATTACGGTGACGATCATGTCCGTTTCGGTTTGATTGAGAACGAACACCGCACCCGTCAGGCGATCCGCGGTATCCGCGAGATGTTCCGCAAGGACGGCTTGATTAAAGTGGACGCGCACGACTAAGTCGTCTTTTAATCCATTACAAAACACACGCACTGCAACGTTAAACAGGGAAAACACATGAAAACAGTCAAAATTGGTCTATTGGGGTTGGGTACAGTCGGAGGCGGAACCGTAACGATTCTGCAAAACACCCTGACTGAAATCCAACGCCGTCTGGGCCAATCGATTGAAATTTCCATTATTGCCGTGCGTGACTTGAACCGTCCGCGCAGTGTCGATACGAATGGTATCCAACTGACAGACCAGCCTATGGACGTGGTTAACCATCCTGATGTGGACATTGTCGTCGAACTGATGGGCGGCACCGGCCTGGCGAAAACCTTGTTGGAAACAGCTATCCAAAACGGCAAGCATGTTGTTACCGCCAACAAAGCGTTGATCGCCGAATTCGGCAACGAACTGTTTACCTTGGCGCAAAAGCACAATGTGGTCATTGCCTATGAAGCTGCCGTTGCAGGCGGCATCCCGGTCATCAAGGCATTGCGCGAAGGCATGGCGGCGAACCGCATCGAATGGGTGGCGGGAATCATCAATGGTACCGGCAACTACATTCTGACCGAAATGAAAAAGCCGGGCGCCGATTTTGCCCAAGTGCTGAAAGTGGCGCAGGAACTGGGTTATGCGGAAGCCGACCCGACCTTTGACGTGGAAGGGATCGATGCGGCGCATAAGTTGACCATTCTGGCTTCCATCGCCTTCGGCATCGAGTTGCAGTTCAACAAGGTTTACACCGAAGGCATCAGCAAAATCAGCGCGGACGACATCCGTTTTGCCGAGAAACTCGGTTACGAGATCAAGCATCTTGGCCTGGCGCGCCGCACGGAAGAGGGCTTCTCGTTGCGAGTGCATCCAACCATGGTGCCTAAATCGGTTTTGATTGCGAATGTGTTTGGCGTGATGAATGCGGTGATGGCCTACGGCAATCACGTCGGCCCGACGATGTATTACGGCCCGGGCGCCGGTGCCGGCCCTACCGCCAGCGCGGTGGTGGCCGACATTATCGATGTGATTCGTGCCGTCAACCAGCCGCAGGCAGAGCGTTTGCCGGCGCTTGGCTTCCAATTGGATCAGCTGCAGCAAGCCCCGGTGGTCGGCATTGAGGCAATCGAATCGGCTTACTACCTGCGCTGTTTCGCCAAGGATCATGCCGGTGTGCTGGCCAAAGTCACCAAAGTGTTTGGCGACCACCATATCAGTATCGAGCATCTGATACAGGAGCCTTGCGCCAGCAACCGTGAAGACGCCACCCTGGTCATGATCACCAATGTGGTTAAGGAGTCGGATATGAACCGGGCGCTGGCGGCATTGCAGGCGATGGATGAAATCGACGGCGATATCATGCGTATCCGCGTGGATAGCCTTGGCGCTTAATCGCAAAAAAGCGTCTCCCAAAACTGAACAGGCCAGGTCTTACCTGGCTTTTTCACACTGAGCAAAGCGAACTTTTGTATAATTTGCCCACTAAATTTATTGTGTTGGAACTCTTATGAACTTTATTGAAACGCGCGGCAATGACGGCCACTTTCCCAAGGAAATCACTTTTTCTCAGGCTATCTTAAGCCCCATGTCTTCCTTTGGCGGTTTGTATTCGCCTAAAACGCTGCCGCAACTGGGTCAGGATTTTTTAGAGCAACACCTGAACTCACACTATAAAACCTTGGCCAAAGCGATTCTGGACGCGTTTGAGGTCGATATTGACGACGCGATCATCAACGCGGCACTGAGCCTGTACGACCAATTTGACGACCCTAAAAATCCTGTTCCAGTGGTCAAAGTGAAAGAGGATCTCTACGTCAGCGAGCTTTATCATGGCCCGACACGCGCTTTCAAAGATATGGCATTGCAGCCGTTTGGTACGGTATTGTCGGCGATTGCCCAGGCACGTAACGAGAAATACCTGATTCTGGCGGCCACCAGCGGTGACACCGGCCCGGCGGCGCTGGACACTTTCCGCAATAAAGACAACGTGCAGGTCGCCTGCCTCTATCCTGAAGGCGGCACCTCGGACGTGCAGCGCCTGCAGATGGTCACTGAAGATGCGGCCAACCTGAAGGTCATCGGTATCAAGGGCGATTTCGACGATGCGCAAAGCGCCCTGAAAACGCTGTTGACCTCCGACTCGTTCAAGGCCAAACTGCAGGAGCAGCATATCTCCTTGTCTGCGGCCAACTCGGTCAACTTCGGTCGTATCATTTTCCAGACGATTTACCATGTTCACAGCTACCTTGAACTGATCCGTCAGGGCGCAATCACAATGGGTGACAAGGTTTACTTGAACGTACCAAGCGGCAACTTCGGTAACGCGCTGGGCGGTTACTATGCGATGAAGATGGGCTTGCCGGTCGAACAGATTCTGATCGCCTCCAACAACAATAATGTGTTGACGACCTTCATCAATACCGGTGTTTACGACCTGCGCGACTTGCGTGTGATTCCGACCACCTCGCCGGCGATGGACATCCTGAAATCCTCCAATATCGAACGTATTCTGTTCGACATGTTTGGTGCACAACGTACCAAAGAGTTGATGCTGGCGCTGGATAAAGACAAGCATTACGCCTTAAACAGCGCAGAATTGGCGCAGCTGCAAGCCGTGTTTGCCGCCGATTTCTGCAATGATGCAGAGGGCGAAGCCTATATCAAGCAGACCTTCGCCGAAGGTTACTTGATGGACCCGCACACCGCGACCTGCTTCAAGGCATACGAAACCTGCCGCAAAAATCCGGCACTGAAAACCATCGTCTATTCCACGGCGGAATGGACCAAGTTCTCGCCGGTCATTGCTGAATCGATCGCCAACCAGAGCGGCCTGAACGACATTGAAGCCTTGAAAGTGATTTCGGAAAAAGCCAAATTGCCGATCCCGGCACCGATTGCGGCCTTGTTTGACAAGCCGCAAACGCAATCCACGGTGATCGACAAAACTGAAATCGAACAGGAAATTTTGAACTTCTTAGGATAACGATTCCCTTGAAGATCCAACTCATTAAACCGGGTTCGCCCGGTTTTTTAATTTAACGGAAAACGCCATGTCTTACGCTGTTACTTTCTGGTTTCCTGAACTGCTGGCTGCAGGCCGTTTGCAAGAAGCGCGTGCCAACCTGGCCGAACTCAAACTACCCGGATTGCGTACCCTGCTGCAAAAAGCAGACCGTTTTCCCGTCACAGGTACAGCGCAAGGCAATGACTTCTACCACACCGCCAGCATGCTGTTTCATCAGGCGCGCGCGCTACCGGTAGCGGCTACCATCGCACGCGCCTTGCTCAAGGATTTTGATGGCAGCTGTTTCTGGCTCAAACTCGATCCGGTACAACTGGTGCCGGATCGCGATACTTTGGTGCTTTTCCCCCCGCAGGATTTGGCTATCACAGATGATGAAGCGCATGCATTGATCGGCGCCTTCAACCAGCATTTCGCCGTGGACGGCGTGGCCATTGAATTTGCGTCTGCCACCGATTGGCTGCTGCGCATCAAGCAACCGATTGACGTTCGCAGCCGTAGCATTGATCAGGTGGCTTATCACCCCTTGACTGGTGACACTCTGCAAGGCCACGCGGCGCAATATTGGCGGCAGCTGTTGAATGAGGCGTCGATGTTGTTCTATAACCATCCGGTGAACGAAGCGCGGCGTGAACGCGGGGAAGGGGAGATCAACGCCCTCTGGCTTTGGGGGGAAGGGCAATTGGAAACGGCCGCTATTCAATCACGCCCCCACGCCGAGATACGCTCCGAATCGGCCTATTTACAAGGCTTGGCAATGCTGGCTTCGAGCCAGCAACGGCCTTTTCCGGCAAGCCATGCCGAGTGGATGAATACGCGTTCGCCAGACATCACGCACAGTTTGCTGCTTCCGGACGCGCTCTATGCGGCACTCCCGCATATGACCGAAACGCAGTGGCTGGAAACACTGCTATGGCTTGAACAAAATTGGTTTTCGCCCTTGCTGGACGATCTGCGTGCCAAACGCATCCACTCGTTATTGCTGGAGCTGGGCGACGGCTACCGCTACCACATCAAACCACAACACCTCAAACGCTTCTGGCGCTGGAAAAACCGTTTGTAACCTGCAAAAACAATAAAACCCGGCATGCCGGGCTTTATTTTATAAAGAATTCGTAATATCGGTTTTAATGATCCGCCGTGCAGATTTTCCCTTTCGCCGCAGCCATTGTTGTTCTGTAGAAAAATAGCGCAATCATGAAACACAACGCAATCATAACCGCCATCCCTACATAATTGTAAAAGCCGCTATGGGCCGCATGCGCCATCTGGAAGGACGCGATCGACATCGCGGCCAACGGGAAGGTATATGCCCACCAGGAGAGCGCAAACTGCAAGCGGCGGAAACGGCTGATTGAAAACAGCAGGAACAAGGTAAAGAACAGCGCAAAGAAATAGAGAATCTTCGCGAAGTTATCGATTTGCCCCTGATTCAGTGCCATATAGGAGATAAAGCCCACCGCCGGCGGGGCGATAAAGATAAACAGGGTCGGCATCAGACGCTCCGGCATAGGGGAGTGGAAAATCAGACGGTAGAACAATACCGCCTTCAAAATCGGCCAAAAGGTAATGCCGATGGCAAAAAAGAACCAGTTGATATCGGCTGGAACGTGTTCAACGCCGCCAATCGGCACGATGATATTCCCCACGATCGGAATAAACCAGGCGGGATTGGAATGTTCGATCTTGAAGAAATCGTGATAGATCCAGTTATAGAGCACCCACAACGTCAAAATGAGTTGTAACGAGGCACCGGTTACCCAAAAATTAAAAGAGGTTTTGACCTCGCCGAACTGCCAGAAAGCGATGCTGAGCAACAACATACTGATGGAGATGGCCGGCAAAAAATTCATTTTGACGGGATGGCGCGCTTCCTCCATAAATGCCGCTTTGAACTTGACCATTTTGTAGAGATAAGCCAGAACTAACACGGCAAACAAACTCACCACAACAGTCAGTAAAATCTGACTCGGCAACATGCTCCAACCAAACGCCTTTTCGCTTTTGGCCAATGCGATGTTCAAACCGGTCATGCCCATGATCATGCCGAAAAAACTCGCCGGAAAATATTGCAACCTGGCCAGTTTTGAACCTGAATTTTCCATAATCCCTTCCTTGAATAACATCTTTAACCGCAATAAACTGCGCAACAAAACAGATGTTTATTATAGAAAGGCTTGCCGCTGTAAACATGACTTTAAAATGACTTTTTGCTAAAAATTACTGATGGCAGAGCATTAGAAAAATTAAGCAAAAGCGGCGAACATTAATGCAATTAAGCCGGCTGCATCCAAAGCAGTTTTAACTGCAACTGGGTGCGGCCGGCAAAGCGGTTAAGACTGGGCTGATAGACGCAATGCACGCTGTCCCCTTCATTAAAGGCCAGCGATTGCGCCGCATCTTCCCGCGCATTGAAATAGATGGCGGATAAAATCTTGCCCTGTGCGGTGCGCAGCTTGCAGGAAAGATGGGTTTTATGCTCGCCGACCGGTTTAAGCTGCAATAACTCAAAATGGCCGTCAAAGGTCGCCTGCGGCCATTCGCGTCCATAGGGCTCCAACGCATTCAAATGGGGAATCAGCTCGGGCAACAGATAACTGTCATCCAGCTGACCGTCGCTTTCCAGCAACGGAACAGGCGGCGTGTCGCCCAACTGTTCACGGATTGCGGTTTCAAACAACTCGGCAAATACGGCGTATTTTTCCAATGGAATCATGCAGCCGGCGGCCCCTTTATGCCCGCCCATAGAACGGAACAGCTCGGAATCCTGCTCCGACATCCATTGAAACGCCTCGCGCAGATCCACCTGCGGCACAATGCCCCGGCCGCTGCCGGCCAGAAATCCGTCTTTGAGATCGGTCAAAATCACCGTCGGCAGGCCGAATTTTTCGCCGATGCGCGTGGCGATAATCCCCTGAATCCCGGCATTGCCTTGCAACGCCACCGCCAGACTGTATTTTTGCGGGTGGTACAGGTTTTTGGCTTCATTTAGCGCCATCTGCAACATACCTTGCTGCTGTGCGCGACGCTCCTGATTGTCCTCATCCAATTGGATAAGATGGCTATGCGCCTCATCGACAGTAGCTGCGGTCAGAAAGTTAAACGCCGTCGTCACATCGCTGACACGGCTTGCCGCGTTGATGCGGGTTGCAACCTGAAATGCCAGGTATTCTGCATTAAAAGGCTCACCCTGATTGTCGTTAAGACGCAACATTGCCTGCCAGGCGGGTTGCTCGAACTGATTGATCAGCTGCAGTCCGGCGTGCACGATGGCGCGGTTGTTCGGACTTTGCAAACTCACGCTGTCGGCAATCGTACCCAGAGAGACATTGAGTGCCAGCGCCTTCAAAGAAGGACTGTCCGGTGGAAGATAACCGCGCTGCACCAGCTCCTGGCGAACCTGCGTCATCACCAGAAAAATCACAAAACAACCGGCCACGGTCTTGTCGTATTCGCAACCTTGCTGCTGTGGGTTGACCGTGCACGCGGCACTTTCGGGTGCGCCTTCCACCGGCATCTGGTGGTGGTCGGTCACGCACACCGCGATACCGGCTTCTTTAAGACGCTTAATGCGCGGCTCGTCGCTGGAGCCCTGGTCGGCGGAAATCACCAGCGACACCGGTTGTTGAATCGCCAGAATGCGCTCGCAAACCTCTTCGGTAATGCCGTAACCGGTTTTGCGTTCACCAATCAGATGGACCACACGCTCTTTCGGCACCTTAAAATACTCCACCAGCGCGGTCACCGCCACCCAGGCGGAGGTGACGCCATCGGTATCGTAATCGGTGGCCAACACAATCACGCCATCGGAAAGAATCGCATCGGCAATCAGGCGTGCCGCTTCACGGGAATTTTTCAGGGCATCGGGATGCTGGATATGTTTTAATTTCGGGAAAATCGTTTCTGCCAATTGCTCGGTCGAGTGCTTGCGCTGCGCGACCAGACGCGCCTGCAAATCGGACAGGCCGAGGGCTTTGCTGGCCGCATAAACGTCGGAAGAGAAGGGGCGTTGAACGATTTTGGGTGCTTTAATCATGCGGGGGATTTTATCAGAATGCAAACCATGCAGTGCGTCTATCTACACGGCTTTTTAAGCAATGCCCAGAGCCAAAAAAGCCGCTGGTTTGAACGCCGTTTCAGCCATCCTTTGGTCTGTGAAGCCGGCACTCGCCAAATTGAATTGCTGACCCCGAGCTACCCGCAAACCACCCCCGACAGCAGCGTCGCTTATCTGCAGAACTTCATGCACCGCAACGGGTTGGATAAGCAGGAGAACCCCGTTTTTTTAATCGGCTCTTCGCTGGGCGGATTTTATGCGCAATACCTCGGCCTTCGCTATCGACTGCCTTATCTGCTGATTAATCCGGCGCTGGATCCGGTCGCTTTGTTGGAGGACTATCTGGGGCAGCACCGAAATCCCTATACTCAAGAAGAGTTCACGGTCGATGCAGCTTACCGGCAGCAGTTGAGCGCCTATTACACCAGGCCGCAAGCGGATACAAAAGGGCTGCTGCTGCTGGACAAAGGCGATGAGATTATCAACTATGAACAGGCCTTTGAGCTTTATCAAACAGGCCATGCCAACCAGCAGACCGTGCTATTTGAAGGCGGAGATCACACGTTTGTGCATTTAGAGGAGTCGTGGCAAACCATTCAAGAATGGATTTGCCGGCTTTAACCAACTTGCCAACCCGGCCTGTTGACTTTTTTGGGCCCGTTTTTCAGCCCTTTTTAAGCCCCACTTTTAAGCCCCACTCTTAAGCCATTACATCGAGCAGGGTGCCGATCATTTCATCATAGGTTTTCAGCGCTTTGGCAGAAGACTCCACCTGTTTGGCAACCTGGGTATTGTCGATCAAGGCTTCGGTTTGTTGAGCGCTTTGGGGATGGATGATTTTCTGGGTATTGTCCGCCAGACGCTCAAATCCCTGCTGAATTCCCGTTGTGGCGTAGTGACCGGCACTGATTTGCATGTTAACCTGCATAACGACTACCTCAAAATTAAATGCGCCGCTGCCCGGCCGGCGGCTGGGCTTCGACATAATAGGGCGACTGCTCGGGCGTTTGCGGTTTAACGCGGTATTCCACAAAAATATTGCCCAGTTTCTCGCCGCCTTCGCGATCCAGAATCACTTCCATTTTATCATCTTCCCAACGATAACTGGGATAACGTAGCGAGCCGCCCCAGCCGCGCGAAACCACCGCAGCGGGCTGTCCCAATTCCTTAACCAGCTGCAGCGCAATTTCGCGCGTAGTGAGTGCACTGCGGCGGTTAACCGTCTCGGTCGAGTAGGGGCGGTAAAGCCGTTTGACGGACATGATCTTGCCAACCGAGTTATAGCGGAACTCCACATAATAGCTGTCGCGCCAGCGCGAACGGCTGAAGAAGCGGTCGACATTGACCTGCTGCAAGGTCGATCTCGCCTGGGTAAAGCCGCCGATCGCCCATAAATGGTCGCGCACCTGTTTGACTTCTGTTTCCATCAATTTGATGCCCAAAACACTCACCTGAGCCAAATCAACTGTTTTACCGGACGTTTCCTGATCGTCCGCCGCAAAGACGGCGGCAGGTATCAGCAGCAGGCCGCAGATGGCTAAACGCAGCGGGCCAAAAACACTCAGGAGATTGAAGAAGGTGAACGTTTTCATGGGCTTCCAATAAGTCGGCATTATCGATATAAATGAAGTTATATCGGTTATGGTCAGGTTATATCGGTTATCGGCCAGTGCAGGAATTCCTGAAGTAAACTGGCCGGAAATTGCTGCCTTAAATCTGCCGCCTGCAGACACAGCGCCGGTTCATCTGCTGCGGGAGGTTCCAGATAGGCCAACTGGCGCTGCATCACGACCACATCCGCATCCGACGGATTATTATCCAGCTGCATACGCCGGTTGATGGCGGCGGCGGCCTGGTTTTCATCGATTTGCAGATAAATCAGATAGGCGGACAGCTGCAGTCTGTTCGCCATTTGATAGAAAGCGGCACGATGTTCGGCTTTCAAAAAGGTCGCATCCACAATCACATGGCGTCGCATGGTCAGCAGGCTTTGCGCCAGAGCCAGCAAACGCGCATAAGTGCGCTGATTCATTTCAGCGGAATAGAGCGCCGACTTTTCGGCGTCGGATACCCGATGGGTCTGGGCGATGCCGAATAGGCGCTTGCGCTCAATATCCGAACTGATAATCACCGCGTCGTTAAGCCTCAGCAACTGATGCGCAAAATAGCTCTTGCCGCAACCGGACACTCCCTGCAACAGAATCAGAGAGGGCGCATCAGTTGCAAAGGCATAGCCTTCCGACTGTTCGATATAGCGCAAGGTCTTTTCCCTATAATGCTGAAATTCCAGCGTATTTTTATCCAGCTGCAATAAACGCAAGGCGGAAATCTTGGCGCGTACCAAGGCTCGATACACCTGATAAAACACCAGCAACTGCAGGGCAGCGTAATCACCGGTTAACCCCAAATAGCGGTTAAGGATGCGCCGTCCCATCGCCTGTTGCTGGCGGTAATCCAGGTCGATCAATAAAAACGCCAGGTCGCTGATCACATCGATCCAGCGGAATTCATCATTGAACTCGATGCCATCGAACAATGTCGGCTCATCATCAATCAGGGCGATATTATCCAGATGCAAATCGCCGTGACATTCGCGCACAAAGCCGTCCGCCTTGCGCTGCACCAGTATCGGGCGCAATTCAGCAAACCTGCCGTGCGTCCAGTCGAGCAGACGCTGCAAGCGCGGCAGATACTCCCCGGAACAGTTTTCAAACAGCGTCGGAAAATTATCGAGCATCGGTTGCAGGAGCGTTTCCGGCTCGCCCAGATGCGATGCACTGGCGACCTGCGCCGCCTGCAGATGCAGGTCGGCAATGCGCTCGGCAAGACGCTGTTCTTGTACCTCGCTGACACGATTGCCGTCAAGATAGCGACCCAACACATTGTTAGGATCGAACTGGCGCATTTTCAAAAGATATTCAACCGGCTCGGCCGACCCGGCCTGTTGAGAATCAAAGGTCAGCCGTTGTCCGACCGTCAAATACAGTGGTACCACCGCAAGGTAGAGATTGGGGGCCGTGCGCCGGTTAAGTCGGAGTTCCTGTTGGCAAAAATGTTGGCGAGAGGCCAAAGCCGTAAAATCCAGAAAGCCGAAATCCACCGGCTTTTTGAGTTTATAGGCATACTCGCCGGTGAGGAACACCACTGAAATGTGGGTTTCGATGGTGGTAATCACTTCAACCGGGTGAGGGTAGGTTGCCGGCAGGCAGAGCTGGTCAATGAGCGTGTCTAAATTCACAATCGATAAGTGTTAAGTAACTTTTAAATAAGTAGATTTGAAATCAAATAGCGTGAGCGCGAGCCAAATAAAAAAGCCAAGTCATAAAAACTTGGCTTTTCCAGGGGCTGTCACCCCGTTACGCAAACAGGATGCGTGGCAAGGGGCATTAAGCCACTCCTTGCTTT
Source organism: Thiomicrorhabdus cannonii (assembly GCF_013391695.1). GTDB lineage: Bacteria > Pseudomonadota > Gammaproteobacteria > Thiomicrospirales > Thiomicrospiraceae > Thiomicrorhabdus > Thiomicrorhabdus cannonii. The sequence continues at coordinate 146,495 of NZ_JACBGH010000005.1, forward strand.
TCACGAATCTCTTGCTTGCGTTTCATTTCCACGGTCAACGTTGCCGTAGGACGGGCTTCCATACGCGCCAGACCGATCTCTTCGCCGCTCATTTTGCAGTAGCCGTACTCACCGCTTTCAATGTCTTTCAGCGATTTGTCGATTTTGGAGATCAATTTGCGCTCGCGGTCACGGGTGCGCAGTTCCAATGCAAATTCCTCTTCCTGCGAGGCGCGGTCGTTAGGGTCGGCAGGCGTTTCCGAATCACGCTGCAAATGATTCACCGTTGAGCTGGCTTCGTTCAACAGCTGCTGTTTCCATGCCAACAACTTATTGCGGAAGTGCTCCAGCATGCGCGGGCTCATGTATTCTTCACCTTTTTCAGGAACGTATGGAGGGTAGTCCTCAATAAAGTCCGTTTGGATATCCATTTTCTTCTCCTACTGTATTTGGTCTATTTATGTTGCCTGTCGTCAGGCGTTTTATAATCAGACCCTTCATTTCACCGCAAAGCCGTTAAACAAACGACTCCGCGGCATTATCCGATGTGACTTAACCGCATTTTATAGCAGGTTTTAAAGGAGGCAACAAGCAGATTTTTTTTACATTTCCCTAAAAATTTTCCGCAATCCCACTGTGGACATGCACGCAAAAACCTACGCATTCCCCCTTAAATCCTGCCGGAAAATCATCGAAATCCATGGCCATCACCTTGTAAATCTTGCTATTTATTCCTATATAAAGCAGAATTCTTTACCAATTTAATCAAGTACTATGAGGACCATGACACATGGCAAACTTACAAGCACTTCTGTTTGACGTAGACGGCACTTTGGCCGATACCGAAAAAGACGGTCACCGCGTGGCGTTTAACCTGGCATTTGAAAAAGCCGGCCTCGACTGGAACTGGGACGAAGCCCTTTACGGCGAACTGCTGGCCGTCACCGGCGGCAAAGAGCGCATCCGTTTCTATCTGGACCAGTTCAATACCGAGTTTGTCAAACCGGACAACTTCGATGCGTTTGTCAAAGGCTTGCATGAGTCCAAAACCGATTTCTACACGCAGCTGCTGGCCGACGGTTTGATTCCGTTGCGTCCGGGCGTTGAACGCCTGATTAACGAAGCGCGCGAGCAGGGCATGCGCATGGCGGTGGTCACCACCACCACGCCGGCCAATGTCACCGCTTTGCTGGAAAGCACCCTGGGGCCGGATTCTGAAAGCTGGTTTGAAGTGATTGCGGCGGGCGATATCGTTCCGGCCAAAAAACCGGCGCCGGACATCTACCACTGGGCGTTGGAACAGATGGGCCTGACGGCGGCAGAGGCGATCGCCTTTGAAGACTCCTCCAACGGCATCCTGTCATCCAGCGCGGCCGATGTGAAAACCATTATCACCATCAACGACTACACCGCCGAAGACGACTTCTCAGCGGCGCATCTGGTACTGGATCACATGGGCGAACCGGGTCAGGCGTTCAACGTATTGGCGGGCAACCACCACGGTCACGACTACCTTGACTTGGAACTGGTGAAAAAAGTCCACGCTAATTAATTGATTTTTATAATCAATTAAAAACTCAACAGGCCGGGTAGGGATGCCTCCTTACCCGGCCTGTTCAGTTTAAAAGACTTGGATTCCTGCCTTATTTAGGCTGCAAGGCTTCGCCATCAAACTGCACGCCTTGCCAGCCAAAACGCATAAAGTTGCGGATATTCTGGTGATCTTCTTTGTCCGGATGCTGCAAGACATCCACGCGATAATAGTCGCCAAAGGCATTCAAGGTCGCCTGCTCGGAAAGCCCGTGCAACTTGGCAAACGCAAAAATCTTGCACGAACCGTTATTAGTGCCGGCCTCGTTCACGGTTTCACCATTCACAAAACGCGTCGGCGTAAAATCGTACTCCTGCTCGATCGTCTGAATCGTTTGGCTGAAATCCACCACGTCCGCATTCAACGCCGCAATCAACTGTTGTGTATTTAATCCCGTCACGGTTTACTCCTTTTTCTCTTATCTACAATCTTTTGATTCTTTATTTTGACTACTAAATTCGCTGACCAGGCGGGTCACCCCGTAGGCCGCATCCCTGGATTGCGCCGTTGCAAACTCCGCATCCAGATAAGTCTGGCGCAGACGCTGCCAAATGGCATTTTGGCTGCCGCCGCCGACCGTATAAAGCCGTTTTAGCGGATCGGCGCCCAACGCCCGCAGGCGCTCATATCCGAGACGTTCTATATGACTCAAGCCGTGCAACAACGCCAATAAAAACGCTTTTTTTTCAGCCAATGACGCATTTTTTGCGGGCACGGACGGCATTCGCGGCGGCCAGGCCGGGTCGGCGATGGGAAAGCGCTCTCCGGCGTGCAGCAGCGGGTAAAAACGCTCGGTCGGGGTCAGCGACAGGCCATCGGCATCCGCCTCCAGCGCCTGAAGCGTGTTTTGCAATTCCGGCAAATCAAAATAATGCATTAACACCGCGCCGCCGCTATTGGAAGCGCCGCCCACCAGCCACCAATCGCCGAGACGGTGGCTGTAAACCCCGTATTGCGGCGCAAAAATAGGCGTTTTGGAAATCTGCTTGAACGCCAGGGTCGAACCTAGCGAGCTGACCGCATCGCCGCACTCGGCCGCGCCCGATGCCAAAAAGCCGGCGATACTGTCGGTGGTGCCCGCACAGACCAGCGCCGCTGGATTTATGCCCCAACGTTCGGACCAGACCGGTGCTACCGGGGCCAGCGGACTGCCCGGCGCCACCACTTCCGGCAAGGTGATGTGGCAACGGCTGCGTGCGGCATAGTCGGCCAGCAGCGTTTTCACCCAATCCGGCCAGCTACGTTGCCGGGCATCATACCCGAGTTTTAATGCATTGTTTTCATCCGTGGCACACCATTTTCCGCTCAACAGACGGTTAATCCAGTCAATCTGATGGCAAATCTGCACAGACCCGTTGACCGGCTGATTGTTGTCTGCAATGTTCTGCAGAACCCACAACACTTTGGCCAGCGTGCTGTTGGCGCCTTGCGCCCCGGTATTGTGTTCCCGCTGTAGCGCAGTCGCTTCTGCAATCAGCTCAGCCTGCTCGACAGCCCGCCGATCGTCATACATCAGCGCCTTGCCAAGCGGGATTGCGCTCTGCTGATCACACAGCACCACCGTGGAAGAGGTAGCATCCGCCACGATATGCGAGATGCGGTGCGCCAATGCCGGCCATTCCGGCTGTTGCGCCAAGGCGGCAAACAAAGCTTCCAACGCCCGACTCCAGACTGTGCATGCCTGCTCGCTGCGGCCGGTGGCGGCATCACGCTCAGGCAAATCCATCGGCACGCCGGCACTCAGTACCATGCGTGGTGCCGAAAACGACTTGATGTCCCCATGCGGATTGACCAAACAGGCTCGCATGCCGCTGGTGCCGACATCAATGCCTAAAATCAATGCGCCGTTGTCTATTGAGTTTGTAACCACCGTTTTTTCCCATTCTGAACGACCATACCCACGCAAAAGCCTCCCGGCCGGGCTGAAAAACACATTCTGCGCGTAAACGCGACGCCTTATCGGCGGGAGTATGAATTTTAGCCGACTTTCACTGGAAATTCTGTGGCTATAAAAGGTACAATCATGTTTATTTTTTGCAATTTGGCTGTGCGCAATTTTGCGCTAAAAAATGATCTTAGGCCAAATGCCCAATTCTTTCGTTGCATCGCAGAGTGTGGAGCCGTATACATGAATGAGTTACAGCAAGTTTTGCTGATTTTTGCCATTGTCGTGATTGGCGTTTTATTCTTTCTAAGCAAGAAAAGACAAGCAAAAAGCAAAAGTAACCCAGAGAATGTCGCTGCCAACACCTCTCAAGCGACAACGGCCGCCAGACAACAGGCGTCGCGCGCTTTAAACGGCCTTGGTGAAGAGCATCCCGGGTTGTCACCACAAACGGTTTCGCGCCTGCACATCGACGATAGCCAGCCGCAACTGGGTGAAGAGCCGCAGGTTCCCGAAAACCAGGCCAAGCTGCCGTTTGATGACGAGTTCCAACTGCAGCCAACCAACGTCAGCGACAACGAAAGCGCCCCAGCCGACGGCCCTAAACACCACGTTCTGCATGTTGAAGAACTTTACACCCTGGAAGAACTCAATGCGCCATCCGCCTCGTCCAGCAAAGTCAAGTTCGGCATTCCGCCGGAACGGCAGGGCGAATCTCCTGGTCAATCGCAGGGGGCCAAAACCGAACCCGAAATTTTCGCTCTCTTGGTATTGAGCACCGGCGGGTCAGGCCAGGAGTTCGGCATGGAAGCCGTCAATCAGGCGTTGCTCGGCGTGGGGTTGAGTTTCTCCAAAAACCACATCTATGTGACCACCGACAGCAAGGGCCGTGAGATTATCCGTGTTGCCAATATTCTGGAACCCGGCACTTTCCCGACAGAAAACCTGCAGAACCATACGACTCCCGGCATTGCGCTGATCCTGCAGTTGCCGACCAGCATCCGTGCGCCGGCGGCGATGCATGATTTGATTATGATGGCCAGAAAGATTTCGCAGCGTCTCAATGGCCGTCTCTACAACATGGAACGCCACCTCATTAAAGAGTCTGACCTGCAGGCCATGCGTGACGCTGCAGTTGAATACGAATCCGTACCGCTGTGAGGCCGTAAGCGCTTATAATAACGCGCAGCAGAAATACCCTACACACGCATACAACAAGGACTTGGCGGGCCCATAAGCCCACCAAGGCCATTGAATCTCTAATTGAATTCTCTTTTGTAAAACCCATTATGAATCCCCAACAGCTATCCGTTGAACAGCGAGTTTCCCAATTACGCGAAGAAATCGCCAAGCACAATTACGCCTATTACGTGCTCGACAATCCGGTCATCAGCGATGCGCAATATGATGCGCTCTACCGCCAACTGCTCGCGCTGGAAAAGGCGCACCCTGAATGCGTCACCCCCGATTCACCCACGCAACGCGTCGGCGATCAGATACAGGCAGGTTTCCAGTCGGTGACCCACGCCGTGCCGATGTTCTCGCTTGAGAACGCCTTTAGCCACGAGGATTTGCAGAACTTTGAAACGCGCATCCTGGAGCGCGTCACCGTCAAAACCATCGACTATGCCGCCGAACCTAAAATGGATGGACTGGCGATTAATTTGCGTTATGAAAATGGCGTGCTCAAGCAGGCGACCACCCGCGGCGACGGCACCACCGGCGAAGAGGTCACGCATAATGTGCGTACCATCCAATCCATTCCGCTGAAACTGCTCGGGAAGGACTGGCCGCAGATTCTGGAAGTGCGCGGCGAAGTCTTTATGTCCAAGAAGACTTTCGAGCAACTTAATCAAAACCAGTTGGCAAAGGGCGACAAGGTGTTTGCCAACCCGCGCAATGCCGCCGCCGGCACCTTGCGTCAATTGGACCCAAAAATCACCGCGCAACGTCATTTGAGCTTTTACGTTTACGGCTGGGGGCAGATCAGCGACGATTGGGCATTGCCCGAACACTATGACCAGGTGATTGCGCATTTGAAAGAGTGGGGGCTGCCGACCAATCCCGAAGCGCAAGTGGTGACCGGTCAGGCCGGTATGCAGGCCTATTACGACACGCTTTTGCAAAAACGCAGCGAACTGCCGTATGAGATCGACGGCATCGTTTACAAAGTGAATCGCATTGCGCTGCATCGCCAGCTTGGCTTCACCTCCAAATTCCCGCGCTGGGCGATTGCGCGCAAATTCCCGGCCGAAGAGGTCTGGACCGAATTGCTGGATATCGACATCCAAGTCGGGCGCACCGGCGCCTTGACCCCGGTGGCGCGTCTGCAGCCGGTCGCCGTCGGCGGTGTGGTCGTTTCCAATGCCACCCTGCATAATATGGATGAAATCCGCCGCAAGGATGTGCAGATCGGCGATACCGTCATCGTGCGCCGTGCCGGCGATGTGATTCCGGAAGTGGTGGGGCCGGTACTGAGCCGACGTCCTGGCAGCACGCGCCTTTTCACGATGCCGACACACTGCCCTGAATGCGGCTCGGAAGTCATCAAAGAGCATGACAAAGCGGTCTACCGCTGCAGCGGCGGCTTGTTCTGTCCGGCGCAACGCAAGCGCGCCCTACAACATTTTGTTTCCCGCAAAGCCTTTGATATTCAAGGACTTGGCGATAAACTAATCGATCAGCTGGCAGAACGCGACTGGGTCAAACACCCCGACGACCTGTTCCACCTGACGTTGCAACAGCTCGCCGGACTGGAACGCATGGCGGAAAAATCCGCGCAGAACGTCATAGACGCGATTGAAGCCGCCAAGCAAACCACCCTGGCGCGCTTTATTTTTGCCTTGGGCATTCCCGAAGTCGGGGAGGTCACCGCCAAGCAGTTGGCGCAGCACTTCCGTGAACTCGATGCTCTGATGCAGGCCGATAGCGAACAATTGATGGCGGTGCCGGATGTCGGCGAAGTGGTCGCCGAGAATATCGTGACCTTTTTCAAACAGCCGCATAACGAGGAGGTCATCCGCGGTTTGCTGGAGGCGGGCGTGCACTGGCCGCCACCGCAAGTCCAAGCCGTTGATGAGGATTCGCCGTTTGCCGGCAAAGTGGTGGTGCTGACCGGCACATTGCAACAGCGCGACCGCAATGAAGCCAAGGCGCTATTGGAGGCCGCAGGTGCCAAGGTCACCGGCAGCGTGTCTGCCAAAACCGATTATGTCATCGCCGGCGAGAAAGCCGGCTCCAAACTGACCAAGGCAGAATCCTTGGGCATCCCTGTGCTTTCCGAGCAACAGTGGTTAGAAATGATGGGAGAAAACAATGGTTAGACCACGTAACGTCAACCGCCACACCGCACCAATGGAAATTCCGGATTGGGAGCAGGAAGAGTTCGGTAGCCGCACACAGATCAAAAAGGCCGCGCAGGCCGTGACCGATTTGGGCGAACAACTGGCGCAGATGACCGACAATGAAATCAAGAAACTGCAACTGCCGGATGAGCTACAGCAAGCCGTGTTGATGCTTAAAAACATGGATAAGGGTCCGGCCATCAAGCGTCAGAAAGCGTTTGTCGGCAAACTGCTGCGCAAACACGAAGAGTGGATTGTGGACATCAAAGACAAATTGATGGAGCAGGAGATCAAAGCCAAACAGCAGAATGCCCACTTCCACCGTTTGGAACAGTGGCGCGACCGTTTGCTTGACGGCGGCGATGAAGCCTTGGAGGAGTTCATGCAGCAATTCAGCCATGCCGACCGCCAGCAGTTGCGCCAATGGATCCGCAATGCAATCAAAGAGCGCGACGCCGAACAGCCGCCGAAATCGGCGCGTCTGCTGTTTAAGTACCTGCGCAGCTTGGAATGGTAAAGACCCAAATGCCGCGCTAAAAAAACTCAACAGGCCGGGTAGAAACACTTTCTACCCGGCCTGTTGAGTTTTTAGAGGTCATTTTAGCGGCGTTGCAAGGCTTTTAAAGCGCCATTCAAAGGTCACCAATCCCATTACCACCATCGCAGCGCCGAGCCAGACCGTCGCATTCAAGACTTCGTTATTGAACCAATGACCGATCAGCAACGCAAAAAAAGGCGTAATCACCGGTATCAACGCGACCTTGATCGCATCCACATGCTTGAGCAGATAAAAGTACAGCAAAAATCCCAACACCGAGCCGACACTGGCGGCATAGAAAATGGCGAGTGTTTGATGTAATTGCAGCTCCGGCCAATGGAGCAACGTCATCGGCGCCATCAGGAAATGGCCGATCACGGTAATCCACAAAGCGGCCGCCACCAGATGCAACGAAGAAATCCCAGAGTTCACGCGCTTTAACAGCACCGTGCCGTAAGAGTGAAACACCACCGACAACAGCGCCATCGCAATGGCGGCAAGCTGCATCTGCGCGTGCTGCTCGCGCAGATTCGGCGCAAAAATCACCACCAAGCCGGCCAGGCTAATCAACACCCCCAGGCTTTTGCGCAAGGTCAAGCGGCTATTGGGCAGGCAGTAGTGCGCCATAATGCCCGTCATCACCGGTGTTACGCCAAACAGAATGCCAATCCAGCCGGAAGGCAGATATTGTGCCGCCCAATACATCGCCGTCATCCCGCCCAAAATGGGGATACTGGCGACCAGATAGACTTTGATGGCCGGCCATTGCCAATCAAAACGCTGTTTGGAGAGCCACCATACAAACGGCACAATCAGCAGCGCGCCCAACAGGGTTCGCGCCGCCACGCCGAACAACCAGTCGGATTCACCGCTCCATTTGACCGCCAAAGGGGTGGTCGCCCAAATCATCACGATGCCCAGATAGGCCAGCGCTATTTTCATCTGCGGGTACTCGAGTAAGAAACATTCGGCGCCAGGACGGCGCCAACAAGGAACAGAAAACGAGGTAATCGAAACTCTGGAATTAAACGGCTTCGAACAGTCCGGCCAGGCGGTTTTTTTGCACCTGATCCGCCGCAAACAGGCGGCCGTTCATGCACAGATAAACCCCCGGTTTGGCGAGCTGCACCGCCATGAGTGCCGCCCCGACATTAAAAGACGCATCGGATTCTCCCAATTTGAATGGGCGCATGGCACCGGTAAACACAATGGTTTTGTCTTTGAGGTTGGGGTTGCCCAACAAGACCTGCGCGCTTTGCACCATGGTATCGGTGCCGTGGGTAATCACTATATGACTGTGGCGCGAATCCTGACAGGCCTGGTTGATTACGGCACGGTCGGCGTCATCCATATGCAGACTGTCCTTCTGCATCAGCACATCCAGCTCAATTGGCAGCGTGCAACGCGCCTGTGCCAGCAAACCGTCGAGATGGGAGGGCGGGAAGACCAGCTCGCCACTCACCGCATCGTAGTCCTTATCAAGGGTGCCGCCGGTGATAAACAGCTGGATTTCGCGGGGTAGTTGGGGAACAAAGGCGCTCATAGCTAGACTCGACACACTCTCGGCGGATTTAAGGACGACGCAACACCCCGGTGACAATCCCGAGGATTTCAATCTGTTCGTTTTTCAGGATGATCGGCTCCATCTCCGGATTGGCCGGTTGCAGACGCACGCCGCCTTTTTCGATGTAGAACTTCTTCATGGTGACCTCTTCATTATTGATGCGCACCACCACCGATTCGCCGTTTTCCGCCGACGAACGGCGCTCGATAATGACAATATCGCCATCCTGAATATTCTCATCAAGCATCGAGTTGCCTTTGACACGCAACGCAAAGGTCTCTTTTTTGACGTAGGCGGAAGGAATCGCCACGGTGTCGTAATCGAGTTCCATCTGAATCGGCTCGCCGGCCGATGTCCAGCCCAACAGCGGAATCTCCACTAAATCATCATCCAGCCACTCCAGCATATCGGTCGGATGCAGCTGCAGTTTTTGATTGCGGGTGGGAATCAGGTAAGCGACATTGGACATAACACCTCCAGGGAAATTCGATGCGATTGCGGATAGCAATTAAGGTAGCACTTTTTTAAAGGGTTTCACAATGACTTTTTCATAAACGCCGGCGGCCAGATAAGGGTCGGCATTGGCCCATTCTTGCGCCAATTCCAGCGATTTGAACTCAGCTACAATCAAGCTGCCGCTAAAACCTGCCTCTCCGGGTTCAAGCAAATCAACCGCCGGATTAGGCCCCGCCAGTACCAAACGGCCCGAATCGGCCAACGCCTTTAAGCGGGCAATGTGCGCCGGACGCGCTTCGACACGCAATGGCAGACTATTGGGAACGTCAAATGCAAAAATCGAATACAACATAATGATTCTGTCCTTGTTGTGTTAGGGGCGCTCTTGAGAAGAAACGCTCTTTTGCTCCACCGGATTCATCGGCAACTCTTCGCCGCCGTCGGCCAATTTAGCCCCCTCGGCTTCCGAATCCGACTCCTGGATATAACGGCTGATATAGAAACCTTGCAGAATAATAAACACCACTGTTAAGCCCATCAGGCCAAACAGTTTGAAATCGACCCAGATATCGGTGCTGTAATTAAACGCCACATACAGGTTCAGCACCCCCGCCAGCACAAAAAAGGCGATCCACATCATGCTCAAACGCGTCCAGATGGGATGCGGCAAATGCACTGCCTGGCCCATCATGCGCTCGATGATCGGCTTCTCGCCGATGAAATGACTGCCCAAAAACACCAGTGCAAAGCCCCAGTTGACAATGGTCGGCTTCCATTTGATGAAATTCTCATCCTGCAATATCAGGGTGAGCCCACCCAGCACCAGAATCAGTGCCAGGGTGATAATGTGCATCTTCTCCACACGTTTATCTTTCGCATAAACATAGGCGACTTGCGCAATGGTCGCCACAATAATCACGGCGGTCGCTACATAGATGTCGTACATCTTGTAGGCAATGAAAAACAGTACAACGGGAAAAAGATCAAATAATAATTTCATATCAATGGGTTACACGGTAAAGGTCAATGTATTCTCGGCAAAATCCCTGCTCAATCACTCGGCTTAAAGATTTTGCGCGTATAATGAAGCCAAATTCTAGCGGTGTTTGCCTTGGATTGAAAGCAAATCCGGCAATTTAAGCCTTGTAACCAAAGTAGTTCTCATGAAAGTCGATTTTCATTGTCACACCCAGGCCTCCGATGGCGCCTTGTCGCCTCGCGCGCTCATCGACCTGGCCAAGCAGTATGCCGTGACTCATCTTGCCATCACCGACCACGACACCACCCGCGGTTACGAACAGGCACTGGATTATGCGGGTGCGCAGGGCATCCAGCTTTTTAGCGGCGTAGAAGCCTCCTGCGAATGGGAAGGGCACAGCATCCACATTGTCGGCCTCGATTTCGACATCAACAATGCCGCGCTGCAACAGGGACTGCAACACATCCGTGACCTGCGCTGGCAACGCGCCCAGGCCATTTTGGAAAAGCTCCTTGAAAAACCGAACTTCAACCATCTGGACCTGCCCGACCTGTTACAGCAACAGGTCGGGCAGGGCGTGGTCGGCCGCGGCCATTTTGCGCAAATACTGATAGAACAGCATTACGTTAAAAACTCGCAACAAGCCTTTGATAAATATCTTAAAAAAGGGCGCATCGGTTACGTTAAAAGCCAATGGCCGGCACTCCAACAGGTGGTGGAATGGATTACCGGAGCAGGCGGCGTCGCGGTGATCGCGCACCCGGGCATTTACGGTTTTACCAGCCGTAAACTCAACCGCCTCATCGAAAGTTTTATTGAAGCCGGCGGACAGGGGATTGAGGTTGTCAATCAGTCACGCCACAGTGCCGATATTACCGGCATGGCCGAACGCGCCAAACGTTACGGTTTGCTGGCTTCGCTGGGTTCCGACTTCCACAGACCGGAACAGCACTGGCGCGGCCTGGGTTGGCTGGCTCCCTTGCCGGCGCACTGCGAACCCGTCTGGCAGGCATTCAAAACGCCGCTGCAACCGAGTCTGCCGTCATCCGTCACTTGACGGCTAATCGCAGTTTCTGCCTGTAAGCCAATACAACACCGGCAACAGGCAAGTGTTATAATATCCGGCAAATCAACGCTTTTCCTCTATTCACAATTCAGCCAAGGCCTTACCGTGAGCAAAGAGTGTCAATACATTTCCGTACACCCCGACAACCCGCAACCGCGTTTACTGCAACAGGTCGTCGATATTCTGCAGCAGGACGGCGTTATCGCCTATCCGACGGAATCGGGTTACGCCCTGGGCTGCCTGCTGGACAATGCCGAGGGAGCCAAACGTATCCGCACCATCCGCCGCTTGGATGAAAACCACGAGCTGACGCTAATGTGCCGCGATTTGAGCAATCTGTCGGAATACGCCAAGGTCGGCAACTCGCAGTTCCGCTACCTGAAAAGCCATCTGCCCGGCGCCTACACCTTTATACTGCCGGCCAGCCGGGAAGTCCCCAGACGCCTGCAGAGCCCAAAACGCAAAACCATCGGCTTGCGCGTCACCCCCAACACGGTCACCAACGCTCTATTGGCCTATCTGGACAAACCGCTGCTGACCGCCAGCCTGATTTTGCCGGGAGAGGAGCTGCCGATGACCGATGGCTGGAGCATTCGCGAAGAGCTGGATCACGCCTTGGATGCGGTGTTGGATGGCGGCTACAGCGGCCATGAACCAACGACCATTATCGACTTTACCGAGGATGAACCGATACTGGTTCGCCAAGGGCAGGGGGTCTTTAGCGAATGAATGAACTGACGCTCATTCAGAAAATCGCAGTATGGGCCTTGCCGGTGATTTTTGCCATTACCGTCCACGAAGTGGCGCACGGCTGGGCAGCCTCCAAACTGGGCGACCAAACCGCACGCATGCTCGGCCGTTTGACGCTCAATCCGATTAAACACATTGATCCGTTGGGCACCATTGTTGTTCCGGTCGTCCTGTTGGTTTTGGGCGGTTTTGTGTTTGGCTGGGCCAAGGCGGTACCGGTTGACGCCCGCAATTTCAAACATCCGCGCCGCGATATGGCATGGGTGGCCATGGCCGGCCCCGGCTCCAATCTCATTATGGCGATTCTCTGGGCGGCGGTTGCCAAAATCGGCATGCTGTTGCAACTATCCCAACCGGAGATCGGCGTATTTTTAATATACAGCGGTCTGGCCGGCATCAGTATCAACCTGATATTGCTGGTGCTGAATTTACTGCCGATCCCGCCGCTTGACGGCAGCCATGTGGTTTCAGCCATTTTGCCGCCGGCACTGGCGTGGCAATACAACCGCATCGCCCCGTTCGGCTTTTTTATTATTCTAGGCTTATTGCTGCTGGGCTTGCTCGGCCCCATTCTGAGCGGCCCGTACAGCTTCTTCCAACAATTCATTTACGATTTTATCGGGCTCTAAAGCCTCAACACAGAAACGAGATAGACGATGGAAACCATTCCCGGAGAAAAACTCCAAAAAATTCTGGCCCGTGCCGGCTTCGGTTCACGCCGCGCGGTTGAAACCCTGATCAGCGAAGGCAAGGTCAAGGTCAACGGTCGCGTGGCGCAGCTGGGCGAGCGTGCCACAGAGAACGATCTGATCAAGGTCAACGACCAGCCGGTCAAAGCCACGCGTCTGGCCAAGCAGCCGACACAGGTCATTCTTTACAACAAACCCGAAGGTTTGGTCTGTTCCCGCAAGGATGAAAAAGGCCGTGAAACCATTTTTGATCAGCTGCCGCGCATTATCAACAGCCGCTGGGTCAGCATCGGCCGCCTGGACATCAACACCAGCGGTCTGTTGATTTTGACCAATAACGGCGAGCTCGCCAACCGTTTGATGCACCCGTCTTACGAGGTGGAGCGCGAATATCTGGTGCGTGTTTTCGGCGAAGTGCCCGACAGCATCATCAAACAACTCAAAGAGGGCATTATGCTCGAAGACGGTCCGGCCAAATTCGATAAAATCAGCCGCCTGCCCGGTGAAGAGGGAACGATGAACAGCTGGTTCCGCGTGGTCATTAAAGAGGGGCGCAACCGCGAGGTGCGTCGCATGTGGGAATCGCAGGGCGTGCAGGTCAACCGTCTGCAGCGCATCCGTTATGGCGAATTTCAGTTGCCGCGCAACCTGCGTAAAGGTAAGACTGAATCTTTGACGTGGAAGCAGATCAACCAGCTGCTTAAGCGTGTCGATTTACCGGAGGAAGCGCGTCCCGATCTGCGTCCGCATACCACTGAAAAAACGAGGCCGGTGAAAAACTCGCGCAACGCACAACGCGCCATTAGCGGCAAGCAAAAGCGTACGATCCACGATTTGAACGACTTTAAAGGCAAGTAACGCCTTCAAAATCAGAGAAAAGGCATTCTGAAAAACCCAACAGGCCGGGTCTTTCAGAATGCGCTTGCAATCACTTAATTCTTTTGCCCATCAACAGACGCTTCTTCGGTTTTGAGAATTTCCAGATTTTCCAGCCAAAGAATTTCATCGGCGTGATCGCCATTATCCATAAAGGTGGTAGAGGTCTTCCAATACCAAGCATCCTTTTTACTTTTAACATCGACCAGAAGACCATTGATCTGAATAATATCTCCGGTGCGCACCGATTTAAGCTGCATGGTAATTTCTTCGGTTGATGGAATAATATGGATATTGGCCATATTAAATCTAGCCTCGAGTTTTTTAACCGGCATACCTTCACTATGCCACGAGAACCAGCGCATATTCTGTCTGAACGTGAATTTGTCAACAATCGCCTGATCCGACATCATTTTCCAGCCCATTGCTAAATCCACCGGCGAAACGTCGGAACCACGATCAAAATAATAAGGCTCCTGCGAAAGTACCTTACCTCTCATGTCTAAATCGGCTTTGGGGATCAATTCATGCTCTTTATAAGTAAAGGCATCACTGTAAGTGATTGGAGATAACGTCGGAACAGCATCCGCTTCCACGCCCGGTTCAAGCTTAACCACATCCGCCGGTTTTAAATAAAAATCCCACGCAAAATAGGCTGCAACTAACAATACAATCAGCTTTTTCATACAATATCCAAATCACTTACGAGTGTTTCAACACTCACTTTTACCAAGACCATAGTAAAATTACCACACTGCCCACCATCTTGCCAGTCATGCGCCACAATGAATCACCAAGACTTCATCGCCCAAAGCGATTATTTGAAAATCTACACTGACGGCGGCTACGAAGCACGGCAGGATAAAGGCGGGTGGGGCGTGGTGTTTACCAACCAGACGGCTGAGCAAATCACACTGCACGGGCATGCCAGCCAGACTTCCAGCCTGGAGATGGAACTGACCGCCGCCGTTAAAGCGTTGGAATGGCTGGCACAAACTCCCTATCCGCAACAGATCGATCTGTTTACCGACTCCAAAATTCTGATCGAAGGCCTTGGCGGCAAGATTGCGCGCTATCGCCGACAGAACTGGCTTCATCTTTCCGGCAGGCCGGTCGCGTCGCGTCTGCTATGGGAAAAACTCGAGCTGCTGACGCAACAGATGCGGATTAACGTGCATTGGATTAAAGGCCATGCGCGTCATGCCGGCAACCTTCAGGCCGACCAACTGGCACGCCAAGCCAGATTAAAAGAGCATGTCGCACTTTAATAATGCGGCGGCGGACTCTCTTGACTGGGATCACGCACCGATTCTTCGCGCAGGGTTTTCAAATATTCGGACAACAATTTCAACTGCCGCTGCAGGGTTTGAATCTCCTGATGCTGCTGCGCCACGGTTTTCTGTAGCGCCTCCAAGGTGTCGTCCTGAAAGGCTTGGACAATTTCAATCTGCTGTAAACGTTCTTGTATATCGGTATTCATTGGATGCGTTCTTTGGTTGAATGAATTTTAAAGCGGCATCTGTGCCTGTAACCAGGCCGACTCGCCCGCCAGGCTCAGCTGCACGCGATCCGCCACCGGCGGCAACAGCGTGATGCAGGTTTCACGCAACTCATCGCGACGGAAATAGTGGCAGCGCCAAACCGCTTCCTGCTGCAGCAATCCGCTGCGTTTCAGACGGTTTTCAAGCGACGCGACACTGGCGATTTTCAAACCGTTAATGGCCACAATCTCGTCCCCGGCAGAAAGCCCCGCCAGATAGGCGGCCTGATCATGCCAGACGTGCGTGATTTTTACGGTTTGATGCTCGGTATCGACCACATTCACGCCAAGATGGCGGCTTAAGGCGGCCGCTTCAGAACAACCGCCTTTATCGCCAAGCGATACCGGCGCTCTTAAATTGAAATCGATATTTTCCTCCGCAAACCAACTCTCGAACGGCAAATCTTCCGTGCCGTAGAGGTAGCGATTAAAGAAATCGTCTAAATTCAAGCCGCTGATCCGGGCACACAGCTTTTCAATCTCAAACTCCTGCAATCCGCGCCCTGTCTGACCGTAATGCTGCCATAGATGCAACAGCACATCATCCAGCGACTTGGCGCCCAATGTCTGTTGGCGGATTTTCAAATCAAGTGCCACTGCAATCAGACTGCCTTTGGTGTAATAGCTGATAATCGCATTCGGGGCGTTTTCATCCTGCTGATAGAACTTGGTCCAACTGTGCCAGCTTGATTGCGCCACCGACTGTTTGAAACGCCCCGGCATGCGATACACGCGTGTCATCTGCTCGGCTAACAACTTGAGGTAGCGGTTTTGATCAATCAAACCGGCGCGCAGCAGAATCAAGGCATCGTAATAAGAGGTCACTCCTTCAAACCACCATAACTGATTGGTAAAGGCCGGTTCCAACAAGTCGGATTGCTGAATCACCGCTGGCTGAATGCGCTTGACGTTCCAGAGATGGAAATATTCGTGGCTGCAGAGTTCCAGAAACTGCAGATAGGCGTCGGTCGCTTCCTGCATGCCGGGATAGGGGAGGTCGTCACGACTGCACATCAACGCCGTGGAATTGCGATGCTCCAATCCGCCATAATCGTTGCCGGTCACCATCACCTGAAAAACATATTGCTCAATCACCGCCGGCTCGCCGAACAGACGAATTTCGGTTTCGCAGATTTTGATCAGATCTTGTTTCAGACGCTCGAAATCGCATTCGAACAGGCCGGTCAACACCATCTTGTGGGGGATGCCACACGCCTCGAAACGAATCTCGTGAAAATTGCCAAGCTCAAAGGGATAATCAATCAACTCGTCGTAGCTTTGCGCACCGTAACGGCCAAAACCGTCCTTATCCACTGCCAACGCCGGCATACCGGTGGCCACGCGCCACTGCTGCTTAAGACTATGTGCGCTGTGCTGCAAATCAAAGGTGCAGGCGGCATCACGTTGGCTCTGAACCGCCAGAAAAACCGACGTGCCGTTGAAAAAGGCGTGCGACGCATCAAAGTGCGCGCCGCGTACCGACAAATCCCACGCATAAACCTGATAACGGATTTCAACCGCCTCGCCGCTGGAGGCGAACTGCCAGCGCGACTTGTCCAACGCCTGCAATTCAACCGGCTCGCCCTTAAGCGTGGCGGCACGAGGCGCAATCAGATGTTTCGAAAAATCCCGAATCAGATAACTTCCCGGAATCCAGTTGGGCAAATACACCACCTCACAAGGCGTTTGAGGCTTTTCAATACGCAGGCTCACTTCATACAAATGACCCGCCGGATCCTGCGGAACGAGTGTGTAATGGAGTTCTGCGCGCTTCATGTGATTTCCTTTTTAGGTTGATACGTGGGTCTTTTGAACATTGAAAAAACAGCCATTCATTATAGTAAAAAGGAATGACGCAAGCGCGCTAAAAAAACCGCTACCCGGCCTGTTGAGTTTTATTTTCGGTGAAAAATCGGATTTGAAAAAGAGGCCATGCAACGTTGCGGAAAGTGTGAGATTTAACCCTCAAGCGTTTATAATACGCCTTTATCTATTTTTACGTAAAAAGGAACGCCTTGTGATCCGCACTCGATTTGCCCCCAGCCCGACAGGTTACCTCCACATCGGAGGGGTGAGAACCGCACTGTTTTCATGGTTGTACGCCAAAAAACTTGGCGGTGAATTCATTCTCAGAATCGAAGACACCGATCTGGAACGCTCAACCGAAGAGTCGGTAAATGCCATTCTGGAAGGCATGAGCTGGCTGGAGCTGGATTACGACCAGGGTCCTTTTTACCAAACCCACCGTTTTGAGCGTTATAAAGAGGTGATTGATCAACTTCTTGCCAACGGCCACGCCTATTATTGCTATGCCACTCCGGAAGAGCTGGACGAAATGCGCGAAGCGCAAAAAGCGGCAGGCGAAAAACCGCGCTACGACGGGCGTTTCCGTAATTTTGACGGCACTCCACCCGCAGGCGTTCAACCGGTTATCCGCTTTAAAAACCCGACTGACGGCGAAGTCGTGATTGAAGACATGGTCAAAGGCCGTGTGGTGATTGCCAACAAGGAGCTGGATGACCTCGTCATCGCGCGTTCCGACGGCACTCCGACCTACAATCTGACCGTGGTGGTCGACGATTGGGATATGGGCGTGACCCACGTTATCCGCGGGGATGACCACCTTAACAACACGCCACGCCAGATCAATCTTTACAAAGCGATGGGCGCGCCGCTGCCTAAGTTCGCCCATATTCCGATGGTATTGGGCGAAGACGGCAGCCGTCTGTCTAAGCGCCACGGCGCGGTCAGCGTGCTGCAGTATAAAGAGCAGGGCTTCTTGCCCGAAGCTTTGCTGAACTATCTGGTGCGTTTGGGCTGGTCGCATGGCGATCAGGAGATTTTCAGCATTGACGAAATGATCGAGCATTTTGACTTGAACAACGTCAACAGCGCGCCATCCACTTTTAACGCTGGCAAACTGCTATGGATCAACGAGCAGCATTTTAAAGTGGCTAAAAAAGAACACCTGTCACGCCATCTGGCTCCCTTTATGGCAGAGTTGGGTTGCGATCTGTCACAAGGGCCGGATCTGGCGAACGTTGCCCACCTGTTGCGCGACCGTGCCAAAACCTTTATGGAGATGGCCCAGGCGGCGGTCTATTTCTATCAGGACTTTGAGAGCTTTGAAGAAGGCGCCGCCAAAAAACATTTGCGTCTGGTGGCGGCCGAACCGCTGCAACTCTTATTGAATAAACTGGAAGCAGTGCAGGAATGGCAGGCGGAACCGATTCACGCAGCCATCAACGCCGCTGCAGAAGAGCTAGGCGTCGGCATGGGCAAAGTCGGAATGCCTTTACGCGTTGCCATTACCGGAGGCGGACAGTCACCGGCCATTGACGCAACGGCGGAACTGATCGGCAAACCGCGTTGTATCGCTCGCCTGCAAATGGCTTTGACTTATATTGCGGCGCGTGGAGAAGGGGAGTAAGCCCTTTCTCCGATAGACAATTAAGTTACACAAAGGCCGTTTTAAACGGCCTTTTGACTTTTTTAGGCACGGCAAATCAAGAAGTTAAGCAAGGCGTCATCAAACCCTCAAAAAAATATCAAAAAACTCGCATATTTTTTCTTGTAAACGCTTGACCAAAGCCGCTTTATCTATATAATACGCCACATCAACTCGAGGGGGCTATAGCTCAGCTGGGAGAGCGCTACAATGGCATTGTAGAGGCCGGCGGTTCGATCCCGCCTAGCTCCACCAAAGTTGAAAAGTACCGTTTTAAAGTCAACAAAACGTGCTTGGATTGAGAAAATCAATCAACAATTTGTCCCGTTCGTCTAGAGGCCTAGGACACGGCCCTTTCACGGCTGTAACAGGGGTTCGACTCCCCTACGGGACGCCATTGCGGGAATAGCTCAGTTGGTAGAGCACAACCTTGCCAAGGTTGGGGTCGCGAGTTCGAGTCTCGTTTCCCGCTCCAAATTCCTATTGAATGATCTGAGTCTTCTAAATCATTCAATCAAGTTAGTGAACAGCTAACTTTACAATCCGAAATTTAATCGGATTTTTCCTAAGGTTAAGGCGGAACGATGGAGTGTATAAATAATACACGACTGAGTGACAACGCAAAGGTTAGGAAAAAATCCGGTTTAAATTTGTCCCGTTCGTCTAGAGGCCTAGGACACGGCCCTTTCACGGCTGTAACAGGGGTTCGACTCCCCTACGGGACGCCATTGCGGGAATAGCTCAGTTGGTAGAGCACAACCTTGCCAAGGTTGGGGTCGCGAGTTCGAGTCTCGTTTCCCGCTCCAAATTCCTATTGAATGACAAGAACGCTTATATGCAAATTCTGTCGTTTAATTTTTTAAATTTGGCACCAACACCAAATTTAAAACCGGTTTCGATTTGATTTTTCTTAAGGTCAAGGCGGAGAGAGGAAGTGTATAGGTTATACACGACCGAACGACAACGCAGAGATTAAGAAAAAGCATTCGAAATGCGTTCAAAATTTGTCCCGTTCGTCTAGAGGCCTAGGACACGGCCCTTTCACGGCTGTAACAGGGGTTCGACTCCCCTACGGGACGCCATACTTAAAAGCCCACTTTATTGTGGGCTTTTTTATTTCTAGCCTTTCAATTTGCTCACTGCTACACTAAATCCCAACGCAACGCGTTTCCCTACCTACAACGTCGTAGTTTTCCATTCAAAAAATTAACCCATATCATGCAACTTTCTCACAATTGCAACATCCACTTGCAGTTGCTTGGATACAATGTGGGTTTAAAACCCTTCAAAATGGAGTATGTAGATGGCACAAGCAGACATTGGTTTGATCGGCCTGGCCGTAATGGGGCAGAACCTGGTTCTCAATATGGCGGATCACGGTTTTAGCGTAGCGGTCTACAACCGCAGCCGCGACAAAACAGACGAATTCCTCGCTGGCGAAGCCGCAAACAAGAGCATTATCGCCACCTACTCGTTGGAAGAACTGGTTAACAGCCTGCAAACACCCCGTAAAGTAATGCTGATGGTCAAGGCGGGAGAGGTGGTCGACGCCTTTATCGAGCAGCTTGTGCCGCTACTGTCGCCAGGCGACATTATTATCGATGGGGGCAACTCGCTTTATACCGACTCGACCCGCAGAACCGCAGAACTCAAGGAAAAAGGCCTCCTCTTCATCGGCACCGGTGTTTCCGGTGGCGAGGAGGGCGCGCGCCACGGTCCGTCGATTATGCCTGGCGGTAATCCTGAGGCGTGGCATGCCGTTAAACCGATCTTTCAGTCGATTGCCGCCAAGGCCGGCAATGATCCTTGTTGCGACTGGGTAGGTGATGCAGGCGCCGGTCATTATGTCAAGATGGTACACAATGGCATCGAATACGGCGATATGCAACTGATTTCCGAGGCCTATCAGCTGATGCGTGAAGGCCTCGGCCTGAGTGCCGATGAGTGCCATGCGGTCTTTGCAGAATGGAACAAAGGCGTACTGGACTCCTATCTGATCGAGATCACGGCCGACATCCTCACTTTCAAAGATGAAGATGGCGAGCCGCTGATCGACAAAATCCTCGATGCCGCCGGTCAAAAGGGAACGGGCAAATGGACGGGGATCAGCTCTCTGGAAATGGGTATTCCACTGACCCTGATTACCGAATCGGTCTATGCACGCTGCCTTTCCGCACTCAAAGACGAGCGCATTGCGGCCGCGAAAATCTACCCCCACAAACCCAATACCATGACCGCAAACAAAGCCGTGATGCTCCAGGCGATTCATGACGCTTTATATGCCTCGAAGATCATCTCCTACACCCAAGGCTATATGCTGATGCGCGAAGCCGCTAAAAACTTTGGCTGGCAGCTGAATTTCGGCGGTATCGCGCTGATGTGGCGCGGCGGCTGTATTATCCGCAGCACCTTTCTGGGAGAGATCAAACGCGCCTTTGACGAACAACCCGGCCTGCTCAATTTATTGCAGGACAGTTTCTTCGAACACGCCATCAAGCAGGCGGAAGCCAATTGGCGCAAAGCCCTTATTTTTGCCATCGAACAAGGCATTCCGACACCGGCTCTCAGTTCCGCACTGGCCTTTTTCGACGGTTATCGCTGTGCCAACGGCTCAGCGAATATGCTTCAGGCACAGCGCGACTATTTTGGTGCCCACACTTATGAACGCATTGACGCCCCCCGAGGCCATCGTTTCCATACCGACTGGATTCAATCCGGCGGCAACGTCAGCTCCACCAGTTACGAGGTGTAAGTCATGAGCGAAACTACCGCTTGCACCTATGTGATTTTCGGCGCGACGGGCAACCTGTCACTCACCAAACTCATGCCGGCCTTTTACCACCTCGAAACCGAAGGGCGCCTGGCTCCCGGGATGAAAATCATCGCGATCGGGCGCCGTGAGTGGGACGACGCGCAATGGCTGGAAACGGTCGAAGAATCGGTCAGCAAAGCTGCCAGAGGCGGGCTGGAAGGCGGTGCGTTTGCTCGCTTTTCGGAACGCATGCGCTACTTCAAAATGGACACGGGAGAAAGCCAAAGTTATGAAGCCTTAAATGACTTCATTAAAACCAACGGCTTCTCAAACAACATCGCCTTTTATCTGTCGATGAGCCCCTCTGATTTCGGCGTGGTCATCAAAAATCTCGGCGACACCCGGCTTTTGGACGAATCCAACGGCTGGAAAAGGGTGGTGCTGGAAAAACCTTTCGGCTACGACATGGAGTCCGCCAAGGCCTTGCAACATCAGCTGAACCGTTACCTGCAGGAAGAGCAGACCTATCGCATCGACCACTACCTGGGCAAAGGCATGGTGCAGAACCTGATGGTGTTCCGTTTTGCGAATATTCTGATGGAACCGCTGTGGAACCGTAATTACATTGACCACATCCAGATCACCCACGCCGAAGACCGCGCGGTGGGAACCCGCGCCGGCTATTATGACCACAGCGGCGCGATGCGCGACATGATTCAAAGCCATCTGTTACAGCTCTTGGCCCTGATCGCCATGGAGCCGCCGGCGTCGATGGATGCCGAAGCACTGCGTGACGAAAAGGTCAAATTGCTAAAATCCATCCGCCCGATCAACCGCAAGAACGCCAGCGCTCAATCTTTCCGCGCCCAATATGCGGAAGGCGAAATCAACGGCAAAACGGTTAAGGCCTATTTGGACGAACCCGGCGTCGCGCCCGACAGCGTCACCGAAACCTATGCGGCCTTGAAACTCTATATCGACAACTGGCGTTGGGAAGGGGTGCCGTTTTACCTGCAAACCGGCAAAAACATGCCGAAAACGCAAACCCTGATCTCCATTTGTTTCAAACATCCGCCGCAGCAGTTTTTCAAAGCCACTCAGGTCAAGAAGATCGAGCCAAACTGGATTGTTTTCAGCATTCAGCCCGAAGAACACATCAAGGTAGAAATGACCGCCAAACAGCCCGGTCTCGAAATCAATACCCGCCAGATCAGTCTGGACGCCAGCCTGTGTCACAGCGGCGGCGGTTTCCACAACGATGCCTACGAAGAACTGTTGCTGGACGTCATCAAAGGCGACCGTTCGCTGTTTTTGCGCTATGACGAGGTCAAAGCGGCGTGGAATGTGGTGGATCCGGTCATCCAAACCTGGGCGTCCAATACCGGTTTTATCGAAACCTATGCTGCCGGCACCTGGGGACCCAAGGATTCCGACAAGCTGTTTGACCAGCCCGGCCAAGGGTGGCGCTACCATATTGAACCGGTCAAGAAGGGCACTTGTGAGTAAGTCGGCTGCCTTACCCGCGAATTGGCGGCTTTTCGCCACCGCAGACGAAGTGGCGGAGTTTGCTGTTTCCCGAATGATCGCTTGCGCAAATGAGGCGATTCAAAAACGCAATGCCTTTCATCTGGTGACAGCCGGCGGTACCACACCGATGAGCATCTACACAAAATTAGCCGCACTGCAGCACGCCACCGACTGGCATAAATGGCACATTTATATGGGCGATGAACGCTGCCTGCCTGCGGAGCATGCCGAGCGCAACAGTTTGGCGATTGCCGAGGCGTGGCTTAATCAGAGCCCCATTCCGAACCCACAAATACATTATATGGCGGCCGAGAAAGGGGCGCTGCAAGCGGCCAAGGAATATGCTCCGCTTGTTAGAAACAGGCAATTTGACATGGTCCTGCTCGGCATGGGTGAGGACGGCCATACCGCCAGCCTCTTTCCCGGTCACGATCACAGTCAGGAAGCCAAAGACGCGATTACCGGACGCTGGGTGCAGTGTGAATTTAATTCGCCCAAACCGCCGGCTGAACGAGTGACCCTCTCTGCAGAAAGTCTCTCCAACTGCCGACACCTGTTAAAACTGATTACCGGCAAGGGCAAACGGCAGGCCGTGACAAAATGGCTGGCAGGCGAAACCCTGCCGATCAGCGAGATCAACGGTGCACAAACCTCAGTGCTTCTGAGCCAGGAGAGCCTGCCGGAATAACATGCTGCCATCGCGGCAAATCAAGACAAAAGGGGTGGCCTGTTGAGTTTTTCAACTTAGATTTTGGTGATGCTCGCCGACTCCACATTCTGAATGCGTTCGATATTATCCAATACATCCCCCAGTTGGGTGCCCGACTCGATTTCAAGCGTCAGCTTCATCGTGACCGTGCGTTCCTGGCTATCGGTATGGGTTTGCGAATCGATCAGGTTGATATCCATATCGGTCAAAGCGCCCATCACATCGCGCAGCAAACCTTTGCGGTCAAAGGCGCTGATAGACAATTCCGCGGTAAAGCCTTGCGGCTCCTGCTCGACATAGCTCCAGGAAACCTCAATCAAACGACGCAGATCTTCGTGCGACAAGTTGAGAATATTCGGACAATCGCTGCGATGC
The DNA here is from genome assembly GCF_013391695.1 of Thiomicrorhabdus cannonii. Lineage (GTDB taxonomy): Bacteria > Pseudomonadota > Gammaproteobacteria > Thiomicrospirales > Thiomicrospiraceae > Thiomicrorhabdus > Thiomicrorhabdus cannonii. The sequence goes on from NZ_JACBGH010000005.1 coordinate 170,563, forward strand.
ACTGTAATCCCGCGACCGCGGGTGACGAACCCGACAATATCATCGCCTTTTTGCGGCTGGCAGCAGGGCGCCAAATGCGTCCTCAACTGCGATGCGCCGACCACATACACCGGTTTATCGCCCGCAACCGCTTCTTGTTTGGGAGGCTGGATTACAGGCGGCTTGGAGGCAAAACTCTTTTGTTGCGGTTTGATGCGATCCTGAATCGCAGCGGCCAATTGACGCTCGTTGATCTGCCCTTTGCCGATCGCCTCGAACAGTTCATTTTCGTCAAGTACCCTGAAGCGTTCCAGCACATCAGACGCCTTGACCGTATGCGCGTGCAAGCGTTTGATTTCGCGGGAGAACACGTTTTCACCGGCCTGGATATTTTGCGCCCGATTCTGTTTGTTAAACCAGTTTTTAACCTTATTGCGTGCACTGCTGCTATTGAGGTAACCGAGGTTGGGGTTCAACCAGTTGCGGCTCGGCGTGCCGTTCTTCGTCGACAAGATTTCCACCTTGTCGCCGGTTTTCAGCTGCGTGGACAGGGGTTGTATGCGGCCGTTGATCTTGGCGCCGCGACAGCCATGCCCCAGTTCGGTATGGATACTGTAAGCAAAATCGAGCGGCGTTGAACCCTGGCGCAAAGTGATAATGTCATTGGTCGGCGTCAGCACATATATATGCTGGCTCTGCAGTTCGGTGCTGATCTCCTTGAAAACGTCCGGATCATCGCTGTTTTCCAGCATCTGACGGACATTGGCGATGCTTTTCTCAAGATTCTTATCAATCCCTTTAGCGCCTTCTTTGTAGAGCCAATGCGCCGCGACACCAAACTCGGCGTAGTGATGCATATCGAAGGTGCGAATCTGGATTTCGACCGTTTTGCCTTCAGGTCCGATAATCACCGTATGAATAGACTGATAGCCGTTATCCTTGGGCGTGGTGATATAGTCGTCGAATTCGTCTTTAATGTAATTCCAATGGCTATGGATCAGCCCCAGAACCTCATAGCAGTCACGCACCGTATCCACATAAATGCGCACGGCGCGCAGATCATATAGCTCATCGATCGGCAACTGCTTGCGGCGCATTTTCTTCCAGATGCTGTAAATGTGCTTGGGCCTGCCGCTGATTTTGGCCTTGATGTGCTGCGAATCCAGCAAGGTTTTCAGAATATCGATCACCGATGCGATATAGGCTTCGCGCCCGCCGCGCTTGGAATCCAGCTGGCTGGCAATATCTTTATATTCCTCGGGATAGAGGTAACGGAAGGAGAGGTCTTCCAGCTCCCATTTGAGCTGGGCGATCCCCAAACGATTGGCCAGAGGAGAAAAAATCAGCTGCGTCTCTTCCGAAATCTGCTTGCGTACCGCCGGTTCCTCGAATTTCAGATGACGCAAACGTGCAACGCGATACGCCAGCTTGACGATCATAATGCGGATGTCAGTCGTCATCGCCAGCAACATCTGACGAAGGCGCTCGTGCTGCACATCCGAACGGTTGGAAACATCCAGTTCTTTAAACTGATTTAAACGGCGAATCCCCTTGACCAGCTCGGCCGAGGCATGCCCAAAATACTTTTCGATATAGGCATCATCGTAGAAATCCTCTACATTCGCATCGCTCAGCAGGGTGGCCACCAAGGTGTCGGCATCCACTTTTACCGCCGAAAGAATCAGGGCGACATCCACACTTCTGACAAAACTCTTTTCAGGCAAACTCTGCGCTTCTATGGCGATTTTGCAGGCCAGCTGGCATCTTTCCAACTGCGTTCCGCTGAGTGCGTCTGCCTTAAAAAGTTGATTAAAAAGTTCGGATGGTTGAGTCATGTAACGTCTTTTTCGGAGTTAACGGGCTAAGTTCAAACCCGTATTTTATAACCTTATGCAATCCTTGCCAGCTTTTTTACAAAGCCCGTGTTTTACAAAAAGGACGCCGCCGACATATTGAAACGACCAAACGCCAAATAAAGGTTATAATTAACCGTTGTTATTGTCTCTCTGCAACCGATTACGAACCACATGAATCCCATCACATCCTCCTCTAAAAACCCGCCGGAAAACAGCGCCCGCCATTTCAGCGTCGCACCAATGCTGGACTGGACTGACCGCCATTGCCGTTATTTCCATCGCCAACTCTCCCAAAACGCCTGGCTCTACTCTGAAATGGTCACCACCGGCGCCTTGATTTACGCCAATGATCTGCCGCGTTTTTTAGGCCACAGCGAGGAAGAGGCGCCGGTGGTGCTGCAACTGGGCGGCAGCGATTTCAAGGATTTGGCCACCTGCAGCCGATTCGGAGAGGAGTGGGGCTATTCGGAGATCAACCTGAATGTGGGCTGCCCCAGCGACCGCGTGCAGAACAATATGATCGGCGCTTGTCTGATGGGCCATCCGCAGATCGTGGCTGATGTCGTCAAAGCCATGAAAGATGCGGTGAATGATATTCCCGTCACGGTCAAATGCCGCATCGGCATTGATGATCAGGAAGAATTTACGCTGCTTGAAGATTTTGTCGGCAAAATTGAACAGGCCGGGGTGGATGGTGTCATTATCCATGCACGCAAGGCTTGGCTGCAGGGACTTTCACCCAAGGAAAACCGCGAAATCCCGCCATTACAGTATGACTGGGTACACCGCATCAAGGCGTCATTTCCCGATCTTTCGGTGGCTATCAACGGCGGGATTAAATCGCCGCAAGAAGGACTTAAGCATCTGCAACGCTATGACGGCCACCCGCCGCTAGACGGCGTGATGCTGGGGCGCGCCGTTTACGAACAACCTTATCTGTTGAGCGAGGTGGACGCACTCTATTACCACCAGGATACTACGCCACCAACCCGCTATGAAGTGCTGCAGGCAATGCTGCCTTATATCGAAAACCACCTTCAAGCCGGCGGCAAACTAATTCAAATCACCCGCCACATGCTCGGTCTGTTCCACGGCTTACCGGGCGGCAGACTATGGCGCCGCCACCTTTCACAAAACGCCTTCAAAAAAGAGGCGGGCATCGACGTGGTGGAGCAGGCCTACCGACTGGTAGAGGAAGAGATGCAACGCATGGAAGAGAGGTTGAATCCACCCGCATGATCTATTTAGAGGTGCCCTTTAAGGAAAAGGATCTGGCCAAGTCACTCGGCGCACGCTGGGATAATCTGAGCCGCAAATGGTACGTGCCGACCACGCTGGCAGACAATCTGGCGCCGTTTGAGCGCTGGCTGAGCAGCGAAACACCTGCTCACATACCAGCTCAGACACCGCAACCCTCTGCAGAAACGCTCAACGAAGAGGAGAAGGGCATTTCCCTTTCGGCTCTGTTAAGAGGAGTACAATCTGCATTGCGGCGCCAGTTTCCGGGCGCCATCTGGGTCATTGCCGAAGTTTCCAATCTCAATCTCAATCGCGGCCATCTTTATCTGGAATTGAGCGAAACCAACGACAACGGCCAACTTCTGGCACAGTGCCGCGCCATGATCTGGCAGAGCCAAGCAGGGCGCCTATTGGAACGCTTTAAAGCCGAGACCGGCAGCGATCTCGCCGTGGGGCAAAAAGTGCTTCTTCTGGCCGAACCAAGTTTCCACGAACAATACGGCTTTTCGCTGGTCATTCAAGACATCGATCCGGCCTTTACACTGGGCGAACTCGAAGCCAATCTGAATGCCATCCGCAAGCAGCTTGTCAGCGAGCAGCTCTATACCCTCAACAAACGCTGGAGCCTGCCCGCCGATTTCTTCCGAATTGCGGTGATTGCGCCGCCGGCCGCCGCCGGCCTCGGCGATTTCCGCGCCGATGCCGACGCTTTGCAAAAAGCCGGGCTATGCGAGTTCACCTATTTTTACAGCGCCTTTCAAGGCGATCAGGTGGAAAGCGAAATGCTTGCCGCTTTGGATGCCATCGCATCGCTGCACGACGCCCATCCCTTTGATGCGTTGGTAATCATTCGCGGCGGCGGCGCCAAGCTCGATCTGAACCAACTCAACCTCTACAGCGTCGCCGCGCGGATTTGCAATGCACCGCTACCGGTGCTCACCGGCATCGGTCACGAACGCGACAATACCATTCTTGACGAAGTCGCTAATCGGCGCTTCGACACGCCCAGTAAAGTCGTCGCCGAGATCCGTCATCGCATCTTTCAGCAGGCACAAACGGCCAAGCAACACTGGCGTCAGATTGAACAGGCCGGTCAAATGCATCTCCATCAATGGCGCCACCGGCTTGAACAGCTGGATCGCAAAATCCACCAAAACAGTCGGGCCAGTCTGGTTTTGTGGAAGGATCAGCTTGAACCGCTAAAATACCAGTTGCAGCGCCAAGGTCAGCAGAAACTGCAGGCCACCGAACGCCGTTTGCAATATTTGCAGCAAAATATCGAACATCAGGTGGCCGGCAAGATCGCAAGATCCAAGTACGACATTGAACAACAGCAGCAGAAACTGGCGCTGGATGTGCAACGCGCACTCAAACACAAACGTGAACATATCATCCAATGGATTGCGTTTATATTAAGCTCAGGCCCCAAAACACAGCTCAACCGCGGCTTTGCCATTGTCAAAAATCCTGCGGGAGTGCCAATCAAAACCGCCGTTCAGGCCAAGCAGGCAGGGCGGGTACAGCTGCAATTTGTAGACGGTACACTGGAAGCACGAATCGACCCTGATACACCCATCATTAAACCTGAATAATCAAATGGTTAAACAACTATTTTAAAAGGAATTATCATGAGTTCAAAACAGCCCAGCGCCGACAGCTTCAAAGCCAATTACGCCAAACTACAGGAAATTGCTCAAAAGCTCTCCAACACCGAAGACGTGGATATCGACGAACTGGTCCCGATGGTGGACGAAGCGACGCGCGCCTATCAGCTCTGCAAATCGCGCATCGAAGCCGTTGAAAGCGCCCTGAACAAACGCCTTGAACAAGACAGCGACGATAAAGCCTGAAGAAAGCAGGAAGCCGATATGACACAAGCGACCATTTATCATAATCCGCGCTGCTCAAAAAGCCGTGAAACCTTTAAGCTGCTTGAAGCCCGTGGCGTGCAAGTTAACGAAGTCCGTTATCTGGAAACACCGCCAAGCAGGCCAGAACTCAAACAGCTGTGTGAAATGCTGAATCTCAAACCCTTGCAAATTATTCGCACTAAAGAAACACTCTTCAAAGAACTGGGATTAAGCACTCAGGACGATCGCGACGACGAAGCCTGGCTGAGCATTTTAGCCGAACATCCGCAACTCATCGAAAGACCGATTGTTGTCATCGGTAAACGTGCCGCCATCGGCCGTCCGCCGGAAAACATTCTGGCATTGCTGCAATAAACCCCAAAGAACGCGCCATTTAAATTTCAACAGGCCGGTTAAAACAATGCGGATAGCGGGGTGGTCAATCGGTTCTGATAAAAACCATTCCAAATACAATTTAACATAATATATATTATACGAAGTTGATTTACAGAAAAGGCCGAAGATGGCTTGCAGCTTGTTTACGTGCGTTTTTAGGCAATTTTGCCTATTTGATGCGAGTAAATAATTATGCGAAAGCTATTTAGAAACAGTTTCTTAGATGGACTAATCAATCAGCGCGAAACGTATCAACAAGCCAAGGATCTACGGATCTTTGGCACCAATCTTTCGGAAGATCAGTTAGCTAAACTGATCGACTGCCACCCCGGAACGATCCGGCGTTATGAATCAGCAACAAATAAAGCAAAGATCCCGCAATGGTATTTCATGCTTTTGAGGTTTTTGTCCGGTGATCTCTCTTACTTCGGCCGACCTTGGATTGATGCAACGATCGATCCTTCGGATCGGCGATTGAGGACGTACCTAGACAAATACAATTCATACACGCCAGAGGATCTACACGTGAAAACGAATTTCATCTATCAAGGAATCAAAGCTGAACTAGAGATTAAACGCGCGGATCTGGAAAAAGCAGAAAGATTAATCCATGCGTTAAGACAGGATAACGAATTATTGCAGGTTCAGATAGAACGACTTGAAGCCGCCCTATCTAGTAAACAAATCGTTAAAGAAAACATGAACTTAGGAAAGGTTATTCATCTAAGAAGAAATTAGCGACAGGAAAGAACAACGTTAGGGTACTTAGGTGCCCTTTTTTCTGTATAAACCCTGCGAAGGAAAACACCACGATCATTTGAATATGTAGATGCAGTCCCTATTAGGCGATCCAACTTCCACAATTCAATAGAAACTAAGGTATTGGGCTTGCTAATTGAGCCTTGAACAACAACAACGTTATTACTTTCACGTTCAGCCTTCCAAGAAATCGCTTTACATTCATCACCAAAAGCTAACGCTTGAGATGAAATCACCAAAAGAAACAAAGAGATCAAATATTTCATGGTACCTCCTTTCAAAAATTAGAGGTTAGCAGAAATACCCATCATTGAAAACCAAAAATTACCAGCCAGGAATTTCATCGTCGTCAGTTGGTTTAGATCCACCCGGCAGATGATCGAAAGGACTTTGATAAACGGGCGCATAATCTATGCGCTTATCTTCCAATTTTTCTATAAACGCCGCGATCCATTGCTCCTGATTTAATCCCTTTTGCTTGAAATAAGTGTTGAGAATATGGCGACCGGGGAAGTTATACAGATGCGCTTCGGCCTGTTCGTTGGTAATACCCTCTTTTGCCATAAATGTGGCCAAATGGCCAAGCATTTGCTGGATATTACGGTCTGAATCCGTACCCGTTTGAGTGACTTTAACACGCTGATACATATAGTTTTTATGATCCAAATTGAGGAACGGCGCTTCGGCCAAAAATTGCCATTCAGGACGAACAACTTTGCTATCAGGATAATGATAACGGAAAAGATGCAGAAGACCATAGCGCCATAATGCAGGGATATGTTCAGGCAGATCGTGAATAGAGAGGATCTGATAGGATTCCCCCGCCCCGCCCTTCGCGGGGCTGCCTAATTTGGACGTGACAGAAGCCGGAAGCCTTACTTCAACGCGAAAAACGTCCTGATCTGCTTTATAGCCCATGTGCGTTTTATAAACATCATCCCAAAATTTCACTTTACCGCCCTTCTTTGCTTCGTCCATTTTGGAATAGATGGCCATTTGGCCAGAACCACGGCGGCCAAATAAGAAACTCTTTTCCTGATCGTAGCGCACACCACATTCATGCGCATCCAAAGCAATGGAAGTTAAATCTATACTTCCAGTTAAACTTCCAGCCGAAGGAATAGCACGCTTAACACGAGTGCGAGTAGTAACATTGTGCATAAAATCAACTTCTGGCGCCCAGCCTTGAACATCCATACACATATGTACATCGACACCAGAATGCTGAAAAGAACTCATTAAACTAGCCGCAAATTCGTCAGCAATATGACCAGAGCGTTGAACACCCTCTTTAAAGATCAACTGGGGGCTTAATTTAACCTTCACACCGCCGTTATTTATCCAATCCTTATCATGGAAATAGCCAAAGAAGATATAAACGCCCACGGCGCGATTAACAAGCTGATAACGATAGCCTGATTCTTTACCGTTTGCCTTCGTCAAACGTAGCTTAACACCGTTAATAACGACGTTCTTTCGTGGGTAATCCAACTGATTGCGGATTACCATGCCCGTGCTTGGATTTGTCCAAGTATCAAACACCAAATCATCCAATACAGACACAATAAATTGGCCTTGATACTTTTGCTCTAAAGTATCAATGCCCGAGTGAAGGATCTCGAAATTACGCATATCTTTGCGTTCGATTTCATTGTTGAACCAAAGCCCGCCAGCGGCTGGCTTTTTGTCTTCGTTTTGACGTTCTGAAAGGATGAATAACTGTTTTGAATAACACATTTGTATCACCGTTTGTTGAGAATTACTTTTATTTGTTCTTTTTTGTTTATGCGTGCTACAAGGCCGCAGCTAACTGCCCATGCGCTCCGCGCATTGGGCAGTTAGCTAAGTGGCGATGCGGCCACAGGATGTTTTAAATCGTGTACCTGAATGAAGATCAACAGATCGCGCTGACCTGATGAATCGACCGTATCAGTCGTAAGATCCGAGAGAATAGGAATACCATCGAATAGGGGCGAATGTTCTTTGTAATGGTATTGATCACGGTATGACAGACCACCTATCAAATAGAAGCGATTAGGGTAAAGATCCAGTACCGTGGAAAGCTGTTGCTTGTCTGTTATGAGATCGACTGAGTTAGAAAGCTGGGTTTTAGAAATGTTGGATAGTTGCTGATCGAGAACGAGGCGAATCTGGCCGTTGTTAAGGCTATTCAGGGAGAGATTAAGCGATAGACCAACATCTTTGCGCTCAACGGTGTTTATGCGCGTGGTGACGCTTTCGGGATCCAAAGTAGATGTTTCAAATGGAACCTCCTGACCAACCAACAGTTTAGCTTTCTGACCGTCATTAACGGCTAAGTTTGGCTTTTGGACTATGGACAACTGGCGGTTAGAGCGAATCCAGTTTAGAAGCAGATTGTAATTGTCCTGATGGACATACGGTGCCGAGCCTTTAGCGGAGAGAAGACCACCCAAACCCAAATTAAAGAAATCAGTACCTAACGTTAGATCAAGGTTGTATTCCTTGTTGAAGTCTTGAGCGGCCGAAACAATCACGAGATCCACCTGATAAACCTTGATAGAGGAATCCAACTTGCGGATCTGTTCGGCTAAAGTGTCCACTTCGGTTCTATGACCACGGACAACAAGACGGTTGATGTTGTCGAAAGCAGTGGCCTTGACACCTTCTCCAGCCAATACAACCAGATCAGAAGGCTTGACAGACTGAACATTAAAAACGCGGGTAACAACGTCAGAATCAGCACGAAGAACGGAGTTAGAAATAGCCACCAATACAGAATAAAAGGGTTTGGTAGTGCGGACGAAAGTTTGTGTTTTAGTGCGTACAGACTTGGATCCATCAGGAAGAAAATCACCAAGATCAGGCAAAACAGAATTAAAAGTATAGACGTTAAATTCATTGGTGGATCTCACCTGATCGAAAGGTTTGACAATAATGCTTCGGCCATCTTCAACGTAATCAAACCCACTCAACAACAACGAAGAATAGAACAACTTCAACAACTCTTCATTAGTCATAGAAGAAGGCGCGTAAAGGCTTACAGAACCTTGAGCATTTGAAGGGATGATGATTGTACGGCCTAAAACTTTACTAACCTGATCAGCCACTTCTTTAATGGGAGCATCCCGGAACTGAATCTCGGCAGAATAAGAAAGCGGGCTAACCGCCAAGAGGATTAAAAGCAGTATCTTTTTCATAGCTTGGTACCTCACCAGAATAGAAATTGACCAACTGACCAAAGAAATTACACGTAAAGCCGTACAGCGGAACGCGCTTACAGTCGGTTAAAGGAATGGGATAGTAATGTGTGTTATCAGTAACGACGGCAACACGGCCAAAAGCCGAAATGGAGTAATGCGAAAGTCGATACTTCGCTGAAAAGTCAAAACCGCTTTTTGGTGATGCGGCTTGTTGGGGTTGCGGATCCGTTTGAGTGTTTTGACTTCCAGTATCATTTGGAAGTGAATTTTGACTTCCATCAGATTGACCAGAAACACCCATTGAAGAAAAAAAGCTATAAAAATAGTAAGCGCCAATTAAGGCAAAAATAAGGGCAAAAGGGAGAATAAATCGAAAGAAGTTAGACTTAAAAATATTACCTTCGGCACTTTGCTCTTCTAATCCGGCATCGTGAAATGATTCGTTCTGTGAATGAGATTTGTAATACTTAAAAATTTCGGGATCGTAATTACCGTGATAGCTTTTTATCTTTGGATCACTTGCACGATATTCGAGAGATACACACCCGTCGTAAACATCAACCCGATACATATCCGCCTTACCAATGGCGTCATACTTGCGACAACGGTAGGTCTTATCTAAGAGATTACGAGGATAAGCGGCTAGTTGGCGGGTGTCTTGAGTAACAAGGATCAGATCCGTAGAGTAACCATCTTCGCCAACGTAATGGCGATGCTCGGTTATGAATTGCTTATCATGCGGATTCATATTGTTGACCTTCATGCCAGAAGACCAACGCTTATGGATTTCGTCAAGAACGTAAACAGCACCTTTATAGACATTTTCGGGAGCAAAAAAGTCATCAGGTAAATGATCAATGTCAATCTTAATGACCGTACCAGTTAACTTCGGATTTTTATCAACTTCATCAGTCAAAGGGATATTAGTAACGACGGTGCGACCCTTCTCCAGTTGCGGAAGAATAACGGTTTTTACAACGTTATAACTTTTCCCCGAACCTTTACGGCCAATAAAAGCGTCATACATGATTCATCACCCGATCAGAGGAATACGGCGAAGGATAAAACGAGCAATTAAAGCGCCCATAACCATAGCCATGCCAGCAGGAACCTGAAAGACAGTAAGCCACCAGCCAATAGCGTTAAGACCAGAGAGATCCACGGAACTAAAAAATTCCGGTGCTGGAATCAGGTTTAAGAGATAGATCAAACCATCAACAAACGCGCTGAAAATTTGACGAGGAACATAGAGAAGAATATCGAGTAAAGCATCCCACATAAATTAAGCCCTTAAAAATATATTGATAGCAATCCAGCCCCACAAGGCCAAGAAAATTGCAACGAGGAAACCTTGATTTTCACTAACGATCTGACAATGAACATTAGTTGATGCAGTACCCCCAAAAGCATCAACAGAGATCGTTGGACAGGAAGCGCCCGAATAAGAAGGAAGAACAAGGCCGCCAATAGCAGAAACAAATGGCGCGTTTTTAATTCCGTTATATAGACGTTCAAGAGAAGCAGAAAAAGTGATTACAGGGGTAATAGTGGTATTACTGGAAGGCGTTGTTAATTCGGTTTTGATTGAATCGAGATTTGTATCAATGGAAGCCGTATTATTTTGCGTGGCAATGGAAGCCGCAGTGATTGTTTCCAAAGCGGCGGTTTGTTTACCAACTTCAGTTTTAAGATCATTGACGGCAGTTGTAACGGTACTAGCGGATGATGTGGCAATCTGGTTAAAGATGGATGCAATCCTAGCATAGTCGATAGTACTGGTACGGCCATCGGTTTCAGTGACAGTGCCATCAGGATTAAGCACCTGACCAGAAGCATCAACTAGTTCACCCGCACCGTTAGAAGATAAGCCAGTAGCAGGATTAAAAAAACCACCATCAAGTAAAGGCAAAAGAGGGAAGTCTTCTAGCGAATCTTTTGGAGCTTCGCCCGATAATTCATTGGCTTTATCGAGAGCATCGGAATAACTCAAATTTTGATAAATTGGAGGTTTATTAGGAATGGCATCCCAAAAAAGAGCAGGAAAATTTAAATCAAGGTTATCCGCATCAGCAAGTGATTGAGCGGTAGAAAGATCTAAAGTATTGGCGGGATTGCCACCGTATTCAGAAAATCCCGAAGAGCCAACAGAAGGTAATGACGGCAAAAAATCAAGAATAGGATTTAAAAAATCAAAAAAAGATTCGGTGTAATCGTTACAAGTGATCGAAACAGAGCCAATAGAACCATCAGTTTTAAAATAGGTCTGAGTTACAGAATCACCAGAATAAAGCGACTGTAAAAACTGTCCATCACTGGCGGAGGAAGGATATAAATTAGTAAAACCACGGTAAACCTCACAATCATAATTAGATGATTGTGAGGCCATAGTAGTTGTCATTAAATATTTAAGTTGGTTTGATTTAGGTGAATCAGTTTGCTCGACATCAATAATTGTTCTCTCAACGGGCCTAGTAGATTCTTGAGAAACAGTACCGGCGACAAGTAAAACGCCCGCAGCAGCCAAAACCCCAGTAGCATAAATTAAATGCGCAGCAGTACCATTTTCAATCGATGCAAAAGCAGCAGTGCGAGCGGCCATAAGGGCAGAACCACCCGCCCAAGAAGATAAAGAAGAAGCGACGGCAGGCACAAAGATAACCGCTTGCGCTGGTCTATTAATAGCACTAGTCAATAGTAAAGAAATCAGTAAATAGGAAAAGATACGCTTAAACATGAAGACGTCCTAAAACCAGATGGGCGCAATAAAAACCCATAACAAAAAGAACGAGTAACCAAAGGTCTTGCATAACGGTACACCTGAAAAGAAAAAGGCGACCGAAGCCGCCTAGATTTGCATTACTTAACGATTGAGAAAACGTTACGAATGCCAACCTTCGCAATGCGAAGACCCAACACAACGACGGCAACAGAAGCCATAGCGGCAACTACGTTGGTGAAATCCACGGCCGCAATAATTGCTGTAAAGTCCATGAGAAACTCCTTTACTCATTTGATGACCTTAAAAACCGCTTCCAAAGAACGACCGACCCCCCAGAACATACCGTAGAGCAAAACCCCACCGCCGAAATAGGTAGCCGCCAATTCTGGCGGAAGCATCGAGAAATCGAATGATGAAACAGCCTGAATATAGGAAATAGACTCCCAAGAACCGCTATTACAGACAGGCAAACCGGGGTTTAAACCGCCAGAAGTAGTGATATAGGCGCCCTCTCCAACACACCGAACTAAAACATCATTCATTTAGCCCCCCTTTTCTCCATCCTTGGATCAAAAGGAACTCGGAAAGACTTTCAAAAAAGCCTTTCCGGGTTACTTTTGCGTTCTGTTTACGTTCATGCGCGGCCTTTAAAATTGCCGTGCGGTTTATACCCTGCAAAGGTTGCTGACTAGGGAAGAAAGAGCAACGCGCGACGGTTTCGCTCTTTTCTGTCTGAATCAATGTACTGATCTCAAATGCCATTTGCTACGCTTCGCTTTCTGGGCTTTGCCCAGCCCCAGAACAATAATGTGCGAATAGCAAAAAATGACGAATCAAATAAAGGATTTCCAATCTTTCATAAAGGAAAGGATCAGGCACATCATCAGCAAATTTGCAATGAGCGTTATCCGCTTGGATATATGCCAAATGGCTAGAAATCAAAAGATTTATCAAATCAACTGATTCAGGTATTTTGGAAAAATCCAAATGTTCGAAATTCGCACGATCCATAAAGAAAAACCTATTAGCTTATTGAGCGACTTTCAAAGCCCGATTGGGCGAGGTACCAATTCAACCGAACCGAAACCCCAAAAGCCGCTTAATAAAATTAATGCCCGGAAACAAAGTCCGGGGCTAGTTTGAAGAAATGGCTTTGAAGCAAAAGCTAAAAGGCGCAGAACTTCCGGGCTTCCCCCAAATAACCCATAACTAGGGTTTTTGCTCTTTATGCCGCAGGCTTGTAGCCTGTGACCGTAATAATCAAATCCGACTTGCCCGTTTTCTGATCTGTTTTAAGTTTTTGACCACCCGAAAGATTCATAGTCATAGGCGAGCCATGTTTTGCAAGGTCGGCCATGATGCGGGCGGCGATCTGGTGAGCACTTTCTTTGTCGTTGCCGTCAATTTTGATTTTTGCGGCTTTCTTACCCGCGAAACTTTCGGATGGATCAACAGGTTGAAGAATCTCAATACTGGCGTAATCAATAGCAGAACCGTTTTCAGGTTTAAATGTGCCGTAAGAAACATTGATTACTTCACAAGTCATTTGCATTTGCATGATTTAGTACCTCTTTAATTTAGGGTTGCTTGCCGAAGAAGATCTATCAACTGACGCAAAATGAAATCAAGATGCGGAGAAGTGACAGACAAACAACGGCGATTCACATCGTAGTTAACTTGATAAAACGCATTAGAGGGCAAACTTTGAAAGAAGATCGCGGTTAAGCGCCCGGCCTGTTCAGTTTGTTTAGGAGACTGATCGCCTTTCAATGGATCTGATTGCTTTTGCATCAAGAAATTGACTTGATACAGAAAGCGCACCTTGTACATATCTTCACAATCCACCCTCTTTTGACCTTCGACAGCGACCAGTAAAACGGCGAGATCCATCGGTTCAAAGCGGGGTAAATCGAATTTGTGAACAACGTTCGGTAGATCCATTTGTTAGTACCTCTTTAAACTCCAGTAGTGGAGTTGCGTATAGATTAAAACTCCATTAATGGAGTTGTCAACAAATATTTTCCATTAGTGGAGTTTTTTCATACACTAAAAGAAACGGAGGGCTAAAAAATGACAGCTACAAAGAAATACATTGAACAATTAAGAGAATTTTTGGCTAAAGAAATCAAAGCAAAGCCAGAGGATATTAAAGACAATCAAATCCAAAGAATACTTGGAATTGCATCAAGCACTATGAGCAGATACAACACAGAACAAAGTCAGGCAGACGACGACGTTGCAATAATAATTGCTCAATATATCGGAGTGCCACCAATGCAAATTATCGGAGAGATTAAAGCAGAACAGGCTAGAAAAGAAGAAACTAAAAATTGGTGGATAGAACAATCAAAAAAGGCTGTAGGGGCTTTTATGGGCGCTGCCATTCTGTCCGCTACCCTAGCGGCAACCCCAACTAACAGCTTTGCATCTTCAAAAATGCAAGATTCTATATATTATACGAACTTTGATTAAACATGCATTTGAAGCAATGGTTATAAAAAAACCCGCATATGCGGGTTTTGAAGCGACAATAATCGAATGCGAATCTTAGCTTCCCAAAACCGGTAACGCCACAAACAGCACCAACTCGATAATGCCGACAACGATCGGATACCAGGCTTTTTCAACTTTTTCACTCATGGCTTTCAAGCCCATGACAATGCCGCCCAACGCCAATACATAGGAAACCGGCGCCAACAAGATAGAAATGAAAAGTAACGGTGCCAAAGCCACCAACACCCAGCTGGCTGTCAGGCTGTTATTAGGGTTATAGCTTTTGGTGTTACGCATATCGTCCGGCGTTGAACTTGCCGACTGCAAACGCGCCAGAATGGTATTCAGATCGGCTTCAGACAGCTGGTCTTGAACCACCTCGATATCGGTCATCCCGGCCGTCACTTTTTTATTGCGATACAACAACTTAAGCAAATCATTCCATGTAGCGTCTTCAGCCAAACCCTCTACAATTTCATGCGCTTCCTGTTTTATAGACATAAACCCCCTCCGACAATTATCTGTTTCTTACATTTTTAATACGCGCTTTAACCAGGCTGGCCCATCACTCTTCAAGCAATTCAAAGACCATAACACCGACGTAATCATTACCTTTTGCGCAGATTTGGATTATTATATCTGCAACTTAAAGGGTTTTGCCATACGGCATTACTTATCCGCACATAACTGACTTTGTGGTTGCAAAAGACTGACAGAGGCCATAAATTCAATATCAGGGTTTGGAATTAGGAGTTTAACTGCATGGCACTGATGCCGGGTTTACAAATCAATGTTGGTCAGCAACTCAAACTAACGCCGCAATTGCAGCAGTCCATCAAGATTTTGCAATACTCCGCACTCGAGGTTCAGCAGACCATTGAGGCGACCCTTGAAACCAACTACATGCTTGAAATCGAAGAGGAAGGCCTGTCAGAGGAAGAGTTGCTTGGCGATGCGCATGAACGCGCTGCACAAGAAGAAGCCGCATCTGAAAGTGAAACCCATTTCAGCAAAGACGACTCCCCTATCGACATCAACGAAACCCGCAACCTCTCCGAAGAACTCGAAATCGACTGCAACTGGGACGAAGTTTACAGCGATTTCAGCTCGGCCAAACAGACCACAGCAAGCGATGACGATTTTGTCAGCGCCGAAAACTACACCGCAGAAGAAAAAAGCCTGCATGACCATCTGTACTGGCAGTCGGACATTTATCCCTGGCAAGCGCCGCAGGACATCATCGCCGAATTTATCATCGACGACATTAACGAAGAAGGGTATTTAACCACCCCGCTTTCCGAACTGCTGCAAGCCATTCAAAAGCAGCAGCCTGAAACCGAATTCAACCTGCAGATGGTCGAGACGGTTTTGGCCGTTATCCAACAGTTCGAACCTACCGGCGTCGCAGCCAGATCGGTGCAGGAGTCGCTATTGCTGCAACTGGCCGCGATGCCGCAAACGCCTTTCGTCGTCACCGCGCGCCAGCTCATTGACCAACATTTCGACTGGCTCTCGTTTCACGACCACAAGCGCATCAAGAAAATGTATGCGCTCAACGACGATGAACTCAACCAGCTTTTAAAACTGATTCAGTCACTCAACCCCAGACCGGGACGCGATTTTTCCTCCGAAAATGCCGAAATCATCATTCCCGACTTGCGCTTGAAACGCAGCAAAAACGGCTGGATCGTCGAATTGAACACAGAGGCTTTCCCGCGTCTGAAGGTCAACAGCACCTATGTGGAGCTGGCCGAAAAACTGACCGACAACGAACAGTCCAAAAAAATCAAAGAACAGCTGTTTGAAGCCAAGGGACTGATTAAAAGCATTCAAAGCCGCGGAGAGACGCTGCTAAGAGTTGGCAGTTTTATAGTCGAAAAACAGCAGGCGTTTTTCGAACAGGGTGAAATGGCCATGCAACCCCTGGTATTGCGCGATGTGGCTGAACACCTCGGTCTGCACGAATCCACGATTTCACGTGCCACCAATCAGAAATACATCCAGACGCCGCGCGGCACTTTTGAATTGAAATACTTCTTCTCATCCGGCGTGAGCCAATATGGCAGTGCCGACCAGTCCGCTATCGCCATCAAAGCCCACATCAAGGGCTTGATTGACCAAGAAGACCCCAAAAAGCCCTTGAGCGACAGCAAGCTGATGGAGCTGCTAGAAAAAGAAAAAGAAATTAGCGTCGCTCGCCGCACCATTGCCAAATATCGTGAAGCGCTGGGCATCCCCTCATCCAGCGAGCGTAAAAAATTCAATAAACTTAAGCTGTAACGCGGTTTTAATGAATTTTACGCAGCGCAACTTTATGTGATTTTTTCAGTTAATCGCACTATAATTGCAAAATCGAAATATTTATCATTTAACTTTTACGAACAGAGGTTCATCCGCATGAATCGCATCCATGTAGAACAAATTCAACAGGCCGCCCAACAGCAGTGGGAACAACAGGCCGACTTCAAAGAGTATATGTCGGCGGTGAATCCGCCCATGCCTAAAATCGATGTCATCGACTACCCAAGCAGCCTGCACGAAAGCGGCGAAACCCGCGTGATTACATTCGACCTTTCCAAGCAGCTGGACGCGGCCTACCCAGCCACTTCACCCAATTTGCTGGCAAACTATATCCGCATCTGTGAAGGCGACACCATCAAGACCGATGCCAAAGCCACCTCACAAATGTTCTATGTGATTCGCGGCGCCGGCAAAACCCAGATGAAGCACGGCACCATCGAATGGAAAGCCGGCGACCTCTTCACCCTTCCGGCCGTTCCGGACGCCCTGCACCACGCGTCAGCGGATACCGCCATCTACTGGGTGCATGATGCGCCGTTGTTGAATTACCTCGGCGTGCAACCGAATAAAGAGAAATTCACACCGGTTCTGTATACCAAAGAGCGCCTCGACAAGGAGCTGGAAGCAGTCCGGATTGAAGCGGCCGGCCGTAACCGTACCGGCGTTTTGTTGGCCAACCCCAACTTCCCGCTTACCATGACGCTGACCCATACGCTGTGGTCTCTGTACAACGCTTTGCCCGCCGGTGTTCACCAGAAACCGCACCGCCACAACTCGATTGCGTTGGATTATTGTGTCACTGCGGGTCCAGACACCTATACCCTGATCGGCAAAGAGATCGATGAAAACGGTCATATCATTGATCCGATTAAAGCGATGTGGACACCCGGCTCGGTGTTCATCACTCCTCCGGGCTGGTGGCACTCTCACCATAACGAATCGGATCAGGACGCCATCGTACTGCCGATTCAGGACGCCGGCCTGATCATGAATATGCAGGTGCTGGATTTCCAATACATCCGTTAATCTCAAAGGAACGGTAAGCGTCAACATGCAAAATACAGACTACCAAATTGCGGTCATAGAAGACGACCCGATGCAACGCGAAACCCTGGTCACCGCACTGCAGCACCAGGGTTTCAAAGTCGTGGACTTTGCCGATCGCCGCAGCGCGGAAATGCATTTTGACAAGAATCTGCCGGATTTGGTGATTTCCGACATCATCCTTGGGCAGGAAATGGACGGCGGATTCGACTTGGCTAAACACCTGCTGAGCTACAATCAGCCGATCCCTATCATCTTTTTATCGGAACGACAGTCGGAATTCGACATCTACACCGGCCATGCGTTAGGCGCAATCGACTATTTGCCCAAGCCTATCAGCCTGAATGTGCTGATTGTCAAAGTCAAAAATCTGTTGCGCATCACCAGTTCATCCAAAGAGCACGGCAATCAGCATCAGGATAAATCCGTAATTGACGGCCTAGAGATTGAATCCAACCAATACAAGGCGTATTGGCATAAAAAACCGCTGGATCTGACTGCCACCGAATTTGAAATGCTCAAGCAATTCGCCACCGCCGGCGAAGGCAGCGTGGTCACTTACGACAGCCTGCAGGCTTCCACGCAAGGTGTTGTCGAACGCAACACCATCAACACCCATATCTGCCGCATCCGCAACGCTTTCAAAAAAATCACCCCGGATTTCAACCTGATTCACAATGAGTACGGGCGTGGTTATAGCTGGCAACAAAAAGATAAGCCGTAACCTGCAACGCTCCCTAGGCAAGCGGGCGTATCCACCCGGCCTGTTCAGTTTTTTTCAAGGTAAAGCTGCATGAACTTACGGACGCTCAATCTACGTCTCTCCATCCGAACAAGACTTTTCATCCTGTTGTTATTGCTAACAATTCTGCCCTTTCTCGCCTATCGCTTTGCCATAGACCTGCACCGATTGCTGCTGAATAACCAGGCGATAGTACAAAAACAAACCGTCGAAAACCTGGCCCTGATCCTGCAGAACCGCACCGACCTCTGGGCACTGCAAATCCTCTCCGGCGACCCCAGCCGCTTAAGTCATCTCAATTTGCAGAATTCGGTGCTGTGGATCGTCAATGAATATGGCCGCACCACCTATGTCGTCGGCAACCTGCCGCTGGAAGACGACAAAAACCGTGAACGGGATTTTTTCACCGCACTCGGCAAATCACTGATTAAAACGCTGGCCACCGTCATCCCCTACTCTTTGCCCTACCCCTATCCGCAGAGTCAAACACCCGAAATCAGTCTGATTCAGCAAGCCCTGTACGGCAAGACCTTTCAGCAATACCGCATGGACAACGAGCAGCAACCCATTTCACTGATGTCGGCCACGCCGCTGGTGTATAAAAACAACATTATCGGCGGCATCGTGCTGGAACAGCGCATGGAAACGCTCTTTAGCGACACCTTGGATTATTTTTACCGGCTCATCGGCATCGGCGCCTTGATTTTTATGATTGTGACCATCGGCGCGATCGTCCACACCGCTTCTTTATCCAATAGAATCATACGCTTGGATAACGATGTCAAACGCACCTTCAATCTGCAAGGCAAGCTCAAAGCCACCTTCTTTCCGGACAGATACCAGCGTTACTATAACGACGAACTCTCCGATTTACGTCACCATATTCACGAGATGCTCAGTCAGCTCGCCGCCTATGAGCGATACCTGAAACAACTGCCCAAAACCCTGCGTCATGAACTGCACAATCCCCTAAACAGGCTATCCATGTCCTTGAGTTTGCTGGAAAAAGAGACTCAACACACGCAACTGGATTACGCCCAGCATGCCCTGGCGCAGCTTAAGCAGATTATCGCCTCGCTTTCCGAGGCCACCAGTGTCGAAGACAGTCTTAATCAGCAACCTCCGGAGCCTTTCCCGATCGGCCTGATGCTGCATCACTATCTGGAAAACAGCGCCACCCTGCATCCCGAATACCATCTGCAATTCCATAACAGCATCGGCCCCAACACCTTGGTGCTCGGCGACGGCTTTATGATTGAACAACTCATGGACAAACTGCTCAGCAACGCCAAGGATTTCAGCGATGGGAAAACGCCTATCGAGGTGACAACCTACCTGCAGGATAAACAGGTGGTGATCGCCGTGCAAAACAGCGGTCCGAACTTGCCACAAGGATTCGAAAAACAGATATTTGAAGGCATGACCTCAATCCGCACATTGAACAAAGACGACCAGGCGCATTTGGGATTGGGGTTGTATATCGTCAAACTGATCACCGACTACCATCACGGTCAGGTGCGTGCCGAAAACATTGTGATCGACAAACCCAAAGGCATCAGCGGCGTGCGTTTTATTGTAGAGCTGCCGGTTTATGGCAAATAAAAAAGCCGCGCTGTGAAGTGACCCCAAAAACTTGGACATTTTAGTTAAGCGGTACCCAAGGCCTGATTTCGATACTCTATCGGACTCAGGCCTTTGAGTTTCTGCTTGATGCGTTTGTGATTATAGTACTCAATATAG
>NZ_JACBGH010000006.1 GCF_013391695.1 Thiomicrorhabdus cannonii
AGTGTTGAGAGAGCGGTAGAATTTTCGCCCTGAAGATAGCGCTTTGCTATGGTGACTTTTGTATTGCGACTGTATTTGGACATGAAAAACCCCCAAAGTTGGTGTCCAACATTTGGGGGTCACTTCATTTGGCGGTTTTTTTTATGGCTGAATTTTTTTGCAAAAAAAATCTCAACAGGCCGGGTATCCCCGCGCTGTAAAAGATTAATTCAATCCCTTTAACAGCGCCTGCAACATCGCGCTGACGGTATCTTCCGCCAAAGCGACGCTGACGCGTTTACCCTGTTCACCCTGCAAATACACATAAGCAATCGCCTGGGCATGCTTGCCTTGCGGCGCGTTCATTTCCACCGTATGCAAGGCGTGTTCGGCATAATCGATCACATCCACGTTTTGCCCGCTGCGTTGCTGCCAGGCATCGCACAAAGCGCTCAAAGTGCCGTTGCCACTGCCCTGCCACTGCTCGCCGTTAACTTCAATAGTCAGCTGTTCCTTGCCGTTCACGCGATCCAGTTGATAATGATCCAGCGTCATCGCCGCAGTGTTCAGCCCGTAATGTTCGGCAAAGGCGTTATACAGGTCTCGGTGACTCACCACCCCGCCCTTCTCTTCGGCCAGTTTCTGCGCCACCGGCGCAAAATCCAACTGCACCCATTTGGGCAGGTTCAAGCCGTATTCCTGCGCCAACACAAACGCCGAACCCGCTTTGCCGGACTGGCTGTTGACGCGGATAATCGCCTCGTAATCGCGTCCCAAATCTTTCGGATCGATCGGTAGATAGGCGACATTCCAAGGGGCATCCGCCTGCTGTTTCAACAGACACTTGCGGATGGCATCCTGGTGGCTGCCGGAATAGGCGGTGTAGACCACCTCGCCGACCCAAGGATGGCGCGGATGGGTTTTGATCTGCGTGACCTCTTCCACCACCGGCAACCAGCTTTGCGGCTGTGACAGATCCAAGCCCGGATCAATGCCTTCGCTGTACAGGTTCATCGCTAGGGTGACAATATCCATATTGCCGGTGCGCTCGCCGTTACCCAAAAGCGTGCCTTCGATACGGTCGGCACCGGCCAACAAGGCCAGTTCCGCCGCCGCCACCGCACAACCGCGGTCGTTGTGGGTATGGATGGAGATCAACGCCGCTTCGCGGTTTTTCAAATGGGTGATGAAATACTCCACCTGGTCGGCAAAACGGTTTGGCGAGGTGCTTTCCACCGTAGCCGGCAGGTTCAGAATACATTTATTTTGCGGCGTCGGCTGCCACACCTCCATCACCGCCTCACACACTTCCACCGCATAATCGGTTTCGGTTTGCGAGAAACTCTCCGGCGAATACTGGAAGGTCCATTCGGCTTGTGGATTAGTCTGCGAGGCTTTGACCGCGTATTCCTGCACCCATTTTGCACCCTGCACCGCCATCGCCTTGATTTCGTCTTTGGTCTTCTCAAAGACGTTTTCGCGCTGCACAATCGAGGTGGTGTTATAAACGTGAATCACCGCTTTCTTGACCCCCTGCAACGCCTCATAGGTACGCGCAATCAAATGTTCACGCGCCTGCACCAAGACCTGCACGGTGACATCGTCGGGAATGCGGTTTTCTTCGATCAAACGGCGCGTGAAATCGAACTCCGGCTGGCTGGCCGACGGAAAACCGATCTCGATGGTTTTAAAGCCCATCTTCACCAACTGATGCCACAAGGCCAGTTTCTGCTCCACCGTCATCGGGTTGGCCAGCGCCTGATTACCGTCGCGCAGATCGACACTCACCCAGATCGGCGCCTGGGTCAGAAAACGGTTGGGCCACTGGCGGTTAGGCAATTCGGGCGTGGGGGTGCGGCGGTATTTGGCGGGATTGAAAGACATGGAAACAATACTCTTTATAAAATTCTATTGAACGTATTGTAATCCCTGACCCCGGAAATTTTATTGCAATCTATTCTGTTAAAAATAAATAATTAACAATTTAATTTCAAAATGTTAATATTTTTATAAATTTTATTTCAAAAAAATGCATTATGAATTTAGATCATTACGACAAAGCGATTTTAAACGCCCTCCAGGAAAACGGCCGCCTGACCAATCAGGAAATTGCCGACCAGATCGGGCTGTCGCCTTCCGCCTGCTTACGACGCTTTAAAGCCTTGGAAGAATCGGGCGTGATTGTCGGCTACCGCGCGCTGCTGGATGCCAAAAAACTCGGGCTGGATCTGATGGCGCTGATTCATATCTCCATGGACAAACACACCCAGGAACGCTTCAATCAGTTTGAAAACGCGGTGCGCGCACTGCCGAACGTGCTGGAATGCCTGCTCTTAACCGGCCAGACCGCCGATTATCAACTCAAAGTGGTGGTGAAGGATTTAGAAGCCTATCAGGATCTGCTCTTGAACCATGTAACCCAAATCGAAGGCGTCAGCGGCGTGCATACCAGTTTTGTGCTGCGCAAGGTCATTGATAAAAGTGCCGTGCCGATCAACTAACCCGGCCTGTTGAAAACCACTCAAATTTCAAAAAACGAAATAATCGCCACGGTCACCAAAGCCAGCAGTAAGGCTCTTATGCCCGCCCACAGCCAGAAAGTCTGGCTGATTTTGCCCAACAACACCCCCAGCAGAAAAATACAGACGAACGCCAAGCCGATGGCGCTCAACAGCGGCGAGAGTCCCAATGCCATCAGATTGTCGGCAAAAAACAGCGGCAATAGAATAAAAAGCGACAGAATCAAAGGCGAAAAACCATTGGAAAACGCCACCAGCAAAGGCAGAAAACGGCTGGCCTGACCATAATCGCTGCTGTCGAGGTTTCGCGCCAACGCCTGTTCCAGATGCTTCAACTCCAGGGTGCGCTCGGCTTTTTCGCTTAAATAGGCGCTGCTCAAGCCGCTGATAAACAGCGCAATCGCCGCGCCCATGCAGGCACTCAAGGCCACCGGCAGGTCGTGGAAATCGCTGAAATAAAAACCGGTCAACATCCCCAGAATCGTCAACACCCCGTCAAAACCGTTGGTAATGGCGTAACGCCGCATAATCCCGCGCGCACGGAATACGTGCAGCATCAGATGGATCGGTTTTTCAGGCAACATCTTATACCCGCCCAAACTCAGAGCGCTTCCGAACTGTGAATTTCCACTTCATCAATACTGTGAATGGACGCCCCCATTTTCTCGATAATCGCAACAACCTGATCATAGGAAATATTGTTTCCCTCGATGGTAATCACCGTGGTTTCGGTTTTTTCATCCATTTCCGCCACCATCAGATTCACCCGGTAATCCGCTCCTAAATCGGCTAAGGCGACTGAAAAATCGATGGCATTGGGTTGATGCGGTTTGAGCACGTCCAACACCAGTTTGCGAATGACTGCCATATTTTTTCACCTCATTTCACACTTTAAAACCGCTGGGCTTGATCGCCAGTACCGAACAATTCACCTGTTGCAGAATTTCCTCGGCGGTATTGCCGATCAGCCAACCGGAAATGCCGCTGCGCCCCACCGTACCCATCACCAGCAATTCGGTCTGATGCGATTTCAACCAGCCGACCACCGCCTCATCGGGTACCCCGTACGGCAGAAATGTCTGAATCTGCAAATCACCCTGCGCATAGCGGCGAATCTCCTTATGCAACACTTCGGTTCGCAAACTGCGCTCCTTTTCTTTAAAGAGCTGCAACTCCACCTCCGACCAGTCGGTGTTCCAGTGATAGACCAGGTTTTCGGCTTCCGACTCCCACGCATGGACCACTGCTATACCCTGTTGCGGCGCCAGATATTGCGCCCAAGCCAGAATCTTGGCGTTCAAAGTGGGAGCGATTCCCTCTTTTTGGGCGTTCTTTTCGATTCGCTCATTATCGAGCAGACGGTCGTAATCCATCTCCACATCGATCGCCGCCGCCACCTGGCTGTAGGGAAGCCCTGACGGCGTCTGAAACTTGTGCAGCAGCAAAGGCGCGGAACATTTACGCAACAGATGCTGATCCTGACTGCCCAACAGCACGACTTTGCTGTTGGCGTGCGGTTCGATCTGTTTAATCACCAGATCGGGCTTAAACTGCGCTACCTGCTCCATCACGCTGAAAAACAGTTTGCCGAACAACACCTCAAAACTCGCTTCAACCTGTGTTTCTTCTGCCTGTTTGCGCCACGCCGCTAAATCCTGCAACTGCACGGCTTGTTGTTCCTGCTGCAAACTCAAAGGGGTGGTATGCCGCAACCAGGCCGATAAACCCGGCGAAATGGCCGGCAAAACCCGTACAACCTTAAGCGCCGCGCCGGCGTTGGCTGCCAGCGCAAGCGCCCATTCAAACAACCCCTGTTCATCCTGCAACGGCTGTTCCGATACAAAAAGCACGCGGTTTATACCGGGGTTTATCCCGCTCTTGGAAAATTCCATCAGTTATCCCTTTTAAAATTGAGCACGCGTTCCACCGCTTCCGTCGCGGCATCCTGGTAAGGTATCAAAAGCAGATCGGCGCCGGCTTGGCGTAATACTTCGCTATCACTGGCATAATGGCTGGTCAGGGCCACCTGCGCATCCACCCCTTCGGTTTTCAGACACTTCAGCAAACCCAGATTCACTTTAGCGTCCTGCAGGCTGCTCACGATCCATTGCGTATCTTTTAATGGAAGACTCAACAAAAATTCGGGATCTTCGGCATCGCCATAACGCGTAGGCACGCCATGCAGGGCACTTTTTTGCAGCAGTTCCGGATTAAAATCCACGCCCAGCACATGCAATCCCTTTGCTTGAAACCCTTGGGCGATCTGCAAACCAAAACGTCCCAGACCAAACACAATCACATCGGTTTTGGCCTCCGTGGTTTCCTGGTCGAATTCGGTTTCGCGGAACGGATTCTGACGTTCAAACACCCCTA
Source organism: Thiomicrorhabdus cannonii (assembly GCF_013391695.1). GTDB lineage: Bacteria > Pseudomonadota > Gammaproteobacteria > Thiomicrospirales > Thiomicrospiraceae > Thiomicrorhabdus > Thiomicrorhabdus cannonii. The sequence continues at coordinate 4,872 of NZ_JACBGH010000006.1, forward strand.
AAAACGGCGCAAGCCATTCATAGAGTTTTTGAGAATAGAGAATCATGTAGGTCGAAGCGGAAATGGTGATCAAACCTACCAACGTCACCAAACCTACCGTGACCTGATCGATATGCCCCAAGGTGTAACCCAGTGCCGCCAAAATCAACGAAAACTCGCTGATCTGCGCCACCGTCAAACCTGCCAAAAAGCCGGTGCGCTTGCGGTATCCCATATACCCCATAATAATCATCACAATCAACGGATTACCGATCAGAACAAACACAGACAAAACAACCGCCGCACCGATCTGCGATCCCAGAGTACTTAAATCCAGACCGGCTCCCAGGTTGATAAAGAAAAACAGCAACAAAAAATCGCGCAAACTCACCAAGCGCGCCCCGATCAGTTCGCGGTAATGGCTTGAGGCCAGCGAAATTCCCGCCAGAAAGGCCCCCACTTCCTGACTGAAACCGAGCCATTCGCCGGCGGAGGCACCCAATACCGCCCAGGCAATGGCAAACAACACCAGCAATTCGGGAGAATAGGCCAGACGCTGCAACAAGCGCGGAATCACATAGCGCATCAACAACGCGACCACCACTAACATCAGCCCGCCTTTAACCAGCACCAGCAACGCTTCCCACGTCAGATTGCCGCTTTCGGAGGCCTGACCGAAAGCGGTCAAACCGATCATCGCCAACACCACCACGATATCCTGCACAATCAGAAAACCAATCGCGATACGGCCATGCAAGGCGTCCAATTCACGTTTGTCCGATAGCAGTTTGACAATGATAATCGTACTGGAGAAGGTCAGCGCAACGGCGACATACAGCGCTCCCACCGGCGACAAGCCCAACCCCAGACCAATCACAAAACCGATAATGGAAGTGAAGATAACCTGCCCCAAACCGGTAAACAGCGAAACCGGCCCGAGCGTGCGGATAACGTGCGGATCCAACTTCAATCCCACCACAAACAGCAGGATCGAAATACCCAGATGCGCCAGCAGTTCCATCTGCTCGGTACTGATTAACAGCCCGGTTACGGAAGGCCCGACGATGATGCCCACAGCGATAAACGCCACGATCAAGGGTTGACGCAGTTGCAGGGCAATCAACCCCGCTACCGCGGAAATGCCCAACAACACGCTGAATTCGGTAAAAGTCGTTGCAAACATCGTCGGTCACCTATTTTCAAATTAAATAGAGGCTTATTTGAACTCTACCATAAAACCAACAGGCCGGGTATCTGACCGCTTGGTTACCAATCCATTACGGATTTTGCATTACCAAAAACCCAAAATTCCTCTGAAAACACGCTTTTATTGAACTATTAAAAGCAAGGCGCTTTATGCGCCTGCCCGCTTATGGTAGGCTTTTCAGGTTATAAAATACCTTTATAAAGCGGGTTTTCAACATCATGCACATTCTCGATTTCAATCTGCCGCTGGTGGTTTTGCTGCCGTTTGCCGGCGCCCTGTTGGCAGCCTATGTAGCGCGTTTCAACCGCCTGGCCGCCGCCTATACCAGCGGCGCGGTGACTCTGACCACCCTTGCCCTGCTAGCGCCGGCTCTATCCCTGCCTTTCGGCGGAGAAACCCTGATTCAAAGCTGGACATGGATTGAAAGCATCGGCCTGCATTTTGCCTTCCGCCTCGACGGCCTCGCCCTGCTGTTTGCGTTGCTGATACTGGTCATCGGCCTGCTGGTCATTATCTACGCCCGTTACTATCTCAACCCCAAGGACTGCATGGGGCGCTTCTTTGCCTATCTGCTGATGTTTATGGGCTCGATGCTCGGCATCGTGCTCTCCGAAAACCTGATTCAACTGGTGATTTTCTGGGAGTTGACCTCCATCACCTCTTTCCTGCTGATCAGCTACTGGCAGCACCGCGAAGACGCGCGCCAGGGCGCACGCATGGCGCTGGCGGTGACCGGCGCCGGCGGCCTGGCGCTGCTGGGCGGCGTTTTGTTGCTTGGCCATATCGTCGGCAGTTACCAGTTGAGCGAGGTGCTATCTGCCGGCGACGTGGTGCGTGAGCACCCGCTCTACCTGACCACGCTGGTGCTGATTCTGTTGGGCGTGTTCACCAAATCGGCACAGTTTCCGTTTCATTTCTGGCTGCCGCACGCCATGGCGGCGCCCACGCCGGTATCGGCCTATCTGCATTCGGCCACCATGGTCAAGGCGGGGATTTTCCTGCTGGCGCGTTTCTTTCCGGTTTTATCGGGCACGCCGGAATGGTCTCTGCTGGTGGGCGGAGCCGGCCTGTTGACTTTATTGATTGGCGCTTACACCGCGCTGTTCAAACACGACCTTAAGGGCTTGCTGGCCTATTCCACCATCAGCCATCTGGGGTTGATTACCCTGCTGTTCGGCTTTGGTACGCAACTTGCGGCCGTGGCGGCGATTTTCCATATCATCAACCACGCCACCTTCAAGGCATCGCTGTTTATGGTGGCCGGAATCATCGACCACGAAACCGGCACGCGCGACATGCGCAAACTCAACGGCCTGCTCAAATACATGCCACACACCGCGGCACTGGCGATTATCGCCTCGGCGGCGATGGCCGGCGTGCCGCTGTTAAACGGCTTCCTCAGCAAAGAGATGTTCTTCGACCAGGCGGTTTCGGCCTCGCACGCCTCCGCTTCGGCATGGATGATTCCGGTATTGGTGACCCTTGCGGGGATTTTCTCGGTGGCCTACTCCATCCGTTTTATCCACGATGTGTTCTTTAACGGCGAACCGATCGATCTGCCTAAAATCCCGCATGAACCGCCGCGCTTTATGAAGGTACCGGTGGATCTTTTGGTCATCGCCTGTCTGGCGGTGGGTATTCTGCCGATCTACACCGTCGCCCCGCTGCTGGATGTAGCGGTCACCGGCACGCTGCAAAGCACGCCGCCGCAATACAGTCTGGCGCTGTGGCACGGTTTTACCACGCCGTTGATCATGAGTCTGATTGCGCTGAGTGTCGGTACGTTGGTTTATTTGAAACGCCACCGTCTGTTTGCTTTCCATGAACGCTATATCGCACAGATCGACGCGCGCCGCTATTTCAACGCCCTGCTGGACGCACTTATCAGCGTGGCGCTTAAAATCACGCGCGGTTTCGACAAGGGTTCCTATCAACACGCCGCCTTTTGGGTGGTATTGGCCTCAATCGTGATGGGCGTGGCCGGTTTTATGATGGTATCCGCCCCTTTGTTCGGTCAGCGTGAACTACTGCCGGTGGATATGGTGAGCCTGCTGGCGGCCTTGACACTTGTCATTGCCGCCGTGCTGACGGTGGCCTGGCACCGCCGCCGGGTGGTCAGCCTGATTGTCATCGGCGTGGTCGGCCTGGTGGTGTCGCTTACCTTTGTGAAATTCTCGGCGCCCGATCTCGCGCTGACCCAGCTCTCGGTGGAAGTGGTCACGATTGTACTGTTGCTTTTGGCGCTCTACTTCCTGCCGCAAACCACCCCCGTTGAAACCGACCGCCTGCGTCTGGGGCGCGACGCGCTGCTGGCGATTATTTCTGGCGTGGCCGTGACGCTGTTGACGCTGATGGTGCTGACCCGTGATTTTGCGCCGATTTCGCACTACTTTATCGAAAACAGCGTACCGGGCGGCGGCGGCAGCAACGTGGTCAACGTCATTCTGGTGGATTTCCGCGGATTCGATACCTTGGGCGAAATCGTCGTACTGGCGCTCGCCGGCTTGGGGGTATTTGCGATGCTGCAGGGCCTCAAACTGCCGGCACCGACCCACAACGAACAGGGCTTGGATTGGAACAGCGACAACCATCCGCCGATTATGCAAACCTTTACGCGGCTGTTGTTGCCACTGATGCTGCTGGTGGCGGTATTTATCTTCCTGCGCGGCCACAACCTGCCCGGCGGCGGCTTTATTGCCGGTTTGATCGCCTCGGTGGCGTTGATTGTGCAGTATTTGGCCAACGGTATCGATTGGACGCAGAAGCGTCTCAAAATCGATATGCACTGGGCGATTGGATTCGGTCTCTTGATTGCGATTTCAACCGGCCTGGTCTCGATGGGATTGGGTTATCCGTTCCTCACTTCGGCCTTTACCCACCTGCACTGGCCGGTGGTCGGCGAATTTGAAGTCGCCAGCGCCATTGCCTTTGATTTGGGCGTGTTTTTAGTGGTGGTCGGTTCCACCGTGCTGAGTCTGGTGCAGTTGGGTAAACTCAGCAAGGCTTCGCATCCGGCCGAGCCGACCTCTTCAACCGATTCGTCTGCGGAGAAAATCTGATGGAAATCCTTATCGCCGCCGTTATCGGCATTCTCACCGCCACCGGCGTGTTTTTGACGCTGCGCGGCCATACCTTTCCGGTGGTACTGGGACTGACCCTGCTGGCCTATGCCGTCAACGTCTTTCTGTTTGCCATGGGACGCCTCACCAGCGGCCTGCCGGCAGTGATTAATCCGGCACAGGGCGGCTATACCGATCCGTTGCCGCAGGCGTTGGTGCTTACTGCGATTGTTATCGCCTTTGGCATGACCGCCTTTCTAATTGTGCTGGCATTGAAGGCACGCGGCGAACTGGGTAACGACCATGTCGACGGCCGCACCGACGGAGATTTGAAACCAAGAACTCGGCGAGGAGCTGAGAAATGAGCGGGATGAATATGTTGGCCTTTTTACCGGTGATTACGCCGCTATTGGCGGGCGTCATGATTCTGCTGGCGCGTGTTGGCGGATTGAATCTGCAGCGCCTGCTGAGTTTGTTGAGTGTGCTTCTGCTGCTGTTTGTGGCGCTCGATCTGATGCAAACCGCCGTACAGGGTGTACCGCAGGTGTATGCGCTGGGCAACTGGGTGGCGCCGTTTGGCATTGTGCTGGTGCTGGACGGCCTGTCGGCGCTGATGGTACTGGTCACTGCGCTGCTGGCGTTGCCGGCCCTGTGGTACGCGGTCACCACCAAAATCGATGCACGCGGGGCGCATTTTCATGTGCTCTTCCAACTGCAGCTGTTCGGTTTGAACGGCGCCTTTATGACCGGCGACGTGTTCAACCTGTTTGTGTTCTTTGAGGTGCTGCTGCTGGCCTCCTACGGCCTGTTGCTGCACGGCGGCGGCGCCCAGCGCACCAAAGCCGGTCTGCATTATGTGGCGATCAACCTGATTGGTTCGACGCTGTTCCTGTTTGCGGTGGGCGCACTTTACGGCGTGCTCGGCACCCTCAATATGGCGGACATGGCGGTCAAGGTCAGTCAGGCGCCGGCCGAAGATGTGGGGGTGATTGCCGCAGCCGGCTTGCTGCTGCTGTTGGTGTTCGGCCTCAAGGCGGCCATGTTTCCGCTCTATCTGTGGCTGCCGCAGGCTTATGCCAATACCTCCGCGCCGGTCGCCGCCCTGTTTGCGATTATGACCAAAGTGGGTCTGTATGCGATTATCCGCGTGCATGGACTGGTGTTTGGCGAAAGTGCCGGCGCCTTGGCGCATTTTTATGCGCCCTGGGTGCTCGGTTTAGGCTTAATCACGTTGCTGCTTGGCGCTTTAGGGGTCATGGCGGCGCGCGGTCTGCGCGAGCAGGTGGCTTATCTGGTGCTGGCGTCGGTGGCGACCCTGTTGATCGGTATCGGCCTGAACAGCGTTGAGGCGATGTCGGCGACGCTGTTTTATCTGATTCACTCTACCTTGATTGCAGGCGGTTTCTTCCTGCTGGCGGATCTGATCGCCCGTGGCCGCGGAGACGACCGTTTTGTTTCCATGGCGGCTATGCCGCAGGCGGTGCTGTTGGGCGCCACCTTTATGTTTGCGGCGATCGCCATGAGCGGTCTGCCGCCGCTGTCGGGCTTTATCGGCAAGGTGTTGGTGCTGATGGCGGCATTGGATCATCCGGCCTTTATGCTGGTGTTGGCAATTGTGCTCTTAGCCGGCCTGCTGATGATTATTGCCTTGGCACGAGCCGGTTCGCTGCTGTTTTACAATGTTCAAAGCGATATGCCGTCCGGCGAAGCGCTCAATAAAAGCGCCTATGCGGCTGTGGTTTGGTTATTGGCGGCGGCGGCCTTAATGGTGGTGTTTGCTCATCCTCTGACGCAACTGACCGATGCGATTGCCGGCCAATGGGCGCAGGCGCCCTTTTATGTGCAAACCGTGCTCAGTACACCCGCTGTAGGAGGAACCCGCTAATGAAACGAGGAACTCGGCAAACAGTCGAGAAAGCCAATGCTTCGACTCTGCCTCGATGGAAAAAATGGCTGCCGCATCCGCTATTAAGTCTGGTGCTGTGGGGGGTCTGGCTGTTGCTGAACAATACCCTGGCTCCCGGCCATCTGGTCTTGGGCGCGATTTTGGCGTGGTTGATTCCGCTGCTGACTTCGTCCTTCTGGCCGGAAAAGGTTTGTCTGCGCAGGCCGGGTGTGCTGTTGCGTTTTATCGGCGTTGTACTGTGGGATATCCTCGTGGCGAATGTGGTGGTGGCCAGATTGATTCTGCTGCCGAGCAAGCGCCTGCAACCGGGGTTTGTGACGATTGAGCTGGATATCCGCCACCCGCTGGGGATCAGTCTGTTGGCCAATACGATTTCGCTGACGCCGGGGACGGTATCGTGCGATCTGTCGGCCGACCGCCGCCAGCTGCTGGTTCACGGCCTGCACATTACCGATGCACACCAAACCATCGACGAGATTAAACAGCGCTACGAGCGCCCTTTACAGGAGATATTTGAATCATGCTGAGTACGGTGATTGAAATCAGTTTTGCGCTGGTATCGCTGGCGCTGCTATTGAGTCTGTTACGGCTCATTAAGGGGCCGGATCTGCCGGATCGCATCCTGGCGCTGGATACGCTTTACATCAACACCATCGCCCTGCTGATTCTGTTTGGACTTTACCAGGGCAGCGCCCTGTATTTCGAGGCGGCGCTGCTGATTGCGCTGATGGGCTTTGTGGGCACGGTGGCGCTGAGCAAATACCTGCTGCGCGGCGATATTATGGAATAAACAGGCAGTTAAGAGCGAGTAAACAGAATGTTAGAAATTATTTTGGCTGTGTTGGTATTAGTGGGCGCCGTTTTTACGCTGATCGGTTCCATCGGCCTGTATAAACTGCCGGATTTTTATATGCGCCTGCACGGCCCAACCAAAGCGACTACGCTGGGCGTGGGAGCGATTTTGGTGGCTTCGGCGCTGTATTTCAGTTTTAAGGAGGAGACCGTGAGCCTGCATGAGGTGCTGGTGACGCTGTTTTTATTTATTACCGCACCTGTGAGCGCACATTTAATGGCTAAGGCCTCCTTGCATATCAGAACGCGCATGGAGAGCCATACTCAGAACAAACCTTAATCCTACCCGGCCTGTTGAGTTTTTTTGAGGCATTTTTTGCGATGATTTAAACCCGGTTTGTTTTCAACAGGCCGGGTTTTTTGTTTAAAGGGGGAAGAAATCCGTTTTTATTCGAAATTAAAGTCGTCCAGCTTCGGCTTGGGCGCTTTACCGTCGTAAATCTGGTTGGTGCGGTATTGCAGGTAACTTTCGCGCATGAAGATGTAGGGATCCTGCTGATGGCGGATTTCGTCGATTAAAGGCGCGGCTTTGGTGTAACCCACAAACGCGTCGCCCGCCGACAGTGCCGTGCGGTTCCAGTCGTTGTCGGTTAGAGTGTAGACCGGATCGGTATAGGCATCGGTGACGTCGCCAAACAGACTGCGGGTGGTGTAAGGGCCTAGAAACGGCACCACCACAAACGAGGCTTCATTCCAAACACCCCAAACATAGAGGGTTTGCCCGAAATCTTCCTTATTGGGGGTCAATCTCGCCGGTGTGGCAATATCCAAAATACCCAGCAGACCGAAGGTGGAGTTGATGGCAAAACGCATCATCCCCGCCAGACCTTCTTCAACCTTGCCTTGCAGAAAACTGTTCGTAAAAGAGATCGGGGTGCCCAGGTTGTCGAAGAAATTGCCGATACCGTAACGCACCGGACCGGGAACGTAATTCAGGTAGGCACTGGCGACCGGTTCGCCGATGGCGTTATGAAAAGCCATATTGAACGCAAAGGCTTTACGGTTGTAATTTTCAAACGGGTCCTCGGGATTCATAATTTCTGCGGTGGCCGTTTGCGGCTGGGGCTTGTAAACCAAATCTTCTTCCCAACCCGCTAAACTGGGAGCGCTGTACAGGGTGCTGCTTATAAGTACGGAAAGGAAGAGTTTGCGGAAAATCGGTTTCATGGCAGATGAACTATTTGTATTTTAAATAGGCCTATTATATTCATTAAGACTTTTGCGTACAGGGAATTTCTATTTCTTCAAGGGAAGCAATGAAACGCTTGAGTATCTCATGTCGTGGAAAGCTCTTACGCCATGCTAGTGCCACTTTACGCTTGGGAATAGGGTGAGACAACTCTTTGATGGTAAAAAGCTCTTCATCGCGATCTGAGAGCGAACTGCATGGAAATATGGAGATGCCGGTACCCGATGCGACCATATAACGGATGGTTTCCAATGAGCTGCCTTCGAAGGTTCTCTGCAGACGGTCGCTCTGGTAATTGAGATGCATCAGATTGGGGAAGGCTTCTATGACCTGATCGCGAAAACAGTGGCCTGCGCCCAGCAGTAGGATGGTTTCATCTTCGATCTTGCGCAATACGATATCGCCTTTAGCCTGACTTAAAGGATGCTGTTTGGGCACAATCAGCTTAAAAGGCTCTTCGTAGAGCAGGTGGGTTTCGATATTGGGTTCCTGGAAAGGCAATGACAAGATGACCAGATCCAGTTCGCCTGTCTGCAATTTATCGGCGAGGACGTGAGTGTAGTTTTCTTCGATAATCAACGGAACGTTGGGGGCGTGTTTGTGAAAATTGGGAATCAGTCTGGGAATCAGATAAGGGGCGATGGTATGAATCGCGCCTATTTTTAATTCAGAACTCATGTCGCCTTGCGACTCTTTGGCAATCTGTTTGATTTCGTTGCTGCGTTCCAGAATCTCTTCGGCAATCGAGATAATCTGTTTGCCGATAGGGGTGACCAAGACATCCTGTTTGCGTCGTTCAAAAAGAATGACATCCAGTTCTTCTTCGAGTTTCTTAATTGCGACACTAAGCGTAGGTTGACTGACGAAGCAGGTTTCGGATGCTTTACGGAAATGTTTCTCGCGTGCAACGGCGACGATATATCGCAATTCATTTAGGGTCATTTTGCTGTCACTTGTGGATGTGGATGAACCTATTAAGTATATATTTTTTTATATCTTTTCTTTTTTCTTATTCTTCTTAAGAGTAACGAATCATGTTGATAAAGTCGAATTAATGAAAAATTTCAGCAAATTAGCTTGTGAGTAGGGTGTGGGTAGAGTATGAAATAACCGCAGTGGATAAATGTGTGCGTTTTGTGGATAAAAAAATCAATATTGAAAAAAATGCGAGTTATCCACAAAATTCAACATCTTATCCACTTTGTTATTGCCTTGTAGGCTAGGGGATTATTGACCATAATAGCGGCAGCCAACCGTTTTCCAGAAGGAACCTGATTATGTTTATTGCCAGCGAGTCGCTTCTAGCGCTCATTCAGTCACGCCGCACCTGCTATCAATTCGATTCGCAGGTTGAATTGAAGGCGGATGCATTGCAGCTCTGTTTGGAAGCGGCACGCTGGGCGCCCAACCATAAATTAACCCAACCGTGGCGTTATTGGGTGCTGGGTCCCAATACACAGAGCCAGCTGGCGGAGATCTATGCCGATAATCGCGCCCGCAAAAAAGCCTCAGACGAATGTAATTACGATTGTCTTTATCAAAAAGCCATCGCCAAATTTCAACGCATTCCCCAGGTGATTCTGGTTGGGCAGGTTTTAAATCCCGACCCGGTGATCCAAAAGGAGGATTATGCGGCCTGCGCCTGTGCCATTCAAAACCTGCAATTGATGGCCTGGAACCTGCAAATAGGGGTGCAATGGAGCACAGGGCCTATTTTACAGGATCATCGCACTCATGCGCTATTGAATAGCGATCCTTCTCAAATCGAATTGATCGGCGCTTTGTATATCGGTCCTATCAGCGCGCAAGACCAGAAAAATCTGAATAGCAACGCCCGCCGCAAACCGCTTGAAGAGATCGTCACCTATCTAAGCTGATATCGATTGCCGGCTTAGAAATTAAGGGCCTCTTCTTCCTCGATAAGGATTTCCCGTTCTTCACGCAGCGAGTTACGGATGCTTTTCTTGAAGAGCAGTTTGTTCTGTACCGCCTGCGGCAGGTCGGTAAAACGGATGAGTTCCTTATTGATCATTACGTCAATCAAATCCTCGATAACGCGGACCATATCCAGATCGAGTTTATCAAGCACGGTCTTGATCAACTCTTCGCTGTGCGGAGAGTGTTTTAAAAAGTCTTTTAATTGAGGATCAAATAGACTGATTTCCTCTAAATTAGGCCCGGGGGAGAAATCGATTTCGCTGATTTCGCCTTCAGTGTTGCGTCTGATAAAAATCATATCTATCCTCGTTTTTTAAGTGGATAAAACGGTGTGCTTAATCCTCAATCTCAGAGAGTACGTTGCCCAAAAGAGCGGTAAGGCGATCATTTTCCGAGTAATCCACCGGACAGTCTATAACCGTTACCGTATTGGCTTTTAAGGCGTTTTTTAAAGCCGGTAGCAGTTGATCTGCCGATTCAATGCGCACACCCTGGGCGCCGAAGGATTTCGCGTAGGCGACGAAATCGGGGTTTTTAAAATCGATATAAGCCGAGCGTCCGAAACGGCGTTGCTGTTTCCATTCGATCAGACCGTACTGACTGTCGTTCCAGATCAGAATCACCATTGGGGTATTGCAGCGCAGCGCGGTTTCGATTTCCTGGGAATTCATCATAAAGCCGGCGTCGCCGGTGACCGCCACCACGGCTTTGTCGGGATAGGCCAGTTTCGCGGCAATCGCGCCGGGAACGGCGATGCCCATGCCGGCAAAGCCGTTGGAGATAATGCAGGTATTGGGCAAATCGCAGCGGAACATGCGCGCCATCCACATCTTGTGGGCGCCGACGTCGCAGATGGCGATATCCGCTTTATTCATTGCGGTACGCAGATCCCAGATGATTTTTTGCGGCAGCATCGGCCAGGCCGTGCTGTTGGAGCAGCGGTCCATCTCTCTAACCATCGCGTCGCGTAACGGGAAATCGAGCAGGCAATTGTGTTGCGGAGTCGGCAAAAGTTCGCCCAAAGCCGCCAGATTTCGGCCGATATTACCAATCAGCTCGACTTCAGGAATATAGCTGTTATCGACCTCGGCCTTTTTGGTATCGATATGGATAATGCGATGGGTCCGTTTGGGATTCCACAAATGAGGGTGGTATTCGACCATATCGAAACCCACGCAAATCACCACGTCGGCTTTAGCAAAACCGCCGTTTTCGTAATCGCCTTTCTGCAGGCCGGCAGTACCCATCGCCATGCCGTTTTTGTAGTAGGGGATGATGCCTTTGGCCATAAAGGTATTCACCACGGGAATAGAGTGTTTTTCAACGAATGTCTGCAGATATTCGCCGGCACGGGCGCGCACCGCTCCATTGCCTACCAGAATCAGCGGGTATTTGGCCTGTTTGATCAATTCCGCCGCGGCTTCCAACAGTTCCTGATCGGCCAAGGTGAGGCGGTTGGCACTGCTAGGCAGCGGTTTTTCCAAGGTCTCCATCTCGCAGATGTTTTCCGGCAGGTCGATAAAGGTCGCGCCGGGTTTTTCCGCTTCGGCCAATTTAAAGGCTTTGCGCACCACTTCGGGAATGGTGCCCGGTTCTAGCACCTGGGCGGCGTATTTGGTGATGGGTTTGAACATGCTCACCAGATCGACCACCTGATGCGACTCTTTGTGCATGCGAGTGGTGGCGGCTTGTCCGGCAATAGCGACGAGCGGAGCGTTATCCATATTGGCATCGGCGACGCCGGTTACCAGATTGGTAGCGCCGGGTCCCAGCGTGGACAAACAAACCCCAGCACGGCCGGTCAAACGTCCGTAAACGTCGGCCATAAACGCGGCACCTTGTTCGTGGCGGGTGGTGATGAATTGAATATTGGAGTCGAGCAACGCATCCATAATATCGAGGTTTTCTTCGCCGGGAATGCCAAAGATATACTCGACGCCTTCGTTTTCAAGGCATTGGACAAAAAGATGTGCTGCTTTCATGAGATGACTCGTTTAAGTAAAAATAAGGTTGGCCGCTTACCTGCTAAAAATAACAGGCCTGCCGGGATTTTGGAATGGCTGATTGCGGCTTTTGCCAAAAATCTTTTTATACGAGAGCTTTGCACGAGGTGGTTGCACGCATAAAAATGGTTAAAAACCACCTGATTTTTGTTGAAAAACTTGCTAATAGCTGGCTATTAGCTGCATTTTCCGCCTCAATCAGGCCATTTTTTCCTCATTTTTCTTTCGCGCCCCACTCGTGCAAAGCTCTCTATACATAATAAAAAAGGGGGTAAGACCCCCTTTTTGCAAATAGCTACGGACAGTCTATTGATTGGTCAGATAATCCACGACCTGCCACATGCGCTCTTTGCTTTGCGCCATCGGCACATCCGTGAGGTATTTGCCGTTGACAACGACCGCCGGCACACCGGAAATGCCGAGAGCCTGGGTGACACGCATTGCATTGCGCACCAGTTGATCCACTTTGAAACTGTTGAAAGTCGCTTTAAAATCAGCTTCTTTCACGCCGAACTGGGTGAAATAACTCGCCAGAGCATCGACTGTAAAGAGCTGCTTGCGTTCCTTATGGATAGCGCTGAAGAAGGGCAGATGTGCCTGTTCCACTACTCCGAGTTCTTTGGCCGTGAAATAGACCTTACCCATAAAGATCCAGTTGGGATTATTCAAAACCGCCGGAATCTGCTCGAAATAAACGTCTTTCGGTTTGGTTTTGAGCCATTCGTGAATGCTCGGCTCCAGTTCGAAGCAGTGCGGACAGCCGTAATAAAAAACTTCGGTGACCTGCTTGGTATGCGGCGCAATGGATTGCGGTTGCGGCACTTTCTTGTATTCCACGCCTTCCACAAAATCAAAGTCGGCCTGCGCCCAAGAATTAGAACTCAACAGGCCGGCAAAAGCGGCGGTAACAACGGTTTTTAACCAGGTTCTGCGTAACATCTGCATTTGCTTCCTTCGTTGATTGAGCGGATTACAATTCACCGTAAGAGTGCAGTCCGGACAGGAACATATTCACGCCCAGGAAGGCAAAGGTCGTGACCAACAGGCCGATCAATGCCCACCAGGCCATCGGCTTGCCGCGCCAGCCTTTGCTCATGCGGATATGCAGCCAGGCGGCGTAGTTCAACCAGACAATCAACGCCCAGGTCTCTTTAGGGTCCCATGACCAGTAACCGCCCCAGGCTTCCGCCGCCCACATCGCGCCCAACACCGTGGCGATGGTGAAGAAGGCAAAGCCCAAAGCGATGTTTTTGTACATCAGGTCGTCCATCAACTCCAACGACGGCATACGTTTGACAAAACCGCTGTTAGGATTCTTCTCTTTGACTTTGGCGGTAATCAGGTAGGCCAGACCTACCATCGCGGCGATGGAGAAGGTGCCGTAACCGATAAAGTTGGCCGGAACGTGGATTTTCATCCACCAGCTTTTCAGAGCGGGTACCAGCGGTTGAATGACATGCGCTTCGCGATCAAAGGTGTACCACAGAATAAACCCGACCGCCGCACTGATGACCAGCATGACAAAACCGCCCAGGGTTTTGGTTTTGTATTTTTGTTCGTAGTAAAGGTAGATCAGAGCCGTCAGCACCACAAACAGAATAAACACTTCATACAGGCTACTGACCGGAATATGGCCGTATTCGACATTGATAATGTAAGACTCGCGCCAGCGCACCATCATGCCCACCAAACCGAACACCGCCGCACTCCACACCATGGTGGTGGCCACTTTGCCGGTAAATTCGGAACGCTGATACAGTGCCAGGAAGTAGGTCACCATCGCCAGAATGAAGAGGGCGTTCATCCACATAATCGCCGATTGGCTGGAGATCAGGTATTTTAAGAAAAAGGCCTGTTCATTGGCGGTAATGACATTGCCGTGTTTGGCATAGGTGTAGATGGCCAGGACACTTAGCAGGGTGACCACCACGGTAACCGGCTGGAAACTCCGCCAGAAACGGCCCAGCCAGATCAGCCCGATTGCCGCCGCACCCAAAATGGCGTCTTCATAGACATCCATATTGTGGCCGTATTGATCCCATGCCAGAAGACTGCCGATAATGACAAATGCCGCCCATACGATGTCGCGCAGTCCGAAAGACTTCGTTTCTTCGTAGTGGTTGCTTAAAGTTTCTGATTGCATCGCTAATTCCTTTTTATATGTCTAGCTTTCTGGGTTAGCTTAATGACTCGATGTCCGGAGCAGATGGACCAGACGTTCAAATTCGGTTTCGGTTTCCGGCAGTGGTTTGTTGTCTTTGCCGGCAACCGTGATGTCGGTGCCCGCTTTATCCGCTTGGTCGCCGCTGTTTTCGGCTTGACGCAGATTTACCCAAATGCGTTTTTGACGCACATAGAATAGAAAGAACACCCCGATTATAAGCATCGCGCTACCAAAATAAACCACATCTTTTCCGGGTGATTTGGTGATCTGCAGGCCGGTCGACTGGATATGTTTGAAGGATTCCAGCTCAAAATACATCGGCGGGCCGTAATGCGGAATGGTGTTGATGGCCGTCAGCGCGTCTTCAAACCACTGTTTGTCGAAATCGGAAACCTCCGCATCGCTGGCAGGTTGTGCGCCTTCCTGCTTCAGAACATCCAAAAACAGGCTCTGCAATGCAAAGCTGGTCTGGCCGAAATAGTAGTCGCCGACCTTCTGGCGCTCTTCTTCGGGCACGTTTTTGTTAATGAATTCGCTAATGCCGTCGAAACCTTTGGCGCGGAACAACGTCATCAGCTGCTGCATCAGACGAATCTGCAGGGCATAGGTCTTATCGTCGGTCTGTTCGCTTTGCGGGAAGGCCTCTTTAAAGATACGCGTGTTTTCCACCGGGTTGTTGATCAACGCCAGGAACTTGAAGAAACGCGTTTTCTGGCGCTTGGCATCCGCCGGAATGAACAGATAGCGGAAAGGTTCACTGTTCATGGTGCGCACGCCGGTCATATAGAACCAACGGTTTTCCTGCAGGCTCGGGCTCATGTAGTTTTCATATTCCCACGCCTTGCCTTGCTCGTTGCGCACCTTGAAGATAATCGAAGGGCCGTTGTTATGGAATTTCTTGCCGGTCTTGGCGTGTTCTTCCTCGGTCGTCGGTACCATATTGAATAGACGGAAGTCGTTGAATTCGACATTGAATTTGCCGATCGGCGTCTTCAAAGGTTCCACTTTATTGACTGCCGTTTGCAGCCCGATCGGATTTTCCACCGGTGAAAGCAGCGGGTGGACTTTCAGATTCAGCAGAGAACCGCCGTCACCGAACGACGACTGATAGATTGCATAGTTTTTATAGTAAAGCGGGTGGTTGACCGCGATGGTTTTGACAATCGGTTCGTCGAGTTCCGGCGAGGTCAGAACCAGGTCACTCTCGTAGTTTTTCGGCATACCGGTGTCGTAATATTCGATGCGGAAATCCTTCACCTCGACCATAAACGGCAGTTTCTGCACCAGATAGCCGTCTTCATACGGCAGGAACAGCACGTCGCTTTTCTGGCCTTCGGGTACGTTGACCGAACCGCGGAAAGAGGTGTTTTCCGGCCCCAACCAGGCGGTTTGCGGTACTTCTTTCAATGAAATGGTGCGCGTTTCCGGAATCAGATTGCCGGTCAGTTCGCGGTATTTGAGCAGCAGATTGCTGTCGAGCAGGGCGCCGATACAGATGACCACAATCGAAACATGCGTGAAGAAATAACCCAGACGGTTCCAGCGGCCTTTCAAACCGGCAACGGTCACCGAACCGTCGTCGCGCGCATGCACTTTGGTTTTGTAGCCTTGCGCCTGCAGGGTCTTCACGACCCTGGCCTGTTCGGTTTGCAGATCGTCTTTTGAAGTGAATTCGGTGTGTTGCGGCTGATGTTGCAGGGCTTTGAGCGACAGCTTCTCGCTGAACTGCTTCATATCCTTGATAAAGCCCGGCGTATTGCGGGTCACGCAGACGCTGGTGGACAACAGCAGGAACACCAGTACCAGCACAAACCAGGCGGCGCCGTAAACGTGGAACAGCCCCAGGCTGTTAAAGACCTCCGCCCAGAAAGGGCCGAATTTGATGATGTAATCCTGCGTCGCCTGGTTTTGCTGCAAGACCGTACCAATCACCGAGGCGATGGAGAGCATGACCAGCAGGGTGACGGCGAGGTTCATCGAACCTAGGAAATCGAGTAGCACGCGTTGTTTGCGTGGTGCTGCGGAGTGAACGGTTTCTTGTGTCATAAGCTTAATTTCTGGGCATTTTCACGAATTTTCAGCGCGTTTTCGCGGTTTTAGAAAGTCCGAGCCGGCCATAGGGTATTTAAAAAATAGTGTAGAGTATATACTTATGCACACCATTGATAAAGTATTAAAGAATTCTTCTATGCAACACCCTCTGTACCAAAAAGCCACCTACCTCAAAAGCGTGCCCACGCTGGCGCTGTGTCCCGAAGACAGCGGTTACGAAGTCGCCTTTGCCGGGCGCTCCAATGCGGGTAAATCGAGTGCTTTGAACGTCATCACTTCGCAAAAGTCGCTGGCGCGTACCAGTAAGACGCCGGGGCGCACGCAGATGATCAACTTTTTCGAGTGCGATGCCGAACACCGTCTGGTGGATTTGCCGGGTTACGGTTACGCCAAGGTTAATGTGAACGTCAAACGCGCCTGGGAAGCGGGGTTGAGCGAATATATCGAAAAACGCCAGTGTCTGCGCGGCATGATTCTGCTGATGGATTGCCGTATGCCGCCGACCGATATCGACATTGTCATGCTCGATTGGACCGCCTCGCTGGAACTGCCGGTGCATGTATTGCTGACCAAGTCCGACAAACTCAAAAAAGGCCCGGCCAAAGCGGCGTTGCTGGCGTTGCAGAAAACCCTGAAGGAACAGTATCCGCACGCCAGCGCGCAGCTGTTTTCGTCGCTGAAGCGCGAAGGCTTGGATCAGGTCTGGAAAAAACTTGACGGTTGGATGGAATATGAACGGCCGGTTAAGGAAAAGCCGACAGCGCAAAAACCGGCCGAAAACGCCGAAACCTCGGCAAAAGGTTAAGCCGGCATTTTTTAAAATTTGCCTTTCAAAAAACTCAACAGGCCGGGTAGCAAAAGTTTTCTACCCGGCCTGTTGAGTTTTAACGCATCTTAAATGCGTTGTAAACGGATGCCCTTATGCGATCTGTTTTCTGAGTTTCTTCGCGGCTTGCACCATATTGGTTAATGCCGGTTCGGTTTCCTTCCACCCTCTGGTCTTCAAGCCGCAGTCGGGGTTGACCCACAGACGTTCTGCCGGAATCAGCTTGGCGGCTTTTTCGATTAACCCGATCATCTGTTCAACGGTTGGAATATTCGGCGAGTGAATATCGTAAACGCCCGGGCCGATTTCATTCGGATATTCAAAGTCTACAAAAGCATCCAGCAGTTTCATATTCGATTTGGAGGTTTCGATGGTGATACAGTCGGCATCCATTGCCGCTACGGATTCAATAATGTCGTTAAACTCCGAATAACACATATGGGTGTGAATCTGGGTGTCGTTTGCCACACCGGAGGTGGTAATGTGGAAACTCTTCACCGCCCAGCGCAGATAGTCCTCCCAGTCTGATTTTTTCAACGGCAGACCTTCTCGCAAAGCCGCTTCGTCGATCTGAATCATGTGAATACCGGCCGCTTCCAAATCCAACACTTCGTCGCGTAACGCCAGTGCGATTTGGTTACAGGTTTGTTCGCGCGGCTGGTCATTGCGCACAAACGACCAGTTCAACATGGTGACGGCACCCGATAACATGCCTTTCATGGGTTTGGCGGTCTGACTTTGCGCATATTGCGACCAGAAAACGGTCATCGGTTTTTCGCGTGAAACATCGCCGTAAATAATCGGCGGCTTAACGCAACGGGAGCCATAGGATTGCACCCAGCCGAATTGTGTGAAGGCATAACCCTTGAGTTGTTCGCCGAAGTATTCGACCATGTCGTTACGTTCCGGCTCGCCGTGAACGAATACATCTATGCCGATACGCTCCTGACGTGCGCAGACATCGCGAATTTCCGCCTGCATAGCTTCAATATATTGTGCTTCGCTAATGTCGCCTTTTTTGAATTTAAGACGGGTTTGGCGAATCTCTGCCGTTTGCGGGAAAGAGCCAATGGTCGTCGTCGGGAAAAGCGGTAGCTTAAATTTGGCTTTTTGGAGCGCTGCCCGTTCTTTATAAGGAGCAGGTCGATTCAAGGCGGTTTCATCCAGCTTGGCAATGCGCGCCTGAACGGCGGCGTTGTGAACCAGCTTGGAGGCTTTTTTGTCGGTGATCGCTTTGGCGTTATCGGCAAGGGCTTTTTCATCGGGTTTGCCATTCAGGGCGTCGGCGAGCAGTTTCACTTCATCGAGTTTTTGTTTGGCAAACGACAGGTAGTTTTTCAGCTCGGGATCGAGTTTTTGTTCCACGTCCAGATTGACCGGCACATGCAATAGCGAACAACTCGGCGCGATCCATAGATTGTTAGCGAATTTGGCTTTGGCATCCGCAAGTTGCTTTAGCGCAGCGGTTATATCGGTTTTCCAGATATTACGACCTTCAACTAAACCGATAGACAGCACCTTATGCGCCGGGTATTGTTCGACCAGGCAAGCAAGCTGCTTTTCGCCACGCACGGCATCGTAATGCAGGCCTGCAACGGGTAGCTCACACGCCAGATCAAGGTTGTCGCCAAGCGTTTCAAAATAGGTCGCAACAAGCAGTTTGACCTGAATCTTGGAGAGTGCCTCATAGGCTGTCGTAAAAGCATTTTGCCATTCCGCGTTCAACTCCAGCCCTAAAATCGGTTCATCGACTTGTACCCAGCGGATGCCTTGATCCGCCAGTTTCTGTAGGATTTGCAGGTAGACCGCTAACAGTTCGGGGAGACGGCTCAGTTTTGGAATCGCATTGCCGACATTTTCGGCAAGGTATAAATAGGTTACCGGCCCGATCAGAACCGGTTTGAAGTCGATGTTCCCGTCCTGCTTCAGCGCCAGGGCTTCGGCCACTTCGTTAAATAAGCGCGTATCGGTGATCTTGAATTCGGTGTCGTCATACAACTCCGGAACAATATAGTGATAGTTGGTGTCGAACCATTTTTTCATGGCGCCGGCGAAACCCGCTCTCGATTCGCACAGATGTCCCTCGTCGCAACCAATTCCATCATCAGAAGGTGCGCGGCCTCGCGCCATGCGGAAAGCGATGTCGATATCATACTCATCTTGGCGAAAACGCTTCGGAATCACCCCCAGCAAGGTACTCATATTTAGACATTGATCATAATAAGCAAAGTCGTTCACCGGAATGAGTTCAATCCCCGCAGCAATCTGCGTTTGAAAGTTTTTGTAACGGATTTCGCGCGCTTGCGCTTCCAAGTCCGTTAAGGTTTTTTCGCCTTTCCAATAAGCCTCCAATGCAAACTTGAGTTCGCGAAAATCCCCGATGCGCGGGTAACCTAAATTATGAATAGTCATTACAAATCCTTTGGTTTCGATGGTGGTTGCGGAGTTTTAAACGCCGCTGTTTTTCTGACAGACATCATAAAAAGCCGGCAATATGAAAACAAACGAATTAAATTCATATTTACTTGAATTATTTTAATAATTAAACTTGCATGTTCTTTCAACAATCAGGTGGTTGAACCATGCTTGAAATTAAACATCTCAAAACGCTCTCTGTTTTGGCCGAGCAGGGTAATCTTGTCAAAACCGCCGAAACGCTTTTTATGACGCAATCGGCGCTCTCACACCAGATCAAACAGCTTGAAGATCACTACCAATTGAAGTTGTTCGAACGCAAAAGTCAGCCGTTACGGTTTACGCCGGCTGGCAAAACCTTGTTGCAGTTGGCGCAGGTTGTTCTGCCGGGCATACAACAAGCAGAAGTGGCCTTAAAACGTCTTGCGTCCGGTGAACAGGGAAGGTTAAAAATAGGGGTGGAGTGCCATACCTGCTTTGAATGGTTGTTGCCTCTGTTGCGGCCGTTTCAGGCGCAATGGCCCAACATTGACGTGGACATTGTCAGTCGATTTAGCGTGGATGCATTGTTGGCATTGCGTCAGGGGCAACTCGATTTGGTGATTACTTCAGATCCGATTGAGCGGGCCGATTTGGATTTTCATCCCCTTTTCAGTTATGAAATCCTATTGGTGTTACCGCCGAATCACAGATTGCTTCAAAAGGCCTGGATAGAGCCGCAGGACCTGGTGATAGAAACCCTAATTTGTTACCCGGTGGAGGAAGAGAAACTGGACATTTTCAGTCAATTTCTACGACCTAACAAACTGCGACCAAAAGCCACCGAATATACGGATATGACCTTAATGATGTTGCATCGCGTAGAAAGTGGGCATGGGGTTTGCGCTCTGCCGAAATGGTTGTTGGATACGCAGGAAGAGTTTAAACATCTGCCCAGAAAACGACTTGGTCAAAATGGACTTTGGTCCACTCTCTATGCGGCGATTCAATCGAGCCAAGCGGCGACACCTTACTTAAACGACTTTATGGATAGGATTAAACTGAGCAGACAATAAATGCACAGCTGGCAAACAAATCGTTTTGATCAATGAAAAAACTTAACAGGCCGGCTAGGAAATGTTTTCTTACCCGGCCTGTTGAGTTTTCGCGCCTTTTAAATCGCCGCTTTTTACGTGATTGCCGATAGGCGAAAAAATCCCTTATTGCTGCCTTACCTTTCATTAGGGGTTGTTTTTGTTATTTTTTTGATTACACTAACAAATGTTAGTTAGTTTATAAAATAGTCAGATCACTCAACCGGAATCCTGAAAATGAATACATTGAAAATCACGATCGCATTGGCCCTCTGCTGTGGATTTTTCCCTTTGGGAGGTGTTGCTTCCGATGCCTATACAGAAGGCTTTGAGCGCTATGCCGATGAAATGAAAAAGTTTGAAAATTACGGTCTGATGCAGGCCAGCGCCGCAACCTATGCCAAAGAGATGCAGCAGGTGTTAAGAAAACAGGGCTATATCGGCAAGCGTCTGCCGATTCCTCAGGCGGTTGAGGTGACCGATGGCGTTTATACGGTGGTCGGCAGTTTGATCTGGCACAATCCCGCCAACTTCGGCTTGAACAACAATTTGAGTTTTATGGTGTTTGAAGACGGCGTGTTTGTGTTCAACGCCGGAGCCAATCCGGCCTTGGCCTACACGTTACACCAGCAGATCAAACAGGTGACCGACAAACCGGTCAAATGGGTGGCGGTCGAGAACAGTCAGGGCCACGCCTATCTCGGCGCGGGCTATTGGGTGGATCAGGGCGTCAAACACCTCTATTCCCATTCGCTCGCCAACCGCGATTTCCATAAGGGTTTCGACGCCATCAAAGCCAGTTGGGGTAGCCGTGTCGGCCACGAATTGACCGAAAGCGCACGCGACGTATCCCCTCTTTTCACGACCTTTGACGATACCATGACCGTCGAGGTCGGCGGTGGTGAAACCGTTCAGCTTATGAATTTTGGGCCGGGGCATACGCCCGGTTCAACGGTGGTGTATGTTCCGCAGCGCAAGGTGGTTCTACCGGGCGATTTGGCTTACAACGAGCGTATGCTGGCGCTGTTTGCCTATACCGATACCCGCAAATGGGTGGAGTCTTTCGAACGCTTTATGGACGCCATTCCGCATGACGTCACCGTGATTCCGGGGCACGGCGCACCCACAACGATGCAGCAGGTCAAACAGGATACCTACGATTATCTGAAGGATATGCATCAGCAGATCGGCAAACTGATCGCCGCTGGCGGAACCGAGCGCACTCTCGAGCAGATCGACCAGAGCGCCTATGCCGACAGACCGGTGTACGAACAGACCTACCGCAACAACGCCCTGCATATCTATCTGGAATTCACCGGCGGCGATCTGGGGGTAAGCAATGAATAAAACGCTGCAAACAGGGATTTACCGAGGTTTTTGGGTTCTGAATTAGGAAAAAGATATGCATCGAATTAGCAATAAAATCTGGATTTACTGGTTTATCACCGACCTGCTGTTGATAGCCGATGTGTTTGGCTGGTTTGCCGGTTTGCAGCTGGCGCTGGCCTTAACGTTGATTCAAGTGGTGCATTTCGGCGTCGAACAGCGTTCGTTGACGGCGTTTGCCACTCAGGTGCGGATTGCCTATGCCTTGCTGTTGCTGGCGGCATTCTGGCCGCCGCTGTATTGGCTGATCTATCCGGTGATTCTCGGCACCACGGCGATGGTGCTGTTCGATTACTGCTTCCTGGCGCGTTTTATGTCGCTGATGCCGTGGAACCATAAGCAACCCTATTCGGTTGGCATGATTGTCGGCACCTTTTTCAGCAAGCCGGTGGCCGGTTCGGTTCAAAAAATCTAATATTGGGAGGGATGATGATGTCCACCTTTAAAAACACCTGGTTCCGCGACCCGAATGAAGAGGTGTTGTTTATCAATGAAACCGCAGTGCGCATCCGCGCCGGTATGATGATTGTGATTCCGCTGTTTATGGCGCTGACGCTGTTTGATGTGCTTTACACCTCGCCGTGGATAGTGGATGCCGCCACGGTCGAAGACACTTACGAAGTGACCGAAGCCTCGCAAATCATCTATAGCGGGCAGATGACGCAGCGCGTTTACGACTACACTGCACAGACGGCCCTGCTGTTCTACGGTCTGTTCGAACTGCTTGTAGGTATGACGGCGTGGTCGTCGCGGTTTTCGCCGACCATTCAGATTGCCTCCTTCCTGGCGCGCAATAAAACGCCGGTGTGGAAACCCATTGCTCCGAAACGTTTTGCCTGGGGGTTGGGGATTTCATTGGCAAGTTTCTGTCTGGTGTTTTTCAACCCCGACACCTTTGCCAATGGCGTCAACAGTCTGTTCAATGGCGAATGGCTGCCGACCACCACCAACTACATTCCCTACGAGATTCCGGTGACGCTGGTATGGGTCTGTTTGGGCATGGTCTGGCTCGAAGCGGTGCTGGGTTTCTGTTTAGGGTGTAAAATACACGCCTTACTGGTTAAATTGGGTATGATTAACGAACCCTGTTACGCCTGCAACAATATTGACTGGGACGCCATCCGCGCCCGACATGAAGCCAAATCCTGACGCAAACCCCGATGTTATGAGCCAACTAGACACCAAACAACGTATTCTGCAAACCGCGGCCGAACTCTTTGCCGCCAAGGGGTTCGACACCCTGACGATGCGCGACATTGCCGCGGCCTGCCATATCAAAGCGCCTTCGCTGTACAACCATTTCAAGGACAAACAGGCGCTCTATCAGGCCACTTTGCAATACGTTTTTGGTCAGCAGGGTGGGGAGTTGGAGGCTTGTTTGCAAGCCGCCGTGCCGGCACAGCAAAAGCTGGATAATTTTATTGCATTGGCGTGCCGGCAGATGGCCGGCGATGTGATTTTCAGACAACTGTTTATCCGCGAACTGCTGGTGCCGGACGAAGCGCATCTGCAGTTTCTCGCCCAGGTCGTCATGGCCGATACCTGCCGTGCGTTGCACGACGTCTTTGTGGAGATCAACCCAAAATGCGACCCGCATTTTCTCACCACCAGTCTGATGGCACTGCTGTTTTTCCATTTTCAGGC
This sequence comes from Thiomicrorhabdus cannonii, assembly GCF_013391695.1. GTDB lineage: Bacteria > Pseudomonadota > Gammaproteobacteria > Thiomicrospirales > Thiomicrospiraceae > Thiomicrorhabdus > Thiomicrorhabdus cannonii. Next base: position 28,565 of record NZ_JACBGH010000006.1, read on the forward strand.
CAATCCGCTGCGCCCAATGCTGCCGGGCGGCAGCGAACAGGCGCAAAGCACAGAATACCTCACCGCTAATATTCAGGCAATGATGCAGAATCAATTGCAAAAATAAACCTTTGCAAAACCGAACAGGCCGGGTTTTAAAAAGATTTAATGTGGGTGAGATTAGAATAGGTTGTCTCCCTACTGTATTTTTTGTATGGTTTTCGGGTGGCTTTTTGCCTACAATTGTAGGCAATTCTTGTTTTCTGGGAGAAAATGATGACAACCAGCGTCAGAATCAACGATGAGTTTTATTTAGAGGCCAAGTCGCAAGCCAAAGCCGAGTTACGTTCGATTCCCAACCAGATTGAATATTGGGCGCGTATTGGTAAAACCGCGTTGGAAAATCCGGAGTTATCGATTGAAGCGATCAAGTCGCTGTTGCTGTCCAAACATCAAGAGTCCGAACCATTTGAATTCCGCGATGGTCAATAAACGGTAAAAGATGGTTAAAATTCTACAAAAACCGGCGTTTAAGCGGATTTACAAAAAACTGCATAACAACCAGTTAAAAGATGTTAATCAAGCGATTCAACGCATTGTCCAAACGCCTCAAATCGGTACCGAAAAGAAAGGGGATTTAGCGGGCGTGTATGTTTATAAGTTTGACTGCATCAATCAGCAATTTCTACTGGCTTATGAATGGGATGAAACCTCACGAACCCTGTTGCTGTTAGGCGTGCATGAAAATTTTTACAGGGATTTAAAAACCTGAATTCAGATAAAAAATTGGGTATGTAAATTTTGTGATTGTTTTGTCCACAATTTATATTTTTCTCAAGCAGTCAAAAGCATCCAAAATAGGAATTGTGAATACCTTGAGATGCCCCTTTTCTTTGCTTGCCCAAAGAAAAGAGGCGAAAAGAAAAGGCACCCCTACTCGTCTCGTGAAGCCGGACTAAGCCTCAGGCTCTGGCGATTTCGAACTCGCAACCAAAGGTTGCTCAGACAGCTCATCGCTTTCAGAGCCTTTCGCCAAGTCTGGCTAACACTCAACTCAAAGGGGCCGAACTTACCCCTCCTCAAGAATATTTATTAGGCGTAAAGTCTATTGATAACAATCACAAAATTTACATACCCAAAAGATTTCACCACAGAGACACAGAGGCACAGAGTTTTTTGGAAAACAAAGGCCATTTGCCAACCGCTCTTTTCTCAACTCCTCTGTGCCTCTGTGGTTCAAAACGCTCTTAACCCGGCCTGTTGAGTTTTTAAAATCCAAAACAACGCACGTTTTAATGCGCCTCATCCCAATTATTACCCTGACCGACTTCGACAATCAGCGGCACCTTCAATTCCAACGCCGATTCCATTAACGGTTTGATGTGTTCAATGGCGGCATCCAAATCCTTTTCCGCGACCTCAAACACCAGTTCATCATGCACCTGCATCAGCATCTGCACATCCAGATCGGTGTGGTTGAGCCACTCCTCGATATGAATCATCGCGGTTTTGATAATGTCCGCCGCCGTGCCCTGCATCGGCGCGTTGATGGCGGTGCGTTCGGCATACTGGCGCAGCTGGCCGTTGCTGGCGTGGATGTCGGGCAGGTACAAGCGGCGCCCCATCAGGGTTTCCACATACCCTTTGGCTTTGGCGCTCTCCTTGGTGGTTTCCATGTAGCGTAATACGCCCGGATAGCGTGCAAAATAGAGGTTGATGTACTCCTGCGCCAGATTGCGCCCCACGTTCAACTGTTTGGCCAGACCGAACGCCGACATGCCGTAGATCAGACCGAAGTTGACCGCTTTGGCGCTGCGACGCTGTTCGGTGGTGACGGCCTCCAGCGGCACGCCGAAAATCTCCGCCGCGGTGGCGCGGTGGATGTCCTGCCCGTGGGCAAAGGCGTTCAGCAGGCCGGCATCATTCGACAGATGCGCCATGATGCGCAACTCAATCTGCGAATAGTCAGCCGCGACGATCTTGTAGCCGGGGCGGGCGATAAAGGCCTGACGGATGCGGCGGCCTTCCTCGGAGCGCACCGGAATATTCTGCAGGTTCGGCTCGGTGGAGGAGAGGCGGCCGGTGGAGGCCACCGCCTGCTGATAGGAGGTGTGCACCCGGCCGGTGCGTTGATTGATCTGCTTGGGCAGCGCATCCGTGTAGGTCGATTTGAGTTTCGCGAGGCTGCGGTACTCTAAAATAAGAGTCGGCAGTTCGTGACCCTGTTCGGCCAGTTCCGCCAGCACCGGCTCGGCGGTGGAAGGCTGGCCTTTGGGGGTTTTCTTGATGACCGGCAGATCGAGGTTTTCAAACAGAATCACCTGCAGCTGCTTGGAGGAGTTGAGGTTGAAGACCTCGCCGGCGATCAGATGCGCCTGCTGTTCCAGTTTGGCGAGTTTGTGGCTGATCTCTTCGCTCTGTTCGGCGAGTTTGGCGGTGTCCAGCAGCACGCCGTTTCTTTCCATATGCGCCAGCACCGGCATCAGCGGCATTTCAATCTCAGTCAGCACCTTTGCCAGACTCGGCTCGGCCTGCAGTTGCGGCCATAGCGTCTGGTGCAGGCGCAGGGTCACGTCGGCGTCTTCGGCGGCGTAGGGCGCGGCGGTGTCGATGTCGATCTGATTGAATGTCAGCTGTTTAGCCCCTTTGCCGGCGATTTCCTCAAAATGGATGGTGCGGTGGTTGAGGTATTTCAGCGCCAGATCGTCCATATTGTGGCGCGTGGCGACGCTGTTGAGCACATAGGACTCCAGCATGGTGTCGAAACGCATGCCGCGCATGGTGATGCCGTGATTTTGCAGCACATGCCAGTCGTATTTGAGGTTTTGACCGCATTTGGCGACATTTGCGTCTTCCAGCAGTGGTTTGAGTTGGGCGAGCACGGCGTCGCGGTCAAGTTGTGGCGGCGCGCCGTCGTAGTCGTGCGCCAGCGGAATATAACAGGCTCTGTGGGTGTCGCCTTCGGCCACCGCCAAGCAGACACCGACCACCTGCGCTTCCATGGTATCCAAGGAAGTCGTTTCGGTGTCGATGGCGACCAGTTCGGCGCTTTGCAGACGTTGCAGCCAGCTTTCAAACTGCGCTTGGGTAAAGACGGTTTCGTAGCCGGAGGGGTCAATCGCGACCGTCTGGCGGTGAATCGTTTCGGCCGACTGGTTGGTTTTAGAGGCATTCGCGGCGACACTTGCTGCAACATGTGCCGGATTGCTGCCGTTCTTTTTGGTAATGGTCTGGCTGTGCGCCTTGGCGCCGTTGGATTTGGAAAAGGGCGCATGACCCGCCATGACCTGATTCAACCAGGTTTTGAATTCGTATTCGGCAAACAGTTCCTGCAAACGCGCCAGATCGGGCGGCTGGCGGTTGATGTCGTCTAGATGCACCGGCAGGTCGCAGTCGGTTTTAATGGTGGTCAGCTGGCGCGACAGCTTGAGTTGATCGAGGTTGTCGCGCAGGTTTTCGCCGATTTTGCCGCCGATCAGCGAGGCGTTTTCCATCAGACGGTCGATGGTCTGGTGCGATTGCAGCCATTTGACGGCGGTTTTGGGGCCGCATTTGGGGATGCCGGGAATATTGTCGGCGCTGTCGCCCATCAACGCGAGGTAGTCGATAATCTGGTCGGGTCGCACGCCGAATTTCTCCAGCACGGTTTCCGGCGTGGAAAGCTGGTCGTTCATGGTATTGATCAGCGTGACGTGCTCGTTGACCAACTGCGCCATGTCTTTGTCGCCGGTGGAAATCAGCGTGTCGTGTTCGCTTTCGGTCGCCTGGCGCGCCAGGGTGCCGATGACGTCGTCCGCCTCGACCCCTTCAATCACCAATAGCGGCAGACCCAGCGCCTTGACGATTTCCTGCAAGGGCGCAATCTGGCTGCCCAACTCTTCCGGCATGGGCGGACGGTGCGCCTTGTATTCCTTGTACATGTCGTGGCGGAAGGTTTTGCCCTTGGCATCGAACACTACCGCCATTTTCTCCGGCTGGTACTGTTCGATGAGTTTGCCGAGCATGTTCACCACCCCGAAAATCGCCCCGGTGGCCTGGCCTTTGGAGTTGGTCAAAGGCGGCAGCGCGTGAAAGGCGCGGAACAGGTAGGAGGAACCATCCACCAGAATAAACGGGCTTTCGGGATTGGTGGTGAGTTGCATATTCGATTCGGTCATTTTGGGGCCTGTTATGGTAAAATCCTTCGACGTATTTTAACCAAATTTTCAATTCATTGAGGGCTTTGCGCCAACCCGCTGTTAAAGCGCCACCGCAATGTCCTGTGCAAGAGACGCTTTTATGTCTGTTTATACTGTTGTTGACGAGTCCCAGCTCAAGCTTTTTTTACAAGATTATGCGGTGGGCGAACTGGAATCTTTCAGCGGCATCAGTGCCGGGATCGAAAACACCAACTATTTTGTGAATACCACCTTGAACGGCGAAATCCGCCGCTTTGTATTGACCATCTTCGAACACCACACCTTTGAAGAGCTGCCGTATTTCCTCAATATTATGGCGTTTATGGCGGAGCACCATATTCCGACGGCGCATCCGATTCCGACGCTCTCCAACGGCTATCTGAAGGAACTCTACGGTAAACCGGCCGCTTTGGTGGAAAGATTGAACGGCGGCGGGGTGGATCATCCGTCCGCCAAGCAATGCGCGGTGATGGGCGAGCAGCTGGCGCGTTTTCACCAGGCCGGTACCGATTTTGAACAGTACCGCGCCAACGACCGCGGGTTGGACTGGATGCAGGCGACCTTTGCGTTGATCGAGAAGTTCCTGCCGGAAGACGAAAAACAGCTGATTGCCAATGAACTGAATTTTCAAAGCCACATCGATTGGCAGGCCTTGCCGCAAGGGGTGATCCACGCCGATCTGTTCTGCGACAACGCCTTGTTTGACGGCGACGAACTCTCCGGCATTATCGACCTGTATTACGCCTGCAACAGTGCGCTGCTGTACGATCTGGCGGTCATGGTCAACGACTGGTGCCGCATTCCGCACGACAATCCGGCTAAGATCGAGTTCGATGCCGAGCGCATGGAGCAGATGGTCAAGGCTTACAAACAGCAGCGTCCGCTGAACGAGGCGGAACAAACCGCCTGGCCCGCGGCGTTGCGTCTGGCGGCGTTGCGTTTCTTTTTGTCGCGCCTCAAGGACAAACACATTCCGCGCGAAGGCGAAATGACCCAGATCAAAGACCCGAATGTGTTTAAACGCGTGCTGCAACTTCACCAGAAAACACCGTTTTAAAACTCAACAGGCCGGGTAGCGGGCGGCAAGGCGGCAGGTAAGCGCTAATACAGGAGTGCAGGCGCATGGATATGAAGGATAAGGTTGAACAGGCCAAGCAGATTCTCAAGCAGATCAAGCTGCACAGCATCCCGCCCGAAATTCTTGAGTTGGAGGCGATGCTGGACAATCCCAACCCCAATACCGCCGAGGTGGCGCGGGTGTTGGCGCATAATCCCGAGGTGTTGGGTGAATTTCTAAGCCTGACCAATCGCGTGCTGAACCGTCAGGAGGACGACCTGATTCTGGATGCGGCCAGCGCCGTCCATCTGCTGGGGCTTAACGACATCCGCTACCTGTTTCTGAGCGGTTACCTGATTAAAAACCTGCCCACTTCCGAAACCGATCAGAAAGTGGTGCTGCACAGCATGCGTGCCGGCATCGCGGCGGCGGAGCTTTCCCACTGGATTTACGGTCTGGGTCGCTGCGAAGCCTATCTGGCCAGTTTTATGCAGGATGTCGGCGCGCTCTACATGATGCGTTACGACCCCGAAGACTATGCGCAGACCTACTTCAGCCGCCAGCTGGATTACCCGCTGAGCGCCTACCGCGATGAGGAAAATCATTACCAGACGGCGCACACCTTTGTCGGCGGGCTGATTGCCAAACGCTGGAATCTCGGCAATTTGCTCTACCGCAGCATCGTATTTCACCACCACGACAACCTGCTGGAAGTGGCCACGTTTGACCCCAAAGCGGCGCAGATGGTCGCCGCCAACCGTATTGCCAACTATCTGGTGTTCAAACTGTTTTCCGACCATTTTATGACCAAGGAGCTGGAGCGCTTTTTTGAAGAGGCACAGGCCTTTTTGAATCTGCCCGAAAACGCGCTGCACGCCGCCGAAGCCGCTTTGCAGAAGTGGGGCTGGGGTTCCGGGTTTCATTTGAGCAGCCACTAAGATGTTACGGATGGAAGCGTAATGCCGGACACTTTTACCAACCCCGAAGCCAATCTGGCGTTACGTACGGCGGCGGAGATTTTAGGCAATGGAGGCGTCATTGCCTATCCTACCGAGGCGGTTTACGGCTTGGGATGCGATCCGTTCAACGAGGCGGCGGTGCAAACACTGTTTCACGTGAAACAGCGCCCGATGGAAAAGGGGGTGATTCTGGTGGCCGCTTCGGTGGCGCAAATCGCGGCTTATGTGCAGTTGACGGGCATGCCGTGGGAGCAGAAGGTGCTGGCGACCTGGCCGGGGCCGGTCACCTGGGTGTTGCCGTTGAAACAACCTTTGCCGGAGTGGATTACCGGCGGGCGTGATACCGTGGCGATCCGCGTGTCGGCGCATCCGCTGGTACAAGCGCTTTGCGAAGCGTTCGGCAAGCCAATCGTCTCCACCAGCGCCAATCTTTCGACCCGGCCGCCGGCCAAATCGTGCGACGAGGTCAAAGCGGTGTTTGCCGATCAGGTGTTCTGTCTTGAGGGAACGTTGGGTGAGCTGGCGCAACCCACCCAGATTTGGGATGCCAGAAGCGGCGAGCGCTTGCGCTAACCGCGCTATGACCCGGCCTGTTGAGTTTTTTCAGGCCAAAATTGCACGTTTGCTTCCTGTCTATTTCTTGGCTTTTAAATAAAGCCCTTCGACTTTTTTAGCGACTTTTTGCAAGTCTTTGATGCGGTTATCGGGTGCCGGGTGGGTGCTGAGGATTTCCGGTGTGCCGCCGTTGCCCATTTTGCTCATTTTTTGCCAGACATTTACCGCCGCATAGGGGTTGTAGCCGGCGCGCGCTGCGAGTTCCACGCCCATGCGGTCAGCTTCGGTTTCATGGGTGCGGCTGTTGGGCAGGGTCAAGGTGACATTCAGCGCCATGGCGGTGGCGTCCAGTGCCGGGCCTTGAATGCCAGTAAACACTTGCAGGGCGGTCAGGCCGATCTGCGTCAGCTGCGCTTCCGAAGCGCGTTCGCGGCCGTGCTCGCGCAGAGCGTGCGCCATCTCGTGCCCCATAATGGCGGCGATCTCATCATCCGTTAAAGCGAGTTTCTGGATAATGCCGGTGTAAAAGGCGATTTTGCCGCCGGGCATACACCAGGCGTTGAGTTGGTCGGATTTGATCAAATTGACCTGCCAATCCCACGCCGGCGCGTCCTGGCGGAACACGGCGGTTTGCGGAATCAGGCGCTGTGCGACCGTGCGGATGCGGCCGAGCATGACCGCATCGGTATTCAGGGTTTTCTTCTCTTTGGCTTCCTTCAGAATGGCGTCATAAGCCTGGCTGGCGCCCTGCGTCATCTCCTGCGAGGAGAGCAGCATCAACTGCTGGCGTTCGATGCCGACGGCGCCTTGTCGGGTGGTTTGGGTATTGACGCAGGCACTGCTGGCCAACAGCAGCGACCCGATTAAAAACGATTTAATCAATCTCATGGCGTGTGTCTTATATTCTTATTGAGTGCTACCAAATACACGTTTCAACAGTTCGGTGGTTTGTTTGGCCGGATCCTTGCGGATGGCCTGTTCCTGCTGTGCCAGATAGTAGAACAGGCCGTCCAGGCTTTTTTGGGTCACGTGGTTTTGTAAATCCGCTTTGACATCGGGCACAAACGGCAGGTTTTTGTAGTTGGCAATGGCTTTGTCATAGGCGCTGACGGCACCGACGCTATTGAGGGTTTCTTCGATGATCGGCTGCATTTTGGCCTTGAGATCATCGGAGGTTTTGGACTTTAAATACTGGGTGGCGGAATCCTGCGGGCCTTGATAGATTTTCTGCACATCCTCAAACGTCATGTTCTGAATGGCGTTCAGAAACAGGCTCTTGGCTTGCGGGGCGGCCGCTTCGGCGGCGCGGTTGAGTTTGAGTTCCACGTCATCCATCAGATTTTGCATGCCGAATTTCGACAAGACATCTTTAACGGTTTGCAGGTTCTGCGGCAGCGGAATATGGATATGGCTATCGGCGTTAAATCCATCCTCAGCACCGAGCTGTTTGACTACCGCCTCCGAACCCAGGCTGAGCGCCTGCTTAAAAGCACTGTTCATATCTTGGGTAGTGATGGCGCTGGTCGAACCGGCGGTATTTGTTTGTTCAGTTGTGTTGGAACCTTTTAACAGGTCAACCGCCTGTTCCCACCAGCTGGCCTGTGCAAAAGGGGTTGAGCAGCACAATGCGATGGCAAAAACAGTACGAAGTGTTTTGTTGGGCATAAGAAATTCGCCTTATTTTTAGAGGGTTAAGGCATTATAACCCAATTTCAGGGATGAAGGCTTTGCCGACTTTTTGGGTTTTTCGGGTTAAAATGGAGCCTTTAAAGACAATCAATTGGAATGATTATGGCGGATACACAACTGAACATCGAAGCGGTCAAAAATTACTTGTTGAGCCTGCAGGACGATATCTGTGCGCAGTTGTCGGAAGAGGACGGTTCGGCCGAGTTTATTATCGATGAATGGCAGCGCGAGCCGGATCACGGCACCATGGGGTTGACCGGCGGCGGACGCACCCGCGTGATGGAAGGCGGAGCGGTGATTGAAAAAGGCGGAGTCAATTTCTCGCACGTTTTCGGCAAGTCACTGCCGGCTTCCGCCACCGCGCACCGTCCGGAACTGGCGGGGCGTTCGTTCCAGGCGCTGGGTGTTTCGCTGGTGATTCATCCGCGTAATCCGTATGTGCCGACCTCCCACGCGAATGTGCGTCTCTTTGTGGCCGAAAAAGCCGGTGAAGAGCCGGTCTGGTGGTTTGGCGGCGGGTTTGATCTGACCCCTTACTATCCGTTTGAAGAGGATGTTTTCCACTGGCATCTGCAATCCAAAGAGGCCTGCAAACCGTTTGGCGAGGAGATTTATCCCAAATACAAAGCCTGGTGCGACGAGTATTTTTATCTCAAGCATCGCAACGAAACCCGCGGTGTGGGCGGTCTGTTTTACGATGATTTGAACACGGCGACCTACGGTTGGGATTTTGAAACCTGTTTTGCGTTTATGCGTTCGGTGGGAGATCACTATATCAAGGCCTATCGTCCGATTGTAGCGCGCCGCAAAGAGATGGAATACGGCGAACGTCAGCGCGATTTCCAGCTATATCGTCGTGGCCGCTATGCGGAGTTCAATCTGGCGTTTGACCGCGGCACGATTTTCGGTTTGCAGACCGGCGGGCGTACCGAGTCGATTCTGATGTCGATGCCGCCGCTGGCGACCTGGAAATACGATTATCATCCGGCGCCGGGCACCGAAGAAGCGGAGTTGTACGATTATCTGACGCCGCGCGACTGGCTGTAGGCTAAGCCATGCAAGAGGCGGATAAAATCCGGGTGGATAAATGGCTGTGGGCGGCGCGCTTTTTCAAAACCCGCGCTGTGGCGCTGGACGCCATTAAAGGCGGCAAAATCGAGCTTAACGGTCATAAACCCAAACCCAGTAAAACCTTGAGTGTGGGCGATAAGCTTAAAATCACCCAGCCGCACCGCCAGGTGGAAGTGACGGTGCTGGAAGTGAGCGACAAGCGTGGTTCGGCTGAGGCGGCCTGTTCACTTTATCAGCTCGACAAGGAAGTGCTTAATCAGCGCAAACCCACGATGGATATGGCCTTGGCCGGTTACCGCGAAAAGGGCGCCGGACGACCGACCAAAAGGGAGCGCCGTCAAATTGACAAATTGCAGTTCTAACTTTAAAATCCCGCCGTTTTGATAAGTATTTTTTATTAACTTATAATTAAAAAGGTAATTTAGATGAAAAAGCAGATTTTAGCGGTTATGGCTTCGAGTGCTCTGTTGGCGGGCAATGTTCAGGCGTCTTCGGTGGAAGGGCTGGGCGTGGCGGTCAACTACGGTCTGATTTCCGGTCCGGCCTTGGAGTTGACTTACCCGATTAATGAATATGTGCAGGTGCGTGGCGCGCTGTCGGCCGGTATGGGCTTGAAGGAAACCGCCAACGATACCGATATCGCCTATGACGTCAAGGCCGACGGCGGCATCCACCGTTTGAATGTCGATTACCATCCGTTTGGCGGCACTTTTTTCCTGTCGGCCGGTTATGCGTTTAATGATTTTAAATTAAAGGCGAATGGTAGTAAGACCGCGAGTGTTGCTAATCCTGTTGAAGTTGGCGATCAGACATTCACAGATGGCAGTATTAATGTTAATGGCCAGTTGGACTGGGATAGCGCGCCGATGTTGTCTTTGGGTTGGGGTCACAGCCCGGCGCAAGGCTGGGGGGCGATGGTGGAAATCGGAGCGATTTTTACCGGTGCGCCGGATGTGTCTTTGAAGGGAACGATTTCAGAACCGACTCTTCAAAGCCAACTTGATTCAGCTTTAGCAGAAGAAGAGAAAAAGCTGAAAAACGATGTAGGCGATTTCGATTTCCTACCGGTTTTGCAAGCGGGTGTGACTTACCGTTTCTAATTCGCCCATATTCGTTACTGATAAGAACCCCGGCTTAGTCCGGGGTTTTTTATTTGTGGCTGACAGAGCGTACTTTCATGCCTATAATCAGGTTACATAAGTCATCAGGGGGAGAGTGATGGACGAACAGCTGGAAATTCGCGCTAGTAGCAGCTATTGGGTGGTGTACGACGTGGCCGATCAGGAGACGTTTGAACGCGATGTGGCCCCTTTGCTGAGCGGTTACGAGCATTACGGCATCCCCTGGGATGGCGAAGGTGAGCTGGTGATTGAAGCGGACGCCCGGGTTGTGACCTATCTGGGGGATGCCCTGTTGTACCGTCTGGTGGCGCAGGCGCGTGAAGCGCATTGGCAGATCGGCATTTTGCCGCATCCCAAATTGTTAAGGGGCGCGCGTTTCTTTTTTGTGCCCAAAAAACTCGAAGAGGCCTGGAACGGCATCGTTGAGACAACCACCCCGGTGATGTCGGATCTGATGACCTGCAACGGGCGCGTCGCGTTCGGTTCGGTGATGGTGGGCAATCCGCTGACGATGCGTCCGGCGGCGCAGATAAGCAGCGATTTGTGGAGCAAGCTCAAGCACCTCTACGGTTTAGTTGTCACCCTCCCGCAAACCTTTCTGTTGCCTTACAAGATTGAAACGGCCAAGCAGACGGTAGTGAATACCGCGGCCTTGGGGATTACCGCGGTGTATCGCTCCAGCGGCAGCGAGTTCACCAAGCGCGTGGTGGGTGAGATGGAAGAGGACGAGTCCACGGTTAACGTGGTGATTTTGGCGCCGCGCAGCCTGTTGGAAATGGTGCATTTTGTGTTCTCGCGCGTCTTGCCGACCCAGGTGAAAAGCAAGCCTTTGAACGAGTATCTCGGGCATATCAAAAGCGAGTCGATCATATTAAGTTCCAAGAAGCCGATGGAGTACAGTATTGATGGCGAAGCACTGATGGCGGAGAGCCTGAAGATTGATGTGGTGCCTGATGCGCTGGCGGTGTTGACGCCCAATCTGCCGCCCAAGCGGGGCAACAAGGATATCAAGGAGTCGGTGCGTGTAGTCGGTCTTCCCAAGGGACAAGCCATCAATGAGTTGATTTACCGCCGTCTGCCGTGGATTCACCACGCCGATCAGGAGGAGGTCAAGGAGACGTTTGTGAGTTTGCGGGAAAACGCCCAGACCTCGCAGGCTTATCTGGTGCTGATGGTGTTATCCACGTTGCTGGCAACGGTCGGGTTATTCGCCAATTCGGCACCGGTGATTATCGGTGCGATGATTCTGGCACCGCTGATGGCGCCGATTATCTCGTTGGCTATGGGGGTGTTGCGCCAGAGCAGCGATTTGATGTCGAACAGTCTAAAAACCTTGTCGACCGGCATTGTGCTCGCGCTGTTCTGCGGAACCTTTCTAACCTGGCTGATGCCGTTGCAGAGCCTTAATCCCGAAATCAGCGCGCGTTTGAGTCCGACCATTCTGGATTTGGGGGTGGCGATCATTTCGGGAATTGCCGGGGCTTATGCCAACGCGCGTTCCGAAGTGGCCAAGAGTCTGGCCGGTGTGGCCATTGCGGTGGCGCTGGTGCCGCCTCTGGCGGTGTCCGGCATCGGGATTGGTTGGTGGGATTGGGCGGTGTTTTCAGGTGCCTTTTTGCTGTTTGCCACTAACTTGGTGGGCATTGTGCTGGCGGCTGCGGCCACGTTTCTGGTGATGGGGTTCAGTCCTTTCAAGCTGGCGCAACGCGGCCTGCTGCTCTCTTTGGCATTTGTGGCGGCGGTGAGTGTGCCTTTGGTGCTGTCGTTCGACTCCATGGTCAAGGAGCAGCGCATGGTGTACGCGTTGGAGCACTGGCAGTGCACCAGCCTGGCCTTTCCGGTCACTTTGCAGGAGGTAAAAATCCGCGGCGGCAGTCCGATGCTCGTGTCGGTCAAGCTATTGGCACCGCAGGCTTTGCAGGCGTCGGAAATGGATTTAATAAAAACACAGTTGGAAGGCGTGGTCGGCGAACCGATCCGTTTGGTGGCGACCACGGCGATTGTGCGTTAGCGCCGGCTATGTTGTTCATACCCGGCCTGCTGAGTTTTTCGGGTATCCGCATTTTATGATTGATTTTTTGAACCACGAAGAGCACGAAGGCTTTGTAAATTGTTTCTATTTATTGGTACCACCCCTGTTTTTATGGCAATTAAAACCATTTATATCAATAAGTTAATTTAACTTGATGTGCCTCAACACAAGAATAACTTCGTGCTCTTCGTGTGCTTCGTGGTTTAAATCATCGGTATGTGAGTCAATCACAATGGATACCCAGTTTTTCAAGCGCCTAAAAAGCAAAAAGCCCTCAAACGAGGGCTTTTTTAATAGGGCTTGAAACCGCTATTATTTGGCCATGGCAGCGCGTTTTTTAGCGATCAGGTTCTGGATGATCGGAGTCATCATCAGGTCCATCGCATCGACCATGTATTTGCCGTTACAAACCAATGTTTCCGCATTTTGCAGGAAAGCACCAGGAATCTTGTCTTTGACCGCTTCCAAGTTTACTTCTTGGTGACGCACGTGGCAGATGATCAAGGAATCTTCTGGAGCAGGTCCCATTGGCGCGTCTGGAGACATGGTTGAGAACGGATCAGACGTGTCGATCAACGGTACGCGGTGGAAGTTGATGTGCGTACGGTGGAACTGAGGAACGATCGTCTCGATGTAGTCAGGCATACGCTCAAGGATGATGTCGCGTACTTGCTGAACTGAATAAGGACGCTCTGCCGTGTCACGGTAGATTTTCTGCATCCATTCGATGTTGATAGACGGTGCTACACCGATACCCAGGTCAACATATTGTGCCACGTTGTGCATGCCTTCGGCCGGGCCGTGATCCATGCGCTTAACCATGCCGTGCAGACCTTCGTAGAACAGGATGTCAGTGCCTTCAGGAATTGCTTCCCAAGGCGTGAACTCACCTGATTTCAGGTCGTTGCGGCCCAAACGTGCGTTGTGCTCCGCCGCTTCTTCGTCGCTGTGGATGTAGTAACGACGCTTGCCGGTGCCGTTTTCTTTGTACTCTTTGAACAGCGCTTCCAAGGCAGCGAATTCGTTGGCTTTTTCAGAGAAGTGCGTCAATACCGGGCCGCCGTTGGCTTTGGATTCAGCCACTTTTTCTTTCATCTCGGCACGGCTGTATTTATGGTAGCTGTCGCCTTCAACGATAGCCACATTCAAGCTTTCACGCGCGAAGATTTTCTCAACAGCACGTTTTACAAACGAGGTACCTGCACCGGAAGAACCGGTAACGGTAACGATTGGGTGTTGTACTGACATAACACAGTCTCCTAAATTAACAAATGGTCGGGATTGACCACTAAAAGTTTAAAAATTTTATAGCTTTAGACTCATAGCGGAGTATTAAAAACTAAAAATGTTCGATTTTCAAAATTTAATCAACCGCAGAATCGGTTTGGCAATGTTATTGCGTTTAGAGTCCATTCTGCGGTTGGATTGCCAAGGCGTTAAATATCGAGGTTTTCCACCTGTAGCGCATTGGCTTCGATAAACTCGCGGCGCGGCTCGACCTCGTCACCCATCAGGGTTGTAAAGACCTGATCGGCGACAATCGCATCCTTGATAGTCACTTGTAGCAAGCGGCGCGCTTCGGCGTTCATGGTGGTTTCCCACAACTGTTCCGGGTTCATCTCACCCAGACCTTTATAGCGCTGGATGTTCTGGCCGCGCTTGGCCTCGGCAAACAGCCAGTCGACCGCCTGCTTGAAGCTCTGTACCGATTCGGTTTTCTCGCCGCGCTGAATAAACGCGCTTTCGCTCAGCAGTCCTTGCAATGCTTTACCCAGCTCAACAATCTGGCCGTACTCTTTGCAGGCAAAGAATTCGGCGTCGTAAACCTGCGAGCTCAAGGTGCCGTGTTCGCGCTGTTGCAGACGAATCTGGAACTTGGCGTCGCTGTCCACGTCGCTTGCCGGCTCCACGGTCAGCTGGTATTCAATCTTATCGCGCTCGCCGATCGCCTTGAGGTGCGGCAATACCCCGTTCACCCAGGCGTTGGCCTGGTCAAAGTCGTTCAAAATGGCGAGTGTCACCGGCGCTTCGTCAATCATCAGTTCCATCAGGGTGCGGTTATAACGGCGCGACAGACGGTTGATGGTATGGGTGGTTTTGAAATACTGTTTCGCCAGCGCTTCCAGTGCCACGCCGCTGATGCTCGGGCCCTCTTTGGCGACCCACAAAGCCGCGCCGTCGATGGCGTTTTGCAGCAGGTAGGCTTCCAGTTCGGTATCGTCCTTCAGATAGGCTTCCTGTTTGCCTTTTTTGATTTTGTACAAAGGCGGCTGGGCGATATAGATATAGCCTTTTTCGACCAGCTCAGGATACTGGCGGTAGAAGAAGGTCAACAGCAGCGTGCGGATGTGCGAGCCATCCACGTCGGCATCCGTCATGATGATGATGCGGTGGTAACGCAGTTTGTCGATATTGTAATCTTCACCGATGCCGCAACCCAGCGCGGTGATCAGCGTGCCGACTTCGGCGGAGGAAAGCATCTTGTCGAAGCGCGCTTTCTCGACGTTGAGGATCTTCCCTTTCAACGGCAGAATCGCCTGAGTACGGCGGTCACGGCCCTGTTTGGCCGACCCGCCCGCGGAGTCACCCTCCACCAGATAGAGTTCGGAAAGCGCCGGGTCTTTTTCCTGACAGTCGGCCAGCTTGCCGGGCAGGCCGGCGATATCCAAGGCGCCTTTACGGCGGGTCATTTCACGCGCTTTACGCGCCGCTTCACGCGCACGCGCCGCATCGACGATTTTGGCGAATACGGCTTGCGCGTCTTTCGGGTTTTCCAGCAGGAATTCGGCGAACTTCTCGTTCATGGCGGTTTCCACCGCCGTTTTCACTTCGGAAGAAACCAGTTTGTCTTTGGTCTGCGAGGAGAATTTAGGATCGGGCACCTTGACGGAAATGACCGCCGCCAAGCCTTCACGCGCATCGTCGCCGGAGACGTTGATTTTGTATTTCTTCATCAACCCTTCGGATTCGGCGTAGCTGTTCATGGTACGCGTCAGCGCGGCACGGAAACCGGACAGGTGGGTACCGCCGTCGCGCTGCGGGATATTGTTGGTGAAGCAGAAAATCGATTCCTGATAAGCTTCCGACCACTGCATCGCCACTTCCACGGTGATGTCGTCTTTAACCGTGGAGAAGTAGAAGGCTTTTTCGTGAATCGGCGTTTTATTGGTGTTGATGTAGTCCACAAACGCCTTGATGCCGCCTTCAAACTCAAACACTTCATGGCGATCATCGCGCTTGTCTTTGAGTTCGATGCGCACGCCGGAGTTCAGGAAGGAGAGTTCGCGCAGACGCTTCAACAGGTAGTCGAAACTGAAGTCAGTGACGTTGGTGAAGGTCTCTTTGCTTGGCAGGAAGCGCACTTCGGTGCCGGTTTCGTCGGTATCGCCCACAATCGCCAAAGGTGCGTCAGGTACGCCGTGGGTGTACGACTGTTTCCAGATATGGCCTTCACGCTTGATGGTCAGGTAGAGTTTTTCGGACAGAGCGTTGACGACCGAAACCCCCACGCCGTGCAGACCGCCGGAAACCTTGTAGGAGTTGTCGTCGAATTTACCGCCGGCGTGCAGCACGGTCATGATAACTTCAGCGGCGGAAACGCCTTCTTCCGGGTGGATGCCGACCGGAATACCACGGCCGTTGTCGGTTACCGACACCGAACCGTCGGTGTGAATGGTCACAACCACCTTGTCGCAGTGACCGGCCAACGCTTCGTCGATACCGTTATCGACGACCTCGAACACCATGTGGTGCAAACCGGTACCGTCATCGGTATCGCCGATATACATGCCGGGACGTTTACGAACGGCATCCAGCCCTTTTAAGACCTTGATGGAGGAGGAGTCGTATTGCGCAGCTTCAGTCATAGAATTCCGAATTTATATGTGTAATTTGAATGCAAAAATATTCCTGCAATTCTACCATAATTGATGATGATTTGCATAAACTAAAAATGACAACATAAGTGTTTATAAATCAAAGGATTAGAGTGTTTTTTGGGGTTTAATCCAGGCGTTTTGACAAGGTTTGAGACGCCGAAACAACCTAAATGGATCGGGGCGTTTTGCAAAGCACGGCTTTAACGGTTTTAAATTGATTTAAAACAATGAGTTAAATGGGGCTTGGGCATAAACTTGAAAGCCTGTTTCGTTCTTTGATGGCATTGGAACGGAATGGTTGCAATCTTGATAATGACGAGGAGGGACAGTCATGAGTCTTTTTTTAAGAAATTTCGATCCGTTTAAAGAGTTACGCGAACTCGAACGCCGCTGGGAAAATGCGGTACCCGCCACGACCGAAAGCAATCTGAATGCGTTTGCACCTTCGGTGAATACCCGCGAGGGCGATTATGCCTATCATATCGAAGTCGATTTGCCGGGGGTCAAGAAAGAGGATATCAAAGTCGAAGTGAAGGACAATCGACTGACGATTTGCGGTGAACGCAAGACCAAGGATGAGGTTAAAAAAGACGACTATTACCGCATGGAAAGCAGTTACGGCAAGTTCGAGCGCAGCTTCACCTTGCCGGATAATGTGGATGGCGAGAATGTCAGCGCTTCTTCAAAAGACGGCGTGCTGGAGGTGGTGCTGCCGAAAAAAGAGCGTAACGGTGCCAGCAAGCAGGTTGAAGTGAAATAACCGTTAAAACAAGGCCATAAAAACTCAACAGGCCGGGTGGGAGTGCTCCTACCCGGCCTGTTGAGTTTTAAAAGGGTGGTTTTAGGCGATTTTAACCGCCGAACAGCCAGCTGCCAGGATCAGGCACGGCCTGGTGTTTGTTGAGGTATTTGATACCGATCACGCAACGCACGATAAACCATACCAGCGTGAAGATCAGAATCAGCCAGCCGATCAGAATGGCGGTCAGAAGCGCGCCGACGATGCCGTACAGCAGGCCGATCCAGAAAGTGCGGATCTGGAAGCGGTAGTGGGTCTTCAAAAAAGCGACCGCATCGCCGCGGTTGATGTAAGCCATGACCACGCCCACCAGACTGGTGATCGGCACAATCAGGTTGAGCAGATAGAGCACGTAAATAATCAGCGGAATCGTGGTGGAAACCGGCGGCAACCCGGCATTGGGCGAAGCGGGTTGTACTTCGGCTGTTTGATGGTCGGTCATGAAATATCCTCTTGTTGTTTTTGGGGTGCAGTGTCGGCAAACCTGCCGTCATCGCCCAAAAATTATAACCATGATCCGTTAAATAAATAAAGCGCTAAGTAGAGCGGCGTAGAAGATAGCGTTGAGCGCCGCTATTTGAGCGGATAAAGAGCAACATGGCCGTGTTCGATCCGCCAGAGGCGGCTGGTATCGCTATTCAGAATCGGAATCAGGCTTTCGGAGGTGCTGGTCACCAGATGCTGGATATTGAGCATCTGCAGCAACCCCAGCAGTTTCAGACGGTGGGTTTCGTCGAGCTCCGCCGGCAGGTCGTCGATGAGCATGATGACCGGCTCGCGGGTGATCTTTTCGTGCAGGCTGGCCTGCGCCAGCAGCAGCGCGCACACAAACAGTTTCTGCTGGCCGCGCGACAGCGTATGGATGGCCTCCTGATTGCCGAACTTGAAGCGGATATCGGCACGGTGCGCACCGTATTGGGTATGGCCGACCTGCATATCCCTGGCAAAATTCTGCTCCATCAGTGCCAGCAGATCGGGGGTGTTTTTCGGCCAGCCGCTGCGGTATTGGCAGGCGACCTCTTCTTGGATTTCGGGCATGAGCGCCTGGCAGAAGGTCACCAGATAAGGGGTCAACTCTTGCAGATAGGCTTGGCGAATTTCGTCAATGCGCAGCGAGGTATCGACGAGCTGCGGATCCCACAACTGGATTTGCGCTTTGGGCAGACGTTTTTTGAGGGCGTGGTTACGCTGTTTGAGAATTTTGCGCTGCTGGCGCCACAGCTGGATGAATTCCGGCGTCTGGTAAAAGCAGCCCCAATCCATGAACTGGCGGCGTGCTTTGGGGCCTTCTTCCAGCAGACGGTGGCTTTCGGGGGTCAGCAGTTGCAGCGGCAAAAAAGCCGCCATCTGCGCCTGGCTCTGCACGGTTTCACCGTCCACGCGCAACAGTGTCTGCGCCGCACTCTTTTGCAAACCCAGGCGGTGTTTTTGCGTGCTTTGATGGCTGGAGGCGATGGCGGCAAATACCGTACATTGCGGTTGATCGTGTTGAATCAGATGCTGATTTTGCGAGGTGCGGAACGAGCGCCCGGTCGCTAAAAGCCACAGCGCCTCAATCAGCGAGGTTTTGCCGGCGGCGTTGTCGCCCACAAACAGATTGAGGCCGGGAGCGAGTTCGCACTGCGCTTGCGTGCAGTTGCGGAAGTGCTGCAACTGCAGTTGCGTCAGTTGCGTCATGCTTACTCTTTGCCCCACGTATGGTGCTGCGGGTCGTTTTTGAGGCTGACCGGCTCCTGATGGATAATGACATCCAAGCCTTCAAACCGCGCCTTGAGCGCTTGAGTCACCTCTTCGGCGATGTGGTGGGCTTCTTTCAGGGTGAGGTGGTCGTCCAATTCCAGATCGAGCTGCGCAAAACGGTTGGGACCGGACTGGTAGGTGCGCAGATCGTTAAAGCCGCGCACGCCGGCAATGCCGAGGATAATCTGCTGCATTTCGTGGCGCTGCGCTTCCGGCAATTCGCGGTCCAGCAGCTGATTGGCGGCCTCTTTGACGATCTGGATGGCGCTGCGCAGAATCCACAGGGCAATGGCCAGGGCGAGCAAAGGATCAAGCCATTCATATTGGCTCAAAATCAGGCTGGCAATGACCAGCAGGGTGCTGGCCACATCGGTCAGGTAGTGCAGCGAATCGGCTTTGATGGCGCTGGAATCGGTTTTGGCAATGACATAACGCTGGAAGCTGATGAGCCCCAAGGTCATGACCAGTGACAGCACCATATACCACACCGCGGTGTCGGCATGCTGGATAGCTTGCGGCACCAGCAGGCGGTCGACCGCGTAAATCACCAGATAGAAGGCCGAACCGGCAATGAACACGCTCTGCGCCAAGGAGGCGAGCGGTTCGGCATTGCCGTGACCGAAACGGTGTTCTTTATCGGGCGGAATTTGGGCGATATGCACCGCCACGGCGATCATCACTGAGGCGGCGATATCCAGCGCCGAGTCGAGCAGGGAGGCCAGAATACTGACGGAGTCGGTTCTGAGCCAGGCGGTGATTTTGATCAGCAATAGCAGACTGGCCACGGCCACCGAGGCGTAGGAAGCGAATTTGACTAAACGATAAGTCTTCTGCATGAAATTCCCTGAAAAACGTGCGCCGAAAACTCAACAGGCCGGGTGGTTGAACCATCTACCCGGCCTGTTGGGTTTTTTTCAAGCGGTTTTGCGCCTAGAGGCGCATCGGCATAATCACATGCTGGCATTCGCAAACGTCGGACGCCGCCTGAATCAGACAGCTGCTGTTGGCATCGTTCAACAGCAGGGTCACGCAGTCTTCCTGCATGGAGTTCAACACATCCAGAATGTAGCTGACGTTGAAGCCGATTTCCATGTGTGAACCGCTGTAATCCACCGCCATGTCTTCGTGCGATTCGTCCTGTTCGCTGTTGGAGGCGTTCACCGCCAACAGGTTGGTGCTCAATACCAGACGCACGCCCTTGAATTTGTCGTTGGACAGAATCGAAGCGCGTTGCAGCAGACTGCGCAGCAGTTCGCGGTCGGTTTGCAGCAGTTGCGTGTTGTTTTGCGGAATCACGCGGCGGTAATCCGGGAAGCGACCGTCCACCAGTTTACAGGTGAACACGGTCTCTTCAAATTGCACCGTCAGGTAGTTCTTGGCCAGTGAGAACTGAATCAGCGCATCGTCGTCACCGATCAGTTTCGACAGTTCCAACACCCCTTTGCGCGGCAGAATCGCCTGGGTCGGCGTCAGGCCGTCAATCGCCAGCTGGGTCACGCAGGTGGACAGACGGTGACCGTCGGTCGCGACCACGCGCAGCGCCTGGTTGCTGATGTCAAACAGCATGCCGTTCAAATAGAAACGCACGTCCTGGCTCGCCATGGCAAAGCCGGCGTGCTGGATCAGTTGTTTCAACTGGTGCTGCGACAACGCAAAAGAGAGCTCGGCCTGGGTCAGGTCGATGGTCGGGAAATCGTCGGCCGGCAAGGTCGAAAGCTTAAAGCGCGAACGGCCGGCGGACAGCGTGCAGCGCGACTCTTCAAAATCCAGAATGATCGTCAGGCCGTCGGGCAAGGAGCGCACGATATTGATCAGTTTGATGGCCGGCAAGGTAATGGCGAACTGCTCGGTATCGCTGCTTTCCAGCTCGGTTTGCGCACGGGTTTCGATCTCCAGATCGGAGGCGGTCACCGTCAGCGTGTTTTGAAACACCTGAAACAGTACGTTACCCAGAATCGGCATGGTCTGACGCTTTTCGACCACGCCGCCGACGGTTTGCAAGACTTTCAGTAGGTTTTCACGAGTAAGACTGATTTTCATCTTAAGCTCTCTTTTACGTTAAGAATTAGTTGGTAATGATACGAATCAAACTGTTGAAATCTTCGTCCATGCGGTGGTCGCTCTCGCGCAGCTCTTTGACCTTGCGCACGGCGTGCAGCACGGTAGTGTGGTCGCGGCCGCCAAAGGCATCGCCGATCTCGGGCAGACTGTGGTTGGTCAGCTCTTTGGCAATCGCCATGGCCAACTGGCGCGGCCGCGCGACATTGCGCGAACGGCGCTTGGAGAGAATATCCGCCACACGGATTTTGTAATAGTCGGCGACGGTTTTCTGGATGTTTTCCAGCGTGACCATCTTCTGTTGCAGTGCCAACAGATCTTTTAGCGCCTCTTTGACCAGATCGACGGTCAGCGCCTGCTGGGTGAACTGCGCAAAGGCGCCGACGCGTTTCAGCGCACCTTCCAGATCACGCACGTTGCCGCGCAGGCGTTTGGCGATAAAGAACGCCACATCATCCGGCAGAATAAAACCGAATTCGGAGGCCTTTTTCAGCAGAATCGCCACGCGCATCTCGAATTCCGGCGGTTCGACCGCAATCGTCAAACCCCAGCCAAAGCGCGATTTAAGGCGGTCTTCCAAGCCATCCACCTCTTTGGGGAAACGGTCGCTGGTCAGAATGACCTGTTTGTTGCCTTCCAGCAGAGTGTTGAAGGTATGGAAGAACTCTTCCTGCGACTGCTCTTTGTTGGCGAAAAACTGGATATCGTCGATCAGAAGTGCGTCAAGTGAACGGTAAAAGCGTTTAAATTCGTCGATCTTGTTGTGACGCAGGGCGTTGACCATGTCGGCCACGAAGCGTTCAGAATGTAGATAGACCACGCGTGCATTCGGGTTGTCTTTCATCATCTGGTTGCCGATGGCGTGCATCAAGTGGGTTTTACCCAAACCTACGCCGCCGTAGATAAAAAACGGGTTGTAGGCGCCGCCTGGATTTTCCGAAACCTGGCGTGCCGCGGCGGCCGCCAGCTGGTTGGCCTTACCTTCAACAAAGGTGTTGAAGGTGAAGTTGGCATTCAGACCGTGCTTGATCGAATTCTTGGGCGCCGCCGGCGCACTGTTCTGCTGGGCAGGCGTGCTTTCGGCGGGCTGCACGGCTTTGGCCTGTTGCAAGGGTTGCGGCACGGTCGGTTCGGGACTTTCGTAGGACTCCATGGTGTAGTCGCCGATTTCCAGTTTGACTTCTGGTGTATTCAGCGGTGCGGCCATGGCAACAGCCTGACGGATGTTGGTCATCAGTTTTTTGTTGACCCAGTCCAAGATAAACGACGAGGGGGCAAGCAGACGGATTACATTGTCTTCTTCAACGGCTTGCAACGGACGAATCCAGGTGTGGAACTGCTGGTCGTTGAGATCGTCTTCCAGATGTTTAAGGCTTTGAGCCCAGAGTTTCGACAAGAGAGTTATCCTTTAAAAATAAACACAAAAATTCCCCCGGACCCTGCTTGAGTCTCTGTTCTTTTAAAGAGGGGATTTTATTGCCAGACACACCACATGGTGCGTTAGCTTTTGAGTTTTGCAGTATGCCGTTAAGTATACCTGTGTATAACTTCAATTAACAGCCTGTTTCTGTGGATAACTCTGGGGATAGTGGGTGTGGATAACTAAAATTTTTTATAGTTTAACATCATGTTTTTATGTGGGTTTTTACAGTTATCCAAAATATTTTCAAAATTTATGAAAAAAACAGCATCTTGGCGGCCAGCACCAGCAAAAACACGCCAAAAACGCGTTTTAGCGTCTTAACCGGCAGGCGGTGCGCCAAGCGTGCGCCGATGGGTGCGGTAAAAATACTTGCCAGGACAATGCCTGCGAATGCCGGCCAGTAGATATAGCCGGTGGCCAGGGCCGGCAGGTTTTGGGCATCCATTCCACCGATCATAAAACCCAGGGTACCGGCCAACGCGACGGGCAGACTCACGGCGGTGGAAGTGGCAATCGCCTGGTGCATGGAGACATTGTTCCAGACCAGATACGGGGTGGTTAAGGTGCCGCCACCGATGCCCACCAAGGAGGAGACGCTGCCGATAACCGAACCGGCCAGCGTGTTGCCGACAGGGCCGGGTAGTTCGCGTGACGGGCTGGGCTTCATCGCCAACAGCATATTCAGCGCAATCAACACTTCGAGCACGCCGAAAATAATGCCCAACATCTTGGAGGCGAAAAATTGCGAACTCCAGCCACCGAAAAAGGCGCCGATCAACACGCCGAAGGCCAGCAGTTTGACCAAATCCCAGCGCACTGCACCGTGGCCGTGGTGCGCTCTGACCGAGGAGAGCGAGGTAATCAGAATGGTTGCTAAAGAGGTGCCGATGGCCAGATGCACGCTCTGCTCAAACTGCAGAAAAATCGCAAAAACGCTGGTGAGCACCGGCACGATAATCAGGCCGCCGCCAATTCCCAACAGGCCGGCTGCAAAGCCTACAAAGGCGCCGGTGAGCAGATAGATGGGAAGTTCCATTAGTAAGGTTTCAGTCATGGTGTCATCTTTATGGCGGCTTGCTTTTTGGGATGAATGGATGGGTTAAGTGGCCAGCAACCTTATGCGATCGGGGTGGCAATCGCAATGAATTGCGCCTCAATGCCGCCAAGATGAATCAATTGCAGTTTGATTCTGACCTTGAAGCACCGGCCGTCTTTGCGCTGGTGTAGTGTATCAAAAATAATGGACGTTTTTTCGTGGTTCAGTAAGGGGGCTACCAGGTCCAGGAACTTTCTGGCGGTAAATTCCGGTTTGAAATCATAGGGCGTGAGCCGGTAGAGCTCTTCGGGATTATAGCCAAGTTGCTGCTGCCCGCTCTTGTTGGCGTAGCAGACTTTGTAATCTTTGGACGAGAAGATATAAACCCCTTCATCCAGCAGGTCGAGGGTCATTTTGAACTCGTTGGCAGAGTGCACGGCATTGTCCATTTCGGTCAGATCGAAAAAAATACCGAGCATCAGGTGCTTGCCTGAGGTGTGATCCAGAAAAGGGATTTTAATGGTTTGGGCGCTTTTGGTCTGGCCTGCGGAGGTGAAGGTTTCGGTAAAAATGGCAACCCGTTTTTTTGCGATGACCTCACGGTCGTCCTGCTGGTATTTATTGGCCAGTTCTGCGGGAAAAAGGTCAAAGTCGGTTTTGCCGAGCAGTTGTTCGCCAGTGATGCCGAATTCCTGTGCAAAAGCCGGATTGCAGGCCAGATAGCGCGAATTTTCGTCCTTCAGAAAGGCTTTGGTGGGCAGGGCGGATTCAATGCCTGAAAAAAGATCTTCAATATTGAAGCCTTGTTCCAGCGCGACCTTGACGGTTCTCTTTTTCAATATCCAAACAAGGAAGAAAAACATCGCTGCCATATTGGTCATGAAAGCCAGGGTCAATGACGGCATGAAAACATAAACAAGATGGAAGAGGGTGATGGCGAGCATACCGTACACCAGCCAGAGCAGATTTTGAGTTATTTCCTTGCTATTCATCAATGTCGTCCTGTGTCAGGTATGAATCCGGTACTGGTTTCTGCCGCCCTCTTTGGCTTTGTAGAGGGCGTCGTCGGCCCTTTTAGTCAGGGTTTCGATGGTGTCGTCCGCGGTTACTTCCGCCAGGCCCAGGCTAATGGTAACCCTCGGCACGGGCGAGAAATCGCAAGCCGCCACTTTCTGGCGGATGGATTCGGCCACCAGAACGGCATCGTCGATCGGCGTGAGTGGCAGGTAAATCATAAACTCCTCCCCGCCCCAGCGCGCAAAGATGTCCGAGTCGCGCAGGCGTGAATGCACGACCTCGACCAGGTGGATCAGCACCTGATCGCCGACGTCGTGTCCGAAGTTGTCGTTGATGTGTTTGAAGTGGTCGACATCCAGCATAATGATGCTGAAAACGCCGCCATGGCGCCGGTAGAGCGAAAGGCTTTCCTTGAGCGCGCTTTCAAATCGGTTGCGGTTGTAGATTTGCGTCAGATAATCGATTTCAGCCATCTTTTGCAGCCGCTGTTCCAGCGCAACGCGCTCGGAGATATCTTTGCCGGTGGCCACATAGCGTTCCACGTTGCCTTTGGCATCTTTGATCGGAGAGATGGTTTTTTCTTCAAAAAAGACGTCGCCGTTTTTCTTGCGGTTGGTGAAGGTTCCCTTAAAACGCAATCCGCGTTCAATGGTATGCCAGAGTTCGTCATAGAAGCTGTCCGGATGGGCGCTGGAGTTCAACAGGGAGGTTTTGCGGCCCACAGCCTCTTCCCGGGTGTAGCCGGTATGTTTGGTAAAGGCGTCGTTGACGTAGAGGATGATACCGTCGGTATTGGAGATCATGACCAGATCGTCGATTTGCGCCATCGCCTCCGAAAGCATGGCGTTGAGTTTCATCTGCTCGTAATGAGCAGACAAATCCATGACCGAGGCGATCAGCTTGTCTTCCGTCAGGCTCGCGTTGACTTCCAGTATGAGCGATTTACCCAGTTTGGTGTTGTGCAGTTCAAGAATCTCATGGTTCAGCTTTTGCTCCGCACGGACTTTCATCAGGAACTTGACGATCTGTTTCTTGTTTTGGGGCCAGTATTCTGTATAAAAATCCTGATAGCGCTTAAGATCCAGATAGGACAGCAACGTGTGGTTCATGAAATCAAGTCGGCCGTTAGCGGAGAATTCGGCGATACCGACCGGGGAGTTCTCCATCAGATTCCGATAGTAGGCTTCAAAGTGTTTCAGCTTGGTTTCGTAATTGAGTATGCTTGAGATGTCGCGGGCGACGGACACCACCAAAGGCGTTTCATCAAGGTTGACAAGAACCGCCTTGATTTCTTGCGGGATGAGGTAGCCCTTTTGATGGCGGTGTGAAATCCGGAAGGTGAGGCTTCCTCTTTTCAACAGGTCCGGGTTTAATGTCGCCAGATTGTTTTGGTTTTCCGGCGCGTCTATGTCGGGGATGCGCAGTGACAGCAATTCGTCTTCGCTATACCCCAGCTTCTCCTGCGCGCTGCGGTTGACGTACAGAATTTTTCCCTCGGGCTCATGAACAAACACACTGTCGTCAATGGCGTTTAACACATTGGAACGCATTTCAAGATCGGTCAGGGCGTGTGACAGGAAGCGGCCGATATACCAGGCAATCAGGGTTACAAGCAGCAGCAGAAGCAGGGTTTCCGCGATTTTTCTGAGCAGAAACGGGTTGTCTGCCTGTAGCCAGAACGCGGTTGATGGACGGGCAACCAGAAAATAACTCTGCTCCGGCGTCTGCTGAAGCGAGCGGATAAAGGTGTTGTCCGGCAGCTGCTGCGCTTCATAAGCTTCAAGATGTAGCGGTGCACCTACTACCTGTGCGATCTTCAGAGGTGGTTTTCCGAGGTCTTTTGCCCAGTTCCATTGTTTGTCGGGTCCGACGATAATTTCGCCCTGTGCATTCACCAGGTAGACCTGGATGGCCTGGTTGAGGTTGAGCTGATCGACGAAACTCCTAAGGTTGAGGTTAACGATGGCGTAGCCTTTGGTTTCGTGATCGATGATGATCTGCCGGCTGATGCGCAGAGTGGGTTCAAAAGGGCGGACGACCTTGCCATGTTCAATATTCAGGTCGATTTCTGAGAGGTAGAGCTCGTTGGGCCCTAGAGCCATACTGGCCTGGTGATAATAGCGACCGGCTTTGTTCTGCAAGTCGGCATCCGCTACCTTGTAATAGCGATCGCCCTCATGGTTGATTCTTACGCGCTCTTGACCGCCGGTATCGAGAATGCGCAGTTGCAGGATATCAATATGCGATTGTGCCAGCAGGTGCAGATAGTCGCCGAGCAGAGTCTGCTGCTGCGGGTCGGGTTGGCTCCACAGGGCTTTGGTTTGCGGGAGTTCGGTTACCAGTTCCAGTATTTGCGCGGAATGTTCAATGCCTTGTTGATAGTGGCTCTGGTTCAGATCGAGAAGCGCTTCTGCCTGGATGGCAAAATTGCGGCTTGAAGATTCATTAGCGGTTTCTAATATGAGACTGGTCACGCCGACAAGGACAATCAAGGTATAGCCAAAAAAGCTTAAATTAACCAGTTTTGATTATCGACATCGCTACGACTATTTTTGCAACTTGATGCATAGTAGCACAAATGGTGGGGGTTTCAATAGCCAGCGCGAGACATGATTATGCCCGACTCTGCAAGAAGGCGTGCATTTGCAGATTGCAGCGCGGATGAGCCGCGCTGCATTGATTTTATGTTGTTTTATTGCTGGATGGTACGACCGTGCAATGGCTGCACTGGACGGTTGTTATGACCAATCACTTTAGTGAATTGCGCAACTTGGTCATGTGACGCATAAGCGGCGTTTTTCATCACTAGCCAACGCACACCTTCAGTACAAGGTGGAGTGGTCAAAGAACCGGAGAACTTGTAGTAACCTTTGGAGGCTGGCAAGAATTCCATCGCGTTGAATTTCACGCCTTCAACCGCATGGGCCGGGCCGGCGTGTTCCGGCATGTGGTTCCAGATTTTCTGGATGAAGTTGTCTTTGTCGCCTTCACGGATCATCACCGCAACCACCGCCAATTGGCCGTCGGCGCTCTTGTGAACAAAGTGTGCTTCCATCGGGTAGGAGTGGCCTTGGATGTGGTTCTCGCTTGGCGTATGGAAGTGTACTTGCAACAGGTAAAAACGGATGCCGTCCACTTCGATATAGCTGCCTTTGTCGAAGTTAGCCTGAATGGTGTGGCCGTTGTTGATAATGCCCATGTTAGAAGCTTGATAGTGGAACTTGATGGGTTCCAAATCGGCTTGTTGCATGTTGCTCAGGTTGACTGGCGATTGTTTCTGACCGGTTTTACAGGTAGCGAAATCGGCTTTCAAATCACCCCAGTATTCCGGGCCTTCGTGGCCGGCATAACCCCAGTGTACGTCGTGGCCATGTTCAGCGTGATCGCTTGCCAACGTGGTTGCGCTAAAAGCAGCCGTGAAAAGCGCGGCGCCCAAAACAGCCGACAAAGTCTTAAGTTTCATTTGTTATCCTTGGTTGAATGATTTTGTTTAAGGTTATTCAAGATGTTTACGGCCGGGCATCCGTCGTAAGATTTTCAACTTCAAAATTAAGGGACGTATTGTTGGATTTTTAAGGAACTTATGTCAATAAGATGGGTAATTTATCTTAATCAAAACTTTTTATTGATGTGATAAGCCGGAATGAAGGATGTGGGTGAGTTTGCGGCGTTCCCGGAGTATGAAGCGCCGCAGCCGATTACCACTCGCGAGTGATGTTTTCCGGCAGGGATTTAATATACAGATCGTGTTTGCTGTAGGGGATTTCGATATTCTCCGCGGCGAAGCGTTTATAGATACGGGTATTCAGGCTGTCTTTGACGCGGCCGCGGATTTCGGGGTCGTCAATCCACACCAACAGCTCGATATCCAATCCCGATGCGCCGAACTGGCGGAAGCGCACGCGCGGTTCCGGGTCTTGGCAGATTTGTTCTTCCTGTTGCGCCACATCCAGCAAAACCGCCCTGACGTGGTCGATATCCGAACCATAGGCGACACTGACAGGCACGCGAAGCCGCGATTTGACATGGCGCCCGGCCGATTCATTGGTGATTTTGCCGTTGGCGATGACCGCATTGGGAATGTTGATTTCCACATCGTCGCGCGTGAGGATGCGGGTGGAGCGCAGGCCGATTTGCGTCACTTTGCCGCGCTCCAAGCTGTCCAGCACAATATAGTCGCCGATCTTATAGGGTGAATCGGCCAGAATGAACACGCCCGAAAGCAGGTTGGCGATGGTGTCTTTGGCGGCAAAGCCCACCGCAATCCCGATAATCCCGGCCGATGCGAGCCAGGCGGTCATGTCGATGTTCCAGGCGATAAACAGCAGGTATACCATGAGCAGAATAATCAAGACGGCGGTGACGTTTTCCAGCAAAGGCAGGGTCTGCGGTTTGATAATGGAGCCTTCGCGGCGCTGCTGGCTGAGGGTCTTGAGGTAAAACTGGCTGCTGCGGTAGATGAACTGACCCCAGACGATCACATCGATACTGGTAAAAACCTTGTGGGCGCCGTTTTGGAGCGTGTCCGGCAGGTGAAACAGCCGAATGATGGTCGCGCAGGCAATCAATAAAATGGAAACGCTGATGGGGAAGCGGATGGCATCCAGTGCAAACCCCAGCGCTTTGCGGTCAGCGCGCTTGGCCCAGGCGAGCGGAAACCAGCTGATGATGAGTATGAGCAGAAAGATGACGCTCAAAGCAACCGCGAGGATAAAAGCGCTCTGCAGCCAGAGGTTCTGGGTATGCAGCAGGGTGTTTAAGTCAAGTTGTGAAATCATGGTGTCATCTCAAAGGTCGTTTCGCGTCAAAAACGCTGCTTGCAACAGGGTTTAGCGTGGTGGTGACCGCCTAAATAGGCCGATACCTTACGGTGGGAATCAGATTATCAGAAGGCGTGATGTGAAAAAAGCCTCTCGTAACGCCACCACAAACTAAATATTGTGTATTTGGGGGCTAAAAATATTTGTTTTCTTGTTGATAACTCTATATAATTCCCGTTTTTTCCGCTCCCGGAATTAGAAATTAAGGACAACTGACATGAAACGTACATTCCAACCAAGCGTTCTGAAGCGTGCGCGTACTCACGGTTTCCGTGCTCGTATGGCTACCAAAAACGGTCGTAAAGTTTTAGCTGCTCGTCGTGCAAAAGGACGTAAACGCTTAACTGTGTAATTCTGAGTGTGCTTTGATGGTACACACAGAACCTAAGTCTGGTGGGTTTATGAATTCAAACGCTGAGTTTAAAACTCACCCGGACTCTCTCCCAATCTCCCTCTCTTCCCCCGATTTCCCCAAATCCTGTCGCCTGCTGACGCCAAAAGCGTTTGCGCATGTATTTGCCGACGCGGAAAAATTCGCTAACCGCCACTGGACTCTGATTGTGCGTCCCAATGGATTGCCTTATCCACGTTTAGGCCTGGCTATCAGCAAAAAGCAATTGGCGCGTGCCGTATGGCGAAACCGCATAAAAAGAATCGCCCGCGAGGCATTTAGGTTACATAAAACCGAGTTAAGTGGGTATGATATTGTCGTTTTGGGGCGCAAGGGCACTCAAGAGATAGATAACGAAACCCTGCATAAGAGCTTTTTACATCTGGTTCGCAAGATTCGCGGCAGCAATCTGAAAGCACAAAGCAGTGCGGCGGCCAGTGAAGCATAAAAAGAAAATATAAGGTTTTTAAAGGTTTAAAGATGAATATGAGATCGTTCTGGTGGTTGGCGTTAGCCTTTACCCTGACCTGGATTTGGCTGGAATGGATGCAGTTTTCTGCGCCCAAGGTTGAACCGAGTTCTGCAACATCGACAGCGGCAAGCAGCGCGGCGGTGGATGTGCCCGGCGCCAATGCGCCTGCCGTGGCCAAGCACGAAGGCGTGCCGGTGGCGCAAACCGCATTGCAGCAAGGCCAGCGTATTCATGTCACCACCGATACGCTGGATCTGATTATTGATACGGTCGGCGGCGATATCCGTGATGCCAAATTGCTGAAATACGGCGCAACGCACGACCACACGCAACCTTACCAGTTGATGAGTGACAGCGGTGCCCTGACCTATGTGGCGCAAAACGGTATTGCCACGCAGGCGGCGGCCGTATTGCCGGCGCCTAACCACAAAGCGGTTTATCAGGCGGCGCAAAGCGAATACCAGCTACAGGGCGATACTTTGGTGGTACCGATGACCTGGGAACAGGACGGCGTTAAGGTCACCAAAACCTACACCTTCAAAAAAGGCCAATATCTTATCGATATCGCCTATAAGGTCGAAAACCAAACCGAACAGGCCTGGTCGGGCAGCCTGTATTCGCAGTTGGTGCGCAACCGTCACAATCCGGAAGAGAGCTGGATGATGTACACCTACACCGGTCCGGTGCTGTACGACGGCAATGCGGAAGAGAAGTACGTCAAACACTCGTTTGACGACCTGAACAAGGAAACCATCAGCGGCAAAACCGTCACCGGCGGTTGGGGGGCGATGATTCAGCAGTACTTCCTGACGGCGATCATTCCGGATCAGACGGCGCAAAACAGCTACTACGCCAAGCCGGTGGGCGACGACCGTTATGCGGTGGGTGTGGTCGAGCCGTTGGTCACGGTGGCGCCGGGCGCGCAGGGCGAATTGAGCTCTAAAATCTATATCGGCCCTGAAGTGCAGGACCATCTGGCGGAAATCGCGCCGGGTCTGGAGTTGACCATCGACTACGGTATGCTGACCTTCATCGCCGAGCCGTTGTTCTGGTTGTTGAAGCAGATTCACAATCTGGTCGGCAACTGGGGTGTGGCGATTATCCTGCTGACGCTGCTGATCAAGCTGGTGTTCTATAAACTGTCGGAAACCTCTTACCGCTCGATGGCGCGTTTGAAGAAGTTCCAGCCTAAACTGCAGCAGTTGAAAGAAAACTATGGCGACGACAAGGTCGTTTTCCAGCAGAAGATGATGAAGCTTTACAAGGAAGAGAAGATCAACCCGCTGGGCGGCTGTTTGCCGATCTTTATCCAGATGCCGGTATTTATCGCGCTTTACTGGGTACTGCTGTATTCGGTAGAGATGCGTCAGGCGCCGTTCATGCTGTGGATTGAAGACCTCTCGGCGCAGGATCCGTATTTTATCCTGCCGATTATCATGGGTATCACCATGTATATCCAGCAGAAGCTGAACCCGTCGGCGATGATGGACGAAATGCAGCAGAAAGTGATGAAGATGCTGCCGTTCATTTTCACCATCTTCTTCCTGTGGTTCCCGGCTGGTCTGGTATTGTACTGGGTGGTCAACAACATCCTGTCGGTCGCGCAGCAGTGGTATATCACTAAAAAGATTGAAGCCGGCGAAGAAAAATAAGCCGCTGTAAGAGAAAAGGTAACGAAAATGCAATTGTCTTATCAAAAACTGGGCAAAGACCATCCGATGTACGGCAAGGTCGAGTATTTGGTCGCGGATGGCACGCAGCCAATCTGCTACAAAACCGCCAACGGCTATATTCCTTTGGAAAACGGCGCAGCGCCGGTTGTGCAAACTCAACAGGCCGGGTCGGCGGAGGTCGCGACCCAGCCTTTATACGTGGTTTCGTTCAAGATCAATGGTGAGGCGGAAGAGATGACCTTCACCTCTAAAGAGTCATTGGACAAAACCATGGAAGAGTTGCAGCAGAAGTGGTACATCAGCGATCTGAAAACCACGGTGTATAAAACCGTCGCCTGATTGCAGGCGGCTGTGTGACTGTTCAAAACGCCCGTCAGGGCGTTTTTTGTTTGCAAGAAACTTGTGTTTGGAAGTGATTATGGAATTTGAAAACCACGACACCATTGCGGCGATTGCCACCGCACCCGGACGCGGCGGGGTAGGGATTGTGCGCGTTTCCGGCAAGCAGGCCGGCCAGATTGCCGAAGCCATGCTCAAGCGCGTGCCGCAGCCGCGTTATGCGCACTACACGCCGTTTTACGGTGAAAATAATGCGGTGCTGGACGAAGGCATTGCGC
Source organism: Thiomicrorhabdus cannonii (assembly GCF_013391695.1). Taxonomy (GTDB): domain Bacteria; phylum Pseudomonadota; class Gammaproteobacteria; order Thiomicrospirales; family Thiomicrospiraceae; genus Thiomicrorhabdus; species Thiomicrorhabdus cannonii. Next base: position 61,130 of record NZ_JACBGH010000006.1, read on the forward strand.
TGTACTTTCCGGGGCCCAACTCCTTTACCGGCGAAGATGTGCTGGAGCTGCAAGGCCACGGCGGGCCGGTGGTGTTGCAATGGCTGTTGAACCGGGTGGTGCAGTTGGGCGCGCGCTTGGCGGAACCGGGAGAGTTTTCCAAGCAGGCGTTTTTGAACGATAAATTGGATTTGGCGCAGGCCGAGGCGATTGCCGATTTGATCGAAGCCTCCTCCGAGCAGGCGGCGCGTTCGGCGTTGCGCTCCTTGCAGGGCGATTTCTCGGCGCAGGTCAATCAACTGGTCGAAGAGTTGATTCAACTGCGCCTTTATGTGGAGGCAGCCATCGATTTCCCTGAAGAGGAGATCGATTTTCTCTCCGACGGCAAGGTGGCCGGGCAGTTGCGCCATATTCTGGATCGGCTGCATCAGGTGTTTGCCTCGGCGCAGCAGGGGGTGTTGTTGCGCGAAGGAATGTCGGTGGTGATTCTGGGGCGTCCCAATGCCGGTAAATCCAGCCTGTTGAATGCCTTATCGGGTCGCGAAAGCGCGATTGTCACCGATATTGCCGGCACCACACGCGATATCGTGCGCGAAGAGATTCATATCGACGGCATGCCGTTGCATATCCTCGACACCGCCGGGGTGCGCGAGGCAACCGATCAGGTGGAGCAGATCGGCATCGAACGCGCCTGGAAGGCGCTGGATGACGCCGACCGCGTGCTGGTGATGTTGCAGGCCGGCGAAGACATTCACGCCGAAGATCAGGCGATTCTGGACAAGTTGCCGCACCATATTCCGGTCACCTTGGTGCGCAACAAGATCGACCTGATCGGCCACGCGCCGATGGTCGAACAGGACGGCGAACGCACGGTGATCTGGCTGTCGGCCAAGCACAAACAGGGATTGGATTTGTTGCGCGATCATCTGAAAACGGTGATGGGCTTTGCGCAGACCAGCGAAGGTGTCTTCATGGCGCGCAAACGCCATTTGGACGCTCTGCAAACCGCCCTGCAATGGACCGAAAACGGCATGTTCCAATTGCAGCAGTTTGCCGCCGGCGAACTCCTGGCCGAGGATTTGCGCCTGGCGCAGGAAGCGCTGTCGGAAATCACCGGACGTTTCACCTCCGATGATCTGTTGGGACGGATTTTCACCTCGTTCTGTATCGGCAAATAAGCGGCTACCCGGCCTGTTGAGTTTTTGAAACGGCAAGTTTCCGTTTTTGGCGTTAAATCGGCTACAATCATTTACTTAATGTGTAGCGGTAATTATCGTTTTGCCGCCCGAATTTCCAAGTAAAGGACAATAGGATGCACTTTCCCTTACGTTTGATGGCGTTGATGTTGACGGCCTTGGTTCTGAGCGCTTGTCAGCAGAGTGAAGAGGCGGCGGTTCAAGGTATGGCACCGGTGGTTAAAACCGTGGTGCTGACACAGACCGATCAACCGGGCTGGTCGTTGGCGGGCACGCTTGAGGCGCGATATGTCAGCAATCTGGCTTTCCGTGTGGGCGGTAAGGTTGGCGAGCGTTTGGTCAACGAGGGCGATAGCGTGACGCCAGGCCAATTGCTACTGCGCCTGGACGACAGCGATTTTGTATTGGCGGTGCAGCGCAGCGCGGCGAATGTCACCGCGTTGCAAGCGCAGGTGCGCAATAGCGAGGCCGAGTGGCAGCGTTTAAAAGCGTTGTTGCCGCGCAATCTGACCTCGCAGCAGGTGGTGGATCAGGCGTTCAATCAGCTCAAGGTGCTGCAGGCGCAGCTCAAAGCGGCCGAGGTCGCGGTACAGGAAGCGCAGAATCAGTTGGCCTATAGCCGTTTGCAGGCTCCCGCCGCCGGTGTCGTGGATGCCGTCAGGGTCGAAGCAGGCGAGGTGGTGGCCGCCGGTCAGCCCGTGGCGATTTTGGTAGAGCAAGGCAGTCGTGAAGTCGAGGTGCAGGTACCGGAAAATCGCCTGGCCGGCTTGCCGAAGCAGGCAAATGCCGTTGTCGGCGAGCAGCGTTTTGCCGTGACCTTACGCAGCCTGATGCCGCAGGCCGATGCTGCCAGCCGCACCTGGCAGGCGCGTTTCAGTTTGCCGGAAACGGCCCAAGTTAGTGGTTTGGCGCTCGGCAGCAGTGTGCGGTTGCAGTTTGCCGAAGCAAACAGCGCCGTACGTGTCCCCAGTACCGCACTCTATGAGCAGGGCGATTTTGTCTCCCTCTGGCAGGTTAAAGACGGCAAAGTGCAGCGTGTGCCGGTCAAGGTCAAGCAGCTTGCCAACCGTTGGGCGTGGGTGGAAGGTGATTTCAGCGGCGTGGAGCGCATCGTCTCCCTTGGCGTGCATCAGCTCAATGAAGGCCAGGCGGTCAGGGAATCGGCCGAATGAACCGTTTCAATGTTTCCGCCTATGCCGTCAAGCAGCCCGCTTTGACGCTCTATTTCATTCTGGTGGTGGCGGTGGCCGGCATCTATGCGTTTTTGCATATGGGCCGTGCCGAAGACCCGAGTTTTGAACTCAATACCATGGTGGTTTCTGCGACCTGGCCGGGCGCGACCGCGCAGCAGATGCAGGATCAGGTGGCCGATCCGCTGGAAAAACGCCTGGAGGAGATCGCCCATTTCGACCGGGTGGAAACCAAATCACGTCCGGGTCGTACCGATCTGCTGGTTTCTTTTCAGCAGAACACACCGAGCGGCCTGTCGCAGGAGCTGTATTATCAGGTGCGCAAGCGTCTGACCGATGAGGCCAAGAATTTGCCGCAGGGCGTGCAGGGACCTTTCTTTAACGACGATTTTGAAGACGTTTATTTCACGCTTTACAGTCTGACCGCCCCGGATTGGCCGCAGGAAAAACTGGTGCGCGAAGCCGACCGTATGCAGATTGCCTTGCACCGCGTCAAAGGGGTCAAAAAGGTCAATCTGCTGGGCGAACAGGCGCCGCAGATTTTTGTGGATTTGGATATGAATCGTCTGGCGCAGAGCGGCTTTAGCTTTGAGACCGTGCAGCAGGCGATTCAGGCACAGCTTAATCTGACCTCCGGCGGTTTTGTTGATACTGCCGGGCCGCGTCTGTATGTGCGCAATGCCAGTCAGGCAACGCCAACCGTTGAGGAGATTGCCCGATTGCCGTTGGCGATTAACGGCAAAACCATCGCGTTGGGAGATGTTGCCAAGGTTAGCCGCGGCTTTACCGATCCCTCAACCTATCTGATCCGCGATCGCGGCGAACCGGCGTTGCTGCTGGGCGTCGTCATGGCGGCCGGGGTGGATGGTCTGAAGCTGGAAAAAAGTCTGGATGAATTTGAACAGGCCTACCGCCAGCAACTGCCGTTAGGTGTCAAACTCGACAAAGTGACTAATCAGGCGGAGGCGATTCATGGCGCGGTCAGTACCTTTCAGTTGAAGTTTGTCACCGCCTTGTTAGTTGTCTTGGTGGTGTCACTCATTGCGCTCGGCATCCGCGCCGGTCTGATAGTGTCGTTGGCCGTGCCCCTGACCTTGGCGATGACGTTTCTGTTTATGTATCTTGAAGGCCTGAATTTTGACCGCATCACGCTGGGCGCCTTGATTATTTCGTTGGGGCTGCTGGTGGATGATGCGATTATCTCCATCGAAATGATGCTGGTGAAAATGGCCGAGGGTATGGAAAAAGCCCAGTCCGCCGCCTATGCGTGGACGGTCACCGCCGCCCCGATGCTGGTGGGCACGCTGGTGACGGTGGTGGGCTTTTTGCCGATCGGTCTGGCGCAGTCGCGCGTGGGCGACTATGCCGGCGGGATTTTCTGGGTCTTGGGCATTACGCTGATCGCCTCATGGATTGTGGCGGTCTATTTCACGCCCTATTTGGGGGTCAAGTTGTTGTCCAGCAAAGCCCAAGGACACGGCGATGGCCAGAGCCTGTACCAAACGCCGATTTACCAACGCCTGCGAGCCGTGATTCGTTTCTGCGTGCAGCACAAGAAAATGGTGGTGAGTGTCACAGTGCTGCTGTTTGTGGTGGCGGTGATGGGGATGAAGAATGTGGTGGAAAAGCAGTTTTTCCCGAGCTCGGACCGCCCGGAGTTGATGGTGGATGTCTATCTGCCGGAAGGGTCGGCGTTTGAAGTGACCGATAAGGTGGCTCAACGTGTCGAAAAATTGATTAACCAGTATGACGAGGTCAAATCGCTGTCGAGTTATATCGGCCAGGGGGCGCCGCGTTTCTTTCTGGCGTTGAATCCGGAGCTGCCGAATCCGGCGTTTGCCAAGATTATTGTGGTGACACACGACAAAGACGCACGTGAGTCTTTGCAGGCCAAGTTGCAAGCCAAGATTGCTGAAGGCCTGTTTCCCGAGGCGCGGGTGCGCGTGCATCCGCTGCTGTTCGGACCGCCGGTGCCCTGGCCGGTGACGTTCCGCGTGGTCGGGCCGGATGCCAACGAGTTGCGCAAAATCGCCAACGAACTGCGTGTGCTGATGGCGGCCGAGCCTTATACCATCGACCCGCACCTGGAATGGGGCGTGCGCGCACCGAGTGTGGATTTGAATATCGACCGTACCCGTATTGCGCAGCTGGGCATGACGTCGCAGGCGGTATTGCAGCAGGTGGAACAGCAGTTGCAGGGCGTGACCGTGGCGCAGTTCAAGGAGCAGATTCGTACCGTGAATGTGGTGTTGCGCGCTTCCGAGCATAACCGTCTGGAGATCAGTCAGTTGAACGATCTGCTGATCCGTCTGCCGAGTGGTCAGGCGGTGCCTTTGTCGCAACTGGCGCAGCCGCAGGTGGTGTATGAAGATGTGCTGCTGGAGCGCCGCAACCGCGAGTTGTATCTGGCGGTAAACAGCGAGGTGGTACCGGGTGTGCAGCCGCCGGTGGCCACACAGAAACTACTGGAGAAAATGCAGCCTTTGCTGGCGGGTCTGCCGCTAGGTTACCGCATTGATGTCGGCGGTTCGGTGGAGGAGTCGTCAGTGGCGGAAGGTTCCATTCAGGCGATGATGCCGCTGATGCTGCTGGTGATGACGCTGTTGCTGATGTTGCTAGTCAAGTCGTTCAGCACGCTGTTTATGGTATTGATCACCGCACCGCTGGGTTTGATCGGCGCGGTGTTCGCGTTGGTGGTGTTCCAGCAGCCGTTCGGGTTTGTGGCCAATCTGGGCTTGATCGGCCTGGCCGGGATTCTGATGCGCAATACACTGATTCTGACCGGGCAGATCGACGACAACCGCCGCCAGGGCATGGCGCTGGGTGAGGCCCTGGTGGATGCCACGGTGCGCCGCGCCCGTCCGGTGGTGTTGACCGCCTTGGCGGCGATGCTGGCGTTTATCCCTTTGACGACCTCGACCTTCTGGGGGCCGATGGCCTATGTGTTGATTGGCGGGATCGGCATCGGCACGCTGTTGACGCTGCTATTCCTACCGGCGCTCTACGCGCTTTGGTTTAGGGTGCGGTTGCCATGAGTTACCCTGTTCCTGCGGAACAGGCGCGGGCGGAAATCGAAATCAAAAAAAGCCGTTTTATCGCCTACGCCCGTCACATTGTTTCACGTGAAACCGGGATGGCGTGGCTGGAGGAGATCAAGGCCGAGTATCCGGATGCGCGCCATCACTGCTGGGCGTATCTGATCGGCAACCCGTACTGTGCCAGCAACGCCGGCATGGGCGATGACGGCGAGCCTTCCGGCACCGCCGGCAAGCCGATTCTGAACGTGTTGCAGCACAAGGGCGTGGGTGATGTGATGATCATTGTGGTGCGCTACTTTGGCGGCATCAAGCTCGGGGCGGGCGGGTTGACGCGCGCTTACGGCCAGGCGGCGCAGGCGGTGATGGAGATCCTGCCGGTGGAGCAGCGGGTGCCGATGTGCACATTGCAGGTGACCTGCGATTTTGCCCGCGAGCAGAGCGTGCGCCATTGGGTCAGTCAGGCGCAGGGCGAGGTGAGCCAGGTGGACTACGCTCAGCAGGTGATGATGCAGATTGATTTACCTGAAGTTGCATTGGCTGAGTTCACGGCGACTTTGCAGGCCAATCAATGTGAATTCAAACCGCTTTAGGCAAACGCTTTAACCGCCCTTCCGACCCGGCCTGTTGAGTTTCTGGTGACGCCATTTTTGCGCTTTCATGAAATTGTCATTTCATTAAGCTGTTCTTTTCGTTAGCATTAATCCATTGACGGTTGCATGGGAGGATGGCCTTTGTCTGCTCAATGGTTGGACAGCTATACGCTGTTAATGCTCAAACCTTTGCAGGGCGAGAATGTACCGAGACTTTTTTGTGGAGCGGTATTGGATGAGATCGCCCAAGGGTTGCGCTTAAGCCAGTCGGCGCGGCGTGACGAGGGCGAGTCGATTCACGAACTGCGCGTGCTGCTTAAGCGCTTGCGTGCCTATTGGCGCTTGCTGGAGAGCATTGCCGAACCCTCCCTGTTTGCGAGTTCAAAGCAACGCATCCGTCTTGCCGCGCACGCTTTGGCCGGACAGCGCGATCAGGCGGTGTTGTTGGAAACGCTGGCGGAACGGCTGTTGAGTTACCATGACGAACCGGTCAAAGGGTTGCTTAAGTTCTATGCGGAGTTGCGCCGTGCAAACGAGGCGGCAGTGGTGCAGCCGGTTCACTGGGCTTTGGTGGTTTCAACCCTGCATCTGGAGTTTTCTGCCTGGCAGAAGCTTTGCGGAGCTTTGCAGTCCAAACCGTTTCGTGAGGGGTTACGGCAGGGGTTGCGCCACACACTGCTGCGCACGTTCAATCTATCCCGTCCGGCGTTGGATTCCAAACGGTTGGAACCCTCACATCTCTGGCGCAAGTGGGTCAAACACCTGTTCTATCAGTCGCGTCTGTTGGTGGCTTTGCATTCTGCGCCCTGTCCCAATCGCCATAAGCTGGTACAGCTGTTGAACCAGTTGGGAGAGCAACTGGGGCAGCTGAATGACAGTGCGATGCTGGATGATTATCTTTGCAGCCGCGATGCCCGCGACAAAACCCAAAGACGTGCTTTGAAGGTGTTGATTCAACATAATCAGACGCATTTGCAGCAGTTGCGTGCCGACGCCGACAAGGTTTATCAGAACTGGAAAGCCCGGGTGAAGAAACAGCGTTGAAGCGGCAAGGCGCGGCAGGACAAGGCCTAGGGATTTCTTTCCTTTCCATAAAATAATTTGAATCGCCTTCGGACATGGTGGTTATACAATAGATTTACTATCAACCTCAAAGTGTGCGCTTTTGGGGTACCAAATCTTTTGGATCATCCATTTCATATGACCTCAGCAACCCGTCATCCGTCAAGCCTGCGTAAAAGGTATATCACCACGACCCTGATATTGGGTATTTTGGTGGTGTCGGCGGTGGCTATCAGTTACCTCAATATGCGCGCCATCAAAAATGTCGTCACGGATGGCTATCAGGGGGTTGTTAAAGAGAAGGCGCATCTGAAGGAGATTCGCAATACGCTGCTGACGGTCAATCAGGATATTAACCTGTTTCTGCTCGATCCGGGCAATGAAGACCTGATCACCAAGATCGATGCCAATACCGACCAATCGCTTCGCAACCTGTCGGCGCTGCAAAATTCACAGCATGGATTCCATGTGGACATCGGCGAGCAGGTTGCGCCGATGGTGGCCGGTTTCAAACGGCTCAATCAGGAGGTCAAGCGCCTGGTGGAGTATCGTTTGGATATCAACAAGCAGTATCCCGCCATGGACGTGTCCGCCAATATCATGGAGGTTCAGCAGGATCGCATTAATTCCGGGTTTGAAATTTTGCTCAATGAAATCGAATCCGGCGATCTGGCGCTGAATACGCCGGCGGTTTATCCATTGTTGCTGAAAACCCAGCTGCTCTGGGTGAAAGCGATTTCGCAGACCCGCATTTATATGACCAATCGCCTGGCGTCGTTCTCTATTGAGATGCTTCAGGATCAGGGCCGCAGCCTGACCGATATCTATGAGTTGTTTATGGCGGATATTCAGCGCTTGCGGGAGCTGTACCGGCATGAGGATAGCTTTGAGGGCGCGGCCACGCTTGAGATGATGGAGGATACGGCTCGCCAGTGGCACGAGAAGTTTCTGATTATGCGTGAAATTGCAGAGGGTGACCGCTGGCGATCGGATATGGTCATTATGAAAACCCAGATTTTCCCCGTTGTTAGTGCCATCAGTCAGCAAGGGGATGCGCTGGAGAAAGTTCTCAATGCCGAGAAAGCGAAGATTGATGAAGCATTGAAACGCAGTGATGAATCATTCAACCATCTGATTTTTGCGATTATCTTCCTGTTTTTGCTGGTGATCGCCGCCGTGCTGGTATCCATGGAATGGATGATTTTTACGCCGATAGAGCGCGTCACGCTGGCGTTGCGCTCCAAAGCCTCTGACCTTGAACTGCCGCAGATCGAAACGGCGAAATCATTGGAAATTGCACGGCTGATTGAGGCCTTCAATGAGATGAATCAGGAGGTCAGCCAACGCCAGCATGACTTGGAATATCAAGCCTTGCACGACCATCTGACGGGGTTGCCGAACCGTTTTATGCTGCATCAGCGTATGGAGTACCAACTGCTCTCGTCGGAAAAGCAGCACAGTGCCTTTGCGTTGTTTGTAATGGATCTGGATTTCTTCAAGGAGATCAACGATACGCTCGGTCATGCGTGTGGTGACGAGCTGCTGATTGAGGCATCCACGCGCATTCAAAGGCTCATTACCAAGTGCGATACCATGGCCAGGTTGGGAGGCGATGAATTTGCCATCCTGCTCCCCGATTGTGATAAGGCCCGGGCCAAAGCCTTGGCTCGCGATATCATCGAAGAGATTAGCCATCCATTTGACATCGGTGACGAGAAGGTGAATGTGATGATCAGCATCGGCATGGCTTTCTATCCAAAAGACGGGGACACGGCGGAAATTTTGCTGCAATATGCCGATATGGCGATGTATAACGCCAAGCGTAAGCGTAGCGGTTATGCAGTCTATAATCCCGATGAGAACTTCTACAGCAAAGAGCGTCTCTCGCTGATCCGCGATCTGCTCGAAGCGCTCGAAAAAGATGAATTCGAACTCTATTACCAGCCTAAGTTGAATCTTGCCGACCAGCGCATCGACGGCGCGGAGGCCCTGATTCGCTGGCGCCATCACGACTATGGCTGGGTTCAACCCGAAATCATCATTGAAGCGGCGGAACGCGCCGGGATGATCCACAAACTCTCCTTGAAAATCTTGCAAAAGGCGATTGCCCAATGTGCGCAGTGGCATCGTCAAGGCTATCGTTTGGCGATCTCTGTGAATCTCTCGGTGCGGGATCTGTCCAATAAGCACCTTAGTGAGCAGATCAAAGGGCTGCTGGATCAGCATCAATTGGATTATGCCTATTTGACTCTGGAGATCACCGAAAGCGTGATGATGGAAAACCTGGCGTTATCTTTGGAACAGTTGAACAAATTGCACCAATTGGGGGTGTGTCTGTCGATAGATGATTTCGGTACCGGTTTTTCATCGTTGGCGTATTTGAAACGCTTGCCGGTGAGTGAATTGAAAATCGATAAATCGTTTATTATGGATTTGGGTAAAGAGGCCAATGATATTGAAATCGTCAGCTCCACCATCAATCTGGGACACAGCTTGGGGTTGAGAGTTGTGGCCGAAGGGGTCGAAAATCAGGCTGTGCTGGAGATGGTGCAGCGCTTGGGATGCGATCAGATTCAGGGTTACCATATCAGTAAGCCGGTAGAGGCCGGACATTTCACATCATTTTTACAGAGTTGGTCGGGTCAATCGGCATCGTGAAACCGGATTTAGAATCGCTGCGTGGCTCGTCTTTTGTGGGGAAAGCATCGTGTTACGATTGAAAGGAGGTGCGTGATGCAAAAGTCAAAGTGGTTGCCGTTGTGTTGTTTGAGTGCGGTACTGGCAGTGCCGATGGCAGGTCAGGCGGATGATGAAGCGCCGATTTACGGGCGTCAATTGATGACGCAGCAGGAGCTTCAAGAGCATCAGGCCAAGATGCGTGCCGCGCAAACCAACGAGGAGCGTGAGCGGATTCGTGCCGAACAGCATGAGATGATTCAGGAACGCGCCAAACAGAAGGGCGTGGCAATGCCCGAGGAGGTCCCGGAACGCGGGCATATGCATCAGCAGGAAAAGGAGTTCCGCGGTAAAGGCATTGGCGGCGGTGTAGGCGGCGGCCACGGTTACGGCCGTCCGTAAAAAGTCTGTGAGCTTATAACGCCATGACCAAAACGGTCAGCATGAAGCCGATAAAATAGACCAGCAGCGTTAGCTGTAACATGCGTTTATTGGCTTGTCGGCTGTTTAACGCCTGGCTAAATGCCGGGCGTTTTTGTAACCACTTGAAACCTCCCCATAAAATGCCCAGCGCCAGAGCGGTCAAGAGCATGCCGTAAATCAGAGTGGTAAGCATGATTCCTCCTTTTTCGATGGGTTCCATTATAAAACCGCACCATAGGGTTTAGGTTGCATAAATGTGAAACTTCCGTCTTCCGAAAACTCAGCAGGCCGGGTATGGCGCTGGCGTGCGCTTTTCATCCCGGTTAACCCTCTGGGCGATTTGCGGTATGATGGAATCGTTTCCGCGATTCTGTCGCGATCTCAAGGAGGAACTGTGAGCCACGTTCAAAATGCCATTCTGATGCCGATACCGCATCAGGCCTGTTATCTGTTTTTTGCGCTTAAACCCGGGGCGGATTATGCGACAGCGTTGCAAACCCTGGCACCGCAGGTGGATGGCGAAACCTTGGTTGCAGGGATTGGCCTGCCATTGACGCAGGCGTTGGCTAAACCCATTGAAGGATTGAAGCTGTTTCCGTCGATGGTGCATCAAACCATAACCATTCCCTCAACGCCGGCCGCCTTGCTGTTGTGGCTGCGCGGCCGGGATCGCGGCGAAATCACCTTGCGCGCCAACCGTCTGGTTGCCGAACTGGAGCAAGCCTTTGAACTGCAACAGCGCATTGAGGCTTTTAAATACGGCAAGGCGCAGGATTTGACCGGTTATGAAGACGGCACCGAAAATCCGGTGGGTGAAGAGGCAGTGGCGGCGGCCGTCGTCACGGAAGGTCCGCTGAAAGGGTCGAGCTTTCTGGCGATTCAGCAATGGGAGCACCATTTAGACACCTTCAATGCCAAATCGCCGTTGGAACGGGATCACACGTTCGGTCGCCGCATTGCCGATAACGAGGAAATTGACGATGCGCCCGAGTCGTCACATGTCAAACGCACCGCGCAGGAGTCGTTTGAGCCCGAAGCGTTTATGGTGCGCCGCTCCATGCCATGGGCAAGCGGCCAGCAGTTGGGACTGGTGTTCACCGCTTTTGGCCGCTCGTTCGACGCCTTTGAGGCTGTGCTGGAGCGTATGGTCGGCAAGGAAGACGGCATTACCGATGCGCTTTTCAGCTTTACCCATCCGTTGACCGGCGCCTATTTCTGGTGTCCGCCGATCAACGAGGACGGTTTTTTGGATTTGAGTCGGTTGGAGTTATAACGGATGACACGTTTAAGACACATTTGGCTAGTGTGGATGCTGTTTGCGGGGTCGGCACTGGCGGCCTGGCCGATCCCGCCGGCCAAGGATCTGTCTGAAACGGCCAAGGTCGCTAAAGTGCAGAATATTCCGGTGGTGCTCTATTTCACCCGTCTGCGTTGCCCGCCGTGCGGTCGTTTTGAGGACAATGCACTCACGCCGCTGGTGCAGCACGGACTACTGGACGGCTTTGTCGAGCTGGTGGAGGTGCAGGCGGATGCAAGGGAGTCGTTGGTCTATTTTGACGGCAGTGCGATTAGCCCGGCGGAACTGGCGGAACTTTATAATGTGACCACCTTCCCCCGCTTGGTTTTTGTCAACGCCGAAGGGGACGCCCTCGGCATCCGTATGGAAAATTCCGGCGCTTACGATTATTTTCCGTATTATTTTAAACAGCGCATCAACGAGGCCTTGCAGGCGTTGGGTAATAGTAAGCGTGTGCAGGACGAGTTTTAAGTTATAAAAAAACAAGAGGAGTGACGTTATGTCGAATGTATCGGTTTCATCAGGAAGCACCCTGTCGAGTTTGGCGAAATGGCCGTGGATGCTGGTGATTGTATTGTTTCTGATCGCCACGGAGTATTTGCAGATTTCGCTGCAGGGCACGCTGGGTTACGTGTTTATTTCGGTGGCGGTGATTGTGCTGTTTATCGAGATGTTCAAATCGGGCGATGTCAGTGCGGTGGCGTTTTTTGTGGACCAGTTCTGGGCGGTGCTGACGGTGGTGTTGGCGACCGGCCTGTTGAGTTATCTGTGGTGGGTGGAAGGCAAGGAGCCGACCTTTTTCCATTGGATCGGTTATGCGATTATTCTGGCGGATGCCTTGTTGAATCCGTTCAATGCCTTTAGAACGGCGTTGCGTAATTTCGATGTAGCCGGTTGAGGAGAAAGACAAGCGTGAGTAAACCATCCACCGCCGACAAAAGCCTGCTAGGGCAGGCGACGCCCTATTGCAAAACTTATGATCCGGGGATTCTGTTTCCGATTCCCCGTCAGGAAAAGCGCGACGAACTCGGCTTTGACCTGAACAGCTTGCCGTTTCAGGGGCTGGATATCTGGACCGCATTCGAGGTTTCCTGGCTGAATGCCAAAGGCAAGCCGGTGGCGGTGATCGCCGAATTCGCTTTTCCGGCCGATTCGCCGAATCTGATCGAGTCCAAGTCGTTCAAGCTCTATCTGAACTCGTTTAACGGCACACGCTTCGGCTCGCAGCAAGAAGTTGAGGACTTGTGGGTCAAAGACCTTTCCGCCGCGTGCGGCGGCGAGGTGCAGGTGGATGTGCGCAGTCTCAACAGCGACGAGATGCTGATCGGCCAGTTGCCCGGCGACAATCTCGACGATTTGGACATCGAGGTGGACACCTATCAGGTCAAACCCGAATTGTTGACCCTTGAAGCCGATGCCGAGGTGGTTGAGGAGACCCTGAGCAGCCATCTGCTCAAGTCAAACTGTCTGGTGACGGGGCAGCCGGATTGGGGTTCGATTGTGATCCGTTATGTGGGGCCGCAGATCAACCGTGAAAACCTGCTCAAATACCTGATCTCCTTCCGCGAACATAACGAGTTCCACGAGCAGTGCGTGGAGCGCGTTTTCACCGATATCATGCGGCAGTGCCAGCCCGAGAAACTCACGGTCTATGCGCGTTATGTGCGTCGCGGCGGGCTGGATATCAATCCCTACCGTTCCAATTTTGAGGACGAGTTCGACATTTCGCGCACGGTGCGCCAGTAGGGCGATGCCATGCTGTTGCGTCTGATGAATTGGATTGTCGGCTGGTTCGGTTACGAATGGGTGCGGGTGCCCTGGCCGGAAAACGAGCCGGAGCCTTTCCGCCCCGACACTGAGCGCGAGAATTGGGACGAGCTATATCGTTCCGCGCCGCGCTATGTATTGCGTAAAAAAACCAGACAAGGGGGCGGCAATGCATGAGGTCATCAATATAAAACATACGCTGAAAGCGCGCGAGTTGGTGGCGTGTTTTGATTTGAATCTGAAGCGCTTGCGGACGCGCGGCGTCGATCCTGATGAGCTGGAGCACAACACGCTAGAAATGCTCTCGGAATATCTGGAAGAGGCGATTGAAAACGGCATGTCAGTGGAAGAGTTGCAACCGCGTGCCACACAGCTGGCGCGTTTTGCTTTTGAGCGCGGTTACAGTCAGCATGAGGTTGAGGCGTTGTTGACCATGCGCCCCAATCCCAACGGTAAACGACCGACGTAGTGGTTCAAAAATTTGTCTGCAAAACTGAACAGGCCGGGTGCTGAATAAACAGACCCGGCCTGTTCAGTTTTGAAAACGCGAAAAATTCGCTTAGGGTGCAATACTGCCCACGGCGCCTAAAATCCGGTTGATCTGTTCCCGTTTAGGGCGGTAGCTGCGCGGCGCGTCTTTCGGGTCGCCGTTGCTCAGGGCGCCGGCGCAGGTCAGGCGATACACGTTGGGTTGCGTGTCGGAATGCAGGTAGAGATGCACCAAGTCCATGGTTTCCGGGCGCTCATAACCCATATCGGCGAGACGCACCACATCGGTTTGGTTTTGGCCGTTCAGGCCAAAGGCGTTGGCGGCGAACTGTTCCCCGTAAGCGCGTTGCGCAATCATCTCCTCGCCCAGCTGTACGCGTTTGATCGTGAAGCTTTGCGGCTGAATGACGCTGTTTTGTGTCTGCAAAGCGTAAATTTCAATACGGCAGTGTTGTTCGGTCTGATTAAAACCGCTGCCGCTGAGCTGGCCGAATTGGATGGTCTGGCGTGCCTTGCCGGCAGGGATGGTGATGGGTTGTTTGAGGACAAAGTGTTCGCCCGCCTGGATATCCATCAGACTTTTCGGCGGGGTCAATGCACAGCTCGAAAGCAGGCCGGCCATACCCAACATCAGGCCTGCCAGAATGGGTTTTAGGCTATTGTTTTTGCATGTAAAACCGTTCATTTTCCCGCCTCCTTTGGACGTTTGGGCCGGCAACGCCGGCAAAGCAACAAGCGACTGTCAGTTTGCCGACAAATTTATGCTAAAATACTCTGTTATTTTACAGAATCTTGTATTGATGCAAATCGGACAAATCATGGATTTGCATCAATATATTGGCGTGTCAGCAGAGGAATTGCCATCATGGACGCACAAATTGCCAATTATGAAGTCATCGTCGTCGGCGGTGGCCATGCCGGTACCGAGGCCGCTCTAGCCTCGGCGCGCATGGGGTTGAAGACCCTGCTGCTGACGCACAATATCGACACGCTCGGACAGATGTCCTGTAACCCGGCCATCGGCGGGATCGGCAAGGGGCATCTGGTCAAGGAAGTGGATGCCATGGGCGGCGCCATGGCGCTGGCGATTGATGAAGCCGGCATCCAGTTCCGTACCTTGAATGCCTCCAAAGGCCCGGCGGTGCGCGCCACGCGTGCGCAGGCCGACCGCGTGCTGTACCGTCAGGCCATCCGCACCCGTCTTGAAAACCAGCCAAACCTGTTTATTTTCCAGCAGCCGGTCGAAGACCTGATTCTGGAAGGCGACCATGTGCGCGGCGTGGAAACCAAAATGGGTCTGAAATTCTATGCCAATCAGGTGGTGTTGACGGTGGGGACTTTCCTGGCTGGGCGTATCCATATCGGCTTGCAGAATTACGAAGGCGGTCGTGCGGGTGATGCACCGGCTAACCGTTTGGCGGCGCGTCTGCGTGAAATGAGTCTGCCGGTCGGCCGTTTGAAAACCGGTACGCCGCCGCGTATCGATGCGCGCACCGTGGATTTTTCGGTGATGGAGCTGCAGTTGGGCGACGACCCGATGCCGGTATTCTCGTTTATGGGCAAGGCGTCGATGCATCCCAAGCAGCTGCCTTGCTACATCACTTATACCAATGCCCAGACCCATGAAGCGATTTTGAATTCGTTGGATCAGTCGCCAATGTACACCGGCGTGATCGACGGTGTCGGGCCGCGTTATTGCCCATCTATCGAAGACAAGGTAGTGCGCTTTGCCGACAAAGAACGCCATCAGGTCTTTATCGAGCCGGAAGGGCTGACCAGCCATGAACTCTACCCCAACGGCATCTCGACCAGTCTGCCGTTTGAAACCCAGATGCAGATTGTGCGTTCGATGAAGGGTCTGGAAAACGCGCGCATTATGCGTCCGGGCTATGCGATCGAGTACGATTATTTCGATCCGCGCGGTTTGAAGCCGACGCTGGAAACGCGCGCCATTCACGGCCTGTATTTTGCCGGCCAGATCAACGGCACCACCGGTTATGAAGAGGCGGCTGCACAGGGTATGTTGGCCGGCATCAATGCCGCGCGCCGAGCGCAGCTCAAAGAGCAGTGGCATCCGCGCCGTGACGAGGCTTACATTGGCGTATTGGTGGACGATCTGATCACCATGGGAACGACCGAGCCTTACCGTATGTTCACCTCGCGCGCCGAATACCGTTTGATGCTGCGCGAAGACAATGCCGATCAGCGTTTGACGCCGATTGCGCGCGAGTTCGGCCTGGTGGACGACGCCCGCTGGATGGCGTTTGAAACCAAGATGGAAACGCTGGATAAGGAGCTGGAGCGTCTGAAGCAGACCTGGATCTATCCGGCCCACGCTGAGGCGAAAAAAGCCGAAGCCTTGATGGATTTGCCGTTGAGCAAAGAGCAGAATCTGTTTGATCTGTTGAAGCGCCCCAATGTGCGTTATGACGCCTTGGCGGAGTTGGACGTTTTTGGCGAGGGGGTCGAAGCGCAAGACGTGGTCGATCAGATCGAGATCGAAGCGAAATACGCCGGTTATATCGAACGCCAGAAGCAGGAAATTGAAAAACTGCGCCGCTCCGAGAATACGACTATTCCGGAGGATTTGGATCTCGACAAGATTTCGGGCCTGTCGAATGAAGTGAAACAGAAGCTGCGCGATCACAAGCCTGCCACCTTGGGTATGGCGGGGCGTATTCAGGGGATTACCCCGGCGGCGATTTCCATTCTGATGATTGCCATCAAAAAACACCGTTCCGGCAGGGTGGCGTAATTCATGAATCAACCAGCATTACGCAAACAGTTGGCGGACGGCACGAATCAGCTTGGACTCGATCTGAGTGAAGCGCAGCTAAACAAACTGATGGATTATCTGGCGCTGCTGCAGAAATGGAACAAAGTCTATAACCTGACCGCCATCCGCGACCCGCAGGAGATGTTGGTAAAACATCTTTTGGACTCACTGGCGATTGTGCCGCACATGCAGGGGCGGCGTTGGATTGATGTGGGCACGGGAGGCGGCCTGCCAGGAATTCCGTTGGCGATTTGTTTTCCGCAAAACCAGGTCGATCTATTGGATAGCAATAGCAAAAAAACCCGCTTTCTGGTGCATGCCAAGGCCGAGCTTGGCCTCGTCAATACGCAGGTATTTCATACGCGTGTTGAAGAATATCAGCCGTCTGAATTGTATGACGGCGTGGTGTCGCGTGCTTTTGCCTCCTTGCAAGATATGTTGCATTGGACGACCCATCTATTACAATCGGAGGGTTGCTGGTGGGCCATGAAGGCGCAAAAAGAGTTTGAGGATTACACAAACCTGCCGGCCACGGTTAAAATTGAGGCGATGATTGACCTTGAAGTGCCGGGATTGAATGCCGAGCGCATGTTGATCAAAGCCGTTAAAACCGCTTAAAACGGGTCGATAACACAGCTAGAAACACAGCTAAAACGTAGTTAGGAAGCATTTGTGGGCAGAGTCATTGCAGTTGCAAACCAGAAAGGGGGGGTGGGTAAAACCACCACGAGTGTCAATTTGGCGGCGGCTCTGGCGCGATTGGGTAAGAAGATTCTGCTGATTGACCTGGATCCGCAGGGCAATGCGACGGTGGCCATCGGCGTCGATAAGGATGATTTGCCGGCGTCGGTTTTTGAGGTATTGGTGGGTGAAACCAAACCCCGCGCGGCGATCATCCAAGTTGAACAGGCCGGGTTGGATCTGCTTCCCGCCAACGGCGATTTGACGGCTGCCGAGGTCGCGCTGCTGGAAGAGGATATGGGGCCGAAGCGCCTGCGCAAAGTGCTTAAAAAAGTCCGCAACGAATACGATGCGGTGCTGATCGATTGTCCGCCGACCCTCAATATGTTGACTATCAATGCGCTGACGGCGGCAGACGGTATTTTGGTGCCGGTGCAGTGTGAATATTTCGCGCTCGAAGGCTTGTCGGCGCTGATGGACACGATCGAAACCGTGCAGCAGCAGCTGAACGCAACGCTGCATATCGATGGTCTGCTGCGCACCATGCATGACCGCCGCAATAATCTGGCCAACGATGTCTCCAGTGAACTGGTGACGCATTTCGGTATGAAAGTGCTGCAAACCATTATTCCGCGCAATGTGCGTCTGGCCGAGGCGCCGAGTTACGGCGAGTCGATTCTCGACTACGACGCCTCTTCAAACGGTGCCATTGCCTATTTGGCGCTGGCCAATGAATTGATCCGCAAAACCCAAATTTAACGCTGAAAGTAAAGGTAAGGTATGGCAAAAAAACGCTCTGGAATGGGAAGCCGTGGCATCCACGCCATGATCGGCGCAAAGCAGAAGTCGGATAACAGTTCGACCGATTTGCGCATTGAGAAGTTGCCGGTGGAACAGCTGAAACCGGGCGTTTATCAGCCGCGTCAGCAGTTTGATCAGAATGCCCTGCAAGAATTGGCCGACTCCATCAAGGTGCAAGGTTTGGTGCAGCCGATTATCGTCAAGCCGATTGATGATGACCGTTACGAGATTATTGCCGGTGAACGCCGCTGGCGCGCGGCGCAAATGGCCGGTCTGGACAAGGTGCCGGTAGTAGTCCGTCAGGCGGACAATCAAGCAACTTTGGCGATGGCATTGATTGAAAACCTGCAGCGTGAAGACTTGAACCCGATTGAAACGGCAGTGGGCTTAAAGCGTCTGATGGAAGACTTCGAGCTGACTCAGCAGGCCGTGGCGGATGCGGTGGGGCGTTCACGCGCGGCGGTTTCCAATCTGCTGCGTCTTTTGAAATTGCCGCAGGTGATTCAACAGGCGTTGCATGACGGTGAAATCACCATGGGGCATGCCCGCGCCATTATCTCGTTGCCGGAAGAGTTGCAGCTTGAATTGGTCGAAAAGGCCAAGCAGAAAGGCTGGTCGGTGCGCGAGATGGAAGAGGCGGTTCAGCATATTCTGGTGCCGAAAAAAGTCATAAAGGACGCCAAGCTGAAAGCGAATCCGTATATCGACGCGATTATGCAAAAGCAGCAGGATTTGGCGGACAAAATCGCTGCCAAGGTCAAGATCAGTCATCGTGAAAACGGCAAAGGCAAGCTTGAAATCAGTTATGAAAATATGGAAGAGTTGGAGCGTTTGCTAAATCTTTTCTGAAGTGCTGAATTTGATAGAAAATCACAATCAAAATAGTGTGCTGGGGATAAAACAAATATATGTAGTGTAAAAGTTTTATTAATACACATTATCTAGTGAGTGGTGATTTTAAACGAATAAAAATCAGCGAAAAACAATCAGATAAGCTAGCTTTTACGGGCGTAAAGCTATATCATGTGCGGCCGTTTAGCTTGAACAAGATTC
This sequence comes from Thiomicrorhabdus cannonii, assembly GCF_013391695.1. Lineage (GTDB taxonomy): Bacteria > Pseudomonadota > Gammaproteobacteria > Thiomicrospirales > Thiomicrospiraceae > Thiomicrorhabdus > Thiomicrorhabdus cannonii. Next base: position 80,148 of record NZ_JACBGH010000006.1, read on the forward strand.
AACTAAAAAGTATCATTAACAGAGTTTGCCATCGAAAGAGTGATTCGAATTTGGACCCTAAAAACAACAGCAATTCCGCCGAACCGAAGCCGGCGTTGAATTTTTTATTGCTTAGTGCGGGTTCTATCTTCACTTCGATGATCGTAGCCGGTTTTCTGGTTGGCTACGCGTTGGATCAACTATTTGATACAACACCGATTTTTTTGCTTGGATGCGGCGTGCTGGGGTTTATTGGTGGCATTCAGAAAGTGCACAGATTGACCAGCAGAATGGACATGGTTCCGGAAGGACGTAAAGATGATCAAAAATCTTGACCAGCCACTGAAAATTCAAGGGTTGCTGGGTTTGATCATGGTTGCCATTTTTGCAACGCAAGGGCAATGGATTTCTGCTGTTTACGGCTTGTTTATCGGCATGATGAATGTGCTGATGTTGGGTTTTACATTTAAAAAAGCCAACGAGAAAGCCGCGGAAAATCCAAAAACAGGAATTTTAGTTTTATATATGAGTGCAGTCGTCAGGTTCGTCCTGCTGGCTGTGTTGTTTGTTTTGGGGCTGTCGCTCTTTAATTTTGAGCCGATGCCGGTGGTGCTGACCTTTGTGGTGATGCAGCTCGGGCAGGTGTTCAATCTTAAAGGAAAGCGTCGTTTGACTGACTAAGGAGTAGACCCTTGAGTGCTGAGAAGATGGGAACGGTCGAGTATATCCAACACCACTTGACCAACAATACCATTGGTGAAGGTTTCTGGACCTTTAACATGGATACAATTGTAATTAGCTTTTTGCTGGGTGCGCTGATCGTTTTGACAGCGGCACGTATGGGCAAAAGCCTGCAGGCCGGTACCCCTGGCGGATTCCAGAACTTTGTGGAATCCATTCTAGACTTTGTGTCTACAAACGTGCGCGACGCCTTCCCAGGGCATAACCCACTGATCGCTCCATTGGCTTTGACGATCTTTATCTGGGTTTGGTTGATGAACTTCATGGACTTGATTCCTGTGGATCTGGTTCCTTACCTGTATCAATTGATTACAGGCGATCATCACGCTTACTTGAAGATTGTACCTACAACCGACCTGAACACCACGCTGGCGATGGCTTTTGCAGTGTTTGCGTTGATTATCTACTACAACATCAAAATTAAAGGGTTGGGCGGTTTCATCAAGATGTTCCTGTTCCACCCGTTCGGTAAGTTCTTTGTGCCTGTTAACGTTGTGATGACGCTAATCGAAGAAGTTTCCAAGCCGCTTTCTCTTGCTCTGCGTTTGTTCGGTAACATGTTCGCAGGTGAGTTGGTATTCCTACTGATCGCTTTGATTGGTGGAACTTTAGCAGTGGGTGCCGCTGCGCTATTCTGGGCACCTCTACAAGTCCTGTTGGATCTGGGCTGGTTGATCTTCCACTTGTTGGTTATCACTCTGCAAGCCTTTATCTTTATGGTGCTTACAATTGTTTATCTAGGCATGGCACACGACGAAGGTCACTAAGTCACGCTTAATAAACAATAAAAGGATAGGTGGCCTGTTGAGTTTCTAAATGAAGATGCTCAACAGGTGGCCAAAAAGGTTTAAGCGCACCTACTTAAGGTTTCTCAAAAGGGATCGGAAGTAAAAAGCTTTTTTTAACTTTATTTTTTTTAATTTTAACTTGTAAAACTTTAGGAGAAAGTCGATGGAAGTAACTGCTACTATGATTGCTGATATCTACTCTGCAACTGCTATTGGTGTAGGTGTAATTTTGGCTGCTGCTGGTCTGGGTTCAGCTATTGGTTGGGGTCTGATCTGTTCTAAAACGTTGGAAGGTATCGCTCGTCAGCCTGAAATGCGTCCTGCATTGATGACTAACATGTTCATCTTCGCTGGTTTGATGGAATCTTTCCCATTCATCATCCTAGCTTTCGCTATGTGGTTCTTGTTCGCTAACCCATTCGTCGGTGCTTTGAAAGCTGCTTTGGGTGCTTAATCCCTAGGGCTTAATAAACCGTAATCTAATTTTTTAGTTAACGAATGGCGAGGTAACCACCGTGAGTATTAATGCAACGCTTCTCATCCAAATCATTGCTTTTGTGCTATTGGTTTGGTTTGTGAACAAAGTGCTGTGGGGGCCGCTGTCAAAGCTAATGGAAGAGCGTCAGAAGAAAATTGCTGACGGTCTTTCTGCCGCTGAGAAAGGTAAGCATGAACTTGAGTTGGCTGAACAGAAGGCTAAAGAAGTCCTGAAAGACGCTAAAGCTCAAGCTCAAAACATTCTAAGTCAGGCTGAAAAGCGTGGTTCTGAAATCGTAGAAGATGCGAAAGTAAAAGCTAACGAAGAAGCTGACCGAATCAAAGCTGCCGCCCAAGCAGAAATTGCGCAAGAAGTTAGTCGTGCTAGAGAAGATCTTCGTAAAGAAGTGGCTTCTTTGGTTGTGACTGGTGCAGAAAAAATTCTTAAGAAAGAAGTTGATGCAGCAGTACACAATGACATGCTTGACACCTTAGTTAAATCAATCTAAGGGACACTTCTATGGCAGAATTAATGACAATTGCAAGACCGTACGCTGAAGCTGTTTTTGCCGTAGCAAAGGAAAAAAACACGCTAGCAGCCTGGTCAGATGAATTAGCAAACCTGGGTGCTATCGCTGCAGATCCTGCAATGCAGGCCATGATTGCTAATCCAGCCTACAGCGATGCAAACATAATGGATGTTTTTGCATCAGTTATGGGCGCCAATCTGACTAACGAAGGTAAAAACCTTCTGACTGTCATGGCTGAAAACAAGCGCTTTGCCGCGTTGCCAGCAGTTGCTGAAATCTTTGAAGATTTGAAAGCGGCTGATGAAAAACGCATCAGAGCAACCGTAATGACAGCCTTTGAAGCGACGGATGAGCAGAAGAACAAATTAAGTGCTGCTTTAAATGCTAAGTTTGATGCTGACGTGGAGATTACCTATGAAATGGATCCGTCTCTACTCGCAGGAATCAAAATTAAAGTCGGTGACTGGGCAATTGATGGCTCAGCCGTTTCCCAACTAAACAAACTTGGCGCAGCAATCGCCCAATAATGGAGAGGAACACACATGCAATTGAATGCCTCTGAAATCAGTACCCTAATCAAAGACCGCATCGCTGGTTTTTCTGGTGCTGCAGAGTCTGGCAGTGAAGGTACGGTCGTTAGCATCGCTGACGGTATCGCGCTTATTCACGGCGTGTCAGATGTAATGTATGGTGAGATGGTTCAATTCGACGAAAACACTTTCGGTATGGCGCTTAACCTTGAGCGTGATTCTGTTGGTGTGGTAATTCTTGGTGAATACGAGCACATCTCTGAAGGTGATAAAGTAACTTGTACTGGCCGCATCCTGGAAGTTCCAGTTGGTCCAGAAATGATGGGTCGCGTTGTTGACGGTCTAGGTCGTCCAATCGACGGTAAAGGTCCTATCAACGCTAAGATCACTTCACCAATCGAGCGTATCGCTCCTGGCGTTATCGATCGTAAATCAGTTGACCAACCAATGATGACTGGTATCAAGTCTATCGACTCGATGATTCCAGTTGGTCGTGGTCAGCGTGAGTTGATCATCGGTGACCGTCAGACTGGTAAAACTGCTATCGCAATCGACGCGATCATTTCACAGAAGAACACTGGTGTGAAATGTGTGTACGTAGCGATGGGTCAAAAAGCATCTACAGTGAACAACGTTCGTCGTAAGTTGGAAGAAATGGGTGCAATGGAAAACACAGTGATCGTTGCGGCTAACGCTTCTGATCCTGCTGCATTGCAATACATGGCTGCTTACGCTGGTTGTGCGATGGGTGAATACTACCGTGACCGTGGTGAAGACGCGTTGATCATTTATGATGACTTGACTAAACAAGCTCAAGCTTACCGTCAGATCTCATTGTTGCTACGTCGTCCTCCAGGACGTGAAGCTTTCCCAGGTGACGTATTCTATCTACATTCACGTCTACTTGAGCGTGCTGCTCGTGTAAACGAAGACTACGTAGAGCGTTTCACTAACGGTGAAGTAAAAGGTAAGACTGGTTCTTTGACTGCTCTGCCAATTATTGAAACTCAAGCAGGTGACGTTTCTGCATTCGTACCTACCAACGTAATCTCGATCACTGACGGTCAGATCTTCCTTGAAACAGGTTTGTTCTCTCAAGGTATCCGTCCTGCGGTTAACGCTGGTTTGTCTGTATCACGTGTTGGTGGTGCTGCACAGACTAAAGCGATCAAGAAGTTGGGTGGTGGTATCCGTCTTGACTTGGCACAATACCGTGAATTGGCTGCGTTTGCTCAGTTCGCATCTGACTTGGATGCAGCGACTAAAGCACAGCTAGAGCGTGGTAAGCGTGTTACTGAGTTGATGAAGCAGAACCAATATGCACCTTTGACTATCGCTGAAATGGCAGTTTCTTTGTATGCTGCTAACGAAGGTTACCTGGACGATATCGAAGTTGACAAGGTACTTTCGTTTGAAGCAGGTGTACATGCCTACCTGAACAGCCAACATGCTGATCTGGCCGCCAAAATTAACCAAAAAGGCGACTGGAATGATGAAATCGTTGCAGGTGTAAAAGCTTGTATCGAAGAATTCAAAGCTAACGGCGTTTACTAATATAAGGGGTAGGCCATGGCAGGCGGTAGTAAAGAAATACGGGCGAAAATCGCGTCCGTAACGAATACCAAGAAAATCACCAAAGCCATGGAAATGGTGGCGGCTTCTAAAATGCGTCGTGCGCAAGCCCGCATGGAAGCCACTAAGCCATACGTCGAAAAAGTGAAGAGAGTGATCTCTCACGTTGCCGGTGCACATCCTGAGTATAAGCATCCTTATACTCAGACACGTGACAAGGTTAAACGTGTTGGTTTGATCATGGTCTCTTCTGATCGAGGTCTATGTGGTGGTTTAAACTCAAACTTATTCCGTAAAGCTTTACCAATGCTTAAGCAGTGGAAGGAGCAGGGTGTTGAGGTTGAACTTGCACTGATCGGTAACAAAGCAAAAACGTTCTTCCGTTCTTATGGCGGGAATGTGGTTGCAGCGGTTTCCGATTTGGGTGATACCCCTCACATTGAGGATCTGGTTGGTACCATCAAGGTTGTCCTGGACAAGTTTGATGCGGGTCAAATCGATGAAGTCTATCTGGCTTCTAACGAGTTTGTGAACACAATGGCACAAAACCCGACAGTCCAGAAAATCGTTCCTCTTGAAGCTGAAGCGAAATCAGAAACGCATTGGGACTACTTGTATGAGCCTGATGCCAAGACAGCGTTGGATCTTCTGATGCGTCGTTATGTTGAGAGCGTGGTGTACGGTTCGGTCGTTGAGAATGCTGCATGTGAGCAAGGTGCTCGTATGATGGCAATGAAAAACGCGACGGACAACGCGGGTGAGATGATTAAAGAACTTAAATTGTCTTACAACAAAGCTCGACAAGCAGCAATCACGCAAGAGTTGTCGGAAATTGTTGCCGGTTCATCAGCCGTTTAAGTTTGAAGTTTCAATAAAAGGTTAAAGATTATGAGTGGAAAAATAGTACAAATTATCGGCCCGGTTATCGACGTCGAATTTAAAGGTGCTGCTTTACCAAAAATCTATGACGCGCTACGTGTTGATGAACTAGATCTGACTCTAGAAGTTCAACAACAAATCGGTGACAACGCCGTTCGTGCGATCGCGATGGGTGCGTCTGACGGTTTGAAGCGTGGTATGGCTGTTCGTAACACTGGTGAAGCGATCTCCGTTCCAGTTGGTAAAGCAACATTGGGTCGTATCTTTGACGTTCTAGGTAACGCCATCGATAACGCAGGTCCAGTTGAAGCAGAACAAAAGAGCACAATTCACCGTGCAGCGCCAGCTTTTGACGAGTTGGCAGCTTCTCAGGAATTGTTGGAAACAGGCGTTAAAGTTATCGACTTGATCTGCCCATTCGCTAAGGGTGGTAAAGTTGGTCTGTTCGGTGGTGCCGGTGTAGGTAAAACCGTTAACATGATGGAATTGATCCGTAATATCGCGATCGAGCACTCAGGTTACTCAGTATTTGCTGGTGTAGGTGAGCGTACTCGTGAAGGTAACGACTTCTATCACGAAATGGCTGAATCAGACGTTTTGGATAAAGTTGCCCTGGTATACGGTCAGATGAACGAGCCTCCAGGAAACCGTCTGCGTGTTGCGTTGACGGGTCTGACGATGGCTGAGTTCTTCCGTGACGAAGGTCGTGACGTTCTGTTCTTCGTAGATAACATCTACCGTTACACGCTAGCGGGTACTGAAGTATCTGCACTGTTGGGTCGTATGCCTTCTGCGGTAGGTTACCAGCCTAACTTGGCACAGGAAATGGGTCAGGTTCAGGAGCGTATCACGTCTACTAAAGTTGGTTCTATCACGTCTATCCAAGCGGTATACGTACCAGCCGACGACTTGACTGACCCAGCTCCTGCAACTACGTTCGCTCACTTGGATGCGACAGTTGTATTGAACCGTGCGATCGCTGAAACAGGTATCTATCCTGCAATCGATCCGCTAGATTCAACTTCTCGTCAGCTTGACCCACAAGTTGTTGGTCAAGAGCACTACGAAGTAGCGCGCGGTGTTCAAAAGACACTGCAACGTTACAAAGAGTTGAAAGACATCATCGCCATCCTAGGTATGGACGAGTTGTCTGAAGAAGACCGCGCATTGGTTGCTCGTGCACGTAAAATGCAACGTTTCTTCTCTCAGCCTTACTTCGTAGCGAAAGTATTCACCGGTGAAGATGGACGTTATGTTCCATTGAAAGAAACCATCCGTGGTTTCAAAATGATTCTGACTGGTGAGTTGGATGACATCCCTGAGCAAGCATTCATGTACGCTGGGGACATCGACGAAGTTCTAGAGAAATCTAAGAAATATAAAGGTTAATGAGCCATGGCAGTCACAATGCAAGTCGATATTGTAAGTGCGGAAGGACAAATCTTCTCTGGTAAAGCAGAGATGCTTTTTGCACAGGCTGCCGACGGTGAGGTAGGTATCCTACCTCACCACACCCAGTTCCTGAGCCGGTTAAAACCCGGCACAGTACGCGTTGTCAGTGGTGACGAAGAACAACATTTCTACGTCAACAGCGGCATTATCGAAATCCAGCCTAGCATGGTAACGGTTTTGGCCGACTCTGCGATTCGTGCGGCAGATTTGGATGAAGCGGAAGCCCAAGCGGCTAAGCAACGTGCTGAAGAAGCAATGGCTAACGCGAAGTCTGAAACAGACATCGCCCGTGCTCAAGTTGAGTTAGCGGAAGCGGTTGCTCAGATTCAATCGATCTCGAAACTACGCGATCGTTTGCATAAGACTGGGTTGGCGTAATCGTTAATCTTTGTGAAAAAAGCGCCTTAGGGCGCTTTTTTTTTCCATTTTGAATGGGTTTAATGTGTGTGGTTGGCGCAGTATGCAAACCTTTCGTTGCCTGATGGGTGTTGAAAGGTTTGAATATTGATTAATGCATCGTTTTAACGTTGGTAGCACAAATGAGTTTGAATGTTTTGATTTTGGCGGCCGGTAAGGGCACCCGTATGAATTCCAAATTGCCCAAGGTCTTGCAGCCGCTGGGTGGGCGCCCGCTGTTGGCGCATGTCATCAACACGGCGCAGGCATTGCAGGCGGACAAGGTCATTGGCGTGATTGGCCATGGCGCCGATGCTGTTAAACAAGCCTTTGCGGATTCTGCGGTGGATTGGGTGCTGCAAACCGAACAGTTGGGTACCGGACATGCGGTGAGTGTAGCCGCGGATCATTTAGATGACGACGCTTGCGTGGTGATCCTCTACGGCGATGTGCCGTTAATTAGCGACGCCACCCTGCAGGATTTGATTGCGCAGGTCAAGACAACGCATCCATTGGCGTTATTAACCTTGATCATGCACGATTCAACCGGCTACGGGCGCATTGTGCGCGACAGTCATTTTAAGGTGCAGGCGATTGTCGAAGAAAAGGATGCGACGCCCGAGCAGCGCCAGATCAAAGAGGTCAATACCGGCATTATGGCTGTGCGCGGCCTTGAGTTGAAAAAATGGCTCTCTCAGTTGGATAACAACAACGCGCAACGCGAATACTATCTGACCGATATTATCGCCATGTGCGTGGCGGACGGCTTTGAGGTCAATAGCGCACAACCGGCCAACGCCATTGAAGTGCTGGGCGTCAACGATAAGGTGCAATTGCAGGCTTTGGAGCGCGAATACCAGCTAGCCCAAGCGACGGCGTTGATGCGTCAGGGCGTAACGCTAGCCGATGCATCGCGTTTGGAGATCCGCGGGCATGTCACCGCCGGCAAAGATGTGTTTATTGATGTGAATGTGGTGCTGGAAGGCAACAACCAGCTTGCTGAGGACGTCACCATCGGCGCTAACTGCCATCTTAAAAACGTGATCTTAGGTCAGGGCGTCAAGGTTCAGCCTTTCAGTCATCTGGAAGACTGTGTGATTGACGCCGATTGTGTGATCGGTCCTTATGCGCGTTTAAGACCGGGTACGGAGTTGGCAGAAGGCGTGCGCATCGGCAACTTTGTGGAAACCAAAAAGGTGCGCATCGGCAAGGGTTCCAAGGTCAACCACCTCAGTTATATCGGCGATACGCTGATGGGCGAGGGCTGCAATATCGGCGCCGGCACCATTACCTGCAACTATGACGGCGTCAACAAACATCTGACCGAAATCGGCAACAACGTCTTTGTCGGCTCCGATACCCAGTTGATTGCGCCGGTGAAGGTCAACGACGGCGCGACGATCGGTGCCGGTTCGACCATTACCAAAGAGGTGCCGGCCGAGGAGTTGACCCTGAGCCGCTCCAAACAGCTGACCATTAAAGGCTGGCACAAGCCAGTCAAGAAAGGCTGAGAGCATGCGCTATTTACCTTTTTCCCCGAAAGCGTGTGATGCGCTGCGAACTAAACTGGCCGAACTGGGCTGGCCGATTGTGCATCAGGACGTGGGACAAACTGAACTGGTGGGTTACGGTTATGTGATTGTCTGGCAGAAAGAAGACGCCAAAATCACGTTGCATTACAACGACCGTCAGGGTGTCGCTCAAGCGCAGGTGGAGCTGAATGACCCGGCCTGGTCAGTTTTACAGCCGGTGGTGGAAGCCTTAAATGGCTAATGGCGCTACGCAGCCGCAGATGGGTAAATTACGCGCCTATATCGCGCTGACCCGCATAGACCGGCCTGTTGGGATTTATCTGGTGCTTTGGCCGGCCTTATGGGCATTGGTTATCGCCTCTGAGGGTGTGCCTAACCTGTGGATAACGGTGATATTTATCCTCGGCGCGATTTTGATGCGTTCTGCGGGTTGTGTCATCAACGATTATGCCGACCGCCATTTTGACGGTCATGTCAAGCGCACCTGCCAGCGTCCGTTGGCGTGCGGAGCGCTCTCTGCCAAGGAGGCGTTGCTGTTTTTCGGCTTGCTGTGTCTGCTGGCCTTTAGTTTGGTGTTGACGCTCAATAGTCTGACGGTTTGGCTCTCGTTGGGCGCAGTGGCGTTGGCGGCGCTTTATCCTTTTATGAAGCGCCATACCCATTGGCCGCAGGCGTTTTTGGGTGCGGCCTTCGCCTGGGCGATTCCTATGGCGTTTGCGGCGGTGCAGAACACGGTGCCGTGGCAGGTTTGGCCGTTGTTTGCCGCGACTTTGGTGTGGTCGCTGATTTACGACACCGCCTATGCGGTGGGCGATAAAGAGGACGATCTGAAAATCGGCGTGAAATCGACGGCGATTTTATTTGGCAGGCATCTGGTGGCCTGGACGGCACTGTTTCAGCTCATTATGCTGGCTTTGCTGCTGTGGGTGGGGCAGCTCTTTGTGTTGGGAACGGCTTATTACACGAGCTTGGCCATTGTCGCTGTTTGGTTTTTTTACGATCTGAAGCGCTTGGCGAAAGACGATGCACACATCGCCTTTAAGGTATTTCTACAAAATCACTGGATTGGGGTGATTATTCTGGCCGGATTGCTGTGCGACCCGGCCTGTTGAGTTTTTAATGACTCGTTTTCAACACTCATTATTGCAGGCTGCTGGTGCTCGGCAGTTGCAGAATCGCCTTCAGATCCAGCTGCCATTCAGCGCTGTTTAGCGCCTGTGAAAAAACCTTCCAGAGAATATTCATCAGTTGCGGCTGAAACGGCAGGGCGATGCCCGGCCCCTCTTCCGGTTCCAGATTGAGTTGCGGATTGTCGCTGTCCAACCCTTTGAAAGTGATGCGAGTCAGCAGAATTGGCGCTTCGCCTAAAGGATAGTGCGGGTCTTCGGGCGGTGTAAAAGCGCTCTCAAAATCGCTGTCGGGGGCGTTTTGTTTGGCTGCCGCCGCCATATTCAGCTTGCGCCCGCCAAACAGAGGGTCGCCGGTTTGCGGATGCTGGCCCTGTAACGCCGGAACCAGCAGCGACATATAACGGCGCGTGATCCAGGCTGAGTAGAGCTGGTCGTTGTGCGTTTTTATCTTTAAGAGTATTCTGTCTTCAAGTGCGTTATACGCCGCCTGAATTTGGGAGATCGCGTCGGACATGGTGTTTATGGATTCAAAAATAGCCAAAATGAAGGTGGCAATGTCCACCGAAGTTAAACGCTTCATTATAAACCTCTTGTTTGTTCTCGGCCTAGTTATGTTATGCGGGATAAATCTCACGCAGGCGCAAGAGAGCCAGCCGGCGCAACAGGCGCCCGTCAAACCCGAAAAAAACTATCTGCTTGAAGATGTGGAGCCGGGAAAACTCTCGAAAGGACTGGAGTATTTAGAACATTTTCAAGTGTGGTTGGGGGGCCGTTTTGAACACTCCGCCCGTCAGGTGGATGACTATTTCGGCAGCGAAGAAGGGTTTGAACGCTCCAAAGGGAATCGTTTGGACGTATTGACCCCGATGGTTTTTCATGATTCGGGGCAAATCGAGATGGCCATGAAACTGCGGGCCAAGCTGTTTTTGCCTCGTATCAGTGACCGATTGCACTTGGTTGTGACCACCGAAGACACCAGTGTCAAAGGTCAGGCGGATGATTCTTTGGCGCGTGAAATCACCGAAGAAGATGGAAGGACAGCTGTTGGCTTGCAATTGGCGCTGGAAAAATACAGTAAGCTCGCCAGTCTGTTGGACATCGGTTTAAGCTTTAAAAATATTGTCGATCCCGACCCCTATGTGCGATTGAAGAAGAACTATGAGTGGGAACATCCTTCCGGTTGGGTCACGCGTATGGGACAAACGGCCTTTTGGGAGCGTTATGAAGGCGTTGGGCTGGATTCCAAACTGGTATTCGATAAGCCGCTGGATGCTAACAATCTGTTCCGTAGTCAGACAGATGGGCTATGGCAGTATGAAGAGGGGACGTATAGTCTGACGCAGCGTCTTTTGCTTTACCATACGCAGACTAAACACACCCTGCATACCTACCAGTTGCGCGGTGATTGGGACAGCGCCGAAAGCGCCTATTATGATGCCGGCATGCATCTGAGCGGCTATGGCGCCTTCTTTAACTGGCGCGAAAGGGCTTATAAAGACTGGCTGTTTTTCGAGGTCGAGCCGGGGGTGTATTACAGTCAGGAGAACGACTTCAAGCGCGCCGACCTGACCTTGCTGCTGCTGTTGGAAATGCGCTTTTATCACACGCCCTGAATGCAAACGCTCTAATCGGTTCCGGCGCGCATCAGTTGAGTAGATCGGGTAAAAACACCTCGGTCAGCAAAAGCGGCGCTTCGTCTTGCATAAACACCGAACGGCGTGCATAACCTTTCTCTTTCAAACCTGTCTGATCCAATGAGTGCTGCAAATGCGGCAGCGCCTGCAGCGGCAGATGGCTGAAGCCAAACGGCGAGCGGCGTATTCCCGGCAGTTCAAAGAGCACCTCGCCTAAAGGTTTTTCTCCCAGTTTTTGCAGAGGTATCCAAGGATTGTGGTTGTCAAAATAGGGAATGACGGTGCGCGCATACACCCAGTTCTGGGGTGTGGATTGGCCGCATTGCAGCAGGACGCAGCGCACCCACGCCTTGTCCATTGGGTGCATGCCTAATGCGTGCGCTTCATCGAGAAGCGGGCGTTCCAGTTTTTCTGAGAGTACTCTTACGCTTAATGCCGGGCAGTTTTGCCGTAATCTGCTCGTCAGGGAATCAGGCGTGCTTAACCATGACTGTATGGTTTTGCAGGTGGTGATGCGGCGAATCAGGCTTTCCGGTTTCCAATGTGGATTATGCATAGTCGATGTAGTCGTGCGGGTTGATGGGTTCTATTTGCTCTGGATTCAGGTAGGCACGAGCATAATCCAAATAGACGCCGCTTTCAATGAACAGAGCGAAGAGTTCGGCGTCCAGATGGCAGTCATCGCGCATTTTGGCCATAATCGCCAACGCCTGCGACAGGGTTTTGGCGGGTTTGTAGGGGCGGTCGGCGGCGGTGAGCGCCTCGAATACGTCGGCAATCACCATGATGCGCTCCGGAATCGAGAGGTCTTCGGCCGTCAGCTGGCGTGGATAGCCCTTGCCGTCCAAGGTTTCGTGGTGCGTGCCGGCGTAGCGCGGGACGTTGCGGTAAATGGCGGGCAGTGGCAGTTTTTCGAGCATTTTGATGGTCATCATGACGTGTTCTTTGATTTTGAAGCGCTCCTCCTCGGTCAGCGTGCCTTTGGCAATGCTGAGGTTGCGCAACTCGCCGAGGTCGTAGAGGCAGGCGGGTACCGGTTCCTTAAAGCCGTGCGCGGCATAATCGTCATAATCGAAATGTTCTCGCGGGATGCGGTGTTCGGGCTTGTCCGCCAGCAGCGGCTCCTCGACCGGCAAGGCGCCATCCGCCGGGGTGCGGCGCTGTTCGTCTTCGGACAAGCCGAGCGTTTTGTCGAAATGGCGCAGCCAGGTGCGTTTGGCAATCTGCTGCAGGCGGCCAATGGCGGCGTCATCGAGATATTCGCCGCCGATATTGGCCTCGGCAATAAACGCAAAATCGTCGCGCAACCCGGCCTGTTGAGTTTGGCGGCGCTGTTCGGCTTGCGCTTTGTCTTCGCCGCGCAAGAGCGCTTGGTAATAGGCAATGTCGGCATCGCGCCACAGCACCTCGAAACGGGTGCGGATTTCGTGAATGCGGTTGTAAAGGGTTTCGAGTTTGGTGGCTTTGTCGACGACGTATTCGGGCGTGGTGACCTTGCCGCAGTCGTGCAGCCAGGCGCCGATATGAAAGGCGCGCAACTCGTCAGGGTCGTTAAAGCGGAAATCCTTGAAGCGCGTTTGGTTGTTATGCGTGGCTTGCAGCAGCATAAAGGCCAATTCGGGTACGCGCTTGCAGTGTCCGCCGGTATAGGGGGATTTGGCATCGATGGCGTCGGCAATCAAGCGGATGATTGCGTCCATCAATTCGGTCTGACTGCGCTCGTAAGCCTGAATGCTACGCGACATGCCGACCAAAGAATCCGATAGCCGCGCCAGCTCCTTGATCATGGTGGGAACCGCGCGCACTTCGGTAAATTGACGTTTCTCGATTTTGCGGTTCTCTTCCATGAGGGCGTTGACGGGACGGGTGATCATGCGCGCCAGCAGAAAGATGACCGGTACCAGCAGCAGGAAGATAACGCCGGCAATCAGCAGTGAGAGTTGCAGTTGCCGGCGGTAGGGTGCGGTGAGTTCCTCCAGCGGGATGAGCATGGCGATATTGATGGCGGCTTGGCCGTTGCCGTTGCCGAAGGCGGCGCGGGCAACGTAGGTTTGGCCATTCAACACCAGGCGTTGTGCGGTCTGGGTGTTGTTCTCGTGCAGTCCGGGCCGGAGTTTTTCATAGAGCTGGGTCGCGAGTCGGCGTTGGCCGTTGTCGCCGTTATCCAGAGAGTCGAGCAGCCGTTGGCCTTTTTCGTCAAACAGGAAGATGGCGCTGTTAGCGGAGGGTTTGCTGGTCTTTAAAAAAGCCTGAATTTCCTGGCTGGTATAGTCCACCGCGATGACCACGCCGGGCTTGGGCAGATATTTGGCGTAGGTGATGCCCTGCATTTGCAGGTGTTGGAAAAGATAGGGCGGTGTGCGGATGACGTCGGGGTGGTGTTGTGCCTGCAAAAACCAGGGGCGTTGATAGGGCCGGTAGTCGGTGGCTTCGTCACGGATACCCAGAAGCTGCATTTTGTCGTCAAAGAACTGGTAGTGTTTGATTTTGTAGTCGGTGTCGCGGCTGAGTTTAATGAAACCCCAGCGCGTGTTGGCAGGTGCTTTGAGTTGCGAGACCAGCACCGGCGAGTAATGCATGTTGATGACCTCGAAAAAGTCGCCGTGCAGGTTTGCCCAGTAGATCGCGTAGGCATTGATATTCTGGTTGAGAACCTGAATAAAAGGCGCTTGCAGGGAGTGTGCGCTATCGAGTTTGACCGGCCTGTCGAGATCGGGATAGGTTTCGATGATGTCCAGAAAAGCCTTGGTCTGCTCGTATTGATGGTTCTGGTAGGTTTTCAGGCCGTCGAGAATATGTTCAAACGCCTGGTCGGCGGCCTGGCCGGCGAGTTTGTCGTTGAACAGGTATTGCAGGTAGATGAGGCTGCCGGAGGTAATCAACAACAGCAGAAGGAAGTGGCTGATGAGGTTGATGCGAAACGGAACGGTGCGCATAATGGCTCCTTTGCTCGCCTAGGCGTGCTGATACTCGATTTTATGACCAATCCAACGATTCTGCAGCGCCTCGGCCAGCGCGCTGTGGTGTGCGACAATATTTTCAGCGGCCTGTTGTGCCGCGGCAATCCATTCGGCATCGCGGCGCAGGTCGGCGATACGAAATTGTAACCCACCCGTTTGACGGGTGCCGAGGATTTCGCCCGGCCCGCGGATTTTCAGATCCTCTTCGGCGATTCTGAAGCCGTCGGTGGTTTCGCGCATGATATTCAGACGCGCCTTGCCGGTTTCCGATAACGGCGGCTGGTAGAGCAGCACGCAATGGCTCTGCTTGTCGCCGCGTCCCACGCGGCCGCGCAACTGATGCAGCTGTGCCAGACCGAGGCGCTCGGCGTTTTCGATAATCATCAGGCTGGCATTGGGCACATTCACGCCCACCTCAATCACCGTGGTGGCGACCAACAAATCCAGTTCATGCTTTTTAAAGGCATCCATCACCAGCGCCTTCTGCTCCCCTTTGAGGCGGCCGTGAATCAGCCCCACGCGCAGATCGGGCCAGCGTTCGGTAAACTGGTTGGCGGTCACTTCGGCAGCCTGGGCGTGCAGCAATTCCGACTCTTCAATCAACGGGCAGACCCAATAGGCCTGCACGCCCTGCTGGCATTTGGCATAGAGATGTTCCATGACCTCAAAGCGTTTGCTGTTATTGAGCACGGCGGTTTCAATCGCCTTTCTGCCCGGCGGCAGCTCGTCGATAATCGACAGGTCCAGATCGCCATAGGCGGTCATCGCCAGGGTCCGCGGAATCGGTGTGGCGGTCATAATCAGCTGATGCGGATGCATTTCAGACAGTCTGTTTTGCCTCATTTCTGTGTTGCTTTCGGACTTCCGATGCTCATTGGCACCTTGAGCCAACTGCGCTTCGGTTTCCTCAAGCGCCTTGAACTGAGGCAAAACATCTCTGTCTGGGCTGTCTGTTGGAGGTGCCTCCCCCTCTAAGACAATCTTCTGACCTTTCTGCTGCAATGACAAACGCTGATGCACGCCAAAGCGGTGCTGTTCGTCGATAATCACCAGGCCGAGCTGATTGAAATTCACCGCCTCCTGAAACAGGGCATGCGTCCCCATGACGACCTTGGCTTCGCCCGATTCGATTTTGGCGAGCATATAGCGTTTTTCGGCGGCTTTCATTTTGCCGTTGAGCCAGGCGGTTTCGATGCCCAGCGGCTGCAACCACTCTTCAAAGGCCTGTTTGTGTTGTTCCGCCAAGATTTCGGTAGGCGCCATCACCGCCACCTGGTAGCCCGCCTCGGCCGCCTGAATCGCCGCCAAGGCGGCGACCACGGTTTTGCCGGAACCCACGTCGCCCTGCACCAGGCGTTGCATGGGATGATGGCGGCTCAGGTCGCTGCGGATCTCTTGCAAGACGCGTTGCTGCGCATGGGTGAGCGCAAACGGCAGCGACGCAATCAGGCTATTCGCCAAGCGGCTGGGCGGCAAGGAGGGAGCCAGACGGCTTTTTTCGAGTTGACGCAGCTGCTGCAAACCAATTTGGTGGCTGATCAGCTCTTCCAGAATCAGGCGTTGCTGGGCCGGATGTTTGAATTGTTTGATCAGATGCAGGTCGTCATCCGGTTGCGGCGCGTGCAGGATAAAAAGCGCCCGGTTCAGACCGGGAAGCTGATGTGCCAGCGCCTGTTCCTTGGGCAGCAGTTCGTCCAAGGGATACTGCTTGAGCAACACCAAGGCTTGTTTAATGAGTTTAAGCAGACTGGCCTGCCCGAATCCCTCGGTGGTGGGATAGGTCGGCGTCAGGGTCTGTTCCAGCGGCGGCGGATCCTGCGGGTCGATGAACTGATAGGCCGGGTGCACCATCTCATAGCCGTTAGGGCCGCTGCGCACCTCGCCGAACACCCGCAGGGTTTTGCCGCGCACAAACTGCTGCGCCTGGCGGAAATGAAAGTGGAAAAAGCGCAACGTCAGCAGGCCGCCGTCGGCGGAATGCAGCTTCACCAACAGGCTGTTTTTTCGTCCGCGGGTGAGCTGCTGCGAGAAGATTTCGCCCTCTACCTGTGCTTCCTGGCCGATAAAAATATCGCTCAAAGGCGTCAAGCGGGTCTTGTCCTGATAACGCAAGGGCAGATGAAACAGCAGGTCCTGCACGCTGAACAGACCGAGCTTATGGAGTTTTTCGAGCTGTTTGTCGCCAACCCCTTTGAGGTTTGCCAGTGTGTAGGTATCTAACATAGGTGCGATTGCTTTCAGGATTCTCAGGGATTTTATCAAAAACCCCCGGCCAACACCCGGCCTGTTGGGTTTTCATTCTATGAAGAAAGTCTGACTATGTGGTTTATGCTATGGGAGAGCCTGCAGCGCTTTTTTAAAATAGCGTATTTATCATTTGCCTTGGATCCGAAGGTCACAGGCTCTACGCCATACAAGAGACAGGTTGATGGGAACGCTGACAGAAAGCGCCTCGCTGGAGCGCCGTTATTATTTGAGTTTGCTGAGTTTTCTGCTGCTGTTGTGGAGTGTCACGCTGACCTGGTTTCATTTCGAATTGCAGATGCATTTTGCCCATGCGCCGGTGGCGCTGGTTTTGCTGCTGTTTGCCACGACATTGGGTTGGGCCAGCCGCAGTCGCTATCTGAACCGGTTGCGCCAATCAAAGCGCACCTTTAATCCGGTCTGGTTCGCATTGCTGGTGTGGATTTTGGTGCTGAACAGCGTGCTGCTGTATTACACCGGCGGTTCCATCAACCCGCTGATCCACTTGCTGCTATTGCCGTTGGTGCTGGGGATGCTGATTCTATCGGCGTTATGGTTCTGGGCATTGGCGACATCGGCAGCGGCATTGTATGGATTGCTCAATTTTGTCTATGTGCCGATCATGTCACTCAAGGTGCAGAGTTTGCAGGCGTTTTTTGCCTGGCATCTGCACGGCTCCATGCTGGTGTTTATGCTGCTGGTGCTGTTGCTGGCGATTGTGATTCTGCCGCTGAAAAGCCGTCTGGAAGCGCAGCGTATGGCGCTCGGCAAACGCCAGAATCAGGCGCTGCAAAACGAGTATCTGCTGTCGGTCGGCAGTTTGGCCTCGGCCTCGGTGCATAAACTCAGCACGCCGCTTAACAGTCTGGCGCTGCTGCAGGAGTTGCTGCAATCTGAGGTGAACAGCGAGCAGGGCAAAGCCTATCTGCACACCGCCCGCCAGCAGCTTGAGGTGTGCATGGAGGCCTTGCAGGGCTTGAGAAGACGGGCGCAGGAGGCGCTGCATAGCTCCGATAAAGGGGCCGATATTCTGACGTTTTTAAGCGATTTGCGGCAGGAGTTCGCCCTGTTGCATCCAAAAAGCGAGCTGCAGGTTCAGACCGGTCAGGTTGCCGGCGAGTTGAGGGCGGATCAGGCGCTGAAACTCGCTTTTATCAATTTGCTGGATAACGCGTCGCGTTACAGTCCGGGATTTATCCGCTTAAGCGTCACGCCCTGGAAGCAGGGTTGGCGCTTCTGTATTGAAGATCAGGGAGGGGGTGTGGCCGAAACCCATTTAAGTGAGCTGGGCGAGGGGATGGTTGAGGATTATCACGGCATCGGTATGGGCATTTTTTTAAGCCGCATGATCATCGAGCGCTTTGGTGGCGAACTGGCTTTTGAGAACACGCTCATCGAGGGAAAACAAGGGCTGCGCGCCACGGTTTATTTGCCGAATAGTCCTATGATGCTGGAGGAAACGCTATGAAGATGTCCCGCTGGTTACTGGTCGATGATGATGCCACGTTTCTGCAGGTTTTGCGGCAGGCGCTGCAGTACCGTCAAGTGGCCTGCGATCTGGCCGAAACGCCGCAGCAGGCATTGCAGCTTGTGCAAAGCCAAGCCTATGCGCGCATTGTCGTCGATTTGAATATCGACGGCGAAAGCGGCTTGAATTTATTGAAGGCGATTTTGGAATCCAGGCCCGAGAGCAAGGTGCTGATCTTGACCGGTTACGCCAGCGTTGCCACGGCAGTGGAAGCGATCCACATCGGTGCGGTCAACTACCTGTGCAAACCGGCGAGTGTCGATGAGATTATCCAGGCCTTCGAGTGGCCGGAACCGGAAGAAGGGTCTACAGCTTCCGAAAACAAACAGACTGAAGAGGATGAGGAATTTCAGCCCATGTCCGTCAAACGCTTGGAGTGGGAACACATTCAGAAAGTCTTGATGGAGCATGGCGGCAATATCAGCGCCACCGCGCAGGCCTTGAATATGCACCGCCGTACCTTGCAACGCAAACTGCAAAAACGCCCGGTGGAAAAGTGAACAGGCCGGGTATCCCGGAGATTAACCGACAATCGATACAGAATTTTGCTTATAATTGAACCGTTTTTATTAGCCATTTTTCGTCTACAAGGAGTCGATTATGAAGCGTTTTTCAGTATTAGCGGTTGCGGCGGGTTGTGCATTGAGTTTTCAAGCATGGGCGGCCACGGTGGCCGAATCGGTGGAAATCAGCGATCCGTATGTGCGCATGGTGCCACCGAATGCACCGGCCACGGCAGCATTTATGACCATTAAAAACACCGATGCCAAAGATCATGCCGTGGTCGCTGCGAAGGCGCACATCAACAAAGTGACCGAGCTGCACACCCACATTCACGATAACGGCGTGATGCGTATGCGCAAGGTCGACAAAATCGAACTGCCGGGCGGCGCTTCGACGGCTTTGCAGCCGGGTGGTTTGCATGTGATGCTGATCGGTTTGAATGAACCGGTTTCGGAAGGCCAGAAGATTCAGATCGATTTGACGTTCGATGACGGCTCCACCAAGTCGATTGAAGCGGTCGGGCGTCCGATTGTGCCGATGAAAGGCATGCAGATGGGCGGTCAGATGAATGGCGGGATGAACGCTGGCATGATGCAAGGTAAGGCACTGAGCAACGGCCGTAATCAGAACCCGATGGCATTGGTGATGCACGCCAATCCTGCGTTCCCTAACTTGACGGGTATCGCCATCAAGAATGCGGCTGAACTGGGTCTGAATGACGAGCAGATTGTCAAACTGAAAGCCTGGACGAAAGAGCATGGTGATCAGATGCAGCGTCTGTTCCAAGGTGTTAGCGCCATGGAGAAAGAGTTGATTCAGGATACGCTGGCAGGCCAATCCAAAGCGGAATTGATGGCCAAGTTTGAAAAAACCCTGGCGATGCGTAAAGAGATTGCCGAAACCAAAATCGACTGTCGTGACAATATGAAAAAAGTGCTGACGGCCGAGCAGTTCGAAAAATTGGCTTCCATCTATCCGATGATGTAATCGGCGGTTAAATCGGTAACCATAAAAAAGCCCCAATCAATGGGGCTTTCTTTTTGCCTGCAGAAAACAGGGCGTATCTTAGAACTTCATATTGAAGCCAAGATAGACGCTGCGTCCGGCACCGGGTACCGCCATCAATGGAATACCATTGATAGACATCGTATTGCCTTCGCCCGTGTAGGCGCCGCCGGTTGGCAGGTCATAGGCGTG
Source organism: Thiomicrorhabdus cannonii (assembly GCF_013391695.1). Lineage (GTDB taxonomy): Bacteria > Pseudomonadota > Gammaproteobacteria > Thiomicrospirales > Thiomicrospiraceae > Thiomicrorhabdus > Thiomicrorhabdus cannonii. The sequence continues at coordinate 100,221 of NZ_JACBGH010000006.1, forward strand.
GTTGAACAGGTTGTCCACACCCAAATCGATGCGCAGTTTATTCCAGCTATAGCTGGTTCTGACATTCACCAGTGAATAGGCTGGGGTTTTCACTTCGTTGCGCACCTCTGACACCTCGTCCTTCTCTTTGACCAGGATCAGTTCCACGGCGTTGCTCCAACGGTTGATGGCCTGCATCAACGTGATGGTCGCATTCAGCGGCATAACGTTATACAGGTTGTCGTCGGTTTCCAGGTTGGTGCCACGCGCGTAGTTGACTTTAGCCTTCATGCTCCAGTCGCCGTAGTTGTTTTCTGCCAATTTGCGGTTCGCAGCTATGTCCACACCGTAAATACGAGCGGATTGGTTGGCATATCTCAATACTTTGAAATCGTCATTAAAATCCCTTTCAACAACCGCATCAATGTAATCTTCAATATGCGTGAAGTAAGGCATGACCTGCAAGCCCCAATCTTTTTGGTTGGCGGCGTGCCAGTCAAAATTGGCGCTGACCGTATAGGCGGTTTCCGGGTTGAGGTTGATGTCACCCACATAGCCGTTACCGTCGCCGACAACGTTATTCATGATCGCCGCCATTGGCCAGGTTGACCAGGTGTAGCGCTCATAAAGATCGGGTGAGCGCACCTGGCGTGCCAGACCCATTTCAATATCGAAGGTATCGCTGTCTTTATAGTTTGCCAAGGCGGTCAGGTTTAAATTGTGATCGGTTTTAGCATGTTTGGCATTATTAAACGCGACTGCATCGGTCGTTTGATTTCCTGCTCCACCAGAACCGCTGGTTGGGAAATAATCCAAGTTGTACCCATGCACATCATCTGCATCCATATTGACCATTTCATAGCGTGCGCCCAGGCGCGTTTTCCACTGTGGATTCAACTCTTTTTCCCATTCTGCAAACAATGCATAACGGTCACGCGTGCCGTTATTGATGTTCCAGAAGGTATTGGGTTGCATCATGTGAGGTAGCGGAGCTGGGCTGGCTACCCAGTAATCATCCAGTTTAAAAAGTTGAATTTCCGTGCCGACAGTCAATTCGCTGGAAGCGCTAAGCGGAATCAGCGCAGAGGCTTTTAGACCTTTGGTTTCGCTTTCGGTGTCCATCGGCATTTGTTTGGATGTTTTATAATCCATAAACGCCATTTCATGGTCAACCTGCTCGGCGTAGGCTTGAATGTTGAACTTACCCCAATTCATCGACTTGTCGAAAGACAGGTTCAACTTGTTGCTGTCGTTGTCCGTCATGTCCATGCGCTGATTAGGATATTGCTCATAAGGCGCCGACTGTTTGCTGAAGGTCGCTTGAAACAGACTGTCGTCGCCTTTGTAGGCAATCCCCAGACTATGATTGATGGATTCATAGGCGGTGCCGGCGATTTCATCTTTGTCTGTGGTAGTGCCTTCTGTGCCTGAGGTGAAATAGGTTCCGGAAGAAGCGTTAGTTGTGGTGGTAAAGGTTTTGAAATCGCTTGCCGCATCCATATTTTCAGACTGAGCCATATTGCCTTTGTAGGTCAGACTGATCTTATCGTTAGCGGTGGTCACCTCCACATTGCCGCCTTTGGCGTTGCCGTTGCTGCGGTAGTAGGCTCCGATCTCCCCTTGGGTCACCTGTTCCGCAGTGGGCGCAAAGAAGGGTTTATCGGATTTCACCAGAATGCTGCCGCCAATGCTGTCGCCGCCGACACTGACCGGCGTGATGCTCGGATAGACCTCAATGGAATCGACTTGGGAAGGCGACACGTATGAAAGTGGTGTGTTCATGTGGTTCGGACAAGAGGAGAGCAGGGGCATGCCATTGAGCTGCACGTCCAGACGAACGTCTGCCAGACCGCGAATCACCGGGAATCCGGAAATGCTGCCCGCCTGATTGACCGACACGCTTGGCGATTCGGTCAGAATCTCGACCACATCGCTGGTGGCACTGACGTTGGATTGAACGGTTTCCTTAGAAAGACGTTGCTGGTTAATCTCATCCGGCGTGCCGATAACTTCGACCGGCGGAAGTGGTTGCGCATAAATCACTGGCGACATCATGGCTGTGATTAATGAGGCTAAGAGTTTCTTTTTCATGGGATAACACGCTTAGATTATTAATGTGGTTTAAATTTTAAAAGCGCGATTATTGACCAATGTCCTTGAAAAAAACATGTGACAAATTGTCGCACTAACAAAATTTATATTGATATTAGAAAAACTTTGTGACTGCGTTGATCATTTGCCTAAATTCTGTTTAACGGCTTAGAACTCGATCCACAGAGGCAGGTTTCCGAAGGTGATCAATAAACTCCACGCCGTCAGCAGGAAGAGGAGTGTTTGAATTCTTGCCACGATATATCCTTGAGGTTTATGACAAAAAACGAGAGGCAAGCACTTGGATCACAGCGCTTGCATAAAGCGCATTCGGAACTGCATAAAAGGCCGTTCCGAATGTTTCAGACGGTTATTTTATGCTGGCAAAATAAGCGCTGATATTGGCGATGTCGGCATCGCTCAATACCTTGGCCATGGGGGCCATCATCATGTCGGTGCGGCTGCCGTTTTTATAGCCTTTAAGCGCAAGTTCGAGATATTGTGCGCTCTGTCCGGAGAGGTTGGGATACTGTGGGAGGGGGGCCTGTCCATTTTGCCCATGACAGGCAAAACAGAGTTTGGCTTTTTCTTTGCCTTGTTGGATGTCGGCGGCGGCAGTTAGGCCGGTTTGAAACAGCAGGGTGCCAAGCACGGCGGTATAGATGACCTTTTTCATGTGATATTCCTTGTATTGGGGGTGTGGTCCACTTCGACAGTCATCGAAGCGGCAACCGTGTTAAAGAAAATGGATTGCATTAAAGTGCGTTTTTGAGCCAGACCCAGATGCCCACCAGAAAGAAGATTGCAATCCAGACGATCATCACGCCCACGGCGGAATCGGCCAGTTTTGCAACCGGTTTGGAGGCTTGGTACACCCCTTGGGTGCGGCCGGCTTTATAAATGGCGGTTAGGAAAAATCCGCCGACCAATCCGCCTACTCCGACAAAGGTTAGGAAGAATAGTGCGGTACTGGGCAGGTCTTCCATGACTTTGTAATCCAGAATGTCGTAACCGTACGGCAGCATGTATTGAATGCGGATCAATTCACGGAATATGGCTACTAGTAGTGCCATGATGGCGGCGTAAAACAGCGGTTTGTAACTGGTTTGGTGATGTTGGTCTGCCTGTTTGATCAATAGCAGTGCAAATGCAGCCAAGAACACCATAATGATCCAGCTCATCGGATTGGCAAACCCATGCAGGTGTTCCGGCAGGCTCAACAGCCACCAAACAAAGGTAACCAGTTGCAGCACTAAGCCGACGATGGCAATTTTGGAACCGAGCAGATTAACAAAGTTGCGGTAGTCAGCGGCGTAATCTTCACGCACCTTGTAGTAGTGAGCGTAGGCTTTGAGGAAGACGCCAATGACCGTGATGCTCATGGCCATAAAGAACAGGAAACGACCCGCTTGCCAGGCGTGAATGGTTGAACCGGACATATCGACTTGTCCATCTGGGGCATACCATTCCATCCACTGTTCTGGTAGCAGTGCCTGATACGAAAGGGCATGCATGATAAAACCGTCCAGAACAAACATCGCCAAACCAACAATTCCCCACACGATGATGGCGGGTTTTGCGCCCTGATGATTCTTGAAATAAAAAATAAACCAACTTGAATAGCCTAGAATCAGCGTAAAAATAAAGCCAATCGCCCATGAGGCCGAGAGGATATTGGACGCGTACCACTGGGGATCATAGATGACCTGCGTAAATAGCAGCGGAGCCACTCCCAATACGATGAGCATGCTCACGCTGACTTTGGCTGCTTTGGTCATGCCGATGGACAGCCGTTCCCACTGCGGCTCTTGTCGGCGGGTAAAACCATAGAGCGAGAGAGTGGCGCTGCCCAGGGCAATATTCACAAAAAGAATATGAAACACCCAGGTGAGTACCATTAGAACTTGAAATACTGCCGGATGGGAGGGAATCCCGGCAGGATCACGCAGCACCTGCAAGGTAGCGGCAATGTTGTGTGGATTTAACTCCATATTAGTCTCCTTTCATGACCAAAGTATTGGACGCGTGGGTTTGTGTTTGCGATAACGTCATGGTGTGTTTTGAGAGTGAAGCCAAGTATTCGGCCACGAGCTGCCGTTCCATTTCCGGTAAGGGAATACGCGGCATATAAGGTATGAGTCCGTGGTAAAGCGCACCGCCCAGATAGGCCTTGATTTGTTCTACGTCCGTTGAACCCTGCAGTTTTTTAACCATCGGGCGGAGTCCGCTAGCTTCCATGCTATGACAATTGGCGCACATGACTTTGGCTACGAATTCACCGGCTTGAAGACGGTTGGTCGCGGTGATGGTGCGCAGTGTTTCCGGCACAAACGGATGAGTAGCCAACACGCCTTTTTCTGCGATCAGCGGCAGATTGGATTCAATCTGTTTGCCCGGTACATCACGAGAGATTGTTTGGTTGGAGTAGATATATTGTCCGGCAACATAGGGTTTACGGATGGATTCACGCGAGCGTTCTTCCGGCCACAGACCGGCAATCGCAATCACAGCCGTCATGGCAACGGCAAAGCCTTGTTTAAGCTGCAAAGGTTTCCAGGCAGACCAGGCGAAATAGATAATCGTAGCGGCGAGTACCGCAAACAGGGTGGGCGCGATATAGCCCGGAAGCTGCGTCTGCATAATGATTTTGGCGTTTTCCGGTAACGTCTGGACATACCACATCCACATAATCATGCCTAGAAAAACCCCTGCAAGCCCCATTTTTGCAAGAAAACGGGTGATGTCGGTACGTACCGTTTCATTTTTCATGGTTGCAGCCAAAATGCCGCCGACTGCGCCGGCAATCGCAAACATAAAGGCGGTTCTTAATCCCAAATGAGCAAAGAAGTTGAGGTTGAAGAATGCATCCAGCGTTGAACCGGTTTGATACCAGTTTTCGTTACCTAGCCACATCATGAATGACAAAATGCCGACAATCAGCAGCATCGTTGCCCAAGACGCGAGGGCGAAGACCCATGTCAGCTTAAGGTGTGTTCTGGGATCGATTTTGCCTATCAGATACACCAGCGCATAGACCCCGATGACCTCCACGGTAAAGTACACCCATTCCGCAGCCCACACCCAGACAAAGTTGTGAATGAGTCCGCCTACGCCCTTAGGCGATGCCACGGTGATGGCATACCAGATGCCGGGCCCAGTGATTGAGCCGATGATGTAGGAAAAGACCAGCAAAAATACGCCATATTTTTTGATGTATTCCATGAGTTCAGGTTTATTCTCGCGCACGGCTTTGGTTTCCAGCAGGGCAAACAGCCAGGAAGCCCCAACGGAGGTGTGAGAGGCCAGAACATGGATAGTTCCGATAATGCCCATGACCCAGGCAGAGCCGATGGTCGGCACATACCAACTGGGATAGAGCCCAAGGATTTCTTGCATTTTCGTTCTCCTAAATTTTGTGCTTAAAAGCTCCATAAGCATTTACTTATGTTGCATAACTGATTTTTATAACACGTTGTTTTATATGTATTTTTTCGAAAAACAGCATAAGGAGGAGAATGATGCATCACAATGCGGCAAATTGTCGCATGCGGGTATCAGCGGCATTCAGGTGTGCATGAAATAGATTGGATGTATAAAAACTGGGTGGGATAAAAGCCTTAAATGAATTTGTAAGTGATTGAAAATAAAAAACTTTTTAAGAGATGTGGGGGCGGTGAGTAAAAGCGAACAAGCTGCGTTGATGATTGGGTAGTTTGATGATGCGCGACAATATGTCGCAGTTTTGCTTATGCGATAAGTGCATGGAATGAAGCGATTTATCGTTGATAGGCTGGCTTAAAAGCCGTGATCGAATATCAAGAGAGTCTAAAACACTTATTGCGTCAAGCCGGGTTTTGACATTGACCGCAAACGCCGTGAATTTCAATCGCCGAGGCGTTGGGGGTGAAGTGGTAAATGGCCGCTTCCGCCAGAAGTTTTTGCCAGACGGCTTGTTCCATTTCTACTTCCTGCAAGCCGCCGCAGCGGTCGCACAGCAAAAACTGGGTAAAACCGTGATGGGTGTGCTCGCGGCCGAGATGGTCGCACACCACATACTGGCGGGTAGAGGCGAGGCGATGCACCGCGTCGATCTCCTCCAAAAAGTTGAGCGCGCGGTAGACCGTCATGGGTTGGGCTTTGGGATTGTAACGGCTTTGATAGGCTTGCAGAATTTCGTAGGCGCTTTGCGGTTGCGGGTGTTGCAGCATCAGTTGCAACACCTGCTGACGGATCGGCGTGAGTTTTTTACCCGCTTGCCGGCATTGCTCTTCAAGTTGGGCCATTTGTCTGCTGTGCGTATCCATCCGTGTTCGTCCCTGGGTTGTGAAAACTCGCGTTGTTAATCCTCGCGGAAAGGGTCTTCGAGTTGATACCAGTATTCTACGCCAGCAAGCAGTTCGCCGTCATTCAAAAGACAGGCATCGAGCTGGCGGCGAATCTGTTCCGCATCCAATCCCTGACCGATAAATACCAGTTCCTGGCGCATATCGCCGAAAGGTTCCTGCCATTTGCCGCGGATAAAGGCGCGCGCTTCCGGATCTTGCGGCCATTGCGATTCGGGCACCGCTTTCCAGAACATACCGGCCCAGCCGTGATGGGCGATGCCGCCGGCTTGATGCCATACGCCCGCCATTTGCGGTTGGCTAGCCAGCCAGAAGTAGCCCTTGGAGCGCAGTAACTTGCCTTGCGGCCAATCCTGATGAAGAAAGTTCCAGAATTTCTTGGGATGGAAGGGTTTGCGCGCCTTATAGCTAAAGCTGCCGATGCCGTATTCTTCGGTTTCCGGTACGTGCTCGCCGCGCATCTCCTTGAGCCAGCCGGGCGCTTGTTGCGCCTTTTCAAAATTGAACAGGCCGGTATTGAGCACAAGCTTTAAATCGATTTCACCGTTGTCCGTCGCATAGACTTTGGCATCGGGATTGAGTGTTTTGAGCACTTCATAAAGATGCTGGCGTTGATCGTCGCGCATCAAGTCGGTTTTGCTGATGAGCAGCACATTGGCAAATTCGATTTGGTCGATGAGCAGGTCGGCCACATTGCGCTCGTCCTCTTCTCCCAGACTCTCGCCGGCTTCTTTTAAGGAAATGGCCTCATGGTAATCGCGCAGGAAGTTGACGCCGTCGACCACGGTGACCAGCGTGTCGAGACGGGCGACATCGGATAACGAGCGGCCGCTTTCGTCGGCAAAGGTAAAGGTTTCGGCCACCGGCAGCGGTTCGGAAATGCCGGTGGATTCAATCAGCAAGTAGTCGTAACGACCGCTCTCCGCCAGGGCGGAAATTTCAATCAGCAGGTCTTCGCGCAGCGTGCAGCAGATGCAACCGTTGGACATTTCGACCATCTTCTCTTCGGCGCGGTTCAGTTGCACATCGTTTTGCAAAAGCGCGGAATCGATATTGATTTCACTCATATCGTTGACGATCACGGCGACTTTCATGCCCTGACGGTTTTGCAGAATGTGATTGAGAACGGTGGTTTTGCCGGCACCTAAAAAGCCCGATAAAACCGTGACTGGCAGGGTTTGCATGGTGAATAATCCTTGATTCCCGGAAAAAATGTTATGTTATAACATTATTTTGCAGGGGAGAAGTCGGGACGACGATTTTCATGCATTTATCCCAAGAAACGTGGCGGCTATTGGGTTTTATCCTCCGGTACCTAAATCATGCCGCCGTCTTTCAAGCGGTGAGTCGGCGTTTTTCATCACGGCGGCCTTTTCCGCTTTCGCGCAACCCGCATTGCCAATGCGCCGGTAGACTAAACAATGCGGCAAATCGCCGCGCCCGGCCGTGTTTGAAAGCCTGATGAGCGGACGCTGATATCAGGCGATAAGCCAAGCTTTGTCATTGAAATCATTTGCTATTTTCGAGTAACCGAGTAGCATGATAGGAAATAGAAAAGCAGACTTTTCGCTATTGGGGGGGACATAATCGACCGTGTTTATGTGTTGTAAGCCAGAGCGTTGGGTCGTTGCGGAGTATGAGGATGCGCCATTCAACAGGCTTGTTTATCAGCATGATGATTTCGCTGCTGGTGTTGGTATCAGCCGCGTTGTGGTGGCGTATCGATTCGGAAGCGCAGCAGTTTGCCGAGCATCAGCATGAATTGATTCAAAAACAGGCGGAGCTTACCGCCGACAGCATACAAAGGCGCATGGATTCATTGCGCAACCGCATGATTGCGGTATCTTTGGATGCTTTCTGGATGAAAGATCTGGAGCATTTCAGCACTGTTGAGCAGATACAACAGGCATTGCATGAGCGTTTCAAACTCTACTTTCCGGAAATGAATGGTTTCAGCATTGCGGATGAGCAGGGTGAGATCCTGTGGAGCGATATGGATATGTATGTTAGCGATGCCTGCCGTGTTGATATCGCTAAAAGCGCCAAAATACTCTCGTTGGAGTCCGGTTATTTCAATTACCAGCCTTATTTGCACGCCAAGCCCGGCGATTACCACTTCGATATGATTTTTCCCGTGCTCTGGGGTGAAAAAAAACTGGTCTTCTTTATGAGTTTCAAGGCTCAGCATCTGATGGAAACCTTAAAAGAGTATCTCATTTCCGGACATGGCTCCTATCTGTTGCGTCTGGACAAACCCGGCTTGATCGAGGTCACGTCAGAGCAGGTGCGGGATAAATTGACGCGCCCTTTCTTTTTGCAGGCCGACGAGCTGGATCATATCCGGGCGCGGGTGCCCGTGAATCACACTTTATGGGAAGTGGCGGTGGTTGAAAACCTGCAGGTCACGCTTGATTTTTGGCATCGCCTGCTGCGCGACGGGGCGATTGCCTGGGGGGTCTTCGTCTTAGTGTGGGGAACTCTGCTCTGGTTTGGTTTGACCCATGAGCGTCGGCAAAGTTATCTATTCAACAAACTGAGTCATCTTTCCATGCACGATGAGCTGACCGGACTGGCCAATCGCCGTATGCTGGTGCGTTTAATGCAGCAAGCCTTGCAGGAGTTAAAGCATGAGGGGGTGCAATCGGGGCTGCTCTATCTCGACTTGAATGACTTCAAACCCGTCAATGACCGCTATGGGCATGATGTGGGTGACCATCTGTTGAAGCAGTTCGGCGAACGTCTGCAACAGTGCATCCGCTCCAATGATTTGGCCGCCCGTTTGGGCGGCGATGAGTTTGTGGTGTTATTGCAGAACCTGGCCGATAACGCCGCGGACGCCGAAAAAAAACTGCAGGAAACCTCGGAGCGTTACGAGCGTCTGCTTTCAAAGCCCTATCTGACCGACGGCAAGTGCATTGTTTGCACGCCGAGCGTGGGAACGATCTTGATGCGGCCAGATGTGCATGATGTTGACGAGATTCTCAAGCAGGGTGATGAAGCGATGTATCGCCAGAAACAGAAAATCAAAGCCCAAGCTAGACCGTTGCGGGAAGTTGAATAGGCGTTAAAGCAGGTTGGCGTGCGCAAGGAATCCGACAGGGAATGGAGCTCTACAAATTATGATTAAACAATAAGTAAAATTGGCCCTCTTTGTGCTTGGGGTGTGCTATTCGAATGAGGAGGCATTTTCATGTTTTTTGGGAAAAAGCATAAACACCTGACAGCACAGTTAGCCAAGATGCAGCATAAAGTGGAGTTGCTAGAGGCGCAAAATCATGCCTATCAACTTAAAATTGCCGATCTGGAACAGCAGATCGGACAGGAAAAATCCGCACGCACAGATGCGCACGAACAACAAGCCTTCTTTGAAAGTCTAGGCCGCTATGCGGATGGCGTCCAGAAATTCCAACAAAGCATGAATCACTTGGGTAACCGCTTGGCACAAGGCCGGCAGGATGTAGTCGGTTCCTTAAAGGTGTCACAGTCGGCGCAGATCGATCTCAACAAAATGCTTAACGGCATCATACAACTCAACGATCTGGCCACAAAGACTTCGGATTCGGTTAAGGTTCTCGACGAGCGCGCTGAGGCCATTGGCGGCATTATCGTGATGATCGAGGACATCTCCGAACAGACCAATTTGCTGGCCTTGAATGCTGCCATTGAGGCGGCGCGTGCGGGTGAAGCGGGACGCGGGTTTGCCGTGGTTGCCGACGAAGTGCGGGCGCTGAGTGCGCGGACTGCCCGTGCAACGGCAGATATTGCCAAGTTGGTGACGATCATTCAGAACGAAGTTAAAACCTCGCAAAAAGGGATGGCATCGCTTTCCGAGGAGGCTAATACGTTGAAAAAGCGTGGTGAGCACGCCAGCGAGAGCATGGCCGAATTGATGAATGCCAACCACAATATGGAAGGGGTGATTACGGCCGGGGCCCTGCGCAGTTTTGTGACCGCCGCCAAAGTCGATCACAACGTCTTCAAGATGCAGATTTACAAAGCATTTATGGGGTTGTCTGCTTTAACGGCAGAGGAGTTGCACGACCATCACAGTTGCCGGCTGGGTCGCTGGTATTACGAAGGTGAAGGCGTGCAGTGTTATTCCAAACTCCCCGGCTATCGGGAATTGGAACGGCCGCATATCGAAATTCACACGCTCGGCAAGCAGGCTTTGGAGGCGTTGGCTTTGGGGGACCGGCTGTCAGGCATCGCCTACCTGAAACAGATGGAAGAGATCAGCGGCAAAGTCGAACAGGCGTTAGAAACCATTGCAAGCACAGGCGAAGAGGACAGCGTTTTGCTCTGCAGCTTACAGGCGTAATGGCCGACAAGTTTGATTGTAGGCCGGATTCAGACAGAACGCCTGAATCCGGTGTGGCGCGTTCCGGCGGGACTTAATAGCTGGAAAGCGCCATCACACCTTCCATTTCCACATCGGTGTCTTTGGGCAGTTGCTTGACCGCCACCGCGGCACGGGCCGGATAAGGCTGGTGGAAATATTGCGCCATAATCTCGTTGACGGTCGCAAAGTGGCTCATGTCGGTCAGGAAGATATTCAGTTTGACGATGTCCTGCAGCGAGCCGCCCGCCGCTTCGCAGACGGCCGATAAATTCTTGAAAACCTGGTGGATGCGCACGCCGATATCACCCTCGGCCAACTGCATGGTTTCCGGAATCAGACCGATCTGGCCAGACAGGTAAACGGTATTGCCGAAACGCACGGCCTGAGAATAGGTGCCGATCGCCTGAGGGGCGTTTTCTGTTGAGATCACTTGACGCATAGGGATTCCTTTTAAAGACGTTTTAGAGGTTTTTTAGAGAGCTTTGCACGAGTGGGGCGCGAAGCTCTCTTTTACAAACAGTTTGCTGCATTTTAGCAAAAACGGCTGAAGAAGACGCTAAAAGCGCAGTTTGCCCGGGTTTGGAAACAGGCCGGCAAAACGCTTTAAAAAACTCAACAGGCCGGGTAAGGGATTATGGTTATACGCGCTGGATTTTCTCGACGATGGGAACGCGCTTCAAGACGCGCATGATCTGCGCCAGGTGGGTGCGGTCATGCACGGCGATCACAAAGTTCATGACGCTGTAGGTTTTGTCCTTGTCTTCCGAGCGCACGCGTTCGATGTCGGTCTTGTTTTTGGCGATTTCGTTGGCGATGGTCGCCAAGGCGCCGCGCTGGTTTTTCACCTCCAGCTGGATTTCCGCCAGATAGGTGGCGTGCTGCTCTTTTTCCCAGTTAACATCAAGCATCTTCTCCGGCTGGTTTTTGATCTTCTTGACGTTATGGCATTCGTTGCGATGAATCACCAGGCCCTTTTCGGTACTGATAAAGCCGACGATGCTGTCGCCGGGAATTGGATGGCAGCAGTTGGCGAAGTGAATCACCATGCCTTCCGTGCCGGAAATCGCCAGAGGCGCATCGGCCGATACCGGTTTGCTTGGAACCGCGTCGTCGGCTCCCAGCAGGAGGTCGTGAATCTGCTTGGCGACCAGGCCGGCCATGCGATTGCCCAGACCGATTTCCGCCAACAGGTCATCCCAGTTTTGCAGTTTCAGGGCGTCGGCGATTTCCAGGCGGATCAGCTCCGTCAGGCCGTCATACGCCATGTTGTAGGTGCGCAGTGCTTTGGTCAGCAGTTTTTTACCGAGGCTGTTGGCGGCGCCGGCAGTTTGGTTTTTGAGGAAATGGCGGATTTGCGAACGTGCCTTCGCGGTGGTGACAAAATTCAGCCAGGCCGGGTTGGGCTGCGCTTCCTTGCCCTTGATGATGTGAATGGTCTTGCCGCTTTCCAGCGGAGTGCGCAATGGCACCAGCTGTTTGTCGATCCGGCAGGCGACCGTGGCGTGGCCGATATTGGTATGTACCGCATAGGCGAAATCGACCGGTGTCGCCCCTTTGGGCAGGGTGATAATGTCGCCTTTGGGGGTGAAGACATAGATCACATCCGGGAAAAGGTCGATTTTGACGTTTTCCAGGAAATCCAGCGAGTTGCCCGCACTCTGCTGGATTTCCAGCAGGTTCTTGACCCACTCCTGCGCGCGCACTTCCACGGCGGACAATGCATGTTCGCCGTTTTGACGCCCGTCTTTGTATTGCCAGTGCGCGGCAATGCCATGCTCGGAGACTTCCTGCATGGTCTCAGTGCGGATCTGCACCTCCAGATGCACGCCGTAAGGCCCGAAAAGCGCGGTATGCAGCGACTGGTAGCCGTTCGACTTAGGAATCGCGATATAGTCCTTGAAACGGTAAGGCAGCGGCTTGTAGAGCGAATGCACCGCGCCGAGGGTGCGATAACATTCATCGGCGGTATTGACGATAATGCGGAAAGCGAAGATATCCAGAATCTCCGAGAAACTCTGGCGCTTGTTCTTCATCTTTTTGTAAAGACTGTACAGATGCTTTTCGCGGCCGACTACCCGCGCCGGAATCTTCTCCTGCTTCAGGCGGTTTTCCAGGGTTTCGGTAATTTGCTCAATGACTTCCTTGCGGTTGCCGCGCGCTTTCTTCACGGCGGATTCCAACACCGCAAAACGCAACGGGTGCATGGCTTTGAAACCGAGGTCTTCCAGTTCGATACGGATGGCGTTGATGCCCAGACGCGCGGCGATCGGCGCATAGATGTCGAGGGTTTCGTGGGCGATGCGGCGCTGTTTGTCCGGGCGCATCACGCCTAAGGTGCGCATATTGTGCAGGCGGTCGGCCAGCTTGATGAGGATGACGCGGATATCGCGCGCCATCGCCAGAATCATCTTGCGGAAGTTTTCCGCCTGGGCTTCCTGCGGGTTTTCAAAGGCGAGTTTGCCGAGCTTGGTGACGCCGTCGACGATCTCGGCGACGTTTTCACCGAAACGTTCGATAATGTCTTCTTTGGTGTAGGGCGTGTCTTCGACGACATCGTGCAGAATTGCGGCGATAATGCTCTCTTGATCGAGCTGCATTTCCGCCAGGATTTCGGCGACCGCAACCGGGTGCCAGATGTAATCGCCACCCGCTTTGCGGGTTTGCCCTTGGTGTGCCTGTGCGCCAAACTCAAACGCCGCTTTAATCCGGCTGACACATTCGTCATTCAGATACAGCGACGCTTTGCGGATAAGGCCGTCAATGGAGCAGGGCGTAGGCATAGATTTTGGGGGAGGCGGTCCTTAGCTGAAGAAAGGAGGGGTGTCAGGGTCGCTCATGACCACATCGCGGTTGATACTGTTTTCTGCCAGTTCACGCAATGCCATGACGGTTGGTTTGTCGTTGTTCCAAGCCAAAGTCGGTTCCGCACCGTTAGCCAACTGACGCGCACGTTTGGCGCTTACAATGACCAACTCAAAACGGTTTTCCACTTGGGTCAAACAATCTTCTACTGTTACGCGTGCCATAATTTCAATCCATCTTAAAAAATCGAGTTAAGTGCACTATTTTACCTTAAATAACAGGCAGTTTAGCAGCAATTTTTTATCGTTGTGTGGAGCCGTCTTGTGCCTGGGCTTGCAGGCGCTGCAGATAGCGCGGCAACACATGACGTTGCGCGTGAATAACCTCTTGGGCGTGCTCGCCTAATTGCCGCATTCGCGGCGCGTCATCCAGCAAGCGGTTAAGAACCGCAGGCAGTTCGCTGACGTCATCCAGTTGAATCAAGGCATCGTGCGCCTTCAGCAGGGCGGTTTCGTCGATAAAGTCGCTCATGTCGGCGCCGGTGATAATCGCCTTGCCGTAAGCGGCCGGTTCGAGAATGTTGTGGCCGCCTTTGGGGGTGAAAGCGCCGCCCATAATCACCAGTTCGGCGTGCTGGAAATAGGCCATGAGCACCCCGAAACGGTCATCGAGATAGATTCGTGTCGCATCGGTGACGGCTTCATTCAAACTGTGCACCGCCACAAGTTGACGATAGGGCTTGAGGTCTTCAAGGATGGCATCGCGGCGCTCGGGGTGGCGCGGCACAATCACCAGCAGTTGCGTGCGCGCTTGGGAAAGCCAGGCCTCAACCACGAGCTTCTCTTCGTCGTCACGGCTCGAAGCAAACAGCACGTAAGAGTGTTCCAGCGGCTTGGGTTGATTGGGCAGGGTCTGCAGATTGGCATATTTGAGGTTGCCCAGCACCTCGACCTGTTCGGTCCGCGCGCCCAGGGCCCTGAAACGTTCCGCATCCAGTTCGGAGCGTGCGTAGATATGGTCGATGCCGGCCAGGCTTTGCGCATAAGTCTGCTTCAGCCAGTTGGGCGCCTTGAGCGTTTTGGCCGACATGCGGCCGTTAATGATCGATACCGGGCATTGGCGGCGCGTGATTCTGAGCAGGTTCGGCCAGATTTCGGTTTCCATGACCCACAGTGCTTGCGGTTTGACGGCTTTCAGAAAGCGGCGGATCGCATAGGGCCAATCGAGCGGCAGGTAGATGTGCTGCACGCGTCTGTCGTAAAGCCGTTGGCATTCAGCCGCTCCGCTGGGCGTTGTGGTGGTGATGACCACAGGGTGTTGTGACAGGTTGGCTTCAACCAAGGCCTGAGCGGCTTTGACTTCGCCGACGGAGGTGCAGTGAATCCAGACGGGTTGCGTTTGGCTGGCCGGATAGTTCCAGCCTAAACGCTGTGCAAAAAACCGCCAGCCGCCGTGCTTTTTGACGGCTTCAATCGAGATGTATAGCCAGATCAAAGGTGCGAGCAGGCGAATCAGCACTTGGTAAGTCATGGGCGATTTTGACCTCAAAAAAACTCAACAGGCCGGGTATGGATGCCTTAATGGCCGGCTTGCAACAGGGCTTCCATAATGGCGATATCGCCCGGCAGATCGACTTCCGGCGAATCCCACTGGCTTTCCACCACCTTGATTTTGTGGCCGTATTCCAACGCGCGCAGCTGCTCGAGTTTTTCGATGTCTTCCAGACGCCCCATCGGCAGCGCATTGAAGGTGTCCACAAAACGTTTGGTATAGGCGTAGACGCCGAGATGCTTGAAGCTGTCGTGATCCCAGTAATCGCGGCCGTGCGGAATGGTGGCGCGCGAGAAGTAGAGCGCAAAACCGTACACGTCGGTAACCAGTTTGACGTCTTTGGGGTTGGTGATTTCCGCTTCGTTGACGATCTTGAACGACAACGTGCTCATCTCGAACGAACCGTCGTAGTCGGGGGCCAGAAACGGCGCGATAACGTCTTCGATCGACTCGTGATGCACCAGCGGCTGGTCGCCTTGCACATTGACAATCAGATCATCGTCCTGCAAGCCGAGTGCGTTCGCGGCCGCCGCAATGCGGTCGGTGCCCGAAGCGGCTTCGGCCGGCGTCATCACCACTTTACCGCCGAAGGCTTCCACCACCTCGCGGATGCGGTCGTCATCGGTCGCCACATACACCCCCGCCAAGCCCTGCGCCTTGGCAATACGCTCATAGACATGCTGGATCATCGGCTTGCCGTTGATGAGTTTAAGCGGCTTGCCCGGCAAACGTGAAGAACCGTAACGGGCGGGGATAAAAACAGTGATATTCATTGAAATGATTCTCTAATGATTGAACCACAGAGTCGCAGAGTCACAGAGTTGATGAGGCGAACGATTTTGTAAAAAGTCTTTTAATAAATCTCAGTGCCTCAGTGTCTCTGTGGTGATTAAATTACATCTTTTCGTACAAAGAGCGTAGCAACTCGGGCGTAACGTGCGTCTGCCAATCCGGGCCATAGACGTTTTCCCACAGCGGCGCCAAACCTGAAGCGACTTTGATCATCTTGTTCATGTCGTCTTCAGACATGCCTTTGGTGATGCCTTTCGGCAATACGATATTGTGTTTTTTCATCATTTCGCGGAAAACACGCACGCCTTCCGGATAGAAGTCGTCCAATACGTCAAAGGCGATACAGTTGCCGATGCCGTGGTGGTAGCCCAATACGTAAGACAAGCCGTAAGACAGCGCATGGCACGCGCCGACCTGGCTGTAGGCGATTGACTGGCCGCCCATGTAAGAGGCCATCATCAGCTTCTCGTCGGCATCCGGATGGTCTTCCAAAAAGACTTCGTTACACAGATCCAGCGACTTCTCGCCGAAAGCACGCGCAAATTCGTTGATGTAAGTGCCGTTGAGCGCTTCGATATTGTGGATATAGCAGTCCATGCCGGTATAGAACCACTGGTCTTTCGGCACGCCGGCCAAGAGATCCGCATCCATGATGATCTGGTCGAATACGGTGTAATCCGAGTTCATGCCGAGTTTTTTGTCCGGACCGGTCAATACGGTGGTGCGCGACGCTTCGGCACCCGTGCCGGAAAGGGTCGGGATGCCCACATGGTGCACCGCCGGGTTTTTGATCAAATCCCAACCCTGGTAACTCGCCGAGCCGCCTTCGTTGGTCAGCATCAAGGAGATCGCTTTGGCCATATCCAGCGTGGAGCCGCCGCCCAGCCCCACCACGCTCACCGGATTCTTGCCCTTGCCGAAGGTTTTGACTTCGGCCGTCAGTTGGTCGACGTAAGTGGTTTTAGGCTCGTCGGTGGTGTCCACCCAGACAATCATGTCCTGCGGATGCATTGGAATGCGCGCTTGCAACGGGCGATCCTTGTGTACATGGTCAACGGCAAAGACCACGAAATCGTCGGCGTTGTGACGCTCGGCAGCCAGCACTTCGTCGAGCTGCTCGAAGGAGCCGCGGCCGAAGATCATTTTGGGAACAGTTTTAAAGTTACGGAATTTCATGGCAAACCTGTTTTGACCTATTTTTTGAATACGTTGGCAAAAGCGTCGATGCGCTGTTGAATATCGGCTTCCGACCAGCTCAGGTTAATGAGCATGGAAATCGTGCGGCTCATAATGGCGTCCGATTGCGGGGTTTTGACTTGCGTGTAGTCCGGGCGGTCGGCAATCAGTTCGATCGGCAGCTTGGCCGGGCCTTTCATCTGCTGGATATGCGTCCAGTTTTTGAAATAGTGCCAGTTGTTGCCGTACCAGTAGAATACGCCCGGCACCTTCTGTTCGCCCAGGGCTTTGACCACTTCGCGGGCGCGCGTTTCGTCCGGCAGGAAGAAGCTCAGGAAGCCGGCGTTGTCGCCCTCGGCGTCCGGCAGTACGCGGAAGCTGACTTCGGAATATTGCGACAGCGCATCTTTGAGCGCTTTTTTATTGCGGCGCTGGATGTCGAGAATGCGCCCGAGCTTTTTCCACTGCGCCACACCGACAGCGGCGTTCATTTCGGAGATGCGGTAGTTGGCACCCATGATCGGGTGGCCTTCGGCACCGCGGTCCATGCCGATATGGTCGTGACCGTGGTCGGAATACATATGGGCGTTGTTGTAGATGGTTTCGTCATTGGTCAACACCGCACCGCCTTCGCCGCAGGAGATGGTTTTGACCGAATCGAACGACAGGGTGCCGACCTGGCCGATGGTGCCGAGCGATTGGCCTTTGTAGGTGGCGCCGGTGGCCTGGCAGGCGTCTTCCAGCAGAATCAGGTTATGCTCGTCGCAAATCGCCTTGATTTCGTCCATGTGCCCCATGGAACCGCACATGTGTACGAAGTTGACCGCTTTGGTGCGCGGGGTAATCACCGCACGGATGCCTTGCGGAGACAATGTCAGGGTTTCATCGATTTCGGCAAACACCGGAATCGCACCGGCCAACACAATCGCTTCGACGCTGGCGACAAAGGTAAACGGCGGCACGATCACTTCGTCGCCCGCGCCGATGCCGGCCGCCGCCAGGGCGGTCGTCAGAGCCGCCGTGCCGCTGGAGACCAGATGGGCGTGTTTGACGTTTAAGGTGTCGCAAATCATGCCTTCCAGTTCGCGTGCTTTCCACACGCCGTTGCGCATGCCGTCAAAGTTGTAGCGGAAGGTGAAGCCCTGTTCCATGACTTCGTTGATCTGTTGTTTTTCGGATTCGTCAAAAATCTCAAAGCCGGGCATGGCGGTGACTCCTTGGTCGTCAGTCGTGCTTTATGCGTCTTGCAGTAAAGCGTCAATCAGGTTCTTGTGTTGGGTGACTTGGCGCGCTTTGCTGAGGCGGCCTGCCAGAAAAATGCTGTGCAGCTGTTTCAGCGCCGTATCAAAATGGTTGTTGATGACGATATAGTCGAATTCGTCATAGTGTGACATCTCGCTGACCGCGTCGCGCATACGGCGGGCGATGACCTCTTCGCTGTCGGTGCCGCGGTTGTTCAGGCGGCGGCTCAACTCTTCCAGAGACGGCGGCAGAATAAAGATGGAGATCGCTTCGGGAATCAGTTTACGCACTTGCTGCGCGCCTTGCCAGTCGATTTCCAAAATCACGTCCTTGCCGGCCTTGAGCTGCTCTTCGACCGTGCTGCGCGAGGTGCCGTAGAAGTTGTCGAATACCTGGGCGTGTTCCAGAAAGTCGCCTTCGCTGATTTTCTGTTTGAATTGCTCGATGCTCAGAAAGTGGTAGTTGACGCCGTTCTCTTCGCCTGGACGCATCGGGCGCGTGGTCGAAGAAACCGAAACCTTGATGTGGCTGTCCAGCTCGATCAATTTGCCGACCAATGAGGTTTTGCCGGCACCGGATGGGGCGGAAACAATGTACAGTGAACCACTCATAGATAACAACTTCTCCACAGAACGCAGCGCGCGCGGGTACACCCGCCGCAGAAATTAAAAGTAGTGGGCTATTTTAGCAGAGAAATTTCACGCACGGAAACTTAGCAAAACGATTGGCGCCCCATATCGCAATAAAAATAATCGGATTTTCACCTCGTTAAATGGCGGGGCGGGGATGGTCGGTCTATGACAAATCCATTACAATGTTTGAATGCATAAAGAAAGTATCTTTTTAATTGGTCCTATGGGGGCCGGAAAGTCGACGGTGGGGCGCGCACTGGCCGAACGCCTGCAATACGATTTCGTGGACAGCGATCACGAGATCGAGGCGCGCACCGGTGCCACGATTCCGATGATTTTCGACATCGAAGGCGAAGCCGGCTTCCGTGACCGCGAAGAGGCGGTGATTGACGAGTTGACGTTGCGTCCGCAAATCGTGCTGGCTACCGGCGGCGGTGCGGTGGAGCGCGAGATCAACCGCAAACACCTGCGCACCCGCGGTTTTGTGGTCTATCTGAAATCGCCGGTGGAATCGCTGATCCAGCGCACCAAGCACGACCGCAACCGCCCGCTGCTGCAGCACGGCAACGCCGAAGAGGTGCTGCGTAACCTGATGGTCAAACGCGAACCCTGGTATCTGGAGATGGCCGATCTGGTGATCGAGACCCAGCAGGTGCCGGTGCACCGCGTGGTTAAAACCATTGTGGATCAGTTGCTGGAAGAGCAGATCATTTAATTTTTAAAAACAAGTTAGAGAGCAAGGCGTGAAAACATTAACGGTTGATTTGGGTGAAAGAAGTTACCCGATTTTTATTGGCGAAGATCTGTTGGGCAAGGCCGAGTTGGTCAAGCCTTACGTCAAGGGCACGCAGGTGCTGATTGTCACCAATACCACCGTCGCGCCCTTGTATCTTGAACAGTGCAAACAGGCGTTTGCCGATTTTCAGGTGGAATCGGTGGTGTTGCCGGACGGCGAACAGTATAAAAACCTGGAGGTGTTGAACCAGGTGTTCGATGCCCTGATCGGCAAACACTTTGACCGCAAATGCACCTTGGTGGCGTTGGGCGGCGGTGTGATCGGCGATATGACCGGTTTTGCGGCAGCGGCGTTCCAGCGCGGCGTGAATTTCATTCAGATTCCGACCACCCTGCTGGCGCAGGTGGATTCGTCGGTAGGCGGCAAAACCGGCGTGAACCATCCGCTGGGCAAAAATATGATCGGCGCTTTCCATCAGCCGCAGTGTGTGATTATCGACACCAAAACGCTGAACACTTTGGCAGACCGCGAATTATCAGCCGGCTTGGCCGAGGTCATCAAGTACGGTTTGATCGGCGACTTGCCGTTCTTTGAGTGGCTGGAAGCCCATCTGGAAAAACTGCTGGCGCGCGATTCGGTATTTTTGGCCGAGGCGATCGAGCGTTCCTGCGCCAATAAGGCGCGTATTGTCGCGCTGGATGAAAAAGAGGCGGACATGCGCGCCTTGTTTAACCTGGGGCATACCTTTGGTCATGCGATTGAGGCAGGCATGGGCTATGGCGTGTGGCTGCACGGCGAAGGTGTGAGCGCCGGCACCATGCAGGCGGCGTATATGTCGAAACTGATGGGTCATCTCGATGACGCCGCTTTTGCCCGTATCCAGGCGATTTTTGAGCGCGCCAAGTTGCCGGTGTGCCCGCCGAGCGTGGCGGATATGCCGAACGAAAAATATCTGGACCTGATGGCAGGCGACAAGAAAGTGCAGGCGGGTACCATCCGTCTGGTGCTGCTGAAACGCATCGGCGAGGCCTATGTGACCGGCCAGTATGAGCGCGCGCTGCTGGAGCGTACGCTGACCGAATACCGTTGCTGAGGGATGTGCCCGCAGCCCGTTTAACTACCCGGCCTGTTCAGTTTTTGAACGGGCTTTTTTTTGCTTTGTAAAAACTTATCTTAAAGACCGATTTGCCTCTGAAGGAGACAACCATGCCGCAAACCCTCGCCAAACAATTTAGCAGTGACCATGCGCGCTTTTTTATGCGCGAAAACCTGATGATGATTGAGGTTAAGAATGATTTTGCCAACGCCTTGCTGACTACACACGGCGGCTGCGTGTTGAATTATGCACCCAAGCATGGCGAGGAGCTGTTGTATGTAAGCCCGACGGCGGTGTATCACGGCAAAAAGCCGGTGCGCGGCGGCGTGCCGGTGTGCTGGCCGTGGTTTGGCAAGGGCGCGGAAGCTGGGCAGCCGGCGCATGGTTTTGTGCGCAATATGGTGTGGCATCTGGATGATGTGCGCGATCTGGAAAGCGGCGTCACCGAGGTGGTGATGTCGTGCGAGGCGAATGAGAATACGCTGGCGGTGTGGCCGCATAGTTTCCATTTGCAGTTGAAGGTGGAAATCGGCGAGACCCTGGCATTGACGCTGACGACGACCAATCCGAACGATCACGATCTGGTCATTACCGAAGCGCTGCATACCTATTTCAAGGTGGCGCAGGCGCCCGGGCTGGTCATCAAAGGTCTGGAGGGCGCAACGCATCTCGACAAGCTGGTGGAAAACGCGCCGGCGGTCACGCAGGCGGGTGAGTTGACCTTGCAGCCGCCGATGGATTCGGTGTTTTTAAACCAGACAGGCCGGGTATCGGTGGAAGATGCGGTGGGCGGCAATGTCATCCTTATTGATAAGGCGCACTCCATGTCGTCGGTGGTGTGGAATCCTGGGGCGGAAATCGTCAAGGGGTTTGATGATATTCCGGCCGACGACTGGCCGCATTTTGTCTGTGTGGAAAGCGGCAATGTGCTGGACGATGCGGTGACCGTGGCCAGTGGCGAAAAACACGCGTTAAAAGTGGTTTATGCCATCGAATCCATGAAGGCGCTTTAATTTTATGGGTAACCGCATTTTATGATTGTTTTATTGAACCACAGAGTACACGAAGAGCACGAAGAGTTTGAGCGTTAATCAGTCGTTGGTGTTATTTTTGTGTTTTAAAGCGGTTTTAAAAACATTTAAAATCAATAAGATTGGTTGAGAATATATATCAATTACTTAGAAAAACTTCGTGCTCTTCGTGTTCTTCGTGGTTTAAATCATCATCAACTTATCAATCACAAAATATGGATACCCAATTTTATTGATTGGTTGGATCGGCAGGGGATTTGTTATGGTAAAAGGATGCGGTTCTTGATACCTTGGGGCACCTCTAAAAACCCCCGATGAGATTCTGCGGGACTTAAAGCCCCGCCCTTCGGGGCTTAGCCAAGTTTGCCATCTCTGTGTTATGAAGCTTTGCAAGGTCTAGACATTGCTTCAACTTCACGCCTTGATCTGGCAAACTTGGCGTTGCCAGAATCCATCGCGGGTTTTTAGAGGAGCCCCTTGGATTGCCCATAAAGGATAAAAGAGTATGTCTGACACGATGTCTTTAGAAAAACGCCTGCACTCGCGGGATGTTTCCAGTCGCAGCGAGATGGTGCAGTCTCTGGATGCCCGGGGAAAGGTGCTGGCCGTCAGTCCGAAGTGGCTTGAGGTCAGCGGTTATGCTGAAGACGAGGTGGTCGGACACTTTTTCGGGGATTTTCTGGCCGCGGAGTCCTTGTCGCAGATGGAACGCAACTTCCCCCATCTGAAAGACTACGGGTTTGTGGACAACGTGCCGTTGGTCATCAAGAAGAAAGACGGCACGCTGTTTGAAGCGGTGCTGAACGGCACCTCTATTTATGACGCACACGGCCGCTTTCAAAAGACCTTTTGCGAATTACGCACGCTCGAATATTACATGCACTCCTATGAGGAGACAGAGGCGCTGCTGGCCAAAGAGCGTTTCTTAAGCACCTTGAACAATCTGCGGGCGAATATTTCACGCTTATTGATCGAGCCGTGCGGCGAAGAGTGCTTTTTGCAAAGCGCCGCGCAGATGCTGGAAGAGCCGGCGGAGGTGCTTTCTGTCTCGCTGCGGCCGGAAGTGCGTTGTACAAACGATGCAGACTATCCGATTGAAATGCAACATCAGCTTCTGGAAACGCTTGCGGGTTCCAAAGTGCAAACTTACCATGTGAAGGTGCTGATGCATGATCCGTTTGATAAAGCAGCGTGTTATGCGTTTGACTTGGCGCTGTTGATTCACAGCGAGATGCTGGTCTTGTGGGAAAAGGGACTGCATGATCTTTTTGTGCTGATTCACGCCGGATTGCGTCATTTGCTGCAAAGCGAGCGCCTGCACCGCACACAAAATCAATTGGCTTCCTTGGCAAATAACGTCAATGCCATCGGTTTTGAGTGGGATAAGAAACGGCAAGCTTTCGCGTTTGTGTCGCCGCGCTCCAAGGCGCTGCTGGGGTATGAACCGGAACAGTGGCAGAGTCTGGATAGCTGGCTGCAATGGGTGCATCCCGAAGACAGGGAATCGGTTGCCGCCATTTTCGAGGAGGACGATGTCGAGCAGTGTCCGGAAAAAATGGAATTCCGTCTGCACACCGCTTCGGGCGTGTATCTGTGGGTGCTGTGCCATATCGGTTATGAAACCCGCAATCAGCGGATCGAGAAAGTGCAGGGCGTGCTGATCGACAATACCGAACAGAAGCAGATTCAATGTTCATTGGAAGAGGCGATCCGGCGGGCGCAGGAATTAACCGAGGCGCAGCATTCGTTGCTGACGCTGTTCGATCGGGGTGACATTGTCCTGTTTAAATGGAAAAACAACCTCAACTGGGGGGTGGATTATGTTTCCGCCAGTATCGAGCGCTTACTGGGGTATGAGGTAGACGCTTTTAGCGAGCATGGCATCACCTACGCCTCACTGGTGCATCCGGACGATCTGTTGCGCGTCGGTTCGGAGGTGCAGGAGGCGATTGAAATGCGCCAGAGTTTTTTCAAACATCAGCCCTACCGTCTGCTGACCCGCGACAATCAGGTCAAATGGGTGGCGGATACGACCTATGTGATTCGCAACGAGTATAACGAGATCACCCATTTTTTGGGGTATGTGTTTGATGTGACATTCGAGCGGGAAGCGCAGCAGCGCCTGCAGAGCATGATCGATTTGCAGGAGAATATTGTGATTGTCACCGACGGCCATCAGATCCGTTATGCCAATCAGCAGTTCAACAGCTTCTTTGGCGTTAGCGGTTTGCAGGATTTTATGCGGCGGTATAATTGCATTTGCGACCGTTTTATTAATGCTGACGGGCATTACGCCAAGCAGACGGAAAATGAGCAGTGGATGCAGGCGCTGGAACGGTTGCCGGTGGAAAAACGCATTGTCCGCATGGAAAGCCACATCGGAGAGCAGGCGTCTTTTTTGGTTAAACGCGCCGCGTTGGACGACGCGACCTATATCGTGACGTTCTCGGATATTACCGCCACCTTGCAGGAGCGCGATTTCTACCAATATCTGGCACAGCACGACCGCCTGACCGGCGCCCAGAACCGCGAATACCTCTACCATAAGTTCGATAAATTCGCCGCCGCCGCCAAGCGCACCAACCGCTGTTTGGCGCTGATTTTGTTCGATATCGATCATTTCAAGCAGGTCAACGATGTTTACGGTCATAATGCCGGCGATGACGTGCTCAAAGCCGTGGTGCAGCTTGTGAAGCAGCGCATTCGGGTGCATGACACCCTGATCCGCTGGGGCGGGGAAGAGTTCATTGTGCTCGCCGAGGTGGATATGCCGCAATCCGCCCAAGCGCTGGCCGAGCATCTGCGTTATGAAATTGAACAGGCCGGGTTCAAAGAGGTCGGCAGGATTACCTCAAGCTTCGGGGTTGCCCTGGTCAAAGACCACGAGCCGTTGAAAAATGCAGTGAGCCGCGCCGACAAGGCGCTATATACGGCGAAAAACGCCGGGCGGAATCTTGTAGAACTCGCAGAAGAAGCCTGAAGGTTTTGCATTTCCGGCACGTGCCAATTTCTCAACAGGCCGGGTATTCTCCGGCGATTTATGCCGACCTTTCCAATGCGCTTTTTAATTGATGCAGCGCCTGTTCCAATACTGGCGTCGGCACCGCTAGGTTAATGCGCATAAACCCCGTTCCCGAGCCGCTTTCCCCACCAAACGATTCGCCATCGCTCAAGCCGAGTTTGGCGCTTTCCACCAGCCAGTTTTTCAAAGCAGCGTGCGTTTCAAAACGCGCCCTGAAATCGAGCCACACCAGATAAGACGCCTGCGGACGCATCAGGTTTACATCGGGCAGGTGTTCGCCCAAAAAGGCTTCCAACCGGTCGATATTGCGCGAAAAATGGGCCATCAATCGGTCACGCCATTGTTTTCCGGCGAGGCTATAGGCCGCTTGCAGCGCGGTCAGCGCAAACAGATTCAGCCCGCTGATGGCATTGGCCTGACAGACCTTCAGATACGCCGCTTTGAGTTGCGGGTTGGCGATAATCGCATAGCCGATCTGCAGGCCGCCGAGGTTGAATGTTTTGCCCGGGGAACTGAGGGTCACGGTAATCTGCGCCGCCTGTTCCGACAGGGAGGCGGTGGGGGTGTGTTGATAGCCGGGATAGACGAGGTCGGAATGGATTTCATCGGAAACGAGGGTCACGCCGTAATGGATACAGAGATCAACCAGCTGTGCCAGCTCGTCACTCTGCCACACCCGGCCTGACGGGTTTTGCGGATTGCACAGCAGCATCAGTTTGACGTTGTGCTGCTGCATGGCCTGTTCCATCGCGGCAAAGTCCATTTGGTAAGAGCCGTTTTGCAGAATTAGCGGCGCTTCGACGGTCTGGCGGCCTTGCAGGATCGGCGCCTGCATAAACGGCGGATAGACCGGCGGGGTCACCAGCACGCCGTCGCCAGGCTGGGTAAAGGCGCTCACCGCCATAAAAAAGCCGTTGGCGACATTGTGGGTAAAGACAATCTCCGAGGCCTTGACGCTATAGCCGTGTTGCGCCTGCCAGTCGATAATCGCCCGATAGGTAGTGTCGGTTGCCAAAGTATAGCCGAGCAGCGGGTGCTGCAGCCGTTGTTGCAGCGCCTCGATAATAAAATCGGGGGTGGGCAGGTCCATGTCGGCCACCCACATCGGCAGGACATCGTCGCGGCCGAACAGGGCTTTGCAAAGCAGGTATTTCTCGGCGGCAGTGCCTTCCCGGTCATAAACCTGTGTAAAGGGTGTCAAATCCGGCATGAGCTTCTCCTACCCGGCCTGTTGAGTTTTTTGGGCGCGTTCAACGGCGTTTTTTCCAGACGGTGATTTGCGACAGCTGATGGCTATAATCGCGCGCACTCTGGCGGATGACCAACGGCATGTCCCGCGGTGCGCCTACTGGCTCGAAATGCGCTGACAGCAGCGCCGTCAGCCCTTCCAGCGAGGTGACGTTTTCGCCGGTGTGTTCGTCTTTGTAGCCGCCGAGCCAGCGCGATTTGTTGGTTGCGCTTTCCTGCCAGTCGTAAGTGGAGGCGATGACCAGCAGGCCGCCTGCATTGAGGCGTTGCGGCAGTTGCGCCAGAAATGCTTTGGGGTCATGCAGACGTTCCATCACATGGGTGGCGACAATCAGGTCGTAGCCGCTGAAAATCGGCTTGAGATTGGCCGGATCCTGCTGCAAAAACGTGCATTTATGGGCGTGCGCTTTGAGTCTGTCGGCCAGATCGCGCTGTTTGAAATCCATGATTTCGCCTTCCTGCACGATGGAGTAGCGGATGGCGCCGTTCTGTTTGAGCTGTTCGGCCACATTGATGAAGCGCGCCGAAAAATCCAGCCCGGTGACTTCGGCGACATGCGGCGCCAGTTCAAAACAGCCGCGACCCACCAGGCAGCCGATTTCCAGTGCTTTCAAATCCTGGCGGTTTTTTAGGTCGGTATCCTGTTGCAGCTGTTTAACAACGCTTTGCATCATGGCTTGCGGGAAATTGGTCACGCCGAAGTAGCTATCGCCGTAATGGAATTCGCAGTGCTGCGCGGCGGTGGTGTCGGTCTCGAATGTGGGGTATTCGGTCTGCACCGCCGCGGCCGATTCGATATAGCGGAAACCGGCGTGCTGGAAGAAATGGCGGCGGAAGGCGTAACGCGAATGGCCGTTGATTTCGTTGCCGGTGGAGATCCAGCAGCCGCCTTTGAAGATATTGTGCTTGTTGTCGAAGGTCGGCATGGTGAAGTCGTCGTAAAGCGGATGCACCTTGAAGCCTTCAAACGGATAGATCGGGGTTTGCGTCCACTGCCAGACATTGCCGATGACATCGTAAAAGCCGCCGTGGTTGAAGCGGTCGACCGGCATGGAGGAGGCGTAGAATTGCAGATTGTGGTTGGCGTTTTCGGGGTGCAGCATGGCACCGCTGACCTCGCGCAGACGCAGGTATTCGTCTTCGCTCGGCAGACGGATCGGCAACCTGGCCTGTTGAGATTTCCAGCGGCAAAACGCGTCGGCTTCCAGAAAGTTGACCTCCACCGGCCAGTTCCACGGCATGGGGATTTCTTCGGTCATGCAGCGCAGCCACCAGTCCGCTTGGTTGTTATCCCCCGTTTTTTTAACCCCCGCTTTTTTAACCCAGAAAGTCGGATGTTTATCGGGGGTGAACTGGCGCCAGCGGTTGCCTTCTTCACTCCAGTAGTCGGCATTTTCATAGCCGCCGGCCTCCACAAATGCCAGGTACTCCTGATTGGAAACCAGAAATTTTGCGGCCTTGAAGTCGGTCACCACCGCATCGTGGCGGCCGTATTCGTTGTCCCAGCCGTAGGTGTCTGCCGGGTCTTGATGGTTGATATGGATTTCACCGCCGCTGACCGGCAACAGGCTGTTTTTTGGCGCATCGCCGTGATCGGGGCAGACCGGGAACAGCGGATGCGATCGCACTTTGTCCAGCGGCAACTGGCGGATCAGCACCGAGGAGGTCTCCAGATGGATGCGTTCGTGTTCGATGCCCATCAGAATCGGCCACATCGGGCTTTGCCAGTCGATCGGCAGGCTGAAGTCGAGGGTGTCGATCAGCCGGTTGACGGCGTCGCGCACCTGCTGGCGATAGGTGCGCACGGCCTCGACGCTCGGCCAGTCGTAGTGCGCGTCGTTGAGGTCGTCCCACGACATTTCATCCACGCCGATGGCGCACATCGATTCGATATGGGGGTTGATGCGCGCTTCCAGCAGTTTGGCCAGCACCAGTTTATTGGTGAAGAAGGTGGCGGTGTGGCCGAAGTAGAAAATCAGCGGATGGCGCAGCGAGCAGGGGCGCAGATAAAAGACGCTGTCGTCCCTGAGCGTTTCGAACAGGGTTTCGTAGGTGCTGAAAGTGAGGTTGAAATAGTGTTTGATTTCGGCGCGTTTGCTTTCCACGTCGCCTTGTGTGAGGCGCGGCATGGCGGTGAGCAGGTCGGCGCGGGTAAGATGATATTGGTTAGGGTGGGTTAGAGACGACATTCTTGTATCCGGTTGCTATTCAATAGTTATGCAATAATTATACAGCCTGGCCTGCTGAAAATCAGGTAGCGGGGTGTCTTTGATGGTAATTTTTTAAATAGAGTACGGCCAGCACGGCGTTAATCAAACAGGGCGCAATCAACGACCAGTTTGGAAACTGTCTGTAGGCAAAGATGCCGATGATGCCGCCTATCAGGAAGCTGATTAAGAGCACCACCAGCAGGTTGGCCTGCCAGGGCCAGGCGGCGGCGCGGTTTTTGAATTTGTGGGCAAGATAGACGCCAAGATCGGTGACGATGCCGGTCATGTGGGTGGTGCGCAGTTGTTGGCCGCGATAGCTGGAAACTAGCGCATTCTGCAAGCCGCAGGCGACGGCGCTTAAAAAAACCGAGAATTCCGACTGAATGAAGCTGAAGAGCGTCGCCACCCCGAGAATCGTGCTGTTGAGCAGCAGAGCGTGGCCGTAGTCCGGGGTGTGGTAGTACTGTTTTTTGCCGATGATCATGCCGGACAGGAACGCGCCCAGCAGGAAGCCGCTGAGAATCATCAGGGCGTCGAGAAGTTCGCTCCAGTCGCTGTGGACCGTGGCATCGCTGAGTCTGGAGGTGATGCCTGTCATCTGGCTGACGGGCATGCCGAACTCGATCAGCATGGCGCTATTGATATAGCCTGCCATCCCCGCCATAAGCATGGCGATGACCATGAGTTTGCGTACCGAAAACTTGAGTTCTTCGGCGCTTTCGCCTTCCAGGTTTTCACGGATCGGATAGGGCACAGAGGATTACCTGCTTTAATGCAACGTTAAAACAAAAAAGGCCCGTATGTATAGCATACGAGCCTTTAGCTTAACGAAAATCAGGCATGAAGCCAATGGGTCGGTTTAAGCCAGCAGCTGATTTTTCAGTTTGTTCAGTGCTTGCTGTTCAACCTGACGGATACGTTCCATGGAAACGCCGTACTCCGCCGAGAGTTCTTTCAAGCCGACCTTGTCTTCGCTGAGCCAGCGTTTCTGCAGAATATCGCGGCTGCGTGCATCCAGTGTCGCCAAAGCGGCCTGCATACGCGCCAGTTGATACTCTTCTTCGCTTTCCTGAAGCAGTGCCGTTTCCGGATCGGCATAGTGGCTGACCAGTATCGGATAAGTGCCGTATTCCTCTTCGTCGGCCGGCTTGTCCACCGGAACGTCCTTGCCGTATAGACGGCTTTCCATTTCCAGAACATCTGCGCGGCTGACGCCCAGTTCCTGAGCGACCGCATCGGCATCCTTGTCGCCAAACCATTCCAGCGACTTTTTGGTGCTGCGCAATTTGAAGAACAGTTTGCGCTGCGCTTTGGTGGTGGCGGTTTTGACGATACGCCAGTTTTTGATGACATATTCGTTGATCTCGGCACGGATCCAGTGAACCGCAAAGGTCATCAGGCGCACGTTTTCCTTGGGGTCAAAGCGTTTGACCGCCTTCATCAAGCCGATATTGCCTTCCTGAATAATGTCACCCAGCGGCAAACCGTAACCGTTGTAGGAGCGCGCGACCGGCACCACATAACGCAGTGACGCTAAAATCAGCTGACGCGCGGCTTCCAGGTCTTTTTGGTAATAGAATTTTTCCGCCAGTTCACGCTCTTCTTCGGCGCTTAGCGGTTTCATGCTTTGTACCGTGCGCAGATAGGCGTCCAGGTTCTGGCCCGGGGTGAGTTCGTGAGTAAAGCCTTTTTTGGCCGGCAGCTTGGCAGCCTTGCCTGAGGCGTGGGTTTGTGTGTTAGAAACCAGTGTAGACATGCTTGTTTCCCTCATAAACCTGATTGCAATAGAGTCAATATAGCAAATTTTTAGCACTCTATGCAAGGGAGTGCTAAATAAATTCAATACTTTCGTCAGAATGTTTTAAGTGGTTGATTTAGAAGGCTGTAAGGGTGGGGCGAGAAGACTAAAAAGCCGGCAATTTTAGCCGGCTTGATTGGAGTGCAGCGGATGCCGATTGCATTACATCTGTGCGGCAAGCTGTCCGGTCTGTTGCATCATTTCCAGCCAGGCGTCGCGCAGTTCGGTCAGGATTTCGATGGCGCTGTCCAGATAAAAACTATCTTTTTCAAAAACCGCTTCCTGAATGCATTGATCGGCGTAGCGGTAGAGTTCTTCCAGATCATACGCCAAAGGGGTCGCTTGGGTAAACTGCAGGCGATCGCGCAATGCATCCAGAATCGTGGTCATGCGCCCCAGATGGAAGCCTTTTTCGACCAGCGCATTGCTCTGGTGACAGACTTTGGCCAAATTGCCTTTGTCGACCGCGCCTTGCAGTAACAGCAGCACGGTTTTGCGCGGATTTTCCGCCAGGTGCTGTTCGGTTTGCTGGTTGCGTTGATATTCTTGCAGTAACGGCGCTTTTGCCGCAGTTTCGGTATTGTTGATGGTCATGGCAGTTCCCTTATGTGTTTTAAGGCAAGTAGCGCCTTGTGTTCTATATATTCAAGTAAAACCAAAAGGCAATGTTGCCTCAAGTTTTTGGGTTACTTGCCGTATAGCAGGGAGCGTGCCAACAATGAACAAAAGTTTTGACAGTCGATGTTTTGAAAACTCAACAGGCCGGGTGGAAGGGATGTCTGGAGGGCGCCGCCGTGCGGAGGCGCCAATTGGAATGTCAGGTCAGTTTAGAAGGTCACTTTGACGGCGTTAGCGACGTTTTTGGCTTTTTCGATCGCCGCTTCAATGCTGTCGGCGCGCGCAATGGCCACGCCCATGCGGCGGCGGCCGTTGATATCCGGTTTGCCGAACAGGCGGATTTGGGTGTCCGGCTGCGCCAGGGCGTTTTCCAGATTGGAATAAAGCGTTTGCGTGGAGCTGCCTGTCGGCAAAATGACGCTGGAAGCCGAAGGGCCGTGCTGCACAATATTCGGAATCGGCAGGCCGAGAATCGCGCGCACGTGCAGCGCAAATTCGGAGAGGTCTTGCGACATCAAGGTCACCAGGCCGGTATCGTGCGGGCGCGGCGAGACTTCGCTGAAATAGACGTTATCGCCTTTCACAAACAGTTCCACGCCGAACAGGCCGCGACCGCCGAGCGCATCCGTCACTTTTTTGGCAATCTCTTGCGATTTGCTCAGTGCCGCCTCGCTCATCGGGTGCGGTTGCCAGGACTGGCGGTAGTCGCCATCTTCCTGATAGTGACCGATCGGCTCGCAGAAGCTGGTGCCGTGAATATGACGCACCGTCAGTAGAGTGATCTCGTAATCGAAATCGACAAAGCCTTCGATAATCACGCGTCCTTTGCCGGCGCGTCCGCCTTCCTGGGCGTAAGACCAGGCCTGTTCAATCTGCTCTGCCGATTTAATGACACTTTGGCCTTTGCCGGAAGAGCTCATAATCGGTTTGACGACGCACGGCATGCCGATTTTGTCGATAGCGGCAATAAAATCTGCTTTATTGTCGGCAAACGCATAGGGGGAGGTGGGTAATCCCAACTCTTCGGCGGCCAGGCGGCGGATGCCTTCGCGGTTCATTGTCAATTGAGTGGCGCGTGCCGTTGGGATGACCGTGAAGCCCTCTTTTTCCATCTCCGCCAGCGTATCGGTAGCGATGGCTTCGATTTCCGGCACGATGTAATGCGGTTTTTCCTGTTCAATCACCTTGCGTAACGCAACGCCGTCCAGCATTTCAATTACATGCGAGCGGTCTGCAACCTGCATGGCCGGGGCGTTCGGGTAGCGGTCTACCGCAATGACTTCCACGCCCAGACGTTGACATTCAATGGCGACTTCTTTGCCCAGTTCACCGGCTCCGCAGAGCAAAACACGCGTGGCGGTGGCAGAAAATGGTGTACCAATGCTAGACATGGCATCTCCTTTGCTTAGAGGTAATTAAGAATGGCGGGACGATGTTATCGGCAGGAGTTTGGAAAACTTGACCGGCAATATTGTCTGATCGCTGCTATCAATCGGCACATTATACGGTAATCCTTACCGTAAAACGATGCGAAGCAGCAGCTGGCAAGGGGAAGAGTTATGCTGGAACTTGAAACATCAAAACAAGCAGAATCGTTGCATGACGCGGGCGCATTGCGGGAAAAGGGAACGATGGAAGCCAAAAAACTGGTTAAACGCCGTCTGCCTGAAAAACGAACTGATATCAAGCAGGTGATGGAGAGTTTGCAAAGCCGTTTTTCGCATACCGATGATATGCCCGAGGACATTGCGCGTCTAGTGGAGGCTCAGGTGCAGCTGCGCACGCGGGATCTGTTTGTGCAGGCCAACTACGATGCGCTGACCCATTTGCCTAATCGCGCCTATTTTAGCGAAACGCTGGAAAAGGTCTTGGAACGCGCGCAGAAAGCCCATAGCAAATTCAGCTTGCTGTTTTTGGATTTGGATGGCTTTAAAGAGGTCAACGATACGCTGGGACACCAGGCCGGCGACGAGTTGTTGCAGCATGTGGCGGCACGTTTGGTTTCTTCGGTGCGCGAGGGCGATATCGTCAGCCGTCGCGGTGGCGATGAATTTGTGATTTTGTTGACGGATCTGGCCAGTCGCGAGGATATTGCCAGCTTGTGCCAGCGCATTATTCGCGAAGTGAGCCGTCCCTACTGGCTGAGCCAGCATGAAGCCAATGTCTCCACGAGCATGGGGGTGGCGATCTATCCGCAGGACGGCAAGACGGTTTCCGAGTTGCTGGAGAATTCCGATGCCGCTTTGTATGCCTCTAAAACGGCCGGCAGAAGAACCTATCGCTTTTACACCGAAATCATGAACGAGGTGGGGCTTAAATCCCATGAGTTCAGAGAAGAGTTGGGCGTGGCGATTGAAAACGGTGAGATCGAGTTGTCTTTCGAGCCGCAGGTGGAATTGGCGACAGGCCAGATTGCCGGGGCGAGCTTGACCGCCTTGTGGCATAACGCCCATTTGGAGTCGCCCGCGTTGAGCAGCTGGAGTAACATTTTGCTGAAAAGCGGCTGGTCGCAATCGATGGCGACTTGGTTGCTCGACAGTGCTTTATATTATTTGCAGCGTTGGCAGTCGGCGCAGAGTGATTTGGTGGTGTCCGTGCCGGTATTGGACAGCTTGTGGCTGCATCAGGATTTGCCGGCCTTTTTGGATACCCGCCTGCAGGCCTATCATGTCAGTCGTGAGCAGCTGCAGTTGGAGTTTTCGATGGCGAGCTTGCAAAGCGGTGACAGCAAGTTGCAGCAAACTCTGCAGGCATTGGGAGAGGCAGGGTATTTGATCACCTTGACCGATGTGGGAGCTTATCCGTTGGACTTGGCGTTGCTGTCGACATTGAAAATTAATGAAATCAAGCTGGATAAAGCTTGGTTGCAGCAAAGTCTGCAAACCAAAAGTGGTCAGGCCTGGTTGCAAGCCTTGATTATGATGGCTAAAAGTCTCGATATTTGTGTGATTGCCGCAGGCGTCGATTCCGCAGAGCAGAGCCGTCAACTACGTACCATGGGATGCTTGATGGCGCAGGGATCGCAATGGGCCAAACCGATGAGTGCCGAGCGTTTTCACAATCATGTGATGGCGCTCTACCGGGTTAGAGCATGATCCGCAAAACCGCATAAAAAAGCCCCTTTTCAGGGGCTTTGATTTTTAGATGAGGCGTTTACTCAAGCGGCTTTGAGTTGCGAGAGCATTTCCAAAATCACCCTGGCCGAATGGGTGGCCGCTTTTTCCAGGTATTGCTCAAAGGTCACGGCGTTTTCCTTGCCGGCAATATCGGAGAGTGAGCGGATAATCACAAACGGCGTCTGGAAGGTGTGGCAGGCTTGCGCAATCGCGGCGGCTTCCATTTCACAGGCGATCATTTCGGGAAAGTTGTTGCGGGTGTTGGCAACATCTTCCGCCTGGTGCATAAAGCGGTCGCCGGTGGCGATGAGGCCGTGCATGTGCACCACTTCATTGAGCGCCTGAATGCTGTTTTGGGCTGCCTTGACGAGCGTGTCGTCCGGCAGAAAACAGGTTGGCATGCCGGGAACCTGACCCAGATCGTAGCCAAAAGGCGTGACATCCACGTCATGGTGGCACACCGAGCTGCTGATGACGATATCGCCCACGTTCAGGTCGGTGTGGAAACCGCCTGCGGAACCGGTGTTGATGACATAGTCCGGTTGGTAGGTCTGCAGCAGGATCGTACTGCTGATGGCTGCATTGACCTTGCCGATGCCGGAACGCAGCAATACGACATCGATGCCGTCGATATCGCCCAGATAAAACGCATAACCTGCGTGAGTTTGGGTTTGCAGGTTTTGCATGCGGCTACGCAGTAGCGTCACCTCTTCTTCCATCGCTCCGATAATCGCAATTTTCATCTGTTCGCGCCTTATAGTTTGTTGCCGAGCGCCTGGAGTTTTTCGTCGCTCAGGGCGATCTCCGCGTTTTTATTGACGCCGATACCGTGGTCAATAATGTTCTGGGCGATTTCCTTGGCCTCTTCCAACGAGTGCATCACATAAGTACCGCATTGGTATTCGTTGAGTTCCGGGATGTCTTCCATGCGTTCGACTTTCAGTACGTCCTGCATCGATTCCAGCCAGGCGTTGGCGACACGTTCTTCACTGGGGGCGCCCAACAGGCTCATATAGAAACCGGTGCGGCAACCCATCGGAGAGATGTCGATGATCTCCACGCCGTTGCCGTTCAGGTGGTTGCGCATAAAACCGGCAAACAGGTGTTCCAATGTGTGAATGCCTTTCTCGCCCATCATGGATTCGTTTGGCTTGTTGAAGCGCAGATCGAATACGGTGATGGTGTCGCCGGAAGGTGAGGTCATGGTCTTGGCCACGCGCACGGCGGGTGCATTCATAATGGTGTGGTCAACGGTAAAACTGTCTAGTAAAGGCATGTTGGAATCCTCTGCAAAAGTTAGATGGAATCGGGATGTTTATCATTGTCGGTCAGCTCTTTTTTCAGTAGCCAGCCGTTATCCGTTTTAATAAAAAGATAATTGCGTTTAAATTCTAGTTCGTCGCCCGCCTCGAATTTGGGCAGAGCCAATTTCAGCAAACCGAGATTAACGGTTTGCGCCATCTTTTCAAGTGGCGTCAGGCTGCTATCCTGCATAATGGCGGAGGCGTATTCTTCGAGATTGCGTTCGGCGCGGGCATGAATGGTCATCTCGGCCACATAATGGGTATCGTTTTGTTTGTAACCATTATCTTTTGTGGTGCTAACGACGCTAAACAGGCCCACAAATTCCTGGTTGAAATGCTGAGCGGTCATTTCATTAATGGTTTTATCCGTGGGTTGCGTAATACCCAGGCAGCCGCTCAATAGCAAGGCGGCGAAAACGGCAGGAAGGTAAGAGAATAAGATGCGCATAATTTGAATTCCGGATAAACCGCGCTGTGCGGATAAGTGAATGTAATTGGGAAGTCAAAGGATACCATATTCAACATCTAAGCTGGTGCCAGGTGAATTTTAGGTATAAAAAAAGCCGGTAAAAACCGGCTTTATATATGGTGCGAGCGGAGAGACTCGAACTCTCACACCAAAGGCACCAGAACCTAAATCTGGCGTGTCTACCAATTCCACCACGCTCGCGAATGTGGTGGCCACACCTGGAATCGAACCAGGGACACAGGGATTTTCAATCCCTTGCTCTACCGACTGAGCTATATGGCCTAAATTGAATTCGCGTATTATAGGGAGCGGGTTTGAGGCTGTCAAATACTATTTTGAAAAAAATAACTTATTTTATTGTCCGCGGCGTTTTGGGAAAATTCGGGGTCTGGCGGGCAGATTGTGGGACGTAAATGCAAATACAGTACATATATAAGTAAGTGTCTAAAAGCGTCCATAGCCAGCGATGTCTGGTTGATAACAATAAGCGCGTAAGGAGCGGGTAGAGAGTCGTTGATAGGGGAAGCAAGTATACATATATATGTATACATGATTGAAAAGTCGCGAGGGTATATATCTTGTCAGGGACTTTATATTGACGGAGAGGGTTGGAGCGGCATGTGGTTATTAAATAAAACAGGCCGCTTTATTTTGTATAGAGTGCTGTATGTAATCTGTATTGGGTACCCGGCCTGTTGAGAATTTATTTGGATTTAATTTGGGGAAGTAAAAGCGTGTTGCGGGGATGGGAAATGGCGGAAAACGGGGTATAAGTGGATAAGTGTGTGGATAAGTCTTGAGTAAGCTGGGGGGTGGAATGGGATAAGTGTGGGAGAGTGAAAAAAGTGTCAAAAAAGTGAAAAAAAGTGGTGTTTGGGGGTTGCGGGTTTTTTTAAAGTGTATAGAATACGCCTCACTTCACGACGAGACGCTGACTGAGAAGTTGAGCGGCGAGTTGCGGGGGTGATGAGCAGCGGATTTGATGAGTTTTGAATTGAGAAGTT
Source organism: Thiomicrorhabdus cannonii (assembly GCF_013391695.1). Classification (GTDB taxonomy): domain Bacteria; phylum Pseudomonadota; class Gammaproteobacteria; order Thiomicrospirales; family Thiomicrospiraceae; genus Thiomicrorhabdus; species Thiomicrorhabdus cannonii. The sequence goes on from NZ_JACBGH010000006.1 coordinate 136,820, forward strand.
GCTGAAAATAATTTGAAAAAATTGTTGACAGCCTGGTTCGAAACTGATTATAATAAGCGGCTTACCGAGAAC
>NZ_JACBGH010000007.1 GCF_013391695.1 Thiomicrorhabdus cannonii
CCCAGCTTACTCAAGACTTATCCACACACTTATCCACTTATACCCCGTTTTCCGCCATTTCCCATCCCCGCAACACGCTTTTACTTCCCCAAATTAAATCCAAATAAATTCTCAACAGGCCGGGTACTTATATATCTATCTCTTTCAAGTTCACCAAAACAAAAAAGCCCGGCTGCTTTCGCAACCGGGCTTTTTATGGACATATATATGTAGAAACGGATTACTTTAATGTCACGCGGGCAAACTTGCGTTTGCCGACCTGATAAACACTGGTGGTTCCCGCCGGCATCACGCCGCGACTGTCCGTCACCGTTTCGCCATTGATCTTCACCGCATTCTGTTTAGTCATACGGTGCGCATCCGATGTTGACGCCACCAAGCCGGCTTCTTTTAATAGCGTCGCCAACGGCATCTCACCTTCAAACGTGAACTCCGGCATTTCATCCGGAATGGCGTTCTTGCTGAAACGCGTTTCAAAATCCTGTAGCGCGGCTTGCGCCGCTTCTTCGGAATGGAAACGGGCAATCAACTCCAGCGCCAGCTTCACTTTGACATTACGCGGGTTCTCGCCGTTGGCGACCGCTTGCTTCAACCCTTCGATGGTTTCAATCGACTCAAACGACAACAACTCATAATAACGCCACATCAATTCGTCGGAAACGGACATGACCTTACCGAACATATCATTCGGCGCATCCTTGATGCCGATATAGTTGCCCAGCGATTTGGACATTTTCTGCACACCGTCCAACCCTTCCAGAATCGGCATGGTCAAGGTACATTGCTGCGGCTTGCCGAAATGACCCTGCAAGGTACGCCCCATCAACAGGTTGAACTTCTGGTCGGTACCGCCCAGCTCTATGTCCGCATCCAGGGCGACCGAGTCGTAACCTTGAATCATCGGGTACAAAAACTCGTGAATGGCGATCGGTGTATTGGAATGAAAACGGTCAGAAAAATCGTTACGTTCCAGCATACGCGCCACTGTAACCGTACCAGCCAGTTTGATCATATCTTCGGCAGTCATTTTCGACAGCCATTCGGAGTTGAACACTACTTTGGTTTTGGCCGGATCCAAAATCTTGAATACCTGCTCCTGATAGGTCGCGGCGTTGGCTACTACCTCTTCGCGCGTCAACGGCGGACGTGTCTGGCTTTTGCCGGTCGGGTCGCCGATCATCGCGGTAAAATCACCAATCAGGAATAGCACTTCATGACCCAAATCCTGAAACTGCTTCAACTTATTAATCAGAACCGTGTGCCCCAAATGCAAATCGGAGGCCGTCGGGTCAAAACCGGCTTTAACGCGCAACGGGCGACCGCTTTCCAATTTTTCAATCAACTCTTTTTCAACCAGAATCTCTTCTGCGCCACGTTTAATAATCGCTAACTGTTCTTGTACTGATTTCATCTTGTCTGTCTTATCTTTTAATTTGAATTCTGTTGGCGGATTTTAGTTCAACCGCACAGCACGGTATCGGTATTCAATTCCAACAGGCCGGTCATCTCCGACACCTTCTGGTAACCATGCTTGCGCATATAATCGGCAATGCCTTTATTGACCTTTTTAACCAATAACGGATCTTTGGCAATGGCCGTACCGATCGCCACCATCGACGCTCCGGCAAGGAAAAACTCGATCGCATCTTCCGCCGAGGCAATACCACCCAGCCCGATAATCGGGATATTGTGCTGCTTGGCCACCTGATACACCTGATGCACTTTCAACAATGCCACCGGCTTGACCGCCGGACCGGACAAACCGCCCTGATTATTTCCCAACGTCGGCTTGCGGCTATGCACATCAATCTGCATCCCCATCAAGGTATTGATGGCCGACAGCGCATCGGCCCCGGCGTCGATCACGCGGCGTGCGCCTTCGGCAATATCGGTCTGGTTGGGCGACAACTTCACAATCAACGGTTTGGTGGTAGCGGCACGACACGCCTCGACCACGCGCGCCGCCATTTCAGGATCATTACCGAAAGCCGCGCCGCCTTTTTTGACGTTCGGACAGGAAATATTGATTTCCATCGCCGGCAAAGCGGTCTGATCAAAAAGACGCACCACCTCGACATATTCCTCAATCGACGAGCCGGACACGTTAATAATAAAACGCGTCTCGCTCAAATCCAGCTTAGGTAGATAGTCGCTGATGACCGCATGCGCACCCGGATTCTGCAGACCGATAGAGTTCAACAAACCGCAGGCCGATTCCATCACGCGCTCCGGCTTGTTGCCCAGTTTCGGCTGCAAGGTGGTGCCCTTCAGAAACACCGCACCGACATCGCGATTGGAAAAGCCGCTGACAGATTGGTATTCTATGCCATACCCCGCATTGCCCGAAGCCATTGCCACCGGCGAGGTGAACTCAATGCCACACAAATTTACCGATAAATCCACCATAGAAGCCGCCCTGAACTAAATTATTATGCTGCACATTATTTTATATGAACCGGAAATCCCGCAGAACACCGGAGCCTTAATCCGTTTGAGCGCCAATATGGGCGCCCACCTGCATCTCATCAAACCCTACGCGTTCGATTTAAGCGAAAAAAAGGTGCGCCGCGCCGGATTGGATTACGCCGAACTGGCCAACCTGCATGAACATGACAGCCTGCAAGCCTGCCTGGAAACCGTTCAACCCAACCGCGTATTTGCGCTCACCACTAAAACCACTCGTTACTACACCGAGCCGCAGTTCGAGAATGGCGATGCTTTCCTGTTCGGCCCCGAAAGCCGCGGCCTGCCGATGGAAGTGATCCAAAGCCTGCCAGAAGAGCAACGTCTGACCATTCCGATGATGCCGGGCGGCCGCAGCCTGAATTTGGCGAATGCGGTATCGGTTATGGCGTACGAGGCGTGGCGTCAGCTGGGCTTTAGCCAGTCGCTATAATCCCATCACCTTACCCGGCCTGTTGAGTTTTTTGAACCGCGAAAATGCCGCAAAAAAACTCAACAGGCCGGGTCAATACCTGATGCTTACAGCGTAATTTCCGCCTTGCCGTCGCGTGCCATCAATTCGCGCACCGCATCGGCCGGCGAACATTCGTTATTCACGATGCGATACACCTGCTGCATAATCGGCAAATCCAGATGATGGCGTTCGGCAATTTTTTTCACCGCCTGCACCGCTTTGACCCCTTCGACCACCTGACCGATGGCGGCCATCACCGATTCGGCCTGTCCGGGCTGCTGCGCCAACGCCAAACCGAAACGACGGTTACGTGACAAATCATCGGTACAGGTCAGCACCAGATCACCCAAACCGGCCAAGCCCATCAGGGTTTCCGGATTGGCACCCAACGCCTGCCCCAAACGCATCATCTCCGCCATACCGCGCGCCACCAGCGCCGCGCGCGCATTGGCGCCCAGATGCAGGCCGTCGCTCATGCCGGTGGCGATGGCCATAATATTCTTGTAAGCGCCGCCGATCTCCACGCCGATCATATCGTTCTGGGTGTACATGCGGAAATTGCCGAAGTGAAACAAATCTGCCCAGAACTGCGCTTCCGCCTGATTTTCCGAGGCGCTGACCATCGCCGTCGGCAGTCCTTTGGCGACCTCGTCGGCAAAGGTCGGGCCGGAGAGCACCGCCATCGGCTGCGCCTCACCCAACACGCTTTTGGCCACCTGATGCAGCAGCAACGCATTTTGCGGCTCAAAGCCTTTGGTCGCCCAGGCAAAATGGGCTAAGCCTTGCGGTTGATACGCCTGAATCTGTTGCAAAGTTTCACGGAACACATGGCTCGGCACCACGACCAACACGGCCTGCGCCGCAGCCAGCACCTCATCCAGCTGGGCGCTGATCTGCAGGTTATCGGGAAAATGAATACCTTTAAGATAGGCGGTGTTTTCGCGCTGCGTGCGCAGCTTTTTGGCCTGCTCGGCACTGTGCGTCCATAAACGCACGGCATGGCCGCCGCGCGCCAGATGAATCGCCAGCGCCGTGCCCCAGGCACCCGCACCGATTACCGCGATGGGCATCGTCGCCGTCACTTTCAGACCCTGTCCGACTTGGCCGGCCGCTTACTGCGCCGTCGCCTGAGCGGCTTGTGCCTGCAAGTGCTCATGATACATGGCATCGAAATTCACCGGCTCCAGCAACAGCTGCGGGAAACCGCCACGCGCTACCAGATCGGATACCGTTTCGCGCGCATAGGGGAACAAGGTATTCGGGCACTGCGAACCCAGCAAATAACCCAACTCTTCGTCGCTAAAACCTTCCAGCGTGAAGATGCCGGCCTGTTCAACTTCACACAAAAACGCCGTGTGTTCGCCGATTTTAGTGGTCGCGGTCACGCGCAGCACCACGTGAAACAGGCCATCTTCCAAGCCTTTGCTTTCGACATTCAGATTCACATCCAACACCGGCTTGAAGTCCGCCGCGAAAATACCCGGCGTGTTCGGCGATTCAAACGAGATATCCTTGGTGTAGATTTTTTGAATAATGAATTTTTTCGCTGCAGTCGTTTCAGACATGTGTCGTTCCTTAAAAGCTTATAAATGTGAAAGCGCGCGTCTGCCATGTCAGACGCGCGCTTAAAAGATTACACAGAAGGTTGAATCAAGCGTTCAATAGCGGATCGATTTCGCCGCGCTTGTCGGCGGCCGACAGATCATCAAAACCGCCCACATGGTGATCGCCGATATAAATCTGCGGCACGGTTTCACGCCCGCACTTGGCTCTCAAATCCGCCCATAATTGCGGGTCGCGACCCACATCAATGGTTTCGTAGGCCACACCCTTGGAATCCAGCAGGCGTTTAGCCATATTGCAGTAAGGGCAGGTCTGGGTCAGATAAATCACTACGTGCGCCATTGCGTTCTCCTTGCTTGATTTTGCCTTGGAGGCTAGTTTTTGCGGTTTTTTTTTGACTTGCCGCCAACCGGCAGACCGGCCGCACGCCAGGCATTGATACCGCCCGCCAAATTAAACACCTGCGTATAACCGTTTTTGACCAGCATACCGGCGGCACGGCTGGAGCGTGCACCACTGGCGCAATACACCAGAACCGGCTTATCCTTGGGTGCATTCAGGGAAGCGATTTTGCCCGCCAGTTCGGTGACAGAAATATTGACCGCATTACCGATCATGCCGTCACGCGTTTCACCGGCGGTGCGCACGTCCAGCAAAAAGGCGTCATCATTATAAAGACGCGTGGCTTCATCCGTTCCCACACTTTTATAGCCGGCGATGCGATCACCTACGTAACTGAAAACCAACATGGCCACAACGACCGCCAGGGCCACAAACAAAAGCATATGCTCTTGCATAAATTCAATAAACATCAGGCTTCCTTTTCACTAAAGCGCACTTGAACTGCGTTAAACCTATGAGAGGAGTTCATTCAAAGCTAATGATTTTAACAGCGAAACTCGCTACAATAAATCGAATTTAACAAATTTTTAGGGTACCTAACCACTATGAGTCAAGAACTTAAGCCCAAAAAGCATCTGCAATACCGCCCGACCGGATTGATCATCCTCGACGGCTGGGGATACCGCGAAGAAACCCACGCCAACGCCATCGCCTTGGCCAACACCCCCAACTGGGACAAACTCTTCAACAACCACCCGCACACCCTGATCGGCACCTCCGGCATGGACGTTGGCTTGCCGCAAGGGCAGATGGGTAACTCCGAAGTCGGCCACCTTAACCTCGGTGCCGGCCGCGTGGTGTACCAGGACTTGACTCGCATCCAAAAAGACATTGATGACGGCCGTTTCTTCCAGAACAACGCGCTGCTCAACGCCATCGACAAATCGGTCGAGCGCGGACGCGCCGTGCATATCATGGGCCTGCTGTCGGATGGCGGCGTCCACTCGCACATCAACCACCTGAAAGCGGCGATGACATTGGCGGTACAGCGCGGCGCCAAGGCGCTGCTGCATATCTTCACCGACGGCCGCGACACCTCGCCGCAAAGCGCCCTGCAATACGTCGAAGAGATGGAAGAGCACCTGAAAAGCATCGGCGGCGGCCGCATCGTTTCGGTCACCGGCCGTTTCTTTGCGCTGGACCGCGACAACCGCTGGGAACGCATTCAGCAGGCTTACAACGCCATCTGCTGCGGCGAAGCGCCTTTTGAAGCCAACTCTGCCAAAGAAGCCGTGGAAATGGCTTATGCACGCGGCGAGACCGACGAGTTCATTCAGCCAACCGCCATCCTCAGCAAAAAAGGCAAAAAGGCCAAGGTCAAAGACGGCTCTTCGATGATTTTCATGAACTACCGTTCAGACCGCGCGCGCCAGTTGACCAGCGCCTTCATCATCAGCGACTTCGGCGATTTCCACCGCTGCAAGACGCCGGTGCTGTCGGCCTTTGTGACCTTGACCGAATACAACAAAAATTTCGAGAACTTCGGCGCCACCATCGCCTACCGTCCGAACAAACTGAAAAACACCTTCGGCGAATACATTTCCAGTCTGGACCTTTGCCAGTTGCGCATTGCCGAAACCGAAAAATACGCCCACGTGACCTTCTTCCTGAACGGCGGCATCGAAGCGCCCTACAAAGGCGAAGACCGCATTCTGGTGCCTTCACCCAAAGTACGCACCTACGATCTGCAGCCGGAAATGAGCGTCGGCGAGCTGACCGAGAAACTCATCGAAGCGGTCGAAGCGGATAAATACGACACCTTTATCTGCAATATCGCCAACCCGGACATGGTCGGCCACTCCGGCAATATTCCGGCCTGTATCAAAGCGGTTGAAGCGGTGGACGAAGCCCTCGGTAAAATCCTGGCGGCCATCGAAAAAGCGGGCGGTCAGGTCATCGTCACCGCCGACCACGGCAATATCGAAATGCTGGAAGACCCGGCAACCGGTGAGCCGTTGACATCGCACACCACTTTCCCGGTACCGCTGGTCTATTTCGGCCCGCAACAGGTCGAGCTGCGCAACGGCGGCACGCTGCCGGATGTGATGCCGACCATGCTCGACATCATGGGCTTGCCGCAACCGGAAGAGATGACCGGTTTGAGCTTGATTGCACGTTACAAATAAAACGCAAACCAAACTGCTTCTGCAAAACTGAACAGGCCGGGTGGGAATCTTTCCTACCCGGCCTGTTCAGTTTTTAGAGCGCCTTTTTTGACAATCCAACCCAATAGACCATACAAGCGACTGGAAAAATCAGGGCAAGCCTCTTATGCTATGAAACACACCTGTTCACTAAAAAGCGCCGAACATGACCGTTTTCATTGAGCACCCCACATTCTGGTTCTACCTGATCGACATCTCGCTGATCATCGCGACCTTGCTGCATATGCTCTACCAGCGGCGTTCGCCGCAAAACCTCATGGCCTGGACACTGACCCTGCTGCTGCTGCCCTTTATCGGCGTGGTGCTCTATATTATTTTCGGCTCGCGCAAACTGCTATATGCCAAACGCCGCAAAGCCAAAATCTCGCTGCAACCGGTTTCCGACCTTCTGCCAGACCAGCCTTTCGCGCAGCGCATCGAACGCCTGTTGCGCGCCAACCAGATCGCCGGCAGCAGCAACGACAACCAGGTACATCTCTGCCAGAACGGCGAAGCGGCCTTTCAACACTTTCTCAACCTGATCGAAAGCACCCAACGGCAGATTCACCTGCAGACCTATATCCTGGAAAACGATGCCACCGGCCGTGCCATCCTTGAAGCACTTTGCCGCAAGGCTCAAGAAGGTGTCGAAGTGCGCCTGCTGCTCGATGCCATCGGCTCGTTCAAACTCTATCTGTGCCGCAAGCCGCTTAAAAAACTGCAACAGGCCGGCGGACAGTTTGCGTTTTTTCAGCCGCCACTGCATTCACTGCTTAAAAGCCAGATCAACCTGCGCAACCACCGCAAGATTTACCTGTTTGACCAGCAGATTCTGCTGACCGGTGGCATGAACCTTTCCCACGACTACCTCGGCGCCAATCCGCATGAGCAACGCTGGCAGGATCTGATGATTGAAATCCGCGGCTCAAGCCTGATTCATTACCAGAATATTTTCAACGAAGACTGGTTCTACACCACCGGCGAAAGACTGCAAACCCATCCGGCCAGCGGTCCCGCGCCAACCACCGGCGAAATCGTGCAAGTCATCCCTTCCGGCCCGGACATCGATAGCGACGCCCTGTTTGAAACCCTGCTGCAGGGTATTCATATGGCGCAGGAGGAGATCGAGATCGTGACGCCTTACTTCATCCCCGACAGCGACATTCTCAACGCGCTGCTGATCGCGGTGAAGCGCGGCGTCCGCGTCACTCTGGTCAGCCCGCACAAGTCCGACCACCTGCTGTTTGATCTGGGGCGCAGCTCCTATATGCGCGAGCTCGCCGAACAGGGCGGCGAAATCCTGCTCTATCCGCACACCATGCTGCACGCCAAACTGGTGATGATCGACCGGCAGAATCTGTTTATCGGCTCGGCCAATCTGGACTACCGCTCGCTATTCATTAACCACGAGGTGGTGAACTGCATCTATTCACCCGCCTTAATAAAGGACATTACCAGCTGGCTGGCCCCGATCAAACAGGCCTGCATCCCCTACTATCCGACCCAACAAAAAGGCCGGCGCCTGTTTGAAAACCTCACGCGGATTTTCGCACCGATTTTATAGAGCAATCCGCCATGTACCGACCCCGCTACACGCCACTGAGCGAACCCAACCACCAGCAGAACCCACTGCCCAACTGCTTCAAACTGCTCTGCTGGAATTTGCAGAAGACCGATTTCAGCCACTTTATGCACCGCTCCATCGAGCAACTGCTCGATATCGCGCCGCCGCAACTGCTCGCCCTGCAAGAAGCCTCCACCCATGCGTCACAAACGCGCTTTTTTGATATGCCGTTTGCCATGGCGCCCAACATCCAGACCGGCAAACGCCATTTCGGCGTACTCACGGCCTGCGAATACAGCATGACCCCCCACCTGCAATGCCTGACCCACAGCCGCGAACTCGGCTGGAGCACCCATAAAACGGCTCTGATCACCCAGCATCAACTGGCAAACGGCGAGGTCCTGATTCACGCCAATATTCACGCCATCAACTTCGTGCCCAATCCGGTTTTCCAACGCGAACTGCAGCATCTCTACCAGCACTTGGCGCAGCATACCGGCCCTTTGATCGTCAGCGGCGACTTCAACACCTGGAACAAAACCCGCCTCCAAACGCTGCACCACCTGAATGACAACCTGCACCTGCAACAGGCGGAAATTAGCAACGCCGGTGCCATCAAAACCCTGTTCCGCCATCCGCTCGACTACATCTTCTACCGTCAGCTCAGACTTCAGGAAGCCAGAGCGATCCATGTGCGTGAAATCTCCGACCACAACCCGCTGCTCGCGCGCTTCTGCACCCTCTGATTTCCCCCCACCAAGCACCTGAAAAACTGCTACAATTTGATTCCAAATGCATAGATAAAGTATAATCTCGCACCTATTTTATTTTTTAAATGCGCTAAAAAAACATAAAACCCTTATATAACAACCAGTTACAAAGCCATTTGACGCTGTAACCCGGCCAAAATATAAGATTTTGACGGACAGGACACAATTATGAATCCAGTACAAAACGGCCTTAATCTGACAGGCCTTTACTCCCCAGAGTTTGAAAAGGAGAACTGTGGTTTCGGGATGATCGCCAATATGGACGACAAACCTAGCCACTGGGTAGTGCAAACTGCCATTGAATCACTTTCCAACATGACCCACCGTGGTGGGGTTGCGGCGGATTGCTGTACGGGAGACGGTTGTGGACTATTGATTAAAAAACCTGCGGCTTTCCTGCAAACTGTCGCCTCAGAAGCCGGTTTTGCACTGAACGCCCTGTATGCTGTCGGTATGGTCTTCCTGAACCAGGATGCCGCCAAAGCCGATTTGGCCCGTAAAACGCTGCAGGAAAAACTGACCAACAAAGGTCTGAGCGTTGCCGGCTGGCGTAAAGTACCGGTTAAGTCCGACGTATTGGGTGCGCAGGCCGCCGGCATGGAGCCGGTCATCGAACAGGTGTTCGTTAACGCGCCTGAAGGCATGACCGAAGGCGAGTTCAACCGCCTATTGTTCACGGCGCGCCGTAAAACTGAAATGGTGATCGAGCCTCAGGACGGCACTTTCTATATCGCGTCACTGCACACCCAGCTTTTGGCTTACAAAGGCCTGGTCATGCCGCGCGAACTACCCGAATTCTATTTGGATCTGAAAAACCCGGCGTTTGAGTCTTCCGTCATCTCTTACCACCAGCGTTTTTCGACCAACACCATGCCACAATGGCGTTTGGCACAGCCTTTCCGTTTCTTAGCGCATAACGGTGAGTTGAATACTATCCGCGGTAACCGTAACTGGGCCTTGGCGCGCCAAAGCAAATTCGCCACGCCATTGCTGCCGGACCTGGCTGATCTGAAGCCATTGGTCGCGCAAACCGGTTCCGACTCCAACTCACTGGACAACATGTTGGAAGTGCTGATGATGGGCGACATGCCGGTGTTCCAGGCATTGCGTCTGTTGATTCCACCCGCCTGGCAGAACATGCCGCACATGGATCCAGATCTGAAAGCGTTCCTGGAATACAACTCCATGCACATGGAGCCTTGGGACGGCCCGGCCGGTATGGTTATCAACACCGGTAAATACGCCATCTGCGGCGTTGACCGTAACGGTCTGCGCCCAACGCGTTATGTCATCACCAAAGACCGTCACATCACCTTTGCATCTGAAATCGGCGTGTACAACTACGCGCCGGAAGACGTGGTCGAAAAAGGCCGCTTGAAGCCAGGCCAGTTGATTGCCGTTGATCTGGAAACGGGTACTTTGTTGAAACCACAGGAAATCGATGACGCCCTGAAAATCGCCAAGCCCTACCGCGAATGGATGGACAAAGGCTACATGCGCATTGAAGAACAGCTTAAGCAAGACGACCAGACAATGGGCTGGGACTCTTTGCTGGCTGACACCTATCAGAAATACTATCAGGTGACGTTTGAAGAGCGTGATGCCGTTATCCGCGTACTGGCGGAAGAAGGTCAGGAAACCACGGTTTCAATGGGTGACGACGCCCCGCTGCCGGTTTTCTCGCACAAGCCACGCTCCATTTTCGACTATTTCCGCCAGATGTTTGCGCAGGTCACCAACCCGCCAATCGATCCGCTGCGTGAAAACATCGTCATGTCATTGAACACCTGTTTCGGCCGTGAGCTGAACATGTTCGAGGAAGGCGCGGAACACGCACGCCGTTTGGAAGTGTCTTCTCCGGTGCTAAGCCCATCGATGATGGCGCAACTGTTGGAACTGAAAGACGCCGACTACCAGCACCAAATCATCTCGTTGCACTACAACCACGAAGAAAAAGGCATGAAGCAGGCCGTTGTGGATATCTGCGATCAAGCCGTGGCGGCAGCCCGTGCCGGTAAAACCCTGCTGGTGTTGAGCGACCTGGGCATTGAAAACGGCAAGGTCACCGTTCCTGCGGCGATGGCCACCGGTGCCGTGCACCACCGTTTGATCAGCGAAGGGCTGCGTCCTGAAACCAACATTATCGTGCAAACCGCAACGGCGCGTGACCCGCACCACTTTGCGGTTCTGTTTGCATATGGTGCCACTGCAGTGTTCCCATACCTGGCATACGAGACCATCGAAGATTTGCGTCGCTCCAACGAGCTGGACAAAAACACGCCGATCAGCACCTACATCAAAAACTACCGTAAGGGGATCAACAAAGGGTTGTACAAAATCCTGTCGAAGATGGGGATTTCCACCATCACCTCTTACCGTGGTTCACAGCTGTTCGAAGCCGTTGGTCTGACCTCAGAAATCGTCGACCTGTGCTTCAAAGGCACGCCTTCACGTATTGAAGGAACGAACTTCGATCACCTGGAACTGGATCAACGCCGTTTGGCATGGGAAGCGTTCAACCCACGCAAACCACTGCAACAAGGCGGCCTGTTCAAATATGTGCACGGCGGTGAATACCACGCGTTCAACCCTGACGTGGTGAACAGCATCCGTGAAGCGGTACAGAAAAACGACCAGACCATGTACAACAAGTTCCGTGATCTGGTGAACAACCGTCCGGCCATGACGATCCGCGACCTGCTGACCTTCAAAGAGGGCGTAAATGCGATCGACCTGAGTGAAGTCGAGCCGGTCGAATCCATCTACAAGCGTTTTGACTCAGCAGGCATCTCGCTGGGCGCGCTGTCGCCTGAAGCGCACGAAGCCCTGGCGACGGCCATGAACCGTCTGGGCGCACGCTCCAACTCCGGTGAAGGCGCGGAAGATCCGGCACGTTACGGCACAGAGAAGATGTCTAAGATCAAGCAGATCGCATCCGGCCGTTTCGGTGTCACCGCACACTACCTGCGTAATGCCGAAGTATTGCAGATCAAGGTAGCGCAAGGCGCCAAGCCGGGCGAAGGTGGTCAGCTGCCAGGCCACAAGGTAGACATGACCATCGCGAAACTGCGCCACTCCGTACCGGGCGTAACGCTGATTTCGCCTCCGCCGCACCACGACATTTACTCGATCGAAGATTTGGCACAGCTGATTTTCGATTTGAAACAGGTTAACCCGAATGCGTTGATCTCCGTCAAGCTGGTAGCTGAACCGGGTGTCGGTACGATCGCAGCCGGTGTCGCCAAGGCTTACGCTGACCTGATCACCATCTCCGGTTATGACGGCGGTACCGGTGCATCACCGATGACCTCGGTTAAATATGCCGGTAACCCGTTTGAAATGGGTCTGGTCGAAGCGCACCAAACGTTGCGTGCCAACGACCTGCGCGGCCAGGTAATTCTGCAGGCGGACGGCGGTTTGAAAACCGGTCTGGACGTTATCAAAGCGGCCATCCTGGGTGCGGAATCGTTCGGTTTCGGTACTGTGCCGATGATCGCGCTGGGCTGTAAGTACCTGCGTATCTGCCACCTGAACACCTGTGCGGTGGGTGTGGCGACGCAGGACGAGCGTCTGCGTAAAGAACACTTTATCGGTCTGCCGGAAATGGTCATGAACTACTTCCGTTTTGTCGCCGAAGAGACGCGCGAGTGGTTGGCCAAGTTGGGCGTGCGCTCACTGGGCGAACTGGTCGGCCGTGTTGACCTGTTGAAAGTCATCGACAACCCGTTGACCGAGAAACAGAAGAACATCGACCTGTCGGCGTTTATCTCCGACGGCGGCGTACCGGCGGACAAACCGCAAACCGTTCAGGTTGCCCGTAACCAGCCTTGGGACCACGGCACTTTGGCCGAGGAGATGGTGAAAACGGTGATGCCGGCCATCGAAGCCAAAGAAGGCGGTACTTTCACATTCCATCTGGTCAACACCGGCCGTTCAATCGGTACGCGTGTGGCGGGTGAAATTGCAGAACGCTACGGCAACGACGGCATGAAAGATGCGCCGATCACTCTGAAACTGACCGGTATCGCCGGTCAGTCGTTCGGTGCCTTCAACGTCGACGGTCTGAACCTGCATTTGGAAGGCGATGCCAACGACTACGTCGGTAAAGGTATGGCCGGCGGTGAAATCGTGGTGCGTCCGCCTCAAGGCAGCACCTTTGACCCTAAAAATACGCCGATTGTCGGCAACACCTGCTTGTACGGCGCCACCGGCGGTAAATTGTTTTCCAACGGTACCGGCGGCGAGCGTTTCGCGGTGCGTAACTCCGGCGCTATCGCCGTCGTGGAAGGCCTGGGCGACCACGGCTGTGAATACATGACCGGCGGTACCGTGGTGAGTCTGGGCGAAGTGGGCGTGAACTTCGGTGCCGGTATGTCCGGCGGCATGGCGTTCATCCTGGATGAAAACAACGCCCTGCCAGATCGCTTGAACACGGAAATGGTTGAAGCCATCCGCATCGACACGGAAGCGACCGAGGAGTACCGCGTGTACCTGAAAGCGCTGATCCAGGAGTATGTGGCCAAAACCAACAGCCCGTGGGGTCAGGAAGTATTGAACAACTTCAGCCGTAAGATCGGCCACTTCTGGTTGGTGAAATCACGCGCTATCAGCATTGATGCGTTGTTTGACCTGTTTGCGACAGAAGCCAACTAAGCGAAACTGGAAGGAATTTAAAAAATGCCAAATGTAAGACAATTTTTAGAGCTCAACCGCCAGCTTCCGGAAAAGAAGTCGGCTGAAGAGCGCAAACAGGAATTTTCCGAGATTTACACCTCGTTCAAAATGCAGGATGCGATGGCGCAAGCCGACCGCTGCCTGCATTGCGGTAACCCCTACTGCGAATTTGCCTGTCCGGTACACAACTACATCCCTAACTGGTTGAAGTTGGTGGCCGAAGGCAACATTATGGAAGCGGTGGAAATCTCTCACAAAACCAACTCCCTGCCGGAGATGTGCGGCCGTATCTGTCCGCAGGACCGTCTGTGCGAACAGGCTTGTACCTTGGAAGACACGAATTTCGGTGCGGTCACCATCGGTGCGGTCGAGAAATTCATTACCGACACCGCTTTTGCACAAGGCTGGACACCGGATTTGTCGCACGTCACCATGACCGACAAGAAAGTCGCCATCGTCGGTTCAGGCCCTGCAGGTCTGGCCGCAGCGGATATTCTGATCCGCAATGGCGTCAAGCCGGTGGTATTCGAGAAGCAGCCTGAAATCGGCGGCCTGCTGACGTTCGGTATCCCGCAGTTCAAGCTGGACAAAGACATCGTGGTGCGTCGCCGCGAGATTCTGACCGGCATGGGCGTGGAGTTCCGTTGCAATACCGAAATCGGTAAAGACGTGCAGTTCCAAACCTTGCTGGACGAATACGATGCCGTTTTCCTGGGTATGGGTACTTACAAGCCGATGGCCGGCCGCTTCCCGGGCGAAGACCTGCCGGGCGTTTACAAAGCCTTGGATTTCCTGATCGGCAACGTCAAACACGAACTGGGCATGCCCAACGATCCGGAGCCTTTCGTCAGCATGAAAGGTCAGCGCGTCGTTGTTCTGGGCGGTGGTGACACCACAATGGACTGTACGCGCACCTCTATCCGTCAGGGCGCGGACGAAGTGTACTGCGTCTACCGTCGTGACGAAGCCAACATGCCGGGTTCACGTGCCGAAGTCAAAAACGCCAAAGAAGAAGGCGTGCAGTTCAAGTTCAATCTGGCACCGGTCGAAGTCATCGGCAACGGCAAGGTCGAAGGCATCAAGGTCGCGGAAACGCGCCTGGGTGAACCGGACGCTTCAGGCCGCCGCCGCGCCGAGGTGGTGGAAGGTTCCGAGCAGGTCATCCCTTGTGATGCCGTGATCGTCGCTTTCGGCTTCCAACCGAATCCGCCGGCCTGGTTCAAAGACTTCAACATCAGCGTCAACGACTGGAACGGCGTGGTCGCATCAGAAAACAGCCTGTACCAGTTCCAGACCAGCAACCCGAAAGTGTTTGCCGGTGGTGATATGGTGCGCGGCTCGAGCCTGGTGGTGGAAGCCATCGCCGAAGGGCGTAAAGCTGCCGAAGGGATTTTGGATTTCCTGGAAGTCTGATACCCGGCCTGTTGAGTTTTTAAAGCGCTCAAAACCAAAAAGCCCGCAAGGTTCGCCTTAGCGGGCTTTTTTATTGTATAAATTTTTAATTTGACCTTTTATATACGTAAATATTACCATTGGTTTATTATTCACCATAAGAAAGGGGAAAGGTCATGCAGCCAACTTATGCGGGTTTTTGGATCAGAACCGGAGCCACTCTGATTGATTTAGTACTGATTTTGATTGTGTTTACATTGCCGACCATGATGATTTACGGGCCGGATGAAATGGAATCAGGCGGCATAATACTGGGATTTTGGGATCTGCTGTTAAACTGGATTCTGCCTTTTGTTCTGGTGATTTGGCTGTGGCGACGTTTCTACGGTACGCCCGGCAAAATGGCCACGAAACTCAAGATCGTCGACTCCAGTACCGGCAATAAAATCTCGTTAGCTCAAGCAGTGGTTCGATACTTTGCCTATATCGTTTCCGCTTTGCCATTGGGTTTGGGGTTTATTTGGATTGGCTTTGACCCCAGAAAACAGGGATGGCATGACAAACTCGCCGGCACGCTAGTGATACGTGATGAAGCGCCTGAACCCGTGGTTTTCAAGCCCTAGCAACCATGCAAAAATCCCCGATCACCTTGAGGTCACCGGGGAGCGTGTGATGGACATATTATCTTTAGCTCACGGGATTATTTAATCACCAGGGTTTCCGTCCCTGTTTCACCCGTGTTATCGGTTAAGTTAATGGTGATCTTGTCGCCGGCGTTGGCCTTGAGCTGCACCGCCATATAGGGATTGGCGGAAACCGCGCCGGACCATTGCGCATCAACCTGCTTGGTGCCGTTAACCAGAACCTCGACCATATTGATGAACTTGGCCGGATAAGGCTTGCCGGTTTTTTTATCCATTCTCACCCCCGATTCCATCGGGTGTTTAATCAGGGCTTTGATTTCGGCAACGCCGCCTTGGGATTTGCCGCGCATTCTGATATTAATACTCATCTTTTCCATCCTTTAAAAGTGTCTGTACTTTTGCTCTGTTATTTCGATTTAACGGTTTAACAGCGATTAACCGCCGCAACCGCCAA
Organism: Thiomicrorhabdus cannonii; assembly: GCF_013391695.1. Taxonomy (GTDB): domain Bacteria; phylum Pseudomonadota; class Gammaproteobacteria; order Thiomicrospirales; family Thiomicrospiraceae; genus Thiomicrorhabdus; species Thiomicrorhabdus cannonii. Next base: position 16,525 of record NZ_JACBGH010000007.1, read on the forward strand.
TGGTCACTTTGACTTCCTGCTGCGCTTTGAACAGTTTGCCGCCGGCCTTGACCACCGCCATCACATTCATGGTTTCACCCATCTTGATGCGCGTTGAAACATAACCCAGCGCACCTGCGCCGAAAGCGTATTCGCACACCAGCGGCATCGGGTTTTTACTCGCCAGAATCGCGATGGATTCGACCCCGTCTATCGCGGAGGCGTCCACCGTGACCGGTGTGACCGCACCGTTTTCGGCAATCGCCGGGGCTTTGAGTTTAATGTCGCCGGACTCGGTCGCCGTCGAGGTCCCGTAAGTATCCGTCAAGGCATCCTCAAGCGATTTGGCGGCAAAGGCCTTTTTGTTCCAGTCGGCCAACACGACCGAAGGAACCAAAAGCCCGGCATTGGCCGCGACCACTGCGGCACTGCCCGCCAAGGTGTTTTTAAGTAGTGTTCTACGTTTCATAATCTCACTCCTGGTAATGGTTAAAGGGTGCTGAGGAAAATAGATTGGGCTTCCTCGCCTCCAATATAAGAAAGTGCTAATACCTTCCTGACTTCAGAATAGGGACTGAAACCCTGCAATCAAACCAAGAAAAATTTATGCCGAATAAGTTTTGTAAAGTATTGAGACTCTGAAAAATGATATTTTTACGCTATATATCAACAAGTTAAATAACAATAAAGATTGGGTGACACGCAACCCCCATCTAAAGTGTTGTCATGCTTTGTTAAGAAAGAAAACGCGCAATTCCCCGCCAAAAAATCATTTGGGCACGTAAATAATTTGCTTGCCTCCCCCCTCTTTGCCAAGAAAGTTCTAAAATAGGCAGCCAGTCATTGCAAATAAAAACATCGGACAAAAGGACAGCTATGCGTGCAGATAACATCATCAAATTGACCGAGTACAGCCACGGCGCCGGTTGCGGCTGCAAAATTTCGCCAAAAATTCTCGACAGCATTCTGCAAACGTCGCTGGCCGTCGCGCCGCATCCGGCGCTGCTGGTCGGCAACAGCACCAAGGACGACGCGGCCGCCTACGATCTGGGCAACGGCACCTCGGTCCTGAGCACCACCGATTTCTTTATGCCGATTGTCGACGACCCGTTTACCTTTGGTAGAATCGCCGCCACCAATGCGATCAGCGACATCTATGCGATGGGCGGCAAGCCGCTGATGGCGATCGCCATTTTCGGCTGGCCGATCGACAAGCTGCCGCCGGAAGTCGGCCAGCAGGTCATCGAAGGCGGCCGCGCCACCTGCGAAGCGGCCGGCATCCCGCTGGCGGGCGGCCACTCCATCGACGCGCCCGAACCGATTTTCGGACTGGCGGTCACCGGCCTGGTGGATAACCAGCACCTCAAGAAAAACGCCAGCGCCGAAGCCGGTTGCGAACTGTTTCTGAGCAAGCCGGTCGGCATCGGCATTTTGACCACCGCGCAGAAACAGAAGAAAATCCAGCCGGAACACCTAGAAATGGCGATCGAGGCGATGACCACACTCAACCAGGCGGGCAGCGAATTCGCCAAATTGGCCGGTGTGACGGCGCTGACGGATGTGACCGGTTTCGGCATTCTGGGGCATCTCATCGAAATCTGCGAAGGCAGCGGCATCCGCGCCCAGGTTGAATTCGACAAGGTGCCGCTGCTGCCGCACGTGCTGGACTATCTGGCGCAAGGCTGTACGCCGGGCGGCACCGGCCGCAACTTCGACAGCTACGGCCACAAGGTCGCGTTTACGGCAGAAACGCCGCACTTTGAAACCCAGAAAATGATTCTGTGCGATCCGCAAACCTCCGGCGGTTTGCTGGCCGCCGTCAGACCCGATGCCGTCGCTGACTTCAAGGCGATTGCCGCGCAATTCGGTCTGCAACTGGAATCGATCGGCCGCACCCTGCCCTCGGCCGATGCAACCCCTCTGGTTGAGGTTGTTTGATGGCCGTCACCCGCTTCACCGCCGAGCTGCCGCAGACCGCCGATTTCAAATCGATTGTGCTCAACCATACGCCGCTGATCGACGTGCGCGCCCCGGTGGAGTTCAACCAGGGCGCCTTTGCTTCAGCCGTCAATCTGCCGTTGATGAACGACGAAGAACGCCAGAAAGTCGGCATCTGCTACAAGCAGCACGGCAACGAAACCGCGGTGAAACTCGGCCACAAACTCGTCAATGAAGCGGTGCGCGCAGCGCGCATCCAGGCGTGGATGGACTTTATGGAGGCGCATCCCGACGCGCTGCTCTACTGCTTCCGCGGTGGAATGCGCTCCAAAATAGCGCAGCAATGGCTGCACGACCACGGCCGCCAAATTGTCCGTTTGAAAGGCGGTTACAAGGCCTTTAGACGTTACCTGATCGACTTTCTCGATGCGGTGCCGGCCCGTTTTCAACAGGCCGGTATACAAACTTATGTATTGGCCGGCCGCACCGGTTCGGGCAAAACCCTATTGCTGGCACAATTGGCGCATAAAATCGACCTGGAAGCACTTGCCCACCACCGCGGCTCCGCCTTCGGGCGTCACGCCACGCCGCAGCCGACGCAGATCAATTTTGAAAACAATCTGGCGATGGAACTGATCCGCTTTGCGGAAAGCGGCGCCACGCAACTGGTCATAGAAGACGAAGGGCGCAATATCGGTTCGGTCAATCTGCCCAAGGAATTGTTCGATTTTTTGAAGAGCGGCGAACGCATTGTGCTGGAAACGCCGCTGGAAGAGCGCATTGCCATTACGCTCGATGAATATGTGGATCAAGCGCAGCGCGAATATCCGTCGCTTGAAGCCTGGCAGAGTTTTATGCACGACGCGCTGACACGCATCCATACCCGTCTGGGCGGTGAACGCTACCAGCGCGTGCTCAAACAGTTCGAGGCGGCCATGCAACATCAGATCATGCACGGCTCCACTGAAAAGCACCGCGCCTGGATCGAAACCTTGCTGGTGGAATATTACGACCCGATGTACGACTACCAGATGAAAAAACGCCAGCACAAGGTGGCGTTCAGCGGCTCCATGCAGGAGATCAGCGAATACCTGCAACACCGCACAACGCATGAAATTTGACGGAATTCGCCACGCTCAGGCGACGCAAATGCACCAGGGTCTGAATCGGTCCGGTTGGAATCTATGGAACTCAGCTTTTTTCTTTTAATTCTGGTCATCGTGGTGGTCGCGCTCTACGACTTCACCAACGGCTTCCACGATGCCGCCGACATGGTCGCCACCGCCATCGCCTCGGGTGCCATGAAAGCGTCCGTGGCGATTGTCATCGCCGGCTGCTTCACCTTTTTGGGGCCGCTGCTGATGGGGCTGGCGGTGGCCGATACGGTCGGCACCTTTGTGGATATTGAGGGCGTGCAACTCTACCGCGCGCAAAGTTTGGTCATCGGCGCTTTGCTGGCCGCCATCACCTACAATCTGATCACCTGGAAACTGGGCTTCCCCTCCTCATCCTCCAACTCGCTGGCCGGCGGACTGGTGGGCGCGGGCTTGGCGCTGCTCGGCAACCAGCAGATCAACTGGGGTGTAGAGGCCCTGGCTAACGGCCATCTGGAAGGCGTCATGAAAGTGGTCGCCGGCCTGTTTGCCTCGCCGTTTCTGGGATTGCTGATCGGTTTTCTGTTGATGAAACTGATTCTGACGCTGTTTAAAAACTTCACCTACCGGGTGCGCAACCTGTTTGTGGCCTCGCAGTATTTCAGTGTGGCCTGGCTGGGCTTTTCGCACGGCGCCAACGACGCCCAGAAAGGCATGGCGATTATCGGCATGATGCTGCTCGCTTCGGGGCAGACGCAAAGTTTCGAAGTGCCCTTGTGGACCATTCTGCTGTGCACCACGGCGATTACACTTGGCACCTTTTTCGGCGGTTGGAGTATTATTAAAACCCTGGGCTTTGAAATCTACCGCATCCGCGTGGTGCACTCCGTTGCCAACCAAGTCAGCGCCTCGCTGGTCAACACCCTGGCGACGCTGCTCGGCGCGCCGACCTCGACCACGCAGGTGGTGACAGCCGCGCTCATCGGCAACGGCGCGGCCGAAAAACCGCGCCACGTCAACTGGCTCAAAGCCAAGGGGATTGTGACCGGCTGGTTTCTGAATGTCCCGATTTCGATGGCGCTGGGCGCACTCTACGCCACGCTGATTTTCACGCTGATTGGAGGCCAATATGTTTAAGTCCCTGCTGCAAAAATACGTCCTGCCCAAAGAGGTCGATTTTCTGGGCGCCTTGAATCTGCATGCCCAGGCGATCAAACGCATCACCCACGATTTGCAGGCCTGCTTTATCGACGGCAACGAAACCAGTTGCCAGGCGGTGATAGAAGACCAGCATCAGGCGAAAAATATCAAAGACACCAATATGAACGAGCTGCTCAACAGCTTTATCACGCCGATTGACCGCGAATCGATCTTCCGCATTATCAGCCAGCTGGACTGGCTCTCGGTCAGCATCCGCCATTTCATCATCGAGGCCAAGGCCTATGAAATCGACAAGTTGCACGATGGCTACAGCACCCTGTTTTTTCAGATCTGCCAAAGCGCCGATCACCTCGCCAAAGGGTTTGAAAAACTGATTGAACGGGAGCACAACGCCGTCGCAACGGAAGCGCAGAACGTCAGGGACAGTTACGACTATCTGGTGGATATTTATGCGGAAAAAATGGCGCTGCTCTCCAAAAGCAACAATCTGCAGGAGATGTTCATTCACCGCGAACTGCTGCTGCAGCTCAAGGAGATCGGCAAACGCTTTCAGGTCTGCGCCAATTCGCTGGAAGACATTCTGGTGAAAATGAGCTGATCGCCACCCGCAACCGCGCGCCAGTGCCGACTACCCGGCCTGTTGAGTTTTAAAAATCGCCAAAAACAAAATGCTCGCCAACATTGCCTTGGCGGGCCTTTTTGTTACCATGATGGCAAAAATGTTGGGAGCAAGCATGAGAAACGTAGTCATTACCGGCGGCAATAAGGGCATCGGCCTGGCGTTGACGCAGAAATTTGTGGAAAACGGCGATCACGTCATTATCGTGGCGCGCGACTTCAGCAATCAGGAAACCTTTGATTACCAGAACCATCCGCAGGTGCGCTGTATTGCCTTTGATCTGAGCCAAACCGACAGGCTCTCCGAACTGGTCGTGCAGCTGGATGCAGTGGATGTGCTGATCAATAACGCCGGCCTGCTGCAAACCCTGACCTATGACGCCTACCCCGAAGTGAACCGCGATTACGGCCTGAACCTGAACCTGCTGACGCCTGTGATGCTGACCACCCTATTGGAAGACAAACTCAAAGCCTCGCCCCATAAAGGTCGCGTAGTCAATAACGCCTCCATCGCCGGGCAAATCGGCCATCCCGACATCTGGTACGGCATTGCCAAAGCCGGGTTGATTAACGCCACCAAAGCCTTTGCCAAAGCCTTCCAAGGGCAGATTATCGTCAATGCCGTCGCCCCCAGCCCCACCGAAACGGAGCTATTGAACAATATTCCCGAACACCGCCAGCAGGCGTTTTTACGAAACACCATCAGCGGCCGATTCGCTACTGCGCAGGAAGTGGCCGATGCCATGTTCTGGCTGGCGACCGATTGCCCGGACTATATCAACGGCATCTGTCTGGATATCAATAACGGCTCTTTGCCGCGTTAAGAGAGTACACATAATGAGCCTAGCCGTTCACCAAGCCGTGTTGCAGCGCCATTCGGTGCGCGCGTTTCTGGACAAACCCGTAGAAACCCGCGTTATCCACAGGATATTGGAGCGCGCGCGTTTCGCCCCCTCGGGCGTCAATACCCAGCCGTGGCAGGTGTCGGTGGTGACGGGGCAAAGCAAACAGCGTTTGCAAGCGGCGATGCTCGAACGCTTTAATGCCGGTGAACGCGGCCAGATGGATTACCATTATTATCCCGACGAGTGGAAACCGCCTTACAAAATGCGCCGCATCGAAACCGGCAAACGGCTTTACGGCGCCTTGAACATCGCCCGCGAAGACAAGGAGCGCCAACTGGCGCAATGGGCCGCCAACTACCGCGCCTTCGATGCGCCGGTGATGCTGCTTTTCTGGATGGACAAGGGATTGCAAACCGGCTCTTATCTGGACTATGGCATGTTCTGGCAGAACATCATGCTGTTGGCGCTGGAAGAAGGCTTGGCGACCTGCCCGCAAGGCGCGCTGGGTGAATATCCCGAGATTGCGCGCGCACAACTCGGCTACGGCGACGACAAACTTCTGCTCGGCGGCATGGCGCTGGGGCATGAAGACCTGGCGCATCCGGTCAACCAGTACCGCACCGACCGCGAACCGGTGGAGGCCTTTAGCCGTTTTTTTGATTGAGGCACCATCTACCCGGCCTGTTGAGTTTATTAAGAGCCAACTTCAAACCATTTTTTAAATAAGTCTTATTACTCATCAGATCACGATTAATCTCCATGATTGATTCTTGAGGCTTGTCATACTGCTGGGATACAATTCAACACATTGGTTTTAGTAAGGGAAGGCCACATGAACATGTCAAAGCAAGACGACTGCCTATTGCTCGAAAAAGTTATCGAAACCGTCGATAACGTCATTATCGTGATGGACAGAGATGGCCTGATCCGCCGCTTTAATCCGGCCGCAGAAAGCCTGACCGGCTACAAAGCCGAAGATATCATTGACCATGCCCACTGGTCTTTTCTGGTTCCGGAAGAGCAGCGTCAGGAGGTGGAAAAGACCTTCAAATCCCTTACCGCCGGCCACTTTCCAAACAGCATGGTCAACGAATGGCTGACCCAGGACGGCCAGCACGTCACCGTCCAGTGGCACAATACGGCCATCACCGATGCACACAACCAGGTGCAGTATGTGATTGCCACCGGCACCGACATCTCCTCGCAAATTCAGGCGCATGCCGATCTGGCAATCTCCGCCAAAGCGTTGGAAACCGGCGAAGGCTTGGTCATTACCGATAAAAACGGCGTGATTATCCGCACCAACAAGGTGTTCACCCAGGTCACCGGTTACAGCGAAGAGGAAGCGATCGGCAAAACCCCAAGCCTGCTGAGTTCCGGCAAGCATGACGCCAAATTTTATGAAGCCATGTGGCAAGGCATCGCCGAACGCGGTTACTGGTCGGGCGAAATCTGGAACAAACGCAAAAACGGCGAAATTTATCCCGAATACCTCAAGGTCAGTGCGGTCTACAACGACCAGCATGAAGTGACGCATTATGTAGCGAGTTTTGCCGACATCAGCAACCTCAAAAACGCCGAAAAGAAATTGCAGTTCTTCGCCAATTACGATCTGGTCACCGGCCTGCCCAACCGCAGTTATTTTTTAAAACTGCTGCGCACCAGCCTGCAACAAGCCCGAACGCATCACGATCAACTGATTGTGCTGCATGTGCGCCTCAACCGCCTCTCCAAACTCAATACCCAGCTCGGATTTGAGGTCACCGACAAACTGCTGGCGCGGTTTGTCCACAAGATGGATGACGCCATAACCATCCAGGACTACCTGATTGGCCGGACCTCGGGATCGGATTTCACGCTGGCTATCCGCAGGCACGACACAGAAGGCTTGATCGATTTCTGTAACGATATCGCCACTCTTTTGCTCAATGCCGGCGAACACGCACAGATCGAAGACCTGGAGGAGAGCAATGCCATCCTCCATAACCTCGACCCGCGCATCGGCATCTGCGTGTTTGACGGCCAACTGCCCACCGACGAAAACGTTCAGGCGGAAACCCTGCTGGAACGCGGCCTGCTGAGCAGCTTTGAAGCCATTGACCAAGGCCGTCAGATTCTGTTTTATTCGAGCGAATCGCAGCAGATCGCCGACAACAGCTATAAACTCGAGCAGGCGCTGACCCATGCCACCCAGAGCATGGCAGAGTTCGAGCTGTTCCACCAGCCGCAATACGACCAGCATCACCATATTACCGGCGGCGAGCTGCTGATCCGTTGGAAACACAACGGCAGCTATATTCCGCCGAATGTGTTTATTCCGTTTGCCGAAAAAAGCGGTTTGATCCTGAAAATCGGCCGCTGGGTGCTGGAAACGGCGGCACAGCATTATGAGCAGCTCAAAGCCCAGGGATTGCATCGGCATTATGCCCAACTGGGCGTGAACCTCAGCGCCAAACAGCTGCTCGCGGAGAACTTTGTCGACGAACTGGAAGCCCTGCTGGCACGCCATCCCGATCTGGTTCACCATCTGACGCTGGAAATTACCGAAACCGCCTTTATCGACGACATCGAGGCCGTCAAAACCCGCATCAGCCACCTGCGGGCTTTGGGGTTCCGCATCTCCATCGACGACTTCGGCACCGGTTACGCCTCGCTCTCCTATCTGACCGAGCTGGAATTCGACGAAATCAAAATCGACAAGACCTTTATCGACATGGTGCATATCGTTGACCATAAATCGCATAAAATCGCCAAAGCCATTATCGGGATTGTAAAAGCATTGAACGTCAGCGCCATCGCCGAAGGGGTGGAAACCCAGGAGCAGTTCGACACGCTGGTGGGGCTGCACTGCAAACATTTTCAGGGGTACTATCTGAGCAGGCCAATACCGTTTGCCGAGTTACTCGCCAAACTCCATCAGACCCAGCAACCTTGAACTCATGGCTCTTAAAGCGCGTTACATAGGTATTGCCCAAGTTGTATTGTTCAGCCTTTGGTTGTTAGGCGGCTGCAGCAGTGTGCGTGAAGCGCCCGATATAACCACGCTCTACGACTACCAGCTGATGGATTCAGGCAACGGCCGCCCTTTAACCCTGACAGCGCTCGTCCCCAAACTGGCGGACCGCGACGTCATTTTTATCGGCGAATTCCACGGCAACCACGCCTCTCATCTGCTTGAAGCGCAGCTGCAGGCGCTGCTTTATCAACAGCGTCCGCAGCAGATTCTCTCGATGGAGCAGTTCGAACGCCATCAGCAACCTCTGCTCAGCCGCTATCTGGACGGTGAAATCGGCGAGGCCTATCTGATCAATGAGGCGCCCGCCTGGGAAAACTACGCCGGGTCCTATCGTCCGCTGGTGGAGTTTGCCAAACAACATCTGCTACCGGTGGTCGCCGCCAATGCGCCCGGCGACATTATCCGCTGCATCGGCCGCCACGGCGATGCCTATATCAACCGTCTGCCGCCCGAAGAACGCCGCTGGATTGCGGAGGCTCCGTTTGCCGACATACCGGAATACGCGGAACGCTTCCGGGACTGGATGCAAAACGCCCGGCACCTGTCGGATGAACAGGCGCATAACAGTTATCTGGCACAGCTGACGCGTGACAACACCATGGCTGAAAGCATTGCCAAGGCTTTGCAGGAACACCCCGGATACCAGCTGATTCATATCAACGGCACCTTTCACAGCCAAAGCGGCTCGGGCACGGTTGCCGCGCTAAAACGCCTGCTGCCGGCGCTGAAAATCGCCGTGATCACCCCAATTCACGTCGATTCGCCGGCAACCGCCGCCGTGAATCAAGAGGAACTGGCGCAAGGTGATTTCGTCTATCTGCTGCAGGCACAACCCGCCAAATACGTCAATGCGGACTACCGCAAGCAGATGCTGCAACGCGCCTTTAAACGGGCGGAAACAAAGTCCTGCCACTAAACCCTACCTCATCCCCCCTCCAATAAACTTGTACGTGCGCTATACATAAAATTCTTTGATTACTTTCTATAGGTTTAAGTGTTTAAATAGAAAAATTTGATGAATCACTTTCAGGGAACGGTATGTTTTGCCAACGCTATAAGAATCAACTGCAGACACTCGAAAAAACGCTTCAAAACGACCAGGCGATCCTTGCCGCCCTGCATCGTGTCATGGCGGTGATCGAATTCGACCTTGACGGCCGCATTCTCAAGGCCAACGACAACTTCCTGCAAGCCATGGGCTATAGCTGCGACGAGGTGCTGGGCCAGCAGCACCGCCTGTTTGTGCGTCCGGACTATGCCAACAGCCGGGAATATAGCGAATTCTGGGCAAAGCTGCGTCATGGCGATTTTTTCAGCGGGCGTATCGAACGCATCAAAAAAGACGGACACATCATCTGTCTGGAAGCGAGTTATAACCCGATTCTGGATGAACACGGCAAAGTCAGCAAAATCGTCAAGTTCGCAACCGACATCAGCGCCCAGGTGGCGCAGGAAAAAGAGAACCGCTCGCAGATTGCGGCGATTAACCGCGTGATGGCGGTCATTGAATTCGATCTCGACGGCACTATCCGCCGTGCCAACGACAACTTCCTGAAAACCATGGGCTATTCGGCTGAAGAGCTGGTGGGCAAACACCATAGTCTGTTCGTCACTCCCGCCTACCGCAACTCGGACGACTACAAGCAACTCTGGCAGAACCTCAAAGCAGGGAAATTCTTTTCAGGCACCATCAAACGAATCGATAAATCGGGCAGAGAAGTCTGGCTGGAAGCCAGCTACAACCCGATTTTCGATAACGACGGCAATGTCTACAAGGTCGTCAAGTACGGCACCGACGTGGGCAACAACGCCAATATGAAACTGCTGCAAAACGTGGTCGAAGATGCCGCCAGAGTGTTGCACAGCTTCGCCCAGGGCGACCTGTCCCAGCGCATGAAACAGCACCTGCAACCCAATGAGGAGTCGCTGTTCAGAAACGCCGTCGAAGCGCTCTCCGAGGCGACGGTGGAGATGGCGACCCGTCTGAGCGAAGTCATTCACAACACCTCGCAGGCGGCCAACCGGGTCAATCAGGTCACCAATGAAGTGTCCGAGAGCACGCAGATTCTCAGCGAGCGTATCCAGCAACTGGCCTCCGAACTGCAGCACACCAACCATACCATGCAGGAGATGAGCGCCACGGTGCAGAACAACACCGCAGGCGCGCAAAAAGCGTCGCAAGTGGCCAGCGAGGTGCAGCGCAAATCGGAACAGGGCACGCGCGTCATGGAGGAGACCATCCACGCCATGAACGCCATCCAAACCTCCAGTCAGGAGATTTCCGAAATTGTGGCGCTGATCGACGGCATCGCCTTCCAGACCAATCTGCTCGCACTGAATGCCGCGGTGGAAGCGGCCCGTGCAGGCGAACACGGCCGCGGTTTTGCGGTGGTTGCCGGAGAGGTGCGCGCACTGGCGCAGAAATCGGCGGAAGCCGCCAAGGACATCAAGAACCTGATTCAAGTCACCGTGCAGCGGGTCGATCAAGGCAACGCCTTGGCACACGATTCAGGAGAGGTGCTGCAGCAAATCAATGCCGCTGTTGCCAGCGTCAGCGAGATGATCAACCAGATTGCACACGCCTCCGCGGAGCAGTCGTCCGGCATCCAACGCGTACATCACTCGATGGCGCAGATTGACCAGGTCACGCAGCAAAACGCCAACCTGGTCGAGGAAACGGCGCGCGCTTCGGAACAGATGGCCAAACAGGCGCAAATATTGAATCAGGAGATGGCTTACTTTAAAACCGGCCAACCTGCATTGAACGCCCCACGCGCTTTAGCCAAGCGCTAAGGGGCGCTATGTATGAGGCTCTGCAAAAGACGCTCAGGGCTGATAAAGATAGTAAACTCCGGGAGTCAGCTGCAACGCGCTTTCCAATAAAGGCACGTGCAGCAAGGCGTTCGGTGAGCTGTCAATCTCTTGGGCGGAAGGCGAGTAGATTGAGGCATTGGGATTTTTAGTAAAACGGTAAGCGATGACTTCACAACGCTTTTCGCCCGCCAACTCGCAGGCCTGCTGCGTCGCATCCGACAAATATCCCAACGAATCCACCAAGCCGGCGTCTTTGGCCGCCGCGCCGCTGTAGATACGCGCGCTTTTAATCTCCCGCATCTGCGCCTCGTTCAAACTGCGGCGCTCTGCCACCACACCGTAAAAGCGCTCGGCCATTTTGGCAATCAGCTCCTGGAAAAGCGCCTGATCGGTTGGATTGGCGGCTCTGAAAGGCGACCCCATATCCTTACTGGCACCGCTTTTATAGACATTGACCCCGACACCCAGCTTATCCATCGCTTGCGAAAGATCGGGCGACACCGAAATCACACCGACCGAACCGGTCACCGTGGTGGGATGCGCCTGGATATGATCCCCCGCCAATGCAATGTAATACCCACCGGAGGCAGCCACGTCCATCATCTGCACAAAAATCTTAACACCGCTATCGGCCTTGTAGGCCATCAACTCGTGGTAGAGAATATCACTGGCGGTCACCCCACCGCCCGGCGAATCGATCTTCAATACCAGCGCCTTGATTGTCTTGTCTTCACGCGCTTTTTTAAGCTGCATTAAAACACTATCCAGCAGACTCGGTCCTTTGGAAAGCAGACCGCCTTTCGGTTCGTCGTTGATTTTGCCGCGCACCTCCAGCAACAGCACCTTACCGGCGGCAGCGGGCGCTTCCTCGATGACCTGCTCCTTGAAAGGCGCATCATACGCGGGTCCCAGACGAATGGTGGTGCAGCCACCCAACAGACTTGCCATGAGCACCGTCGCCAACAACGACCGTCCTACCCGGCCTGCTGAGTTTTTAAAACCGTCCGATTTTGCTTGTGTATTCATACCGACTTTTCCCTGGGTGAATTCCGCTAACACGCCTCTAGCTGCTCTTCGGGGTTAAAAGTAACCGCCTGATTGCGCCCTATCTGTTTCGCCTGATAAAGCGCGCAATCCGCCGAACGATAGAGCGTTTCAAACGTTTTGACACCGTCCATGCGCGCAGAAAAAATCCCCACCGAAACCGTCACCACGGGATGCAAGGCGCCGGGGGCATGCGCTATCTGCAACGCCTCGACCTGTTCGGTCAACTGCGCTACCCAACGGCTGGTTTCATGCGGATGGTCGCTGACCAGCAGTCCGCCGAACTCCTCGCCGCCCAATCTGAAAACCAGATCGTCACGACGGCGAATATAGTGCTTCACCGTCTGCGCGACACGGCGCAAAACCTTGTCGCCTTCCGGATGGCCGAAATAGTCGTTATAGAGCTTGAACTGGTCAATATCCAGAATAAAGAAGGTGATATACAGCGGGCTACCCTGCAATTCCTTCACCTTGGCATCAACCACCTTATTCAAATAGTGGCGGTTATACAGCGTCGTCAGACTGTCGGTATTGGAGAAGTGCTGCAGCTGGTTGACATAACGGCGCTCTTTGACATTTTGCATCTCCAGCGCGTGATGCAGCCGGCTATGCGTTTCATCAACCACCACGGCGAGCAAGACCCCCATCAGCGAGCTGACCACAAAACGCACAAAACTCAGTTCGCTCCACAAGCCGTCCTGCCAGTTGCCGATTCCCATATACGCCTGGGTAAAGACCACCGCATAAAACACGCTCAGATAGAACAGACCGATACGCCAGCCGTTGAGTGCGACCAGAATAAACGGTACAAAGAACACCCATATCAAGCCGAAATCCTGATTCTGGTTGAAATGGATAAACACCGGGAAAAACAGCAGGCCGATCAGCGTATTCAAATGACCAACCAACGCCGCCTTACGGGTTTGTGTGAGCAGCCAAAACAGGGCGCTGACCGCCAGAAAGGCCACAGAATCCGCGATGACGATGCCGGGGGACTTGCCTAGAATTAAATGCAGAATCGCAAAACCGCCGAACAGCAGCATTTGCATTTGCAGCAGTACCCTGGCCAAAAAGACCCTGGGGTGATTGGCCTCTGCACAAATCTGCGCCCGCAATCCGTCAAGGGGACGCTCTTTAGAAAATGGAGTGTGCTGATTTAACACCGGAAAAACCTTACAAAAACCGGCCGGAAAAGCCGAATCTATGGCTCAAAAAAACGCTCTTTTTTGAGCCAAACTAAGCACGACCTGGCAGAAGTCGTCTGTTACAGGCTGCGGGCGCGAATATAGGCCTGCTCGGACACCTCGGTCCATTTGACGACCTGATCGCGGAACGTCTTCTGCGATGCCCACACTCTGGCTGACAGCGCGTCTTTCTGCGCCTCTTCTTCCACCACCTGTTCGGCCAGTGTCTTCAGCGCCTGCAGCACATCGTCGGGGAACTGGCGCAGCTCGACATTATGTTTGTGAATCAAGGTCTGCAACGCCTGCTGGTTGCGGGCGGTGTATTCCGCCAACATCTCCAGATTGGCCACTTTCATGGCATTGCGCACGATGCTTTGCAGATCGACCGGTAATTCGTTGAACGCCTTTTCGTTGATCATGCATTCCATCGTCGTTCCCGGCTCGTGCCAGCCCGGCGTGTAGTAGTACTTGGCCGCCTTGTAGAAACCGAACGCCAGATCATTATAAGGCCCGACCCATTCGGTCGCATCCAACGCGCCCGACTGCATCGACGGGAACAACTCGCCGCCCGGCAAGGTCACCGGCACGCCGCCGGCACGCTTCAGCACTTCGCCGCCCAGCCCCGGAATGCGCATTTTCAGCCCTTCCAGATCCTTGACGCTGTTGATCTCTTTGTTAAACCAGCCGCCCATCTGCGTACCGGAATTGCCGGCCGGATTCGGGATCAGGCCGAACGGTTTGTACGCCTCTTCCCACAACTCCATGCCGCCGCCGTAATACAGCCAGGCGTTCATTTCGTTGGCGGTCAGGCCAAACGGCACCGACGAGAAAAACGCCGCCGAAGGAATCTTACCTTTCCAGTAATAGGCACCCGCATGGCCCAGCTGTGCGTTGCCGGCGGAAACCGCATCGAACACCTCAAAGGCACCGACCAGTTCGCCCGCGCCATATACCTTGACCTTGATGCGGCCGCCCGACATCTCGTTAATCAAACGCGCCACATTATTGGCACCGGTGCCCAACCCGGGGAAATTCTTGGGCCAGGTGGTGACCATTTTCCATTCATAGGTCTTTTGCGGTTGAGATGCCGCCGCTGTCGCTTGAGACTCGTCTTTACCGCAGGCTGACAGGGCGGTCGCCGCCGTGGCGCCGGCAATCGCGCCAATAAATTCTCTACGTTTCATCGATTAGCCATCCTTAACATGATTTTAATCTGACCATTTTATGCAAAAAACGCCGTGAACAGGACTTTTTTGAACGCAAATTGCCATCACAAACCACTGCCACCACAACAGAAATTGCTAGAATGGTGCCTGGAGAGCCGTAAACATAAACACCCCAGCTAACGGAGCCGGAAAACATGAAAGGAATTGTTTTTTCTGAATTTATCGAATTGGTCGAAGATAAGTTCGGTTACGAGATGGCCGACGAAATTATCGAGAAATCCAACCTGCCTTCCGGCGGGGCCTATACGTCGGTCGGCACCTACGATCACCGCGAACTGCTCGAACTGGTCACCCACCTGAGCCAAGCCAGCGGCATTGCGGTTGAAGACCTGGTCAAGACATTCGGAGAGTATCTGCTGGAACGCTTTGTTGTAGGCTATCCGATGTTTTTCGAGAATGTCGCTTCCTGCTTCGAGTTTTTAGACACCATCGAAAACAAGGTGCATGTTGAAGTCAAAAAACTCTATCCCGAGGCGGAACTGCCCACTTTCCGTTCGAAGATCGAATCGGACAACCGCATGCTGCTGACCTACCAGTCCAAACGCCCGTTTTCGGCACTGGCTTTCGGCCTGATCAAGGGCTCGGCGACCTACTTTAAGGAAAATATCAGCATCGACATGCAGGATCAGTCAACCGATGGACTGACGCAGGTGTTGTTTATCCTCACCAAATCCTAATTTACCCCATTGCATGAAGACCAGATAAGCAGAAGATGGACAGCAACCTATTTGAAAGACGGCTTCAACGAGAACGCCAGGCCAGAAAGCAAGCGGAGCAGTTACTCGAAACCAAATCCCTTGAACTGTATGCAAGCAATCTCGCCCTGCAGAAGATGGCGTCCGACCTGGAGAAGAAGGTCATCGAACGCACTGCCGAAGTGGAGCAGGAAAAAAACCGTGCGCTCGCCCTCAGCAAGGCCAAGTCCGAATTCGTGGCCACCATGAGCCATGAAATCCGCACCCCCATCAACGGCATTATCGGCGCGCTCAATCTGCTCGAAAGCGAAGTGGCTTCCGACGAGTGCTTCCGCCTGCTGGGCATTGCCCAGCAGTCTGCCGGCATTCTGTTGCATGTCATCAACGACATTCTCGATTTTTCCAAAATCGAAGCCGGGCAGATGCGCTTGGAAAAGGTCGCCTTTAATCTGCAGCAGCAATGTCAGACGATTCTGACCACCTTCAAAGAAAACTGCACACGCAAGCAGATTGCATTGGAACTGCAATGGGATGACGCCGTTCCGCCATGGATTCAGGGCGATCCCTATCGACTCACGCAGGTGCTCAACAACTATTTGAGCAACGCTATCAAATTCACCGAAGAGGGCCATATCATCCTCAAAGTCAAACAGCGCGAGAACATCGTGCGCTTCGAGGTGGAAGACAGCGGACTGGGCATTTCCAGCGAAAACCAGAAAAAGCTGTTTATCGACTTTTCGCAGGTCGATGCCTCCACCACCCGCCAGTTCGGCGGCACCGGCCTGGGGCTGGTCATCAGTAAAAAACTCATTGAAATGATGCAAGGCCGGGTCGGTGTGGAGAGCACCTTAGGGCAAGGTTCGCTTTTCTGGGCCGAAATCCCCTGCATTCCGGCGGAAGACAGCGTATCTCAGCCCAAGGTCAAACGCCCTATCGAACATTTAAAAGCCCAAAGCAGCCGAATTCTGGTGGTGGAAGACAACCTCATCAACCGCCGCATTGCCGAAAAAACGCTCGAGAAACTCGGGCATAGCGTCACACTATTGGAAAACGGCCGTGAAGCCGTGGAACTCTTCTCGCAAAACCCGCAGGCCAGCGAGGCGTTCGACCTGATTTTCATGGACTGCTTTATGCCGGAAATGGACGGCTTTGAAGCGGCGCAACAGCTCAGACAACTGGGGGTAACCCTGCCGATTATCGCGCTTACCGCCACCACGGCGGAAGAGGATCGCGAAAAAGCCAAGCACTGCGGTATGGATGGTTTTCTGCATAAACCCTTCCAGGTCGAGGAGATTCAAACCGCCATTCTGAATGCCAGCCAGCAAACTACCTTTTCTTAACAGGCCGGCCAGCGCGCATAAAAAAGCCCGGAGGTTCCGGGCTGGAGTATGACAGTCAAACCGCCTTAAACAGACCTTAACAGGCTTAAAAACTAGGCCAGATGCGCTCTGGGATCAAACGGCATGCTTTGCGCCATTTGCTCGTACAGCGCTTTCTGCTCGTCGGTCTGCGGCAGCGGCACATGAATCTGCACCACCACATACTGATTGCCCGGCTCACGCCCCTGTGCACCGCCCAAACCGCGGCCCTTGATACGCAATTTAGCGCCGGACTGCGTACCCGGTGCGATTGACATCTTCACCGGGCCTTTCAGGGTCGGAATTTCCACCTTGGCACCCAAGGCCGCTTCCCACGGGGTAATCGGCAAATCCACATAGACATCCTCGCCGTCGATACGGAAACGCGCGTCTTTTTGCAGATTGATCTCAATAATCACATCGCCATCCGGCCCGCCGTTAAAGCCGCTGAACCCTTTCCCCTTGACGCGGATTTTCTGTCCCTGCAGCACGCCGGCCGGAATGCGCACCTTGATCGGTTTGGTTTCGTAAGCGTAGCTGTGGGTGCGCGGATTGCCGGTTTGCACATTGATGATCTTCTCGGCGCCGTCAATCGCTTCCTGCAAGGTGACCATGACCGCCACGGTCTGATCTTCACCCTTTTGCGGACGCGGCTGGCGCTGACCGAAGCCCTGCTCGCCAAACCCGCCAAAGCCCTGGCCGCCGCCGAACATCGAGCCGAAGATATCGGCAAAATCGGCTCCCTGGCCTTCAAACCCGCCAAATCCGGAGGAGCGGTGATGCGCGTAATCAGCCCCGAAGCGGTCATACATCGAGCGCTTCTCCGGATCGCTCAGGGTTTCATAAGCTTCGCTGATCTCCTTGAACCTGGCCTCGTCGCCGGTCGGCTTGTCCGGGTGGTATTTGGCCGCCAGTTTGCGGTAGGCTTTTTTTATTTCCGCTTCATCGGCGTTTCTGTTTACGCCCAATAATGCATAGTAATCTTTGCTCATGGCTATCCTGTTCGTCACTAGATACGATAATGCAGGGTAACATAAGGGTGCAGGGCGGTTTTTTCAAGCAAAATCAGGCAATATGGGTGCAATTGCGTCCGCCCGACTTGGCGCGATACAACGCTTCATCGGCACTTTTAAACCAGTCGGATGCACTCTGCCCGGGTTGCAGCAACGCCACGCCGATGGAAATCGTCAAAGGATGTTCTTCCGCCTGCGTTGCCCGCTCCACCGCCTGGCGCAAAACTTCCGCCAAATGATGCGCACCTTCAAGGGTTTTGGCCGTGAGGATGCAAAACTCCTCGCCGCCGAAACGGTAGATTTCGGTTTGCGGATCGCAATGCTCGTGCAGATAACCCACCAGCTTTTGCAAGGCGCCGTCACCGACCTCGTGGCCGTGAGTGTCGTTGATGCGTTTGAAATGATCGATATCCACCATCAACATCGCACAGGAGGGCTGGCATTTAACGTCGCGATTCGCAATCAACTCGGCCACACGCACATCCAACGCCCGCCGGTTGCCGACACCGGTCAGCGGATCCAAATGGGCGAAACGCTGCAACAATAGGTTATCCGCCCGCAAACGGCTCGAAAACTGCCAGGCAAATATCGCCACCAGACTATAGGTCAAGGCAAAAATGGTCAGCGTCATGGCATCGACCTTAACACCAACCAACAACACGCCGAACAGCAGCAGGGTATTGGCAAACAAGGCCTCTTTGTCCGGCAGAATGAAGTGCATCGCCACCCCCGCCGGAAAGGCCCATAAGAGCGTAGAGGTGCCGAAGGCGTACACCACATACCAGGCACCGGCCATATAGATACACGACGCCAGCCAGGCAATTGCGCGAATCGCCAACCCTCGGGTCGCCAGCCAACTGAGCAGCAGCAAAAACAGCACAATCAGCACATCGACAATGCCATGCACGGTCTGCTCCAGACTGAAGCGCCAGACGGCCATCGGAGTAATGGCCAGGGCGGCCAGACTGGCCTGATACTTCAGGAAAAGGGCGGTGCGCCGCGCGTAATAATCGGCGGGAGGAAGTTGTGAAAATAACGGGAGCATACACCACCTGCAAGGCCATGATAGAGCTCCGATTTTAGCAAAAATAACGTAGTTTACACATAGAAACCCCTTATTACCTGATAGGCCATACAACCGGGTCATATAACGTATTGGCTACGTGATAATAAAAAAAGCGCCTGCCATCCCGGGATGACAGACGCTTTAGAGAGGTGAAGGCGCTTACAAAAACGCCTCAAAAAAGTGAACAGGCCGGGTTAGAAATCCAGACGCGCCGTCAACTTGAAGTTACGCCCCGGATTCAACGTATACCCTTTGTAGGTGTTGAGGAAGTCAACGTAGGCGGTATCAAACAGGTTCTCCACCGCCGCACCCAGCTTCAGGGTGTTGCTGTCGAGTTTCACATCCACTGCATAACTCAGGTTCCACACCGCATAGGCATCGGTCGAACCGGTACCGATAGGCAGGTTGTCAAATTGCGAGAACGGCTCGTACAGACCGGCAATTTTCTTCTTGTCCACCAGACGTACACCCAGACTGACCTTCTGGTTTTTTAGGCCAGCGGCGTCATCAAAACGGTAGTGCCCGTTCAGCGCCAGATTGTTGGCCGGAATCAACGGCAGCGCCTGATGGTTTTTGACATCACGCCCGTCGATGATTTCCAGTGCGGCATCCGCCGACCAGTTGGCATCGAACTGCTGCGCCACGCTCAACTCCAAGCCGCGGATTTCGGCATCGGTCTGCTCGGCCTGCATTTCGGGAATGGCGCCAGGTGCTGTCGAAGCCACTTGCTGACCTTCATTCGGCGCGCCCTCTTTGGCACGGTAGAATCCGGTATTCGCCAGATAGATATAGTTATTGATCCAGTTCTGGTAGACCGTGACCGTCATCTGCGTGGCCTGGTCCTGCCAGCGCAATGACAGATCGGTATTCAACGAGGTTTCCGCTTTCAGATCCGGGTTACCCAGCTGGAACGCCTGCACACCGCCGTGTTCGCCCGCCGCATACAGCTCGAAAATGCTCGGCGCACGGAAACCGGTGGCCATATTCGCCGCCAGACTCAGCTTGTCGCTGAAGCGGTAGGTCGCGCCCGCAGAACCGGTAAAGACATCAAACTCACGCTCATTGTTGCTGGCGTCAAACACCTCCATTTCATCCCAGAAGTGTTCGTTTTCCGCATTCAATGGTGCTTTGACAGTATGCGTATCGTAACGCGCGCCCAACTGCACCAGCCATTTATCCATATCGGCTTCTTCAAACAGATAAACCGCACGCTTGCTCTCGTCGGCCGATGGTGTCAGATGTCCGGAACGCAACGTCTGCTGCACCTCGCCCAACTCCACGCCAATTTCGCCTTCAAACGGCCCGATAGCCGGATGCTGCAACGCCAGCTTGATATCGTCGCGCTGCACCAGCAAATCAAGGTATTCCTCGGTGCCTTCGTCTTCGGCCATGGTTTCAAACGGCAGATCATGCGACGCTTCACGCGCATTGCGGGTATGCGTCCAACTTGGTTTTAACGTCCAGTCGTCGTTCAGATAGAATTCGCCGCTCAATTGCGTCTCGTCGTTCTGCAACTTCTGCCCGGCAGCCAGCGCCTCGTATTCTGACGTGCTGTTGGCGGCCTCAATTCCCAGATAGTTCTGATGCGAAATCCACTGGGTATGACGCAACTCGACCTTGCCCCAGTCATCGCGGTAACCCACACCGATGGTGCCGGAACGGTTCTCAAAATTGGTATAAGGCACTTCGCCCACAAACAGCGGCTTGTCGCTCACCGCGCTGGAGGGCGTCGCCCCTTGGCTGGAAGCGGCATTGGGTACGGTGAAGTTATCCGCTTCGCGCACAGAGTAACCGGCGGTTACGCCGAACTTCTCGGCGCCGGCACCGACTTTTACGCCAAATTGCGTTTCACGGTTATTGGTGTTGTATTCCGTCGCCAATTCGCCGTGGGTGTCCTGTCCGTAAGGGATGGGGGCCTGCAAAACATTGACCACACCGCCCATCGCCTCGGAACCGTACAACACGCTTTGCGGCCCGCGAATCACTTCAACGCGATCCGCCAGATACGGGTCGGTATTGGGCAGGTGGCGCGTACCGTAAGCCTGATAATCGGTGTTCTGGCCGTTGGAAAGCACTTTGACGCGGTTGCCTGTCAGCCCGCGAATCACCGGCTTGCCCGATTGCGTGCCGGCACTCATATTGTTGACACCCGGCATGGATTCAAGCATTTCGCCCAAAGAGCCGCTATCGCGTTGCATTTTATCCTGGCCGCTCAAGACATCGACCTGCGAAGGCACATCGAAAGCTTCATGTTCATGTATCGGAGAGGCCGACACAGTGACGGCATCCAGTGAAGTTGAGGTCGTTGAATCGGAAGTAGTTTGGGCGTGCGCAGACAGCACACCACCAGCCGCCCACAAAGCGGCTGCAAGTTTGGTTAATCGCATGGTATTTTCCTGTTAAAACAAATTTAAATAAATCAAAAAGCTGTTTTAAACAGAAAATGGAGGGGCACGGCCGTAATAAGGAACGACAACGGCCAACGCAGGCGCGGCAACCGCTACAGTGACAGCAATATGCGCACGCCATTGCGTGACCAGCGGGGCGACCGCATCACTCGCCGCCTGCACCGGCTGGGCTATCTGCTCCAGCAGATCGCATTCGGCGGTATGGTGATGAAAAGGATGAATTTCGGCATGCAACAACGACGCCGTTTGCGCGGAGACAAACAGCGCCAGCAGAAAAACCGCTAAAAAAATCCGGTTTTTCAAGAACCTAACACGCATCATAAAACTCATCATAGCCGAGCATTATAACAACCGGCCATACAAATGGCATCCACAACAGACAGGATAAAACCGCTATTTTTACCCCTTGCCAGCACCCGGCCTGTTGAGTTTATTTTTTAGCCACGACAGCAAGATTCCCCGATATAATCAACGGATATTTAGACGCAGTTAATCGACGAATTTGCCTCTTTTGGGGCAGCAATCTAAAGGTGTGTGTGACTATGGCGATCTCTCCCTATGCCGGAAAAAAAGCCCCTGCAAAACTGTTAGAAAACATCCCCAAACTCATGGCGGATTACTACCACCTCAAACCCGACGCCAACCTGCCGGAACAGGCGGTCAGTTTCGGCACCTCCGGCCATCGCGGCTGCTCCAGCAAAACCACCTTTAACGAAAACCATATCGCCGCCATCTGCCAGGCGATCGTCGAATACCGCCGTTTGCAGAACATCGTCGGCCCGCTGTTTATCGGCATGGACACCCACGCGCTTTCGGAAGCGGCGCACGCCACCGCCATAGAGGTGTTTGCCGCCAACGGCATTCATGTGATGATCCAGTCCAACGGCCGCTACACGCCCACACCGGTCATTTCCAACGCCATTTTGAGTTACAACGCCGGCCGTCAGGGCGGCTTTGCCGACGGCGTGATTATCACCCCGTCGCACAATCCGCCGCAGGATGGCGGCTTTAAATACAACCCGCCCAACGGCGGCCCAGCCGACACCGACGCGACCCAATGGATTCAAAACCGCGCCAACGCGATTCTGCTGAACGACCTCAAAGAGGTCAAACGCCTACCCTTGGCGCAGGCGATGGCGTCCGACTGCGTCATCCCGACCGACCTGATCACCCCTTATGTCGAGAACCTGCATAAGGTGGTCAACATGCAGGCCATCAAAGAGGCCGGTTTGAAACTTGCGGTCGACCCGATGGGCGGTGCCGCCATCGACTTCTGGCAGCCGATTGCCGAACACTACGGCTTGAATCTGGAGGTGGTCAATCAGCAAGTCGACCCGACCTTCGGTTTTATGCATGTCGACAAGGACGGCAAAATCCGCATGGACTGCTCCTCGCCCTATGCGATGGCCGGCCTGATCGACCTCAAGGACAACTACGATCTGGCCTTCGGCAACGACCCCGACGTGGATCGCCACGGCATTGTGACGAAATCGGTCGGTTTGATGAATCCCAACCACTATCTGGCCGTGGCCATCGACTACCTCTTTACCCACCGCCCCAACTGGCCGAAGAACGCGGCGGTCGGCAAAACCCTGGTGTCCAGCTCGATGATCGACCGCGTGGCGGCGGCGCACCACCTCAATCTGTGCGAGGTGCCGGTCGGCTTCAAGTGGTTTGTGGACGGCTTGCAAACCGGCAGCTTCGGCTTTGGCGGCGAAGAATCGGCCGGCGCGTCTTTCCTGTGCATGGACGGCAGTGCCTGGAGCACCGACAAGGACGGCATTATCCTCAACCTGCTGGCGGCGGAAATCACCGCCGTCACCGGCAAAGACCCCGGCGAACGTTACCAGGAGCTGACCGCACAGTTCGGCAACCCGCTTTACACGCGCATTGACGCCCCCGCCAACCGCGAAGAGAAAACGATTTTGAGCAACCTCTCGCCGGAGATGGTCAAAGCCGACATCCTCGCGGGCGAGAAAATCACCGCCAAGCTCACGCATGCTCCCGGCAACGGCGCGGCGATTGGCGGCTTGAAAATCACCACTGAAAACGGCTGGTTTGCGGCACGCCCGTCCGGCACCGAGGATATTTACAAAATCTACGCCGAAAGTTTTAAAGGCGAGGCGCACCTGCAACAGATTGTGCAGGAAGCGCAAACCATTGTCAGCCAGGCGCTGGCGAACGCCTAAGATAACGCGCTTCGACCATGACCACGGACAACCGTAAAAGTGTCTCCCTGATTCTCGGCAGCGGCGGCGGCCGCGGGCTGGCGCATATCGGTGTGATCCGCTGGCTGGAAGAAAACGGTTACCGCATCGACTCCATTTCCGGCTGCTCCATGGGCGCTCTGGTGGGCGGCGTGTACGCCGCCGGCAAACTCGACGCCTTCGAGAACTGGTTCAAACAACTCACCCAAACCGACATCCTCGCCCTGCTGGATCTCGCCTGGGATCGCACCGGCCTGATCAAAGGCGACAAACTTTTCTCGGTGCTGAAGGAGATGATCGGCAACCCTGATATCGAAAGCCTGCCTATCAAATTCACCGCGGTGGCCACCGATATCGAACACGAAAAAGAGGTGTGGCTGCAAAGCGGCTCGCTGCTGGAAGCCATCCGCGCCTCGATCGCCCTGCCGATGATTTTCACGCCGCACCAGCACCACGGCATGACGCTGATTGACGGCGGCGTGCTCAATCCGGTGCCCATCGCCCCCACCTTCGGCGACCGCACCGACCTGACCATTGCCGTCAACCTCGGCGGCAAAGCCGATAAGACCCTGCAACTGAGCGAACCGGCAGAGACCCGGCCCGCCTGGCTGGAAAGCCTGGGCGAGTTGCTGAGCGACATTAAATCGCATTTTGGTACGCAGGAAACCAGCGAAACGCCGTTTGTGTGGGACGTGTATGAAATCAGCAACCAGGCTTTCGACAGTATGCAGAACAGCATTGCCCGCTCGAAACTGGCGGCTTACCCGCCCGATGTGGTCATCGACATTCCGCGCAATGCCTGCGGCATGCTCGAATTCACCCTGGTATCACCGATGATTCAGCTGGGTTACGACCTGGCCGGACGTTATTTGAATGCGCCACTAAAAAACGGCTAAAGGAAGCGACTAAAAAAGGCTCTGTTCGCCGCATCAACGGCTGGCAGAGCCAAGTTTGGGGTGGCCTATTAAAGGCGTGCAGAGGCTCAGCGCACTTTGCAGGACAAGGTTATAGGGCACCTCTAATAACTCACGTTGGATTCTGGCAACGCCAAATTTGTCAGGTCAAGGCGTGAAGTTGCAGTAATGTCTAGACCTTGCAAAACTTCACAACGCAGAAATGACAAATTTGGCTAAGCCCCTTCGGGCGGTGCTTAAAAGCCACTTCTTCGGTATTGTGCGCCTTGACCTTAGAATGACTAAGGTCGGCAACGCACGCTTGGAATAAGTGGCTTTTAAGTCCCGCAGAATCTCATCGGGGGTTATTAGAGGTGCCCTATAGAGCGTTAAAGAAATATCCCTCAAGCACCTTGAGCGTGCAACAATCAGGCCGGTGAATCGGCTGATTGCCTGTTACTGGCAACACGGCAAAGTTGAAAACACCTTTGCCGCGCAAATTATCTTAGCGCCGTCCTGTTCAACCTAGCCAATTGATATTTCAAATCTTGTTGATAGCTTCTTCGCCGTCCGGCAATACAACCATGCTCCACCAGCAAAGCGCGCTAAAACCCTACTTTTAAAATGCATAATATTTTTTTATACCCCTAAAAGCCCGGCCTGCTCAAAACCGCCCGTAATCCCTGATTTTTTTCAAAAATCGCTCTCAAAACACGCTTTTGATAAGAGCTTGTGCGTATTTTTATTGCCATAAAAATAGATTATGAATGGCAAAAAATTATATTTATTAGAATTTACTTATAGACTCGTGAAAATAGGCCCACAAAATTATGCGGGCCGGGTGGCCTGCCAAAACCCTATCCACATCAATGCACTACACGCGCCGTCCAGCAACGGCGCGTAGCCAGAAGGGAACCCTATGAAAACCGTCATGATGCCATTGAGCGCCCTGTTTGTCGGCGCTTTGAGCCTGATGCCGCTGGCCGCGCACGCCGACGTCATCAGCAACGCCGAACTATCGGCCACCACCTGTTTTATGTGCCACGGCCCCGAAGGCAAATACAGCGGCGGCGCCATTCCGCCGCTGGCTGGCTATCCCGCCAACATCATGGTACAGCAACTCAAAGACATGAAAAGCGGCAAGCGCCCCTCAACCGTCATGCAGCGCCACCTGAAGGCGTATTCCGACGAAGAGATTGAAGCCCTGGCAAGCTACTTTGCCACGCTCAAGCCTTAACGCCCTTGCCGCCCTTTCAACAGGAACAGACCGACATGATTCAATCCAATCGTAGAACTCTCATCAAAGCCCTGGCCGCTGCCGGTCTGGGCGCACCGCTGGCCGCCACGCTAAACGGCTGCAGCACCCCGTTCAGAAACGCCCGTCCGCACGTTGTCGTCATCGGCGGTGGCTTTGGCGGCGCCACGGCCGCCAAATACCTGCGCCGTTTCAGCCGCAACCAGATCGACGTGACCTTGATCGAGCCCAAACAAACCTACATGACCTGCCCCGGCAGCAACTGGTATCTGGCCGGCCTGACCGATGTGCCGAGCCTCACGCACGACTATGAAGCGCTTAAAACCCAACACGGCGTGAAGGTGATTCACGACACCGTCAGCCGCGTGGATGGCGACGCGCAAAGCGTGTCCCTGCAAAACGGCGAGACGCTGCATTACGACCGTCTGGTGATGTCGCCCGGCATTGACTTTGTTTACGACGCTGTCCCCGGTTACTCCGAAGCCGCCAGCGAAGTGCTGCCGCACGCCTATCAGGCCGGCCCGCAGACCGAGCTGCTGTACCAACAGATTCGTGAAATGCGCCAGGGCGGCACCTTCCTGATGATCGCCCCGCCCAATCCGTTCCGCTGCCCGCCAGGGCCTTACGAGCGCGTCAGCATGATTGCCGCCTACTTCAAGGAACACAATCCCACGGCGAAAATCATCGTGCTCGACCCCAAATCCAAATTCTCCAAACAGGCGCTGTTTATGGAGGGCTGGCAGGAACTTTACGGCAGCATGATCGAGTGGTACGGCAAAAACGACGGCGCCATCGTTGAAGAGCTGGACGTAGCAAACAAAACCGTGAGCTGCGAACTGGATACCTTCAAAGCCGACGTGATCAACGTGATTCCGCCGCAAAAAGCCGCCAAAATCGCGTTTGATACCGGCCTGACCGACGCCACCGGCTGGTGTCCGGTCAATCAGGAAACCTTTGAATCCACACAGAAACGCGGCATTTTCGTGATTGGCGACGCCTCGATTGCCGGACAGATGCCGAAATCGGGACACTCCGCCTCCAGCCACGGCAAAATGTGCGCGGCGGCGATTGTCTCCCAGCTTAACAACTGGGCCATGCCGCGGCCTAAAAACGCCAACACCTGCTACAGTCTGGTAGGCGCCCACTACGGCATCAGCATCGCCGGGGTGTACGAAATGCAGGACGGCATCATCAAAGAGATCGCCGGCGGCGTCAGCCAGATGGGCGCTTCGCAACAAGTGCGCAAAATGGAAGCCGAATACGCGCGCGGCTGGTACAAGAGCATTACCGCCGACGTTTGGAAAAGCTGACAAAACTCAGGTGATTTAACACCACCGGAACGCCCAGGCACGAATCGCACAGACCTCACCGTCCAAACGCTTCGCGCCTTGGTGTTTTGGCCTCCTGGTGGTTCAAACCTTGTTCCGGCATCGTGCCAAAACTCTTCCCCAAATTCTCCCCAAAATTTTCAACAGGCCGGGTTACGGCTGCTGCAACGCCTCTTCTATCAGCGTCAGATGTTCTGCTGCATCCCATTGCGTGCCGCCAAACAGCGCGTAACGGATTTGTCCCTGCTTGTCGATCAGATAGGTACTCGGATAGGCAAACACCTGCCACTCCTTCACCGCCGAACCGCTCGGGTCGAGCAACACCGGGAAATTCACCGGATGAGTCTGCAGAAACGCGCTTATCGCCGCCGCCGATTCCGCCAGATTGACCGCCAGAATCTCAAACGGC
The DNA here is from genome assembly GCF_013391695.1 of Thiomicrorhabdus cannonii. Taxonomy (GTDB): domain Bacteria; phylum Pseudomonadota; class Gammaproteobacteria; order Thiomicrospirales; family Thiomicrospiraceae; genus Thiomicrorhabdus; species Thiomicrorhabdus cannonii. The sequence continues at coordinate 44,076 of NZ_JACBGH010000007.1, forward strand.
GCCTCTTTTAAGCGGGTTTTCAAGCGCGCCATCGACGGCATTTCGTGCACGCACGGCGGACACCAGCTCGCCCAGAAATTCAGCAACACCACCTTGCCGCGATAATCGCTTAAAGCGACCGTGTTACCCTGCTGATCTTGCAACTGCAAAACGCGATCCTGCGGGCCCTGATACGGCTGCAATTCGGTGGAGCGATGGCTGGCGGCCTTCTGCGGCGCTGCGGAAGCGACCGGCGCCATACGCCGATCCGCAGACATATAGGGCAGTTGCAACCCTATTAGGGTTTGCAGGCGCGGGGCCAACTGTTCAGCCGCGGTTTTTTCTACCGCCAGTGCGTCCGCACGGAAATAGAAGCGGTCGCGCACCTTGGGCTGCAAAACGGTAAACACATCGCTGCCGGCCTGTTCAAATTGTTTTGACAGCTCCGCCAAACGCCAACGCCAGGGCGACAACTCCGCCTGCCAAATCGTCACCGGCAAATTGACGCTGGCGACCTCGTTCCAGTACTGCGCCGATTCCCCCGCTTGCGGCGTATTCACATACAAATTGGGATTGATCAAAACCAATCCCAAGTGGTTCAAGGATTCCTGCTGGAAAGCGCTCACGCCGCGCACCGCAAGCTGTGCCGCCTTGTTGGCCGCCACAATCCACAGCGGCTTGCCATCCTTGCGCGCCTCTTTAATCAGCGCCTGCACCCAGGCCGTCGGCACCTGATCGACCGCGCTCGGCGCCGGCGCCAAGAACAGCGGTTCATACAGATCGCTAAACCAGCTTTCAATGCCGTTTTTTGCCAGCCTTTCCGCGACCTTGCGTTCCTGCGACAACACGCCATATTCGGACGGCAGCCATAGCAGCCGCGCCTGAGCCGGCGCCTCTGCAGAAACGACCTCAATGTTCAATTCGGCATCCGCAAGCGGCAAGGGGCGCGTCTCGGCCTGAACCGGAAGCAGGCTCCAGCTCCATACGACAAACAGCAATTGAATAATGGTACGCGCCACGGCCTTCTCCTCAAATGACACCCAATGCGGGTTACGCCATTGTAGAAGAGATGGCCTGTAAAAAAAACATCACGTCGCTGTCATCTCGGCGTCAAACAGCCGCCTGATAATCCAGTCTGAATCCATCCCGAAAAACACAGGTAATCACAAGAATGCTGAATCTGGAAAAAGCGCTGAGCGACAAATTCCCCGAACTGAGCCGCAAGCCCGGCAGTAAATGGCTGGTCAAACTCATCAAGGCATTGAGTCACGAAGAGGAGATCAACCAGTTCATCCTCAGCCACCAGCACCTGCGCGGCTTTGCCTTTCTGGATGCGGTGCTCAACCACTTCAACTTCAGCTACAAGGTCAGCTCCCGCGCCCTGCAGCGCATTCCCGCCGAAGGGCGCGTCATTATCGTCGCCAACCACCCCATCGGCTCGCTCGACGGCCTGTCGCTGCTGAAAATGGTACGCAGCGTGCGGCCCGACGTGCGCATCGTCGCCAGCGACCTGCTCAATCATATCGAACCCCTGCAATCGCTGTTTCTGGGCGTGGACAATATCAGCGGCAAAAACAGCCACAAAACCCAGTTCAAGGCGATGCTGGGCGCGCTGCAAAACGACGAAGCCGTGATTATTTTCCCTTCCGGCGAAGTCTCGCGCATCCGCCCCAACGGCGTGCGCGACGGCAAATGGAAAGGCGGCTTCCTCAAACTGGCCGAAAAGACCAAAGCGCCGATCGTGCCGATTTATGTCGATGCCCGCAATTCCGCGCTGTTTTACAGTCTGTCCGCGCTTTACAAGCCGTTAGGAACCTTGATGCTGGTGCAGGAGATGTTCAATAAAGATCATCAGGAAATCCAGTTCCATATCGGCAAGGCGATTGCCTGGAAAACCGTCGCCAAACTGGATTTGCCGGCCAGTACCCTCGCCAACCGTTTCCGCAAACACCTCTACCAACTCGACAAGGAGGCCAAAGCCGCCAAAAAAGGCAAGCCGGCGCTGTTTGAAACGCTGGAGACCGTGGCCCATCCGGTTGACCGCAAGGCCTTGAAAAAAGCCCTCAAGGCCAGCCAGCTGCTCGGGCAGACGCAGGACGGCAAAAAAATCTATCTGTACGACTTTGCGCCGGACTCGCCGGTGATGCACGAAATCGGCCGGTTACGCGAACTGACCTTCCGTTCGGTCGAAGAAGGCACGGGGCACTCGCTGGATCTGGATGCCTATGACAGTTACTACCGTCACTTGGTGTTGTGGGACGAAGAGGATCTGGAAATTGTCGGCGCCTACCGTATCGGCGAATGCAGCGCCATTATGGATACGCACGGCAAACAAGGGCTTTATTCCAGCACGCTGTTTGACCTTAAAGCGGAAATCGAACCCTATCTGCCGCACGCCATCGAGCTGGGGCGCAGCTTTGTGCAGCCGCGCTACTGGGGGATGCGCAGCCTGGACTATCTATGGTACGGCATCGGTGCCTATGTGGCGCAGCATCCTGACATCAAATACCTGTTCGGCCCGGTTTCCTTGAGCGACGCCTACCCGCAAAACGCCAAGGAATTGATTATCGGTTTTTATGAACAGCAGTTCGGTTCGCATCAGGACCTGGCCTGTGCAAAACGCCCGGTCAGCGTCAGCGAAGCCAATCGGCAGATTGCACAGACCCTCTTCAATGAGGACTACAAAACCAGCTTCAAGAAACTCAATGCCCTGCTCGATTTGGAAGGCGTTAAGGTTCCCACCCTGTTCAAACAATACGCCGAACTGTGCGAGGACAAAGGCTGCCGTTTTATCGATTTCAGCATCGACCCCGATTTCGGCGGCTGCATCGACAGTCTGATTCTGGTGGAACTGGATAAAATCCAGGCCAAAAAGAGACAGCGTTACCTGACCCCTATCGGGGTTTAGGGCGCCTCGAATAACCCCCAATGAGATTCTGCGGACGACCCGCCGTTTGAGCGCCTCTATTTTCGGGCATTAAACTGGTTTAGCCAGCGCTTTGCCAGTAAACTAACAGGCTACCCATCTGCATAAAATCAAGGCGCGTCACCGTCATGCTGGACTATACCGAATACACCAAGTTTCTGATCGGCCTCATCGCCATTGTGAATCCGATTGGCGTGATTCCGGTGTTTCTTGCGCTCACCGCCGACCTCTACCCGCAGGAGCGCCGCCGCATTATCAATATGAGCGTAGTGGCGGTGGCCAGCATTCTGCTGATCTCGTTACTGTTCGGCGAGATATTGCTGGAGTTTTTCGGCATCTCCATCAACTCCTTCCGTGTCGGCGGCGGCATTCTGATCCTGCTGATGGCAATAGGCATGATGCACGCCAAAAGCGAACCCAAAGCCGCCAAAGAGAGCTATCAGGCCGATGACCGCGACTCCATCGCGGTGGTGCCCTTGGCGATTCCGCTGCTGGCCGGCCCCGGCGCCATCAGTACGGTGATTATCGAAGCGCATCGCGGCAGCAGCGTCATGCACTACTCCATTCTGGCGGGCGACATCCTCGTCATCGCCGCATTGCTGTGGGCGGTATTCCAGCTCACACCGTGGATTTCACGCCATCTCAGCGTCATGGGCATGACCATTGTGACCCGTATTATGGGGCTGCTGCTGGCGGCGATTGCCATTGAGTTCATCGCCAACGGCCTCAAGGGGCTGTTCCCGAGTCTGGCGGCCTAACCCCATGCTGTTTGATTTGGATGTGGAACAGATTATCAGCCAGTACGGCTACTGGGCGATTTTGATCGGCACCTTCTTTGAGGGCGAGATTATTCTGCTGATCGGCGGTTTTCTCGCCCATCAGGACTATCTGGAACTGCACTGGGTGATTCTCACCGCCTTTGTCGGCAGCCTCGCCGGCGACCAGCTGTTTTTCTATTTGGGACGCCGCAAGGGACGTCAGTTCATCGATAACAATCCCAAATGGCAAGCGCATGCAGACAAGGTGTTTGCAGAACTCCAGCGTCATCGGAACTGGCTGGTCATCAGCTCGCGTTTTCTTTACGGCTTGCGCACCGTTACGCCGTTTGTTATCGGCGCCAGCGGCTACCCTCCGGGGCGCTTTTTGGCGCTCAACATGATCGGCGCGGCAATCTGGGCCATCAGTTTCGGCTGGCTCGGTTATCTGATCGGGCAAACCCTGGCGGCGTTGATTAACGAAGTCAAACAGATTGAACTCTACGTATTGGCGGGATTGATCGGTCTGGCCGTCGGCTTGCTGGTGGTGCGTTTAATCCGCAAACGGCGCCGATAAACAGCGGCAAACGCCGCTTGAGGCATTTGCCCGACAGCTTGATTGTCCTCAAGTTTTGTCCTGTTTTTTGTCAAAAATCATTTTATAGACGCCGACACCCATGTAGATTATATTGGCATTTATCGAACGATTTGAAATACAATACAAAAGTTATACAACCGTACAACTTTAGGCCACATTAATCCACGAAAGTTATTATGTCATCAAACAACCATCTACGCTTTATCACCAACGTCAATAGCGAAGCTCGCATCACCTATATCAACGAAGACTATCGGCTCTGGCTGGGTTATCGCCTGGATGAAATCCAAAACCAGCCCACCGCCATGCTGCGTGCCGATGATGTTCCGCAAATGATTCAGGATGTCATCCGCATCGAGTGCCGCAATAACCGCACACTCAACTTCGTGATCCACGAAAAAAAGAAAAACGGCGAGAGCTTCTGGGTCGACATGACGATTCAGCCGGTCTTTAAGGAGGGTGAATACCAGGGTTATACCTCGGTTAAACGTGTGATTGAAGACCCTAAGCGGATTGAGAAGGCGCGGGCGCTCTACGCCAAAATCAATCAGGGGAAAATGGTCTATTACAACGGTGAATGGGTCAACAAGACCCAGCACCGCCTCTATTCGCTGATTGGTCTGCACAAAGCCAGTTTGGGACAGAAAATCTTCGGCGCCCTGATCCTGATTTCAGCGGTGATTTTGGGCGCGGCGTATCTGCACGAACAAAACGAAAAGCACACTATTCAACTGAATGCCGCCCTTAACCATACCAAGTTCCTCGGCAGCAATCTGGACAAACTCATCGCCAAAAAAGCGGAAATCGGTCTGACCAACGCGCTGGGCTTAACCTTCCCTGCAACCATCCGTCACTTCGCAGCAGCGGAAGATCAGGCGGCTTTAAGCGAAAACCTCAGCGGCATCGGTGACCACTACCGTACCCTGTCCGATCTGCAAAACATCAAACTGCATTTCATTAACGAAAAGGGCGAATCCTACTTCAAATCGTGGGTGCCGCTCGAGAAACAGGTGATCGACGATCTGTCGAGCCGCGCCTATATCAAGAAATTGATGCAGGAACAAAAACCGATGATCGTCAACGCCATCAGCTCGGTGGGGTTCAATATCAAATCGGTTGTGCCGATTTTCGAAAACGGACGCTTTGAAGGGGTTGCTGAATTCATTCAGGGCGTGGGGTCGGTCAAACGCGATTTTGCCTCGCACAAGCAGCTCTATCTCATGGCCATCTCGGTCGATTATGCGCTGGCCGGGGATAAATACCGCGCCCAAAACGCCAATAACATCCCTGTGTCCAATGACAAAAAATGGGTGGTCGGCAACGACAAGCATTTCTCCATGGAAAACTCCGGTACGCAAATCGAAGCCTTGCGCAAACTGGATTTGAATACGCTCTTCAAACAGGGCTATTTGATTACCCCGGACTATTTCCATTACGCGCAAGCGGTGTACGACGCGGCTGAAAAACTGATGGGATACCACATTATCAGCGAACCGGTCGGACAGTTTAACGACATCGTCGCCAAACAGCTCAAGGTCGCCGAAAACGCCTTTATGGGGATTCTGATCAGCATTTTGTCGATGCTGGCACTGTTTGCGATTCTGCTGTGGATGCAGGTTATCAGACCCATCCGCCGTACGCAGCACACCATGGAAGCGGCCGTGGAGCAAAGTGATCTGTTTGCCCGGATTCATACCTACGGCAACGACGAAATCCACCAGATGGCCCAGGCCTATAACCGTCAGGCCATGATGTCGCAAGTGGTGATTTCGGAAGTGAATACCGCCATGACCGAAATCGTCGCCGGACGCCTCGATCACCATATCGACTTCCCGTTTGAAAGCGATTTCGGACTGCTGCAGAACCGCATCAATACCGCCACCGAGAGTCTGAAGAGCACATTCCAGACCATCGGCGACGTCATGAGCGACTTGCGTAACGGCCGTTTCGATCAACAGCGCGAAAACACCCTGAAAGGCGAGTTCGCGCGCGTCATTGACGACTGCAACAGCGCCACCCGCACACTGAATAGCGTGTTCAACGAAATCAACGGGATTATGGCGTTTGCCGCGCGCGGCAAACTGGACGAACGCATCGCCAACTTCTCCGAAGGCGACATCCGTCGTCTGCAGACCAATATCAACGAGTCACTGGAAGTGCTGCAATCCGGCTTCAACGATGTTGTCAGCGCTGCGCGCCGCATGGCGGAAGGCGACTTTACCCAGCCGATTGCACGCCCTTACGAGTACACCCTGGATGAAGCGAAACAAGCCATCAACGAAAGCATCAGCCGCCTGTCGGCGACACTCATGCAAGTAACCGATGTGGCCTATCAGATGCGCGACGGCGTGCACACCGTGGTCGAAGGCACGCAGAACCTGAACCAGCGTACACAGGAACAGGCCGCCGCGCTGGAACAGACCTCTGCGGCGATGGAGCAAACCACCGCGCAGATCCGCAGCAATCTGGAAAACACCCAGAATGCCCAGCGTATTGCCCAGGTACAGAGCAATATGCTGGAAGACGCCAATCACGTGATGCGCGAAACCAAGGTCTCGATGAGTGACATTCAGCAGGCGTCGGACAAAATCAAGGAGATCACCGGTCTGATCGACTCGATCGCCTTCCAGACCAACCTGCTGGCGCTGAATGCGGCGGTGGAGGCGGCGCGTGCCGGTGAACACGGTCGCGGTTTTGCGGTGGTCGCGGGCGAGGTTCGCAATCTGGCGGCCAAGTCGGCGGACGCCGCCAAAGAGATCAACAGCCTGATCGAACAGACCTCCAGCGCCATTCAGGTTGGGGTGAACCAGGTCGATAAGGTGGGCGACGCGCTGGTACATGTCACCGAAGAGACCCGCAAGGTACTGGAAATCGTCGGTGATGTGTCACGCGCCTCACAAGAGCAAGCCCAAGGGGTGGACGAGGTCAACAAGGCCATCACCCAGATCGACAGCACCACTCAGCAGAATGCGGCGCTGGTAGAGGAAACCACCGCCACCACGGAAACTTTGTTGGAATCTGCGGAAGCGCTGGAGCATTCGATGCGCCAATTCCGCCTTAACGCCTTGCCAAATCTCAAAAAATAGGCAAAAATCCGTTTTGCATACTGAAAAATAACAGTCTGCAAAACGGCCATTCAGATAACCCGGCCTGTTGAAATTATTCTTTTTTAACCCTCTTTAGAACCCAGCACCGGCTGGATCGGAAATCTCTGGATGCCTCAATCACGCCCAGAATCCTACCATCACAGCATCGTATGGATGATGTTTGCGGTTACCCTGTTGTTAGTGGCCACCTTGCTTTTCATTATCGACAAGCAGACCGTTCAGGCACTCAATCAGACCACCCAAGCGATACAGATCCAGCATCAGAAGCTGCACCATCTGATGAACCTGCATATGGCGGGCCAGAAACGCAGCGTCGATCTGCAGCAGGTGTTGCTGCATAACGATATTTTCGAACAGGACAAGGCGCTGATGACCTTCTATCGCGACGGCATGGAATACGGGCGCCACCGCGATCAGCTGGTCAGACTGCTGACCCAGAGCCCGTTTGAACAGAACTGGCTGACCGAACTGGATCGCGGCGCACACCAAATCGCCCCCTTGCAGGACGAAATCGCGCAAATGGCGATGGCAGGACAAATCGAAGAGGCCCGCAATCTCTTTTTAACCCGGGCGACAGACGGACTGGATACTTTCATTGACCAGGTCAACCAATTCTCCAACTATCAAATCAACGAGATTCAAAGCGTCATTAGCAAAGCACGCCATCAAATCGACCATCTGATGCAAACCGTCATGCTGCTGGCGGCGGCACTGGTGGCACTCAGTATCGTTTTTTCGCTGTTCCTGACCCGCCGTTTCAATAAAATCAACGAAAACCTACAAAAGGCCAACGACAATCTGGAAGCCGAAGTACACAAGCGCACCCAGGAACTGATTGAAGCGCAACGCGATCTGCTCAAGCAGAACAGCTTGCTGCAGCATCTGTCGTCAACCGACCCGCTGACGCAGTTGAACAATCGTTTGGAAATCGAAAACATTCTGGAGAAACAGCACGAAAACCATCTGCAAAAACGCCTGCCGTATTGCGTGCTGCTGATCGATCTGGATCACTTCAAACAGATCAATGACACCCAAGGGCACATGACCGGAGACCGCACCCTGCAGTTTTTTGCCGATTTGCTGCGCCGGCATTTCAGCCCCGCACACCACCTCGGCCGCTGGGGCGGCGAGGAGTTCATTGTCATTCTGGAAGACTGTGATATCGTCCACGCGCAGGAGCGTGCGGAAACCTTTAGAGAGTGGGTGGCGCAACAACCCTTTGAAACGATTGGCCACCTCACGCTGAGCGGCGGCTTAGCCTGCCCTGCAGCGAACGAATCGGTTGCCGACCTTCTACATCGCGCCGACATGGCGCTTTATGCCTCCAAACATGCGGGACGCAACCGCATAACCGTTAGCCGTCCCGAATCTACAGGCGGGCAATCGGAATTGAGCTTCGAAGACGTGCAAAAAACCATTTAAGGCCAATACTCACGTCCGCTTGCAGCCTCCACCGGAAACCCGCCGAAGACCATCAACCTTGCTGAAATCCGGGGTTCCAGGGGTGGTCGCAGCGCATCAGGCCGTTTTCGATCGGTGGCACGGAAATAGCGCCCCCAGCTTCCTTCCAGGCGGTGAAACCGCCGGCAAGATTCACCACGTGGGTGTAACCCATTTTCTGCAAGGTGTCTGCCGCCAGAGCGCCGCGCCCGCCCGCCAGGCAAAAGACCACCCAACCCTGATCCAGGTCGGACATCTCACCCTTATGGCACGCATACTGGGTATCGCACACCGGCTCCAGCATACCGCGCGGAATATGCACCGCCATCGGAATGGTGCCGTCCAAATACTCCGCGGCTTCACGCACATCCAACGCTTTGTAGCCACACTTCAGCAGCTCTTGCGCCTCTTTACAGCTGACCTCTTTGATATTCGCCTTGGCGGCCTGAACCAACTCTTTCAAACGTAACGGCATAATGCGCTCCTTTGTGGGAAACAATAGCAACGAATTGAATTTACACCAGTTTTGCAAACCAAAACATGATGTAAAACAATTCCGCTCCACAAAACCACCCGGCCTGTTGAGTTTTTCCGGCCGATTTCAAGCGCTTTTCTGCAACTGCGCCAGCTGCAGGCGTTCGCGCTCGTCAAACAGCCGTTTTGAAGCCAGATACACCGCAATCAAAGTCCCCAGACCGGTGGAGGTGGCAATCAGAAACATCACCATAATCTGGTATTTGACCGCCTCGGCGGGATCGGCGCCGGCCAGAATCTGCCCGGTCATCATCCCCGGCAGCGAGATAATGCCGGCCGCCGCGAGCATATTGATGACCGGAATCATTGCCGTGTGCAGACTCTGCTCGCGGATAAACGCCATCGACTCCTTGGCGGTTTTGCCCAGCGCCAGTTGCGCCTCCAACTGGGCGCGCAACTGCACCGCATTACGCGTCAGCGTATCCAGCCCCAAGCCGATCGCCGTCATACTGTTACCCAGCAACATGCCCAGCAACGGAATTGCATACTGCGCCTGATACCAGGGTGTCGGCTCGATCACAATGGTGAGCACGCCCACCAGCAACAGCAGCGAGGTCAGGGAGATGGAAAACAGGCCGATCCACACACTGCCGCCTTTCACAAAACGGTAGTGCTGGCGCTTGGCAATCTCGTAAGCAGCCGCCGCCAGCATCACCGCGCCGACCAGCGCCACCCAAATCCAGTTTTCGGCATAGAACACCCAGCTCAACCACACACCCATCAGCAGCAGTTGCGCGGTCATGCGGACATTCGCCCACGCAAACTGTTTAACATGAGTGAAGCCGTTCAACCACAGCAGCACACCCAACAGCACCACCAGTACCGATAGCGTCGCCAGATCCCAATAACTCAGATGAATCATGCTAAGTTCTCCTCATACAACGCATCCAGCGACCAGCAATGCGCCGCATCGACCAGGCGCTGATGCTGTGCCAAGTCATGGCTCACCCACAGCACGGCGGCCTGGCGGGTTTGGCAATAATCCAACACATAGCGCTCCACCTGCAACGTGGTGTGATGATCCAGATTGGCGCTGATTTCGTCGAGCAACAGTACACTCGGCGCATATTGCAGCCCGCGCAGCAGCGCAAGACGCTGCTTTTCGCCGCTGGAGAGCGTGGCCACACTGCGCTGCAAATCAGCCCCTTTCAGACCGATGGCTGCCAGCGCGGCCTCCTCCGGCACTGTCTCAAAATGCTCGTCCACGGTGTCGCGCCACCAGGCCGTTTCCGCAGCAAAATACATCACCTGGCGCCGCCAGAGCGGCGCCGGCACGGCGGTTTGCAAATCGCCGTTCAGACGCACTTCGCCGTCATGCGGCAACAGATCGGCCAGCGCCTTCATCAACAGCGATTTGCCGCTGCCGGAGCGCCCCGACAGCATGACCAACTCGCCGCGCTGCAACGCAAAACTCACGCTTCCCCGCATGCCCGGCGTATGTACTTGCGAAACCTGTAACATCAACACCGCTCCAATTTGGCATAAGCCATCACCAGCCATTTGGCACCGGCCTGTTCAAAGAATACGTTGACGCGGGCATGATCGCCCGCGCCTTCCATATTCAGCACAATGCCTTCGCCGAATTTCTCGTGGCGCACGCGATGGCCGATCTGATAATCCGCCGGGCGCTGTGCCGCCAAAGCCGCCTGTACGCTGGTATTCAACACCGGCGCCTCACTGGTGGGACGTACCTGCCCGCTCATACGCACCAGCTCCACACACTCGGCCGGAATCTCCCTGATAAAACGCGACGGCAACGGATAAAATTCATTGCCATGCAAACGGCGGCGGTTGGCGTAGGTGATAATCAGCTGCTGCTCGGCACGGGTAATGCCCACATAGGCCAGACGGCGCTCTTCCTCAAGTCGGCCGCCTTCGTCAACCGCCTGTTGCGACGGAAACAACCCCTCTTCCACGCCGACCATAAATACCAGCGGAAACTCCAGCCCCTTGGCCGCGTGCAGCGTCATCAACTGCACGCACGACTCCCACGCATCAGCCTGCTGCTCGCCGGCCTCCAACGCGGCCTGCGCCAGAAACTCGCCCAATAAATCGGTCTGCTCCGGCAAGCCGAACACCTGCTGCTCGGCCTGTTCCTCCGTGTCCAAACCCGGCACGGTTTCCTGCGGCTTGGGCTTGAACTGGCTGACGGCGTTGATCAATTCATCCAGGTTTTCCAAACGGCTTTCGCCCTGTTCGGAGCGGTCTTTTTCAAAATGCGCCTGCAGACCGGAGCGGGCGATGACCTGCATCACCTGATCCTGCAAATCGCGCCCTTCTCGCATCTGCGCCAATTCGTCGATCAGCTCCAGAAACCCTTGTACCGAGGTTTTGGCACGCGCGCTAAAGCCTTTTTCCACCAACAAACGGGCGGCCGCCCACATCGAAATCTGCTGGTCACGCGCCACCTCGCGAATAGCGTCGGCACTCTTCTGACCGATGCCGCGCGGCGGGTGGTTAAAGGCGCGTTCAAAGGCGGCATCGTCGTCACGGTTGGTCAACAGACGCAAATAAGCGAGCACGTCCTTGATTTCGGCGCGGTCATAAAAGCGCAGGCCGCCATAGACGCGGTATGGAATCTGCGCCTGCAACAGCGCCTGTTCCATCAGTCGCGACTGGGCGTTGGAGCGATACAGCACCGCCACCTCTTTACGCGCCCCGCCCTGCTCGCACCAGGCCTCGATCTGGTTGCAGACATAGCTGGCTTCGTCCAGATCGTTAAAGGCCTCGTAAATCTTGATCGGCGAACCCTCCTCGCCGGCACTCCACAGCTCCTTGCCCATACGTTCCGCGTTGTGTGCAATCAACGCGTTGGCGGCCTTCAGAATCGTACCGGTCGAGCGGTAGTTCTGCTCCAGACGCACCAGTTTGACATCGGCAAAATCCTCGTCAAAACGGCGGATATTCTCAATTTTGGCCCCGCGCCAGCCGTAAATCGACTGGTCGTCGTCGCCCACCACAAACAGCTTGCCGGAACCGCCGGCCAAAACCCGCAGCCAAGCATATTGCAGCGTATTGGTGTCCTGAAACTCGTCCACCAGAATGTGACGGAAACGCGCCTGATAATGCGCCAGCACCAGCGGATTTTTCAACCACAACTCATGCGCGCGCAACAGCAGTTCGGCAAAATCCACCAGGCCGGAGCGCTGACACTGCTCCTCATAAGCCGCATAAATCTGCACCATCTTGATGACAAACGGGTTGTGACCTGGATCGATATGATGCGGACGGCGCCCCTCTTCCTTCTCGCTATTAATAAAGGACTGCACCTGGCGCACCGGCCACTGGTTTTCGTCCAACTCCAGGCTTTTGAGCAGGCGCTTGAGCACGCGCTTCTGATCGTCCGCATCCAGAATCTGGAAATTCTGCGGCAATTTGGCTTCCTGATAATGCTGGCGCAACAGACGGTAGGCAATGCCGTGAAACGTGCCCATTGTCAGCCCCTGCGCCTTGTGGCCGATAAGGTTCTCGATACGTCCGCGCATTTCATTCGAGGCTTTATTGGTAAAGGTCACCGCCAAAATGTTATAAGCCGACTGCCCCAACACCTCGGTCAACCAGGCGATGCGATGCACCAAGACGCGGGTTTTACCGCTACCGGCCCCCGCCAGAATCAGGGCGTGACGCTCGTCCAGCGTCACCGCCTCGCGTTGCGCATCATTCAAATCATTTAATATATAAGAGATATCCATACATGCTTTACTTTAAACGCCCTGTACCCAAAGCGGTCGTGATACGTTTCTAAAAGAATTTAATTACCTTTTCCCATTTTAACGAATTTTTCATTTTTTCGCCGAATTCAGGCTTGAACTGCCAACTCTTTTAATGTAATAATTACTGAAATCCAGAATTTCAAAAAACCATAATTGGATGTTTCATCTCTCTTTTTAAAGCTCGCATTTAAAAAACAAGCATCCATCACCGATTCAAACTTTTCCATACGAATCCATTGAGACCTCCCAAACCTAAACTGCCAACGTCAGGCGGACCGGGATGGAACAGCCGCGTATAGAAAAAATATAAAAACTTAGGAGAAAAAACATGATCTCAACCAGCGATGCAAATTTCGAAGCCGAAGTTCTACAATCTGATATTCCTGTACTGGTAGACTTCTGGGCGGAATGGTGCGGTCCTTGCAAAATGATCGCCCCGATTCTGGACGAAGTTTCTGCAGAGTACCAAGGTAAGGTCAAGATTGCTAAACTGAACATCGACGAAAACCCGTCTACGCCACCAAAATACGGCGTACGCGGCATCCCGACATTGATGCTGTTCAAAAACGGCGAAGTCGATGCGACTCAAGTGGGTGCGTTGTCAAAATCACAACTTTGCGCTTTCTTGGACGGCAATCTGTAAGATCCTCTGCGCGCGCCCGACCGGGTGCCGCGCAGCCGACACATCTCCTCTCCGCGAACATCAACCCGATTCAAATCCCCCAAACCCTCTTTTGCAACACTAGCCACAACGCGAATACACTATGAATTTAAGTGACCTCAAAAAACAATCCGTTTCCTCTTTAATTGAACTGGCCAACAACATGGGTCTGGACAATGTCGCCCGCGCCAAAAAGCAGGACATTATCTTTGCCATCTTGAAAGCGCACGCCAAAAACGGCGAAGACATCTACGGCGAAGGCGTACTCGAAGTCCTGCCTGACGGCTTCGGCTTCCTGCGTACCGCCGACGGCTCCTACATGGCCGGCCCTGACGACCTATACGTTTCGCCAAGCCAGATCCGCCGTTTCGGCCTGCACAAAGGCGACACCATCCAGGGCAAAATCCGCCCTCCCAAGGACAACGAGCGTTATTTCGCGTTGCTGAAAGTCGAGAAAATCAACTTTGAAGAGCCGGAAGTGGCGCGCAAGAAAATCGCCTTTGAAAACCTGACGCCGTTGCACGCGCAACAGCGTTTGAAGATGGAGATCGGCAACGGCAGTACCGAAGACATTACCCCGCGTATTATCGACATTGCCGCGCCTTTCGGTAAGGGGCAGCGCGGACTGATCGTAGCGCCGCCAAAATCCGGTAAAACCGTGATTCTGCAACAGATGGCGCAATCGATTGCCGAGAACTATCCTGACGCTTACCTGATCGTACTGCTGATCGACGAACGTCCTGAAGAGGTGACCGAGATGGCGCGTACCGTCAAGGGCGAAGTCATCTCCTCCACCTTTGACGAACCGGCCACACGCCACGTGCAGGTGGCCGAAATGGTGATCGAGAAAGCCAAGCGCCTGGTGGAACACAAAACCGATGTTATTATCCTATTGGATTCGATTACCCGTCTGGCGCGTGCCTACAACACCGTGACCCCGGCATCGGGCAAAATCCTGTCGGGGGGTGTCGACGCCAACGCCCTGCACCGTCCGAAGCGTTTCTTCGGTGCGGCGCGTAATATCGAAGAGGGCGGTTCCTTGACGATTATCGCCACTGCATTGGTGGATACCGGTTCGAAAATGGACGAGGTTATCTTTGAAGAGTTCAAAGGTACCGGTAACATGGAACTGCACCTGTCGCGCAGCCTCGCGGAAAAACGCATTTTCCCGGCCATCAATCTGGAGAAATCCGGTACACGTAAGGAAGAGTTGCTGACCAAACAGGACGAACTGCAGAACATCTGGATTCTGCGTCGTTTCCTGCAATCCATGAACGAAGCCGAAGCGATGGAAACCCTGATCGATCAGATGAAAGTCAGCAAAACCAACGCCGAACTGTTCGCCGCCATGAAACGCTAAACGGCGCACCCGGCCTGCTGAAAAACGGCGCAATCAATTCAAGCGCCGTTTTTTTATGCAGCCTTGTGGCATTTTGGTAATAAATTCAATCAGAAAAGCCGATTTTCACCAAAAAGAAATTTGCAATTCTATTTTTTATCACTATAATTCACCTTTCTTTGAAATTTAACAATGGACCGTCATCATGCAAGCAGACATTCATCCAGCATATAACGAAGTCGTTTTCCAGGACATCTCTACTGGTGAAACATTCGTGACTCGTTCTACGATTGAAAAAACTTCTGGTGAGACGATCACTCTAGACGGTAAAGATTACCCGCTAGTTCGTGTTGAAGTTTCTAGCGCCTCTCACCCTTTCTACACTGGTAAGCAAACACTGGTGGATACTGAAGGTCGTGTTGAGAAGTTCAAACAGAAATACGGTCGTCGATAAGCAAAATTTTTTGCTTCTCCAGCAAAGCGCTGTTTTCCCGGCAACCGCCTGGAACCAGCGCTTTTTTTATGCCTGCAAATTGCCATTCGGCCAAACTTTGTATTTAGGCCCTGGAATTGCTAGGATGGTGTAAACCTCATGCAATCCTTTGCTTAACCGATAAAAACAGTACAATTTTGCCATGACCATCCATACTTTTTGCCGCCTGGCCGCTTTCAGCCTCCTGTTTGCCGCGTCCAACCTGTGGGCCGACGACTGCGCGCCGACCAAGGAACTCACCTGGGTCAAGGCGACCTATGCCACCAGCGGCGACAGCCTGGTGATTCAGGGCCAGCGCGCGCGTCTCATCGGCATCAAGGCGCCGCAAATCCCGCGTACCTACAAATTCAACACACCAGGCCAACCGCTGGCTAAAGAGGCGCAAACCTTCCTCAACAAACTGCTGGCCAACAACCAGCTGGAGGTCGGGGTCGAATATGACCAGGAAAGCGTCGATAACCGCGGCCGCCAGATGGTGCATCTGTTTCTGCGCGACGGCACCAATATCAATGCCGAAATCCTCAAAAGCGGTTTCGCTTTAGCGCAGCCGGAAGCCGTTAACAGCCTGCATCAACAGTGCTATTTTGCCGCCGAAAAGGTGGCGCGCGACAACCGCTACCAGCTTTGGGACCTCGCCCAGAAAAACCCCGAACTGCATTTCCCGATTGCCAACAGTTCCGAGCTGCGCAAGGATGATGACGGCTGGCGCATTATTCGCGGCAAGGTCGAAAAAGTCGAAGCCTCCTCCACCTATTACATCGTGAATCTGGACACCACCGGCATCCGCATTCCCAAAGAGCGCTGGAGTGCGTTCGACTTCAACGCGCTTCAAAAGCTAACAGGCCGGGTCATCGAAACGCGCGGCCTGGCGTACTTCTACAAAGGCAATATGTTTATGGTCATCGACACCCCCAACGCGATCGACCTGCTCAATCCCTTGCACACCCCTGCAACCCCCTAAGCGCATCCAATCGTAGCGGCGCGGCTTTTTTAGTTTCCGCAGGCGCGCATTTCCGTTAGAATAGTGCGATTATTTTTGCAATTATTTTGGTTATATCAAAGGCTTGGCGTCCCATGACGCGCCGGCACTCATAATAGATAAAGGGATTCTCAATGGCAGCACTGCAAAACGACCGTTTTTTACGCGCTCTTCTGAAAGAGGAAGTGGACCGCACCCCGGTATGGATGATGCGTCAAGCAGGGCGTTATCTGCCAGAATACCGCGCTACCCGTGCCAAAGCGGGCAATTTTATGGACCTGTGCCGCAATGCCGAATTGGCTTGCGAAGTGACTTTGCAGCCGTTGGAGCGTTTCCCGCTGGATGCAGCTATCCTGTTTTCCGACATTCTGACCATTCCCGATGCGATGGGCTTGGGCTTGCGTTTTGAAACCGGCGAAGGCCCGGTGTTCGACAAGCCGGTGCGCACCCTGGCCGACGCCAAAAAATTGTATGTACCGGATATGGGTTCCGACCTAGGTTACGTCATGAATGCCGTCAGCACCATCCGTAAAGCGTTGAACGGCCGCGTGCCGCTCATCGGCTTCTCCGGCAGCCCCTGGACCTTGGCGACCTATATGGTTGAGGGCGGCTCCAGCAAAACCTACTCGAAAATCAAGGCGATGATGTACGACGAGCCGATGACATTGCACCATATTCTGGATGTACTGGCCGATTCTGTCATCGCTTATCTGAATGCGCAGATCGAAGCCGGCGCGCAGGCCGTGCAGGTATTTGATACCTGGGGCGGCGTGTTGACGCCACGCGACTATCAAGAGTTCTCTTTGCGTTATATGCAAAAAATCGTGGACGGCTTGAAGCGCGAAAACGAGGGCCGTAAAGTGCCGGTCATTCTGTTCACCAAAGGCGGCGGCCAGTGGTTGGAAGCCATGGCGGATACTGGCTGTGATGCACTGGGATTGGACTGGACCACCGACATCGACAACGCCCGTGCGCGCGTCGGCGACAAAGTTGCGCTGCAGGGCAATATGGATCCGAGCATCCTTTACGCCAAGCCGGAGCGTATCCGCGACGAAGTGGCGCACATTTTGGCGCAGTACGGCAAAGGCACTGGCCACGTCTTCAACCTGGGGCACGGCATTCATCCGGAAGTCAATCCGGAGCACGCTGCGGCCTTTATCAACGCCGTGGTGGAATTGAGCCCGCAATATCACGTGTAATCGCGCCTTGCAGCCCTAAAAAAGCCCCGAACTCCGGGGCTTTTTTAGCTTGAAACCAGATGTTAGAACAGCTTGGCCTCTTCAGCAAAGCGCATCGCCTGCAAATAGAGGGTCGACAACTCCTTGCCGCTCACCCCGTTTGGAAGCGCGAAATCGGTCGCCCCTTTCTCAAGGCCGCAGACCGCGTCGAGAACCACACCGAGCTTACCGCGCCGCTCAAGCAACGCCAGCTTAACCTCCTGACACAAATTCATCTTGTCGAGCAGCGATTTCATCTCGACATCCATCACCGCATCCAGACTCGAAAACAAACCGACGGTAAAATAGGTATCCACCGACGTTTCACGCAATCTCGCCCCCACCAGCTCGCAGAACTTGGCGCGGATCAACGCCGTTTTAAACAGTTCAAGCGGCTTGTCATCCACTCCCGAAATCACCAGCATACTGGTCCAGCTCTTCAGGCGCTGCAAACCGAACTGCAGCACGGCATCGTGAATCGAGCTGATTTCGCGCTGCATGCGCAGGTTGGAAGAGACAAAACGCAGCAATTTCTGACTCATGGTCAGATCCCGGCTAATCAGTTCGGAGAGTCTGCGCAGGTCGATATCGGGGTCATAGACCCGTGACAGCAGTTCCAGAATCGCCAGCTTGTTGGCCGGCAGACGTTTGCCTTGCACAATGTTAGGTTTGGCGAAAAAGTAGCCTTGAAAATAATCGAATCCGAGTTTCTTGCAGTATTCAAACTGCTCTTTGGTTTCCACCTTCTCGGCCAACAATTTGATGCCCTTGGCGCGCAGTTTGGCAGTATGCTCAATCAACGGCTTGGGGCCGACCTCAAGAATGTCGACCTTGATGATATCGGCGTAATCCTCCAGCACCTCGAGCGCCGGATTAAACACGTAATCATCCAGTGCAATCACAAAGCCTTTCTGCTTCAAATGCTGCAGCGAGGCAATCAGATGCGGCGTGACTTCAACGCTCTCCAGCACCTCGATGACGATATGCCTGCGCGGAAAAAACGCTTCATACTCAGGATTCAACAAGCCTTCGGTAAAGTTGATAAACGCACGACGGTCGCCCACCACCTCCGGCAAGCCGATATCGCCAAACGCACTGAGCATGACCTGCGCCGAGGCGCTGTCACCGCCGACAACCAGCGCCCGGTTATCCTCGCTGTTGCCGCGGAACAGCAGCTCATAGGCGAACAGGTTCATCTCCCTGTCCAGTATGGGCTGGCGACCGACAAAAACATCAACCAACTTATTCATGTCCCGGCTTTTTATCTGACGCAACTGAAAGACTTAACGCACTTAAATGGCCTTAAACTCTTCCGGCATATCAATATCTTCGTCGTTGAAGAGGAACTTCTGCATCTCTTCCTGCAAAAAGGTACGCGCCTTGGGATCCAGACTCGACAGACGATACTCGTTAATCAGGATGGTCTGCTGCGCCAGCCACTGTTTCCAGGCTTCCTTGGAGACGCTTTCAAACACCTTTTTGCCCAGCTCCCCCGGAAACGGCGGAAAATCCAAGCCTTCCAACTCTTCGCCCATCTTTACGCACTTAACCATTCTGGCCATCTTCTTTCTCCAATTGTTCCACGAGTTTTTTGACCGGCGCCGGCAGCCCCAGTTGTGCTGCCTTGTCCAAATCATGCCACTGCCCTTGCCATTCTGCCGGCGCTTCCTGCACCCTATCCAGCCGGTGCGGCTCGATTTGCAGATGATAATGGCTGAAGGTGTGACGAAATTCCTCCCATTTTACCAAACTCGCCGGACTATCCTCGGTTGTTTGCATTGAAGGATTTAAGGCAGCGATTAAATCTTCTCGGGATTCGAACTGCGGCAAACTCCACAGGCCGCCCCAGATGCCCGGCGAAGGCCGACGCGTCAGCCAGAGCTGACGCTGCTGATTCAGCATCATCAAAAAACTGGCTCGACGTACCGGCAAGGTTTTCTTGGGCTTGGAAAACGGGAACTCGGCCACGCGCCCCTGTGCCAGCGCCGCACAACCGTGCGCCACCGGACAAGCATCGCACCTGGGCTTACTGCGCGTACACAGCGTCGCCCCCAAATCCATAATCGCCTGCGTATAATCGTCAAAGCGCGCCAACGGTGTCAGCATTTGCGCCTGCGACCATAACTGCGCCTCCACCGTTTTCTCGCCCGGCCAGCCTTCCACCGCAAAATAGCGGCTTAAAACGCGTTTCACATTACCGTCCAGAATCGGATAACGCTGCTGCAGCGCAATCGACAGAATCGCCCCCGCGGTCGAACGGCCGATTCCCGGCAGGGCGACAATCGCCTCAAAATCGCTCGGAAATTCGCCTTGATGCTGTTGCAGAATCGTCTGTGCCGCTTTGTGCAAATTGCGTCCACGGGCGTAATACCCCAGTCCGGCCCAATGCGCCAGCACACTTTCCTGGTCCGCCTCGGCCAACGCCTGCAGCGTCGGAAACGACGTCATAAACCGCTCATAATAGGGAATCACCGTCTGCACCTGCGTCTGCTGCAGCATGATTTCCGACACCCACACGCGATAGGGCGTTTTATCCTGCTGCCACGGCAGATCATGGCGACCATGCACATCGAACCAACTTAACAGCGCCTTAGAAAAATTTTGCATAAACTCCGTTCACGATATTGCTCGCCCGCAAGGCAGGGCCTGAAAAAAAGCGTCCATTCACAACTTAGGCTATACTATTGCGATTTCCGGGGTACGCCCGTTGTCCCCTTTGTCCTTGATCTGAATAGTAAAATCTTGAATAGTAAAAATTGGCCATATTCCCATGAGCGAAACGACAAAAACCGAAAATAACCCTCAGACAGAATCCGCGCAGAACAGCCTGCACCGCCGCATTAAAAGTTTTGTGCTGCGCCAGGGTCGCCTGTCGGCCTCGCAACAGCAGGCAATCGACAGTCAATGGCCCACATTCGGCCTGGAGGTGAGCAACGAACCGCTCGATTTCAACGCCGTTTTCGGACGCGACGCGCCCACTATCGTCGAGATCGGCTTCGGCATGGGCACGAGCCTGGCGGCGATGGCCGAGGCGCATCCCGAACAGAACTATATCGGCATCGAAGTCCACCGTCCGGGGGTCGGCGCCCTGCTCAAACTCATCGAAGAGAAAGGCCTGACCAATATCCGCATCTTCAACCACGACGCCATTGATGTGCTCGCCAAACGCATCCCCAAAAACAGCCTGAGCGCGGTCTATCTGTTCTTCCCCGACCCGTGGCACAAAACGCGCCACCATAAACGCCGCATCGTGCAGCCGGCCTTTGTCAAAACCCTGGCCGAACACCTCAAAACCGGCGGCCACTTCCATATGGCCACCGACTGGGAAAACTACGCCGAGCACATGATGGAAGTGATGAGCGCCGCGCCCGATTTCAAAAACACTCAGGCACCCGGACACTACACGCCGCGCCCCGACTACCGCCCGCTGACCAAATTCGAGCAGCGCGGCCACCGTCTAGGGCACGGCGTTTGGGATCTGATCTTTGAGAAAATCAGCTGAAAAAACTCAACAGGCCGGGTCTAAAAAGATTTCACCACAGAGACACAGAGGCACAGAGGCACAGAGCTTTTTGGGTAAGAAAAGCTGGTTGGCAACATCCCCTTTCTCAATCTCTCCGTGTCTCTGTGGTTCAAATCACCCTTAAGCCGGCCTGTTGAGTTTTTCAGGCTGGATTCAACGCAACCACTTCTGCAAATCCACCGACCATTGCGCCTGCTCCACCGGGCCGGCATAACGCAACGGCACACGCACGTTTGACAGGGCTTCCAGTCCTTTGGGCAGGTTTTTCAGTTTGGCCTGCAACTCGCTGTCCACGCGGCCTTTGTTCAGATCCAAACGCAATTTGCCATTGG
Organism: Thiomicrorhabdus cannonii; assembly: GCF_013391695.1. Classification (GTDB taxonomy): domain Bacteria; phylum Pseudomonadota; class Gammaproteobacteria; order Thiomicrospirales; family Thiomicrospiraceae; genus Thiomicrorhabdus; species Thiomicrorhabdus cannonii. The sequence goes on from NZ_JACBGH010000007.1 coordinate 65,672, forward strand.
CTTCAAACAGCGGCGCCAACACGCGCAGCTGCTGACTGTCCAATACGCCTTGCGCCACTTTGCCACGCAATATCATCGAATTAAACGCCGTCTTGTCGCCCGCTTTGGGCATGCCGCCGGCCAGCAGTTTCGCCAAATCCACCCCTTGGATATGCCCTTTACTGGCCTGCAAACTCACATTGCCCGTCAGATTGGCCAGAATCGCCGCCTGATTACTGCCTTGCGAAGCCAGCTCAAACGAAGCGTTGAGCGCACCCTCCAATGATGACTGGCCTTGCGCGGCTTGCAGCAACGTCTCCAGCGCCACCTGCTTCAACTCCCCCTGCCAGCGGTAAGCCGGTGTCGCGCCGTTGACGTCGAGTTCAAAACGCGACTCCACCTCGCCGCCGGCCAACCTGGCCTGCAACGGCAGCAGCGCCACAATCCCCTTGTCCGCCTGCAAACGACTGCTTACCTCCTCAAAACGCCAGCCGGCCACCTGCAAATGCCCCATTGTCAGCGTCCCTTTCACCTGCGAATCGCGCAAGGTGGCAATCGGCACCGCCAATGGCAGATAGGTTTCCGACGGCGCTGCCGTCCGGTCGTCGCGCTGTTGCACATAGGCCAGATAATCGTCCAGATTCAGCCGATCAATCTGCAGATCATAGCCGTAACGCACCGGCTGAGTGGCCTTGCGCGACCATTTGCCCTGCAGTCTGGATTGGTCCCACACCATATCAATCCGGTTCAATGCCAGGGTATTGCCATTCAACTCCCAGTCGATCTGCCCCTTGATCTCGGTCAGCGCCTGGGCATTGACAAACCGCGGGAAGTCCACGCCCAGATGGCGCGCCCAGTTCGGCAGATTGACGCCCTGCATCTCCAACACGCCATACAGATTGGGATGCGCGCCGTAATGTCCGGAAAACGAAGCCTGCAGACGCGACCCCAAGGTCTCCAGCTGCATCGCTTCCACCTGCACCTGATCTTCACGCAGGTTCAGGCTAAAACGCGCCCCCTCGGTGACCAGACGCATCTCCGGCACCTGCTTTTCCTCCGGCAGACGCAGGGTGAACATGCCCTGCCAGTCGCTGACCTGCCAACGCATAAAGCCGCTGTCGACATGCAGATCGGCCGACAAATCAAACGAATAATCGCGCTGCTCCAGCGGGTTGCGGTAGTGGAAATCGGTGCGCACCTTAAACGGCTGCCCCAGATTGACATTAAACGCCATCAGGTTCCATTCGGTGATTTCCGCCTGCTGATTGACCACCGCATCCTGCAATTCAAAACGGCCGTTTCTGACCACCACGCTGTCAAAATGCCAAAGTGTTACCGCATCTTGTGATGGCATATTTTGTGACGGCATGTCCTGCAGCGCCGTGCTGTCCGCCTGCTGCAGCGGCGCCTCGGCCGGCGGCGCACTGAGCGTTTCGGCCTCCGGCATCGCCGGTTTTTGCGCATCCCCCAGTTCTAGCGCTTCCGCTGAACCCGCTTGCGCCTGCAGCGCAACAGGTACGATTTGCTCTAAAAACGCCCGCAAATCGTCTTGCGAGGCCGCTGCATAACGTCTCGCCGCCTCTGCGCCGACATCAGAAGGGGCGTTGAGTTGCGCCAGTCGCTGCCAGTTGTCGCCGGTTTGCGTCCGCAGCAGCACCAAACTCGGCTCCACCAACTCCAACCCTTTTACCACCATGCGCTTGTGCCACAGCAGCTCCCACACCGACAGCTCAACACGCACGCGCTTGATCGACAGCAAATCCGGCTGGCCGAACTGTTCGGCAAACGCCGCGCGGTTTTTCAGCGCCACCTCACCGATGCTGAACGCAAACGGCCATACCGACACCTCAATCGCCCCCTGAATACGCAGCTCATGGCCGGTACGCTGGGTTACCTCCTGCTCGATCTGCGGCTTGTACTGATTGAAGTCGATGACGCTGATCGCCCCGGCAAACGCCAGCAGCAACAGAAGGGGGATAATCGCCCCGACGGTCACCAGGCGTTTGAGCCACGCCTTCCAGCCGACGCGACGGCGGCGCTCGGCCGGGCAGCTGTCGCACGGCTGCCCGGTTTCAGCGGTGCGCGGTTCAACAGGGGCTTCGGAATGGGGATTTGACTGCATGAGTGTGATTCCATCAAAAAAATAAGCGGCCTACAAAAACAGCGCGACCACATCGTTTAAATATTGCTGACCGCGTGCGGTGAGCTGCAAGCGCCCCTTCTCCACGGTCGCCCAGGCGTTTTGCATGAGCGTTTGCAGCGCGGCATCCAAGGTATTTAAAGGCAAGCCGGTGCGCAACGCAAACAAATCCAGTTCAAAACCGTTTTGCAGACGCAAGGCGTTCAACATAAACTCAAACACCGCGTCCTCATCCGAAACCTGCGTCATACGACCCGGCTGCGGATTCTTCATGGTCTCGATATAGCCGCCCGGCGAGGCCGGCATCTGCGTGCGCCAGATTTTGCCTTCCGGCGGCACGGTGATTTTGCCGTGCGCCCCCGCTCCCAGGCCGATGTAATCGCCAAACTGCCAGTAATTCAGATTGTGACGGCACTCGCGACCGGGCCGGGCGTAGGCGGAGACCTCATAATGGCCATAACCGGCGGCGCGCAGACGGCTCTGGCAGGCCAGCTGCATCTCCCACGCGAGGTCTTCGTCCGGCAGCACCGGCGGCTGCTTGTAAAACGGCGTGTTCGGCTCCAAAGTGAGTTGATAGTGCGACAGATGCGGCGGCGCAAAGGCGATTGCGGTTTCGATATCGGCAATCGCCTCCGCCAAGGTCTGCTCCGGCAAGGCGAACATCAGATCGAGGTTGAAATTGTCAAAGCCGGCTTTGTGTGCCGCCTCAATCGCGCGGCGCGCCTCGTCGCTGCTGTGAATGCGCCCCAGCGCCTTGAGTTTGGCGTCGTCAAAACTCTGAATGCCCATTGACAGACGGTTGATGCCGGCCTCCCTGAACATCGCGAACTTTTCAAAGTCCACCGTGCCCGGATTGGCCTCGAGCGTCACTTCGATCTCCGGGCCAAAACCCAATAGCGCGCGCGCCTGCGACATAAAGCGCTTCAATCCCGCCTCGGAAACCAGACTCGGCGTGCCGCCGCCAAAGAAAATCGAGCGGATCGGCCGCCCCCAGACCATCGGCAGGGTCTGCTCCAGCTGGAGCAACAGGGCGTCGATATAGGCCGCCTCATCCACCGATTGCTTCAGCGTATGTGAGTTGAAATCGCAATAGGGGCATTTCTGCACGCACCACGGATAATGGACATACAGGCTCAACGGAATAGGTTGGGTGAAATTCACAAAAATCGTCTCGAAAAAACTCAACAGGCCGGGTATCGGCATCGAAATGCCGCCTATTTTACCCCAATTTCAATTCCGCCAAACCGTCCATTCCGCACAAGTCATCACTCAATTTTATTGCGCATCATAAAATTAAATATTTGTTTCTATTGATATTAGCCGACGCTCAAGTTCATACTGAAAGTGCTTAACCTGCGCCCCGGCGCAGTGAAAAACCGTTGGAGCCTGCCCCCGCAAGCCCCGCATCCCGGCTCAGGGTCACATTCATGAGCCGCATTCAATGGAGGAATGAGTATGCGTTCGTTTGTTTTCACCCCTTTACTGTTTAGCTTGACCTTCGGCGCCGACATCAGTCAGGCCGACCAGAACGATGCCGTCGCAACCCGCGCGGTGCTTCTAAACAGCGTACAGGGCCACATCAGCCCGCAGAACCCGCAGGCGGTCCGTTTTGAAATTGTCGAAGGCGCGGCTGCCGGCTGCATCGCCAACGGCCATGCCTTCCTCAACCCCAAGCGTCTGCGTTACGAATACACGCTCGAGCCGGTCAACTGCATCAAAGACGGCCGCGAGGTACATGTCGGCTCGGTGGTGCGCGGCCAGCATATGGTCAAAGGCACCATGGCCAACAGCGGCATAGGACGCGCCTATCTCATCACCAATAAAGGCGTCACCGTCACGCTGACCGACCAATAATCCGGGCTTGGAGTTGCGGCATATCAACCCCGGCCGGCAACGGCTGTGCTAAATTAGCCTCTCAAGCCTCCAAAGGATACGGTTTTATGATGACACCCATTCAATCTTTCGGCGCCGCACAAACGGTCACCGGTTCCTGCCATCTGCTCGCGCTGCGCCACGGCCCGAAAATCCTCATCGACTGCGGTCTGTTTCAAGGGCTGCAGGAAAACCGCAGCGCGGAAGACTTCGGCTTTGACCCCAAAAAGATCGACGTGGTGATTCTTACCCACGCCCACCTGGATCATTGCGGCCGCCTGCCGAAACTGGTCAAGGAGGGCTTTGACGGCCGCCTCATCGCCACGCGCCCGACCATGGAACTGGCCGAAGTGGTGCTCATGGACAGCGCCAAGATCATGCAAGAGGATTACGCCACCGCCTACAAAAAAGCCCAGCGCCGCGGCAGCGAAAAGCGCGTCAAGGCGCCGTTGTACGATCTGGACGATGCCCACGCCGTATTTGACCTGAACATTCAATATGCCGACTACGGCAAAACGATTACGATCGGCCGCGATGTCAGCGTCACCTTTTACAACGCCGGGCATATTCTCGGCTCGGCCTGCGTCAAAATCGACTTTATCGAAGAGGGGCAGTCCAAAAGCGTGGTCTTCAGCGGCGACCTCGGCAACCGCCGCGACCTGCTGATGCCCGCCCCGCAGACGCCGCCCAAGGCCGATGCGCTCTATATCGAATCGACCTACGGCGACCGCAACCACCGCTCGCTGGAAGACAGCGTGGCGGAATTTCGCGATACCATCCAAGCAACCCTGGCCCGTCAGGGCAATGTGATGATCCCGTCGTTTGCCATCGAACGCACCCAGGAAATCCTGCTGCTGCTCAAACAGCTCTACTACGCCAAGGAACTGCCGCCGTGCCAGATTTTTGTGGACTCGCCGATGGCGATCCGCGCCACGCAAATTTATAACCAGCACGCCGGCGAGCTCAACCAGAGCGCCCAGCAGATGCTGCAAAAAGACGGTTCGATTTTCGACTTCCCGGCGCTGCACTACACCTCCACGGCGGAGGAATCGATGCGCATCAACGATATCGACAGCGGCTGCATTATTATTGCCGGCAGCGGCATGTGCCACGGCGGGCGCATCCTGCATCATTTCAAACATCGCTTGTGGAACGAGCGCAACAGCGTGCTGTTTGTCGGTTATCAGGCCGAAGGCACGCTGGGGCGCAAACTGGTGGACGGCGCCGATGAAATCACCCTGTACCGCGAACCGATCAAAGTCCGTGCGCAGATGCATATGATCAACGGCTTCTCGGCCCACGCCGATCAGGCGGAGATGCTGCACTGGATGGGCCAGTTCCAAACGCTTGGCAAGGTGTTTCTGGTGCATGGAGAGCTCGACAAACAGCAGATTTTCAAGCAAGCCATAGAAGATCGGCTCCACAAAACGGTGCATATCGTCGAATACGCCGAAGAGGTGTGGGTTTAAAACTGAACAGGCCGGGTTGAAATTAACCACTTTTGAGCCGGCCTGTTCACTTTTTCATAATTTTTTTATGGTTTTTACCTATCTAAATTAAGCCTGAAAAAAGGCTTGAGCGCACTGATAAATTTGATTAACATGCCTACAAGACAACCTTATTGTTAGGCATATATGCGTAATCACCTTCACCCCCTTAAACGTATTGGCATGCTCTTATTACTCGGTGCCGGCGTCTACCCTTTACAGGCAGGTGGGGCTGAAACACTTGATCATCTTCTTAACATGCCGCTGGATGTGCTCAGCTCCACACAAGCCGAGGTGGAAAGCGGCTCCATGCTGGTCAAGGACCCGCTACACCAGCCGGTCGCCATCACCGTCCTCACCGCCACCGACATCCGCGCCTTCGGCTACCGCACCCTCAGCGACATCTTCAACGCCCTACCCGGTTTATATACCGCCAACGACCATATTTACACCTACGCAGGCGCACGCGGTCTGATCGGCAACGGCAGCTTTAACTCGCGTATTTTAGTCACCATCGACGGCCACCGCTTCAACGACAACATCTACCATCAAGTGGGCCTGTCGGGTTATGAGTTTCCCATCGACGTCGCCCTCATCGACCGCGTCGAATTCGTGCCCGGGCCGGGCGGCGCGGCTAACGGCAATAACGCTTTTTTGGGTGTCGTCAATATCATTACCCGCTCCGCCGCCAGTCAACATAAAGCCGAACTGGCCGGTGCCGTGGGCAGCGGCGAACTTTTCAAGGGGCGCGCCACCGTCTTTACCGACTTAGCCGAAGGTTCCTTGATGCTCTCCGCCACCAAGGTCGACAGTCAGGGCATGGCACGCAACTACCCCAACCACGGCGGCCGGGTAGCGCACAGCGACGCGCAAATCGCCAACCAGCTGTTTGCCAAATACGAAAACGGTCCCTGGCTTGCCAATTTCATGTTCAGCGACCGCACCAAACAAGTGCCCAGCATGGTGGAATACACCGAATTCAACAACCCCAACACCTGGTATGAAGACCGCTGGATACTCGCCGACCTGCGTTACCGCCTTATTGACGACGCCGACACCCAACTCACCAGTCGCCTGCACTGGGGCAACTACCGTTTTGACGGAAATTACGCCTACCCAAGCGACGTCAACTACCGCGGCGGCGCCGAAGGCAGCTGGTGGGGCGTGGAGTTGCACGGCACCTGGAAAATGACGCCGGAACACACCCTGTCGGCAGGCATTGAATTTCAAAACAACTACTATCAATGGCTCTATACCGGCGAAATCGGTGCCGTCCAACCGGTCATCGACTCGGCCAGACAAACCGCTTCCGGCGCCTTTTGGATAGAGGACCACTGGCACTTTCACCCGCAGGCAGAGGTGATTCTGGGACTGCGCCACGACCGCGACATGCAGGCCGAGCACCTCAACAGTCCGCGTTTTGGCCTGATCTACCGCCCTGCCAACGGCCACACCCTGCGCTTTAACTGGGCCAAAGCCTGGATTACGCCAAGCGACTACCAAATCCGCTATGGCAGTGAAGACCCAACCAGCGGTTTTCAATCGCCCAACTGGAATCTCAAGCCCGAATATATCGACTCCTACGACCTCAGCTGGGAGATCGACAGCCCCGACAACGGTCGCTGGGTGGCCAGTGCTTTCCACTATCAGACCGATGACCTGATTGAACTGATGACCCCCGCGAGCAGCACGCAGGAAATCCATCTGAACAGCGACAGTGTCACCGCCACCGGCGTGCAGCTGACCTGGCACAAAAGCTGGATGACTGGCTGGCGCCTGGGCGGCAGCGCCACCTGGCAAACCGTCACCGAAGAGGGTAGCGACTTCCGTGTCGACGCTCCCGAAGCGCTTTACAAAATGCAACTGCGCGCACCGCGCGTCGCAGGCATACTCCCCGCACTGGAATGGCAATATATCAGCGAGCGCAAGCAACGCACCGGCGACTCCACCGCCCCCGCCAGCCTATTCAACCTGACCTTTACCAAAGCGTTTTCCAAATCGCTGCAAACGCAACTCTCGGCTTTCAACCTGCTGGATAGCAGTTGTTGCGCGCCGGTTTCGGCCGATTTCCCGATGAGTGCGGTGCCGCAGGACGGTCGCTTTGTCACCCTGCAACTGGAATGGCGGTACTAACCATGTACGCCCGCCTTATAAAGCCTCTCTATCAAAAAAGTCTGCTCATGCTTTTGATCACGATTGGCTGCTTACAGACCTCCCAGGCAAAAGCGCAAACCACACCGGATACCGCCGATCTGACCACCGCCTTCGTGTACAACTTCATGGTCTTTGCCAAATGGCCGGTGATTTCATCCAAACAGCTTAATCTGTGCATTGCCGGACAAAACCGAGACAGTTTGCAACTGCAGAAATTGCAGGGGAAAACCGTCCAAAAACGCCAGGTACAGATCATCCCCGTGACGGACGCCGCCGAACTCTGGCAGTGCCAAACCCTGTTTGTCGCCGCCTCACAATACGCCGACCTGCTGGATGCCGCGCCGGCCTATCCATTGCTGAGCATCACCAATATCATTCCCGACAACGGCCGCGCTGCCGCGTTGCAACTGGCGACGGTCAACGGCCGTCTGATATTCGATGTCAATCTCCAACACCTTAAACAGTCCGGGGTCAATCTAAGCGCCTCGGTACTGCGTTTAGCCAGAAGAAGTACGCAATGAATACCACCCTCCCCACACTGCCAGCAACCCGGCCTGTTCAGAATTTTTTTCTGCGCCAAAATCCACAGTTTGCCATCCTTGCACTGGCTCTTCTACTCATCACCTTTTCTTTGGGCTATCTGACCCACTTATCACTTAAAAACCAACTGCTGGAAATGGTCAACGATCAGGCGCGTGTCATTGTCGACAATATCTCTCCGGCCTTGCAATTCGGCGACCGCGACAGTGCGCAGACCATTTTATCCAGCCTAAACAGTAACCGTTCCGTTGAAGCCGCCATGCTGCTCGACACCGACCAAAAACCGTTTGCCCAATGGTTCAAACACCGCGAGCTCCACCCCAAACTGACGCAAATGCAATATGCGAACGTTAGCGATACGCCTTGGCTTTCGGACAACGTCATAAGCCTTCCCGTATGGATTAACGCCAGCGTGCAAGGCCACCTACTGGTTTTGATTAATTACGATCCGTTGAAAACCCGTTTGCTGACCCTGTTATCGATCACTATTATCGTTGTGCTGCTCTCACTCATTGCTGCTTATTTCATGCTGCAAAAAGTCCAACGCGCACTTGGCCGCTCCGAGGCTGCGCTCTATCAACAGGCCAATTTTGACGGCATCACCCACCTGCCCAACCGTTACGCTTTTTTTAACGAACTCGGCCAAACCCTTGGCCGGCTCGCCCCGACACGCAATCCGTTTTTTCTGCTCTTTTTTGATTTGGACAACTTCAAAGCCGTGAATGACACCCATGGTCATATTACTGGCGACAAACTTCTCTATGCCGTCGGCCAGCGTATGCACCACAACCTGCCCAAGGATTGGCGGCTGTTTCATCTCGGCAGCGACGAATTCGTGATGATCACCTCCATCGCACTCCCGCCCGCGCAACTTGAGAGTGCTTTGCGCATGATCAAACAGATTTTAAAATCGCCTTTTGTGATTGATGCTAACGAATTCTTTGTGACGATGAGTATTGGCATCAGCCGCTATCCCGAACACGGACAGACCGTAGAAGCCCTGCTGCGCAGTGCCGATACCGCCCTGCACGCTGGAAAGCGCGAACATAAAGGCCAAGCCAGACTATTCTCCGAAGAACTCAGCACACTATCACGCAACCGCTTTAAAACCGAAAATGCACTACGCCACGCCATTGAACTGGACGAATTACGACTCTTCTACCAACCGCAGATCAGCCTCTCAACCGGCCGCATTATCGGCGTAGAAGCTTTACTGCGCTGGCAACATGCCGAAAAACTAATCGCTCCCGATGAGTTTATTCCGGTGGCTGAAGAGAGTGGCTTGATTTTGGAACTGGGAGAATGGGCGTTATACGAGGGTTGCAAAGTGCGTAAACATTGGCTCGATCAAGGACTGAGCGACTTTACCATCGCCATCAACCTATCCAGCCGTCAGCTAACCGACATTGACCTGCCGTTTTTAGTGCAAACCGTGCTGGAACGCACCTGTCTGCCGGCACGGCTGCTGGAACTGGAGATTACCGAAAGCATGCTGATGCGCGATCTCGACAAGGCGGTTGTCGCCCTGCAAAAATTGCGCCGTTTGGGGGTCAAAATCGCGATAGACGACTTCGGCACCGGCTACTCCTCCATCGCCTACCTCAAACAATTGCCGATTGACCTACTTAAAATAGACCGTAGTTTTGTGCGTGATCTCGATCACGACGAAAACGACCGCGCCATTATCAAAGCCATCTTACAACTCGCCCAAACGCTGGGGCTGAACACCCTGGCAGAAGGCATCGAAGAAGATTCGCAGGCTGAATACCTCAAACAACATGGCTGCCGTTTGGGTCAAGGCTACTTGTGGGCAAAAGCGCTACCGCAAAGCGAGGCGTTTGTAAAAATCCGCCAAAGCCAGCAACTAAAAGGGTAACGCACCCGGCCTGTTGAGTTTTTTACAGCGTTTCTGGAGAAACTTAAACAGTGCTGTGTTTAAGCTGTTCCACCAGCGATTGCAGCGCCTGCGCACGGTGGCTGATGCGGTTTTTCTCGTCTTTGCTGATCTGCGCCGCCGTCAGACCGCGTTCCGGCAGCACAAAAATCGGGTCGTAACCAAAACCGCCGTCGCCCTGTTTTTGGTAGCCGATCTCACCGTGCCAGCGCCCCAAGCCGATAATCGGCGTCGGGTCTTCGGCATGGGCGCAGAACACCATCGCACAGTAATAACTCGCCTGACGCATGCACGGCGGCACCTCGTCCATATCGGCCAATAGTTTCTGCAAATTATCTTCATCGCTCGGTTTCGGGCCGCCGGCCATCGCGGCATAGCGCGCCGAATAGATTCCCGGACGGCCGTGCAGCGCCATCACCTCAATGCCGGAATCATCCGCAATCGCCGGCAAGCCGGTCTGCGCACAGGCGTAACGCGCTTTTAAAATGGCGTTTTCAACAAAACTCAGTCCGGTCTCGTCCGCTTCCGTCTGAAAAAACTCGGTCTGCGGATGCACCTGCCAGCCCAGCGGCTGCAGGATGTCGGTCATTTCACGGATTTTGCCGGCATTGCCGCTGGCCAGAACCACTCGTCTCATGGCAATCCCTCTCACGACGCCTTGACGGCGGCTTTCTGGACGGCGATCAGTTCACGAATACCTTTCTGCCCCAAGGCCAGCATCGCCTGCATCTCATCCATCGAGTAAGGCTCGCCTTCCGCCGTGCCCTGCACTTCGATAAAACGGCCGTCTTCGGCCATCACCAGATTCATATCGGTATGCGCGGTGGAATCTTCGGCATAATCCAGATCCAGCACCGGCACCCCTTCAAAAATACCCACCGAAACCGACGCCACATAATGCAGAATCGGGTTGTCGGTCAGCAAGCCTTTTTCGATCAACCCTTCGACCGCCAGCACCAGCGCGATAAACGCACCGGTAATCGACGCGGTACGCGTGCCGCCGTCGGCCTGAATCACATCGCAGTCGATAAACACGGTGCGCTCGCCCAGTTTTTTCATATCCACCGCGGCGCGCAACGAACGGCCGATGAGACGCTGAATCTCCTGCGTGCGCCCGCTCTGCTTGCCGCTTGAGGCCTCACGGCGCATACGCGAGCCGGTGGAGCGCGGCAACATGCCGTATTCCGCCGTGACCCAACCCTGCCCCTGACCGCGCAGAAACGGCGGGATACTCTCCTCCACGGTCGCAGTGCAGATGACTTTGGTATCGCCGAATTCCACCAACACCGAACCTTCGGCGTGCTTGGTAAAGCCTTGGGTGATTTTGACCGCGCGCATCTGGTCGGGCTGGCGTCCGCTCGGACGAATACTTGGTGTCTGACTGCTCATTGGGGTATCCTTTACGTAATTTAAAACTGTCCCGCATTATAAACCAATGAGCCCCTTCGGGGCAGCGATGGAGTCTTTTTAATGAAAAGCATGACCGCTTTTGCACGCACGCAACACACCGCCGACTGGGGCAGCTTCAGCTGGGAAATCCGCTCGGTCAACCAGCGTTTTCTGGAAACCTACTTCAAGCTGCCCGACAATCTGCGCCATCTGGAAATGGCCACCCGCGAGCAGCTCAAGGCCGCGTTGCAGCGCGGCAAGGTCGAGGTCACACTCAAGGTTCACGAAACCCAACAGGCCGGGTCGCTGGAGATCAATCCCGCCGTACTCGCCGCACTGAGCCAGGCGGTGAGCCAAGTGCAGCAGGCACTGCCGGAAGCCACCCATGTCAATCCGCTGGAAATGCTCAACTGGCCTGGCGTGTTGCAATCAGGCCCAGGCAACGACCAGGATGAAACGCAGCGCGAAAACGACATCCTGCGCGCCCTGCCAAGCGCCATCAGCGCGCTCAACGCCCACCGCGAGCGCGAGGGTGCGGTTTTGGCCGAGATTATCCGCCAGCGCTGTCAAGCCATTGAACAGCTGGTCGAGCAGGCACAGCAACTTCTGCCGGAAATCATTGCCGGGCAGACCGAAAAACTGCGACAACGCATCCTCACCCTGCTGGACGAGGTCGATGAAATGCGCCTGCATCAGGAGGTCGCCATCCTAGCGCAGAAGCTCGATGTGCAAGAGGAATTGGATCGTCTGCGCACCCATCTGCTGGAGGTGACGCATACGTTGAAGTCAAAAGAGGCCATTGGCCGCCGCCTGGATTTTTTGATGCAGGAACTCAACCGCGAAGCCAATACGCTCGGCTCCAAATCGGCCGACAGCCGTACCTCGCAGATCAGCGTGGAGTTGAAAGTCTTGATCGAGCAGATGCGCGAGCAGGTGCAGAATATCGAATAAGGAATGCATCACAAAACAGATCGGAACACATAACCCGACTAGCAGTGTGCTTTCTTGATTGAAATCAAGCATTTTTATTTGAAATTCGGATTTAACAAAAGTATAGTTGCTGCTGTAATAACACAATAATAAATATCTGAGGCGCAAACTATGAATAATCTAACTAAAATGTTGCTGACCATTGTTGTTGCAGTTGTCATCCCTCTAGTTGTTCTGTTGGGCATCTGGATGGATATCCTGCCACAATCGGTGCAAGTTGCTATCGGCATGATCGGCGTGATTTCTGCCATCGGCTTCATCGTGATCGGCAACCTGTACCTGATGTGGAGCGACATCAAAACAGGTCGTTACAGCAAAAACTCTTAATCCGTTAAGCGTTTTTCTGCCAAAAGCCCGGTTAATGCCGGGCTTTTGCGTTTTTAGGCCGCTAAAGACTCCCTCGCCCCTGCATTTGCCGGATAAATTTGTATAATAACAACTTCTTAATGAAATCCGGCCAGACGCCGCCGCCCAGGTGACGTACTCGCAAAAAATTCCAAAACGACCACTTTGAGCCCTTATGAGCGAAACCACCCCGCATATCGACCTTGAACGCGCCCAGCTTGAACCCGCCGGCACGCCGCAGCCCGATTCCAAACCACCGAAGCCACCCAAGCAACCTCAACATCGCAGATGGCAGCGCTGGATCTGGCTAAGCTCGTTTTTCAGCCTGATCGGCTTGGGGTTCACCGCCGTTTTGGTCTATGTGTTGACCGTCTACCCGACCCTGCCGGATGCCGCGACCCTTAAAGACGTGACCTATCATGTGCCGCTGCGCATCGTCACCGAAGACGGCAAACTCATCAGCGAAATCGGCACCGAGAAACGCATTCCGCTGGACTACACCGAAATCCCGGAGCGCATGACGCAGGCGATCATCTCCTCCGAAGACGAGAGTTTCTTCGAGCACGGCGGCGTCGACTACAAAGGTCTGGCGCGTGCGGTGTTTGAACTGGTCACCACCGGCAGCAAGCAGTCCGGCGGTTCTACCATCACCATGCAGGTGGCGCGTAACTTCTTTTTGAGCAGCGAGAAGACCTACCTGCGCAAACTCAATGAGATCATCCTCTCCTACAAGATCGAAAACGAACTGAGCAAGCAGGAGATTCTGGCGCTCTACCTCAATAAAATCTTCCTCGGCTACCGCTCTTACGGCGTCGCCGCCGCGGCACAGACTTACTACGGCAAACCCATCAGCGAACTGTCGCTGGACGAATACGCCATGATTGCCGGCCTGCCCAAAGCGCCGTCGGCCTATAATCCGATCGCCAACGCCGCCCGCGCCAAACTGCGCCGCAACTATGTGTTGCGCCGCATGTTCGAACTGGGGTTCATCACCGAACAGGAGATGCGCGACGCGCAGGCGGTCGAGGTGCATGCCAAACTGGTCGGCGCCCGCATCGACATCGAAGCCGGTTATGTCGCCGAAATGGCACGCGCCTTTGCGGTCGAGCGTTTCGGCGAGGACGCCCTTAAACAAGGGTTGACCATCGTCACCACAGTCAACAGCGAGCTGCAAAACCAGGCCAATCTGGCGGTGCGCGACGGCTTGCAGGAATATGAACGTCGCCACGGTTACCGCGGCCCGGTGGCCCACCTGTCGCCCACCGAAATGACCGATGAAGCCAGCGTTCTCAACACCTTGGAGAACACTCCCAAATTCGGCCATTTGAAAACCGGCGTGGTGACCCGTTTCAACCACACGGACACCGAAGTTTTGATGCTCGACGGCCAGACCGTGACCCTGCCGTTTGCCTCAATGGAGTGGGCGGAACCCTATCTCGACGTCAATAAGACCGGCGCCAAACCGAGCAAACCGCAGGACGTGCTCAAAGTCGGCGACATCATCTATCTGCAGTGGCTCAATAACAGCTGGCAGCTGGCGCAAGACCCTCTAACCGAGGCGGCGCTGATCTCCATCAGCCCCAAAGACGGCAGTGTGCTGGCGCTGGTCGGCGGTTTCGATTTCTTCCGCAGCAAGTTCAACCGCGTCATTCAGGCCAAGCGTCAGCCGGGTTCCAACTTCAAGCCGTTCCTGTATGCCGCCGCACTGGATAAAGGATTGACTGCCGCCACCGTCATCAACGATGCGCCGGTGGTGTTCCACGACAACGCGCTGGAAGATGTCTGGCGTCCGGAAAACTACTCCGGCCGCTTCTACGGCCCGACCCGTCTGCGTCAGGCATTGGCCTATTCGCGTAACCTGGTTTCCATCCGCCTGCTGCAGGAAATCGGCATCAATTATGTGGTCGATTACGCACAACGCTTCGGCTTTGACCGCAGCGCCCTCAACGCCACCCGCAACCTGTCGCTGGCGCTGGGCAGCGTCCAACTGACGCCGTGGGAAGTGGTGCAGGGCTACGCCACCTTTGCCAATACCGGCTATAAAGTCGACCCCTATCTGATCAAGGAAGTGCGCGATTTCAACGGCGACGTCATCTATCAGGCCGAACCGAAAAAGGCCTGCGAGGCGCAGTGTCTGGAAGACGATCCGTTGAGCGCGCCGCGCGTCATCAGCCCGCAAACCGCTTATATCGCCACCTCGATGATGCAGGACGTCATTAAATACGGTTCCGGCAAGCGCGCCAACGAACTCAACCGCGACGACATCGCCGGTAAAACCGGGACCACCAACGACCAGAAAGACGCCTGGTTCTCCGGCTTCAACCCGGATGTGGTCACCACCGTCTGGGTTGGCTTCGATACCCCGTCAACCCTGGGACGCAGCGAAGTCGGCGGCCGCGCCGCCCTGCCGATCTGGATCGACTATATGCGCAGCGCTCTGGCGCCTTACCCGAATGCGCCGCTGGCACGTCCCGACGGTTTGGTGAACGTACCCATCAACCCGGAAACCGGCGAAGCGGTGCCGGCGGATACGCCCAACGCCTTCTTTGAGGTATTCAAAGCCGACAACGCCCCGCAGATTCCCGATGAGACGGAAACCAAAATCCACGAGATTACGCAGGAGCTGTTTCAATAGGAGAAACACATGAACTGGCAGGACTTGGCAAAAACCATCAATATCACGGCGGCGGACTCGCTCGGACGGGAGCTGCATATTGTTTCGGCCCATGCCGTCGCAGGAGGCGATATTCATGAAGCCTACCAGTTGCACTGTACTGAAGGAAATTACTTCCTGAAGTTAAACCGCGCGGCAGCGCTGCCGCTGTTTGCCGCTGAAGCCCACAACCTGCAAGCCATTGCCGCGTCCAACAGCCTGCTCTGTCCCAAGCCTTACGGCTACGGCGAACATAATGGACAGGCCTGGTTGTTGATGGAGTTTCTGCCACTGACCTCGCACGGTGACGACTTTCAACGCGGCCGCGATCTGGCGCTGATGCATCACCAGATCAATCGCCATCAGCAGCAGACACAACCCTTCGGCTGGTTTGAGGACAACTATATCGGCCATACCTTGCAGAAAAACCGCTGGCACAGCGATTGGATCGGCTTCTATGGCGAAGAGCGCCTGCGCCCGCAACTGGAGCTGGCGCAATTGCGTGGCGCTCCACGGCCACTATTCGATTTGGGACTGCGTCTGATTGAGACCCTGCCTTATTGGTTTCAAAACTACCGCCCCGAAGCCAGTCTGTTGCACGGCGACCTGTGGGGCGGCAACAGCGCCTTCACCGCCGACGGCGACGCGGTGGTTTTCGACCCGGCCTGCTATTACGGCGACCGTGAAACCGACATCGCTATGACCGAACTGTTCGGCGGCTTCTCGCCTGATTTCTACGCTGGTTATAACGAAGTCTTTCCGCTGGATGACGGTTATGCGAGCCGCAAACCACTCTACAACCTTTACCATATTCTGAACCATTTCAATCTGTTTGGCGGCCATTACGCCCAGCAGGCGGAACAGACCATGCAAAGCCTGCTAAGACAGGCAAACGCTTAACCACAAAAAAACCGGCCAAAAAACTCAACAGGCCGGGTAGATGACGCCAACCGCGCTAAATACTACGCATTAGCACCAAGGCTTTTCCCGCCTGCTTAAAGGTCTTATAATAGGCGCCAATTTCCGTTTTAAATTAATCTGTTAGCAACTAGGATTTTCCATGAAATTCATTCTGTTAGGCGCACCCGGCGCTGGTAAAGGCACCCAAGCCCAGTTTTTGACCAAACAATTCAACATCCCGCAAATCTCTACCGGCGACATGCTGCGCGCGGCCATCAAGGCGGGCACGGAACTGGGGATGAAAGCCAAAGCCGCCATCGACGCCGGTCAATTGGTGACTGACGACATCATTATCGGCATGGTCAAAGAGCGCATTGCCCAGGCAGACTGCGCCAACGGTTTCCTGCTGGATGGTTTCCCGCGTACCGTTCCGCAGGCGGATGCATTGAAAGAAGCCGGTGTGGCGATTGACGCCGTGGTCGAAATCGACGTGCCGGATGAAGAGATCGTGAACCGTATGTCAGGCCGCCGTGCGCACTTGGCGTCTGGCCGCACTTACCATGTGGTTTACAATCCGCCTAAAGTCGAAGGCAAAGACGACGAAACCGGCGAAGACCTGGTGCAGCGCGACGACGACAAGCCGGAAGTGGTCAAAGACCGTCTGAACGTCTACCACAAGCAGACCGCGCCTTTGATCGACTACTACCAAGGCGAAGCGGCGCAAAACGCCAACCTGAAATACGTCAAGGTCGACGGCACGCAAACCATCGCCGCCGTTGAAAAAGCGATTATGGACGCCTTGAAGTAATCGCCCCCCTCTCTTCGGTGTGGGCGTTCTGCCCACGCCGTATCCTACTTAAAATCCCTTATCCATGAGTGGCACGCCGCCGCAAAACGCGCTAAGATTCCACCCCCAACCACTCTTTTTGTTCGCGTTTATGACCAGATTTCTGATGCTCGCCCTGCTGGGCCTGACATTTACCCTTTCCGCTTCGGCCACCGAAAATACGGCAAAAAAACCGCAGCAAACCCTGCCAAAATGGGAAATCGGCTTGGGTCCGGGTCTGATCGACTATCCCGATTACCCCGGTTCCAAAGAGCGCAACACCCTGCTGCTGCTGCCGTTTCCCTATATCACCTATCGCGGCGAACATTTCCAGATCGACCAGCGCGAAGTCAAAAAGCCGCTCTTCCATGTCGGCAGATGGGAACTGGATTTGAGTCTGGCCGGTTCGATCCCGGTTTCCAGCAAGGACAACCGCTTGAGAAACGGCATGGACGACCTGGATGCGGCGGTTGAACTGGGGCCGGTGGTGCGTTATCCGCTGTGGCAAGACCGGCTCAACACCCTGCAGTTCGAACTGCCGATTCGCGCCGTCATCGCCTCCGACTTCCGCTCCATCCATCAGGAAGGCTGGATCAGCGCACCGGGACTGCACTACGCCTACCGCCGTCAGTTCAACCAGTCGCAGCGTGTGAAATTCAGCGCCGGCATCAGCGCCAACTTCGCCACCGACACCTACCACCACTATGTTTACGGCGTGGATGCGGCAGACGCCACCGCTTCGCGTCCGGCGTACGAGGGCAAAAGCGGTTTTTCCGGTCTGACCTATCTGCTGGGCCTGAATTGGCACTTGGGCGATTATTGGCTCGGCGCTTTCTATAAGCTCAACGACCTCAACGGCAGCGTTTATGAAGACAGCCCGCTGCTGGAAACCACCCGCTCCGAAACCTTTGGCCTGGCGTTGACCTGGAACTTCTACGTGTCAAAAGAAACCGTCAAAGGTTTGGATTAAGGCGATGCTTAAGAACCTGTTCAGACCCGGCCTGTTGAGTTTTTTCGGCCTGATTCTGGCGCTGTTGATCTGCCTGTGGCTCTTCCCGCAAAGCCAGGCGCTGCTGTTGGCAATCTGGCAAGGTTTGATGCTGTTGGGGTTGAGTTTTGTCTGGCTGTTGTTTGCCGCCAGTCTGCTGCCGCAGCAGATCCCGCTGATTACCCGGTACGCCTGGCTGATTGACGGCAGCATGGACGCACGCAAACGCCGCTATACCCGCCGCGTGACCTGGGCGTGGACGCTTCTGCTCGGCTGGCTTTGGCTCAATAAACTGCAAATCATCCTGCCCGACCCGGCCTGTTCAGTTTGTTTGCCGCTTTCAATCTGGAGCGATCTGCTGGGCCTGCTGCTCATGCTCAGCCTGCTGGGCGGCGAGTTTCTGATCCGCAAGCGCCTGTTTGCCGATCAGGCGCAGGCCCGTTTGGGAACATTTGTGCTGCAACTGCTGCAGACGCCATTCAGCGCCGTCTGGCGATTCCAACCGCCTGAGCGCACCCAGCAAGCAAAACGCCAAACCAGCTGACAAGGTTAAGGTTTTTCCCTTATACTTTGCGCATTCAAACAAGTATTCGCAAACACGCTCAACGATGACTCTTGCACTGCCTATCACCGCTTCCACGCTCGTCAGCCCTTTGGGCCGAGGCCTGCAAGCGCACGCCGCGGCCTTGCAAACCCAGCAGGCCGGCTTGCGCCCGCATTTGCAGGCGTTTGCCCCCAAACTCAACTCGTTTTTTGGCGAGGTTGACGCCCTGGCCGACGTGCAGCTGCCGCCGGCGCTGCAAAGCTATCACTGCCGCAACCATCAACTCGCCTGGCTGGCACTGCAAACCGACGGTTTTGCCGAAGCGGTGGCGCAGGCCGTTGCCCGCTATGGCGCGCATCGCGTCGGTATCGCCGTGGGCACCAGCACCTCCGGCATTCTGGAAACCGAACTGGCGCTGATGCATAACGCACAACACGGCTGCTTTCCGCCCGATTACCGCTATGAACACACCCACCGTATGAATGCCCTGGCCGATTTCTGTGCCGCCGCTTTGGGGGCTGCCGGCCCGCGCCTGGTCATTTCCACCGCCTGCTCCTCCAGCGCCAAAGTGTTTGCCACCGCCGCGCGCTGGATGGCGCATGATCTGGTCGATGCGGTGGTCGTCGGCGGGGTCGACAGCCTCTGCCTGACCACGCTGCACGGCTTCAACGCACTGGGATTGGTCAGCGAAACCCCGGTGCGCCCGCTGGATGCCAAGCGCAACGGCATCAATATCGGTGAAGCCGGCGGATTTATGCTGCTGGAAAAACAGCCGCCGCATGCGCCGCAAATCGTTTTGAGCGGTTACGGCGAAAGCAGCGACGCCTACCATATTTCCACCCCGCATCCAGAGGGCGAAGGCGCGCGCCAGGCGATGCAGCAAGCGCTGGACAGGGCCAAATTGGCGCCATCCCAAATCGACTACCTGAACCTGCACGGTACCGGCACCCCCAGCAACGACCTGTCGGAATCCAAGGCGGTGCACCGCGTATTCGGCGAAAATTTGCCGCCACTCAGCTCCACCAAAGGATTTACCGGCCATACCCTCGGCGCGGCGGGCATTACCGAAGCGGTGTTTTGCCAGATCGCCCTGCAAAACCAACTGGTACCGGCCAATCTCAATCTACAGCAGGTGGATGCCGAACTGGATTTGCAGCCCGTCACCCAAACCCAAGCGGCCAAGGTGCAACACGCCATGAGCAACTCGTTCGGTTTTGGCGGCAATAATGCCACCCTGATTTTCAGTCTGACGGAGGCCGCCCGATGATCGCCTATATCGACAGCGTCAGCGTGCAGGCCCCCGGCATGGAAGGCTGGGAGCCGGCCTGTGCAGTTTTGCGCGGCGAACAACCATACGAATTCGCCCCCTTGAGCAAATACGCCCCGGCCTTTTTGCCGGCCAACGAACGCCGCCGCACCACCGACACCATCAAACTGGCGTTGCGCACCGCCGAAGCCTGCACGGCTGACTATGCGGATGACGCGATTGCCGCCATGCTGACACTGTTTGCCAGCGTGGACGGCGACACCGCGATTTCGGCGCAGATGACCACCGCGATTCTGGAAGACGAGCCGATGATTTCGCCGATCCAGTTCCACAACTCCGTGCATAATGCGCCGGCCGGTTACTGGATGATCGGCAAAGGCAATCGGCAGGCCGCCTCGGCGATTTCCGCCGGCGACTATCAGCTTGCCAACAGTCTGCTTGAGGGGCTGAGCCAGCTGGACGCAAACCACCCCCAACTGCTGCTGGTGGCATACGACCTGCCGATCGACCCGGTGATTGAAACCTTTCAGCCCAAGATTGAGCCCTTTGCCTTTGGCATGGTTTTAAGCGCACAGCCCTCGCCCCGCTGTCTCGCCAAAATACAGCTGTCGCTCGTGCAGCAACCTAGCGAGGTGACATCGCACCCGCTGTTTGGCGACAACCGTGCGGCGCAAATCTGGCCGCTGCTGGCGTCTTTGGCAAGACATCAGAACGGCTTGCACCTGTTGCCGCTGTCAAATAGCCAATCACTGCAAATCACGCTGGAAAAGCGGTGAGCGCACTGTACGACTTTGCACAGATTGAGGCAATGATCCCGCATAAAGGCGGCATGTGCCTGTGGGACAGCGTGCTGGCGTTTGATGAGGAACGGATTGACTGCCGCACGGCCCGGCATCTGATGCCCGATCACCCGTTGAAAGAGCAGGGCCAACTGTCGCGCCTGCACCTGATTGAATTCGGCGCGCAACTCGTCGCGGTACATGGCGGCCTGTTGAGTTTGCAAAACGCATCGGCAACCGGCCCGCAAATCGGCTATCTGGCCAGCGTGCGTCAGGTGCAGTTCGGTGAGTTTGCGCCTGACGCTTTGCAAACCCCGCATCTTTTCGGCCAGGCCGAACAGCTGTTTGCCGACGAAAGCGGCAAGCTCTATCAATTTTGCATTGCAGACGCGCAACACCAGCGGCTCTGTCACGGCAGAGTGATGATTGCCCACCCGCCAAGCGCCCCAACCGGAGAAACGCATGCCTGAAAACACCCCTAAACGCGCTCTGATTACCGGCGGCAGCGGCGACATCGGCGCGGCGATCGCCTCACAACTGGCGGCCGACGGCTACGAAGTGATTGTCCACGCCAACCGCCAACTGGCCAAAGCCCAAGGGGTCGTGGATGGACTGTTGACACAAGGCTATGCAGCGCAGGCGGTGCAGTTTGATGTGACACACCCCCAGGAAACCCAAGCCGCGCTGGAAGCCTTGCTGCAAGACGGAGCGATCCAGGTCATCGTCAATAATGCCGGCATTCACGACGACGCGGTCATGGCGGGCATGAGCCACGAACAGTGGCAGAACGTCATCGATGTCTCGCTGAACGGCTTTTTCAATGTCACCCAACCGCTGTTGCTGCCGATGATCCGCACGCGCTGGGGCCGCATTATCAATATCGCCTCCATCGCCGGCGTCATGGGCAACCGCGGCCAGACCAACTACGCCGCCGCCAAAGCAGGGCTGATCGGCGCCAGCAAGTCGCTGGCGCTGGAACTCGCCTCGCGCAAAATCACCGTGAATGTGGTCGCCCCCGGCATTATCGCCGGCAGCATGACCGAGGACGTATTCAGCCCCGACACCATCAAGCAGATGGTGCCCGCCCAACGCGCCGGCACGCCGCAAGAAGTCGCTCATGCCGTGAGTTTTTTGGCCTCGGAACAAGCCGCCTATATCACCAGCCAGGTGATTCAGGTGAATGGTGGTATGGCCTAGAGCTTTGACTGAACCGTTAAAATGCGTACCCGCTCTTTTCAAGACCCGATTTTTAGTGTAACTTATGCGCAAAAACTACGTTTATCCATCCATTAAATCGACGCTTGAGGCTTTATGAAAATACGTTATTTGGCGGTTCTGGCTCTTTCCACTTCAACTCTGGTCGGCTGTGGCGGCAACGCCACCACACAACCTGCCACCGATAGCGCTACGGTCGCGGCACCACAGGCGCAGCAGAGCGATAAAATCACGCTGGTCAGCGTACCTCAGATTATCGCCATCAGTGACAACCGCGGCCAAATCAGCCAGGCGGCTCTGAATGAATGCACCCTGACCACCCAGTACACGCAGTTGCTGCAAGAACAAGCGCAGGACGACGGCATTCAGGTCAATGTGGTCAACTCGCAGGAGCCAACCGCAAACGGCTACTTCCTGAAACCGACTTTCACGCAGATTCACAGCGGCGGCAACGCCTTTATCGGCCATCGCAAATACACGCAAATGCACATGGTGCTTTACAAGGACGGCCAAAAAATGGCTGAAGCGGACTTTGGCCGCGTTTCCGGCGGCGGCTTCTTCGGCGGCTACAAAGGCTCTTGTTCGGTACTGGGCCGCACGGTCGAAGCCAACGCCAAAGACACTGTCATGTGGCTGAATTCACCGGTTGACGGCGCGCGTTTCGGCGACCTGAACTGATTTAAACCATCACTTTTTCACACAACCAAAGGAAAATCACAATGAGAGCAGCAGTTCTAAAAAGCACTTTCATGGCGGCACTGGTCGCATTCACATTGACCTTGGCGGGCTGCGGCGCCACGCCGGTGCAAAACTATGAAGCGCAACCGGTTCCAACCAATATCAAGTCGACCGAACAGGTAAAACAAGCGATCCGTCAGGCTGGCGTGAGCTTGGGTTGGATTATCAGCGAAGACGGTGACAAACTGAAAGGTACCTTGAACCTACGCAGCCACCAGGCGGTTATTTCCATCCCTTACTCCACCACCTCTTACAGCCTGATCTACAAGAACAGCGTCAACCTGGATTACGATGCCGAAAAAGGCACCATCCACAAAAACTACAACGGCTGGATGCAGAACCTCAACAACCGCATTCAAGTTCAACTAAGCGGCATGTAAGCGGGTGCGCTTAACCTCAAGCGCCTCGCAACAAGGCACCGACCGGGACGGCTTATTGATGCTGATTCTGGCGGTGCTCAGTCTGGTACTCTCCGGCGGGCTGTTCTGGCTGTGGAGAGTCCTGCAAATCGCCCGCACCGCGCGGCACGCGCCGGCGCAACCTCCAAATTCCCTGTACGCCTGGATTCTGTTTGGCAAACAACTGCACAACGACCTGCCCGACGCCGATTTTCAACGACGTTTGCAAGGCGTGTTACGCCTAGCGGAACATCAGCCGTTGCCGCCAGCGATTGTACTATTGGGCGGTAAAACCGGCAGCAATCGTCTTAGCGAGGCGCAGGCCGCGGCCGACTATCTGCTGACCTGCCGTCCCGCACTGCAACCGGCGCTGCTGTTGGAAGAGGCTTCGCGCAATACGCTCGAAAACCTCAAGCAGGCGCGTGATTATCTGCCCGAACGCAATCTACCGGTCGCGCTCATCAGCAACCGCTACCATCTGCACCGCTGCATGATCATGGCCGGGAGATTGGGACTCAATGCCGTGCCGGTCGCCGCCGAGGCACAATGGCAAGCTACGCCGGCCGCTCTCCTCAAAATTGCGCTGGAAGGTTTCTTTGTGCATTGGTACCATACCGGCGCCTTTATCAGTAAACGGCTCAATAACCAACGTATGCTCAACAAGATCCACTAAGATGACCCTATCCTCTTCCGCAACACACTTTGCGATTATCATTCCCGCGTACAATGAAGCCCTGACGATTCGCGAGGTGGTGGAAAACGCCTTGCAACACACGCCGCACGTGATTGTGGTCAACGACGCCTCGCAGGATGCGACCGCGCAAATCGTGCAGCAAACGGCCGCCATCCTCATTGAACACGTCAAAAACCAAGGCAAGGCGGCGGCGTTGCAATCGGGTTTTATAAAAGCCCGCCAGCTTAATGTGGACTACGCCATCACCCTCGACGGCGACGGCCAGCACGATCCGCATAATATCCCGCAACTGCAGGCAGCTTATGCGCAGCACCCGCAGCATCTGGTGGTCGCGGCACGTCTGCAGAACCGCGAAAACGCCCCCAAAGCGCGCTTGATGGCCAACAAAATCGCCGATTTCTGGGTCAGCTGGGCGGCGGGCAAACCGATTGCCGACAGCCAATCCGGCTTCCGCCTCTACCCGTTTGCTTTGCTGGAAAAGCTCTCGATCCGTCCGCACCGCCGTTCCGGTTTTGTGTTTGAAAGCGAAGTCTTGATTGAAGCGGCGCGTGAAGGCTTTGATTTCGTTTTTGTGCCGATCGCCTCCAGCTACCCGGAGCAGCGCCGCGCCAGCCATTTCCGTCCGGGTTTCGACATCACCCAGATCACCCTGATGGTGGCCAGAAAACTGCTGAAAAAAGGCCTGTTCCTACCCGGCCTGTTCAGATCCTTGAGACACAAACCCAACATTTTCATCTCCTCCACAACGAAGGAAACACCTTGAAACACTGCGATGTCTTTATTATCGGCGGCGGCCCTGCCGGTTCGATTGCCGGCGCCAAACTGGTTCAGGCCGGCTTCAACGTCAAACTGGTGGAACGCCAGACTTTTCCGCGTTTTGTCATCGGCGAATCACTGTTACCGCGTTGCAACCAACTCTTGGCCGAAGCCAATATGTTGGAAAGCATCGAAAACGCCGGTTTCCAGTTCAAAGGCGGCGTCGCCTTCCAAACGCCGGGCAAGTTTGAGATCTACCATTTTGCCGACAACCTCGGCGAAGCGCATAACAGCTCGTTTCAGGTGAAGCGCGAACTGTTTGACCATGAACTGCTCAAAGACGCCGAACGCAAAGGCGTGGAGGTGGAGTTTGAGTCGGAAGTGATCGCCTACGACCCGGAGGCCAACATCGTCACCGTCAGAACCAAACAGGGTGACATTGAACGTTATCAGGCCAAAAAGGTCATCGACGCCTCCGGTTACGGCCGCGTTTTACCGCGCCTGCTGGATTTGGACAGCACCCCCAAACTGGCGCTGCGCCGTGCGACTTTCTGCCGCGTAGAGGGCGACATCCGCCCTGCAGACGGCACCGACGGCTACATTTACGTGGACATTCACGGCGACAACGACGCCTGGATCTGGAACATCCCTTTCAACGACGGCATCACCTCGGTGGGCGTGGTCTGTACCGAGGAGTTCTTCCAGTCCAAAAACATGAACGAAAGCGAATTCTGGGATCACATTATCGACACCACGCCGGCCGCCAAAGCGCGCTATGCGCACGCCAAAAAAATCAACGACGTGGGTTTCTTAAGCGGCTATTCGGCGGCGGTCAAAAAACTTTACGGTAGCAACTTCGTGCTGGTAGGCAACGCCTCGGAATTCCTCGATCCGGTATTCAGTTCAGGCGTAACGCTGGCGCTGGAATCGGGTTCGGTCGCCGCCGATTTGACCATCAAGGAACTCAACGGCGAAACCGTGGATTGGCAGGTCGAATATGAAGACTATATGCTGCGCGGCATCAACGTCTTCCGCGAATTCGTCACCGCCTGGTATGACGGCCGCTTGCAGACCATCTTCTTTGCCGACGACAAGGAACCGCGCATCAAGCAGTCGATCACCTCGGTGTTGAGCGGCTACGTGTGGAATCCGAAGAACTTCTTTGTCAAAAACAGCGGCCGTGCGGTCGACACGCTGGTCTCCATTATCGAAGCCCGCTGAAACCTCACACCTTGAAGAAAAGGCGTGCGCTCACATAAATCGCCAGCACGCCCACCACCATCACCTGGCCGATTGCCACCAATATTGGAATCGGCGTCAACAGCAGAAAACCGAACGACAAGAGCGTCGTCAGCAGCGCGGCATGCACGGAACGTAGATATTCCGGCTGCTTGTCGTTGCGGGCACTCTGTGCGAACAGGCTGTAATCCAGGCCGATGCCGATCAACAGCAGGCTCGCCAACAGGTGAAAAACCGTCAACACCTGCCCCAACGCCAGCAAAATCGCATAGGTAAAGACCAAGCCCAAAACGACCGGCATTAAAAGTGAACAGGCCGGGGTGAACGCACGTTTCCAGGAGAGGCTTTGCGCCTTGACCGCCCATAAAACCAACAGCATCACCACCAGAAAAGCCGCCAACACCTGCAACAGCTGCGTGCGCAAGGCGCCCACCGACTGCGCCACAAACTCGCGCTGATCGAACCAGACCAGACCCTGGGCGTGTGCCCAGGTACGCACGCTGTCCTTATCGGCCACCTGTCGCAATAGAATTTTACCGACCACGCCATCCTTTTGCTGCGTCAGCAGATGATCGGCCAGCGCCCTCTGCCAACCGGCGGCCTGGGATTCAAACCCTTTCAAATCAAGCAACGGCAAGTTCTTGCTCTGTTCAACCTCGGCGATAAAGCCGGCAAAATGCTTGGCTTGGAACGGCGTTCCCGCCTGTTGCGCCGCCGCAAGCAAAGCCGGCTGCAAGTCTGCTGCCGCCGGCAGTGCATATTGGCGTTCGTGCTGCAAAGCCTGGCTCGGCAGCAGATCGGCGAGCATCGTTTTGCCCGCAATCTGACCTTGCTGCTGCAAACTCAACAGGCCGGGTAGCAGAGCCTCCTGACGCTGCAACAGGGTTTCGACATCCGGCGCGCTCACCAGCAAAAACTGCCCGGCCTCCGCCTGCTGAAAATGGCGGCGCAATTCACCGTCCTGCTGCAACAGACCTTGCGGCACGGGGCTTAAACTCGCCAGGTCATCCTGCCACAGCCATTTTTGGCTTAACGGCCAGGCGGCCAGAAGCAATCCTGCCAGCAATAGCCAATGGCCATAAGACCCAACTTGCGGCGTGGTTTGCGCTGGCTGCCCCGCCATTTCAGTCGCTGTTGTGGACGGCAAAACCCACAACAAGGCACGGGTAAGCCACATAGCGCTCAAGATACCGGTGATGGCAAACACCGCCATCTGCCGCAGGCCGTCAATCTCCAGCACAAACAAGGTCACAAATCCGGCCGCCGTGGTCAACGCACCGAGGCGGATCAACGGCCAGGCGCGTTTTTCGACCGCTTGGCCGTCACGCCGCGCACTGAAGGCGTGAATGGGGTAATCCACCGCCACGCCGATCAGCACGACACCCAGCGCCAGCGCCAGCGCCTCCACAAAGCCGAACAGCCACTGCACCGCCAACACCGCCAACAGCGAACCGATCGCCAAGGGCACAAAGCTCAACGCCACCCATAGCGGCTTACGCAGACGCCAGCCCAGAAACAGCAACACTGTCAACATGGCCAACACCGACAGCTGCTGAATGCTGCTCTGAATCGTCTGCCGCGCCTGCCAGGCAATCAACGCTGGGCTGGAGGCCTGAATCCGCCATTGCGGCTGCTGCGCTTGTATCGTCTGCAACGCCGCCCAAAAATGCGCTGCCGCCTGCTCGTCTGCCTGCAAATGGACCAACAGCAGCGCCGCAGCCCCCTGCGTATCCTCGGCGAACCAGTAGCCGTCACGCACGGCGATCTGCGTTTGCTGCTGCATTTGCCCGATATAACGCAACCACTGTTGCGTGGGATCGGCCAATGCCTGCGTCTTATCCGGCACAATCCCCAACTGCCACGCCTGCCAGAGGGTTTGCAACCCCGCCTGCAGCGCCGCTTCGCTGAAATCGGCCGACGCCAGCAGGTAGCGATAGTGCAGCAATCCAGCCGTTTGCGCGGCCAACAGCGACGGCGGTTGGTTTTCGACTCTGGCAACCGACGTGTCGGCTTGCAATAAGGCTTTGAGTTGGTTGCCGGCCTGAAGTAGCGCGGCCGTGTCAGTCGGGTTTGGTAGACGCAATGCCAGCATCACCGGCTGCTGCCGCTGGTCCTGCGATAAGGCCTCTTTTAAGGTGGATTGTAATAGCGCCTGCTCTGTTGTCTGCGGAGCGGGGAAAAACGCGGTGAGGTGGTTTTGCAGCGTGATTTTAGGCAGGCTCCACGCCGCCAGCCATGCGAAAAGCAGGATCATCAGCACTAGCAAGACATAACGCGCTTTTGCTGAAAACGGCGAGGCCATCACGGCTTAGGTCCGGTTACGGTTGCTGAGGCCGGTAAAAGGCTGAACTCGCGCCAGTCGCCCTGACGCATCTCCAGACGGATACGCTCTACCCCGGCCTGTTGAGATTGATAGACCCCGCTGACCACGATCTGACTGGCATTCAGTGGCGATTGCGCTTTGGGTTTGAGGCGCAGCTGCCAATGCGTGTTATCTTGCCAAAGCAGTTCGCTGGCATACTGTGGTTGCAACTTCTGCGGCCGCCCCTGCATCAACCACTGCAAAGGTTCGATAAACTGCGCCACCTCGGGTAGCTGGGCCAGAGCGATCTGCAATTTGCGTCCCGGCAGATCAACCTGCAACTGCCCATCCTGCAGGGCGAGTCTACCGCTGATGGGCGCGGTATAAACCATCTCGAAATGCTGCGGCGAAACAAATCTGAACAGGCCGGCATAGCGGCTCGTCAACTCCAATAAGGCGTCGAAACGCTCTTCCTGAAAGCCTTGCTCGGCCAAGGGTTGAGGCCAGGCCTGGTAGAGTTCGTTCAGGCTGATTTGCGCGTGCGCAGCGGATTGAACCCAACACAGCAACATGGCAAGAATCCCGCGTTTCACTCTGCCTCTCCCGAGCGCTGCCAATACTGAAAGAAGTTGAACCAGTTGTAGGGCGACACACGACACTGCTCCGCCACCATATCCATATAGGCCTGCGCCATCTCTTCAATTGGCGTATCCGCCGTATAATCCAGCTGGCGGTTGATAATGGTATAGCGGTTGCCGCCGTCGAAACGGCCGAAAAAGACATTCACCGGCAGTTTGAAGCGTTTGGCCAGCTTGAACCCCGACACCGGCACGGCAATCGTATCGTTGAAGAACTTAACCGGTACCGTGGTCTCATCGCCCACCGCCCGGTCTTTCAACATGGCGACGGACTGGCCGTTCTGCAAAGCCTCATGCATGGCAAAAACGGTGCCCATCCCCTCCGAGGCGATAATGTTCTCGGCCAATGCCGGGTTGAGGTCGTTCAGCAGTTTGACAAGATTCTGGTTCTGATCGACTTTAAGGACGATTTTGATTTTCAGGCTGAGGCGCTTTGCCGACAGAGCGCGTATCGCGTCGAAACTGCCGAAATGCGCGCCCAGGAACAGCTGGGCCGGCTGCCGGCTGATGCTCTCCGCCCAATTTGGGGGATTATCAAACTGCAGGGCAAACGTATGCGTACGCCCAGTCAGAAAATAGACGCGGTCGAGAATGGTGGTCGCAAACCACAAAAAATGGCGGAAAACATCCGCAAACCCAACAGGCCGGTCAAGGACCTGACGTAAATAATGGCGGGATGCCGCGACTTGCGACTTGGAGATCAACACAAAAAACAACGTGATCGGATACAGCAACGGCAAAACGGCAAAACGCGGCAGTTTAAGAGCAATGCCGCGTATCAGACGCAGCCAGAATTTAGAACTGCGCTCTTTTTGTTTTGTCCAACTGCGTTCAGAGTAAGGCATTTTCAACCAACGTAAACTGCCCCGATACGGCCAGGGTTTGCTGCGGTGTGGCCGGATGCAGCCATATTTTAAAATCTGCGCTAACGGTTTGCGGCGATTTGCTCTTAAAAGTCACATCAACCAACCAGTTTTCTTGCGGTTGGACCGATGCGGTGAATTTGGCCTGATTGACCGCTGCCACACAGAATTCGGGGTAATGTTGAGAAATCAGATGTTCTACGCGTTGCAGCAATACCACACCCGGCACAATCGGCCGACCTGGAAAATGTCCGGCAAATGACGGATGATTCGCCTGAATGCATTGTATCTCTTGTAAATTCACGCGTGGCGTTGACATGACAATTTTTCCTGCAAATGCGCCACCAACTCAGCCAGTGCCGCCTGCGGTAACTTGCCGACGGCATTGCGCGGCAAGGATTCGACAAAATGAATCCGACGGGGTAAAAAAACCGGATCCATCCAGGGCGTTAACGCGGCTTTGATTCGCGCCGCCTCTAAACAAGTGGAAACCACCAGCGCGTGCATCCGGTCGCTAGCTGCATCATACCAAAAGGTGGCATCCTCGACCCCGTCTATCCCGAGCAAGGCTCTGTTCAGATCCTCAAGCGAGGCCCGCTTGCCGGCGACTTTAACCAGGTCACTCTGCCGGCCCAGCAGTTCAAACTGGTCAGCATCGGCCAATCTTAAGCGATCATGCAGGACGTGCGTTTGTGCCAGCGCGTCGATATGCAGTTCCGTGCAATCACCGCGCTGTGTCAACCGGTAGCCGTCATACAATCGCCAAAGTGGATGATGCAATGGTTCACGCGAGGCGAGTGACGCGGTTTCGGTACTGCCATACACCTCAAAGACACGTGCATTAAGGTGCATGGCGAGATCACGCGCCAATGCTTCAGACAGCGGCGCAGTCGCAGAAAGGATATTAAGACGAGGCACAGTGAGCTCAACACCGTAGTCCAATAGATTGCGTAAATGCAACGGCGTGGAAATCAGCCACACTTCGCGGCCGTCAACGGCATTAATGGCAGCCTGAATGTCTTCCGGAAATAACGGACGTCCGTTGTATACCTGTGCGCCACTCAATAACGGCCACAGCATGGTGGTCTCAAAGCCGAACATATGCTGTTGCGGAACGGTTGCCACCACGTAAGGTTTAACATCCGCCCAGCCAAAACGTGCAATGGCTTGCTCACCCATCGCGGCGAGTTCACGCCAGGTTTTACGCACCGGTTTGGGCAAGCCAGTCGAACCGGAAGTAAACATTACCACGTCACTATTGGAATCAAATTCAGCAAGCATTTGTTCCAGCGAAACAGATGCTTCTTGGGCAAGACAATCACTAATATCCGCAGAACTGATCCACTCGGTAGCCGGCCTGTTGAGAATTGAACAGTCGCTGGCCAACCACAACAAGCTGTCGGGAAAAAAGGCCTGAATATCGTCCAAGGCACGACGCGTCGTGCCGGATGGCAAAAGAAGCGTGCCGCTACGCATCGCAACCGCCAGCAGCACTATCAAAAAGGCATGCCGATCACTGAACAGATTGACTACATGAGGCTTGGGAGGCAGGCGCTGGGCAAGCTGCCAGGCAGCACTAATAATCGAACTTGTGGAATAACCATCTGTACCGTCAGTTAATAACCAGCCATCCCTTAATGCATGATGTGAAAGACGTGACAACACACAAAACCGTCTTAAGCGGGTTTATGGGCTTCAACAAAATCGGTTAAGGCCGCTACAGAGGAAAAAATCTCAGATACATTCTGGTCGCCGGATTTGATCTTGATACCGTACTGCTTGTTCAGGGCCAGCGAGATTTCCAAAGCGTCAATCGAATCCAATCCCAATCCATCGTTAAAAATGGCAGCCTGAGGGTCAATATCCTCTACTGTCACGTCTTCAAGATTAACGGCATCGATGATCATTTGAGCAATTGCAGCTTGCGCAGGTGTCATATTTCTTCCTAAATGCATATTAAATCAGGCGCGTATTATAACGCTATCGGATGATTTATGGATACAGAACACTGAGCAGAAATACTCATGTGAATTAACAGAGTCGATTTTAGGCAAAAAAAAACCCGCCACGGTGAGGTAGGCGGGTTTTAGGATATAAGCTTGGCGATGACCTACTCTCGCATGGGACCTCCCACACTACCATCGGCGCTAAGACGTTTCACTTCTGAGTTCGG
>NZ_JACBGH010000008.1 GCF_013391695.1 Thiomicrorhabdus cannonii
GTTGAGAGAGCGGTAGAATTTTCGCCCTGAAGATAGCGCTTTGCTATGGTGACTTTTGTATTGCGACTGTATTTGGACATGAAAAACCCCCAAAGTTGGTGTCCAACATTTGGGGGTCACTTCATTTCAATCCGGTTTTTTTATGCGCTTAGTTTGGTGGCTTACTTGGCGACAATCTGGCTCATGACTTCGCACAGACGGGCGTTTTCAATGTCATTACCGATGGTAATGCGCAGGAACTGGTCGATGCGCGGCAGTTTGAAGTGGCGCACAATAATCGCGTTTTCACGCAGCGCTTGCGCGAGTTGTGCCGCATCGTGCTCAGGGTGGCGTGCAAAGATGAAGTTGGCCGCAGATGGCAGCACTTCGAAGCCCAAAGAGGTGAGGTGGCTGACCAGATTTTCGCGGGTGGCGATAATCTTGCCACAGGTTTGCTGGAAATAGACTTCGTCTTCAAAGGCAGCGATGGCGGCCGGAATCGCCAAACGGTCCAACGGGTAGGAGTTGAAGCTGTTTTTGACGCGTTCCAACGCTTCGATCAGATGCGCCTGCCCCAGCGCAAAGCCGACGCGGATACCGGCCAATGAGCGCGATTTGGAGAGGGTTTGCACGACTAACAGATTGGCGTATTGGTTGATCAATTTGGCGGCACTCTCCCCGCCGAAGTCGATATAGGCTTCATCGACCACCACCACCGCATGTGGGTGCATTTGCAACAGTTTTTCCACCGCGGCTAACGGCAGCACTCGGCCGGTCGGCGCGTTAGGATTGGGGAAGATAATCCCGCCGCAGGTTTGTTTGTAATCGTTAACGTCGATTTCAAAGGCGTCGTTCAGCGGAATCTGGCGGTAATCGATTTCGTAAAGACCGCAGTACACCGGATAGAAACTGTAGGAAATATCAGGGAACAGCAGTGGCGCATCGTGCTTGAGCAGTGCCTGGAAGGCGTGCGCCAAGACTTCGTCGGAACCGTTGCCGACAAACACCTGATTGGCGTCAAGCGCGTGGTAGTTGGCAATCGCCTGTTTCAAGGCTTCGGCATTGGGATCGGGGTAGAGCTTCAAAGAGTCATTATTGGCCGCCGCAATCGCCGCCAACACTTTTGGCGAGGGGCCGTATGGGTTCTCGTTGGTGTTGAGTTTGACCAGATTGCTGACCTTCGGCTGCTCGCCGGGCACATAAGGGGTGAGTTTGTGAACGATCGGGCTCCAAAACTGACTCATAGCGTGATCCACTGTAAATTAGATGAAATGAGCTGTATTTTAACCCAAGCCGGGCGGGAAGGTTTAAATCTATAGAGTCGCTTGCGATAAAATAATCCATCAAGGAATGGGCCTGACCCGGCCTGTTGAGATTTTTTAAACGGATTGAAGGAACACTATGCAGCAGGAAACCATCAACTGGATTGACGTGGCGATAGGGGTGCTGCGCAAGCAGGATAAGATCTGTTTGACGCAGCGTCAGGCGCATCAGCACCTGGCGGATTTCTGGGAATTTCCCGGCGGTAAGATCGAAGCGGGTGAAAGCGTTGAAGCCGCTTTAGAGCGCGAGTTCAAAGAGGAAATCGGCGTTCAAACCGCCGCCTGGAAGCCGGTCATGGTGGTGCCTTGGCGTTATGAAAAGGTCGCGGTGCGGCTGCATGTTTATGAAACCGCGCAGTTTGAGGGTGAAGCCCACGGCAAAGAGGGACAGGCGTTGTTGTGGTGTGCAGTGGACGATCTGGCGAAGGTGAACTTTCCCGAAGCCAATCGCGGCATCGTTCAAGCCTTGTTATTGCCGGATATTTACATGAGCGTCGGTGATTTTATTGACCACGAAGATGCCTTGGCCCGTTTTGAAAAAGCCTTGCAGGATGGCGTGCGTCTGGCGCAGTTAAAGGCCAAAGGCATGGATGATGCCGCTTTTGAAACGCTGGCCAACGACATGGCGGAACTGGCCCATCTGCACGGCGCCAAGCTGTTGTTGAATGCCGAACCGGCGTGGCTGGAACGGGTGCCGTTGGCGGCGGGGATCCAGTTGTCTTCCAAGCAGGCGGGGGCCTATGCAAGGCGTCCGATTTCCGATGACAAGCTGTTGGCGGTATCGGTGCATGATCTGTCGCAGGCACAGGCGGCGTTGCAGTTGCAGGCGGATTTTTTGACGTTATCCCCCATCAAGGCCACGGCGGCGCATCCCGATTTGCAGGCACTGGGTTGGGACGGTATGGCGGAGATGATTACGCAACTGCCGGTGCCGGTCTATGCGTTGGGCGGCATGAAAATGAGTGATAAGGAAGAGGCTAAAGCGCACGGCGCACAGGGTGTGGCGCTGACCAAAGGGGCTTGGCCGGAATCGGTTTAAACGCGTTTGTTTGCGTCAAAAAAACTCAACAGGCCGGGTAGCAAGCTGTTTACCCGGCCTGTTGAGTTTTTAAAAGGCGGATTTGTGCGTTTTAAGCGGCGTTGTCAAACATAAACCATTCGGGCAAATGTTCGCTAAGTTGCTGCTGCAGCGCCTGT
This sequence comes from Thiomicrorhabdus cannonii, assembly GCF_013391695.1. Classification (GTDB taxonomy): domain Bacteria; phylum Pseudomonadota; class Gammaproteobacteria; order Thiomicrospirales; family Thiomicrospiraceae; genus Thiomicrorhabdus; species Thiomicrorhabdus cannonii. The sequence continues at coordinate 2,499 of NZ_JACBGH010000008.1, forward strand.
TGATCGCCGTTGTTGTCAATAATACGGTCGGCCCAGTGCAGGCGTTGTTGACGGCTGGCCTGTTGTTGGATGATGGCTTGAATCTGTGCGGCTGTCTGGCCGTCGCGTTGGCTGGCGCGCGTCAGTTGCGTGGCTTCGTCACAATCCACCACCCAGATTTCGTCTAGATAGTCGGGTTTTTCGCCTTGCAGTGTTTCCACCAAAAGCGGGATGGCCACGACAATCGCGGCGATAGGTTCACCTTGTTGCCAACGCTGTTGGCAGGTTTCAATCTCTGCCAGCATGGTTTGGCGTATCAATGGATGCAAAATGGCTTCCAGGCGCTGTTTTTGGGTTGGATCGGCAAAGATCGTGGCGCGCAGCTTGGCGCGGTCGAGTTCACCTTGCTCGGTCAAATAGTCTTGGCCGAATTCGGCGATGACTTGACGTAATCCCTCGCTATGCGGTTGCACCACTTCACGGGCAATCTGGTCGGTATCGATAATCGCCGCATGGTGCTCGGCCAAGAGGCCGCAAACGGTACTTTTGCCGCTGCCGATGCCGCCGGTCAAACCGATGACTTTAAGCCTCTTCATGGGCTTGAAGGGATGGCGGCGTGAAGTCGGGCGCGGGTTTGCCCAGCAGATAACCCTGCACATGGGTGGCGCCTGCCAGACGGGCCTGTTCGAGCATGTGGCTGTCTTCGATCCCTTCCATGACCAGATCGAATCCGGCTTGGATAATCATATCCGCCGTCGCCATAATGATCTGCTGGGTTTTGCTGTCGGAGCCCAGGGCGCGGCTCATCGACATATCGAATTTAATGATATCAACCGGCATGCTGGCCAGATAGCGGATTGACGAGTAACCGCTGCCGAAGTCGTCCAGCGCGATTTTGAAGCCTTGCTGGCGCAGTTTGTTGAGCACTTTTTGGGCGTATTCGATATGGTCGATGAGCACGTTTTCGGTAATTTCGATAACCACTTTATAGCGTTGCAATAGCGGCAGGAAGGGCTCGAACAGCGAAACCAGGTTGGGCTGCAGCAGCGTTTTGCCGGAGAGGTTGATGGACAGCCCGCTGCGTTCGGGCAGCTGTCCTTTTTTTAGTACCTCGAGTGCGGCGAGTATGACCTGCTGGTCGATCTCGACTTCCAAGCGGCGGCGTTCGATGACCTTGAAGATTTCGTAAGGCTGAATGAGACCTTCTTCGCCTTCAATGCGCAGCAGGGCTTCGTAGTAGAAGGTTGGGTTGCTCAGCGACACGATAGGCTGAAAATGCAGCTGAATGTGTTTGCCGGTATGGGCGCTGGAAACCACGCGGTTGATGACTTTGTTGGAAACCAGGGCGCTGGCTTCGGTTTCGAGCATGAGGTTGTAAGTCTGAATCTTGCTGGTATGCGACTGTTTGGCCTTGTACATCGCAATGTCGGCCTGGCGGGGCAGGTTGGTCAGAAAGTCTTCCTTCTGGGTGGCAAGACTGCTGATGCCGATGCTGAAGGTCATTTTTTCCTTAATGCCGATGCTCTGGAACGGATAGTCGTTCAATGCCACCAGGCACTTCTCGGCGATTTCCAGAATCTCTTTTTCGGTGCGGTGTTGGATAATCACGGCAAATTCATCGCCGCCGATGCGATAGGCCGGACTTTCCAGCGGCAGTGCCTGCTGGATGACCTTGGCGGAGATGCGGATGACTTCGTCGCCGATTTCATGGCCGTAGGTATCGTTGAGCGCCTTGAAGAAGTCGCAGTCAAATAGCATGAAGGCGGTGGCAATCGGGTGCTTATGATAGTTTTGGATGACTTCGTTCCAGGCCTCGTCGAACGCGCGTCGATTGTAGATATTGGTTAAAGGGTCACGCCGCGCCTGTTCCCAGACAATCAGGTTCTGCTGGTCGAGCTGTGTCTGGGTCTGTTGCAGGTTGTGATGAAATTCGAACAGCGTTTCTTTAAATTCTTCCAGCTCCTTAAGCCAGAAGGTTTCGGCGGGAGGACGCTGTTCGCTGTTGGGATTGGCTTTAAGAGCGTGCAGGTAGTTCGAGAGCGTAATCAGCGGCGAGCGCATCAGCTTGTTCAGCAGCAGCATGACCAGGCCGGCCACCAACGCCAGGGTGACGATGAGTTCGAGAATAAATTTCTGGATCAGCTCCCACAAATAGAAGTTGACTGGATTGTCCACCGCTTTGAACTGGATATGGTCGATGACCGCTTCGGTTGACAGTGATGGGCTAGGTTCAAAGATCAGCGAGCTTTTATCCAGATAAAAAAACTGGTTCTGTTTGAGCAGGGCTTGTTTGATATCCAGCGCGAGACCGACGTATCCCAGAAGTTCCTGGTTGTCGCGTTGGTAAATCGGATGAAACACCACCACATAGGGCAAGTCGTTGCGGGAAAACTTCAGACTGGCCTTGGGGAGGGTGTCGATGTGCTCCGGCAGCAGACTGTCGAGATCGCTTTGCGGCGAGGCCGGCGCCAGCAGGCTTCCCTTGCGGTTATAAAGCTCGATCTCTTGGTAGTAGGGTTGGAAATAGGCGCTCTCTTTGAAGCGTTCGTCGTGCCAGAAGAAGTAATAACTCGGGTTGTGCAGCTGCTGGTGGACTTCGTCCCAGTCGGCCAGGGTCTGCAGCTGCTCGTAGGTGGTGTTCAGCGTGTGATTGAGCGCTTTAAAGAGTTCCTGCTGGGCCTCTTTGTGGGTCTGCTGCAGCATGGAAGCCTGCAATGCCTTGCCCTCTTTATAAAAGGACCAGATCATCAGCGATAGTAGCAGGGTTCCAATAGTTAAAAACGAGACAAAATAGAAGTGGCTTGGCTGTGTGAGTTTTAATGTATATTTTGTTTTCACAAAGTGCCCGGAATGAGGTTATTTAAAGTGTTGGCCAAGAATTTTAATCAGTTGTTCTTGTAGGTCAAATTCATATTCGCTGGAGAAGAAGTGGTTGGCGCCTTCCACTACGATCAGGTGGGTAGGGGTGTTTTTTAACTCGTCCAACCAGTCCAATCCCACATCTAGGTGGCGCTTGTCGGCACTTCCCATAAGAGTATAAGAGGGAATGGTTAAATTGGAAAGCTGTTTGAGGATATAGGCGCGATCCAGCTTCTGGTAGGAGAGGAAGCTCTCCGGGGTGGCGTAATAGTCTTTTTTGCAGAAAAGAAAACTGTATTTATGGGGGGCGAGTTTGTTCTCTTTGATGGCTTGTGTCGCATAAGCGATATCTGACGACTGTGTCCCCAATTCAGGGCCATTCAGATAGAACAGGCTCGTGAAAATGGCTAATTTGATCGCCGGATCCTGTTGTTGTTCCAGATAGGCCAGAAGTTCCTGGCTACCGCTGGAGTGGCCGACAAGCACGATATCCTGATAACCTTTCTGTTTAAGCCAGGCGATCCAGGCTTCAATCTCGTTGATGTCGTCCTGCAAGGTGTGGGTGTGGATGGAATTGCACTTAACCGATTGTTTGCGCAGGTTGATGTTCAAAGTCAGTGTCGGGCTGAGCGTGGTGTAGCCGCCTTCTTGCATGGCGTTGGCCATGGATTTGACGGTATGGAACTGATTGGTGGTCAGAAAACCATGCAGAATAAGCACGGCGGGTTTGTTTGCCTCGCCCTTGAAAAATTCGGCCTCGGCTTTCAGGTCATGGCCGGGAATCGTGTGGGTGACGACCTGTGCAAACGCGGAAACGGAGAGCGACGCAAGTAAAACGGCAATCCGTTGGAGGGTTCTGAGAAAATTTATCTGTTGAGACATGCGTTGCCTTTTTACTGCGAATTCTAAGGTTGGGTAAAGATTAGCAGAACTTCCAATACAGGTAAACAGCTTAGGAAATAGTATTCCTTTTTAAGGTCAATTACTTATTTTATGGCGTTCCATGTTGGTTATGGTGATTCTAGGGCGATAAATGGATGTCTGCGTCATTGCCTAAGCTGATCCATGTTCAAAACACAGGTTTTGATACAATGGTGTCAATCATTGGATATTTAGATCCGTCAGCAAGGTAAGGAATAAATCGATGTGCGGAATTTGTGGAGAAATTTACTGGGATGGCCAATTGGCGAGCGAATCGCGCCTGAAGCCGATGTTGAGCGAACTGGAACGCCGCGGGCCGGATGATGGCGGCACCTGGGTGCAGGATCATGTAGGCTTGGGGCATCGCCGCCTGTCGATTATTGACTTGACAGATGGCGGCCATCAGCCGATGCGTGACCGAGAGCTGAGCTTGGTTTTCAACGGTTGTATCTACAACTATCAGGCGCTCACCGCCGAGCTGCAGGCGCTCGGCCACGAATTCCATTCGCACTCTGACACCGAGGTCATTTTAAAGGCGTACCGTCAATGGGGTATGGAGTGCGTGAGCCGTTTTGAAGGGATGTTTGCGTTTGCAATCTGGGATGATGACACGCACCAGCTGCTGCTGGCCAGAGACCGCATGGGCATCAAGCCGCTCTATTATGCGCCGGTCAAGGGAGGGGTGCGTTTTGCGTCCAATACCCAGGCACTGTTGACGGCGGACGACATCGATACATCGATTGATCCGGTGGGGTTGCATCATCAGTTGACGCTGCACGCCGTGATTCCGGCGCCCTATACGATTCTTAAGGGGATTCGCAAGTTGGAACCCGGGCATTGGATGATCGTCAACCCGGACGGGCAGATCTACAAGAAACGTTTCTGGTTTTTAGAGGCAAAACGACCGCAGGGCGCCGATGCGCCCAAAACTGAGCAGGCCTGGGTGGATGCGGTGCATGAGTCGCTCAAAGAAGCGGTCCACAAGCGTTTGACGGCGGCGGATGTGCCGGTAGGGGTGTTGCTGTCCGGCGGTATCGACTCCAGTCTGATTGTGGGTTTGTTGCATGAAGCCGGCGTTAAAAATATCAAAACCTTTTCCATCGGCTTCGAAGATGCGCCGGAAGAGAAAGGCAGCGAGTTTGAGTTTTCCGACAAGGTGGTGGAGCGTTTCAATACCGATCACAAAAAATACCTGATCTCCAATACCGAGGTGCTGCCGCGCTTGTCTGATGCCGTGGCGGCCATGGCCGAGCCGATGGTGGGGCAGGATGCGGTGGCGTTTTATCTGTTGTCCGAACAGGTCGCTCAGGACGTCAAAGTGGTGATGTCGGGCCAAGGGGCGGACGAAGTGTTTGGCGGTTATTTCTGGTATCCGAAAATGGCATCGGCCGGTGAAGGGATCGATCTGACCAATCCGCAGGCGGCGCTAGCGGCTTTCAGACCTTATTATTTCGACCGCTCGCATCAGGAGTGGCTGGACGTCATCAATCCGCAATACCATGTGGGGGACGTGACCTCCGATTACATCGGCGACCGGCTGACCGAGCCCGGTGCGGACACCTTTTTGGATCAGGTGTTGCGTCTGGATGTAACCACCCTGATTGTGGATGATCCGGTGAAGCGCGTCGATAACATGACGATGGCCTGGGGGCTGGAAGCGCGCGTGCCGTTTTTGGATCATAAGCTGGTGGAACTGGTCATGTCGGCGCCGCCGGAGTTGAAACTGAAAGAGAACGGCAAATACCTGCTAAAGCGCATTTCACGAGGCTTGATTCCCGATGCGGTGATCGACCGTCCCAAGGTGGCCTTTCCGATGCCGGCATTGAAGTATGTGCGCGGTGAGTTCTACGATTTCATGAAAAAAGTGCTGACCAGCCCGCAGGCCCAGGCACGCGGCATCTTTAATGAAGCCGCGTTGCAGAGACTGTTGGACAATCCTGAGGCCCCTGAGGCATTTACGGCCATTCAGGGCAGCAAGTTGTGGCACGCCGCTTTATTGGAATATTGGTTGCAGATGCATGTGGATAAGACATTGTAATAAGCATTGCTAATTCCATATAAGTCGAATCTATATTGGGCTGTATTTTTAGAGTATAACCTAGTAAAATAGTATGAAATTACACAACCGTTTAATGGGCTTTGCAGAAGGAGTCACCATGTCAGAAGCTTTGGAAAAAGAAACACTCGCGCGCATCCACGATCAGGTCACGAATAATCCGGTGGTACTGTATATGAAAGGCACCCCGCAGATGCCGTCATGCGGTTTTTCGAGCCGTGCCGCGCAGGCATTGATGGAAACCGGCGAAAAATTTGCATTTGTGAATGTCTTGGCCGATCCGGCGATTTTTGAATATTTGCCGAAATATCAGGATTGGCCGACTTTCCCGCAGCTATACATCGGCGGCGAACTGCAAGGCGGCTGTGATATTACGCTGGAACTGGCGGCAGCGGGAGATTTGAAAGAGATGATGGCAAAAGCGAATGCCGCTGCGCAAGGTTGATTGATTTCGCCTGATTGATTTCGGTTCTCTAAAAATAAACGCCCCGTGTGACAAACCACACGGGGCGTTTTTTTATGCCGCAAAAAAACTCAACAGGCCGGGTTCAGTCGACTTCCCGATAAAGCGGCCATTGGTTGACAATTTCACAAAACAGGTCTGCGGTCTTTTCGGTGTCATACACCGCGGAGTGGGCCTGTGCATTGTCCCACGCCATACCGGCTTTTTCGGCGGCTTTGGCCAGCACCGTTTGACCGTAGGCAAGTCCGGCAAGTGAGACTGTATCGAAGGTGCTGAATTCGTGAAACGGTGATTTCAGTTGGCAGCGTTCGGCGGCTTTTTTGACAAAGCCCAGATCAAAGAAGGCATTATGACCGACCAAAATCGCACGCGTACAACCTGTCTCCTTGAGTTGTTGCTGAATGGGGGCAAACAGATACTGCAACGCCAGCTTTTCGCTCACGGCCCCGCGAAAAGGATGATAAGGGTCATCTATACCGATGAATTTGAGAGCGGAGGGGTCAAGGTTGGCGCCTTCAAACGGCAGAATGTTTTTGGCGAAGGTCGCGTCGCGTAATAGATCGCCGTTATGGTCCATCTTGAGTGTGACCACGGCCATTTCGATGAGGGCATCGGTGTCGGCGTTGAAGCCCGCGGTTTCAACATCGACCACCACCGGCAGAAAGCCGCGAAAGCGCTCTTTAATATGGGTAATTCGTGACATGGGCTGCTTTAGCTGCTTTGGCAGCATTAAAGAGTGGAGTTAGAAAGCACCATTATAAAGGCTTAATGAGTACTTTGGAGTTACGTTGATAATTATAGAGTTGCTGTTTCTTTTCAGGCAGTGCGTTCACCGCGCTCAAAGCAAAACCGTGTTCGATAAACCAGTGGTGCGTATGGGTCGTCAATAAGAATAACTTGTTGATGACGGTGTGTTTGGCTTTGGCCTCAATCGCGTTGAGCAGCTCTTCGCCGAGTTCCTGGCCCTGATATTGCGGATGCACCGCCAGACAGGCGAGCTCGCCAAAACCGTTTTCATGCTGATAAAGTGCCGCGCAGCCGATAATGAGGTGATCGCGTTCGAGCACGATGAAGTTTTCGATTTCCAGTTCCAGCAACTCGCGCGAACGCTTGACCAACACGCCTTGCTGTTCAAGCGGGGCGATCAGGTCGAGTATGCCGCCGACATCCTCGATGCTAGCCTGGCGAACCTGGTGATAGCGGTCGCTGAATACCAGAGTGCCGACGCCGTCGCGGGTAAAGAGTTCGAGCAGAATGGCGCTGGGATCCTGTTTATCCATTAAATGGATGCGGCGCACCTTTTCACTGGCTTTGCGAACCTGTTTCAGTAGGTGTTCCTGTTCGGCATTTTGCGGTGATTGCATCAGCTGATGGAGTTCCGGCACACTGAGTTGTTTCGGCAGGCCGGCCATCTCTTCCGGCGTGGTGAAAATCATCAGCTTGTCCGCCTGGAGGGCGGAAGCCACTTCGCAGGCCTGTTCCAGTGTATTGAGATTGAAAATCTCACCCGTCAGTGAATAGGCTAATGGGGTCAGCAGGGTGATCTGGCCGGCATTGAGGTTGGCGGAAATGGCCTGATGATTGATTTTTCTTAATTTGCCGGTATGTTGGTAGTCAACGCCGTCAATGACCCCTTTTGGCTGCGCGATGACCCAGTTGCCGGAGGTGATCGTCAGCGGGGTGGGTTGCATGCAGTTGGCCTGGCTGAAACTGGCTTCGACCTGACTGCGCACGCTGCCGATGGTTTGCTGAAAAACCGGTAGCAGTTCGCTGCTGGTGATACGGAAATGGCGGTGGGTTTGCCAGTTTAAGCCGGCATCTTGCAGCGCATCGTTGATTTGCGGGGTGGCTCCCATCACCAACACTATTTTCAGGCCCAGATTGTGTAACAGTCCGACATCCTGTGCCAACTGTTTGCGGCTCTCCGCGGTGATGAGCAGTTCGCCAGGCAGGTAGATAACACAGGTTTTCTCGCGGTGTTGTTCTATGTAACGAGACGATTGTCTAAGACTATTGATGAATTCGAGTTCAGATTTCTGCATGGCCTGTCACGTGTCAGTAATGGCGGATTGATGAAAAAACCGCGCCGATTGAGTCATATCCTAGGTATCTTAAAGTCAGATATGCGAAAATAATGCCAAATAGTTTTAAGAGTATAACAGCCCCGCAGTGATTGTGAAATCATTGCTCAGCTTTAAGGAGTTTGAAATGCCGCAATACCGTTCAAGAACCAGTACCCACGGCCGTAACATGGCCGGTGCCCGTGCTCTGTGGCGTGCCACAGGAATGGAAACTCAGGATTTTGGCAAGCCGATTATTGCTATTGCCAACTCATTCACACAATTCGTACCGGGGCATGTGCACCTCAAGGACATGGGGCAGTTGGTCGCACGCGTGATCGAACAGCACGGTGGTGTCGCCAAAGAGTTCAATACCATTGCCGTGGATGACGGTATCGCGATGGGACATGATGGTATGTTGTACTCGTTGCCATCACGCGACCTGATTGCGGATTCGGTGGAGTATATGTGTAACGCGCACTGTGCAGATGCGCTGGTGTGTATCTCCAACTGCGACAAGATTACGCCGGGCATGATGATGGCGGCGATGCGTCTGAATATTCCGACCATCTTTGTCACCGGCGGTCCGATGGAATCGGGCAAGACCGTGTTGGGTGGCGAAGGTATCAAGCTGGATCTGGTGGATGCGATGGTCATGGCCGCCGACAGCCACTGTTCGGACAGTGATGTCGAAGAGGTCGAACGCTCGGCCTGCCCAACTTGCGGTTCTTGCTCGGGGATGTTTACCGCCAACTCGATGAACTGTCTGGCGGAAGCCTTGGGTATTGCCTTGCCAGGTAACGGTACGACGCTGGCCACGCACGCCGATCGCAAGCATTTGTTTGAGGAAGCCGGACGCCGTATTGTTGAAATCACCAAGCAATATTATGAGCAGGATGACGATTCCGTTCTGCCACGTTCGATTGCTACGCTTGAAGCCTTTGAAAACGCAATGTCTTTGGATGTGGCCATGGGCGGTTCGACCAATACCATTTTGCATCTGTTGGCGATTGCACGTGAAGCGGAAGTGAACTTTACGATGGCGGATATCGATCATATCTCTCGCCGCGTTCCCTGTTTGTCAAAAGTGGCACCGAACTCCAAGATTTATCATATGGAAGACGTGCATCGCGCCGGCGGCATTATGCGCATTCTGGGTGAGCTAGAGCGCGGTGATCTGCTGCATACCGATGTGGGTACGGTGCATGCCTCGACTATGGGGGCGGCACTGGAGTTGTGGGATATCCGCAGAACCGATAATCCGGCCGTGGAAAAATTCTTTAAGGCGGCTCCGGGTAATGTTCGTACCACAGTAGCCTTCAGCCAGGACAAGCGCTGGAAGGAGCTTGACAAGGATGAGGTAAACGGTTGTATTCGCAGCGTTGAGCACGCCTATACCAAAGACGGCGGTTTGGCGGTATTGTACGGCAATATCGCTCAGGATGGCTGTGTCGTTAAAACGGCGGGTGTAGACGAGGAAATCTTCAAATTTACCGGTAAGGCGCGTATTTACGAAAGCCAGGATGCAGCGGTTGCGGGCATTCTGGGGGATGAAGTCCAGGCCGGTGAAGTCGTTATTATTCGTTATGAAGGACCGAAGGGTGGCCCGGGGATGCAGGAAATGCTTTATCCGACGAGCTATCTAAAGTCGAAAGGCTTGGGCAAGGAATGTGCATTGTTAACCGATGGGCGCTTCTCTGGCGGGACTTCAGGACTGTCGATCGGTCACGTGTCACCTGAGGCGGCCGAAGGTGGCAATATTGGTTTGGTGGAAAATGGCGATATCATTGAGATCGATATTCCGAATCGTACAATTAATGTAAGATTGAGCGATGAAGAGTTGGCTGAGCGCCGGTTGGCAATGAAGGCGAAAGGGCGCGATGCCTGGAAGCCGAGTGCGCCAAGAACACGTAAGGTTTCTGCCGCTTTGAGAGCCTATGCGGCCATGGCGACTAGCGCTGCGTTTGGCGCTGTGCGTGATGTAGATCAAATTGAACGCAATAAATAAGTGGAGTAGGGAATGTTTGCAGATCGCTTAACCCAAGAACAGCGTCAGGTTGTGTTTGACTTGGCGGCCTATATTGCGGCAGCCGACAATGATGTATCCGAGGAAGAAGTTCAGTATCTGAAAGACTTTAGCGATGCCTATGGTATTCAATATGATCTTAATAAGGCTAATATTAATATTAGCGAGTCGATTCAGAAGTTGGATAGCAAGCAGTCCAGAGTGATTACCTTGCAGGAGATTATTAAAATCTCCTATAAAGATGGTCACTTTGGTAAAGAAGAGCAGGACAAGGTATTTATGATCGCCCAAAAGATGGGATTGAATGATCCTGAGCTGCTCATGCGCATTGAAAATTGGGTTCGTCAGGGATTCGATTGGATTTACGAAGGCGAAGAGATGCTGAAGTACTGAAGCCTTCACAAGTTCTTGTTATAAGCCGGCATTAGCCGGTTTTTTTATAGCTAGAATCTGTGTAGCGCGCCGTTGGTTATGGCCGGATTTAAAGATACAGGCAGGTAGAAAGTTCAGACAATAAAAAACCCAGCAGAGTGCTGGGTTCTTAAGGCGAAGCCGTGAGGATTACTCGCGGTAGCCTGGACCATTGATTTCTAAACCATTAGAAATGTAAGCTTCAAAGAACTCTAGGTTTTTAAACTCTTCGCTCTGAGCTTTGAATGGTGTAGCACGCATGTTTTTCATACATCCCACGTAACGGTTGTGAAGCGTGCTCAGGAACTGGTTGCCCGCACGGTATACCGGGAAGTGAGTAGTGTGACCTACGCTCGGAGACAAGATGTTCGAACGAGCCAAACGCCCTGAGTTGTAAGTGTGACACTTAGCACAAGACAGGTTTAGCTGACCACGAGGCGTCAAATAGATTTCACGGCCTTTGTTATAGGCTGCTTTTGCGCCTTCGCTGTCAATCTTGACGTTAATCTGTTGACCGCGTGCTTGATAAGCTAGATAACCGCTTACGTTGGCAAGATCACCTTTTTCCCACTTGTACTCTTTCAGACCATTGTCGGTACGGCACTTGTTGATAGCACCTTCAAGAGTCACAACTGTATTGGCAGCGTTGTCAAAGTAGGGGTATTTTGCACGGATTTGTGTAACGTCGGAGCCGAAGCATTTTTCGTAAACAGCTTTATCTTTGTTCCAAGCTGCTTCACCTGCATCGACTGCATCAGTGTATGGAGGGAATTCTTCGATGGCTTCCCATTGAGCCTTTTTGTCTGCTGAATAAATGTACGCGCCATCTTTGTAGTCAGCAACATCAACTTTTGGCAATTTAGCCTTGAAATAGTCGACTTGCTGTGCGCGGTCTGTTTCAGGGTCTACGTTAGCTGCCATAGTAGTTGTGGCAGTAACCGATACACCCAATGATAAGGCGATTAGTAACGCTTTTTTCATTCCAATCCTCCGTCCGAGAGCTCTGTTTATTTCTTTTATTATTTTATTTGGCAAGCTGTGTATGCCTGCTAGTTAGCAGGCATACCACTTAGTAAATTACACTTTCAGTGTTTCTTCACCAGTGTCACCAGTGTTGTCAGTCAAAGAGATTTTAACTTCGTCACCGCTGTTAGCGTTTAGCATGATTGCCATGTATGGGTTAGCAGAAACTGCACCAGACCAGTCAGAGTTAACTGCTTCTACACCGTTAACAGTTACTTTAACGTTGTTGATGAACTTAGCTGGGTATGGTTTACCAGTTTTTTTGTTCATACGCACGCCAGATTCCATCTCGTGCTTGATTAGCGCTTTAACTTCTGCAACGCCACCTTTTGCTTTACCACGCATTCTGATATTGATAGCCATGTTTTATCCTTTTACTAATTCTTCAGTGTCTATATAAACTTAGTGATAGTTTACGAGTGGGGATTAACCGCCACAACCACCGATAGTTACTTTAACTTCTTGTTCTGCTTTGAATAGTTTTCCGCCAGCTTTAACGATAGCGATAACATTCATAGTCTCACCCATTTTGATACGAGTAGAAACATAACCTTGAGCAGCAGCGCCGAAGTTGTAAGTACAAACTAGAGGCATTGGGTTTTTGCTAGCCATGATAGCGATAGATTCAACACCGCTCATTGAAGTAGCGTCAACAGTAACAGGAGTTACAGCACCGTTTTCAGCGATAGCTGGCGCTTTCAGTTTGATGTCGCCAGAAGCAGCGGCAGCAGCTGAACCGTATACGCTGTTTAGCGCGTCATCAGTTGTTTTAGCTGCGAATGCTTTAGCATTCCAGTCAGCCAGAACAGTGCTTGGTGTTAGTAGACCAGCATTAACTGCTACAGCAGCTGCGCCAGTTGCAAGGGTACCTTTAAGGAAAGATCTACGTTTCATAAGGTTTTAAACTCCCGGTTAAGGTTTTGATCAATAAAAATTACAGAGTGTAGATGTAATCAACAATTTTGCTGATCTCATCATCCGTAAGGATTCCATGTTGTCCAAATGGAGGCATCATGCTGTTTGGTACAGTCTGAGTTTCAGGTGTGCCCCAAACTTTGTTGAATAGCTTTTGCTTGTCAGGGTAGCGAAGCTTCATTGCAATCAATGCAGGTCCGATATTCCCTGGCATAGCCCCGTCACCCGTCATGTGGCAAGCCAAGCAATTGCCTTTTGAACGGTCAAAAGCCAATTTCTTGCCTTGTTCAACGGGTGTCAAAGTTTTTGCGGCATCTGCAGCGTTTGCAGCTACAGGCGTCATTACAACAGATGTAAGTGCTAAAGCAGTCAACAACTTCTTCATGCTAGAATTCAACATTCTTCTCCTCCTAAAGAGTTTTATTACGTTCCCGTTTATATAGTTTGGTATTCGGGTTTCTTATAGTTTTTGAACAAAATTTGCTCTTGGAGACTTAGCTTACCCAGTAAAAATCGAAACGCAAGTTTTTTGCTCGAAATTCCCATAGTATTATTTAATAAAAACTTAATAAATTCTTATGGCGCGTTTCTCAGTTTTCTTCTTTATGCTTCTCTTTCAACAGGTTGGCGTTATTTAGTTTAAACGCGGCTATTTTCTGTTTGAGTTTTTCGTCTGTTGGCGGCATTTCGTTTTCCGCGTTTTTGAGATAAATCTGCGTACGCTTGAGGTTGCCGATATTGAAGTAGGCTTGTGCTTCGGCAAGGTAGGCGTGCGCTGTCTTATGGTGATTTTGATAGAGCATGGCTAATAATTTGTATGGGTCGTATTGGTATTTGAGAGTGGGTATTCTGGACTCCAGTACGCTGATGGCCTTGTCGGTGTCGCCTGTCTTTTCCAGCAGTTTTGCATACTCCATGATTACCGCGCTGTCTTGTGGAAACAGTTCGAGTGTCAATTCGGCTTGCTTTTGGGGGTTGAATTCCGGCTGGTTGGTTTGCAGGTTGGCTAATGCTAACAATCGGGTTTGGAATAGACGCTGCGTCGGGTTGTTTTTGATGGCTTGTTGTAAGCAATCAAAGATTGGCGCTGAGTTATCTGCCGTAATGTTCAGAGTGTCTGTCCGTTGTAAACTCTTCCAGTAGCACGTCTGCGTTTCGCTTAGTGTTGCCGGCAGGGTGGGATCCTCGTGCTTGCTGATGGCTTTAAGCTTCAGTTTAATCAGGTTGAGGCTTTCTTCATCGGCCTTGAATATCAGAGGCGGGAAACTATAGGCCCTGTTTTTAGCCTCTGCTAAACGGTGCTCTGTGACGGGATGGGTTAAGAGGATTTCAAGCGGTTTGAATTCATTGTTGCGGTACTCCTGCGCCAAACGCCCAAAAAAGTCGCCCATTGCAAACGGGTTGTAACCGCTCTTGTAGAGGTAGGCGATGCCGGTAAAATCGGCTTCTGATTCGTGGGCGCGTGAGAATTTCAGTTGTTGTTGCATGGAAGCCCCCATGCTTCCCATGAGTACCGCCATGCCGGCTTCGGCGTTCTGTGATCCGACCAGTATCGCGGCAATAAATGAGGCAAGGCTCGCCAGGTTGCTGCCGGATTGCGCTTCATAGCGTCGTGATAGATGATTCTGGGTCACGTGGGCGATTTCGTGGGCGATGACCGAGGCCAGTTCGTCTTCGCTGCGTACGGCTCGGATGAGTCCGGTATGGATGCCTATCACGCCGTCGGGTCCTGCGAAGGCGTTGATCGACGGCTCGTCGATGACGTAAAACGCGAAGTGTCGATTTTCCCCTGTGTGTTGGACGATTTTGTGCCCTATTCGACGAATGTAATTGTTAATGTCGGCATCCGAGACGATTTGATATTCTTCATGCAGTGCTGCCGTGAAGGCGCGTCCAAGTTCGGCCTCTTTTTCGGGGGTATATTCGACTAAGTCGCTGGAGCCAAGATTTGGCAGCGTTTCCGCTTTTACGGGGGGCGTGCATAACAGGCAGGCTAACATCAGACCTGTGGTCAACCAAAAAGGGTAGGTGAGTGTCGAGAAGTTCATCAGGTGTCTGTCGTTTGATTGAGGGAAAAATAAACTCAGCAGGCCGGGTAGCGCGGGCTTGGGCGATATTTCTGTTTATTATAGGGTTAAAGTGCAATCTATGGGTTATGTGATAATATAAATCCAGACTTTAGTCACTTTCATTTTTATTGGATGGAATCAAGATGGAATGCTTGGATTTAACCGGATTGGCCTGTCCAATGCCGCTGATTAAATTAAAAAAATATTTGGCTGAAACAGCCGGTCAGAGCCGGCCTTTTCTCGTGTCGGTTTCTGATAGAGGGGCGTTGAAGGATATTCCCGCTTTTTGCCTTCAAAAAGGGCTGGCATGTCAGCTTGTCAGCGATAATGTCCCCATTCAATTCCAAATTCATGGATGATTTTATGCATACACAGCCCCATTCCGATAGTTTGCCCGCACAGTTCAGCATCATCCACTCCAAAGGTACCTTGGATTGGGCCTATGCCACGTTTATTCTGGCAAGCAGTGCGGCAGTGATGGACAAAAGGGTTGAGCTGTTTTTCAGTTTTTATGGTCTGCAGTGTTTGTTAAAGGATACGCGCGGCTTAAAAGTGTCCCCTCTGGGGCGCCCCGACATGATTATCCGCAGTCCGCACGGTCCGGACTGGTTTAAGCGCATTGATTGGAATCGGGCGTTGCCGGGCATGGTGTGGACCTTGCCGGGGATGGCGACACTGGTAACGCATGGCTTTAAAAAGCAGATGGCCAGGCAGGGGCAGATGCCGATAGCCGAATTGCGCGCACTTTGCCTTGAATTGGGGGTCAAGATGACGGCATGTCAAATGACCGTCGACCTGTTCGGTTTTGAAGCGGATGATTTTATCGACGGCATCGAATTTGCCGGAGCGCCCACCTATTTTGTGCATACGCCTGAAAATCAGAGCCTGTTTATTTAAAAGGCGCAGACCGCTTGTGGTTGATGCGTCTGTGTCAGCGTTGCTACGATTTGAATATAGTTATTGATTAAATTTAGAGAGAAAAATGTCTTACAAACCCCTTACTAAAGCAGTGCTTCCGGTTGCCGGACTGGGCACGCGTTTTTTACCGGCCACCAAAGCCATCCCCAAAGAGATGTTGACCGTCGTCGACAAGCCATTGATTCAATATATTGTGCATGAAGCGGCTGAGGCGGGCATTACCGATATTATTTTGGTGACTCATTCCAGCAAGGGCGCCATCGAAAACCATTTTGACAAGCACTATGAGCTGGAAACCGAATTGGCGCTGCGCGGCAAGCAGGAACGTCTGCTGCCGTTACGGGAAATCACTCCGGAAGGGGTTCGCTTAGTGAGCGTGCGTCAGCCGGAAGCCTTGGGTTTGGGGCATGCCATTTTGTGCGCCTCGCCGGTGATCGCCGAAGATGAGCCTTTTGCGGTACTGTTGCCGGATGTATTGATGCACCATCCGCAGAAAGGTTGTCTGGCACAAATGGTCGATACCTATCAGAAATTGCACACCAGTGTGGTGGCGCTGGAGGAGGTGCCGGACGACCAGGTTGAAAAGTATGGTATCGCCGAAGTGCAGGGGCCGGACTTGCGTATTACGCGATTGGTTGAAAAGCCCAAGGTCAACGAGGCGCCGTCCAATTTGTCCGTAGTGGGGCGTTATATTTTTACGCCGCGCTTGATGAGCTTGTTGAAGCATACCCAACCGGGGGCCGGCGGCGAGATTCAACTCACCGATGCCATGGATGCGTTATTGCAGGAAGAGGTGATGTTCGGGTTTGAGTTCAAAGGCGGTAAAAGCTACGATTGCGGCGACAAGCACGGTTATTTGCAGGCCAATGTTGAATATGCGTTGCGCGACGCCAAACTCGGCGATACATTTAGAGAATATCTGATGTCACTTGACTTGCAGGCGCGTTGATATTGCCGGATGAGATGAGTGGTTCAACGATAAATCAGGACAGTTGAAGTCAAAGAGGGGGATGAATGGGGGTGCAACATAGTCAAGCGTGGATGGCTTTGCAGAAACATTGCCAGGACGGAGCGGGGCAGCAGCATTTAAAAACGTTGTTTGCCGATGCGCATCGTGCGGAACACTTCTCCATTGAGTTGGACGAATTGTTTTTGGATTACTCCAAGAATCGCATTACCGAGGAAACCCTCTCTTTATTAATAGCCCTGGCTGAACAGCAAGCGTTGCCGGATTGGATCAGCCGTCTGCTGACCGGCGATGTGGTTAATGATACGGAAGCGCGCCCGGCGCTGCATACCGCCGCGCGGGCAGAAGGTGAGGATGTGCAGGGTGTGGCGGCCGAGGTGCAGGCCGATATCGAGTTGCAGCTGCAGAAAATGGCCAAAATCGTCGACAAGATCCGCTCCGGCCACTGGCGCGGCTTCAGCGGTAAGCCGATTACCGATGTCGTCAACATCGGTGTCGGTGGGTCTGATCTGGGGCCTTTGATGGTCACCCATGCTTTGCAGACGATTGAGTCGCCGGTGAATTTGCACTTCATCTCGTCGATTGACGGCACGCAGACATCCAATCTATTGAACCATCTCAATCAGGAAACCACCCTTTTTATTCTCGCCTCCAAATCGTTTACGACGATTGATACCCTTTCCAATGCGGAAACTGCAAAGGATTGGTTGGAAGAGAAGATTGCAGATTCGCAAACCCTGTTGTCCCAACATTTTCTGGGGGTCTCGACCCGTCCTGATTTAATGAGCGAATGGGGGCTTCCGGAGGATAATCAGCTGTTGTTTTGGGATTGGATAGGCGGGCGCTATTCCATGTGGTCGACGATTGGTATGCCGATTGCGCTGAAAGTGGGAATGGACGGATTCAGGGAGATGTTGCAGGGCGCACATCTGCTGGATAAGCATTTCGGCTCGGCCCCTATGTCGCAGAATATACCGGTTTTAATGGGATTGATCGATATCTGGAATATCAACTTTCTGGATATTCAGGCCAAGGCCATTTTGCCGTATGACGCCCGTTTGAAGTATTTGCCGGCGTATTTTGAGCAGCTGGTCATGGAGAGCAACGGGAAGTCGGTCAATCGCGCCGGTGAGCGGGTAGGCTACAAAACCTGCCCGATTCTGTGGGGCGAGGTAGGGCCGAACGCGCAGCATGCGTTTTATCAGCTACTGCATCAGGGTACCCAGTCTGTCATGTGCGATTTTATCGCGCCCGTCGAACGTGATGATTTCAAGACGGATGCCGGTACGGAAAAAGATCACAGCTTGCGTTATCAGCATCAACTGGCTATGGCCAATTGTTTTGCCCAGTCACGCGTGTTGATGTTGGGAGATGCCGCCATTCCCGAGTCGATCAAGGCCAAGTTCGATTCACCTTTCAAACATTATCCCGGCAATCAGCCTTCCAATACGATTTTGTTAAAAACCATTTCACCCAAAACCTTGGGAATGTTGGTGGCGCTGTATGAGCATAAGACTTTTGTGGAAGCGGTCATCTGGGAGATCAATCCGTTTGACCAGTGGGGGGTGGAGCTTGGCAAGCTGATCGCCAAAGAAACCCATGCAGCCATTAAAGATGTTGCTTTATCCGAGGCCTTTGATTCATCCACCCAAAACCTGATTAAGAGGATTGCAAAATGAAAGTATCGGTATTTGGTTGCGAATTGAGCGGTCTGGTGACGGCCGGCGCCCTGGCTCAAACCGGTAATCAGGTGCTGGCCTTGCCGATAGGCGTGGTCAAGGTGGACGATTTGAAGCGCGGGGTTCTGCCGCGCAATGAACCGGGATTGGACGGTTTGTTGCAATCGCAGGTCGAAGAAGGGCGTTTGCAGTTTGAGGGGGATTGGAAAAAAGGCGTCGCGCATGGCGAAGTGCTGATTCTGAGTATGCCGTCCTGGCGCCTGGAGCGTGCCGAAGAGGTCATCAAAACCATTGGCGAACAGGCCAGAGGGGATGTGCTGGTGGTCAATCAAAGCTCATTTCCGATCGGCACCGCGGACCGTTTCGAGGCGCAAATCAAGCTGGCGTTTGCGCAGCGCGGTTTGGTCGCTAAAGTGGCGGTCGTGGCCATGCCGGAATTTATCAGTGAGGGTTCGGCCATCAGCGACTTCGTCAAGCCGGATCGCATTATTTTGGGAAGTCATGATCCGCAAGCGATTCAGCAGGTGCGTGATCTGATGCGTCCGTTCAACCGTGTCATCGATCAATTTAAAGTCATGAGTACGCGTGCCGCCGAATACACCAAGTACGCAGTCAACGCGCTTTTGGCAACGCGAATCAGCTTGATTAACGAACTGGCCAATAATGCCGAGCATTTCAATATCGACATGGAAGAGGTGCGCCAGGGGTTGGGCTCTGATCATCGTATCGGATTTAACTACCTCTACCCGGGCTGCGGTTTTGGCGGGCCGAGCTTTGCTGCCGATGTCAAAAACCTGGTCGGTACCTTACAGAGCAAGGGTTATGATGCCGATCTGCTGAAAGCAGTGCTCAGCAATAACGAAATCCAGAAAGAGGTGCTGTTTCGCAAGGCGTGGCGCTTTTTTGATACGCGCTTGAAAGGGCGTAAAATCGCGGTCTGGGGTCTGTCTTTCAAACCCAATACCTCCACGGTCGAAAATGCACCCAGTTTGAAGACCATCGAGGCGTTTGTCGAACAAGGCGCCATTGTGAAAGCCTATGACCCCAAAGCCATGAAAGACTTTGCCGCCCATTGGCATCATCCAGAAGGCTTGGAGCTGGTAAACGATATGTATGAGGCGTTGCAAGACGTGGATGCCTTGCTGATTATGACCGAGTGGAAAGCGTTCTGGAATCCGGATTTTAAACGCATGAAGCAGCTGATGCGCAAGCCGGTGATTTTTGACGGGCGCAATATCTATGAACCGGATCGCGTTATGGAACGCGGTTTCCGCTACTTCGGTGTCGGGCGCGGTGAGATTGTCTGAGCGGTTTGATTCGCTAATAAAGCCGTGCCCGGTTTATTGCCGAGCCTAAAAAAGAGTAGAATAGCAGCCGTCTGCCTATTTCACATTTAAATTAGTTGAAAGAGAGTGTTATGAAACCGTTTGAACGTGGCATTTATTTACTGCCCAACTTGATGACAACCGCGGCCCTGTTTGCCGGCTTTTATGCGGTCATAGCCGGAATGCAGGGGCATTTTGAGGCGGGTGCCATCGCCATTTTTGTGGCGATGATTTTCGACGGTCTGGACGGGCGTGTAGCGCGTATGACCAACTCCACCAGTGCGTTTGGTGCAGAATATGACAGCCTGTCCGATATGGTTTCTTTTGGCCTTGCGCCGGCCTTGCTGGTTTATCAATGGGCCTTGCAGGATTTTGAAAAACTGGGGTGGGTCGTCGCGTTTATCTATACGGCGGCGGCGGCCTTGCGCCTGGCGCGCTTCAATACCCAGGTGGGCATTGCCGACAAACGCTATTTTCAGGGACTGCCAAGCCCGGCAGCCGCAGCATTGTTGGCCGGACTGGTGTGGATGGTCGAAACCAATCAGATGCAAAACGCCACCGTGCCGTTTGCGGCGCTGCTGCTAACGCTGTTTGCAGGTATTATGATGGTCAGCAATGTGCGTTTTAGTTCTTTCAAAGAGTTGAGCCTGAAAGACAAAGTGCCGTTTGTGACCCTGATTCTGATCGTGTTGGTGGCGGTGGTCATCACCTTGAAGCCGGCGATGTTCCTGTTCCTGATTTTCCTGGTTTATGCGATCTCCGGCCCGACGATGACCTTGCTGGCATTGAAGAAAACCCGCGAATTGCGCAAGCAGCATAAAAAAGAGGCCGCGGAGAATGTTGCGGCACCGGCAGAAGCGATTGCCGAAAACAGCACGCCGAAAACTCAACAGGCCGGGTTCGATACCGCCTCAGAAGAGAAACACTGAAAATGAAAGAACAAGTCATTATTTTTGATACCACTTTGCGCGATGGTGAGCAAAGCCCCGGCGCTTCCATGACCAAGGAAGAGAAGGTGCGTATTGCCAAACAGCTGGAAAAGCTGCGGGTCGATGTCATTGAAGCCGGTTTTCCGGCGGCCAGCCCCGGCGATTTTGAGGCGGTCAAGGCGGTGGCTTCGGTGGTCAAGGACAGCACTGTCTGCGGTCTGGCGCGCGCGGTGGAAAACGACATTATGCGCGCCGGCGAGGCGATCAAACCGGCGAATTCCGGGCGTATCCATACTTTTATCGCCACCTCGCCGATCCATATGGAAAAGAAATTGCGCATGACGCCGGATGAAGTGGTGGAACGTGCCGTCTGGGCGGTCAAAAAGGCACGAAACTATACCGACAACGTCGAGTTTTCACCGGAAGATGCCGGGCGTTCCGAGCCGGATTTCCTGTGCCGCGTGATTGAGGCGGTGATTGCCGCGGGGGCGACGACCATCAATATTCCCGATACGGTCGGTTATAACGTGCCCGACCAGTTCGGCGCTTTGTTCAAGACGCTGATCGAACGTATCCCCAATTCCGATAAAGCCATTTTCTCGGCGCACTGTCATAACGATTTGGGACTGGCGGTGGCCAACTCGCTCGCAGCGGTGCAGAACGGCGCGCGCCAGATCGAATGTACCATCAACGGCCTGGGCGAGCGTGCCGGTAACACCGCTTTGGAAGAGGTGGTTATGGCTATCAAGACGCGGCAGGATATCTTTACGGTGGATACGCGTATCAACACCCGTGAAATTCTGGCGGCTTCGCGCTTGGTGTCGGGCATTACCGGTTTTGCGGTACAGCCCAACAAGGCGATTGTCGGTGCCAATGCGTTCTCGCACGAGTCGGGCATTCATCAGGATGGCGTGCTGAAGCACCGCGAAACCTATGAAATCATGCGCGCCGAAGATGTGGGCTGGACGACCAATAAGATGGTGCTGGGCAAACATTCCGGCCGCAATGCGTTCCGCAGCCGCCTGGAAGAACTGGGCGTGACCTTTGACACCGAGCAGGAGTTGAATGACGCCTTTGGCCGTTTCAAAGAGTTGGCGGATCGCAAGCATGAGATTTACGACGAAGATCTGCAGGCGTTGGTGACCGACAGTTCCGCCGAGCGCGCCGAAAATGAAATCTACCGTCTGGTGGCTTTGAAGGTGGCGACCGAAACCGGCGAGCGTCCGCATGCGGAAGTGACCTTGTGGGTGAATGGCGAAGAGAACAGTGCGCGTGCCGATGGCGGCGGCGTGGTGGATGCCACCTTCAAGGCGATTGAAAGCCTGGTGAAGTCGGGGGCGACGCTGGAACTTTATTCGGTCAGCAACGTCACCAACGGTACCGATTCGATGGGTGAAACCTCGGTGCGTCTGGAATTGGCAGGGCGCATCGTCAACGGGCAGGGGGCGGATACCGATATCGTCACCGCCTCGGCAAAAGCCTATATCAATGCCCTGAACAAGTTGCTGGCGGGCAACGCCAAAGCTCATCCGCAAGCGCCGGTATAAGTTCGGTCGTGGTCAAGTTCTCCTCTGATCTGTTTGTACAGCTCGGCGGCCAGGTCTGGCAGACCCGGCCTGCTGAGTTTTGGCAGGCGCAAAAAAACGCCTCCGCGGTTGTGGAATCCAGAGGGCAAGGTGAAGCGGTTTCGCTGAAAACGCAGTCGTTGGCACCTGTTTCGGTATTATCTGAACGGCATCAGCTTGAGCCAGCCGGTTTGGTGTTGATCGGCAGCGGTCTGAATGCCATTTGGGAGAACGACGAGGCGCTCGAATGGCAACTGTGGCTGAACATCTGCCGGGCGTTCGCTTGGCCCGAAGAACAGGTGACCTATTTCGATACCGATGTATTGAGTTCCGAAGAGGCGGTTTTTACCACCTTGGAGGAGATCATGGCGTTGGATGTCGAGCAGGTGTTGTCTATGGCGCCGGAGCACGCGTTGTCCGAACAGTTGGCCGAAGGCTTTGCGGTGTTGACAGTACCCAGTTTAAGCGATATGTTGGCCGACCCTTATGCCAAGCGCGACTTCTACGAAACGCTGATGCGCGCCTGATTCCACTCCCTTTCCGATACACATTTCTGATAGTTTTAAGTTAATTACATGATGATGGAACTGAGTTACTTGCGTAATATGCAGGAAAGTGACCTTGACTGGGTGTTGCAGATTGAGCAGCAGGCGTATGACTTTCCCTGGAGTCTGCAAGGGTTTGAGAACAGCCTGGATCAGGGGTTGAACTATATTTTCTGCAATGCCGACGGTGAAGGTTTGGGGTATGCGTGCGTTCTGACGGTATTGGATGAAGCGCATCTGCTGAATCTCTGCGTGGCGCCTAAGTTCCAGGGCAGAGGGTTGGGGAAACAGGCGTTGCAAACATTGCAAAGCAAGCTCAAGGAAAGTGATTTCAATATCATGTTCCTGGAGGTGAGAGGTTCGAACGAAGCGGCGTTGAAGCTTTATGAACGTTGCGGCTTTAACCGTGACGGAGTGCGTGCCAATTATTACCGTTGCCATGAATGGGACGAGGAAAAGGGCGCGTTGGTTGAAACCAAAGAGGACGCGATTTTGATGTCTTGTCCTCTTTGAAAGTGGTCGGCTGAAAAGTCAGCAGGCCGGGTTATTTGCGCAATTCGGTCGGAATGGTTTTGGCCAGCGTCTGCGCCATCTCTTTATAGAGTTTCGGGTTGGAAACCAGAATATTGCCGCTTTGCAGGTAGTTTTCACCGCCCATAAAATCGGTTACCAGTGCGCCGGCCTCTTTGGCAATCAAGGCGCCGGCGGCGATATCCCAAGGTTTCAGGTTGAACTCCCAGTAACCGTCTACGCGGCCGCACGCTACATAAGCTAAGTCCAACGCCGCAGAACCGGCACGGCGGATGCCGGCGGTCGATTGCATAAAGCTTTTCAAGCTTGCCATATAGCTGTCGAGATAGCTGAAATCATGGTACGGGAAGCCGGTCGCCAACAACGCGTTGTCGAGGGTTTTCTGTTCGCTCACGCGGATACGGAAGTTGTTGAGTTTGGCGCCGCTGCCGCGGCTGGCGCTGAACATCTCGTCACGTAGCGGGTCGTAAATGACGCCGTGCATCAGTTTGCCTTTCTCTTTAATTGCAATGGATACCGCAAATTGTGGGAACTGGTGGAGGAAGTTGGTAGTGCCGTCCAGCGGATCGATGATCCATTCAATGTCGGATTTGCTGTTTTTAGCCGGGTTTTTGCCGCTCTCTTCCGCGAGGATATGATGATCCGGATAGTATTTACGGATGGTTTGGATAATCGCCTGCTCCGCCTCTTTGTCGACTTCGCTGACGTAGTCGTTCTTGCCTTTGTGCTCAATATTGAGACGATCGATGTTGTCCAAATGGTGCATGATTTTTTGACCGGCGCTGCGGGCAGCTTGGATCGCGATATTGAGTAAAGGATGCATGGCGGAGTTCCTGTTTTGCGTGTTTTTTATTGTTAAAGAGAGCAAGGTTGCGAATTTTGACGGCTAAGGCGTTAAAATAGCGCAGAAAAATATTATAACGGAAAATAAGATGATTGAAGAGAGTGACAAGCAAGATTCTGATTCAAGACAGGTCTATTTCGACAATTACAGTCTGCACCCCGGCCTGTCCAAAATCCGAGTCGTGCTGGTGGAAACCTCGCATCCGGGCAATATCGGCGCGGTGGCGCGCGCCATGAAAAACATGGGATTAAGCCGTTTGGTCTTGGTTTCCCCCAAGCATTTCCCGAGTCAGGAAGCGTCGCAGCGGGCGTCGAGTGCGGCCGATATCTTGAATAATGCCCAAGTGGTCGCTACATTGGATGAAGCGGTGGTGGGCGCGAAGCTGGTGGTGGGGGCGAGTGCGCGCTTGCGTAAAGTCGCCTGGCCGCAACTGGATGTGCGTGAAACGGCGATGCTGGCGTTACAAACCGCCGAAGAGGGTGAGATTGCGATGGTTTTCGGTCGTGAGGATTCCGGTTTAAGCAATGCCGAGCTGGATAAGTGTCATTATCTGGCGCATATTCCGAGCAATCCGGTTTATAGCTCGCTCAATCTGGGGCAGGCGGTGCAGGTCTTTGCCTACGAGTGTCTGATGGCCGCCGATCTGCAGCGCGAACATAGCAAAGGCTACCGTCATAAATTGGCGACAGCCGACCAGTTGGAAGGTTTTTACGAGCATATGTTCCAGACGCTACAGGATATCGAGTTTCTGGATCCGGCTAAAAATGCGCGTTTTATGCGTCGCATGCGTCGACTGTTTAACCGTACGCAGTTGGATGTCAAAGAGATTGATATCTTGCGCGGTATTTTGTCTGCCGCCCAGCGCCAGGCGGAACGCGCTCAGCAGCTTGGGCAAGGAGAGGAGTGAAGGTGTTTAAGCGAATCAAATCGGACATCCAGTGTGTGTTTGAACGCGATCCGGCGGCACGCAATACCTTTGAGGTGTTGACGACCTATCCGGGGTTGCATGCCATTTTATGGTACCGTGCAGCGCATTTTTTGTGGAACAAACGTTTGAAGTGGCTGGCGCGCTTCATCTCGACGGCGGCGCGCTGGTTCACCGGTATTGAAATCCACCCGGCCTGTAAAATCGGCGAACGCCTGTTTATCGACCACGGCATGGGGGTGGTGATCGGTGAGACCGCGGAAATCGGTGATGACTGCACGCTTTATCATGGCGTGACCTTGGGCGGGACGACCTGGCAGAAAGGCAAACGTCACCCGACGCTCGGGGATCGTGTCGTCGTTGGGGCCGGCGCTAAGGTGTTAGGGCCGATTACGGTCGGCAATGATGCGCGTATCGGTTCCAATGCGGTGGTGGTCAAAGAGGTGCCCGAAGGACGAACTGTAGTGGGGATTCCGGGACGTATCGTCGAACCCAATAAATCGGAAACGCTGAAGCGCCGCGAAAAAATGGCGGAAAAAATCGGTTTTGATGCCTATGGGGTCAAGCAGGATGTGACTGATCCGGTGGAGAAGGCGATTTACAGTTTGCTCGATCATATTCAGGTGCAGGATGAGAAACTCGAAAAAATGGCGCAAGCGTTGCATCGTTTGGGCGGGGAAACCATCGATATGCACCTGCCCAAGCTCGACGACGTGGTGTTGGAGCCTAGTGATCCGGAGCAGGCTGCGCACTTGAAGCAAAGCGGCCAGAAGCATGATTAAATAGGGTCATGCAGTCATAAAAGAAGCTTATTTCAATACTTGAGTTAAATGCAAGGTTATTATATACTTTAGCCATTCATTTAACGTGGGAATAAAACAATGAAGTTGACATCAAAAGGGCGTTACGCCGTTACAGCGATGATTGATATTGCGTTAAATCAACAGCATGGGCCAATCACGTTGTCGTTGATTTCAGAGCGTCAAGGGATTTCGTTGTCTTATTTGGAGCAATTGTTTGCCAAGCTCAAGAAAGCGGACTTGGTGGCAAGTGCCAGAGGGCCGGGCGGGGGTTACCGCTTGAGCCGTCCTGCCGATGAGATTTCAATCAGCGCGATTATCCACGCGGTTGATGAGGTGATTGATGCACGCAAATGTGCAGGAAAAGCCAACTGTCATGGCGGCGACCAGTGTCTGTCGCATGAATTGTGGAGTGATTTGAGTGTTTTGATTGACTCCTTCTTGGGAAATATTACACTGCAGTCATTGCTGGATAAAAAGCATTCGAATATTAAAGAAATTAAATTCGCCTAAGGTGTTTAGGCATTTGAGGGAAGAGAGATGGCCGTTACTTTAACTGAGGCAGCAGCACAGCGCGTCAAGAATATGATAGCCAAGCGCGGCTCCGGGTTGGGCTTGCGCGTGGGTACCAAGGTCAGCGGTTGTGCCGGTTTTGCGTACGTAGTGGACTATGCCGACGAGATTAAAGAGGGCGATGCCGTGTTTGACTCTTTCGGAGTGAAAGTGGTGGTAGACCCCAAAAGTCTGGCCAATATCGATGGCATGGTGATCGATTATGTCAAAGAGAGTTTGCTGAACGAAGGCTTTGATTTTAAAAATCCCAATGTCAAGGACAGCTGCGGTTGTGGAGAATCCTTCACCGTCTAAGTTTGCAGTCTGGCATCCGAGCGGTTGACCCCAGTTTGATCTGGGGTTTTGTTTTTATGCAGTAGGCCACAATAATTGTTAGAATAATGCGATTATTTTTTAAGGGAAATTCGATGGAACGTACTTTTTCGATCATTAAGCCGGACGCGGTCAGTCGAAATTTAATTGGCGCGATTCTGCAACGCCTGGAAAGCAACGGGTTGCGCGTGGTGGCGTCGAAGATGTTGCGTTTAACCAAAGAACAGGCCGAAGGCTTTTATGCCGAGCATAAAGGGCGCGATTTTTATGAGCCTTTGATCGGTTACATGACCTCGGCTCCGGTGGTTGTGCAGGTCTTGGAGGGTGAAGGTGCCATTCAGAAAAACCGCCAGATCATGGGCGTGACCGATCCGCAGAAGGCTGCTGCAGGGACGATTCGCGCAGATTTTGCGCTATCTGTCCGCGAAAACTCCGTACACGGTTCGGATTCGCCGGAAAGCGCGGCGCGCGAAATCAGCTACTTTTTCAGTCAGACTGAATTGTGTGCCAGAGGCGACAACTAAGAATGTTCGACGTGACAGAAAATACTATTGCTCAACCACAAACACTCTGTGAAAAGGTCGATCTGCTCGGCATGGATCGTGAGTCCATGCAGGCGTATTTTACTGAGATTGGTGAGAAGCCTTTCCGGGCCGCGCAGGTCATGAAATGGATTCATCAACATGGTGTCAGCGATTTTGACGAGATGACCGACCTGAGCAAGGCGTTGCGCGACAAGCTCAAGCGCATTGCGCAGGTACGCACCCCTAAAATCGTGGCTGAACAACACTCCGATGACGGTACGATCAAGTGGCTGTTGGAAGTGGATCACCACAACTGTATTGAAACGGTGTTCATTCCCGAAAAGTCGCGCGGCACCCTGTGTATTTCCTCGCAGGTCGGCTGTGCGCTGGAGTGCCGTTTCTGCTCCACCGGGCAGCAGGGTTTTAACCGCAATCTGGAAAACTGGGAGATCATCGCGCAGATGTGGGTTGCCAATAAGGCGCTCGGCTGCAAGCCCAAAGAGGAGCGCCGCATCTCCAATGTGGTGTTTATGGGGATGGGCGAACCGCTCCTGAATGTGACTCATGTCTTTCCCGCCGCCCGTATTCTGATGGACGATTACGCTTACGGGCTTTCCAAGCGTCGCGTGACTATCAGTACGGCGGGTGTTGTGCCGGCGATTGATAAAATCAAGGAAGAGGTCGATGTCAGTCTGGCCATTTCCTTGCATGCGCCCAACAATCCATTGCGCGATATCTTGGTGCCAATCAATCAGAAATATCCGTTGGAAGAGTTGATGCCTGCCTTGCATCGCTTCGTGGAAGGTGGTCACAGCAAAAAGCACGTAACGGTTGAGTATGTGATGTTGGATAAGGTCAACGATCTGCCCGAACATGCCGATCAGCTGATTGCACTGCTAGGCGATCTACCCTGTAAGATCAACTTGATTCCGTTCAACCCTTTCCCGAATGCCGAATACAAGCGTTCATCCAATAATGCGATTCATCGTTTTCAGCAAAAATTGATGGATGCCGGGTTGAATTGTACCGTGCGTAAAACACGCGGAGATGATATTGATGCCGCATGTGGGCAGTTGGCCGGAAAGGTCAAAGACCGTACCAAGCGAACCTTGCATAGGGTGCATTTCGATAGCTAAGCTTGAGAGCTTGCAATAAAAGGAAAACAGATGGCTGAGCAGCAAGAGAACCTCCAAACCCCGTTGAATGAACTGTTGGCTCAGGCCCGTGAGCGCAAGGGGATGACGCTGGAGGAGGCGGCTCAGAAATTGAATCTGACACAAACCCAGCTTCTGGCTTTTGAAGAGCAGGATTTGGATGTGCCAGCCATGTCGCCTTTTGAACGCGGTTATTTACGCAACTACGCCATTTTGCTGGAACTGGACAGTGCGCTCTATGAACCCTTGTTTCCCAAAGCGGAAGAGATCGGGAGCGAACTTAAATCCATGCGTCGCTTTCAATATGATGCGCCTAAGCCGCTGATTAAAAGTGGTTTTTTGCGTTTTATAATGTGGTTGCTCTTTGTGCTAGTGATGGTGGCATTGTTATGGACGCTGTGGCCGCAGCTGTAATAGTCAAAAATAGAATTTAGGTTAGAAAGTTTAGAGAGTTTTATGGGAAAACAGATTACCGGCATTCGCGGGATGAATGACCTTTATGGTTCTGAGGTTGAAGCGTTTGATTACTTGCTGGCTCAGGCGCAGCAGACTTTGCATCAATACGGTTATCAATCGATTCGTTTGCCGATTGTTGAAAAAACCGAACTGTTCGCCCGTTCCATCGGTGAAGTGACCGATATCGTCGAGAAAGAGATGTACACCTTTGCCGACCGCAACGGTGACAGTTTGACATTGCGACCAGAAGGTACGGCCGGCTGCGTGCGTGCCGTCATTGAAAACGGTTTGACCCATAACCAGGTGCAGAAGCTGTATTACAGCGGCCCGATGTTCCGTTATGAACGTCCGCAAAAGGGACGCTACCGTCAGTTTCACCAGTTGGGTGTGGAGGTGTTCGGTTTGAGCGAGGCGGACATCGACGCGGAACTGATTGCCATGACGGCACGTCTGTGGGAAAAACTGGGGCTGGAAAATCTGGAGTTGCAGATCAACTCGCTAGGTTCACAAGAGGCGCGCCAGGCGTATCGTGACAAGTTGGTGGCCTATTTGCTGGAGCATGAAGCGCATTTGGACGAAGATAGTCTGCGCCGTCTGCAAACCAACCCGTTGCGCATCCTCGACAGTAAAAATCCGGATATGAAAGCCCTGATTGAGGGCGCTCCGAAATTACTGGAACATTTGGATGAAGAATCCAAAGCGCATTTTGAAGCGCTAAAAACCTATTTGGACGATTTGGGTATCGACTATGTCGTCAACCCGAATCTGGTACGTGGTTTGGACTATTATAACCGTACGGTTTTTGAATGGGTCACGACCGAGTTGGGGGCGCAAGGCACGGTTTGCGCCGGAGGACGCTATGATGGTTTGGTTGAGCAAATCGGTGGCAAGGCCACGCCGGCGGTCGGTTTTGCAATGGGGCTGGAGCGTTTGACTGCGCTGTTGATGGACAAGCAGCTGGTACCTGCGCATACCGATGCCGATCTTTATCTGGTGCTGGTGGGGGAGCAGGTCAATCGTCCCGGCATCGTAATTGCCGAAAAGCTGCGTGACGACTTCCCCGCTTTGAATGTACAGATGAACTGCGGCGGTGGCAGCTTCAAAAGCCAGTTTAAAAAAGCCGATAAATCCGGTGCGCGTTATGCGATTATTCTTGGCGACCAGGAAGTGCAGGATCAAACGGTTGCCGTCAAACCGCTGCGCGATACAACTGAACAGGCCACCCTGCGCTGGGATGAATTGTCGGCTTATTTAAAGCCGCTGTTTGCATGATTTCGAGATAAACAATAGATACCATGACTCATTTTTAAGGAAGCGTGATGAATCGTTACGAAACGGAAGAAGAACAGGTTGAAGCCATCAAGGCTTGGTGGAAGAAAAACGGTACCCAGTTGCTGACGGGTGTTTTAGTCGTGGCCGTGGCGTTTTCCGGCTGGCGTTATTGGACAAGTTATAATCAGGCGCAGTCAGCCAATGCTTCCGCAATTTATGAGATTTTGCAAGCCAATATGCAGCAAGGCAGTTTTGGTGAAGTATCGCGCGAAGGCTTGAAACTGATTCAGGAACAGCCTCAAAGCCCTTATGCGGCGGGCGCGGCGTTGCTGGTGGCTAAATACCATCTTGAAAAAGGCGAAGTGGATGAAGCCAAGCAGCAGTTGCAGTGGGTGATTTCCAATGCAGAGGACGCGGCGTTGCAGCAGACGGCTAGTTTGCGTTTGGCGCGTATTTTGGCGGATCAAAAAGCGTTTTCAGAAGCGAAGCAGGCTCTGCAAACAGTTAAACTGGATGCCGCTATGGCCGTAGAGCAGGCTAATTTTGACTATGTACAAGCGTTGATTGCACTGGGGGAGAACGATCTACCCGCAGCTCGCGACGCTTTTGGTAAAGTGTTGAGCAACGCCGGCGCGTCCAAAAGTTTGAAGGGTATTGCGCAAGTGCAGTTGGACGATTTGGCGCAGTAAGCTTTATCTGAAACAGTCCGACCATAGTGGTTGGATTGTTGGGTTGAGCCATAACAAAACACCATAAGTTGGGATAAAAAATAAGTGAAGTGGTTACGTAATGCAACGTGGTTGGTTTTAGCCGTCGAATTGGCTGCCTGTTCTTCAAGCAAGGTCGTCAGAACGCCTGCGGAGTTGGTTTCGATAGACTCGCCGTTACAGCTGGCACATAACTGGCAGGTCACTTTGCATGCCATGCAAAGTGGTGACGAAGGCGGATTGAATATCGCGCAGAACCAGACGATGGTTTTCAGTGCAGATTCAACAGGCCTGGTATCGGCGTTTAAAAAGGCTAACCAGTCGCGCTGGACTGATCAGGTGGTTTGGCAGACGCAAATTGCCGAAAAAATCGCTTCCGGTCCGACCTATGCCGACAAGTTTGTTCTGATTGGCACAACCAAAGGCAAGCTGATTGCTCTGGCTGAGCAGACGGGTGAGGTGCTTTGGCAGACCCAACTCTCCAGTGAGGTGTTGAGTCGTCCGGTGGTTGCGGATGGCAAGATTTTTACGCGTACCGTCGACGGCAACCTTTATGCCTTGCAGTTGGAGAATGGCGCCCAGATATGGGTGACGGAGCATCAGGTTCCCAACCTGTCATTGCGCGGTACATCGCCGGTTCTGTATCACCAGGGTGTGCTTTATATCGGTTGGGAGACCGGCAAGGTCGAAGCGGTTTCCGCCGAGTCCGGCAAGAGCTTGTGGGAAACCCGTATTGCCATTCCTCGCGGGCGTACCGATCTGGAGCGTATGGTGGATGTACAGTCGGCACTGGTGTTGAAGCATAACCGACTGGTTGCGTTGGCTTTCCACGGCAAACTGGTATCGATTAATCTGGATAACGGCAATTTGTATTTTGCCCAGGATGTTTCCGGTTTCCGAGACTTTGTAGTTGATGACAATGCCATTTATGTTGTGGATGAAGATGATATCGTCCAGGCTTATGATCTTTCAAACGGCACGAAACTGTGGAGTCAGGTAGGTCTGAAGTACCGCAATCTGGCCGACCTGGTGGAGTATCAGGACAACATAATGGCGATTGACGGCTATGGTTATGTACATTGGCTGGATAAAACCCACGGCACGATTGTGGCACGCGTGAAACACAGCAACGACTATGGCGACCAGAACCGCGTGGTTCGGGCGGTCACCGAAGGGAATGTGCTCTACATGCTCGACAGCGGCGGCAGTATCAACCGTTATGAAATCAAGCCTTCCGACTTAGCGCTTTTTAAACAGGCAGAGATGCGCTCTGCCAAACAGGAGCCTGAACAGCAATGAGTAATAAACCGGTCATTGCGTTAGTGGGACGCCCCAACGTAGGTAAATCCACGTTATTTAACCGTTTGACACGTTCGCGTGATGCGATTGTGGCCGATTATCCCGGCCTGACGCGTGATCGTCAGTACGGTACCGGACGCGTCGGCGAGAAACCGTATATTGTGGTGGATACCGGCGGCCTGAGCGGGGAAAGCGACGGGGTCGATCCTTTAATGGCGTCACAGGTGCAGGCCGCGCTGGAAGAGGCGGATGCGGTGCTGTTTTTGGTGGATGGCCGTCAAGGGTTGACGCATGGCGATGAAGTGATCGCCCAGTATGTGCGTCAGTTCGACAAGATCGTACAGGTCGTGGTCAACAAGGCCGAAGGCTGCAACTACGAACTGGTTAAGGCCGATTTCTTCGGTTTGGGATTGGGAAGCCCGCAGCCGATCTCTTCGGCACACGGCGACAATGTCACCCAGGTCATCAATCATGTTTTAGCTCAGGTGCCCGAAAAACAAACGGCGGAAGGCGAGTTGGAGTTGGACGATACCCCGGGCATCCGCGTCGCGGTGATCGGTCGTCCGAATGTGGGTAAATCCACGCTGATCAACCGTATGATCGGTGAACAGCGTGTGGTGGCATTCGATATGCCGGGAACGACGCGTGACAGTATTTATGTACCGTTTGAGCGTAACGGCCAGGCCTATACCTTGATTGATACCGCCGGGGTGCGCCGTCGTAAGAATATCTCCGAAAAGATTGAAAAGTTCAGTATCGTCAAGGCGATCGAGGCGATGGAAGATTCGCATGTCGTGATTCTGGTGATCGACGGTACCGAAGGTTTGACCGACCAGGATTTGACGTTGCTCGGTCTGGCGATTGATTCGGGCAGAGGTTTGGTATTGGCTGTGAACAAGTGGGATAACCTCACGCCTGAGCAACGCCAGAAAGTGAATCACGATCTGGATTTCCGCCTGCAATTTATTGATTACGCCAAGCCGCATATGATTTCCGCTTTGCACGGCAGTGGCGTGGGCGACCTGTTCAAAACCGTCAATGCGGTGTACCAGGCCGCGATGAAGCGTGTATCGACGTCCGATCTTAACCGTGTTCTTGAGCAGGCCGTGTTGGAGCATCAACCACCGTTGATCGGCGGGCGACGCGTCAAACTGCGTTATGCCCATTTGGGTGGTTTGAACCCGCCGCGTGTCATTATCCACGGCACGCAGGTCGATAAATTGCCGCAGGCTTATACGCGTTATTTGATTAATGTTTTCCGCAAAGCGTTCAAATGGGTGGGCACGCCTGTTTCGGTCGAATACAAAGTGACCGAGAACCCGTTTGAAGGTCGCAAAAACAAATTGGCAGAACGCAACCGCCAGAAAGACGATGGACCGGTTGCCATGAAAAAGAAGAAAAAGAAAGCCTTGCCACGGCGTAAGAGTCAATAACGTTGTGCGTTTACGTGCAAGGTAAGAGTAATAAGTTAAACCGTTGCAAAACGGTTTCGTTTTTTAAAGCATCACTGTTAAGAGTTCAGATAGCATGAGTCCAAATCCGGCTAAACGCATCCGTGAGATCCCATACAACTATACATCGTTCTCCGATAAAGAGATTGTAGCGCGCTTTTTAGGGGAGTCGGGCTGGAAGACAATCGAGTCTTTGCGCGATTCTCGCAATACCGGCCGTTCGGCGCGTATGCTGTTTGAGGTGTTGGGGGATATTTGGGTCGTGACCCGTAACCCTTATATTCAGGATGATTTGATTGAAAACCCGAAACGCCGCGATGCGTTGATTGATGCTTTGAACCACCGCCTGAATCAGGTGGAAAAACGTTTGAACGGTAATGCCTTGGCGGCGGAATTGTTGGCGTCGGTCAACAAGGCAGTGGTGGAGTTCAAAGAGTGGTTCCCGCGCCAGATTGCGCTGCGCAATGCGGTGCGCAAAAAACTGTCCAAATTTACCCGTAACGACAATCTCGATTTTGGCGGATTGGCGCGTGTGTCGCATGCGACCGACGCGACCGACTGGCGTGTGGAGTTGCCGCTGGTGGTGGTCTCTCCGGACACGGAAGAAGAGGTTGTCTATATCGTCAAAGCCTGTATTGAACTTGGGCTGACGATGATTCCGCGTGGCGGCGGTACCGGCTATACCGGCGGTGCGATTCCGCTGCATCCGGATTCGGTCGTGATCAATACCGAAAAACTCGAGTATATGAGTCTGGTCGAACAGGTTGAACTGCCGGGAATCGGCAAGGTGCCTACGATTCAGACGGGCGCCGGTGTGGTGACGCGTCGCGTTTCCGAACAGGCGGAACGCTTCGGCTATGTCTTTGCGGTTGATCCGACCTCGCAGGATGCCTCCTGCATCGGCGGCAATATCGCCATGAATGCCGGCGGCAAAAAGGCGGTATTGTGGGGAACCACGCTGGACAACCTGGCCTCGTGGAAAATGGTGATGCCGGATGCGACCTGGTTGGAAATTCGCCGCATCAATCATAACCTCGGCAAGCTACAGGATCAGAAAACCGTCGTCTTCGAGATGCAGCGTTATGAAACCAACGGCAAAACCGAAATCGGCGCGCCGGAACGTCTGGAGATGCCCGGTTCCGCTTTCCGCAAGGCCGGGTTGGGCAAAGACGTTACCGACAAGTTTTTGAGCGGCCTGCCGGGCGTGCAGAAAGAGGGCTGTGACGGCATTATCACCTCGGCGCGCTTTGTGGTGCATCGCATGCCGAGCCATACGCGTACCGTCTGCCTGGAGTTCTTTGGTACAGACTTGAGCTTGGCGGTGCCGGCGATTGTCGAGATTACCGACTATATCGAAAGCAAGAAGCAGCAAGGTATCTTGTTGGCCGGTTTGGAACACTTGGACGAGCGCTATATCAAGGCGGTCAAATACAACACCAAGGCGGATAGAAAAGAACTGCCGAAGATGATTCTGTTGGCCGATGTGTGCGGCGAGAACGGCTTTGAAGTGGCCAAGACCTGTTCGGAAATCGTCGAGCTTGCCAACAAACGCGATGCCGAAGGTTTTATTGCGGTCAGCGAAGAAGCACGCAAGCGTTTCTGGTCGGACCGTTCACGCACCGCGGCGATTTCGGCGCATACCAACGCCTTCAAAATCAACGAAGACGTGGTCATTCCACTGGCACGCCTCAACGACTACAACGTCGAAATCGAGCGCATCAATATCGAAATGTCGATCAAGAACAAGCTCGATATTATTGAGGCGGTAAATGGTTACTTCTCCGAACCGATCAAGGAGTTCAGCCAGGCGGACGATTTTGAAGACAGTAAAGGGCCGGCCAGCTATTTCAAAGGCAAGGTCGAGGCGACCAAAGCGCACCTCAATCAGGTGCGTCAGCGTTGGACATCGATTTTGGCGCATCTGGATGCGCCGGCGGCTGAACACCTTAACCTTTACCATGAAGGTGTCGCTGCGAAAATCCGTCCTGAGGACAAGGTGCTTAATCTGTTGCTGCGTCGCGAATTGCGCATCTCCTACCGTAAAGAGGTCATGGACTTCCTCAGACAGACCTTTATCGGTAACGATTTTGAAGCCTTGCGCAAAAAACTGGATGAAATTCACGCCGAACTGCGCAATGCGCGCCTGTTTGTAGCTCTGCATATGCATGCCGGTGACGGCAATATCCACACCAATATTCCGGTGCACTCCAACAACTACGAGATGATTCATCTGGCCGATAAGGTGGTGGATCGCATTATGGCGGTGGCGCACCAGCTGGGCGGTGTTATCTCCGGCGAGCACGGCATTGGCATTACCAAGTTCCAGTATTTGGAAGAAGAGAAGATCGAGGCGTTTGTTCATTATAAGAACAAGGTGGATCCGCAAGGCTATTTCAACAAAGGCAAATTGCTGCCGGGTTCCG
The DNA here is from genome assembly GCF_013391695.1 of Thiomicrorhabdus cannonii. Classification (GTDB taxonomy): domain Bacteria; phylum Pseudomonadota; class Gammaproteobacteria; order Thiomicrospirales; family Thiomicrospiraceae; genus Thiomicrorhabdus; species Thiomicrorhabdus cannonii. Next base: position 38,480 of record NZ_JACBGH010000008.1, read on the forward strand.
GGTTGCAACGCGCCTATACGCCGTCGTTGAGCCTGGTGCAACAGGAAGCGCTGATTCTGGAAGCGAGCGAGTTGGATGCGTTGAACAACGACATCAAGGACTGTTTGCGTTGCGGTAAATGTAAGCCGGTCTGCCAGACACATATTCCACGCGCCAATCTGCTCTATTCACCGCGCAACAAGATTCTGGCCACGGGTCAGGTGATTGAGGCGTTCCTCTACGAGGAGCAGACGCGTCGCGGAATTTCGTTGCATCACTTTGATGCGATGAACGATGTGGCCGACCACTGTACCACCTGCCACAAGTGCGCCACGCCTTGCCCGGTGAACATTGACTTTGGTGATGTTTCCATCCGCATGCGTACCATTTTGACGAATATGGGGCAGAAGCGTACCAGCTTGATGGTTAAGGCGGCGTTGATCTTCCTGAACACAACCAATCCGCTGACCATCAAGGTGTTGCGCAAAACCATGATCGGCTGGGGTTCCATTGCGATGACGCTCGGACACAAACTGGCCAAGTGGAGCGGACTGCTCGGCAGCAAAAAGGCGTTGCCATCCAGCACCAGTCAACCGGCGCCGATTCAGCAGCAGGTCATCAACTTTGTACGCAGACCGTTGAATACCGGTCCGAATAAATCCAGCTACCGTAACGTGCTGGGCTTGGAAGATGCAACCCAGGTGCCGATTGTGCGTGATCCGGCGCGAACCACCGAGGATTCGGAAGCGGTCTTCTATTTCCCGGGTTGTGGTTCGGAACGTCTGTTCAGCGATATCGGTTTGGCGACGATTTCGTCGCTGTATGATGCCGGCGTGCAGACGGTCTTGCCGCCGGGTTACCTGTGTTGCGGTTATCCGCAGGCGGCGGCCGGTCTGGCGGACAAGAGTTCGCAGATCACCACCGAAAACCGTGCGTTGTTCCATCGTGTTGCCAATACCTTGAACTACATGGATATCAAAACGGTGATCGTTTCCTGCGGTACCTGTTACGATCAGCTGACGCAATATGAGTTCCAACGCATTTTCCCGGGCTGTCGCTTGATGGATATCCACGAGTTCCTGACCGAGAAGGGCATGGGACTGGAGCAGTCCAGCGGCAAAAAATATCTGTATCATGCGCCTTGCCATGATCCGATGAAGCAGATGGACGGTACCACCGTTGCCAAAGATTTGCTGAAGGCCGAGGTGAAGTTCAGTGACCGCTGCTGCAGCGAGGCGGGGACTCTGGCGACGGCACGTCCGGATATTGCCAACCAGTTGCGCTTCAGAAAAGAAGCGGAGCTGAAAAAAGGCTTGATTGACCTGACCGGTAATGACAAGGTCAAAGATGGCAGTGTCAAGCTGCTGACTTCTTGTCCGGCCTGTCAGCAAGGCTTGAATCGATACAGCGACAGCACCGGTTTGGATACCGATTATATTGTTGTCGAGTTGATGAAAAACCGCTACGGCGAGCATTGGAATGAGGAGTTCCTCAATAAGCTGCAAGCCGGTGGTATCGAGAAAGTCTTGCTTTAAAAGGCAGTTTAGATCGGTTAAACCCAATAAAAAAGCGCTCAAACGAGCGCTTTTTTATTGGCCTGAAAAAACTCAACAGGCCGGGTAGTATTTTGCCTTTGATTACTTAGCAGCTTGTGCCGCGTAATAACCCGCCAGGGCTTTGATTTCTTCGTCGGTCAGGCCTTTGGCGAAAGGCGTCATGGTCGCGTCCTTACGGAAACCGTCGCGGAAGTCCTTCAATTGTTTTTCCAGGTAGGCGGCGTGCTGACCCGCCAGTTTTGGAAAATTAGGCACAACGCTGTTGCCGTCCATACCGTGGCAGCCTACGCAGGTATTGGCTTTTGCTGGAGCTTCAGACGCTTGAGCAGAAGCGGTTACCAGTAGTCCGGCGGTCAAAGTAACAAGTAGTAATTTTTTCATTATTCCGTTCCCGTTCATAAATTAACTGAATCGCCCACCATTAAAATCCAAGATGGCGTTGGGGTCAAGTCGCGCGGCGCATTGAAGCGCGGCAATGTTTGGATTCTTAGCAAAATGAGGGCAAAAAAAAACCGCTGAAAAAGATCAGCGGTTTTTCGCTTGAAAGCTGACTCTGAATTACAGAGAAGCAGTGTAAGCAGCGATGTTCTCGATGTCTGCGTCAGAAAGACCAGCAGCCATAGGAGCCATCATAGACGTCATTGGTCCCAATTGCTCACCAGCTTTGTACTTGTGAAGTTTTGCAGCAACGTCAGCAGCTGGTTGACCAGCTAGTTTTGGACCTACTCCGCCTTCACCAGCACCACCGTGGCAGCCTGCACACGTAGCGTAAGCAGCTTGACCAGCAGCAACGTCACCAGCTTGAGCAGCTGCACCGAAAGATAGAAGACCAGCAGTTGCCAGTGCGATTGTTAACTTTTTCATAATGTACTCTCCTAAAGCACGTGATAAAAAATTCGGGTTTTTCCCTGGATGCAATTACAAACGAAATCCCTATCTTAGTCAAGGTTGAAACCTTGAGTAACCCTGAAAAAACAGTCAAATAATGAATAAAACCATAAGGTTTTAAAGTAAGTTTTGATAAAGTGACACGCAATGTTTTGCAAAACTTGGATGATGCATTTTTACAGGCTCAAAACGGACTGATTGAAAGTGCGTATCCTGTGAGTTTAATGCGCAAAAGGAGAGGAATTTGTTCAGATTGTGGATAGTGGTGTTGGTGATGACCGCGCTGAGTTGGCTGGTGTTGAAGTTGATTAATCGCCCCAAACATATCGGCCTGGTTTTATTGTTCTGGATTGCGGTGATTATGGGAACCACCTTATTGTTTTATGGCTTGTCGGTGTGGTTTACCAGCCAAGCCTAGAACCTTTAATGGCTGTTTTCCAGTTCGGCGGCTTTGAACTCTTCGCGCAAACGCTGGAAACTCTGATAGCGTGAATAGGCGATGTCGCCGTCTTCAACCGCCTGTTTGATGGCGCATTTGGGTTCGATGGTGTGGGTGCAGTTATTGAATTTGCACTGCCCTAGAAAAGGCGCAAAATCGGGGTACATGGCTTCCAGTTCACTCAGGCTGCAGGGGGCGGGGGTGAATTGACGCACGCCGGGGGAGTCGATCAGATTGCCGCCGTCGTGCAAGCCGGGGGCTGATTCCGGCAGGTGATAGAGGATGCTGTTGGTGGTGGTGTGCTTGCCCAGGCCGGAAGCGTCGGAAAGCGCACCGACACGGATTCCCAGATCGGGGATCAGGGCGTTAATCAAGGACGATTTTCCGGCACCCGACGGGCCGACAAACACCGAATTTTTATGGGCCATAATGGCGCGCAACTCTTTCAGTCCTTCCTGCGAAACGGTTGAAGCCGGCACAATATCGATGCCCATGTCATCATACGGCAATAGCAGATCGGCCACCGCTTCCCAGTCCTCGTCGCCTTGCAGCAAATCGACCTTGTTGATAATGATGATGGTGGGAATATCAAGCTGTTTGGCGGCCACCAGATAACGGTCGATCATGTCGGGATGGATGCCGGGCACCACCGGCATGACGATACCGATAAAATCGATATTGGCGGCCACCATTCGGGTCTGCCCGCGAAAACCCGGCCTGCTGAGTTCGTGAGAGCGCGGCAGCACGCTAATCACCACGCCGCTTTGCGGTTCCACATCGGTTTGCCAGATGACCCGGTCGCCCGCGACCAGCTTGCCTAAATGCTGGCGGATGGCGCAGTTGTAGGTTTGGCCGTCGTCGCCTTCCACCAGCACGCGTTTGCCGAAACTGGTAATGACCAGGCCGGGTTGTTCGGCGCCGAGCAAGCTTTGGCTGTTTTCTGCAGAGCCGGCCTGTTCAAAACGATTTTTCTGACGTTTGTCGCTGACACGCCGTTTTTGTTGGGTGGTGAGTTTGCGCTTGCTCATAAAAGGCGTTGTTAGTCTTCAAGCAGGGCGTTGATTTTGGCCGCCATAATCATGTCGTTATGCGTCAAACCGCCGGCATTGTGGGTGGTCAGGGTGATTTTGCATTGGTTATAGCCAAAGCAGATTTGCGGATGGTGATCTTCGCGATGCGCCAGCCAGGTGACCGCGTTCACAAAGGCGACGGTCTGATGGTAGTTTTTGAAGCTGAAGGTCTTGTTGATTTCCGCATAATTCAGAGGCGCTTCCCAGCCTTCCAGCTGACTCAGGTTGCTTTCAATCGCCGGAATAATCAGCGGCTTGCTGCCTTTGGCGATGGGCTCGCAGTGTTGCGTGGCGAGTTCTTTGACGAGTGGGTTAGCGGTTGTCATCGTGTTTTACCTCCAAAGAAATGTCTTGTGTGTTCGTCGGCAAGGCATTGAGATGGTCAATGCGGATTTTGGCCGGCGGATGGCTGTCATGGTAAGCCGAATAGCTTGGATCGGGTGTCAATGTGCTGGCGTTGTCGCGGTACATCTTAAGCAGGGCCGACACTAGATGTTGCGCGCCGACCTGCTCGGCGGCAAAGGCATCCGCCTCGAATTCGTGTTTGCGGCTCTTGATGGCCATAATCGGGCCGAGAAAAAAGAACATCATCGGCACGGCGGTCATAAACAGCAGCAATGCCACGGCCGGCGATTGTGTACTCATCCCCAAGCCGGTATAAAACTGCGGCTGTTGTGCCAGCCAGCCCAGCAAGGCCAAACCGATAAAGCTCAGCGCGGTGCTTTCAATCAGGCGTTGTTTGATATGACCGTGTTTGAAGTGGCCTAGTTCGTGCGCCAGTACCGCTTCGACTTCGTCCGGCGTGAGTTTTTCCAGAAGGGTGTCGAAGAACACGATGCGTTTGTTTTTGCCAAATCCGGTGAAATAGGCGTTGCCGTGGCCGGAACGGGAGGAGCCGTCCATGACATAGATGCCATTGGATTCAAAACCGGTACGCGCCAACAGGTTTTGAATGCGCGTTTTCATGGCTTCGTCTTCCAGCGGCGTGAATTTGTTGAAAATCGGTGCAATCCATTTCGGGTAGGCCCACATAATCACCAGTTGAAACGCCATCCACACCAGCCAGGTGTAAAGCCACCAGGCCTGTTCAAAATAGGCGTTCATAATCCACACAATCGCCCAGATCAGCGGCAAACCCAATGCCAGCATCAAAGCCCATTGTTTGAACAGGTCGCTGACGAACTTGCCGGCGGTGGTGCGGTTAAAGCCGAATTCCGCCTCGATTTTAAAGGTACTCATCACGCTGAAAGGCAGGTGCAGTACCGACAAGAACCACAGGGTTGAAAGCAGGAAAGCGACATCGCGCCAGATTGGTTCGAGTTGGGTTTGCTGCCACAGGTTGTGGAGTTCCTGAAAGCCGCCGCCCAGTGTCATAAAGGCCAGAATGGCGGCGTCGTAAAACAATGCCAGTCGCCCCAGTTGGAGTTTGGCGCGGCTGTAATCGGCGGCTTTCTGATGGGCTTCTAAGGTGACGACTTCGCTGAATTCTTGCGGCACCTGGTTACGATGCAGGCCAATATGAAACTGATTTTTGATGTTCAACCAGACTTCAATCAGCAGGTTCAAAATCAGCGCGGTCAAAAACAGTTGAGTAATCCAGTTCATGCGTTCTTCTTAGGGTTCGTCTTCGTTTTCAAGCTACGTTTAAGCTACGTTTAAGCTACGTTTAAAGGAAACTTTTCGGTTAATATAGCGCCTATTGTATGTGAAACAGTTTGTAAGAAAAGAAGGTTTTATGAAGTCGGATAAGAATTTAATTTGGATTGACCTTGAAATGACGGGCTTGGAACCGAAAGAGCACCGCATTATTGAAATCGCCACGGTGGTGACCGATAGCGAATTGAATGTGTTGGCGGAAGGGCCGGTGATTGCCATTCAGACGGCACAGGCAGATCTGGATAAAATGGATGAGTGGTGTACCACCACCCACGGCAATTCGGGATTGACGCAGCGCATCAAGGAGAGCGCCATTTCCATGCGTGACGCCGAATTGCAAACCATCGAGTTCCTGAGTCAGTATGTACCGAAAGGAAAATCCCCGATGTGCGGCAACAGTATCTGTCAGGACCGTCGTTTCTTGGTGGAGCAGATGCCGGAACTGGAAGCGTTCTTCCATTACCGCAATCTGGATGTCAGCACGCTTAAAGAACTGGCGGTGCGTTGGGCGCCGACTGTTTATCAAGGCTTCAAAAAAAGCGGTTCGCATTTGGCCATGGCCGATATTATGGAATCCATCGGCGAGCTGAAGCATTATCGCGAACACCTCTTCAAAGACGGCATCTGATTGATCGTCACCTCATTGTTTTCAAGCGGTTGCTGGTTTTTGACCAAAAACGGAAAAATGCCGAATTTGGGCTAAAAAACAGCCGCTTGGAGTTCTAAAGTACAGCAAAGTCTTATATAATTGCTCCCTTTACCGTCCATTATCCTGGACGGTTTTTGAAAACGTTTATGCTTGATAATTAAGCTTCTTAATGGTTGTTTTTACAAAGCTTTTTGAAGTCTTTGATTTATCGGGTTTTTATGGAGGACCATTGTTGTGGAAATGACTGGTGCCCAAATCTTCGTTAAATATCTCGAAGACGAGGGAGTAGAGCATATATGGGGTTATCCGGGTGGTGCAGTTCTGCCTATCTATGATGCCCTGGATACAGACGCCCAAAAATTGAACCATATTTTAGTGCGTCATGAACAAGCTGCAGTTCACGCTGCGGACGGCTATGCGCGCTCTACAGGTAAACCAGGAGTGGTTCTTGTAACCTCCGGTCCGGGGGCGACCAATGCTGTTACCGGTATTGCGACTGCCTATATGGATTCGATCCCGATGGTGTGTATCACCGGTCAGGTGCCAACCGCACTGATTGGTTTGGATGCATTCCAGGAGATCGACACGGTCGGGATTACAAGACCAATCGTAAAACACAACTTCTTGGTCAAGGATGTCAGCGAACTGGCGATTACGCTCAAAAAAGCGTTCCATCTCGCTACGACCGGCCGACCCGGCCCGGTTGTCGTTGACATTCCAAAAGATGTCCAAAACGCCAAAAGCACCTATGAATATCCGCAAGAAGTTGAGATGCGCTCCTATCTACCTGTGACGAAAGGTCATAGCGGTCAGATTAAGAAAGCGGTGGAGTTGATGCTTTCAGCCAAACGCCCGATTCTGTACACCGGTGGCGGTGTCGTGTTGGGTGACGCTTCGGAAGAATTGACGCAACTGGCGAGAAAACTGGGTTATCCGATTACCAACACGCTGATGGGCTTGGGGTCTTATCCGGCCGATGACAAGCAGTTTGTGGGGATGTTGGGGATGCACGGAACTTACGAAGCGAACCTGTCGATGCATCACAGTGATGTGATTATCGCCATCGGCGCGCGTTTTGATGACCGTGTTACCGGTAACCTGGAGAAGTTCTGTCCGGATGCGAAGATTATCCACGTGGATATCGACCCGGCGTCGATTTCGAAGAACGTCATCGTCGATGTGCCGATTGTCGGGCCGGTGAAGCAGGTGCTGACGGAAATGCTGAGCATTTTGGACAAGACCGAACAGAAACCGGACGAGAAGGCGCTGGCAGAGTGGTGGGAACAGATCGAACAGTGGCGTTCAACCAACTGCCTGCGTTACGACACGCTGGGCGCCAAGATCAAGCCGCAAGCCGCGGTTGAAGCCTTGTGGGAAGTGACCAACGGTGACGCCTATGTGGCATCGGACGTGGGCCAGCACCAGATGTATGCGGCGCAATACTACAGGTTCAACAAGCCGCGTCGTTGGTTGAACTCGGGTGGTTTGGGCACCATGGGCTTCGGTCTGCCGGCCGCGATGGGCGCGCAGATGGCGCATCCGGATGCGACCGTAGTGTGTGTGACCGGTGAAGGTTCCATTCAGATGAATATTCAGGAACTTTCAACCTGTATGCAGTACGGATTGCCGGTCAAGGTAGTCTGTCTGAACAACGGCTTCCTGGGCATGGTGCGTCAGTGGCAGGAGTTCTTCTATGAGCGTCGTTATTCGATGTCTTATATGGACTCGTTGCCTGACTTTGTCAAACTGGCCGAGGCTTACGGGCATGTGGGCATGCGTATTGAAGATCCGAAACGTCTGAAAGAGCAGTTGGCAGACGCTTTCTCCGACAAATACAAAGATCGTTTTGTCTTTATCGACATCATTACCGACCAGCAGGAGAACGTCTATCCGATGATTCCGGCCGGTGCAGGTCTGAACGAAATGATTTTGGTATAGGAGACGGCGATGAAACATGTGATTTCAATGTTGATGGAAAACGAATCCGGCGCGCTATCTCGTGTGGCGGGTCTGTTTTCTGCGCGTGGTTATAACATCCATGCACTGACGGTGGCGCCGACCGAAGACGAATCTTTGTCGCGTTTGACATTGGTGACATCGGGTACGGATCAGCAGATCGAGCAGATCGTCAAACACCTGAACCGTCTGATCGACGTGGTTAAGGTATTGGACTTGACCGAGGGTTCGCATATCGAGCGCGAGCTGATGTTGATCAAACTGTCTGCGACCGGCGAGATGCGCGAGGAGTTCAAACGCTTGGCGGATATCTTCCGTGGCGACATTGTCGACGTGACTTCCACCACCTATACCATTCAGATGGTGGGTGAAAGCAAGAAGCTGGACGCGTTCATTCAGACGATCGATGCCGGCCTGATTCTGGAAACCGTGCGTTCCGGTACGGTCGGTGTGATGCGCGGCGAAAAATGTTTACACCTGTAAGGGCTTAATGGATAATTCCCGCCATTATTGCAGGTAATTATGGGCATGCCTTCGGGCATGCGCTATCGAATTCAAAACTAACGATTATTTAACGACTATTAAGGAATAGAGTAATGCAAGTTTATTACGATAAGGATTGTGACCTATCCATCATCCAGGGCAAAAAAGTAGCCATCATCGGTTTCGGTTCTCAAGGTCACGCGCATGCCGCTAACCTGAAAGATTCGGGTGTGGATGTAACGGTTGGTCTGCGTGCCGGTTCTTCTTCTATCAAGAAAGCCGAAGGTTACGGCCTGAAAACCGCTGACGTTGCAACCGCTGTTGCGAACGCTGACGTGGTGATGATTCTGACGCCTGACGAGTTCCAGTCAAAACTGTACAAAGAAGAGATCGAACCAAACATCAAGCAAGGCGCTACGTTGGCGTTTGCACACGGTTTCTCTATCATTTACAACCAAATCGAACCACGCAAAGACCTGGACGTTATCATGATCGCGCCTAAAGCGCCTGGTCATACAGTACGTTCTGAATTCGTGCGCGGCGGCGGTATTCCAGATTTGATCGCGGTTCACCAGGACGCTTCTGGTAACGCTAAGCAGATCGCATTGTCTTACGCTTCGGGTGTAGGCGGTGGCCGTACCGGTATCATCGAAACCACTTTCCGTGAAGAGTGTGAAACTGACCTGTTCGGTGAACAAGCGGTTCTGTGCGGTGGTGCGGTTGAACTGGTTAAGGCCGGTTTCGATACGTTGGTTGAAGCAGGTTATGCACCTGAAATGGCTTACTTCGAATGTTTGCACGAGTTGAAACTGATCGTTGACTTGATGTTCGAAGGCGGTATCGCCAACATGAACTACTCTATCTCTAACAACGCTGAATACGGTGAATATGTCACTGGTCCTCGCGTTATCAACGAAGAATCTCGCAAAGCGATGCGCGAAGCCCTGGCTAACATCCAGTCTGGCGAATACGCTAAGCAGTTCATCCTTGAAGGTCAGACAAACTATCCTTCAATGACTGCCAAGCGCCGTCAAAACGCTGAACACGGTATCGAAGTCGTCGGTAACAAACTGCGTGCGATGATGCCTTGGATTGCGGCGAACAAAATCGTAGACAAAGAGAAAAACTAATTTTTTAGGGGCTTATTTTCCTGATTTCTTTGTTGGAAGTTGGCTCGTTTACCATTTGTAAACGTCGCCAACTTCCGCCGCGAACTCAGAAAAAACGCCTCCTAAAAAACGAGTGTTAAAGAACCGGCTTTATGCCGGTTTTTTTGTTTTTATAGGCTGTTTTTGCTATTTACGCACTTTGTTGGTTGCCTCGTGAACGCAGCAAAAATGCCTGCGAAAATTCTGAACAGGCCGGGTCAGCAATCCTTCGGCCTTTATGTTTGAAAATCTCCGTGAGATACTGCGTAGAGCATGAATATGGCTTAAAGGGTTTTATGCTAGAATCCGCTCATTAGTAGGGGCCATTTTTTGGAGGTGTCATGCACATCATTTCGGTCGTCGCGCTGTTTATTTCTATTGTGTTTGGTACCTACGCGTACTTCAATCAGCCGATTGAAGAGCCGGCCTGGCCAGATGACATTCCCGGGTTCGCCTTTTCGCCCTATCAGAAAGACCAGAGTCCTTTTCTCAATAAATTTCCGACACCAGAACAGATAGAGCAGGATTTGAAGTTGTTGTCCGGCAAAGCCGACGCGATACGTACCTACACCGTGGACGGCGTGTTCGGGGAAATTCCGGCGTTGGCCTATCCGTACAAAATCAATATCGCCTTGGGAGCCTGGCTGGATAAGGATCAGGTTAAGAATCAACGTGAAGTAGAGACGTTAATTCAGCTCATTGAAGAGCCGCCTTACAACATCGTGCGTGCGCTGGTCGGTAACGAAGTGCTGCTGCGCGAGGATCTCAACGAAGCTGAGCTGATCGCGTGGTTGCAGCAGGTGCGTCAGCAGGTGAAAGTGCCGGTGAGCACGGCTGAACCTTGGCATGTCTGGATGAAGCACCCCGAGCTGGCTGAACAAGTGGATTACATCGCCGTGCATATGCTGCCTTTCTGGGAGGGGGTCGCCTTAAAGGACGCGGTTGATTACATCGTCGCTAAGATGAATCTGTTGAAGGCGGCCTTTCCGAATAAACCGATTGTGATTACCGAGGTGGGCTGGCCAAGCAAAGGTCGAACGATTAAACAGGCGGTGGCTTCGCGTGCCAATCAGGCGATTTTTATGCGTCGTTTTATCCATCGCGCCAAGGCGGAAGGTTATGTGTTTTACATGATGGAAGCGTTCGACCAGCCCTGGAAAAGCGCGATTGAAGGCAGTGTCGGCGGTCACTGGGGGCTTTACGATGTCAACCGCAAGCTCAAGTTTGAGCAGCAAACGCCGATTATCGCCCTGCCGCAGTGGCACTTTCTGGCAGCCGCCTCGGCCATTCTGGCGGTGGTGTTAATCACCTTTCTGCTGATCGACAGCGGCGCCTTACGCAAGCGTGGCCGCAGTTTTTTGGCGTTTCTGGCGTTTGCGATTTCCTCGCTGATGATCTGGCTGATTTACGACTATTCGCAGGAGTACCATACCTGGATCGGCGTGGTGGTCGGCGTCTTGTTGCTGTTGGGTGTGGTGGGGGTGATTTTGGTCATTCTCGCCGAGGCGCACGAATGGGCGGAGGCGATCTGGTTTAAGCAGCGCCGCCGCCCCTTGGTTGAGATGCCTTTGGCTGAGGGTGAACATCCGTTTGTGTCGATTCATGTGCCGGCCTACAACGAGCCGCCGGAGATGATGAAAGAGACGCTTTATGCGTTGAGCCAGCTGGATTATCCGTGTTTCGAAGTCTTGGTCATCGACAACAATACGCGCGACGAAACGGTATGGCGGCCGGTTGAGGCTTACTGTCAGGAGTTGGGCGAACGTTTCCGCTTTTATCATGTGGCCCCTTTGAGCGGTTTTAAAGCCGGCGCTTTGAATTATGCCTTGGCGCGAACCGACGAGCGTGCAGAGGTGATTGCCGTTATCGACAGCGATTATGTTGTCAGACCCGACTGGTTGCAGCGAATGGTGGGGCAGTTCAAAGAGCCGCAGGTCGCCATCGTGCAAGCGCCGCAAGACTATTCCGATTACCACCAGAACGCCTTCAAGGCGATGTGCTATGCGGAATATAAGGGGTTTTTCCATATCGGCATGGTCACACGAAACGAACGCAATGCGATCATTCAGCACGGCACCATGACCATGGTGCGCAGAGGTGTGCTTGAGGAGGTCGGCGGTTGGGGCGAAACGACCATTACCGAAGACGCTGAACTGGGGTTACGTATTTTCGAGAACGGCTATTCGGCGGTCTATAGCGAGCGGAGTTTCGGCAAGGGGCTGATGCCGGATACCTACATCGATTATAAAAAACAACGCTACCGCTGGGCTTATGGTGCCATGCAGATTTTGCGCGAACACGCCGCGGCCTTTTTGGATTGGAAAAAGACCAAGCTGAAACCCGGGCAGCGTTATCACTTTTTTGCCGGCTGGTTGCCGTGGATTGCGGACGGTTTTAACTACCTCTTCACGCTGCTGGCCATCGTTTGGACTCTGCTGATGCTGTATGATCCGATCCACTACAATGCGCCCGACTGGAAACTGGCGCTGATCCCGATCTTCTTTTTCGGTTTTAAAATCAGCAAGATGATGGTGCTGTATATGGGGCATGTCGGCGCACGTTTCGGCACGGCGGTGGCGGCGGCTACGGCCGGTTTGGCCTTGTCGCACACGATTGCCAAAGCGGTGCTTTACGGACTGTTTATAGGTCGGAAAATGCCGTTTCTGCGCACGCCGAAACTGGCAGACAGCCATAGTCTTTGGCAGGCCTTGATAGATGCCTACGAAGAGGCACTGATGGCTATGATGCTGGTTGCCTGTGCCATCGCACTCTATCTGAATTTCGGCTTTGAAACCTTAGAGGTGAATTGGTGGCTGGGCGTGCTGCTGGTGCAGTCTTTGCCGTATTTTGCTTCGTTGGTCCTGTCGGTTATCAGCGCCATGCCCAGGTTATCGGGGGCGTGGATCGGTTTCAAGGCCGATTAGAGGCAGAAGCTTTCTAGGGCGGGTAAACGATTGATACAGATGGCGTGCCGCGTTTTATTTCCTTTTATAAGGGTGTAAGAATTATTGAATTTGATAATCGCGGTTGCTTGTAGACATGGGCAAACTTATCCACGATATTGTTATGGTTTAATTTCAGTTTGCTTTACGAGAAGTTTTTAGAGGGGGATTCAAATGGGAAAAAATAGATGGTTGATGGCCTTGGCGGCTGTGGGGGTGCATATCTGTATCGGCTCGGTCTATGCGTGGAGTGTCTACGTTAATCCGATCAAGGCCGAGATGAATTGGACCTTAACGGATGTAACGATTGCATTCAGTATCGCGATTTTCTTTTTGGGGTTGTCCGCCGCGTTAATGGGCAAGTTTGTTGAAAGAAACGGCCCGAAAGCCTCCGCGATTATTGCCGCCGTGCTGTTTGGTTTGGGCACTATCGGGTCAGGTCTTGCGATCCTGATGGAATCCAAAATGCTGCTCTATTTTTTCTATGGCGTATTGGGTGGCTGTGGTCTGGGGATCGGCTATATCGCCCCGGTTTCCACACTGGTCAAATGGTTCCCGGATAAGCGCGGCATGGCGACCGGTTTGGCGATCATGGGATTCGGTTTCGCTTCCGCCGTGTGGGGGCCGACCATCAAGGTTCTGATTTCCGAAGTGGGTGTCGCTTCAACCTTTATCATTCTAGGCGCGGCCTATTTTGTGATTATGTTTGCATCGGCTTTGTATCTGGAAAAACCGGAAGAGGGCTACTTGCCTGAAGGCTTCAAGAAAAAGGTGGAAGCCGGCCACAAAACCATCAAACAAGACCTGGCGATGCTGGGGGTGCATGAAGCCGTTAAAACCCCGCGTTTCTATGGTTTATGGCTGATGCTGTTCATTAACGTGACCTGCGGGATTGCGATCATCGGCGTGGCATCGCCGTTGTTGCAGGAGGTGCTTGGGGTGTCGGCACTGGTCGCGGCGGCGGCAGTGGGTCTGATGGGGATTTTCAATGGCGCCGGGCGTATTTTCTGGGCATCGCTGTCTGATTATTTGACGAGACCCGTCGTTTACATCATTTTCTTTGCGACCCAGGCCGTTGCGTTTTATGCGTTGCCGTCGATTACCGAAATCATTATTTTCCAAGTGATTTTGTATTTCATTATGTCCTGTTACGGCGGCGGGTTTGCTTCATTGCCGGCTTATATCGGCGATATTTTCGGCACCAAGGAACTGGGCGCGATTCATGGCTATGTGCTCACCGCCTGGGCCGCGGCCGGTCTGGTAGGGCCGCTGATTATTTCGATGGTGAAGGACGCTACCGGTTCTTATGCGGAAACCTTGTATGTGTTCTCAGGCTTCTTTGTGGTGGCGTTGCTGATCTCGATTGCCATGTTGATTAACATCAAATCGATTCAGAAAAAGCAGGGGCTTGTTTCCTAAAACGGAGAAGCCTACCCGCCCTGTTCATTTTTAAGACGTTTCAAAACGCGTTTGTTTAAGCCAGCTTCTTGCTGGCTTTTTTGTTTTGAGAGCCGTTTATAAGCGTTTAATAATATCCTTTTATCCGGCCTAAGTATTTTTAGGGTATGTACTGATTGATAATGACCGCTACACTTCTTATGCTATAGGCACATGACACCTATTAAATGAGCAGAGGTAAGAGCAATGTGGCGTTATCATTTCAAGCATTTATGGTTTAGAGACCAATCCGAAGAGGTGGTGTTTATTAACAGATATGCGGTGCAGATGCGTGCCGGCCTGATGTTGATTTTGCCGATTTATATGGTGATTGTGCTCTTTACGACGGTGCTGGCGCCGACCTGGACAGTAGTACCCAATACGTTTGCGGAAGAAACGTTTGATATGACCGATGAGTTGCGCACGATTTTCAATGTGCAGGCGTTTCGCACCGCTTTCGACTACACGGTTCCCAGCCTGGTGTTGCTCTACGGCCTGTTTGAGATGTTGGCCGGGATGTTTACCAAAACCGCCTATTTGTCGCCCACGATCCATCTGGCGACCTTGTTGACACGCCATATCCGCCCTAAATGGGAACCCTTAAAACCCAAGCGTTTTGCCTGGTCGATCGGCGCCACGCTGATTGTCTCTTGCTTACTGTTTTTTAATCCCGACACGGCGGCGCGCTTTATCAACGGGCTGGTTGCCAGCCAGCTATTGCCCACCGATGCCAACTGGATGCCCGATTTTATCCCCTTGCTGGTGGGGGTGTGTTTTCTGCTGATGTGGCTGGAAGCGGTATTCGGGTTTTGCCTGGGCTGCAAGCTGCATTGGATGCTCGCCAAGATCGGGATTTTCAAAGAGCATTGCTACGACTGCATGAATGTCGATTTTGACGAGAAACGCTGGATGGAAGAGCGTAAAGCCCTGGAAGCGGGCTTGCGAAAAAGTCGCGAATAAAAATTCAACAGGCCGGGTCTGCGGAAAGCGGCGTTGTGCCGGATTAATTAAATGGGCGGATGTCCCTATCAAAAAAAATGAAGAGGTGGGCAGGCAGAGCGCCTGCGTGTCAATGGGAGGGTCAACAGCCGGCTATCCCGCCAAACAGCGCGGGTGAGGTCGAGCGCGCTCATCAATATTGTTAAAAACTATCAATAGCTTCAGTTTAATTTATTGGTAAAACGAACTCTAAGGACTTATACCTAGCTAGAGGCTTATGCAAGCCTTTAGACGTGATCCGAGGAGATATGACATGACACACTCAGCAGGTAAATGCCCGGTGATGCACGGGGCGAACACGGAGGCCAAATCGTCAGTGATGGACTGGTGGCCGAACGCGCTTAATCTGGATATTCTGCATCAGCACGACACCAAAACCAACCCGATGGACCGGGGCTTCAATTACGCCGAGGAGTTCAAGAAGCTCGATCTGGAAGCGCTTAAAAACGATCTGAAAGCCTTGATGACCGACTCTCAGGCGTGGTGGCCGGCCGATTGGGGGCATTACGGCGGCCTGATGATCCGCATGGCCTGGCACTCGGCGGGTTCTTACCGGGTAGCCGATGGTCGTGGCGGTGCGGGTACCGGTAATCAGCGTTTTGCCCCCTTGAACAGCTGGCCGGACAACGTTAACCTCGATAAAGCACGCCGTCTGCTGTGGCCGATCAAAAAGAAATACGGCAACAAGATTTCCTGGGCCGATTTGATGATTCTGGCCGGCAATATGGCGTATGAGTCGATGGGCCTGAAAACCTTCGGTTTTGGCGGCGGACGCGAAGACATCTGGCATCCGGAAAAGGATATCTACTGGGGTTCTGAAAAAGAGTGGCTGGCGCCATCCGGTAGCGAAGGCAGCCGCTACTCCGGCGAGCGCGATCTGGAAAACCCGCTAGCCGCCGTTATGATGGGTTTGATCTATGTGAATCCAGAAGGGGTGGACGGTCAGCCTGATCCTTTGAAAACAGCGCAAGACGTGCGCGTTACCTTCAAACGCATGGCGATGAACGACGAGGAAACGGTCGCCTTGACCGCCGGCGGTCACACAGTGGGGAAATGTCACGGGAACGGCAATGCAGCAGAGTTGGGTCCGGTTCCGGAAGCGGCCGACATTGAAGAGCAGGGGCTGGGATGGAATAACCATACCCGCCGGGGCATTGGCCGCAACACCGTGTCCAGCGGTATCGAAGGGGCTTGGACCACGCACCCGACGCAGTGGGACAACGGTTATTTTTACCTGCTGTTCAACTATGATTGGGAGCTGAAAAAATCACCGGCCGGCGCCCATCAGTGGGAGCCGGTCAATATTAGGGAAGAAGACAAGCCGGTGGATGTGGAAGACCCGAGCAAACGCTACAACCCGATTATGACCGACGCTGATATGGCGATGATTAAGGATCCGATTTACCGTGAGATCTCCAAGAAGTTTTACGAGAATCCGGATTACTTCTCCGACGTCTTTGCGCGTGCCTGGTTCAAGCTGACGCACCGCGATTTAGGGCCGAAGTCGCGTTATCTGGGCGCCGATGTTCCGGCTGAAGACCTGATTTGGCAAGACCCTATACCCAAGGTCGATTACACGCTAAGCGATGCGGAAATTATCGATTTAAAAACCAAAATACTCACAAGCGGACTCACGATAGCCGAATTGGTAGCCACCGCCTGGGACAGTGCGCGCACTTACCGCGGTTCGGATATGCGCGGTGGCGCCAACGGCGCGCGCATCCGTCTGGCACCGCAGAAAGATTGGTTGGGTAACGAGCCTGAGCGCCTGCAAAAAGTGCTGGGGGTTTTGGAAGGCATCCGGGCGGATCTGCACAAACCCGTGAGCATGGCGGATTTAATCGTACTCGGCGGTAGCGCCGCAGTTGAAAAAGCCGCCAATGAAGCCGGGGTAAAGCTAACTGTGCCGTTTGCTGCGGGACGCGGCGATGCCACGCAGCAGATGACGGACGTTGAATCGTTTGAATACCTGGAGCCATTGCACGATGCGTTCCGCAACTGGTTGAAAGCGGATTATGTGGTTTCGCCGGAAGAGATGATGTTGGATCGCGCTCAGCTGATGGGGCTAACCGCACCGGAAATGACCGCGCTGGTGGGCGGCATGCGTGTGCTGGGCACCAATCACGGTGCCACTGAACACGGTGTGTTTACCGAGCGTGTCGGCGTGTTGAGCAACGATTTCTTCGTTAATCTGACTGATATGGCGAATACCTGGCATCCGGTGGGTGAGAACCTTTATGAAATCCGCGACCGTCAAACGGGGGCGGTGAAATGGACGGCCACCCGCGTTGACTTGGTATTCGGCTCCAACTCCGTACTGCGCGCCTACGCGGAAGTCTATGCGCAAGATGACAATCAGCAGAAGTTCGTCAAAGACTTCGTGCATGCCTGGGTGAAAGTGATGAACGCCGATCGATTCGATCTGGCTTGATTCATAACCGCTTGTAAGCCTTACAAAGCCAGCTGTATGCTGGCTTTTTTGTTTTTGCAAGCCTGAAAAAATCGGGCCGTAAAAACTCAACAGGCCGGGTAGGCTATCCGTTTTAAAGCAAGTTCAGTTGCTTAAGGGCGCTGATCGGGTCTTCTGCGGCTGTCTGGTAAACGGCGATATTGTCCTGTTGCAGGCGTTGCAGCAAGCCGTCACCCAGCCCTTGTGTCATGAAGGCGTTGATGCCGTGTAACGGATGTTCGGGATGGTGTGATAAACCGCCTTCAAGGTGGCGCAAGGTTTGTTCGCGGTTTAATTTGACGTGGTGTTGGCGCACGATTTGACCGTCTGCGATTTCAAAGATTAAATATCCGGGACATTTGCCGGCATGGCCGGAAAGCGTATGTCCGTTGGGGCTCGTCATGGCGATTTTCAGAAGCGTTGTCATGTTGTCTCTCCTTGACTGAACCGGTTGGCGATGTGTTTCGCGATAAGTTGGGCAAGCGGGGAACGGCGTAGCGGTTTTTGCATGGCATCCACCGTGACGACGGTGGTTTTGGCGGTCGCCAGCAAGGTATCCGAACCTGCTTTAAAGATGTGTTGCACAAATTGGTAGCGCAGTTTGCTCAGCGCGCTGACTTCGACCGTAATGTAAAAACGGTCGTGCGCTTTGATCGAATGCAGGTATTCGATTTCGATTTTGGACACCATCAGATTGATGCCTTGTCTGGCTAAAGCGGCAAAGTCGATGCCGTTTTCAAGCAGAAAGCGGTGTCTGGCATGTTCAAAATAGTGCTGGTAATGGGCGTTATTGACCACGCCCTGAATATCGCATTCATGATCGCGCGCCTCCATAATCAAGGGATGGGCGGTGCTTGGCATTATGCGTCTGCCTTGTTTAATACTTTGGCTTTGTAGATAAAACTGCCAAAGGGGATCAGCGAGGCGATAAAACCCAACAGGGTTTGATTGGCATTCAGGCGAGAGCTCATCAATCCCCACAGCAGCAACACATTGAAAGTGATGAAAAGCGCGCCGTGAATCGGGCCGATGATCGAAACCGCTTCGGGCAGGTCGAGCAAGCGCTTAAGCGGCACCGCAATAAACAGCAGGAGCAGCAAGGAGCTGCCTTCCAGTATGGAAAAAAGACGTAATAACTTCATTTTGTGTCCTATAAATAGAAAAGCCTCCCACAATCGCGATTGTGAGAGGCTTTGTGCACGGTGTACTTACAGTGATACGACAGTCAGTGTGCTCAACCACCACATCAGAGCAACCGAACCAAACGTGAGGATCAATCCCCAAATAATGGCTTTAATTCCAGTCATGGCAGACTCCTTATGGTTTACGGTTTAGGGAGGCGTAGTATTGAGCCAGTGCATCAATCTCCGCATCCGTTAAATCGTGGGTGAATTGGGACATGCCTGCGTTCACGTCGTTATTGCGATGATGTCCCTGGTAGGCTTTCATGGTACGCACGAAATATTCGGGCACCTGACCCGCCAGAGCCGGAGTAACGCTGTTGCCTTCACCATGCATGCCGTGGCAGGAGGCGCAAGGCGTAATCATGCGATTAACATCACCTTTGCGCACCAGACGATCGGCATGTGCGTGATCCTCCGGACTCAACGCCTGGCTGTACGACCAGGTGGTTACCGGGTTGGAGGCGTAAAACGCGGCGACATCGGCAATCTGCTGATCGTCCATTGCCTGGGCGATTTTCACCATGATTTCGGCCTGCTTGTAATCCTCCCAACGACGGCCGTCACGGTAATCCAACATCATTTTGATGGTGTAGTCCGTGGTTTGGCCATTGAGCGAAGCATAGTTGCGCGAAGGCGACTCGCCTTTTTCACCGTGACAGGCATTACACATCATCTGTTCGTGAATCTGCTGACCACGCGTCACATCGCCGGCCGGCATAGCTCTTAGTTGATTTTCCAGAGCGAAATTACTCCAGGGGTTTGCGTCGGGCTTGGCGTCATGGCCGGCCAAGGCGACACCGCTCATCCCGATGAGGGCGGCGGCTAAAAGGGTTTGTTTAAACATACTCGGTTCCTCCACCACGGCGATCAAGAAAAGACATCTTTGACAAATTCACGCTGCCAGTTTTTCTGGTAAACGGCTTCCAGAATCGGCTGAGCAGGTTTGTCGGTGATGGGCGAAACGCCGGCGGATTTGCCTTTGGCCACAATACGGCCATCACGTACCTCGTAGATGGCTGCAATGGATACGCCATAATTCTGGCCGGCCAAGCTATAACAGACATTGGAATAGATGGCTTTGCCGGGTGCGTTGCCTTTGAGGGCGTCGGCAATGGCTTGGGCGCAGACTTTAGCCTGTGAATTGGCCGAGTAACCGGATTTTGGCATTTCATCGGCAATGCTACTGTCGCCTAGCACGTAGACTTCTTTATGCAGAGCCGATTCCATGGTGTCACGCTGAATCGGGCACCATCCGGAACTGTCGGTCAAACCGATGATCTGCGCCAGTTTACCGGCACGCTGGTTGGGGATGATGTTGATCAGATCAGCCTTGTAACTGCCGCCTTCGGTTTCCACGGTCATGTTTTTGGCGTCCAGACGCAGTACGCGTCCCCCTTCCGAACCGGAGACCCATTCAATCAGAGAGTTATCCGATTTGTAACCG
This sequence comes from Thiomicrorhabdus cannonii, assembly GCF_013391695.1. Lineage (GTDB taxonomy): Bacteria > Pseudomonadota > Gammaproteobacteria > Thiomicrospirales > Thiomicrospiraceae > Thiomicrorhabdus > Thiomicrorhabdus cannonii. Next base: position 58,759 of record NZ_JACBGH010000008.1, read on the forward strand.
TAAAGACGTTCCCAGGCTTTCTTGAAAGGCACGTCTTTGGTGAAGCGGTCTTTAGGGTCCAGCACCAGTAGTTTGGCAGTAGGGTTATGTTCTTTGAAATACTCAGCAAAGAACGAGGCACGCTCATAAGGTCCCGGAGGGCAGCGGAACGGATTTTGCGGCGTGGCAATAATCGCCGTGCCGCCTTGCGGCAGGGCGAGTAACTGACGACGCAGTTCCAGTGTTTGCGGTCCGGCTTTGTAAGCGTGCGGGAAGGCGCCTTCGGCAAGTGTTGCGTCATATCCCTCATAGTCTTCGAAGCGGAAATCAATCCCCGGAGAGACGACGAGTTTGTCGTAGCTGAAGGTATCACCTTTTGCGGTCCGAACGGTTTTCTTGTCAAAATCCGCACCGATGACCGTGTCGATAACCACATTCACGTTGTATTTGTTTTTGATGGTGTCCAAATTGAATGTCAGTTCATCCAAGGTGTGCATGCCGATAATCACGTCGTTACTGCGTAGACACGTGATGTATTCTGGGTACTGCTCGATGATGGTGATTTTGACATCTGGATCGGCAAAGCGCAGATATTTTGCCAAAGTAGCACCACCGACACCGCCACCCAGTACAACGACATGGGCCGCCGATTTAGCGTAGGCCTGTTGGCTGGCACCAAAAATACCGGTGCCCGCTACGGCGGTAGCGCCGAAGAGTTTGATCAGGTCGCGACGGGTGATCTTGCTGTCAAATTGTTTATTTTCGAGTTGGCTCATTGTTGACCTCCTGTCGAACGGGCTGTTGCATCAGCCTCCAAGGCTTCGTTCAGACTTGTGTTTTCCCATTGCTTGACGGGTTGTTTTTCAAACCAGTAAGCCATGGCTTTAATTTCTTCATCGGTAAAGCCGCGCGCCACGCGATCCATAATGATCGCAGGGCGGGTGCCTTCGCGGTAGGCGATCATGGCGTCGATAAACTGTTTAGCAGGCATTCCCGCCAGTGGTGGCATGGCTTCGACAAATTCTTGGCCATTGGTGCCGTGGCAGGGAGCACACTGCCAGGCCATGGCACTGCCGCTGGCCATGATTTCGGCCGAAGCATTTTGCGCCATGGCCAGGAATCCGGCAGAAAGAATCAAATTACGTAATTTCATGCGGTACTCCTTATTTAGCCCAGATATAGAAACCAACGACAAAGAACTGCACCAACCACAGGGCAACAATCCAGATAGCGATAGTACCCATTTTGTTGACCAGAGGACTTGGCGTGTAAACACCGACGGTTTGTCCGGTTTTCCAGGCAATTGTCAAGAAGTAGGACAAGACGCTACCACCGACAATCGCAAAGGTCAGGAAGAACAGGCCAGTTGAGTACCAGTCCATAACGATCTTGTAGTCCATGAAATCATAGTGGAAGGTGTCGTTAATGATGCCGTAACGCAACATCTCACGCGAAATCGCCACTACCAGACCGATCACCAGCGCCATTGGCAGAGCCATGTAGCTGCACAGTTTGGCTTCGCCCTGTAGACGGATCTGTGCCCACAGCGCAAAAGCGATTACTGCAACGCCACCTGCGATACCCCAGAAAGAGGTTGCAAAGTTACCTGCTGTTTCTGGAAGCGTCATCATCCAAGCCACATATAGAACCGCTGAGATGACGGAACCGACTTTGATCCACTTTTTACCCACTTCCGAGGCCCAGTTCAGGTAGGCGTGGTCGGCATCTTCACGCACCGACTTAAAGCGGCGGTAAGTGACCAGCATGGCACCAGTAACTGGAATCGCCATGCTGATAAAGAATGCAAAGCGCCATAGGTTGTATGCATGCAGTTTGCTGCCCGAATAGTCGGCTACGCCGTTTGGAACAAACCACTCTTTCCATTGTTCCGGATGCAGCATGGCGGAAGTCAGGCTGTGCATAATGAAACCCACCACCAGCATGAGGGCGATGCTTAACAGGATCGACCAGCGTGCTTTAGGCTGCACCGTTTTGTCTTTGTTTTTGCTGTTTACAAAGTAGAAGTAGTACATTGCCCAGTAAGCCAGAATCAGAATGACGATAAAGGCGATAACCCAGAACGCTGACAGCACGTTAGAGGTGTACCAGTGTGGATCATAGATAACTTGTACAAACAGCAGAGGGGCAACCCCGACTACGATGGCAACGGAGACCGACACTTTGGAGATTTCCAACATGGCAGAACCCAGGCGGCGCCAGTAGCTGTTGTTGTTAAATGCGCCAAAGATAGCAATGGCGGATGTGCCCAGCATCAGCTGTACAAACAGAATATGCAGAGCAAAGGTTAAGACTCCCAACCCGATGAAAATGATCGGGTAGGTCGGAATCCCTGCGGGGTTACGCAGGGCGTACATCATCTCAGTGACCTGAGCGATTTGTTGAGCATCCATTATTTCACCTCCTGTGGCAGAGATAGGGCGGCTACCTTGTCGCTGGCCTGTTTTTCAGCCAAGGCACGATCGCGAGTCGCAACTTCTTCTTGAATGGCCACTTTAACCGCTTCGCTGCCACCTTGGTTGTTCAACAGCAGGTAAGCGGAAAGGGCTTTAACTTCACTGTCAATCATCGGCATTTTCGGCATATAGGCGATATTACCGGTGGTCAGTACCCCTTTGACGTATTTCTCCATACGCTCTTGGGTGATGTTGTCAGGGAAGTAACGGTGTAGCGGACGAATCCCCGTTTCACTCGGTGAGTGACAGTTTGAGCAGTAAGTCATGGCAATGAATTCACCGGTTTGGATCATATTGCCGTCATTCACTTCACGTAGGTGTTCAGGCGTGAAAGGGTGCGCTTTCAAGATGCCGACTTTTTCGATGGTTGGCAGTTGCGACTGAATATCCATTCCCGGTACATCGCGCGCAATGACCTGGTTGGAGTAGACGTACTGACCCGCAACATATGGCTTACGCATCGATTCACGCGCGGTCTCTTCGGGCCACAAACCAGCCACTAGAATAATGACCGTCATAGCGCCGGCAAAACCTTGCACCAGCACCTGCGGACGCAACATAGTGATAATGAAGTAAGCCAGAGTGCCCGCCAATACCGCCATAATGCTCGGTACGAAGTAGTCAGGCAGACGGTTTTCCATTACCAATAGCGCTTGTGATGGTACCGATGTCAGATACCATTGGAACATTGCCGCACCGATTAGGGTGGAGATAATCCCCAACCAACCCAGTTTGCGCGCCATTTCCTTCTTGAAAGCCGGATCTTTGATGCCGGCAACAACAATGCCACCCACAACCGCTGTCATGGTGAACATGAATGCCATACGCATACCCAGCTGAATAAAGGTATTGGTGCCGTAGAAGCCGTTCAGATAACCGCCTTCTTCAAACCAAGCTTCCTTACCTGGCAGCATCATGAATGACAGGATACCGACGATAATCACCATCGTTGCCAATGAGGCCATACCGAAAATCACCGAGATTTTCATGTGGGTTTTTTTGTCAACACGGCCTACCAGATAAACAATCATATAGACGCCGACGACTTCGATAACGAAGAAGACCCATTCCGTGGCCCACTTCCATACGAAGGAGTGAATCAGGGCGCCGATACCGTTAGGGCTGGCGACGGTTGTCGAATACCAGATGCCAGGACCTGTAATGGAACCGGCAACATAGGTGAATACCAGTAAAAACAGACCATACTTCTTGATGAAGTCCAAAAGATCTTCACGATCTTCGCGGTAAGCTTTGTGGGAGAGATAAGCGAAGAGCAACGCCGCACCCACGGAGGTGTGAGAGGCGAGCACATGGAAAGTTGCAATCAGCGCAACTACCCAGCCGGAACCAACCATTGGTTCATACCAGGTGGGGTAAAGGCTAATCAAGTCCATATGAATTTCCTTGTAATTAGTGTAGTTTATGACATATAAGCTAAGCTTATTTAAAGGGTATTCTAAAAAGATTGCGCGAGATTGGAATTCAAAATGTTTTATTGATCCCAGTATAAAAAAATTTATAGGTCAGAAAGAAATGGTTATGGATGCGCTATCCCTTAGGATTATCTTAAAGAGTATTACGAATATTTACTAAATAAAAGCGCAAATAAATTAATTAATGTTAATTTTTGATGAAAGGCGGTTGAAAAAAGCGGTGAAAAGGTTGGTCGCTGCGATGTTGCTGATTCAAGTGACGGAGTCTTTTAGTGCGTATTTGATGGGGCTTAAGTGAGCGTGAGCCGAATGACTGGCGACAGAGCAGGCTGCCGCCAAGGTTTTGTAACGGGATAAAAAACTTAAAGCTGAAAGGCCGGTTTTGCCTCAGCGTGATCCAGGTATTTCAGTTCGGTTTCAAACAGGCTTTCTACTTCCCATTCGCTGGCGCTGATTCGTGTCAGAACCTGCGCTGTCATCGCAGGAGCCTTGCCGCTGATTACCGCCAGGCGGCCGCCTAGATTTAACTTCTCTTTATAGGCTTGTGGAACTTCCGCCACGGCACCGGTCAGCACAATCACGTCGTATTGTTTGCCGTCGTTCCAGTCCTGACTGGCATCGCCGATCTGAAAATCGATATTTTCGTATTTTTGCAAGCGGGCTTTGGCTTTTTCCTGCAGGCCGGGGTGCAGTTCAACAGTGGTGACAGTTTGACCCAAGCTGGCCATAATGGCCGTCAGGAAGCCGCTGCCGGTGCCGATTTCCAAAACGCTGTCCGTTTCATCGATGTCGAGGGCTTGTAAAAGTCTAGCTTCGATTTTAGGCGCCATCATCGCTTCGTTTTCACCGATAGGCAGCTCGATGTCACTGTAGGCCAGGGCCTGGTAGGCCTCTTCCACAAACTCATGGCGCGGAATTTCTAGAAACAGATCCAGAACTTTTTGGTCAAGAATATCCCATGGACGAATTTGCTGTTCAACCATGAAAAAGCGGGCTTGATCAAAATTCATAACAGGTTCCTCTCACTGTTTGGTGCTGGGTTACAAGCGGCGACGGAGTTTCATCCTTGTTGGAGCGGCGTAAGTCGGCTTGTTTACAGGATTAATATTCAGCCCGGCATTATAGCTAAAAACGGCTGTTAAAGGATAGCCTTTTCGCATGAACAAGGCTCAAGCCGCAATAGGGGGTACGGAAGTATATCATGGCCAGCGCTTTATTTTTTAAACGGTCAAATCGCGTAGATTTGTTAAGATAGGCGCATGAAACAACCAGCTACTTTTCTTTCTTTGTTGTCTCCGGCGGATAATACGGATGCCATTGCCACGGTGGAACACCTGTCTCTCGTGCAAAAAAACTTTACTGACAGTACGCACTTACTGTGGCAAGCGTTTTGGCCCGCATGGAATCAATGGGGGGTGTTGAAGGTGTGTGTGCCCGAGCAAATCGCCGGTTCATCTTTCTGGCAGGGGATGGCTGGCATCTTCGATTTTTCGTTACCGCAGAGCATGGCGTCATATAAAGAGGTGTATGCCAAGGCGGCGGATTGGTCGCCTTTGCAGGTGCCGGCGCTGCTGGAGGCGGCATCGGCGCAAAACGGTTATGGGGGCTGGTTTTTGACACAGAGGCTCGATGGGCAACCTGGTTGTTCACAGCCGGTGTCGAATGAGGCGGTACGCTCGTTATCGGCACATATCAAGGCATTGCATTCGCAGCGCTCCTCACGCTTTGGTCCCTTGTATTGCGCTTCTCTGCCGCGGGAGCAGTGGTCTGAACGTGTTCTCGCCACTTTGGAAATGCTGGCAGAGAGCCAGGGAATCGACCTGACACCTTATGACGCAGCAATTTTGGCATTCAAGCGATATTATTCACGCCATGAAGTTGAGTTTGTTCCGATTATGCCGGATTTGCGCTGGGATCAATTCCTCTTTGAAAATGACAGGCCGACGGCATTGATCGATTTGGATGCGTTGGTTTGGGGGGCGCCGGAGTTGGAGTGGGTGTTGTTGGAGTATCTGCTTGATGAAGAGGGCGCGGAATACTTTAAACAGCATTATGAAAAGGCCAGTCAGCTGGCGCATCTCGATGCGGTACGCACGGTTTACCGTCTGTTGTTGTTTGTCATGCATGTGCTGGGCGAAACATCCTTGCAGCGTTGGTTAATGCATCCCACCCGATTTGGCGCCTGATTTGTCATTGAGTGCGGAGCTTTTGGCGCCATTTCAGATAGCCGACGACCGATAGAATCAAATACAGGCTGAACATGACAATCGTCACGTAAAACCCTGTCTGCCAGTAAAGCGCAATCGCGGCGCTGTCTATAACCAACCAGTAGAGCCAGTTTTCGAGAATTTTGCGCGCCATCAATGCCGTGGTGATAATCGAAAAAACCGTCACAAATGCATCCAGGTAAGGGAGTTGCGATTCGGTCTGGTGTTGCAGATAGTAACCCGCAATCCACGTCAGTACGAGTCCCGCGCTAATCAGCAGTAGGTGAAAACGACCCGGCCTGTTGGAAATTCTCAAGTCCTGTTTTGCATCGCTGTGTTTCCGCCAGCTGATAAAGCCATAGACCGCCATCAACAGATAATAGGCGTTGAGCAGCGATTGCATCGGCAGCTGCCCTTCCCAGAAAAGAAAGGTGTAGATCAAGGTGCTGGCAAACGCCGCCGGCCAGCACCAGTAGGACTCTTTGGCGGCGAGGATGACGTACAGAATTCCCAGTGTAGTGGCAAGCACTTCCCACCCGGAAAGCCGAAGGGCTGACTCAGTCAGCTGTATCCAGAAGGTGTCACTCACAGGCGTCAATGACTGCTCTGGAACGGTCGGTGCCGATGAGTTTGAGTACAAATACCGTTTGAGGCAGCTTCTCAAGTGCGATCAGTATTTCTTCATTTAGTTCTGCCATGACAGTGCGATACTCTCCGAAAACCTGGGTACTCATGCTGTTGCGCTCTATTTTTAAATGTGGATTTTGACCAATGCGGTCAATAAAGTCCAGAATGGGTTGGCAGTATTCTTCCTGTAGCGGATACATGCTGATGTCGATGGAAACTCTCATCTTATTGTCCTTTATGAAATGCGCATAATCGGGCCGTTTCCTTTTTATGCGCAGAAAAAATTAAAAGTAAATTCGTGCGGTGACGCCAAATTGACGAGGGTCGCCAAGGCGGATGTATTGCTGGGTTCCGTCGCCATCATATTGGTCAAATTCGAATCCGCGCGTGGCATAGCGTTCATCGGTAAGGTTTTTGCCCCATAAATAGATATCGTAGTCTTTGGTTTCGTATCCTAGACGCGCATCGATAAGATGGTATGCTTTTGATTTAAAATTGTTCACATTGTCAAAATAAAACTCGTCGATTGCCGTGATGTTTGATTCAGCGTAGAAACCATTTGGGCTGCGGTATTTTCCACCCAGATTGATTTGATAATTCGGAGCATGGGCTTGGTCACGATTATTGATGGTAAAGGCACTGTTGACGGGTGTTCCTTCGATGCGAGTTTGGAGTAAGCCGATTGCTGCATGTAAGTTCCACTGTTTATTTGCTTGCCAGTTGATTTCGGTTTCCACGCCATAGTTATGTGCGACATCCAAGTTTTCTGTAAAGAAAACCCATTCATAACCACCCGGTTCATAGCTGTATCCGTCAAATTGTGGGTTGTGACGATCCATGTAAAAAAATGTTGTCGCAGTTTGCAAGCCGTACTCTTTGTAATTCGACTTTAGGCCGATTTCATAGTTGTAGAGGGTCTCTGAGTCGAATTTAACATACTGAGTTGAGCTTAGTGCAGCATTAAAGCCTCCGGTCTTGTAGCCTCTAGTCAAGCCTGCAAATGCTGTGTGGGCGTCGTTATATTTATGAATATAGTGAATAGAGCCGCCCCATAAAGTTTCTACCGGATTGAAGTGGTCAGTAAGCGTGTAGTCAAAGGCGCCTCCGCCATAGCTGGTGTCATACCCCGTTTTACGGGTGTTTAGATCGAAGTTCTGTTGGTTGCGCTCTATTCTGAGACTGTAGCGCAAAATCGTTTTAGTTGTGATTGCTTGATCAAGCTGGCCATAAGCCGCGATTTTTTGATGATCGAAGCGGCTGCCCGCATCGGTGTTATAGATGTCGCTATAAAGAGTGTAATTATAGCGTTCGGTGCGGTTGTTCGCTTCATGCAGGTTTGATAAGTAGAGTCCGGCTACCCAGTCGGTAGTGCCTTGGAATATTTTGTTTTTCGATATAAAACGAAAATCTTGGCTAATAGTCTGACGCTGCTGATCATTATGGTAAGTGCCTACTGTTTTGCCGCTGTCTGCCAACCAGTCACCATCGTATGCATACACGGCGTCTGTATTTGCCATAGATGTTTTGCTATTGAGCGTATAATTTTGGTTGCCATTCCATTCGACTTTGACTGATCCCGCATTGGACAGTTGTGTGTCTTTGCCCGGTTGATCCGAAAGGGTGGTAAAGCTGTTGTCGCGCGACCAGGCGTCGTAGCCATTATTGAGGTCAGCGTGAATGAGGGAGACATCCACCGTGGTGTGTTCGTTCGGGAATAGACGCAATTTACCGCGCACGGTCAGTTCGTCGCGCCCGTTGGTGTCGGTGCGGTCAAGTGTTTCGTTGGTGCGGAAACCATCGCTATCGTGTTTGAAAAGCGCGATGCGGTATTGCGCCGCATTTTTTTCAGAGCTGACGGGGCCGCTGGTCATGAAACCGAATTCTTTAAGTTGATCCTGGCCGAGTGTGGTTTCGATCATGTTTTCACGGTAATCGGTCGGGTCATTGGTTTGAATATTGATCAGGCCGGCAATGGCGCTCTGGCCGTAGCGAGTATTCTGTGGGCCGCGCAAGACTTCCACCTGTTTGACGTCAAACAGGTTGCCCGCCATGCCGATGCCGGAAAAGTCGATGTCGTCAATTGCAAATCCGACGCTGGCGTTAGGCGCGCCGGTGTATTCGTCGCGTTCACCGATGCCGCGGATTTGAATGTGACGCGCGCGGGAACTTTGGCCGGAATAATTGACGTTAGGCGTTTTCAGCAGAACGTCGTCAAAGTGGATTGCGCCCTGGTCTTGCAGGTCTGCACTGTTTTTGATGTCGGCGCTGGCGGGCAGGTCTTGTTCTTTGGTCTGACGCAGGTCGGCGTTGACGGTGATTGTTTCGAGTTCGTCTGCTTGTGCATTGAGGCCGGTTAAAACGGCGGCGATAGCCAGTGTCATCGCGGTAGGTTTCATTTTGTTTCCTTTTAGAGGGGGCTAAAAGGACAGTGTCGAGCGATGCGGTTGTGGTTCTGCTTTTTACAGAAACGGGCCGGACATTCTCTTTGCCTGTCCCTCCGCCAGTATTATCTGGATCAGGTTCTAAGGGTTTCTTCCTGGATGTTGAAGATCTCAGGCCGTTTGGCCACCCCTGGGCATATGGTTGTGTTTTGTGCGCAGATTCTGGAGCGTGCAATTTTAAAAACTGTGCAAATTTTATCGCACTTTTGTGCGAAAATTGACCGTAATTTTTAATAAGTGATTGTTTGTACGAAAATTAGCTTAATACGGTTTTGACGTTTAATTGATAAGGTAGATCGTTGTGTCTGAGTCACAGGGCAGTAAGCCAAATGTCAGTAAAGAGATTATCGAGCGTCTGAAGGCGCTGGATGATTTGCCGCATTTTCCTGAAGCTTTGATGAAGCTGGAGCGCCTTTTGGCGGGTGACGGTGATGTGCATATTGATGATATTGTCCAGCTGATTGCGATGGATCCGCGCTTGGTTGCCGGCTTGATTGGTGTGGTGAATACCGCCAAGTATTACATGGGGCGGGAAATCACCGAGTTGGAAGAGGCGGTCACGCGCATAGGGACTCAAGAGGTCCGCATGATGGCGCACGCCATCAACTATAAGACGACCTTTAAAAGAAAGCCTCCTTTTAGCGAAAAACACTTTTTGAAAAACTCGTTGTTGGCCGCCTTTGTAGCCCAGACGTTGGCGAAAGTGGTGCATGTGAACCCCGGTGAGGCTTTTCTGGGCGGGTTAATGCGCGACTTGGGAATTTATCTGTTGGCGGTTGAAGATCGTGACAAGTACATCGAGGTGATGCGCGAGACGGACTACAATATCGCACTTTTACCTGCCGCTGAAACGAAGGTGTATGGTACGAATCACGCCATGATGAGTGCGCGTTTATTGCAGCAGTGGAAGTTCCCGCAGGGGGTTATCATGGGGGTGGCCAACCATCACTCGCCGGAGAGGGCGGATGAGCGCTTCAAGGATTTTGCCTATCTTATCTATATGGCCGAGGATGGTGCATTTCGTCTCGGGATGGAAAACGGCGTAGCGGACTTGAGTGACGAAGATCGTGAACAGTTGCCCGAAGGGGTGCTGAATGCCTTGGATTATTTTGGCATGACAGCGGATAGTTATGAAGAGTTGCTGCAGAAAGCCTATCAAACTGCCGAACAGGCCGGCATGATCTAGCGATGTTCGATTAACGATGTGCAGAAAACCCACCCGGCCTGGTGGGTTTTTTATTGACGCTGAAAAAGCTATCGACACGATAGCGCAATTTAATCAATGTAAGCTTTACATGCGAAGATAAGAAAATGCTAAAATAGACAGATTATTTTCAAACTGTACACTGAAAGAGAAGAAATTCATGCCAATCATTACCTTACCTGACGGTTCAACCAAATCATTTGATGGCGCAGTCTCAGTCATGCAAGTGGCTGAAAGCATCGGTACGGGGCTGGCAAAAGCCACGGTGGCCGGGCGCGTCAACGGCGAATTGAAAGACGCGTGTGATTTGATCACGACGGATGCTTCTCTGGAAATCGTCACGCTTAAAGACGCTGACGGTGTACATATCATGCGTCACTCCTGCGCGCACCTGTTGGGGCACGCCCTAAAGCAGCTTTATCCGAATGTGAAAATGGCCATCGGTCCGGTCATTGAAAACGGCTTCTATTATGACATCGACATGGAAACCAAAATCGGTCCGGATGATCTGTTGGTCATCGAAAAGCGTATGCAGGAACTGGCCAAAACCAAATATAACGTTATCAAGAAGATGACGCCGCGCAGCGAGGCCATCGAAATCTTCCAGTCGCGCGGTGAAGACTACAAATTGGAACTGATTGCCGATTTGCCGACGGAAACCGAATTCGGTTTTTACCACCATGAAGAATATATCGACATGTGTCGCGGTCCGCATGTGCCGAACATGGGCTTTATCAAAGCGTTTAAGTTGACGCATGTTGCCGGTGCCTACTGGCGTGGTGATTCCAAGAACAAGATGCTGCAGCGTATTTACGGTGTGGCGTTCGCCAGCAAGGAAGAGTTGGCCGACTATCTGAAAATGATGGAAGAGGCCGAGAAGCGTGACCACCGCAAGCTTGGACGTCAGTTGGATCTTTTCCATGTGGAAGACCTAGCGCCGGGTATGGCTTTCTGGCACCCGAAAGGCACCACGCTGTACCGTATTGTCGAAGATTACATGCGCCAGCAGTTGGTGTTGAACGACTATGAAGAGATCCGCACGCCGCTGATTATGGACCGTGTGTTGTGGGAGAAATCCGGGCACTGGGACAAGTTCAAGGACAATATGTTCACCACGGAAACCGAAAACCGCGACTATGCGGTCAAGCCGATGAACTGTCCGGGGCATATTCAGGTCTACAACCGTCAGCTGCATTCGTACCGCGATTTGCCGGTGCGTATTGCCGAGTTCGGTTTGGTGCACCGTAATGAGCCTTCCGGTACCTTGCACGGTTTGATGCGTGTGCGTTCCTTTACACAGGATGATGCACACATCTTCTGTACCCAGGAGCAGATTCAGGACGAAGTGCAGGCGTGTATCGATCTGGTCTTCCAAACCTATGCGGACTTCGGTTTTGACAATATCGCCGTGAAATTCTCCACGCGTCCTGAAAAACGCGTCGGTTCGGATGAAGTTTGGGATCTGGCGGAAACCGCTCTGGAGAACACCTTGAAAAATGCCGGACTAAGCTATGAGTTGCAGCCGGGCGAAGGAGCGTTCTACGGTCCTAAGATCGAGTTCCAGTTGAAAGATTGTATCGGCCGTGTCTGGCAGTGCGGCACCATCCAGTTGGATTTCTCGATGACACAAGCCGAGCGTTTGAACGCGGTGTATGTGGGTGCCGATAACGAGAAACACCATCCGGTGATGATCCACCGCGCCATCTTGGGTTCATTGGAGCGCTTTGTCGGTATTCTGGTTGAACACTATGAAGGCAAGTTCCCGACCTGGTTGGCTCCGGTGCAAATTGTGATTGCATCGATTGCCGAAGTCCACAATGAATATGTGGGCGATTTCGCTAAAAAATTGAAAAAACACGGGTTTAGAGTCGAAACTGACTTGAGAAATGAGAAGGTTGGGTTTAAAATTCGCGAACACACTATGCAGCGTGTGCCATATATTCTGGTCGTAGGCGATCAGGAAATGCAAGATGGCACCGTCAATGTGCGTGCCCGCGGTGGTAACAACCTTGGCAGCTTCGATTTTGATGAATTCCTGAACCTGTTGAATGACGATATCGCTAACTTGGGTCGCATTGTCGAAGCCTAGTCTGTTTTTTTGTAATTGGAGGGTATTACCATCGCAGTGAGAAAACCAGGTGGCAGCCGTGGGGCTCGTCCACAACAACCTGAAGCACCAAAAGATAGAATTAATGAAGCCATTACTTCTCCGGAAGTGCGTTTGATTGATGCAGAGGGGGAACAGCTGGGTGTTGTTCCGATTAAGCAAGCGCTACAAGCTGCGATGGAAGCAGAACTCGATCTGGTTGAGATTTCTGCAAAATCCGTGCCGCCGGTGTGCCGGATCATGGATTACGGTAAATTCCTTTACCAACAACAGAAAAAACAGCACGAAGCCAAGAAAAACCAGAAGCAAGTGCAGGTTAAAGAAGTTAAGTTTCGCCCAGGAACTGAGGAGGGAGATTATCAGGTCAAACTACGCAACCTGATGAAATTCCTAGAGAAGGGAGATCGCGTCAAGGTAACCATTTGGTTCCGTGGTCGTGAAATCACCCACAAGGAACTGGGATTGAAAGTGCTGGAGCGCATTAAGGACGATGTTCAAGAGGTGGGAACCGTTGAACAGATGCCTAAGATGGAAGGCCGTCAGATGCAAATGATGGTGGCTCCGGCAAAAAAAGGTAGGTAATCCCAAACGATTACTGCCATTACAACGACTGGGACGTTTTGCAATAAACCGCAATGCGTTACCGGTGCAGCTCCCTCAGTGCTGTTAGTTGTTCCTAGTAAGGCCCCGCAAGGAGAAATTCAAACGGGGTTAAGTAAGAAAATGAAGTGTGCTCTGAACGAAATGAAAATTTCAAATCCAACAGGGTGAACACTTAAATGCGGAGTTGGATTCAATGCCAAAAATTAAAACAAACAGTAGTGCTGCCAAGCGCTTCAAAAAAACCGGTTCAGGCCGTTTTAAGTGCAAACAATCTCACCTACGTCACATCCTGACCAAAAAGTCGACTAAGCGTAAGCGTCAGTTGCGTGCTCCAAACATGATCCATGATCATGATGTAGCAATGGTTCGTCGTATGTTGCCTTACGTATAAGGGAGATTGAGAAATGGCAAGAGTTAAACGTGGTGTCATCGCTCGTCGTCGACACAATAAAGTTCTAAAAGCAGCTAAAGGTTACTATGGCATGCGACGCAAGGTTTTCCGCGTTGCTCGTCAAGCGGTAATCAAAGCAGGTCAATATGCTTACCGTGACCGTCGTCAGCGTAAGCGTCAATTCCGTCGCCTATGGATCGCGCGTATCAACGCTGCGGCTCGTATGAACGGTATGACATACAGCCGTTTGATCGATGGCATGAACAAAGCAGGTATTGCGGTTGACCGTAAAGTGCTTTCTGACATCGCTATCCATGATATGGCGGCATTTGCTGCCATCGCTGAAAAGGCGAAAGCGGCTCTGGTGTAACAGCTAGCGTTGTGTTGCCGGCTTCCAGTCGGCAATGACCCATAGATAGGGGGCATGAGTTAGAAACTTAACTTTTGTCCCCTATTTTTTTTGACCCGTTTTATGGGTTCAAAAGGTTATAAAACAGGCTATTTGGCACCTCAAGACGGCTAAAAGTAACTTGTTTTATAACCGTTTTTAAGTCGCTTAAAAACTCAACAGGCCGGGTAGGCGGGTTGATTCAGGCGCACTCCACTTATTCTTAATCGATTTAAGGCATTGTGAATATGCAACAAAAACTTCAAGAGATTATCGCCCAAGCGCAAGCGGCCATTGATGCGGTCAGCGAACTGGCGCAACTGGATGAACTGCGCGTGCAGTATCTGGGCAAAAAAGGTCAGCTAACCGAAATCATGAAAACCCTGGGGCAGCTTTCTGCCGAAGAGCGCCCGAAAGTCGGTCAATGGATTAACGATGCCAAGCAAGCGGTGCAAGGCTTGCTGTCAGGCAAGAAAAACGAACTTGAAGGCGCCAAGTTGGCCAAACAGCTGGCGGAAGAGACCGTGGATGTGACCTTGCCGGGGCGAGGTGTCGATTTGGGTGGTCTGCATCCGGTGACGCGCACGTTGCGCCGTATTGAAACGCTGTTCTCCAAGGCGGGCTTTGCGGTTGAAACCGGCCCGGAAATCGAGGACGACTGGCATAACTTTGAAGCCTTGAATATTCCTGAAACCCACCCGGCGCGTGCGATGCACGATACTTTCTATATCAACGAAAACACGGTGCTGCGTACCCATACGTCCGGCGTGCAGATCCGCACCATGGAGAACAAAGAGCCGCCGATGCGCATTATCGCACCGGGTCGCGTTTACCGTTGCGATTCCGACCAGACCCATACGCCGATGTTCCATCAGGTGGAAGGCTTGATTATCGAGAAAGATGCCAGTTTCGCGCAGTTGCGTGCGCTGATTATCGAATTTTTGCGTGAGTTCTTTGAAGACGAAAATCTCAAAGTGCGTTTCCGTCCTTCGTATTTCCCGTTTACCGAGCCGTCCGCGGAAGTCGATATTGCCACCAATCTGTTCGGCGAAGGCCGTTGGATTGAGGTATTGGGCTGCGGCATGGTGCATCCGAATGTGTTGAAAAACGTCGGAGTCGATCCGGACGAATATACCGGTTTGGCGTTTGGTTTGGGCGTAGAACGCTTGGCGATGTTGCGCTACAACGTCAAAGATTTACGCCAGTTCTTCGAGAACGATCTGCGTTTCCTGAAGCAATTTAACTAATCCTTCCGGGTGAGAACAAGAGTATGAAATTTAGCGAAAATTGGTTAAGAGAGTGGTGCAATCCGGAGTGGGACACCCATACCTTATCTGAGTCTTTGAGTCTGGCCGGTTTGGAAGTGGATGATATGGAAGCCGTTGCCGGTGAGTTCAGCAATGTGGTTGTCGGGCAAGTGGTGTCGTTCGAAAAGCATCCCGATGCCGACAAGTTGAATGTCACCCAGGTAGATGTGGGTGAAGACGAGCTGTTGCAGATTGTCTGTGGTGCAAGAAACGTTGTTGCCGGCATGAAAGCCTGCTGCGCCAAGGTCGGCGCGGTGTTGCCGGGCGATTTCAAAATCAAAAAGGCCAAATTGCGCGGCGTGCCCTCCAACGGCATGTTGTGCGGCGCGAGCGAATTAGGCTTGCCGGATGACGGCGTGGACGGCTTGCATGTGTTGCCGGCGGATGCGCCGATTGGCATGGATGTCCGCGAATACCTGCAGTTGAACGACAGCATTATCGATGTGGATCTGACGCCCAACCGCGCCGACTGTTTGAGTGTGGAAGGGATTGCCCGCGATGTCGCGGCGATCAGTGGCGCTGAACTCAAACAACCTTTTGCAGCGGCGCAATTGACGCATCAGGGAGCCTGCCCGGTTGCGGTTAAGGTGGAAAATACCCCGGCCTGTCCAAAATATCTGGGCTGTGTGGTTACCGGTTTTGATGCGCAGGCCAAAACCCCTTTATGGATGGTGCAGAAACTGCAGCGCGGCGGTGTGCGTTCCTTGAGTCTGGTGGTCGATATCACCAACTATGTGTTACTGGAATTGGGTCAGCCGATGCACGCGTTCGATCTGAACAAGCTGCAAGGTGCGGTGCAGGTGCGGCAAGCCAACGCCGGCGAAAAACTGGTGACACTGGATGAGAAAGAACTGACGCTGAATGCCGATACGCTGGTGATTGCCGACGATTCGGGTGCGATTGCATTGGCGGGGATTATGGGGGGCCTGTCCACTTCGGTGACCGACGAAACCACCGCGATCTTTTTTGAGTGCGCGCATTTTGCGCCTTTGGCGATCGTCGGTAAGGCGCGCCAATACGGTTTGCATACCGATTCGTCGCACCGTTTTGAGCGAGGGGTCGACCCGATGCTGCCGGAACGCGCGCTGAACCGTGCGTTGCAACTGTTTACCGAGATTGCCGGCGGTCAGATCAGCGAAATCCAGCGTGTCGTCGATGAAGCTCATTTGGCGAAACCTGCCGTCATCAATCTGCGTCGCGAAACCATCGGCAAACGTCTTGGTTTGCAGCTTGCAGATACGGAAGTGGAAACGATTTTCAAACGTCTGGGATTCGGTTGCGAAGCCAATGCCAACGGCTGGACGGTGACCGCGTCGACGTTCCGTTTTGATATGGCCATCGAGGTTGATCTGATCGAAGAGTTGGGGCGCGTTTACGGTTACAACAATCTGCCGGAAACGCCGCTGTCAGCGCCGATGACGTTGAACGAACTGCCGGAGTCGGAGCAGGAGTTGCATGTGCTTAAAAATGCACTGGTGCAACGCGGTTATAACGAAGTGGTGACCTACAGTTTTGTGGACGAAGCCAAGCAGCAGTTATTGGCGCCTGATCTGCCGTATGTGTTGCTGAAGAACCCGATTTCGGATGACATGAAGGCGATGCGCACCACGCTGTTCCCTGGCTTGTTGCAGACGATCGCATACAACCAGAACCGCCAGCAGTCGCGTGTGCGTATTTTTGAAAGCGGCTTGGTGTTCTTTAAAAACGATACCGATCCGACCGGTGCGACGCAAATCCCGATGTTGGGTGGTGCGATGGTCGGCGGTGTAGCCGATTCCGGTTGGGATGAAATCTCCCGCAAAGCGGATTTCTTTGATCTGAAAGGCGATGTCGAAACCTTGTTGCGCATGAGCCATCAGTTGGGCAAAATCCGATTTGAAGCTTGCAGCAACCCGGCTTTGCATCCCGGGCAATCGGCTGCGTTGGTCAAAGACGGCAAAGAAGTCGGCGTGATCGGTAAATTGCATCCGCAACTGGTCAAGGCGATGGGCGTGAGCGGCGATGTGTTTATGTTCCAAATCCGTCAGGATGCGCTGATGACCATGGAAGTGCCTGCGGCCAAGGCGATCTCCAAGTTCCCCGAGGTACAGCGCGATTTGGCCTTTGTGGTTGATGAAGCGGTCGCGGTGCAGCAGTTGCTGGATGCGGTGACGGCGGTCGAGTCGGACATTCTGCAATCGGTGGAGATTTTCGATATCTACCGCGGTCAAGGGATTGAAGCGGATCAGAAGAGTATCGCCATCACCTTGAAAATGCAGCACATCGAACGCACATTGCAGGACGAAGAAGTCGAGGCGTTGGTCGCCCAGGTATTGGCATCCGCCAAGACAGCGGTGAATGCGGTGTTGCGTTAAAGCGGCGCGGTTACGGATTTAAGTAAACAATAACAAAAAACGATAATTTAAGATAATTAAGGGATAACCAAAATGACTCTTACAAAAGCGGAGATTGCGGAATCTTTATCTGAGACGTTTGGGTTTAACAAGCGCGAGTCCAAAGATCTTGTGGAGCAGTTTTACGACCAGATCAGCGAAGTGCTGATTTCCGGTGAGCAGATCAAACTATCGGGTTTTGGTAATTTTGAACTGCGTGACAAGTCTTCACGTCCTGGCCGTAACCCAAGAACGGGGGAAGATGTTCCTATTTCGGCACGAAGAGTGGTAACATTTAAGCCTGGTCAAAAATTGCGTGCGCAAATCGATAACCATGCCGAAGCCTAATTCGCCACAAGACGTTCAGATTGAGATTGAACTGCCCGATAAAAAATACTTCACCATTGGTGAAGTCGCGGAGCTGTGCGACCTCAAGTCGCATGTGTTGCGCTATTGGGAGCAGGTGTTTCCGCAGTTGGAACCCAGCAAACGCAGCGGGCGTCGCTATTATCAGCGCAATGATGTCGAGTTGATTCTGGAGATCAAGAGTCTGCTGCATCATCAGGGATTCACCATCCCCGGTGCCAAGGCGCGTCTGGCGCAAAACCGCGCCGTGCCTAAAGCCGAAGAGTTGCCGCAGGAAAAACGCGGCGCTTTGGAGCAGCTGCAAAGTCTTAAATCGCAGTTGCAGTCATTCAGAAATCATATCAAGACGCGTTATTAAGCGCGTTGCCGTAAGGCCTACAAACCTAAACGGTTTTTTCGCATCCTTTCAGAAATAACATGATGGCTTGATTCAAAGCCGTTTCCAGTTCTTGTTCCGCAAGCGATTCGCCAAACAGCGCCCGTAACACAAAAGGGCCTTTTATCATTTCCAAAAACTGTTGTGCCGCCAATTCGGCATTGAGTAGCTCGATGCGCTGCGCCTTCATTTGCTTTTCCAGATAACGCGCCAATACCCTGATGGCGGTTTGCGGGCCGTGTCTGTAAAAAATCTTTTGAATCTCGCCCTGATCCAGGTTGTTTTCGCTGACCACCAGCCGGTAGATGGCCACCCCGTCGGCAGAGAGTGCGATATGCTGCAGCGTGTGCCCAAAGGTATAGAGGCTTTTCGCCATATCGTCGCTCCACAGGGCGTCATCGTCGAAAGGAGCGAAAATCTCCTGGGATTTCTTTTTGAAAACCGCTTCAAACAGGCCCAATTTGTTGCCGAACTGGCGGTAAAGCGTGCCCAGAGAACCGCCGGCCTGGCGCACGATTTCATTAACGCTGGTGGCCGCATAACCGTTTTGCAGGAAAGCGCGTTCGGCGACTTCAAGCAGTTTCTGCTGGCGCGCGAGGCCGCGTTTGGTCAGAAGGACGGGAGAGGAGGCGGTTGGTGGCATAGTAACTCGGATGTGACCTAAGGTGAATTGTTCCAGAAAGTTAAAAACACTTTTGCGGAATTATAACCTAAATAGACGCCTAAAACCCGCTTGCCAAAAGTGTAATGTATGCTACACTTTGTTGTCATTATTTTATTTTTTGAGGTTTTGTTATGCGCCGCACATCCTGTCTGAAAATAACCGTTGGCTGTTTAGGGCTTTGCGCCGCTCTGTGGATGCCGGTCGCTTTTGCCGCCGATAAAACTCAACAGGCCGGCTCGCAGGCGCAGCAGGCCATGCCGGTACAGGTGCAGTCAGTCGTCCAGAGCAATCGTATGCTGTTCGCGACCTATCCCGGCCGTGTACAGGCCTTCCAACGGGTTGAGGTTTATGCGCGGGTTGCCGGTATTTTGCAGTCCAAGTTTTATGAAGACGGTCAGCGCGTCAACGCCGGCCAGCTGCTTTACAAGATCGACGATCGCCGCTACCGCGCCGCGGTGAGCCAGGCCAAGGCGCAGCTGCAAAAAGAGCAGGCCAATCTCAATCAGATGCAGCGTGAATATGAACGCATCAGCGGGTTGTCGCGCGGCACTGCGATCAGTGAACAGGATGTGGATTTGGCGCTGGCCAATCTGGAGCAGGCCAAAGCCAGCCGTGCCGCCGCCGAAGCGGCGGTGGAGAATGCGTTGATCGACCTGGATTACACCGAGGTGAAAGCCGAAATCGAGGGGATTACCGGCATCAAGCAACAGGATGTGGGCAACTGGGTGGGCAGCGATCAGCAAAACGCCGTGTTGACGACCATTACCCAGCTCGACCCGGTTTATGTGAGTTTTGCCTTGCCGGATAGCGAGCGCAAACAGCAGCAGCGCCTGGCGGCGGCAGGCAAACTCAAACTGCAGCCGATTGGCGAATGGCAGGCCGAAGTGCTTGACGATACCGATCAGGTCATCGCGCGCGGCAAAATGGATTTTGTTGACAGTGGGATCGATGCCAAAACCGGCAGTGTCGAAGCGCGCGCCAAGTTCGACAATCCGCAGCAGCGTCTGATGCCGGGTGAGTTTGTGCGTTTGCGTGTGTCGGTCGGCGAGCGTTTGCACGTGTTTGAAATTCCGCAGAAGGCGGTGATGCAAGTCGGCCATCAGGCGTTTGTGTATGTGGTCAAAGACGGCAAGGCGGTGTTGGTACCGATTGTCTTGGCGGCCCAGCAAGGTGAAAACTGGCTAGTGGAATCGGGCTTGCAGGAGGGCGATCAAGTGATAGTGGCGAACCTCATCAAACTGCGTCCCAACACGCCGGTGCAGGTGATGACAAACGCGGCGCACGCCGAACCCAAACCGTAATTTGCCATTGCTGAGGAAAAGTCATGTTATCTAAGTTTTTTATTGACCGCCCGGTAATGGCCACCGTGTTTTCGGTGATTGTCATTATTGCCGGTTATCTGGGGATGAAGTCGTTGCCTATTTCCGAGTATCCGGAAATTGTACCGCCGCAGGTGCAAGTCACGGCAACCTATCCGGGCGCGAGTGCCGAAACCATTGCCGATACGGTGGCCGCGCCGCTGGAGCAGGCAATCAACGGCATCGACAATATGCTTTATATTAACAGTACCACTTCGTCCTCCGGCACGCTGACGCTGACCGTGACCTTTGACATCGGTACGGATGTCGATCAGGCCAATATCAACGTCAACAACAAGGTGCAGGGCGCCTTAAACCGCTTGCCGGCGGAAGTGCAGCAGTTGGGAGTGCAGGTCAATAAGAAGTCGGCCAGCATTTTGAAGGTGATTGCGCTGTATTCGGCGGACGGTTCGCAAAATGCGGTGTTTTTGGCCAACTACGGTTTGATCAATATTCTTGATGAATTGGCGCGGATTCCCGGCGTGGGCGAGGTGCGTCAGTTCGGTGCCAAGGATTACTCCATGCGCATCTGGCTTGATCCGAACAAGCTCGCCAAATACGGCCTGACACCCAACGACATCGCACAGGCAATTCAGGCGCAGAACTCGCAGTTTGCCGCCGGACGTTTCGGTCAGGAGCCGATGGACAAGCCGCAGGCCTTCACCTATACGGTGACCACCGAAGGGCGTTTGTCGGATGTCGGCCAGTTTGAAAACATTATCCTGCGTGCTGAATCCAATGGCGCGCTATTACGCCTCAAAGATGTGGCACGTGTTGAATTGGGCGCGCAGGCCTATAACTTCAGCGCCACCTTCGACGGCAAGCCGACCGTGCCGATGGGGGTGTTTTTGCAGCCGGGCGCCAATGCGCTGGAAACGGCCAAGCTGATCGACGCCAAAATGGCAGAGCTGGCGAGTAAGTTTCCGCAAGGCGTGAACTATGCCGTGCCCTACGACACCAGCGAGTTTGTGGAAATCTCCATCGATAAGGTGATTTACACGCTGTTGGAAGCGCTAGTGCTGGTGGTGTTGGTGGTGTTCCTGTTTCTGCAGAATTTCCGCGCGACCATTATCCCGCTATTGGCCATTCCGGTATCGATTGTCGGCACCTTTGCCGGCATGTATCTGCTGGGCTTCTCGATCAACCAGCTGACGCTGTTCGGGATGATTCTGGCAATCGGTATCGTGGTGGATGATGCGATTATCGTGGTCGAGAACGTCGAGCGTATTATGCGCACCGAACATAAAAACCCGCGCGAGGCGACCTTGCAGGCCATGAGCGAGATTACCGGGCCGATTATCGCTATTGTCTTGGTATTGGCCGCGGTATTCATTCCGGTGGCGTTTATCAGCGGGCTGACCGGTGAGATGTATAAGCAGTTTGCGATTACCATCGTCATTTCCGTGACCATCTCCGGTATTGTCGCGTTAACGCTGACGCCGGCTTTGTGCGCCAATATGCTCAAAGACGGTCATTTGGAACCCAGTGGCCTGTTCGGCGGCTTCAACCGTCTTTTTGCGGCCATGACCTCCGGTTTTACCGCCGGCGTGCGCACCGTCATGCGTTACAGTCTGATCAGTGTGCTGCTGTTCGGCGGCCTGTTGGTTATTACCTATCAAACCCTGAATGGCCTGCCAAAGAGTCTGGTGCCGCAAGAGGACAAAGGCACGCTGTTTGCGTTGAGCTATCTGCCGGCGGCCTCTTCTTTGTCGCGCACCGAGGCGGTACGTGATCAGGTCAGTCAGACATTGTTGGCGCATCCGGGCGTGGAGCACGCCATCGCCTTTGCCGGCTTCGATCTGCAGACCTTTACCAATAAAACCGACTCCGGTGTGGCATTTGTCAAACTCAAACACTGGGACGAGCGCCAGTCGCCGGAGTTGCACTCGCAGGCGATTGTCGGGCAGCTGTTCGGACAGTTCATGGTGATTCCGGATGCCTTCAGCATCCCCATCGGTATGCCGACCATTATGGGCATGAGTATGACCGGCGGTTTTGAGGCGTATCTGCAAAACCGCAACGGCACCGGTTCGCAGGCATTGAGCCAGGTCGTCGATGAATTCATTGCCAAGGCGAGTCAGCGTCCGGAATTACAGCAGGTACGTACCACTTTCTCCACCAAAGTGCCGCAGTATCAGGCGATTCTGGATCGGGAAAAGGCGCAGTCCATGCAGGTTTCCGCCAAAGAGGTCTTTGCCGCCATGCAGGCGACTTTCGGCAGCCTGTATGTAAACGACTTCAACCTCTATGGGCGCACCTACAAAGTCAATCTGCAGTCCGAAGCGGCGTTCCGTGAGAAGCCGGAGGATCTGTCGCAGGTGTTTGTACGCGCCGATGGCGGTGAGATGATCCCGCTGAGCAGTCTGGTTAAGTTCGAGCGCATGACCGGTGCCGATGTGGTTGACCGTTTCAATCTTTTCCCGGCAGCCAAGTTGATGGGCGAACCCGCTCCGGGTTACAGCTCGGGGCAGGCGATCGCCGCATTTGAGCAAGTGGCGGCCGAAGTGTTGCCCGAAGGCTATACGCTCGGCTGGATTGGCGAAGCCTATCAGCAGAAGCAATCGGCGAGTGCGGGCAATCAGGCGTTTCTGTTCGGTCTGCTGTTTGTGTTTCTGATTCTGGCGGCTCAATACGAGCGCTGGGCGATTCCGCTGGCGGTGGTCACGGCCGTGCCGTTTGCGGTGTTGGGCGCCTCGTTGGCGGTGATGCTGGCCGGTTTGAGCAACGATATCTACTTCGAACTCGGCCTTTTGACGCTGATCGGCTTGTCAGCCAAAAACGCCATTCTGATTGTCGAGGTGGCGATGCAGAAACATAGACATGGCATGGAACTGGCGCAGGCGGCGGAAGAGGCGGTGCGTCTGCGTTTCCGTCCGATTGTGATGACCTCGTTGGCGTTTACGATTGCGGCCGTGCCGTTGATGTTAAGCGAAGGCGCGGGTGCCGCCGCGCGCGTTTCGGTGGGCACCGGTCTGGTGGGCGGGATGCTTTTTGCGACCATTCTGGCGCCGCTGTTTGTGCCGATGTTCTTCCGCTGGATTGCGGCCTTTTCCGAAAGATTCGGCCAAAAAACGGCGAAAAAAGCCGTTTAAAAACTCAACAGGCCGGGTGTGCCGGACGCTTTCTTGAAGAACGTCTGCAAAAAAACACCCGGCCTGCTTGATTTATAGGGCAAACTCCCTATAATTCTTGTTTCTATTTATCGGGGTGTAGCGCAGCTTGGTAGCGCACTTGACTGGGGGTCAAGTGGTCGCAGGTTCAAATCCTGTCACTCCGACCATTTCTTGCTTTTCTCGTTTTCCCTTTCATATTTTTCAATGTTAAGATACCGCGCTGAATGTTTCAGTGAAGGTAGAACGCATGCTATTTGAATTACAACCGATCGATCCCAAAGTGTATCGCGCAAAAACGCGCCGTTCCACGTTGATCATTATGGCGATGTTTATCGTCATCGGCTTTATCTCTGCCGACCGTTTTGTGGCTTGGTTCGGTGAATATTCCAACAATCTGATTGTGCTGAATTTCATCGGGGCGTTTTTTGGACTGGTGCTGACGGGGTTTATCGTCAAGTGGTTCTTCAAGGACAAGCCGTGGATGGCCGAGGCGATGTACGGCTGGCGCTTGAAGCGCAATCTGATGCATGTCACCAATCGCCTGCGCGCCGTGCAGGAAGCGGTGGCGCGGGGCGATGTGGAGGCGATGAAAATTCTGCGTTTCTACCATCTTGGGTTGGAGCAGATGCACCGTCTGGAAGACAACAGCCACGCGCTGATCGAACTGTCGGCCGACAAGCGCGCGCTGGAAAAACAGCTCGAAGCCTCGCAGGTTGATTTGCAGCAGACCCGTTTTGACCCGCAGTGGCTGGAGCCGTATCCGCTCACCAAAGAGCACTGAACTCTATTAAATCTGCTGCAAACTGCGCTTGAGCTGCTGCGGCGACTGGCGCAGGTAACGTTGCTGGGTGAGCAGGCCGATAACAAGCAACAGGCCAATCCCGCTCAACAGGCTCATCAGCCACAGACCGGGTGACCAGATCCAGTCGGTTTTGAGCACCAACTGGCTCAGAAGACCGCTGGCAATCTGCGCCAGCACCGCGGCCAGCAGGCCGGCCAAACCGCCCAACAGTACAAATTCCACCAAGCCGATTTTAATGATCTCACGATTGCCGGCTCCCAAAGTGCGCAGCAACAGCCAGCTCTGCACGCGGCCTTGCTGGCTCGCCAAAATGGCGGTGAACACCACCACCAGACTCGCCAGCAAGGTAAAACCGTAGAGCGCGGATACCGCCCAGGTCGCCTGCGTCATAATCTCCTGAATTTGTCCGATGACCCGGCGCACGTCGATCAGCAATACGCCGGGCGTCTGTTGCGCCAGTTTCGCGGTCAGGGATTCGGCGCGTCCGTCACTCTCCGGCAGATGGAAATTGCCGATATAGGAGAGCGGCAGTGGGCGATCCGCCACCGGTTCCACAATAAAGAAAAAGTTCAGACGGAAGCTCTGCCACTCCACGGTACGCAGGCTGGTGACCTGATAATCCCAGCGTTGTCCGGAAAAATTGAAGCTGAGGGTATCGCCGAGTTGAATGCCGAACAGCTCGGCAATGCCGGCCTCCACCGAAACCTCCGGCAGTTGGGATGGTCGGTGAATGCGCGCCGTAATCACATTGTAGGCTGGGGGCGCGTCCAACACGGCGATATTGGCTTCGCGCTGCAACAGGCGGCGCGCACGCGGCGTATCGAGCGTGTCGGGGTCAAACGCCGTACCGTTCACCGCAACCAGACGTCCGCGCGCCATCGGCAGCAGATCGGGGGTCAGAGCGTTATCGGCCAGAATCCGTGCGACCTGCGCTTTCTGATCGGGCTGGATATTCATCACAAAGGTATTGGGCGTGTCTTGGGGAAGGGTGGCCTGCCAGGTTTGCAACAGATCCTGGCGCACGAACGTCATCAGCATCAGGATAAACAACACCAATCCCAGAGAAATCACCTGGATTTTGACCAGGCCGGGTTCTTTGAGCAGGCTTGAAAGTCCGATGCGCAGCCAGCCGCGGCTTTGGCCTTGCCAGAGGCGCATGATTCTCAACAGGCCGGCTGCACTGAGATAAAGCAGGGTGCTGCCAACGATCAGACCTGCCACAATCCACAGCACCCGCTCCACGCCGAGCATCAGGCTAATCAACAGCAGTAATAGCCCGAAACTTAAGAGCCAGTGTCTGCCCTGCGGCATGGCGGCGGGAGCCTTGAGCAGATAGGTGGTGGAAGCGTGCAGGGCCTGCTGAAAGGCCTGCCAGGCAAAACTCCACAAGACCAATATGCCGCTGCCGATGCCGAGCAGCAGCGCACTCCAGGGCGAAACCGTCACTAGCGGATGAAAAAAATCGGCCAGCAGCGGACTCAGCGCCTTAAACAGCATCAAGCCCAGCAGGCTGCCGAGCAGGCTGCTCCAAAACGCCAGCAGACCCAGTTGCAGGGCGAACAGGCGGCGCAGCTGCACATTGCCTGCACCGAGCGCACGCAGCAGCGCCAGGCTGCTCTGCCAGCGGCTCAGGTAAAACCGGCTGGCAATCAGAATCGACAGGCCGGCAACCAGCACAGCGGTGAGCGCCGCCAAATCCAGAAACAGCCAGGCGGTATCCAAGGTTTTCTGCAGGTCTTCATTCGGCGCGGTGGCGCTGATAATCTGCCATTCCGGCTTGTGTTGCTGTTCGAGCCGCGCGGCAAAGCGTTTGATGGTCTGCGCATCACCGGCCAGTTGCAGCTCATAGGTCACGCGGCTTCCCGGACCGAGCAGGCCGGTTTGGTTGAGGAAGGCGGCCGGAATCAGCACCGTCGGGGCAAAGCCGTTCATCGGCGAAAAGCCCTGCTGCAAACGCACGCTGCCGCCAATTTTGACATTCAGCGTGCCGAGCGTCAGGGTGCTGTGTTGCGTGAGCGGCAGCAGCGCCGGCAGTTTTTCGTCTATCCAGGCCAGAGGCGCGGCGTTGTTGAAGGGGGTAAACGGCAGAGCGTCGCTCTGTTGCAGGGTGCCGCGCAACGGAAAGTTATTTTCGACGGCTTTGAGTTGCACCAGTTGAAAATGCGCCTCCTGCTGTGCGTCCTGCGTGAGCGCCATGGTCACCAGCGTGGTGCTTTGTGAGGTTTGCAAGCCCAATTTTTCGGCTTGGGTGCGCCAATTATTCTCAACAGGCCGGGTGCTGCGCAGTACCAGATCGGCCCCCAGCGCATTGGCGGCCTGGCGCAGCATGCTCTGTTGCACGGTTTCGCTGAGTTGTTTGACCAGGGTGACGCTGCTGGCGGCGATGATAATCGCCAGCATCAGCCACAGCCATTCGCCTTTTTTAAGTGCGCGCCACAGCCAGCGATGGGCGATCAATAGGTCAGAGCGCAAGGTTGGCATGGCCGGCCTCTCGGGTGGTAGCAAGCGGTTGCAGCTGGCCGTGCAGCAGTTGCAGGGTGTGGCTGCATTGGCGGGCAAACTCGCGGTCGTGGGTGACCAGCACCAAGGTGGTTTGTTCGCTGCGATTCAGTTCAAACAGCAGCTGCTGAATTTGTTGCGCGGTTTCTTCATCGAGATTGCCGGTGGGTTCGTCGGCAAACAGAATTTTGGGACGGGTGACAAAGGCGCGCGCGATGGCCACACGCTGCTGCTCGCCGCCGGAGAGTTCGCCCGGCAGATGATGGGCGCGATGCGCCAGACCCACCTGTTGCAACGCTTCCAAGGCGCGGTCTTTGGCGTTGTCCATCTGAAACAGTTCCAGCGGCATCAGGATGTTTTCCAGCGCGGTCATGCTCGGCATGAGCTGAAAGTTCTGAAAGATAAAACCGACCTGCCGTGCCCGCACGCGGGCCCGTTCGTCCTCTGAAAGGGCTTCCAGCGATTGGCCGAGCAGGCGGATATGCCCGGAGGTCGGTTTTTCCAATCCGGCCATCAACGCCAGCAGGGTGGATTTGCCGGAACCCGAACGGCCGATGATGGCGACACTCTCATGCGGCTGGACAGTGAGCGAACAGCCTTTTAAGATAGCAATGGCGTCGGACGACGCGGGCTTAGTCGGAGTGATTTCTTGATGCATGGAAACGCGATAATGCACATCTTGCAGTTCAATAACGGGTTGTTGCGCCGCCGCAAGCGTGGCATCAGGCTGCTTTACCGGATTCATAGTCTGGTCTTTGTGTTGTTAATGGGGTTAGGGTCTAGTGTAGCCTTAGCCGCCGGGCAAGTCACCCCACAGCAGACGGTTTTGGTTCACGGCGACAGTTTAAGCGCCGCCTACGGCATGGAGGAAGAGGCCGGCTGGGTGGCGTTGTTGCAACAGCAGCAGCCTGATTTAAAGGTGGTCAACACCAGTCTCAGCGGTGAAACCACTTCCGGCGGCAAGCAGCGTCTGCCGGCGTTAATGGAGCAGTTCCGGCCGCAACTGCTGGTGCTCGAACTGGGCGCCAACGATGCCTTGCGCGGCCAGAACCTGAAGGCGACCGAGGCCAACTTGCAGGCGATGATCGACCTGTGCCATAACGCCGCCTGGGGCTGCCGCGCTGTATTATTGGGGGTGCGCCTGCCGACCAATTATGGCGTGGCCTACGACCAGCTTTTTCAGCGCATGTATGCACGCTTGGCAGAACGCAACCAGTTGCCGTTTGATCCGTTTTTTATCGAGGATGCGGCACTTGATCCCGATTTAATGCAGTGGGATGGATTGCATCCCACTGCCAACGCGCAGCCGCTGATTCTGAAACGGGCCTGGCGGTTGATTCAACCGCTGCTGCCCGCCGAAAGAGGTTAAGCGTAAGCCGCTTCAATCGGTAGTTGGTTGGCCGCCTCGAGAATCTGGAAGTGCTCGACGGACTGTTCCAGCTGGCGCACCTGCTCGATGATCGAGGCTGAGGTCGTGGCAATCTCTTCGACCAGACTGGCGTTTTGCTGGGTGGCGTCGTCGATTTTATTGAGCGCCTGACTCACCTCCTGAATGCCGTGGGTCTGTAGATTGAGACTGCTGTGCATGTCGGCGACCATCGTCGAAACCTGTTCGATGGCCTGGGTGTTTTCGAGGAAGTTCTGCGCGGTCAGTTCGCTGAGTTTCAACCCTTCCTCGACTTTTTGCTGGCTGCTTTGCGACACGCTGCGAATCTGTTTTGCCGCATCGGCAGAACGCTGGGCAAGCGCGCGCACCTCGGTGGCGACCACCGCAAAGCCGCGGCCGGCTTCGCCCGCTCTGGCGGCCTCCACCGCGGCATTGAGCGCCAGCAGATTGGTTTGGAAGGCGATGCTGTCAATCAAATCGGTCATGCCGGCAATTTGTACGGTGGCGGCGGAGATCTCCTGCATTGACTGTTTCATCTGTTGTACTATCAAGGCGCTCTTGTCGAGCGTCTGTTTGACGCTGCTGCTGACCTGATTGGCTTCACCGGCCTGATGCAGCGATTGCAGCACGGACTGCGCCATCTGCTCCATATGCTGGGCGGTGGTTTGCAGCGCGATGGCCTGGTCTTGAACGCGCTGGTTGAGGTCCTGATTGCCCTGGCTGATCTCTTCTACACCGCTGACGGCTTCGATCGAGGCGCGTTTTACCGCGTGCAGCATACCGCTGATGCTATTGGCCATTTTGTCCATATTGCCTTTTAATTCATTGAGTTTTCCGGAGAACTGAATGTCGCTGTTAAAGGCGAAATTGCCTTGTTGGTAGTGGTCCAGAATATGGGTTTTGACCTCGATGGCGCGCTCCAGTTCTTCCAATGAGCGGTTCAGATAATCTTTCATGTCCTGATAGTCGCCGGGCAGCGACAGTTGGATGCGTTGGCTGAAATCGCCCTGGCTCATATCGCGCATGACGTTGACGATGGCTTCCACCGAGTGTTTTTGCATGTCGATGGCCTGTTGCAGGTTGTGCATGACCTGATAAAAATCCCCCTGCAAGTTGTCCGTTTTCAATTGGGTCTGCAGGTGGCCCTGCGCAAGATCCTCACTGGCCTGATTGAGCGCGGCAAAGGTTTCCTGGATGCGTTGCAGGCTGGCGTTGAATTCCGCCTTGAGCTGGGCGAGGTCGCCGGCATAGTCGCCTTCGATGCGCGCTTGCAGATCGCCTTTGGAGAGAGCCTGGCTGGTTTGGTGAATCTCGCGGATGGCGTTGACGACGGTCTGTAACAGATATTGAACGCTGTTGGAGATGTCGCTGAGTTCATTGCGTCCTTTGAGCGGCGTCCAGTGTTGATAGGTGCCGTTGCGGGCGATGTCGATCATCTGGGCTTTCATGTCGGAAAGCGGTTGGGTGATGGAGCGGATCAGCGTGGTGTTCATCAGCAGCATAAACAGCAGGGCGACGGCGCCGATGGCGGTGATTTGCAGGGTGTTGCTCTGGCTCAAATCCCCGAGGTTCTGCACCTGCTGCAGCGTCTGCTGTTTGGTTTGGGTGGCGGCCAACTGCATAATCTGATTGGCGTTTTGTGTCAGTTCGGTGACCGTCGTGTTGTTCTGTGCGGCGGTCTGGATGAAATCCTTCAGGTCATTGAACGACTCCACAAAACCTTCCCAGCCGCTGACCAGTTCGGAATAGGTTTCCTTGTTTTCGAAATCGCCGGCATAGCGTTCATCCAGCCGGGCAAACAGCGCATCGCTGCTGTCGCCCAGACCTTGCGTGTTGAACTGCTCTTTCAGGCTGAGGTCATGGGTCGAAATCATTTTGATCAAGGTGAACTGCGAGCTGTTGAGGCGTTGCAGAATCTCTTTTAACGCCTCCTGCAGCTCGGCATCCGCTGTCGTCTCTTTGAGGGTTTTGATGTTGTCCTGCATTTTTTCGGAACTGGGTTGAATGCCGTAGTGCAGGGTTTCTTCGATTTGCTGTTTCAGGAACACTGCGGAGTTGGCCGATTTTTTCAGATTGGTCAGCAGTTCGTCCATTTTTTCGACCGGGTTTTGGTCTTCCCCGAGGTTAGCCGGGCTGAGCGTCTGAGATTCGAGATTGAAAGTTTTCAGGCTGTCCATTTGCGTGTTGAAGGTTTGCCCGGCCTGTTTGTTCAGCGTCAGGGTGTAGTCGTTCATGGTCAGCAGGGTGTCGGCAAACAGCGTTTGAAATCGCTCGATTTGCGCCACTTGGGTTTGCTGGATATTTTCCAGGGTGGCGGCGCTTTTACCGACATCCTGCATGGCCAATCTGGCCGACAGGGCTAAAAGTGTCAGAAAAAGCAGCCCGATCAAAAGATTGAGCCATAAACGTTTCTGGATAGAGAGGTTGTTTAGCAATCGCATACCGGTTAACCGTCAGTAAAAGGGAAGGAGTTGCGATTTTAGAATCTGTATATGACAATTAGATTAACCTTAGTATGGGTAAGTAAACTTCAGTATTCGTTTGCAATGGCTCTGCAATAGCATTCAGGATTTACGCGAAGTGGCCGTAATAGATGGTGTGTGGCGATTTATTTAATGCACTTTTCCTTTATAATTTCAGCAATTGATTTAGAAATTTCAGACCTGTATGCAAGACAAATTACGAAAGGCCATGGAGGCGATTCGCGGCATCAAGATTCCCGAATTGCCCGAAGAGGTATTGCTGCTTGAAAAAGAGCTGAAAAGCAAATTTGCCAATATCGTCACGGTGGCCGAAATCATCGAGAAAAACACGACGCTGTCGGGTGAGTTGATGCGTCTGGTGAATTCGCGGGTCATGAACCTGAAAACCCCTTGCAACTCCATCCGTGATGCGGTCAATGTGCTGGGTTTGGACAATATCTACCATCTGGTGGTGGCGTCGGCCATTAAAAACCTTTTCAGCCAGAAGGGGCTGTTCAAGGACATTATGGACCACAGCGTGGATGTGGCTTTCTGTATGGCCGATATTTCCGAATGGGTCGCCGAGGTGACGCGTGACGAGGCGTATATGCTGGGATTGTTCCATAACGCCGGGGCCTTGTTGCTCGCTTCGAAAAACGAAGAGCGTTATGCGCCCTTGTTCAGCAATTCCATGTCGTTGCCGATTTCGATCATTGCCAAAGAAGAAAAAACATACGACACCAACCATGCGATGGTCGGTGTGCTGGTCGCCAAAAAATGGCGCCTGCCGGTGGATATGATCAATGCGATCATGCTGCACCACAACGAGTCATGCAGTCGCATCAGCAACGATCGCGTGCGCGCCATGGTGGCGATGATCAAGATCGCCAATGCGATCGTGTCGGAGATTTCATTGGGGGCCTATCGCGGTGACGAGATGCGCCGTTACGAAAAAGACGGCGTGCAGGAACTGCTGATTCCGTCGGAGGCGATCAAAGAGATCCGTACCGCTTTGATGTCGTACAACTTTAAAGACTAAGAACTTTAAAGATCAATGCCGTTTTTCAGGGTTTAAAAACTCAACAGGCCGGGTAGAGCATGCTTTACCCGGCCTGTTGAGTTTTTGGAGAGCGGTTTTCAGTGCTGCGAAGCGGGAATGGAAGTGGCCTGCTCCGGCTTCGGTTCTTCCTGTTCCTTGTGTTTGGCCAGATAGACTTTCAGCGCCAGCGATTTGGCGCGGATATTGAACGTCAGTTTGGCCACATCGTCGAAATGCTTGGCAAAATGCACGGTCATGCCTTCCTGCAGGTAGTCGGGCAGTTCCTCAAAATCCTTTTTGTTCTCGAACGGCAGAATCAGTTCCTTCAACCCCAGACGTTTGGCGGCGATGACTTTTTCGCGGATGCCGCCTACCGGCAAAACCTGACCGGTCAGACTCAGCTCGCCGGTCATGGCCAGCGGCGTTTTGATCGCCTCGTCACGCGCCAGCGACAAGAGCGCCGTGGCCATGGTGATGCCGGCGCTCGGGCCGTCCTTGGGAGTGGCGCCGTCGGGGACGTGCAGGTGCACAAAGGCCTTGTCGAAAAACTCCGGGTCGGCCTTGTATTTCCCCAGATTAGAGCTGATAAAACTGTAGGCGATGCCGGCCGATTCCTGCATGACTTCACCGAGCTGCCCCGAGAGTTTGAAACCGCGGTTGAAGGTATGCACGCGACTGGCTTCGATGGTCAGGGTCGCGCCGCCCATCGAGGTCCACGCCAGACCGGTCACGGTGCCGATCTGCTGGTTCATCTTTTCCGGGCTGAAACGCGGCTGCCCCAGCATCTCTTCGAGTTCGTTGACATGGATGCGCGCCTGGTCGATTTCGCCCATCACGAATTTCAACGCCAGCTTGCGTACCAGCTTGGAGAGCTGTTTCTTGAGGTTGCGCACGCCGGATTCACGGGCGTAGCCTTCAATCACATGACGGATGGCCGGCACGGTAATCTGCACTTTCTCCTTGTCCAGACCGGCTTCGTCCACCAGCTGCGGCCAGAGGTGGTGTTTGGCGATCTGAATCTTCTCTTCGGTGATGTAGCCGGCCAGACGGATCACCTCCATGCGGTCCAGCAGCGGGCCGGGAATGCTGTCGAGGGTGTTGGCGGTACAGATAAACAGCGCCTTGGACAGATCAAAACGCACGTCCATAAAGTGGTCCATAAATTCGCTGTTCTGTTCCGGGTCGAGCACTTCCAACAGTGCGGAGGCCGGGTCGCCGTGGTAGGAGGCGCCGATCTTGTCGATCTCGTCGAGCATAATCACCGGGTTGGCGGTTTCGCAGTCTTTCAGCGCCTGGATGAACTTGCCGGGCATGGCGCCGATATAGGTGCGTCTATGCCCCTTGATTTCGGCCTCGTCGCGCATGCCGCCGACCGAGAAGCGGTAGAACTTGCGCCCCAGCGCATCGGCAATGGAGCGGCCGATGGAGGTTTTGCCCACGCCCGGCGGGCCGACCAGACAGATAATCGAACCGGAGACTTCGCCCTTCAGCGCGCCCACCGCCAAGAATTCGCTGATGCGGTCTTTGACGTCGTCCAGACCGTCGTGGCCTTTGTCGAGCACCTTGCGGGCGCGTTTCAGGTCGAGCAGGTCTTTGCTGTGTTTGCCCCACGGCAGTTGCGTGAGCCAGTCGAGCCAGTTGCGGGCGACGTTGTATTCCGGCGATTGCGGATCAAGTATTTCCAGTTTTTGCAGTTCCTCTTCCGCTTTCTTGAGGGCTTCGTCGCTCAGGGCAAGGCTCTCCATGCGTTCGCGGAAGCGTTCGCTGTCGAGCGTCTGGTCGTCTTTGAGGATGCCCAGTTCGCGCTGGATCTCGTTGAGCTGCTGGCGCAGGAAAAATTCGCGCTGCTGCTCGTTGAGGTTTTCCTCGACGCGTTCGCGGATGTTGTATTGCAGTTTGGTGACTTCGATTTCCTGTTTGAACAGCGCCAGCACTTTTTCGAGACGCTCGCTCAAGTCAAGCGTTTCCAGCACTTCCTGCAAACGCAGCGGGTCGGCGGTGGTCAGGCTGGCGGCAAAGTCGGCCAAGTGCGCCGGCTGGCTCGGGCTGTAACGGTTAAGGAAGAATTTCAATTCTTCGCTGTACAGCGGATTCAAAGGCAGCAGTTCGCGGAAGGCGTTCATAATCGCCAGACCATAGGCTTTGAACTCTTTGGCGCTGCCGTTTTTGATGTCGGCAGGGTAACTGACGCGCGCTCTGTAAGGTGCGCTGTGCGAAATCCACTGTTCGATCTTGAAGCGCTGCACGCCTTCGGCAATCAGCTGGATAAAGTCTTCGCGCTCCTTGGGTTCGTGGATGCGGATCAGCGTGCCGATCGGCGCAAACGCTTCCGGCGGGGCGGTTTCGTAATCTTCGTGGTCGACAAACACCATGCCGATGTATTTATGGTGGTCGGCCTTGATCGCCGCAAAGGTTTCTTCCCAGTTGTCACGGTTCAGCAATACCGGAAGCTGTTGTCCGGGAAAGAAAGGACGTTCCTTGACCGGCAGCAGGTAGATGTCGGTGGGCAGGGTCAGTTCGGGCTTGGCGAGCTGACGCGCCTGACGCAGTTTGTCGTCGCTATCCGCCTCATGGCTGGCAATATGTTCGCCATCGAGCACACGCGGTGCGTTTTCGTCATGGCCATCGTCAGACCCGGCCTGTTGAGAATCCTGGCGGTTTTCCAATTCAGCGTTCAGTTCGTTGTCGTTGCTATCGTGGTGGACTTCTTGTGTGTCTAGGATATCTGTCATGGGTTTCTTGTTGCTGATTGGTTGGAAAAGTAGGGTATTATATGCGGATTAAGGAGCGGAGTTTCAAGGATACGGAATGCAAAAAACGCAAATCAAAATTGGTTTTGTCACGGTGTCGGACCGTGCCAGCCGCGGAGAATATGAAGATCTCGGCGGACCGGCAATGCAGGCGTGGATGACGCAGGCATTGAGCAGCGCCTGGACGCCGGTGGCTCGCCTCATCGAAGATGAACAGCCATTGATTGAAGCCACTCTGAAAGAGTTGGCCGACGAACAGGGCTGTTGCTTGATTTTGACCACCGGCGGCACCGGGCCGGCCAAACGCGATGTGACGCCCGAGGCGACCGCGGCGGTGTGCGACAAGATTCTGGACGGTTTTGCCGAGCAGATGCGCGCCGTGTCGCTCAAATATGTGCCGACGGCGATTCTGTCGCGGCAGATTGCCGGCACCCGCGGTTCGAGTCTGATTATCAATTTGCCGGGCAAGCCTTCGGCCATCGGCGAATGTCTGGAGGCGGTGTTTCCGGCCGTGCCTTATTGCATCGACCTGATCGATGGCCCTTATCTGGAAACCAACGATGCCTTTATCAAGGGGTTCCGCCCCAAGCATGCGGTCAAGAAAGGATAAGCACGTGACCAATATCAATTACCAGTATGACGGTCTGGAGACCGTGACCGATTTTGTGCGTTGGGGCGGCTCGTTGTTTAGAGGGGCGAATCTGTTTTTTGGCCACGGTACCGACAATGCGTTTGACGATGCCAAGACCCTGGCGTTTCATGTGTTGAATCTGCCTTGGGAGATTCCCGAGCGCTACTGGCAGGCGAGGTTGTCGCCAGACGAAAAGCGCCGCGTGGCGGAGCTGTTCAAACGCCGCATCGAAAGCCGCAAGCCTTCGGCCTATCTGATCGGCGAGGCGTGGTTTGCGGGCATGCGTTTTATCGTCAACGAGGCGACGCTGGTGCCGCGCTCACCGATCGCCGAGCTGATTGCCAAAGAGTTCGACGGTTGGGTCAATCCGGAGAAAGTGCATCGCGTGCTGGATATGTGTACCGGCAGCGGCTGCATCGGCATTGCCAGCCTGCAGGCGCTGCCTTATGCCACGGTGGATCTGGCGGATATTTCGCCGGAAGCTTTGGCGGTGACGCAGCAGAATATCGACCTGTATCGGCTGCATGACAGCGCGCGCGCCATCCAATCCGATCTTTTCAGCGCGCTGCAAGGCGAGAAATACGACCTGATTCTGTCCAATCCGCCTTATGTGGATGTGATCGAGATGGATGCCCTGCCGGAGGAGTTTCAGCAGGAACCCCGTTTGGGTCTGGAGGCCGGGGAGGACGGTTTGGATCTGGTACGCCGCATTCTGGCCGAAGCGAGCGACCATCTGACTGATGACGGTGTCTTGATTGTCGAGGTCGGGGTGTCGCAATACTATCTGGAGCAGGTTTATCCCGAACTGCCGTTTTTCTGGTTTGAGTTCGAGCAGGGCGGGGAAGGTGTATTCGCCATTCATAAGTCCGAGCTGGACATTTTCCAGGAGATTCTTAACGAGCGGGTGGAACCTTAAACGTGGTTTTGAAGGCGTTGGCCGTTATTTTGCTTAGCTGAGAGTTATGTTTAAAACAGGTTGCCGGCAAATCACGGTGAGTCAGGATTGGGAGAGTTGAGGATGCAAAAAAAAGGTCGATTTTCGTTAAAAGTCTGCGTTATGGCGTTGGCGGCTGTCATGGCGCTGCCGTCTTGGGCACAGGACAGCCATGCTGCTGACAAGCATGCCGCGCCCATTACCGCACCTTTAGTCGACTTGGGTGCGGAGCATGAGAAATTAGTACCCAAGCCCCCGGCTGCGGATGTCCATGACGAACCCAAGGCGGACACTCAGGCTGCGGCCAAGCCGGAAAAGCATGAAGCCCACGCCGTACACTGGAGTTATTCGGGTGAGGGCGCGCCGCGCTTCTGGGGCGAGCTGGCGCCGGAGTTCAGCACCTGTAAAACCGGCCGCAACCAGTCACCGATCGATTTGCGCGACGCCCGCGCGCTGGGAACTCAAGGGTTGGCGGGGTTGGATATCGCCTATCGCGACAGTTTGCTGAAAATCATCAACAACGGCCACACGGTACAGGTCAATTTCCCGCTGGGCAGTTACATCAAAGTCGGCGGGCATCGTTATGAACTGCTGCAGTTTCACTTCCATACGCCAAGCGAACACTTTAAAGAAGGGTTTGCCTATCCGATGGAGATGCATCTGGTGCATAAGGACGGCGACGGCAACCTGGCCGTACTCGGAATTTTGTTTCAGGAAGGCGAGGAGAACCCTTACCTGAACGGGATTCTCAAGCGCCTGCCGAAAGAGGTCGGCAAGGAGCAGTTGCACGACGACTTTAAACTCAATCCGGTGAATTTCCTGCCGGGCAATACCGAGTTTTATAAATACAGCGGTTCCTTGACCACGCCGCCTTGTTCCGAAGGGGTTTACTGGATGGTTTTCAAACAGCCGATTGAGGCCTCTGCCAGACAAATCCGGCAGATGAACGAGCTGATGGGGGAGAACGCCCGTCCGGTTCAGCCGCTGAATTCGCGTGACGTGCTCAAGTCGTGGATGGAACCGGAAATCGATAATCGCCTCTACGAAGTCTATTGATGGAAAATCGGATGGATAATCAAACCCAAATTCCAGTAGCGGCTGACAAGGCGGTTAAAAACGGTATGAGCGGCGCTCAGGTGCTGCTGATTGTGTTGCTGACGATTTTGCTGACAGCCGGATTGAGTTATTGGGCATTGAGCCAGACGCTGTTCTTGAAATCATTTACGCCGGTGGAGTTGAAACCCAAAGAGGAGCAGGCGCTCAATAGCAAATTGCGCGCCATCGGTGTTGAAGTGGAGGAGTACGATGCGCAGGGTAATCTCAAGCCGGAGGCCTACAGCGAAGTGGGCGCCAAGCGCGAGGTGTATTTCAGCGAGCGCGAGCTGAATGCGATGTTGGCTAAAAACACCGATCTGGCGCGCAAGGTGGCGATCGACCTGTCCGATAATTTGGTAAGCGCCAAAATACTGGTGCCGCTGGAAGAGGATTTTCCGGTCATGGGCGGCAAGACGCTGCGCATTAACGCCGGCGTGGAGCTGGCGTTTCAGAACGGCAAGCCGATCGTTAAACTCAAAGGGGTCAGCCTGATGGGCGTGCCGGTGCCGAATGCCTGGCTGGGCAATCTGAAAAATATTGATCTGGTGCAGGAGTTTGGTGCCGACCCCGGTTTCTGGAAAGCGTTCGCCGACGGGGTGGAGAATATCAGCGTGGTGGAAGGCGAATTACAGATCAAATTGAAAGAGTAGGGAGTGCGCTTTCAATAAAAAACCGGCAATTTGAAGTGACCCCAAAAACTTGGACATTTTAGTTAAGCGGTACCCAAGGCGTGATTTCGATACTCTATCGGACTCAGGCCTTTGAGTTTCTGCTTGATGCGTTTGTGATTATAGTACTCAATATAGTCATGCACTTCTTGAATCAGATGATCAGCATCTTTAAACGCTTTAGCATGAT
>NZ_JACBGH010000009.1 GCF_013391695.1 Thiomicrorhabdus cannonii
GACTATATTGAGTACTATAATCACAAACGCATCAAGCAGAAACTCAAAGGCCTGAGTCCGATAGAGTATCGAAATCAGGCCTTGGGTACCGCTTAACTAAAATGTCCAAGTTTTTGGGGTCACTTCAAAATCCGGTTTTTTTTATCTTTGCGTAACTGCGCCAATTAACTGCGGTCAATCAACTACGATATTCGGCATTAATCTTCACATAGTCAAACGAGAAATCCGTGGTCCAGACCGTCTCTTTGGCCTCACCGCGGTGCAACTTGATCAGGATATTAATATCCGTTTGCTTCATCACCGCCGCGCCCTGCTCTTCGGTATAAGAAGCCGCACGCCCGCCTTTTTCAACGATACAGACATCGTCCAGATAGATTTCAATCGCGTTGATATCCAAGTTTTCCAAGCCTGCACGACCTACCGCCGCCAGAATACGCCCCCAGTTGGCATCCGACGCGAATAGCGCGGTCTTAACCAGCGGCGACAACGCCACCGCATGCGCTACCTGCAAACACTCTTTCTCGTTGTTGCCACCCTCGACGATGACACTCACAAACTTGGTCGCACCTTCACCGTCACGCACAATCATCTGCGCCAAGGCGATCATCATCTCGGTGACTTCCGCGGCGAATTGCTGGTACTCGGCAGAGTCGACCGAATCGATCACCGGCATGTCCGCCTGTTGCGTGGCGGTCAAGGTACAGGCATCGTTGGTGGAGGTGTCGCCATCCACCGTAATACGGTTAAAGGAGACCTTGACCGCGTCGCTCAAACACTGCTGCAGACAGGCCTGGGTGATCTTGGCATCGGTTGCCGCAAAGCCAAGCATGGTCGCCATATTCGGGTGAATCATCCCCGACCCCTTGGCAATGCCGGTCAGCGTAATACTGCTGTTGCCGATCTGCACGGTTTTGCTGTAGGTTTTAGGCACGGTATCAGTGGTCATAATCCCCGCACAGGCCCCCTCCCAACCGGTAATGCTCAAACCGGCAGAGGCTTCGGCAATCCCCAGCTGCATTTTTTCCATCGGCAGGTTCTGGCCAATCACGCCGGTCGAAAACGGCAGGACTTCCTGGGCGCTGCAGCCCAGCTCATCCGCCACCCACTGGCAGGTCTGCAAGGCATCCTTCAACCCCTGCTCACCGGTACCGGCGTTGGCGTTACCGCTATTGATCAGCAAAGCACGCGGCATCTGTTTTTGCAGATGCTGCTTGGCGACCGTGACCGGTGCCGCACAAAAGGCGTTCAACGTAAACGTAGCGGCGGTAACGGCTTCCGGCACCATTTCAATCACCACCAGATCGGTCTTGCCGTTCTTTTTGATTTTGGCCTGGGTGGAACCCAAATAGAAACCGGCAATCGGATGCATAGAGCTTTGCTGTGACATCATTATTCCTTAATTAAAGGGTGAGTTTGATTAGATTGTTTTTGCGCATCATATCGCGAATTGCAACGCCAGAAAATACAAAGCCCACAAAAATGTGGGCTTGGAAGCATTAACGGCACCTAAAGTTTACTTAACTCAATTTACCGCAACACTGCTTGTATTTTTTACCCGAACCGCACGGGCAAGGATCGTTACGCCCCACCTTGGGTTCTTCACGACGGTAAGTACCGGCCTGCTCAGATTCGCCACCCTCACCCTCTTCGGCATGCTGAACCGCATCGGCAATGCCAGCCGCAGCGGGATGGGTCGCTTCCAGTTGTGTCGGACGCTCGGCAATCTGCTGCTGCTCGTATTCGTCCACATCACGCGCGCCTTCAATCTGCACCCATGACAACACCTTGACGGTTTCCAGCATCACCGCATTCAGGAAGCCTTTAAACAACTCGGCCGATTCACGACGGTACTCCTGGAATGGGTCTTTCTGGGCATAACCGCGCAAGTGGATGCCGCGGCGCAGATAATCCATCTCCGCCAAATGCTCGCGCCACTGCTTGTCGATGGTGCGCAACAGCACCTCTTTTTCGAAATGATGACGCGTTTGCGGATCCACCACCTGCATTTTGGTGTTGTAAGCTTCCGTCAATTCGTTTACCAGCTTGTCGCGCAGTTTCTCTTCGTAGAGGTCTTTATCCGCCGCCAGCCAGGCCTGAATATCGAGTTGCGCACCCAGCTCTTCATGCACGGCCTTTTCCAATCCAGGAATATCCCACTGCTCTTCCAAAGAGCCTTGCGGCACATACATGTCGACGATGTTGTTGATCACCTCTTCACGCAGGGATTCGATGGTTTCGGTCACATCGTCGCTTTCCATCAGCTCGTTGCGTTGCGCATACACCACTTTACGCTGCTGGTTGGCGATATCGTCAAATTTCAACAGATTGGCACGCTCGTCCTGATGCATGCGCTCGACCTGCTTCTGCGCGCGTTCGATCGACTTGGTGACCATGCCGTGCTCGATCGCTTCGTCCGATTTCATGCCAAGACGTTTCATCATCCCCTTGACCTTATCGGAGGCGAAACGGCGCATCAGATCGTCGTCCAGCGACAGATAGAAACGCGTCAGGCCCACATCACCCTGACGGCCTGAACGGCCGCGCAGCTGGTTGTCGATACGGCGCGATTCGTGACGTTCCGAGCCAATCACCTTCAAACCGCCGAGCTGCAATACCAGATCATGGCGCGCTTGCCATGCGGCTTTGATCTCAGCAATCTTCTCAGGCGTGGGGTCCTGCAGCTGCTGCAGTTCCAGATCCAGATTACCGCCGAGCACGATATCCGTCCCGCGACCGGCCATATTGGTGGCGATGGTCACCGCGCCCGGTAAGCCGGCCATGGCGATGATATGCGCTTCGCGTTCGTGCTGTTTGGCGTTCAGTACATTGTGCGGAATACCGGCCTGTTGAAACAGACGCGACAGCAGCTCCGACATTTCAATCGATGCGGTCCCCACCAGCACCGGCTGCTTGGTTTCATGCGTCTGACGCACATCCTCGACAATCGCGGCAAACTTGGCTTCCATATCCAGGAAGACCAAATCCGGCAAGTCTTTACGCTGCGGCGTTTTGTTTGGCGGAATCACCACCACTTCCAGCCCGTAGGTGGCCATAAACTCGCCCGCTTCGGTGTCGGCGGTACCGGTCATACCGGAAAGCTTCTCGTACTGACGGAAATAGTTCTGGAAGGTAATCGACGCGAAGGTCTGGCTTTCCACCTGAATCTTGACGCCTTCTTTGGCCTCGACCGCCTGATGCAGGCCGTCGCCCCAGCGGCGCCCCTGCATCTTGCGTCCGGTGAATTCGTCGATAATCACCACCTCGCCGTTCTCGACGATGTAATCACGGTCTTTCTCGAACAGCAGGTTGGCGCGCAAGGCCGCATTGACGTGAATCATCAAACCGATATGCGCCGCATCGTAAAGACTCTCGTCTTCGCCGATCAGCCCCAGTTCGCTCAGCATCTGCTCGACCTTCTCGTGCCCCTGATCGGTCAGATAGATCTGACGCGCCTTCTCGTCGATGGTGTAGTCGCCGGTACTGGTTTTGTTTTCAGTGTCCTCTTCGCCCTGTTCCAGCTTGGCGACAATCGGGTTGATCTGACGGTAAAGCGCCGACTTGTCTTCGGAAGGGCCGGAAATAATCAGCGGGGTACGCGCTTCGTCAATCAGAATCGAATCGACCTCGTCCACCAC
Source organism: Thiomicrorhabdus cannonii (assembly GCF_013391695.1). Classification (GTDB taxonomy): domain Bacteria; phylum Pseudomonadota; class Gammaproteobacteria; order Thiomicrospirales; family Thiomicrospiraceae; genus Thiomicrorhabdus; species Thiomicrorhabdus cannonii. The sequence continues at coordinate 3,636 of NZ_JACBGH010000009.1, forward strand.
CGCAAAATGCTGGCCGCGCATGACCTTCTCGGCGGTAAAAATCGCCATATTGTCGCGCAGATAGTCAAAGCCGAATTCATTGTTGGTACCGTAGGTGATATCCATGGCGTAAGCCAACTGCTTTTCCTGCTGGCTCTGGCCGCTCAAAATCACGCCGGTTGACAGGCCCAGGAATTCAAACAACTGCCCCATCCACTCGGCATCGCGTTTCGCCAGATAGTCGTTGACCGTGACGACATGCACGCCCTTGCCGGTCAGGGCGTTCAGGTATACCGGCAGGGTCGCCACCAGGGTCTTGCCCTCACCGGTACGCATCTCCGGAATCTTGCCTTCATGCAGGGTCATGCCGCCAATCATCTGCACGTCGTAGTGACGCATGCCGAAGACACGTTTGCCGGCTTCGCGCACCACCGCAAACGCTTCCGGCAGCAGGTCGTCCAACGACGCCCCATTCGCCAGCGAGGCCTTGAACTCCTCGGTCTTGAGTTTGATCTGCTCGTCGCTGAGCTGCGACAAAGATTCTTCTAACTGATTGATTTTTTGAACGGTTTTTTGGTAACGCTTTAAAATACGATCGTTACGGCTACCAAATATCTTCTTGAAAATGTTTAAGGCCATGTGCACAGGTTCCGCTCTAAACTACGGCCAGATACAACGTTAAAGGCTGCCTGGCATGGGTAATAATGCTGTAAAATGGGAGCCATTCTACCACATCTGTTTGATGTCATATTATGAAAGCCTTATTAAATAAACAAAGCGCGACGTTAGCAAATTTAATCGAAGAAGCCCAACTCTACCAGGCGCTTTTGCAGGTCGGCCAGGAAGCCTTGCCCGAGGTTCTCAAGCCGCATCTGGTTGGCGTGGGGTTCGAGCAGAACACTCTGATCCTGCAGATCGACGATAATCTGTGGAGCACCCAGCTGCGCTTTTTTGAACCGAACGTGCTGGCGATCTATCAGCAGCATTTTCCGCACTTGCGGTTACAGCGCACGCAGATACGGGTGCTGCCGATCAGCGAACCGCCCAGACCCAAACGCGCCGTGGCCACCACCCCTTCGGCGCAGGACGCCGAACAGATGCAGGCGATTGCCAGCGAAATCAAATCGCCGGGACTGAAAAAAGCCTTGGAACGTCTTAGTCAGCGCGCCGAACCCGCTTCGGAATAAGTGCTCATTTTCAGGCCGTAAAAACTCAACAGGCCGGGTAAGCGAACCTACCCGGCCTGTTCAGTTTTTTCTGGGCGTTTTCCGAAAACCTCAGGAAACGATCTTGCTGCTGCCGTATTGAATCGGCGCCGGCGCCTTGTCGAAGGTCACAATCTCAAACGCTTCAGGATGCGCCTGCAAGGCACGTAACAACTGGTTGTTCAACGCATGGCCGGACTTGTGCGCGGTGAACTCACCGATAATCGGATGGCCGATCATATACAAATCCCCCACCGCGTCGAGAATCTTGTGGCGCACAAACTCATCCTTGTTGCGCAAGCCCCCGGCGTTCATGACCCCTTTCTCATCCAAACCGATGGCGTTGTCAAGGCTCGCACCCAAGGCCAGATTCTTCTGACGCAGCATCTCCATGTCTTTCATAAAACCAAAGGTACGCGCGCGGCTGACCTCTTTGAAATAAGAGGTCGAGGAGAATTCCAGGGTCATTTTTTCCGCCGTGGCGTTAAAAGCCGGATGGTCGAAATCGATCGAGAAATTCAATCTGAAACCGTTGTAGGGATGGAACTCCGCCCAGCCGCCCTTGTCGTTCTCGACGCGGACGTTCTCCAGAATGCGGATAAACGCTTTCGGTTTGTCCTGAATCTGGATGCCAGCGGATTGCAACAGGAAGATAAAATGCGACGAACTGCCGTCCATGATCGGCACCTCATCCGAAGTGATATCGATATAGAGGTTGTCGATCCCCACGCCGGCCAAGGCCGACATCAAATGTTCGATCGTGGCGATTTTGATGCGCTCGCCGCGTTCTTCGTTGACAATCGTGGTACACAGCGTGGTTTCGCCGACGATTTCCGGGGTGACTTTGAATTCGACCACCGGCTCGACATCGATGCGGCGGAAGACGATACCGGTATCGACCGGTGCCGGACGCAAGGTCATAATCGATTCATGCCCGGTATGCAGGCCGATGCCTTTGGCTTTGATAGGGTTCGCGAGGGTTCTTTGATTCACTGACAACTCTGATACATAAGGCTTCATTCGGCAAAACGGAATGCAGCGCAAAAAAATTTTCAAAATTTTAACACAATTGTCATTCGCGCCATCATGAAATTAGCCAACGAATTCAACGTGCTCACCGCCGTGGCGAGCAACCTAGGCATCTTTACGCATCAACCAAGAATACAGAAGGATTAAAAACTCTTTTTAAACCAGTTCTTCATGCGGTTGAAAATATCCTCGGCGCCGACCGAACCGCGCGCGCCCTTCTCTTCAAAGGCCGCTTCGCCGATATGCTCCTTGGCGTACATCAACAAACCCACGGTGGTCGCATAGGACGGGCTGCCCACCTCATCGGTCAGTCCGGTCACGCCTTGCGGATAGCCCAGACGCACCGGCATATGGAAGACCTCTTCGGCCAACTCCACCGCGCCTTCCACCAGGGAGCTGCCGCCGGTCAGCACCACGCCGGCTGCCAACACATCCTCAAAACCGGAACGGCGCAATTCCGCCTGAATCAGCTGGAAAAGCTCCTCATAACGCGGTTCGATGACTTCCACCAAAGTGCGGCGTGACAGACAACGCGCCGGACGGTCGCCGACACTCGGCACCTCGATCTCTTCGTCCTGATTGATCAGCTGCGGCAAGGCGCAGGCATACTGACGTTTAATGTTTTCCGCCGCCTGAGTCGGCGTGCGCAAGGCTACCGCAATATCGTTGGTGACCTGATCGCCGGCCACCGAAATCACCGCCGTGTGGCGAATCGCACCGTTGTGGAAAATGGCGATATCCGTCGTGCCGCCGCCGATATCCACCAGGCAGACGCCGAGTTCTTTTTCGTCTTCGGACAATACCGCTTCGCTGGAGGCGAGCTGTTCGAGAATGATGTCGGCCACACCCAGATTGCAGCGCTCCACACATTTGATGATATTCTGCGCCGCACTGACCGACGCGGTGACCATATGCACTTTGGCTTCGAGACGCACGCCGGACATGCCGATCGGCTCGCGGATACCGCCCTGATTATCGATCATATATTCCTGAGCGAGAATATGCAGGACGCGCTGGTCGCCCGGAATGGCGATCGTCTTGGCCGCGTCCATGACGCGTTCGATATCGTCCGGCTGCACATCCTGATTGCGGATCGCGACCATGCCCATCGAGTTGAAACTTTTGATATGGCTGCCGGCAATGCCCACATAGACCGATTCGGCGGTAAAGCCGGACATGCGTTCAGCCTCGTCGATGGCGCGCTGAATCGACTCCACCGTGGCGTCGATATTGACCACCACGCCTTTCTTCAAGCCGCGTGACGGGTAAGTGCCCATGCCCACCACTTCAATTTCACCATCCGGTTTGATTTTGCCGATAATGGCCGCGATTTTCGACGTGCCGATATCCAAACCTACGACTGTATTTGAAGCTTGCTGTTTACGAGCCATGTTTTACTTTACCCTTACCACTTAAACGTTCTCTGAACGGAACGATTGCTAAATTTTATTGCTTGACGGCGGCTGCGCTGCCGCGTTTTACGGAAAAACCATTACTATAGCGTAAATCAAAAACCTGCGCTGAATTTCTAAGCGAATCCTGAAGTTGGCCGTAACTGGCGATAAAGCGCTGCAACTTGTGCGCCTCATCGCGGCGATCCAAAATGAGGCGTATGCCGTTGGCCATGTCGACCTCCCAAACGCCGTTGGCCGCTTCGCGCAGCCGGGCGACCGTCCAATCGAGCGGTTTGAGCGCCTGCTGAAACTGCGCCAGTTTAAGCAACAGAACCGCGGCGTTTTCCAAGCGGCCATCCAACCGGACAAACTGCTCGAAGCCCTTGATGCTGCGCGGAAAAAAGACTTCCCCGTGCTGATTGACCAGACCGTCTTCACCCCAGCGCGCCACGGGTTGCTGCTCGATCAGCGTGATCTTCAGCTGGTCGGGCCAGCTGCGTTTGACCACCGCCTGACTGACCCAATCCAGGCGTTGCAGATCGGCCTGAATCTTGTTGAGCTCCACTCCCCAGAAAGAGGCGCCAAGATAAGGCTGCATCACGGCATCTATCTCGGCCTGCGTCAACTGCTTGAGCGGCTGCATCAAGCGGTAGTCGTCAATCGGGCGCTGGCTGCTGGTTTCCCATTTATAGCCCAGCCAGCCCAAGACGCCGATTGAGAGCAAAACCAAGAGAAGCAATGCCGGTTTACGCAACGTCATAGACCCGGCCTGTTGAGTTTTTAAAACCCACTTTTTGCGTCATATAATCAGGCTGCCTTAAAGCGTGGTGGAAAGAATATCCACCACCAACTGCTCGAATGAGCGCCCCGCTACCTTGGCGGCCATCGGCACCAGACTGTGGTCGGTCATGCCCGGCACGGAGTTCAGCTCAATCAACCAAGGGTTCTGCTGTTCATCAAGCATCACATCGATGCGTCCCCAGGTGCGCGCACCGACCACTTCAAAAGCCTGCAGCGCAAGTGCTTGGATTTTCTGCTCGACCTCGGCCGGCAAACCGCAAGGGCAGATGTATTGGGTGTCGTTGGACTGGTATTTGGCTTCAAAATCGTAGAAGGCGTGCGAGGTTTTCAGCTGAATCAGCGGCAAAGCCTCACCGTTCAAGACCCCGGCGGTATATTCCGAACCGGTAATCCAGCGCTCGATCAGCACTTCGCTGTCATATTGCTCGGCAAACGCCACCGCGTCAGCCAGGTCGGCCAGATTATCCACCTTGCGCATGCCGATACTGGAGCCTTCATGGCACGGTTTGACAATCACCGGAAAGGGGATTGAAAACGCCGCCTTGTCAAACGGACGGTTGGCCGAAACCTGCACAAAATCCGGGGTCGGCAGACCCGCGCCGCGCCACAACCATTTGGTGCGCAACTTATCCATGGCAATCGCCGAGGCCGCCATACCGCTGCCGGTATAGGGCAGGCCCAAATCCTCCAGAACCGCCTGCACGGTACCATCCTCGCCCCAGCGGCCGTGCAAGGCGATAAAGGCGCGGTCGTATTCTCGGGCAACGGCTTGCAAATCCGCCAGAGTCGCGACATCGCAGCCAATGGCATCCACACCGGCGTTTTGCAGGGCCTGCGTCACCGCACGTCCGCTTTTCAGTGAAATTTCTCTTTCCGCCGCTTTACCGCCCATCAGCACGGCGACTTTACCGAACGCCTTCACGCCTTGTCTCCTTCATTCTGCTGCCACTGCTTGGCCAATTGACCGATACTGCCCGCGCCCATGACCAGCAAAACATCGTCGTCCTGCAACACCTCTTCGGCCACGGTTTCCAGTTGTTCCAAATCTTCCGCATAAACCCCCTGATGCGCGCCACGCAGACGCATGGATTGCAGCAGCGCCTTGGCGTCAAACCCGGGAATCGGCGTTTCACCCGCCGCGTAAACCTCGGTCAGAATGACCACATCGGGCTCCAATAACGCCTGCACAAACTCGTCGAACAGATCGCGGGTACGCGAATAACGGTGCGGCTGAAACACCAGCACCAGACGTTTGCCCGGAAAAGCGTCGCGTGCGGTCGAAATCGTGGCCGCCAACTCGGTCGGATGGTGGCCGTAATCATCCACCAAGGTCACATTGCGGCCGCCGACCAGACGCTGCGGATAGACCTCAAAACGACGCCCCACGCCGCCGAAACCGGCCAGGGCCTGCTGAATCGCCTCCACCGGAACATTCAATTCCAAACCGATGGCAATCGCCGCCAAGGCATTCTGCACATTGTGGCGGCCCGGCAGATTCAAGGTCACCTCGAAACTCTGCTCGCGCCCCACCAACACCTGAAAGCGGGTCTGCAAACCCATTGACTGCACATTGATGGCGCGCACGTCCGCGGCTTCATCAAAACCGTAGGTCATGAGCTTGCGCGTCAAGCGCGGCAGCATTTTGCGGATATTGGCATCGTCCAGGCAGAGAATCGCCAGCCCGTAGAACGGCAGACGGTGAATGAATTCGACAAAGGTGTTTTCCAGATTCTGGTAGTCACCCTGATAGGTTTCCATATGGTCTTCGTCGATATTGGTGACGACGGACACCATCGGCGACAGATGCAGGAAAGAGGCATCCGATTCGTCTGCCTCGGCCACCAGATAATTGCTCGACCCCAAACGTGCATTGGAACCGACCTGATTGAGTTTGCCGCCGATCACGAACGTCGGGTCCAAACCACCCTGCGTCAGCACCGCGGCCGTCAGGCTGGTGGTGGTGGTTTTGCCGTGGGTGCCGGCAATGGCGATACCGAAACGCATGCGCATCAGTTCGGCCAGCATTTCGGCGCGCGGAATCACCGGAATGCGCATCTCTTTGGCCCAGGCAATTTCGGAATTGTTTTTGGGAATGGCGGTGGAAACCACAACGACATCGGCGTTTTTGACATGCTCCGCTTCGTGCCCCAACTGAATCAAGGCACCCTGCTCCTGCAAACGGGCAACCGTCGGATTATGTTTCAAATCCGAACCGCTGACGGTATACCCCAAGTTTAAACAGACCTCTGCGATGCCGGCCATACCGACACCGCCAATACCGATAAAGTGAATCTGTTTAACCTTTTCTTTCATAATCCGCCTTTAACATTCATCGCGGCCTGCGCTCCAATAGCCCGCCACGCCGCTTAGTATATTTTGGCAATATGATACCTTGGATTGGAGCAAATCGGGGGCAATCTTATTGCAATTTTGAGGTGTCCGCAGAGGCGGAATCAAAAGTGGACAGGCCGGGTGCCTCGACGGGTTCGGGAATCACCCAGAAATACTGGGCGAGAATCGCGGCCAACTCGGAGGGTTTATGCAAAGGATCGGTGATTTCAAAATGATTGAGCATGGCGCCTTGCAGCACGCCCTTTTCAAGCGCCTCGTCTATCAGACGCAAAACGAGCTCCGCCGACTCCCCTTGCAACACCCCGGCTTCGGGATTCCACCACAGGAGCATTTCGGAAAATTCAGTTTGATGGGACACCAGCGGAATCAGCTCGAGCCGAATCCACTGTAGAGGAGTTGAAGAGGTCATAGAGTGCCTAGGTCGTAATAAAGAGGAAAAGCGTAGGTTCCTACTTTACTCCTAAACACCTCTAAAAGCACCCCGCAAAGTTACAGCAGCATCTCCTTGGCCTCTTCAATCGCCGCCACCAAGCGGTCGATATCATCGCGGTTGTTATAGACACCGAAAGAGGCGCGCACCGTGGCCGGCACATTGAAATGCTGCATCACCGGCATGGCGCAGTGGTGGCTGGCACGCACCGCAATGCCGTCCTGATCCATCAACGTCGCCAGATCGTGCGGATGGGCACCGTCCAAAATAAACGACACCACGCCACCTTTATGCTCGGCTTCACCGATAATACGCACCCCATCAATCTGCTTGAGGCGCTCGGTCGCATAACTCAACAGGCCGGCTTCATAAGCGGCAATGCGCTCCAAACCAATCGATACCATAAAGCGCATCGCGGCGGCCAGCCCGATGGCGCCGGCGATATTCGGCGTGCCCGCCTCGAACTTATAGGGCAACACGTTGTATTCGGTTTTCTCAAAGGTCACCGAATAGATCATATCGCCACCGCCCTGATAGGGCGGCATCGCTTCCAACAAAGCCTCTTTGGCGTAAAGCACACCGATGCCGGTCGGGCCGTACATTTTATGGCCGGACAGCGCATAAAAATCGCAATCCAGGTCCTGCACATCCACACGCATATGCGGCGTGGCCTGCGCACCGTCCACCAGGATTTTGGCGCCCACGGAACGCGCGATTTCGACCATCTCTTTGACCGGGTTAATGGTCCCCAAGGCGTTGGACATATGGGTAATGGCCAACAATTTGGTCTTTTCGGACACCAGGCCTTTCAGCGCGTTCAGACAGACTTCACCACGGTTGTTCATGCGCAGCACCGTCAGACGAATCCCCATCTGGTCACGCAACAGCTGCCACGGCACGATATTGGAGTGGTGCTCCATCTCAGTGACGATCACTTCATCTCCGGCCTGAAGATTGGCGCGACCCCAGCTATGCGCCACCAGGTTAATCGCCTCGGTGGTGCCGCGAACAAACACAATCTCCTTGGTGGAGCGCGCGTTCAAAAACTGGCGGCTGGTTTCACGTGCGCCTTCATAGAGTTCGGTGGCACGTTCGCTCAGACCGTACACGCCGCGATGCACATTGGCGTTTTGTTCACGATAGTAGCGCTCGATGGTGTCGATGACCATCTGCGGTTTCTGGGAGGTCGCACCATTATCCAGATAGACCAACGGCTGCCCGTTTTCACGTAGCTGCAAAATCGGGAACTGCGCCCGTACCTGTGCAAAATCCAACACACTGCCGTCCATTATCTTACCCACGCAACGTTTGCGACAAAATTTGAGCCACCCATTCGCGAATCGCGCCATGACTGACCACCTCGACCGGCTCCAACAGGAACGCCTCGGTGATCATGCGCACCGCTTGCGGGCGCGGAATACCGCGAGCCTGCAGATAGAAAATCTGCTCTTTATTAATCTGACCGGTCGCCGAACCGTGCGAACATTTGACGTCATCCGCATAGATTTCCAATTGCGGCTTGGTGTCCATCTGCGCACTGTCAGACAAAAGCAAGTTTTTGTTATCCATCTGCCCGTCGGTTTTCTGTGCCGCCCGCGCCACCTTGATCATGCCGTTGAACACGCCGACCGCCTCGCCGTCCAGCACATATTTATGCAGCTGCTGGCTAAAGCCGTGCTCCTGATTGTGTTCGGTATAACTGCGCGAATCGACCGTCTGCGCCCCTGTTGCATAACAGGCACTGTTCTGAATGGTTTCGATGTGTTCGCCGTTCATATACACATGGTTCTGATGACGCGAAGTGACACAGCCCAAGCCGGCATACAGCGTATTGAAACCGCTGTGTTCAGCCTGATAAACGAACTGGTTATTGAAGTAATAGCTCTGCTTATTCTGCTGCTGCAACACCACCTGCTTGACTCGCGCATGGGAAGCGATGTCGATTTCACTGACCACATTGGTCAGGGCGCATAAGTCGTCCGACAGGGAAACGTAGGCTTCCACCAAGGTCACGTCGGCATATTCGCCGACCGTGATGCGGTTGCGCAGGTTCGAAAGATGATTCGGCTGCGTCTGCACATGCAACACAAACAGCGGCATTTCCAGCACGGCGTGCTTGTCGATCTGAATCACCACACCGTCGTTCAACAGCATGGTATTCATAACCGCAAACGGTTCCTGTGCCACATCCTGCTGATGTGCCTGCAGCTGCACGGCCGATTCCGGCACCTGCTGCAGATCTTCAAATGACTCGATGGTCACCCCTTTCGGCAATGCAGACAGGTCGTCCGACAGGCTTTCGCTGAACCAGCCGTCCACCAGCACGATGCGCGTGGCACCAAACGACGGCAGAAAAGGCAGAATATCCGCCTGCGTCAGATGGCTGATACCTTGCAGACGGAAATGTGTCTGCACAAAATCCGTGAGCTTGGTATAACCCCAGTCTTCATCGCGGCGCGTCGGGAAGCCCTGTTCCAGAAACTGCGCTTTGGCGCTCTGACGCAACGCAGTTAGATAGGGACTTTCGGCTTTATTCAGATCATCGGACAACTGCGCATAATGCGTCATGGCCGACTGCATTACCGGTGTGAATTTCTTAGCCAATGCCTTACTCCCCTTGGTGCTGCTGGATGATGTCGTCGTAACCGTGCTCTTCCAATTCATGCACCAACTCAAAACCGCCCGACTTGACGATGCGGCCGTTGTACAGCACATGCACATGATCCGGCTTAATGTAATCCAACAGACGCTGGTAGTGGGTCACCACGATAAAACCGCGTTCCGGCGAGCGCAAGGCATTGACGCCATTGGCGACGATGCGCAGTGCGTCGATATCCAATCCCGAGTCGGTTTCATCCAGAATGCACAACTTAGGCTCAAGCAACGCCATCTGGAAAATATCGTTACGCTTCTTCTCGCCACCGGAGAAGCCGACATTGACCGAACGTTCCAGCAGATCGGCACGCATGTCCAGCAGTTTGATCTTTTCACGCGCATATTCGTCAAAATCAAACATATCCAATGGCGGCAAACCCTTTTCTTCGCGCACGGCGTTCACCGCCGTTTGCATAAACAGCTTGTTGCTGACCCCCGGAATTTCCACCGGATACTGGAACGCCAAAAACAGCCCCTTGCGGGCGCGTTCTTCAGGATCCATCTCCAACAGGTCTTCGCCGTTGAACGCAACCGAACCGGCGGTCACCTCGTAATCTTCACGCCCCGCCAGCACGCTGGCAAAGGTGCTTTTACCGGAACCGTTCGGCCCCATAATGGCATGAACCTCACCCGGCTTAACCTCCAGATTCAACCCTTTCAGAATCTGTTTCTCTTCAACTTGTGCTTGCAGATTTTCGACTTTCAACAACATGATTTAAATTCTTTTTTATTCGTAAAATGGTAACTAAGGGATTAACCCACCGAGCCTTCAAGGCTGATCGCCAGCAACTCTTCGGCTTCCTGCGCGAATTCCAGCGGCAACTCGCTGAACACCTCTTTACAGAAGCCGTTGACAATCATCGAAATCGCATCCTGTTCGCTGATGCCGCGTTGCTGGCAATAGAACAACTGGTCTTCACCGATGCGCGACGTGGTCGCTTCGTGCTCGACCTGCGCCGTCGGGTTCTCCACCTCGATATACGGGAAGGTATGCGCGCCGCACTGGTTGCCGATCAGCATCGAATCACACTGGGTGAAGTTGCGCGCGCCTTCCGCCGAAGGCAGAATCTTCACCATGCCGCGGTAGGTGTTATCACTTTTGCCCGCCGACAGCCCTTTGGAGATAATCGTACTGCGGGTGTTCTTGCCGATATGGATCATTTTGGTACCCGTATCCGCCTGCTGGCGACGGTTGGTCAGCGCCACCGAATAGAACTCACCGATGGAGTTGTCGCCTTTCAAAATGCAGCTCGGGTATTTCCAGGTGATCGCCGAACCGGTTTCCGCCTGCGTCCAGGACAACTTGGCATTCTTGCCTTCGCAGATGCCGCGCTTGGTCACAAAGTTCAAAATACCGCCTTCGCAATCGTCATCCCCCGGATACCAGTTCTGCACGGTGGAGTACTTGACCTCGGCATCTTCATGCACAATCACCTCCACCACCGCCGCATGCAGCTGATAGGTATCGCGGATCGGCGCCGAGCAGCCTTCGATATAACTCACATAACTGCCTTTGTCGGCCACCAGAATGGTGCGCTCAAACTGGCCGGTTTTGGCCTCATTGATGCGGAAATAGGTCGACAGGTCGATCGGGCAACGCACGCCCGGCGGCACATAGACAAAGGTGCCGTCGGAGGCCACCGCCGAGTTCAAAGCTGCAAAATAGTTGTCGTGATATGGTACGACCGTGCCCAGATATTGCTGTACCAGTTCGGGGTGATCCTGCACGGCCTCGGAGAACGAACAGAAGATAATGCCGAACTTTTCCAGCTCTTCACGCTTGGTGGTCGAAATCGACACCGAATCGAAAATCGCGTCCACCGCGATATTGGCCTGATCGTCGTAAATCGGCACTCCCAGCGCCGCAAAGGCCTTGGCCACTTCCGGATCGATGACCTCTTCGGCGTTCTCGCTTTCGGTGCTGCAGGCGCCGCCGCAGGCACCGCATTCCGGCGCCGAATAATAGCTGTAATCCTGATAATCGATCGGCGTGTATTTGGCCTTGCCCCAGTGCGGTTCAGCCATCTTCTGCCAATGCGCGAAGGCCTTCAAACGAAACTCAAGCATCCATTCCGGTTCGTTCTTCTTCGCGGAAATAGCGCGCACCACCGCTTCATTCAAACCCTTTTCAAAGGTTTCCACGGTCGTTGTGGTCACAAAACCTTCTTTGTAGTGTTTGTTTTTACTCAACAACTCATTGATTTCTTCGTACTGAGTTGAAGACGTTAATTCATGTGCTTGCGACATCGGACTCTTCACTTAAAAAACTTATTTCATACTATTTTAGTTGGTTATTATATAAATGTCTACAGCCGTGCCATTAACAAATTATATAATCAAGCCGTTTCATTAATTATTTCAATCACTTAAAAAGACAACTGGCAAGCATCCACCAGCTCTTGCAGCTGTGCTTGCGGCAAATCAACCCCTTGGATTTGCAACCAGCCATCGGGGACATCACCAGGGACCTCACCGGCCGCAGCAAAGGTATCCAACCCAAAAGGCGTGCCCTCTAGCTGCACCGGATTGACATATTCAAATGTATAGAACACCCCGGTAACGCGCCAGATTCTCACCCCCCAGTTGCGCCTCAAAGCATCCAATCCCATTAAAAGATGCTCGAGGTAAAGCTTCTTCACTTCATAACGGCAGGTTTGCAAACCCGGCAGAGTTGGCATCGCGGCAGTTTGCTGCAACGCATCTGGCAGGGTGTCACGCTCAAACCCCACCCATCCCTGCGGAAAACGCCCGTAGGTCAGGCGCACCACAGGCAACGGGCGCTGTGCCTTAATCCACTTGATCCAGTGCGACTGAAGCGTGAGATCAGCCGCCTCAATAAAATTGAGCAGGACACCATCCGCCAACTGCAACAATTCAGCCAGGTGACTCAGCGCATGGGCATCCTGCATCTCATCAAACGCCGGACGCGCATCGATGACACACCACACCTGCTGATGCGGCTGTTTTGGTTCGCCAAGATCAGGCAGCGTGCCAAGCTCCACGCACTCGAGATCGAGCTGCTCCCGTATCGCCTGTTGAACGCGGCTTTTGCCGCTCCCCGGCAGGCCGACCAAAAGAATCTGCGCTGTCTTTGCCATACCCACCCTATTGACCTATTCAGGCTTTAAACAACTCTCAAAGGCGGCACCCAGCTGCAACAGCCATTCGTCATACGGGCGATAAACCACTTCAACGCGCTGACCTGCCGCATCGTAAACCCCCATCGGGTCGAGATTGCCGATTCTGACATTCAAACCGGACACCACCGCACTGACCCTTTTTTCCGGAAATTGCGGTTCTTTGAAAACACACCGCACCTCACCTTCGGTCATCGCCCGACGCAGATTCTGAACACGTTTCAGACTCGGCGTGATTTCGGGATTCAAGGTGATCGAACCGACCCCGTTGAGATGATAATGTTTTTCGAAGTATTGGTAGGCGTCGTGCAACACCAAATAGGGAGCTTGCCGATAGGGCTGAAGTTGCTGCATCAGCTGCACATCGGTCTGCTCCAGATGCGCCAGCCATGCCTGGGTACGCGCTTGAATCGACCCGGCCTGTTGAGTTTTCAAACGCTGCAATTTTTCACTGACCGCCAGAATCAAGGCACGGGCATTATTGGGCGACATCCATAAATGGCCATCAAAGTGCAAGACGGCATGGCCGTGTCCGGCGTGATCGTGTGCATCGGCATGATTGCCGGCGCCCTCATCCTCGTGGCGCTCATGATGTTTATGCTGCCAAACACCGCCCTCCCGCACCGGCAGTTTTTCCACCGCTTGCAGTTGCGCCATCGCCACATTCGCCTCGGGATAACGCTGCGCCGCCTTGTGCAGCCAGCTATCCACCGGCGTTCCCACGGAGACAATCAGATCGCTATTCTGCAAGGTGAAAAGATGTGAAGGTTTAAGCTGAAAGCCATGCGGGGACACGCCGGGCTCCAGAAGCACCGTCAAGCGGTCATCCTTATCCAGCAAGGGCGCAATCATGCCTGCCAGCGGCGGAATGCTGACGCTAACGTTAACGGCGTGCGCCGGCATTACTGCGGCGCAGAACCATAGCGAAACGACCTTTGCAAGATTACGCTGTATTTTCATCCACTTTGCCATCTAAACTCTCCCGCGCTTACGCAATTCGCTATAAAATACGCCCTTTATAGCCGGAATCCGGATTTAACCATGTCTTTACTGCTCAAAGCCGACCGCATCTACCACTCTTTCGCACAAACCGAAGTGCTGCACAACATCTCGCTGCAGATTCATGCCGGTGAAATCGTGACGCTGATCGGCCCCAACGGCGCCGGCAAATCGACTCTGTTAAAAATCCTGTTGAAACTGATTGAACCCACAGCCGGTAGCGTGACGCAAAAGACCAACCTCAAGATCGGCTATATGCCGCAAAAAATCCATATCGATCCGACCCTGCCGATGACGGTCGAGTATTTTCTCGATCTCGGTCAGCCGCGATCACAAAGCGGTCTTTTTTTTAGCGCGCATCATACCATAGAGACACATGCCGTGGTGGAGGAACTCAATATCGGCCATCTGTTGAAGCAACCGATCCAGAACGTTTCCGGCGGCGAAATGCAACGCGTCCTGCTGGCGCGCGCACTGCTGCGCGACCCCGAGCTGCTGGTACTGGACGAACCCGTGCAGGGCGTCGACCTGCAGGGGCAGACCGAACTCTATCACTATATTAATGAATTGCGCCACCGACGTCATCTGGGCATTTTAATGGTCAGCCACGACCTGCACATCGTCATGAAAAACACCGACCAAGTGCTCTGCCTGAACCAACATCTGTGCTGTTCGGGCACCCCGCAAAGCGTCAGTCAGACGCCGGAATTCATTGCCATTTTCGGACAGGGTGCGGAAGAGCTGGCGATATACGAACACCATCACAACGAACATACCTGTGAGGCGACGCATGGTCATCACAACCACCTTCACACCCCCTAAAGGAGTCACTTATGGCATGGATGCCTGAATTTCTGGTACTTGCCCTGCTCGGCGGACTCGGCATTGCGCTGATTGCCGCACCTTTGGGCGTGTTTATGGTGTGGCAGCGCCAATCCTACTTTGGCGCCACCCTCGCCCATTCCGCCCTGCTAGGCGTCAGCCTTGGGTTGTTCTGGAATATCGACCTGAGCCTGAGCGTCATCGCCCTGTCACTTTTAATTGCGTTCGGCATCCATCAACTGGCACGCAAGACCCAACTCTCGTCGGACACCCTGCTCGGCATACTCGCGCACAGCAGCCTGGCCTTGGGCCTGGTACTTTTGAGCCTGCAGAACAACGTGCAAATCGACATTATGAGCTATCTGTTCGGCGACATCTTGAGCATCACCCCAACCGACCTGCTGCTGATTGCCGCCGTCGGATTGATCACCCTGCTGTTCTATTTAAAGCACTGGCGCGACCTGTTGAATATCACGCTAAACAGAGAGCTGGCGCAGGTTGAAGGCATAGCCGTAAAACGCATTCAACTGCAATATGTTCTGCTGCTGGCGCTGATGATTGCGCTGTCGATGAAAATCGTCGGCGTCTTGCTGGTCACCTCTCTGCTGATCATTCCTGCGGCGGCGGCCAGAAGGCTTGCAACCACCCCGCAAACCATGCTGTTTTTCAGCCTGATTTTAGGTGTCGTTTCAGTAATTGGCGGCCTGGCCGCTTCGTTTGTCTGGGACATCCCGACCGGCCCGGCGATTGTATTGGCCGCCACGCTGATTTTTCTGATGCTCTTAAACAAAAAAGCCCCAAATTAATGGGGCTTGAATCGCTCGGACAATCTCGGATCAGACGATCTCATCGATCATCTGATTGAGAATCGCCACAACCTTGTTGCTGTAGTCGTCCACTTTGCCCAGACCTTCTTCAACCGCCTCGATATCACCCACCGATTTGGCATCCATGACCTGTTTGATGCTTTGATGCATCTGCATATGCTCGTCGCCCAGCGTCTGCATTAACGGCAGGTGCATATACTGCTGCCCTTCGCCGTAATACCATTTGCCGAGCACACAGGAGGTATGATCGGTCGCCGCCTCGTAGGTGACGCCGATATCCATTCCCTCAACAAAGGCACGGATTTTCGACTTCCACGCCAGATGCGCCTCGATCATTTTCTCGAATTGGACGCCGGTTTCGGAATGCACCAGCTTCTGCATACGCTGCTGCACCGTCGCATTGACATTAAAACTGTTGACCTGCGTGCGCAACTGCATGGCATCCTGCTGCAACGCACCGCTCGCCTCGGCAGCCTGCTGCACAATCAGCGCATTTTGCTGCGTCATGCGGTCCATTTCGCCAATGGTACGGTTAACCTGCTCGATGCCTTTGGCCTGCTCGCTGCTGGCCTGACTGATTTCCGAAATCATCTGCCCCATTGTCTGGATACTGCCATTGATCTGCGACATCACCTCGCTGGTCTGCTGCACGTAAGAACCGGTGGACTCACTGATTCTGACGCTGTTCTCAATCAGGGTTTTGATCTCGCCCGCCGCCTCGGCGGATTTGGCGGCCAGATTACGCACCTCACCCGCCACCACGGCAAAGCCTCGTCCATGCTCACCGGCTCTGGCCGCTTCAACCGCCGCATTCAGCGCCAGAAGGTTGGTCTGGAAAGCAATGCCATCAATCAGGGAAATGATGTCGTTGATCTTGCGGCTCGCATCGACCATCTTGTGCATCGAATCCAAGGCATCGTCCATGGTTCTTAAACCGTCCTGCAACTGCGATTGCGCGCTTGATACCATGTGGTTGGCTTGCTGGGCATTTTCTGCATTGTGACGAACGGTTGAGGTCATCTCTTCCATGCTTGAAGAGGTCTCTTCCAGTGCCGCGGCCTGCTTCTGAATACTCTGGGAGATGGTTTCATTACCCTTGGCCAGATCATCGGAACCATCGGCCACGCAGCCGGCAATCGCCCCTACCTTGCCGACCATAACCGCCATATTGGCAACGGAACTGTTCAATGAATCCTTCAAAGCCGCCATTTTGCCTTTATAAACCCCTTCCACGTGATGGGTCAGATCGCCTTCGCTGATCTTGGCCTGCACAAACGCCACTTCATCCACAAAGCGCTCCAGATCCTCGAGCGTTCTGTTAAGACTCACATTAAGCGGTTTAAAATCGCCGTTGACTTCAGCGGTGGAACGTACCGAGAAATTGCCATGAGACAGGGCAATCAATGTCTTGCCGATGGAATCGACGATGGAGCGCATAAATTCAGCAGACTGGTCTAAATTCTGGATCACCTCTGCGAATGCGCCTCTTAACACCAGATTGTCATTTTGCGCGGTCTGCAGCTGACAATTACTGAAATTCTGCGAGGTTTGCTGCAACAGTCCAACCACCCCTTCAATCTGATCCAGCGACTCATTGACCCCGCTTTTAAGTGCCAGAAATTGTCCGCGCTGACCCTCTTCAACCCGTTTGCTGAAACGCCCCTGTGCCGCCTCCTGCATAACCGCAACCACATCCGTTACAATCCGTTCCATGCGATCAAACAGGAAATTGACCTGCTCGGAGACTTTTGCCAGCTCGTCTTTACCCATCATCGGAATACGGTGACTCAAATCACCGGTTTCGGTGATTTTCTGCATCGTCTCACACATTGCGTGAATCGGCTTGAGGAAACTTTTGGCCACCACCCAGCCGATCAGGCTGAAAAGCACCACACTGATGGCCAACCACGACCAGATCAATACTTCACCCTGCTCCTGCCCCTCATACAACCTCTTAACCGCCAAATCGTTCTGCTCAAGCTCATACTGACGGAAAGCCTCGACGATTTTCAGGAAAGCCTCATATTTCTCCTTGAACTCGGTCGTCAGAATTACAATCGCTTCTTCGGTAAAGTCCTCATCCATCGCCAACATGAAGCTCGAATAAGAGGTATTGGCGCTAGCGACATTGCTCATCAGCTGCTCTCTGAATTCCGTTTCCTTGGCATCCAGCGAAATCTCTCTCAAGCCGTTGAACACCTCCGAAATCTTATCCCGCGAAGCCTGCAAGGCCTGTTTAATTTGCTCACGTTGTTCAGGTTCGCTCAACAGCACATAATCGCGCTGCAAGATGGCACGCGCCTCGGTCGCATTCTTGAGTTCGTTCAATAAAGTCACTTTGACCCCATTGACCTTGATAATCTGGTCCATGGTGCGACTGCTTTCGTTGATGAGGAATTGGGTAACCAGATTACTGGCCAATAGGAAAAAAATAGCACCGGCAATGCCGATAATCATACGAACTTTAATCGTCATGAAAAACTCACTCTCTCTGTATTTTTATCTTTTATATTTTATATTTTTATGGATTAAGGGCTTCGGGACAAAGATAGCATCCGCCCCGAAAATACCTGAACAAAGAGTGATTCTATAGAAAAAGAGAGGCCGGATAATCAAATATTTTTAGTCAGACTTTATCCAGCGTTATAAACTCAAACGCAAAAGCATGATGCGCATCGCTTGGATGGAATTCCGATTCGGATTTAACCCATTGATACCGCGTCCAATCCGGGAAATACGTATCCCCCTCTATTTGCGCATCGATTAAGGTCAGGTATAAACGCTCGGCGCGCGGCAACATTTGCTCATAAAGCTGGCCGCCGCCCATAATAATCACCTCGTCCGCCGACTGGACTGCCGCAAGCGCTTTGTCGACCGTATCGAAAACCATGACGCCATCCAGTTGCAGCGCGGGATTGCGGCTGATGACGATATTCTGGCGGTTGGGCAGCGGACGCGAACCAATCGATTCAAAGGTTTTGCGCCCCATAATCACCGGCTTGCCGAGGGTCTTTGCCTTGAAATGGCGTAAATCGTCCGGCAGATGCCACGGCATATCGTTATCCCGGCCGATCACGCGATCTTTTGTCATGGCGGCGATCATGGCTATTTTCACACCGATACCTCCGCCTTGATATGCGGATGCGATTGATAGTCGGTGATTTCAAAGTCCTCGAAGCGGTAATCGAAAATACTCTCCGGCTGGCGGTGAATCACCAGCTTCGGCAACGGATAAGGCTCGCGCTGCAACTGGATTTTGGCCTGCTCCATGGTGTTGTTGTAGAGATGGACATCGCCGCCGGTCCAAACAAACTCCCCCACCTCATAACCGGTTTGCTGAGCCACCATATGCAGCAGCAACGCATAGCTGGCGATATTGAAGGGCACGCCCAGGAAGGTATCGGCACTGCGCTGGTAGAGCTGGCAGGAAACCCGCCCGTTGGCCACATAAAACTGGAAAAAGGCGTGACACGCCGCCAAGGCCATTTTGCCGTTGGCGACATTCTGCTGCGGACTGACGGTTTCGTCCGGCAGATCGGCCGGATTCCACGCCGACACAATCATGCGTCGGCTGTTCGGATTGTGCTTCAAGGTGTCGATAACCTCGGCAATCTGATTGATGGTTTCCCCGCCCGGGGTCTGCCACGCGACCCACTGCTTGCCGTACAAAGGCCCAAGATCGCCGTTTTCATCGGCCCATTCGTCCCAGATGCGCACGCCGTTCTCTTTCAGATAGCGGATATTGGTATCGCCGGTTAAAAACCACAGCAACTCGTGAATAATGGAGCGCAGATGCAGTTTTTTGGTGGTCAGCAGCGGAAAACCCTGCTGCAGATCGAAACGCATCTGATAACCGAATACCGAACGTGTGCCGGTTCCGGTGCGATCGCCCTTATCGGTGCCGTGGTCAATAATGTGCTGAAGAAGGTCTAAATACTGTTTCATAGGTTTCCTGATCGATAAACTTAAGCGCTTTTAGGTGAATCGGCACGTTTGTAGGCCCAGAGCATCAGTCCTAACCCCATCGCAACCATCGGCATCGACAAGACCTGTCCCATGGTCAGCCAGCCCCAGGCCAGATAGCCTAACTGCACATCCGGCATGCGATAGAACTCCACAAAGAAACGGAAGGCGCCATACCCCAGCAGGAACAAGCCGGCGACACTGCCGGCCGGACGCGGTTTACGCGCATACCACGCCAACAAGACGAACAGCACCACGCCTTCCAGCAAAGCCTCCAACAACTGCGTCGGATATTTATGCACCACCTGCTGCAACGCCGGATCATAGACCGCCATGCCCAGCGGCGAATCGGTCACCTTACCCCAGAGCTCACCATTAATGAAGTTGCCGATGCGTCCCGTCAACAGGCCGATAGGCACACTCGGCGCGACCAGATCGGCCACTTGAAAAATCGAGAATCCGGCCTTGCGGGCATACAGCCACATGGCCAGCGTCACGCCCAACAGCCCGCCGTGGAAAGACATGCCGCCCTGCCACACCTGGAAAACGGCCAAAGGGTGTTGCAGGTAATAAGCCAGGTCGTAGAAGAGAATATAGCCGATGCGCCCGCCGAGAATCACCCCCATGGCGATATAGAACAGCAGGTCGCCAACCATCTCGCTATTCCAATCCGCCATCTTTCTGGCGCGCCAGACGGTATATCCCCAACCGAGGACAAAGGCAATCAGGTACATCAGACCGTACCAGTGAATCTGGAAGAAACCCAAGTCTAATGCAATCGGATCAAGCTCAGGATAGTGCCACATACGCTCTTGCTATTTCTGTTAAATAAAAAGGAGCTAGCATAATAACAAAAAAAACTGCAGCCTGCCCTCAGTAAGCGTGCAATCTTGGAACGCGCCCACAAAAAAGCCGGGGAATACCCGGCCTGTTGAGTTTTTTTGAGGCGGTTTTTACGCCTAGATTTTGAACTGATGCAGCAGTCTTTCGAGCTTGTTGGCGAGGTTCTGCATCTTGTGGCCGGCCTTTTCGGTATTTTCCGTGCCGGCTGCCGAGCGTTCGGTCACCGAATAGATCTCGTTGATATTGCGGTTGATTTCCTGTGCCAGCTGACTTTGCGAGTGGGCCGCACTGAACATCTGTTCGCTCATCTTATTGATGTCATCCATCAGAATCATCACCGGATTCAAGGCGCGCTCCGAGGTATAGACCGCATTACAGCTCGATTCGGTCGCTTCCAGGCTCTTCTGCACCATATCCACGGTCGAAAGGGTCGCCTTGCGGATCTTGTCGATAATGCGTTCGATCTGCAAGGTCGATTCCTGCGTGCGCTGTGCCAGACTGCGCACCTCGTCGGCCACCACCGCAAAACCGCGTCCGTGCTCGCCGGCACGCGCCGCCTCGATGGCTGCGTTCAACGACAGCAGGTTGGTCTGCTCGGCGATCTCGCGGATTACATTGACCACCGTACCGATCTGCTCGCTGTCTTCACGCAATTGCGACACCGCTTTGGTCATGGCGTGCATGCCGTCCGACAGCTCCTTAATCTCGCTGGCGGTGCCTTTGACCAGATCGCCGCCCTCTTTGACTTTAGAGGCAGCTTCCTGTGTTGCACGCGAGGTGTTGTGCGAGTGATCTTCGACACTCTTCGCTTTGGTGGTCATATCCACCATCGCATTCGACAGTTCACGCGACGAGGTCAGCTGCTGCTGGGTACCCGCTTTGGTTTCGTGGGTGATTTCCAGCAGACCTTTGGAAGAGACCTCCAATTCGTCAACCGTCAACGAAACCTCTTTGAGCATCAACTGAATTTTCTCGATAAACTGGTTGAAGTAGCGCGACAAGTCCGCCAATTCATCTTTGCCCTTAATATCCAGGCGCTGGGTCAGATCGCCATCTTCCTCGGCGATCGCTTTCATGGCGCCGGAGGCATACTGTACCGGCTCGACCACCGACTGCGTGACTCTGCGCGACACCAGCATCCCCATAATCTGCCCGATAATCGACACCGACAGCACCCAGATAATATTGTAGATGCTGGTGTCCATGACCGACTCGCTGACCGCCACCATTTCTGACGTCGCCGCCTTGGAGATGCCCACCAACTCGCTGTCCAGCGCCATGAACAGAGGTTCAATTTCGTGCTTCATCAGCCAGGTGTCCATGCGCCATTTCTCGCCCTGATGAATCCCTCTCAACTGCATGAAATGCTCGCGATAAGTTTGGTAAACGGCCATTGCCTTCGCCAGACCTTCTTCCTCTTCCAGCGTCAGCTCAATCGCTTTTTGTGTCGCCATGCGGGTCAGCAACTGCTCGCTTGAATCCAGATAGGACTCGGTCAACTCATACATCACATCGGTTCTGAAAGCCACATAACCGCGCAGATTCGACACCATGGTCAACCAGTTCTTCTGCAGGCTCAGCAAATCCATCAATAACGGTTTGCGAGACGGCTCAATCGCCTCCAGCTCGGACGCCAGCATCAGATTGATCTGATTCTGCATCTCGTTGGCCAGCGACAGCATGTTCTCATTCATGTACTCGAACGCCGGGAACTTTTTGCTGCGGTTGGACTGCAAATCTTCCAACTGCTCCACCAGATTCGGCAACATGGCAAGATTTTCCTGTACGGCGGCATACTGCTCCAGCAGCAGCTGTTTTTCAGTTTCGCCCTGGCCATTGGTTTGAATGGCGGCAATGTTTCTGTTCACACGCTCGACCAAACTGGCATAGCCTTTCTGGTAGGTTTCCAACAGCGTCTTGTCGTTGGTGGACATATACAGACTCAGAGCATTCATGCTCTTTTCCAGATCCAACGCCAGGTCAGACGCTTCAATGGCGACCGGCTGCCTTTCGTTCACCACCTCGGAAACGCTCTGGCGCACCAGGTATAGATTAATCACCGCCTGCAACGTAATGATCGCCAGAACGGTCCAAATGACGCCAAAACCAAAGCGCATTTTTTGTTTAATCGTGAGTTTTTGTAGAAATGCGTGCATATTCGTTCACTTCACATTTTTTTGACAAAGAATTTTACTGCACTTCCATCAAGCAAGGTAAATGCCAATACCGACTTTTAACCAGGAAATTATAATGAATAATAAAGAGTTACTGCCAAACACCACAGAAGCCTGCAAATGAAGGCACTAGCGTTGCGGATAATTGCCGCGCGCGATCAGTCCGCCGTCAATCGTCAGAATCGAGCCCGTCATCCAGGCAGCGGCGTCGGACAGCAGATAAGCCGTGGCTTCGCCCATCTCCTCGGTCTTGCCGTAACGCCCCAGCGGCATACGCTCGCACCACTGGGCTTCGATCTGCGGTTGCGACAAAATCGCCAAAGTGCGCTCCACCGGCACCACACCGGGTGCCAATCCGTTGACACGGATGCCGTACTGCCCCCATTCCACCGCCTGCACCTTGGTGATGGCGTCCAGTCCGGCCTTGGAAGCGGCATACGCCGAAAACCATTCGCACGTCGCCTGACCGTGGATACTGGTGTTATTGACGATGACACCGCCCTGTTTCGCCTCGATACAAGCCTTGGCAAACGCGGCGCTCAACAGATAGGGCGCCTGCAGATTCACCGCCAAGGTAGCGGCAAATTTGTCCCCTAACGGGTCCTTAAGCGAGGTGGACTTGGTGACGATCCCCGCGTTATTGACCAAACCGTCCAGCCCATCAAAGCATGACCCGGCCTGTTCAAAAAAATCGGGCAGATTTTCCAGCCGACTGAAGTCGCAACGCAATACCTGCGCCTGCGCACCCAGCTGCGTGACCTGCTGCAACGTATTTTCAATGCCGTTTGCATTGCGGTTGTAATGCAGCACCAAGCGGCAACCTTCACGCGCCAGCACCTTGGCCATGCCTGCACCGATGCCACTGGAGGCGCCGGTAATCAGAATGCGTCTGCCTTTCAACTCGGGAAATCTTGCCATCATACGGACCTTACCTCACTGCTCACACTGCTTAGAAGGCATTAGCGCCAGCAGCCGCGCGGCGATCTCGCCGGTCACGTCCTTGGGCGCGCCCTGCCGAATGCGATGTGAAGCCGCCACCCTGCGCTGCGGGTCGGCGCACCAGCCACCTAACGCTGCCGCCAACCTCTGCGGCGTCAAGTCGGATTGCTGAATGACCTCGCCGCCGCCCAGCGTTACCAACGCCTGGGCATTGGCCGTCTGGTGATCGTCCACCGCCTGTGGATAAGGCACCATAATCGCCGGACGCGCCGTCGCCATCAGTTCGCTGACGGTCAGCGCACCGGCACGGCTGACAACCATATCCGCCTTTTCATAAGCACTGCGCATATCGTCGATAAACGCCACCACCTCGGCGGCAACACCGGCCTGCGCATACGCCTGCTGCGCCTGCTGCAGGGTTTTGACGCCGGTCTGATGGGTCACGCTCGGACGCTGTTCCGGCGGCAACAAAGCCAACGCCTTGGGCACGGTTTCATTCAACGCCAAGGCCCCGCGGCTGCCGCCCAGCACCAACACATGGCAACCCGTTTGTGGCTGCAACAGCGCAACATCCTCCAGTCCTGCGCGCACCGGATTGCCTAAGGTAACCACATTGTTCCCCTGCAAAACCGTTTGCGGAAAGGCGCAAATCACTTCGCGCGCCAAGGGCGCCAACAACTTGTTAGTCAACCCCGGAATGGCGTTCTGTTCGTGAATGACCAATGGAATCCCCAGCGTTTTAGCCGCCAAGCCGCCCGGCCCGCACACGAATCCGCCCATGCCCAACACCAGATCGGGGCGCTCGGCACGCATGATTTTTCTGGCCTGCCACCAGGCGCGCGTGACATTGACAGGCGCCTTGAGCCAACCCAACAGGCCGTTGCCGCGCAATCCCTTGATGGAGATGGCATGAAACGGCAAGCCTGCCTTTTCCACCCACTCTTTCTCCATGCCGCCCTGCGTGCCCAGCCAAACCACGTTCACCTGCTGTTGATATAACGCCTCGGCAATGGCAATCCCCGGAAACACATGACCGCCGGTACCGCCGGCCATGATCATGACTTTCAGTTGCGTAGTCTTCTGGCTCACGCTGTTTCTCCTGTTTCAGACCCGGCCTGTTCAGTTTTCGGCGGCAATCCGCGGCGCGTTTCGTAATCCACGCGAAAGACCAGCGCCAAGGCCGAAAGCAACAGCAGCACGCTACTACCGCCGTAACTCATCAACGGCAAGGTCAGCCCTTTGGTCGGGAAAGCACCGAGATTCACACCCATATTGATCATGGCCTGCAAGATAATCCAGATGCCGATGCCGTAGGCGATCATACCGCCAAAGAAATACTCCTTGTCGAGTGCCTTGCGGCCGATGCGGAACAGGCGATACAGAATGGCCAGATACAACAGAACAAGGAAAAGCACGCCGATAAAGCCGAACTCTTCACCGTAGATGGAAAACAGGAAGTCGGTATGCGCATCGGGCAGATAGAGCAGTTTCTGCACGCTGCCGCCAATGCCGGCGCCAAACCACTCGCCCGAGCCGAGCGCAATCAGCGCCTGCGTCAGCTGATAACCGCTGCCGAACGGGTCCTGCCACGGGTCCAGGAAACTGCTGACGCGCGCCATCCGATAGGGCGATATGACCACCAGAATCGCCAGCAGGCTCGCCATCGGCAGCACCGTCAGCACAAAATAGCGCCAGGGCGCGCCGGCAATCAGCAGCATGCCGGTAATCATCACCGCAATCACAAAAGTGGAGCCGTAGTCCGGCTCCATCAGCAGCAGAATCGCCATGACCCCGAACGGCAACGCCAGACGGATAACCGCCTCGAAACTCTCCTTGACGGCATTCGCGTGGCGGTTCAGGTAACCCGCCATAAAGACGACGATGACCAGTTTCATAAATTCGGAGGGTTGGAAATTCATTACCAGCAGCGGCAACCAGCGTTTACTGCCGTTGATTTCTCGGCCGACGATCAACACCAGCACCAACAGAAACAGCGCAAACAGGAAGAGTTTGCCGCGATGCTTTTCCCAGAAGGAGAGCGGGATTTGAAAGAGGATATAGGCGGCGGCAAACCCGAGTCCTACCGAAAAGAGCTGGCGCATAAAATAGTGCGTGCTGTCGCCAAAACGTTTTTCGCTGATGGCGATGGAGCTGGACGCCACCATCATCAAGCCGATCACCAGCAACAGGCTGATCAGCCCCACCAGCCAGAAATCAATCGGCCATTGCTGGCTCTGCTGACGCCAACGCGCCAACATGATCAGCGCGCCTCCTCGGCGGCCACCATCTCACCCACCAGTTGCTCGAACACCTTGCCGCGGTGCGCATAGTTGTCAAACTGGTCAAAACTCGCACAGGCCGGTGAAAACAGTACACAATCCCCGGCCTGCGCCGTTTGTGCCGCAAGCGTAATCGCCTGCGCCAGGGTGTCCACCCTGGCCACCGCTTCGTGTGGCAAGGCCGCCGCGATCTGCTCGCGGTCACGACCGAAGACGATGGTTTGCCGGCAATACTCGTGTACCGCCGGCTGCAACGGACTGAAGTCGGCATCCTTGCCCACCCCGCCTGCCAAAAGAATAAGTTGAGCGTTACGATGTCTGGCCTGCTGCCCCATACTTTCAATCGCCGTCAAGGTCGCGCCCACATTGGTGCCCTTGGAATCGTTGATCCACTCCACATCCTTGTAGTTGACGACCAGCTGGGTGCGGTGCGGCAAGCCTTTGAATTCGCTCAATACTTTCTGGAAAATCTCGGGCGCAATATTAAACGGCTGGCATAGCGCCATCATCGCCAAGGCATTCAAACGATGGTGCTTGCCCTGCAATACCATGTCACTCACCGTGACCAACGCCTGCTGCCCGCGCGCCAGCCAAAGCTGCCCCTCCTGTTCCATCACCCCGTAATCGTCAGGGCCGCGTTCAAAGCTTTCCGACAGTCCGAAACGCACCACCGGACAGTGGTGGATCATGCCGTGTTCGCTGAAATCTTCCGGCAACACCGCCAGGTCTGTCTGCTCGAACACTTTGGTTTTGGCTTGGATATAGTCCTCCAAATCCTCGTAACGGTCCATATGGTCTTCCGACACATTCAGTACCGTCGAAGAGATGGTCTGCAGCGAATAGGTCGTTTCCAGCTGAAAACTGGAAAGCTCCAGCACATAGACGTCGTAATCGGTTTCGTCCAACAGCAGGTCAAGCGCCGGCTGCCCCAGGTTGCCGCCCATGGCCGCCTTGTAGCCCGCCGTCTGCAGCGCAAGCCCGGTCAGGGTGGTCACCGTGCTCTTGCCGTTGGAACCGGTAATGCCAATCACCGGCACGCCCACCGCACGGGCAAACAGTTCGATATCACCGATCACCTGTTTGCCGAGTTTGCGCAGGTTCATCACCCAAGGCTCCGACTGGGCGATCCCCGGACTCAGCACAATGGTTTCAAACTGAGCGATCCACGCCGTCGGCAGATGGCCGGTGGCGAACTCCACCCCCGGAAACCGCTGTGCCAAGGCCGACACATCCAGCTCCTCGCGAGTATCGTAAGCAAAACAATGCTCACCCTGCGCTTCAAAATAACGTAACACCGATTGACCGGTAATTCCTAAACCTGCTACTAAATACACGCTACCATCCTAACTATGGGCCAATCCAACCTGCTCTAGCGCAGTTTCAAACTCGCCAGACCAATCAATACCAGAATAATCGTAATCACCCAGAAACGCACAATCACCTGCGACTCATGCCAACCCTTCTGTTCGAAATGGTGATGCAAAGGCGCCATCAGGAAAATACGCTTCTTGCGCAACTTGTAGGAGCCGACCTGCAGAATCACCGAAAGGGTTTCGGCCACAAAAATCCCGCCCATAATAAACAGCACCAGTTCCTGCTTGACCGCCACCGCCATGCCGCCCAAGGCCGCACCGATCGCCAGCGAACCGACATCACCCATAAACACCTGGGCGGGATGGGCATTGAACCACAGAAACCCCAAACCGGCGCCCACCAGTGCGGCGGCGAGAATGGTCATCTCACCCACGCCGGGAATGTAGGGGATATTCAGATAATCGGCAAAATAGACGTGGCCGGACAGATAGGCAAACACCCCCAGAGCGCCGGAGATCATCACCGTCGGCATAATCGCCAGACCGTCCAGACCGTCGGTCAGATTCACCGCATTGGAGGTGCCCACAATCACCAGATAGCTCAGCACAATCGTCCAGGCACCCAGTTCAAGCACGGTGTCTTTCATATACGGGATCAACAACTGCGTCTCCGCCGGCACATTCGCCAGCGCATACAGCGTGTAGGCGGTCACCAGGCCGATGATCGACTGCCACAGGTATTTGGTGCGCGCACGCATGCCGTTGGGGTCTTTGTAAACCACCTTTTTGTAGTCATCCACAAAGCCCACCACGCCGAATGCCAGCATCGACAAGGTGACCACCAGCAGATAGTGGTTGGTCAGGTCGCCCCACAAAAACACCGACACCGCGATCGAAAACAGAATCATGGTGCCGCCCATGGTCGGCGTGCCCGATTTGACCAGATGGGTTTGCGGGCCGTCCAGACGGATGCTCTGCCCCACCTTGAGGCGCGTCAGCCAGCGGATCATAGTCGGCCCCACCAAAAAGGAGATGATCAGCGCGGTAAGCACACTCATAATCACCCGCATGGTGATGTACTTGAACACCCCGAAACCGGAAATGTACTGTTGCAAGTATTCGGTTAAATAGATAAGCATGCTGTCCTCTGCTCTATATTTCTATATAGTTTTTTATGGTTTTTATCTGTTTTATCTGTTTTATCTGTTTTATCTGTTTTATATATTCAATGTTCTGTATTTCTTATAGCGCGCTCTCAAGTCAAATAGCATGTGCCGCTTTAATCGGCTCCACCACCTTTTCCATACGCGCGCTGCGGGAGCCTTTCACCAGAACGTTATCGACCTGGCCTTCCGCGAGCAGCTGCAATACACGCGCCGCCATCAACTCGTGCGACGCATAAAAAGCCGCCTGCTCGCCAAATGCCTGCGGCATGGCCGAGGCCGCCTCACCGTACACTAGCAGATAATCCACGCCTTTTTCACGCGCATAGGCGGCAACTTCCCGGTGCGCAGCCTCACTGCCGGCACCCAGTTCGCCCATCGCGCCCAGACATAAAACGCAGCGCCCCGGCAAACTCACCAAGGTGTCAATCCCCGCCTTGACCGACGCCGGATTGGCATTATAGCTGTCGTCAATCAACCAGCCCTTGGGCAGACGCGTTTTTTGCAGTCTTCCGGCAACCCCGCCAAAACTCAACAGGCCGGGTAGTATCTGCGGCCATTCCAGTCCGGCCGCCATACAGACTGCGACACAGGCGGCGGCATTAAGCGCATTATGCTTACCCAAAAGCGGCATTGTAACCGTTTGCAACTGCCCTTTCACTGACAATTCAAAACGACTCGTTTCGCTGTCGGCGGCATAACTCAGTAAACGCACATCGGCGCTTTCCGCCTCGCCAAAACACAGGCTATTCTCCACCCCCAAACGGGCGATTTCAGCCTGCCAGTAATCAAAACCGGGCGAATCGGTATTCAAAATCGCAAAGCCGTTGCCATGCAGGCGGTTCAAACCCAGAAAAATCTCGCCCTTGGTCTCGATCACGCCCTGCAGCGAACCGAACCCCTCCAGATGGGCGCCCGACGCGTTGTTGAGCAACGCGATATCCGGCTCGGCCAACAAGGTCAAATACTCAATCTCTTTGCGATGGTTCGCGCCCATCTCGATAATCGCAAACTCATGTTCCGGACGCAAATTCAGCAGCGTCCGCGGCACGCCGAAATCGTTATTCAGATTGCCTTCGGTCGCCAAAGTCTTGCCGACATTGGAGAACAGATTCAACAGCATCGCCTTGGTGGTGGTTTTGCCGTTGCTGCCGGTTACGGCGATAAGCTTCTTCACCGGCATCTGACGCCGGTGCCAACGGGCAAACTGCCCCAACGCCAAACGGGTATCCTCGACCAGAATCGCCGGTACGGCACAGTCGACCACCTCAGAAACCAGTACCGCCGCCGCGCCCTGCTTGACGGCATCCTCAATAAACGCGTGGCCGTCAAAGCGCTCGCCCTTGATGGCGGCATACAGATCACCCGGCTTGATGTTGCGGCTGTCGGTACTCACACCACCAAAACGCACGGGGATTTCGCTGCAAGGGCCAAGCCACTCGCCCTGCACGCTCTCCTGCAGCTGCGTCAGCTCCCAGCTGAAAGCCGCATCCTGAATACTTTCCTGCACCTTGAGTTGCTGTTCCATTCTATTAACCTGCTGTTGCGGCGTCAGACCGTCCTGCATCTTGTTCATACCCTCGTCCCGCTCAAGAGCGCGCTGCAAACCACGCCTCGACGACCTGCTGGTCGCTGAAAGAATGGCGCACGCCGGCAATCTCCTGATAGGCTTCATGCCCTTTGCCCGCAATCACCACCACATCGTCAACGACGGCATGTTGCAGCGCATACTCAATCGCCGCATGGCGATCCTCGATCACGATGACTTGGTCGACATCGGCAAAACCGGCCAGCGTGTCATTAAAAATCTGCTGTGGCGACTCATGGCGCGGATTATCGCTGGTCAGCACCACCTTATCCGCTAGAGCCTCGGCAACCGCGGCCATCAACGGGCGCTTGCCGCGATCGCGGTCGCCGCCGCAACCGAACACCACCCACAACCGCCCGGAGGATTCCGCCGGAAAATGCGCTTTTACCGCCTGCAACACATTTTGCAAAGCGTCCGGCGTATGGGCAAAGTCCACCAGCACGGTGGGGCGCTCGGCCACCTTGTGCATCCGCCCCTTGACTGCCTTCAACGCCGGCAAGACCGCGCAGGCCGCCGCCCAGTCAAAACGGCACGCCATCAGGATACCCAATGCACAGAGGACGTTTTCGAGATTGAAACGGCCCATCAGATTCAAGCGGACCTCGCAGGGCGCTTCGGCAAACTGCAGCGCCAAGTGCATGCCGGTTACATCCAGCGTGGCGCTCTGACAGCAAAGATTCACCCCTCTGCCGCAGCCGCAAGCCTCATGACACGGCTGCACGCTGTAGGCAAGAGCCTGCGGACAGTTTGCCAGCAACTGCTGGCCCAGACTGTCGCAGGCATTCAACACCCTAAAGCGGCTTTCATAATCGCTGAACAAGCTGCGCTTGGCATCGCGGTAGTCGGCTTCGTCGGCATGAAAATCGAGATGGTCGCGCGTCACCTGTGTCAGCGCAACACATTCAAACGCCACGCCCGCTACCCGTCCCAGACGCAAGGCGTGGGACGAAACCTCCATCACCACCCAGTTGGCACCGGCCTTTGCAAAATCATGCAGTAAGCGCTGCACGCTGACCACATCCGGCGTGGTGTTTTGCGTGTCGCTCAGGCGGGTTTCGCCACTGGCGCGCATCAAGCCGTGGCCGAGCGTGCCGATCAGGGCGGGCGTCTGTCCGAGCACCGCCAGACTCTGCGCCAGATAGTGCGCGGTGGAGGTTTTGCCGTTGGTGCCGGTAATGCCGACCACCTTCAGGCGGCGGCTCGGCGCATCATAAAACCAGTTGGCCAGCGCGGCGAGGCGTGTCTGTAAATCCGTCACCACCCAGACAAGCGGCGCTGACGGCAGCGTCGCATACCCGGCCTGTTCAGTTTCTGTGAGCGGCCGATCCGTCAAAATCACGGAGGCTCCCTGCCGGCCGGCTTGCGCTAAAAAATCCAAACCGTGCTTCTGGCCGCCCTGAATCGCAATAAAGACGTCGTTTTCCTGCAAGGCGCGGGAGTCGAGGTGCAAATCCCCCACGCGCTGCGCGGCGAGCCCCTCATCCAATTCACCCGCCGGTTGCAGATGGGCAAACAGTTCCGCCAGCGTCTTCATCTTTGGCCACCTCTTATCGACAGTTCAGTGTACATAGGTCGAAACCACTTCATCGAGCGGCTGGTCATGCGGCACGTTGCGCAAACGCAAGGCATGCTCCATGACCTCTTTGAACACCGGCGCGGCTACCGCGCCGCCGTAATAAATCCCGCGGCTCGGCTCGTCCACCGCCACCACCATCACCATATCCGGATTGGATACCGGCACGATGCCGGCAAACAACGACATATAGGTATTCTGCTCGTAACCGCCGTTTTTGGTTTTATGCACCGTACCGGTCTTGCCCGCCACACGGTAGCCGGCAATCTGCGCTTTCGGCGCGGTACCG
Source organism: Thiomicrorhabdus cannonii (assembly GCF_013391695.1). GTDB lineage: Bacteria > Pseudomonadota > Gammaproteobacteria > Thiomicrospirales > Thiomicrospiraceae > Thiomicrorhabdus > Thiomicrorhabdus cannonii. The sequence goes on from NZ_JACBGH010000009.1 coordinate 35,390, forward strand.
CCACGGGCCACCACTTTTTCCATCATCAGCAGCACCTCTTGGGCGGCTTTCTCACCGACCACCCGCTCCAGCGCCGGCGGTTCGGTTTGCTTGAAGAGGCTCAAGGGCATGATATTCCCCTGATTGGCCAGCATCAGATAGGCGTGTGCCAGATTCAGCAGATTGATGTTGAAACCGTAACCGAAGGAAGACGACACCTGGTAGAGCGGCGTCCACTGCTCCACCTGCTTCACATAACCGCTCGCCTCGCCCGGCAGGTAGAGTCCGCTGTCACGCCCGAAACCGATCGTCTTCCACAAACCCCACTGCTGTTCCGCCTTGAGGCGCAGCGCCACCTTGGACTGGCCGACGTTGCTCGATTTCTGGATAATGCCCTCGGGCGTCAGCCAGCCGTTGTCATGCGTATCGGTAATGCGGTAACCGTCGATACGGATCGCGCCGGGGCGTGTGTCAATTTCTTCATCCGGCTTGAGCACACCCAAATCCAGTGCTTTGGCGATCACAAACGGTTTGACCGTCGAACCCGGCTCCAGCAGGTCGGTCACCACCCGGTTTTTAATCCCCTCACCGCTCAGTTTGGCGCGGTCATTGGGGTTGTAGCCCGGCAGACTGACCATCGCCAGCACCTCGCCCTTTTTGGCATCCAGCACCACCGCACTGGCCGATTTGGCCTGATGCTCGATCATCACCGCCTTGAGTGCGCGATAGGCAAAAAACTGGATCTGCTTGTCGATGCTCAGGGTAATGTCCTTACCCGGCCTGGCGGGTTTGACATCCTTGACAAAATCGATGACCCGGCCTGCCCGGTCCTTAATCACCTGCTTTCTGCCCGGCACGCCTTTGAGCCAGTCGTTATACGCCAGCTCCAAGCCTTCCTGCCCTTTGTCGTCGATATTGGTGAAGCCCACCAGATGCGCGCTGATCTCGCCGGCCGGATAGTAACGCTTGTACTCGTCCTGCACATACACGCCGTAAAGATCGAGTTTTTCCACCTGTTCGGCCACATAGGGTTCAATCGAACGCTTCAGGTAAACAAAACGCCGTTTGGAAAAGGTCTTGAGCTTCTGCTCAATCTCTGCCGGCGTCAGACGCAACGCCTTGCCCAACTTGACATACAGATTCTGAAAGCCCTGCATCTGCTCCGGATCGATCCAGATGGAAGGCTGGTCTTTATGCACGACTATCTGCGTCTGGTCGCGACCTTGCGGCGCAAAGGTCATCCCGACCTTTTTCAGATAGATGCCCGGCAACTCCAGCTGTTCGATCGCTTCGATGATTTTGGCGTCGGTTTCCTGACGGATAAAACTCAGGCGCTTATGCTGCTGACGTTTGGCCAGCTGCAGCAGCTGCGTCTCACTCAAGCCGAGCAGACTCAGAAACTGACGGTAATCTCTCTGAAAGCCCATCACCTGTTTGGCGTCGACCCAGACCGACGCCATCGGCGTGCTCAACGCCAGCACGTCACCATTGCGGTCGTAAACCGTGCCGCGCGGCGCCGGAATCTCCAGGGTACGCACCTGACGTTTGGTGCCCTCTTCCTGTAAAAAGTCGGCACGCAACACCTGTACATAGAAAGCACGGCCGAGCACCGCGATAAATCCGAGTGCGATCAGGAAAAAGACCACTTTATCGCGGCGAAACTTCAGACTCATGCGGTGCTACTTGCAGATACAGGGTTTGTAAATTGTGGCGCGATTGCGATTTATCCAGCGTCATATGCAGTCTGGACTGGGCAATGCGCTCCACTCGGGCAGGCGAACTCAGATGCATCTTCTCCAGCATCAGGCGCCCCCACTCTTCACGCGCCTGAATATTTTTCTGCAGCGCGCGGTAATATTCGGTTTCGGTATGCCGTATCTGGTGCTGTATCTGGATAATCGCAACCAAGCAGATCAACACCGTCACCCCCAAGCTGAAAATAAAAAACCCACGCCACTTAAACGGAGTTAAGTGTGTGGGTTTGGGGAATCTTTTCAACATGTTGGCGTCATACCTATGTCAAACCTTTCAGTCCATTGAGTTTATGAAAACCGGATCAACCACTCCTCATCACTCAATCGACCGATCGGCTTGCTTAGTCAGCCTGACGGCGCAAGAAGGCGGGAATGTCCAGATAGTTCGAGTTCGGCAAACTACCTGTCAAACCACCGTTAGCCACCATCTTCGGACGCTCCACTTCAACCTTAGGCGTCTCCTTGACGGTTTCCACCTTCATCGCAGGCTGCAACGGCTGCTGAACCGGTTGCGGTGCCGCCTGAACAGGCTGTGAAGCTTCAACGGTTGCGCTGGTTTCAACCGGTTCCTTATTGGCCTGTACCGCTGTCAGGTTAGGCTTCACCATCTCCGGCTTTTTTGCAACCGCCCCCGCTTCCGCCAGGCCGGTAGCCACCACGGTAACACGGATTTCATCCTGCATCGATTCATCAATCGACGTCCCGATAATCACCTTGGCGTCCGCTGCGGCGACCTTGTCGATCACGTCACCCACTTCGTTGAACTCACCCAGAGTGAAATCCAGACCACTGGTGATATTGACCAGCAGACCTCTGGCACCGGATACACAAATGTCTTCAAGCAACGGGTTGGCAATCGCCTTCTCGGCGGCTTTGACCGCACGGTCTTCACCAGTGGCATGACCCACCCCCATCATCGCCATACCGCGTTCCGTCATCACGGTACGCAAGTCTTCAAAGTCGACGTTGATCATACCCGGACGCGTCACCAACTCGGAAATCCCCTGTACCGCACCGTGCAGCACTTCGTTGGCATAGTCGAATGCCTTGGCTAGCACGAAGTCGCGACCCAACACTTTCAACAATTTGTCGTTAGGCACGGTGATCAGGGAATCCACATGTTCAGCCAATGCATCGATACCGGCATCCGCTACCTTGTTGCGGCGCTCGAAGCTGAATGGGCGGCTGACGACACCAACCGTCAAAATACCCATTTCGCGTGCCGCCTGCGCCACCACCGGCGCCGAACCGGTACCGGTACCGCCGCCCATACCGGCGGTGATAAAGACCATATCCGCATCGCGTAGCTGCTCTTTGACCTTATCGATATCTTCTTTGGCGGCTTGCGCACCGCGGTCCGGATCGGCACCCGCACCCAAACCACCTGAACCCAACTGGATACAGACCGGCACTCTCGAATTTGCCAAGGCCTGCGCATCCGTATTGGCGCACATGAATTGCACGCCCTCTACATTGGAGCGCACCATATAATCCACCGCGTTACCGCCGCCACCGCCGAGACCGATGACCTTGATAACCGGCATACCAGGCGTACGCACTGGTGTCGTTTCTTTCCCTACAAATTTCATGACGACGATTCCCCTTAATCAGCATGACATTTAAAAAAACCGTGTAATGCCTGCCCGAACCCATTCCAAACAAACTTTACACTTTAGGAGCGCTTTGAACGAGATGAACACACTCGTGCAAAACCCTCTTCAAAAACTCTTACAAACGCTCGGCAATCCGCAACACCGCGCTGCGCGAACGGCTATTGAGACGGCACTCTTCTTCACTTGGAAACACCGGCTTGCCGACGCGCTTCAGCACCGGCTCAATCACCTCGATCTGCACCGGCGAATCGGGAAACAAGTCTTTCATCGTGGATTGGTCACGCATAAACTGCTTCACAATGCGGTCTTCCAGCGAGTGGAAACTGATGACCACCAGACGTCCGCCCGGCGCCAGCACCTCCAGCGCCGCTTCCAATACATTTTTCAACACATCCAATTCACGATTCACCGCGATACGAATCGCCTGAAAGGTGCGGGTTGCCGGATGCTTGTTCTTTTCGGTTTTCGGCGAGACGCGTCTGACCAGCTCCGCCAAATCCAAGGTAGTTTTCAACGCGTCCTGGACACTGGCTTCCTTGATGGCGCGGGCGATGCGCCCGGCAAAACGCTCTTCGCCATACTGCTTCAGCACCTTGACCAGCGTCGCCTCTTCCACCTGCTGCAGCCACTCACGTGCGCTCAGACCGGCTTGCGGATTCATGCGCATGTCCAACGGCCCTTCACGCATAAAACTGAAACCGCGCTCGGCATCGTCCAACTGCGGCGACGACACCCCCAAATCCAACAGCAATCCGTCAACCTTGCCGGTCAGGCCACGTGCGGCGCAAAACTCCGCCACCTGTTCAAAACTGCCGTGCTGAATTTCAAAGCGTGCGTCCTGAATATGTATGTTGGCATACTCGATCGCCTGCGGATCCTGATCGATTGCCAGCAGCCGACCCTTTTCGCCAAGCTGTTGCAAGATAGCGCGACTATGCCCGCCACGCCCGAAGGTGCCGTCGATATAGACACCATCCGGGCGGATATGAAGACCTTCAAGCGACTCGTTCAGCAATACCGAAAAATGCACCTGCTGACTGTCTTCATTCGGATTTAGGATGGTTTCGGGCATTACAGCGTCAAACTCGCTAAAGATTCGGAAATTTGATTCGACGCAGCCGAATCCAACATATCAGGCCGCTGCGCATCCCACGCCTCTTGCGACCACAATTCAAATTTATTGCCCTGACCGAGCAGAATGGCGTTTTTGTCCAGCTTGGCGTGATCCCGCAGCAAACTCGGCAACAACACACGGCCTTGCGAGTCCATCTCCATCTCGCTGGCGTGACCCAGCAACAGGCGCTGATACAAACGCGCTTGCGGGTCGACGTTCGGCAAAGACATCAAATTGCGTTCGATCACTTCCCATTCATCGAGGGTGTAGATCAGCAAACACGGGCTGTGCAAATCAATGGTGGCGACCAACTGGTTGTCACTCGCATCGGCAATCGACTCACGATAACGCTTAGGGATCGCCAAACGCCCCTTAACGTCCAAGTTAATCGAATTGATTCCACGAAAGAACAACATTTAAAAATCCACTTTTCGCCACCTTTCCCCACTTGTCGCCACTATATTGCTCTTAATACCCACTGTCAACCCCGCAACCTGGCGTTTAAGACAAAAATTTCATTACAGGACAACAACTTAGAAACCTCAATTACCCCGCAACAAACACATTAGAAACACCTAATAAAACTTTTATTTCATAGGGTTATGTCAATAACAAAAAGCTGTTTTTTAACTAAGCATCACAATATACTGAATACGCAATGAAGCGCAATCACACACCTGTTAGCGGGGACTTGTCTACAACATATAGTGTCAATATAAACCACACACACAACATAAGGATTTGGTAACGACAAAATAACGGCCAAATTCAGGCAGAAAAAATCCGGTGGAGTTTTTTCCCTAAAAATTTCGATTTTTTTATTTAATAAGACGAAACTCTGTTTTCGCCACACACAAAATGCGACAAGCCGGATGGACATACACAGGTTCAAAGAAGGAAGAAAACGCGCGCTTTAAAACGCGAAAAGAAGGGAGATAAAAAGAGGCAAAAGCGAATCTATAAGCCGGGTTCTGTACTCCGAAGAGCGACAATCATTCATCTAGGGAAAGCATCACTGCTTTCCTCGAGCAACCTACCCGAAAACCCGCGCGAGCCACGCGGCGCGCCGGCAAGCCGACGACCCGTTTTCCTATTTGGTCTTGCACCGGATGGGGTTTTCACTGCCACTTCTGTTGCCAGAAGCGCGGTGCGCTCTTACCGCACCATTTCAACCTTACCTGATCCCCGAAGGGCCATCGGCGGTATATTTTCTGCTGCACTTTCCGTCGGCTCTCACCGCCCAGCCGTTAACTGGCATCCCGCTCTATGGTGCCCGGACTTTCCTCGAGAAACCAAGCCGAAACCCGATTCCGCGCGACTGTCCAATCCACTTTTGCGGGGCGAAGCATACTGCAAATCGCCACAAAATACCACCTAAACATGCCGCGCTAAAGTTTTCTCTAAATCCGCCGATACCTTTTGAACAGGCCGGGTTTCTCATCCTGGGCATTTTTAAAAGGAATCTTCCATGGAAATTTCAGCAAACGGCGCCGTTTCGGCCGCATTGGCACAGCAGCAAGTCTACTCGCAGGGCGAAGTGCAGGTCAGCATGCTCAAAAAGGCGATCGACACCCAATCACAGGGCGCTTTGCAGTTAATCGCCTCTTTGCCGACACCGCCGCCGGCGCCTGTCGGAGCGCTCGGTCAGAACATCAATATCAAAGTATAAACAACCTAGGGCGCGGCCTGCATGACCGGACCGCGCGGTTTTTCGGCACGCAACTCGCGTGCCAGCACCTTGGCGACCTCATTGCGATAGAGGTAATAGGGCACCTGCTCGTTAATCATCAACACAAACGGCAACCAGTCCTGCTGCTGTTGGATATAACCGGCCAGTGCGCTGACGCCGATCAGTGAGCCGGACTTGGCAAACACTCCCTGCTCAACTTCCGGCAACAACGCCTTCCAGGGGCGAAACGCCTCCAGCAACGCCACCAATTGCTGCGGACTCAAACGGTTATTGCGCGACAACCCCGCCCCCTCTTCGATATAGGCTCCCTGCCAGTCAAAGTGAGCGGCCAGCTGTTCGGCAAACAGGCGTCTGACCTTGTCGGCACTGGCCGGCGCGCCGTAGAGTTCAGCGCTCAATTTCAACGCCAGCTGATTGGCAATAAAGTTGGTGGAATACTTCATCATCGGCTTGACCACCTCCGCCAACGTCATCGCATTCCAATGGCGGTAGAACGGTTGGGCATCATTCGCCACTTTTGCCCAGCGCACCTCGTCACCCATGACTGTCCCCTGCTGCCGCAGAAACGCCGCCAGCAGCTCAGCAAAATAGCGCTGCCCGACCTGGGCATCCGTACCGTTATTGATGCGCTGCTTGCCCGGCTTTAAATCCCGCCCCAAGGCTTGCGCCAACGGCGTCAGCGGCGTTTGCGGTTCGGCCGACACCACTTTGCCGCCGATTTTGGCGAGATAGAGCGTATTGAAATTCGCCGCCAGCGCCGAGGGCACCGCATCATACGGATTATCGCTGCTGCCGCTGCCGGGCAGCGTCAGATCGCTATCGAAATAACTCACATCCAAGACAATGCCATCCAACCGCCCCACCCCGGCCTGTTGAAAACGCGTCTGCAAATTGGCGGCCACGCGCTGCAACTCTTCGGACGTCAAAAACGGATCGCCGTAGCCTTTCACCCGTAAATAGCGCTTATCCTGATGGGTCTGCAAAAAGAAATCGGTTTTAAAGCGGTGCTCCGCGCCCCAGTGCGACAAGGCGATAAACGCCGTCACCAATTTGGTGGTTGAGGCCGGCACAAAGGCTTCACCGGCCGCTTTGCTGACCAGCGGCGTCTTGTGACTGTCCAGCACCAGCAAACCGGCCTGCTGCATCTGCGATAATTCCGGCAACGCCTGCCAAACGGCAGCCTCCGACGCCGCCTGTGCCGGCGCAACCGGGAGAGTCGTCACAACGCCAAGCAACGCGCCAACCAATAGCCCCTGTCTGCAAACACGCCTGAATTGCACAAACCGCTTAGTCATTGCCAACGTCATCCACCCAAAACCGCTTTAAATTCGCCTGAAAAAACCCAACAGGCCGGGTCGTCGGCCTTTTTCAAACCCGACGCAAACCAAACCGTTATAATAGCGCCAACTTATCCACCTGTCTGTAAGCGTTCCGGTTTTATGATCAGCGTCTGCCAACAACTTTACCCGCACAAAGCCCTGGCACTGGGCCAACAACTCGGCTTGCCGCTGCTGGATGCATTGCCCACCGCAAAACAGTGGCAGGCAGCCGAATGGCAGGAACAGTGGGTACTGGCCTGGTTCCACGAAAAAAACCAGGATGAAAACGATCCCGCCCAACTCGGACTGTTCAGCGCCCACAGCGGGCCGGTGTTTGTTGATTTTATCGGCGGCAAAAAACAGCATCGCCGCCAGTTCGGCGGCGGCAAAGGCCAGCCGCTGGCACGCGCCGTCGGCTTCGGCAGCCTGTTTCAGGGCGATGACACGCCACGGGTGATCGACACCACCGCCGGCATGGGCAATGACGCCTTTGTATTTGCCAGCCTGGGTTGCGAGGTGCTGATGATCGAACGCTCGCCAATTGTCGCCGCGCTGCTGCAAGACGCTTTGAATCGTGCGCACCACGCTGTGCAGCACGCCGATTGCGACCCCGAACTGGCCGCCACAATCCAGCGTCTGCACTTAGTCAATGCCGATGCCGCCGACTATCTTTTGCAACAGCAACCGCCAGCCGACGTCATCTATCTCGACCCGATGTATCCGGAAAAGAAAAAAAGCGCTTCAGTCAAAAAAGAGATGAAGGCGTTGCAGCAATTGCTCGGCCCCGACATGGACAGCAGCCGCCTGCTCGCCGCCGCCCTGCAAACCGCATCACAGCGCGTCGTCGTCAAGCGCCCCGCCAAGGCACCGACCCTCGAGCATCCGCAGGCCATCCAACCCAATGCGCAGGTCGAAAGCCCCAACACCCGTTACGACCTCTATTCCATCAAGGCCCTCAAAGCCGCCGGGAAGCTTTAAATAACATCCCACTAAAAAGCATTAAATCCCCTTATCAACACCTTCTATTACTAAAAATATGCTTATAAAATAAGTCTTACTCATTATTCATAAAGATTAATTTCAGAATAATGAATAACAAATATATTTTTTATCAAAGGGCTTTTATGTTTTTCAAGTACTCATATTTAGTTTTCATTACCTTTTTGTTAACAGCCTGTGGTGGCGGAGGGGGCGGTTCCGACTCGGGTGCGGTGGATAACTCAAGTGGCGATTATGATTATGTTTATATTCCTCCAATTCCACAAGTTGACTATTCCAATTTCAAGAGCTCAACCAATTCAGCGGAACTTATTCAATCGGTCGATACCTCAAGCGTAGCGGTTGGTATCTATGACTCTGGTTTTTTGGCCGATCATCAAGAGTTCGACGCGGGGCGTTTGAATCGTCAGAATTACGATGAATACGCTTTGCATGACGCGATTGTGGCGGGCGAATATCCTAGCTATGGCGATGGTGATCCTTGGGAGTGGGCTGAACATGGCACCCGCGTAGCCTCTATCGCGGCCGGCGGCGGCATGGGTATGGCGCCACAAGCTGGGTTGCAAACCTCTATGCATAATTACTTGTGGGATTCTTTCAATACAACCAACTACACGAACTCGTTTACAACGGATGAATATGGTTTTATCGAGGGTGAGAGCCGCTGTTTCAAGCAGGTTAATTACTACCCTTGGTGTATTGACGACTCGACATATCACGCTCTTAAAATGAAAGAAGCGTCCACACAGCCTCTTGTTGCCGTTAATTACAGCTTCTCCACGCCGTTTGGCGTCTATCAAACAGGTATTGATGTATCGTTTGATTTAGCTAAATGGGAAGACGGTAGTTGGGTAGATGAGTTTTACAACAAGGCAAGACCTCAAGATTCTTGGGGAACCTATGATGTAAACACTGAATACAATGCGTTGTTGGAAGCTATGAACAACGGTGAAACCGTGTTTGTTGTGGCCGCGGGTAACTATGCTGAAAGCTTGACCCAGGATTCGGTTTTGCCTTGGCAAGATAAGATGGCGACCTCGGATTATGAATATAAGGCCACAGTGGTTCATCACCTGTTTGACCCGACAAGCGATGACAATCACGATGGCATCATTGAAGCCGAAGAGCGGGGTATTACGGATGGGATTTTGTATGTAGGGTCTTTAAATAGTTCGGGCCGTCTTGCGTGGTACTCAAACTATCCGGGGTCTTCCCCAGAGGCACAGGCTCGTTTCATTGTGGCTCCGGGGGATTTTAATTCTGCGGATTCATACGGCTTGGATAGCTACTCTTATGACAACGGTACTTCATTTGCCGCGCCTGTAGTCACAGGGGCGATTGCGTTGCTAAAAGCGAAGCATCCTGATATCGAAACCCATGAAATCGTGAAGGCTATGTTGAATACGGCCAGCAAGGATATTTCTGATTACTCGCCTGAAAAGTATGGGCAGGGTTTACTTGATGTGGCTGCAGCAGATGCACATTTGAGTTTAACCAATTAAATCTTTGTCGTGATGTGCTAAGTTTTAATCGCAACGATTAATCAAAATCCGCTTTTCGCAACAGATTCAAAAACTCAAAACCAAAGCGTGCCAGCTTGCTCTGCCCTACGCCGTTGATCGCCAGCAATTCGCCGTCGGTTTGCGGTTTGTGTTGCGCCATCTCGCGCAACACCGCATCGTTGAATACCTGATAGGCCGGAATATCCTCGCTTTGGGCAATCTCGCGGCGTAGCGCACGCAGCTGCTCAAACAGCGCCAGCTCCTCCGGTGCCAGATCGGCGCGCGCACCACCCGGCCTGCCCACTTTTGGCGCCGCCTTTTTCGGCAACGCCAACTGTAAGTCCACCTCGCCTCTTAAAACCGCTTTGGCCGACGGCGTGAGACGCAGCACCGAATAGTGCTGGATATCCTGATACAGATACCCCAGATGCACCAGCTGGCGGATAATGCTCAGCCATGCCTCGCCGCTGAACTCCTTGCCGATGCCGTAGGTGCTCAACTGATCATGCTTGAGATCGCGGATGCGCTCGGTGTTCTGGCCGCGCAGCACCTCCACCACATGACGCGCGCCGAATCCCTGATTCAAACGGTAAACGCACGACAACACCTTCTGCGCCGCCACCTTGCCGTCAAACAGCTGCGGCGGATTCAGGCAGACATCGCAATTGCCGCAAGGCTTCTGGCTCGGTTCGGCAAAATAGTTCAGCAATACATTGCGCCGGCAGGTCTGCGATTCGGCAAAGGCCACCATGCTGGAGAGTTTGAACTGCTCGATGCGGCGCTGCTCCTCATTGCCGATCTGCTCGACAAAATACTGCGCGGTGGCCACATCCTGCATCGAAAACAGCAGCAACGCCTCGCTTTCCAGCCCATCGCGCCCGGCGCGGCCGGTTTCCTGATAATAGCCTTCGATGTTTTTGGGCAGATCGTAATGCACCACAAAACGCACATTGGGCTTGTCGATGCCCATGCCGAACGCCACCGTGGCCACTACTATATCGATCTCATCGCGCAGAAAACGCTGATGCACCGCATCGCGAATCTGTGCGGGCAAGCCGGCATGGTAGGCGGCGGCGCGGTAGCCTTCGGCCTTCAACGCCTCGGCCACCTCCTCGACGCGTTTGCGGCTCAAGGCGTAGACCACCCCGCATTCCGCCGTCTGTCCGAGTCCGCGCGCCTCCAGAAACTGCAGCAGCTGCTTCATCGGCTGGCGTTTTTCCAGCACCGTATAGCGGATATTGGGGCGGTCGAAACTGCTGATATGCACCCGCGCCTGTTGCAAGCCCAGACGCTGCAGAATATCCTCGCGCGTCACCCGGTCGGCGGTCGCCGTCAGTGCAATAAACGGCACCTGCGGAAAATGCTGGCGCAACTGGCCAATCTGACTGTATTCCGGACGGAAATCATGACCCCACTGCGAAATACAGTGCGCCTCGTCAATCGCAAACAGGGCAATCGGCAGGCTTTGCAAACGTTGCATAAAGTTGGCGTTCAGCAACCGTTCGGGCGACACATACAGCAGATCCAACTCGCCGCGGTGCAGTTTGGCCAACACCTCAACCGACTGCTCGCGATCCATCGCCGAATTATAATAAGCGGCCGACACGCCGTTGGCCTGCAACGCCGAGACCTGATCCTGCATCAGCGCAATCAGCGGCGACACCACAATCGCCGTGCCCGCACGCATCAACGCCGGAATCTGATAACACAACGACTTGCCGCCGCCGGTCGGCATCAGCACAAAACAGTCGCGTCCGGCCGCCACATCCTCGATAATCGCCGCCTGCAACGGCCTAAACGCATCGTAACCGTACACGCGCTGCAATACGCCCAAAGCGGCTTGGCGCAAATCTGACGCATTTAAATTCTCAACAGGCCGGGTCATCACAGGTCTTGGGCATTCCATAAAAAGGCTGGCAAAAATAGACCAATTAACGGCAAATTACAAGGTGGATTTGCAATAACCGGGTTTCGTGCTATGTTATCCACCTGTTTGCAAACAAGCGGTAAAAGGAATCCAAACCATGTTAAAAAAATGGCTTTTCATCGGCATCATGGCACTCACCCCGGCGGTTCAAGCGGACGATTTCAAACCCTCTTCGCCCATTACGGCGCTCATGCCGATTGTGATGGACAACCTCGACCGCCTTCATCTGACGCCCGCCCAGCTCGATAAGGTTCGCGCCATCTCGCGCGACAATTTCGCCAAGGTCGAATACATCAACGCGCAATACCACGAGATTAAAAGCGAACTGAAAGAGATCACACTGGATGTGGACGGCGACAAAAGCCGCGCATTACAGCTGGTGAACGAACTCGGCGAGCTCGACAAACAGCGCATGACATTAACGGTGGAATGCGCGTTCGGCCTGAAAAGTCTGCTGACGGCCGAACAATACGACGAAGTGATCGCCACCCTCAAATTCAATCAGGGAAATTAGGCTATCCGGTAACGCATCTAACGTTTGCGTTCCAGGCGCTTCACGCCCCATAAAACCACCAGGCTGATCAGAATCAGACCCAGCGCGGGAAGTGAAGCGCGTTCATACAGGCCTTCCGCTCCCAATTCATAGACCTTGATGGCCAGCGTATCCCAACCGTAAGGACGCAGCAGATAGGTGGCCGGCAGCTCTTTCATCACATCCACCGACACCAGCAGAAACGCCACCGCAATACCGGGCATCACCAGCGGCAGATAGACCCGTCTGAATACCGTGAAACGTCCCGCTCCCATGGTTTGCGCGGCTTCGACATAGCTCGGACGGATGCTCTCAAACGCCCCTTCCATCGGGCCGATTGCCACCGCAATGAAACGGCTCAAATAGGCGTAGAGCAGCACCCCCAAACCGCCGGAAACCAGCAGCACGCGCTCAATTCCAAAGCTGTTCTGCAACCAATCCAGCAACGTCTTATCCAGCACCCAGAACACAAACAGCAAACCGATCGCCATCACCGAACCGGGCAAGGCATAACCCATGCTCGACAGACCCACCCAAAAACTGCTGGCCGCATGGCGCCGCCCCTGACGGTATTTCAAGGTCAGCAACAGTAACGCCACCCCCACCGCCAGCATTCCTGCGGTAATCCCCAACATCAGGGAATTGGCCATCAGCGTCCAGTAATGCGCATCCCATTCCTGCTCGAACATCTGCCATGCCCAGACCAGCAACTGCCCGACCGGCAAGACAAAGGTCAGCGCCACCACCAGCCCGCTGAACCCCGTTGCCGCCCAAGCCTTGCCGCCTTTCAGTTTAAAAGGCGGTGTCATCAAAGACTGATCGGTATAAAAACGCGCGCGGCCGCGGTTGTAACGCTCCACCACGATCAGCAACACACTCAGCAGCACCAGCAGACTGGCGACCTGCGCCGCCATCTCGACACTGCGGTAATCCTCCCATGCCGAGTAAATCACCGTGGTGAAAGTGTCGTAGTTAAACATCGACACCACGCCGAAATCCGCCAACGTCTCCATCAGCACCAGCGTAATACCGGCGACAATCGCCGGCCGCGCCAACGGCAGACTGACCCGCCAGAAAATTCCGGCATTACTCGCCCCCAAGGTTTGCGCCGCTTCCAACAGGCTATGACGCTGCGACTGGAAGCCGACTTTGGCAAGCATATAGACATAGGGATAAAACACCGCCGTGAAGACGACGATGACGGCAAGATGGCCGGAACGGATATCAATGCGCTCAAACGCAAACTGCGCATGGAGAAAGGACTGCACCGGGCCGGCAAAATCAAACAGCCCCAAATAGACAAATGCCACGACATAAGCGGGCAACACAAACGGCAGGAAAAACAGCCACTCGAACCAGCGCCTTCCGGGATAGTCGCACAGCGTCACCAGCCACGCCAGCGCGGTGCCGAGCAGGCCGGCGCCAATCGTCACGCCCAGCAGTAACACCAACGTATTGAGCAGCATCGGCGCCAGCAGCGTATCGGCAAAGTGCGCCCATAGATCCGACTGCGGAGCCAGCCACGACAAGGCAACGATAAAAACAGGCGCCGCCAAAATGGCGGCGACAGCAATCAGAAGAGCCAATCCTCTATTCATTACGCGAACAAATCGGGCAGACGCTTAACGGTAGTTGGCGCGCTGCATCAGCGTCACCGCCTCGTTCTGCAAGGCGCCGATTCTTTCCAGACCGAGCTGATCCTGTTTAAAATCGCCCCACGAATAAACAATCGCGTCGACCGGCACCTGCGGATTGACCGAGAACTCCTTATTCAGCGCGGCAAACAGCTCCTGGGCACGGTCACTGGCGAGCCAGTCCAGCAGACGGTTGGCGGCCTCAACATGCTTGGCGTGCTTCAGCACCCCCGCTCCGGAAACATTGACATGCGCGCCGGTGGTATTTTGATTGGCCCAGAAGAGTTTCAAGGGCGCATCCGGCTTTTCCTGCTGCAAACGGCCGAAATAGTAAGTGTTTACAATCCCGACATCGCACTGCCCCGCCAGAATCGCTTCCATTACCTGCGAATCCTTCGCCATGGGCGCAGCCGCCAGATTATCCACCCAGCCTGCCAGCATTTTGGCGGTGGCCGCTTCGCCGTTGTGCGCCAGCAAAGCCGCTACCAGCGATTTGTTGTAAACCTTTTTGGAGGTTCTCAAGCACAAACGATCCTTCCACTGCGGCTCCGCCAGAGCTTCGTAAGTAGACAGCTCCTCCGGGCGGACGCGCTCGGTGCTATAGACGATGGTACGCGCACGGATCGACAAACCGCTCCACAGCCCCTTGGGATCGCGCAAATGCGCGGGCACGGCTTTTTCCACCTGCGGCGCGTTCATCGGCTGAAACAACCCTTGCGACGCGGCATACCAAAGATTCCCCGCATCCACCGTCATCAGCACATCCGCCGGCGTCCGCTCCCCCTCGGCCTTAACACGCTCGATCAGCGCATTATCCTTGCCGGTCAAATAGGAAACCTTAATACCGGTATCCTGAGTAAACGCCTCAAATACCGGCTTAATGAGATGCTCGGTGCGCGAACTGTACACCACCACTTCCTGCGCATAGGCAAAGATTGGTGCCATGAACGACAAAGCCGCTGCCACAATGGTCGCCGCATACCCGGCCTGTTGAGTTTTTTTGAACGTCATTTTTTGTCTCTCTCCTCATGCTTACCAAGGTTTAATGCACTGTCTGCCAGGTCTCGACCAGCCCTTCTTTTAGCTCGCCAATGCGATCGGCCAGGCGCTGTGCCTCCGCCAAATCGTGCGTCACCAAAATCGCCGACACCCCTTCGGCCTTGAGGACACGCTTGACCTCATCCACCAACGGATAGCGGGTCTGGCTATCCAGGCTCGAAAAGGGTTCATCCAGCAACACCAGTCCGGGACGCGGCGCCAAGGCACGCGCCAAGGCGACGCGCTGCTGCTGGCCGCCGGACAACTCGTGCGGATAACGCTTCACCATCTCAACCGGCAAACGCACCAGCGCCATCAACTCCTGCAACCGTTGCTGGCGTTCTTTCTTGCTCCAGGAGGCGATGCCAAACAGAATGTTCTGCTCTACCGTCATATGCGGAAACAGCGCGTAATCCTGAAAAACCATGCCGATGCCGCGCTTTTGCGGCGGCACCAGACACTTGTCGCCGCACAACACACAGGTGCGGTTGAGATGCACTTCACCGGCCTGCGCACACTGCAAGCCGGCAATCGCGCGCAGCATGGTCGTCTTGCCGCTGCCGCTCTGCCCCAGAATCGCGACTATCTCGCCTTGCGGCATGTCCATGACAAAATTGCGTAACACTTGACGTTCACCCAATGCAATAGTGAGATCTTTCACTGCCAGCACGGTCGCACTCCCTGTTAATTTCAATATTCAAGTGGCCTCATCCTACACTCAAACAACCCGAATATCAATACAAAAAAGAATTGTTATCATTTACAAAAGCATTAGTTTCATTGCTTTGCCGCGGGCCATGCGGCACGCTCCAAGCATTCCGTCCCAAGCATTCCGTCCCAAACATTTATTTAGTCAGAATCAATTTATTCTCTTTGGTACGCTGCAGGCGGTAGAGCGTTTCACCATGCTTGATCAACACCTGTGAATCGTCCTGCAACAGCTGCTCGCTCTCTAAAATCCTCGTCTCCTGTGCACCAGACCTCGCGCGGGAGACCTCTTCTGCGGGTCGCAGCGCCGCCTTCTCTTTATTTTCTGCCATATTCAAACCAACCTTTCTCTTGACGGTTGTGACAACGGCCTTGCCACTTTATTAAAAATAATTCTCATTATGATAGATAAGCCGAGGCCCGTTTTCAAATACTAATACGAATAATTTTTATTTATTATTTTATTACTCACAGCATTGATAATAAGAACGCTTTACATTAAGATTTGCAAACTGTTTTAAAAAGCGGCCATTTTTAAACGTCGGCCCTACGCCTCACAGAAAAACAAGACGAGTCATTAACCGATACAGACCTATGTTCAACTTTAAACGCACGGCTACATTCACCTCGTTTCTCGGCGCACTGCTGTTGCACGCGCTTTTGATCGCCTGGTTCTGGCAAATCGCCACGCCCGAACTGCATGCGCAGGAACAGACGGAGCAGGTCACGTGGGTGGAATTGACGCAGGTCTCCCCGCCGGCGGCGATGCCGCAACCGCTGCCACAGACGGTTCAACCGGTCGAAGAGGTCATTGAAAACGACCCTCTGGCGGAAGAGACCATTAAAAAACCGGAAATTGAAGAGCCAAAGAAACCGGAAAAAACCCAAGAGCCACAACCCAAGCCGCAACCCAAGCCGAAACCGAAAAAGCCGGTTGAAAAACCGCTGGAGAAAGTCGTAGAAGAACCGGTTGAAGCGTCTGAGCCGTTACAGCCCAACGACACCGATTTGCCGCCGGTAGACAGCCCGCTTAAAGAAATGACGCCGGAGGCATTGCCGGTCTCCGCTCCGCCGGAGGAGCCCTTGATTGAAGCCACGGCCGATTACCTGAATAATCCGCTGCCGCATTATCCACGCCTGTCAAAGCGGGCGGGTGAAGAAGGCACCGTGGTCTTGAAAGTGCTGGTCGGCGCCGCAGGTCAGGCCAGACAGGTGGAACTGCATACCACCTCCGGCTACGCGCGCCTGGACCAGGCCGCACTGGAGGCCGTTAAACACTGGCAGTTCAGACCGGCCAAACAAGGTTCGGTCACCATCGAAAGTTCGGTGCTGGTACCGGTCAAATTTGTTTTGCAATCTTAATATTCGGAGAAACAACCATGCAGTCACAGTTTGAAAGTTTTTGGCAGGCCGGGGACGCCGTGACCCATTCGGTATTTTGGATACTGCTGCTCATGTCGCTATTGAGCTGGAGCGTGATTTTGTTCAAATTCTGGCAATTTTCGCGTTACCGTCTGCTGACACCGGGCATAACCGAACAATTTTGGCATGCCGCCAACTGGCAGTCGGGCATTGATCGACTCCAAAAATTACCGGCCTATCACGCCTTGGCAGAGGCCGGCGACAAAGGCCGCGTCTGGCTGAACAAACAGCACCCCGCCTTGTTGGCCGATGCCCTGCCATCCAGTGAAGTCATGGTACAAGCCCTGCGCGGCGCCCTGAACCACGCCAACAGCCGACTGGAAAACGGCCAGACGCTGTTGGCGTCTATCGGTTCCACCGCGCCGTTTGTCGGCCTGTTCGGCACCGTTTGGGGCATCTACCATGCGCTGATGAATATCGGTTCCAGCGGTCAGTTGGGACTGGACCAGGTTTCCGGCCCGGTCGGTGAAGCGCTGATTATGACCGCACTGGGCCTGTTTGTCGCCATTCCCGCGGTACTCGCCTACAACGCCTTTAACCGTCAGCTGCGCTTGGTTTCGGCCGAACTGGACGGCTTTGCCCACGATTTGCATCTGTACTTCATGGCCAAGCAGTCCACTCAACAGGAGCAGCACTAAGATGGCGTTTGGCGGATTGGACGGCGGCTCGCAACGCCCGATGGCCGACATCAACACCACGCCGCTGGTGGACGTGATGCTGGTCTTGCTGATTATCTTCATTGTCACCGCACCTTTGATGACGCAGGCCTTGAAGGTGGACTTGCCTAAAGCCAATGCGCAGGCACTGCAAGACGATCCGCAAGCCGTGACCCTCTCAATCGCGGCGGGCGGCGAACTGCACTGGAACGATATCGCCATCAGCGATGACGAGCAGGCCAAACAGATCATGAGCGAAGCGGCTTTGGCGACTTCACCGCCGGCCATCCGTATCGAGGCCGACAAAACGCTGCCCTATCAGCGCCTGACCGAGGTATTGTCGATGTTGCGCGCAGCCGGTTTAAACAAGGTCGGGTTTATTACCCAACCGGCCGGCGCGGCTGGAACAGCACCGGCTGCCAACAGCGCAAAAACCGAGTCATTGCAATGAAATTCAACTCCTAAAACACGTAAGTGAACATCCACCAACCCAGCCAGCCAAGCGACTGCCCAGCCAGCCAGGTTTTTCTCAACAAGAAAAAGAAAAGGAAAATCCTATGGCACAGCCTAAAAACGATCACCCCCTCAAAAAGAAAGCCATCGCTACCCCCATCTCTACTTTGGGCGCGATGGTCTGCGGCATGGGGCTTATCAGCCCGTTGGCAGTGGCGGCCGATCCGGCACCAACCTTGAGCACCGTCGAGGTGCGCGATGCGGCGGAAAAAGCCGATATCAGCGAAAACAACGGCTATCAGGGCACCACCACCCGCGTGGGTAAAATGCAGCAGGATCCGCATGACGTTCCGCAAGCCCTCACCACCGTCACCCAGCAGCTGATGGAAGACCAACAGGTCTCCTCGCTCAAAGAGGCGCTGCGCAATGTTTCCGGCCTCACATTTAACGCCGCCGAGGGCGGCCGTGCCGGCGACAACATGATGCTGCGCGGCTTCTATACCTTTGGCGACATGTATCTGGACGGCGTACGCGACACCGCCCAATACAACCGCGAAACCTTCAACCTGGAGCAGGTCGACGTACTGCGCGGTTCCGGCTCCATGCTGTTTGGCCGCGGTCAGGCCGGCGGCGTCATCAATCAGGTCAGCAAAACACCGAAACTGCAAGATGCCAATAAAATCAGTCTGAGTACCGGCAGTCACGACTACAGCGAAATCACCGGCGATTTCAACAAAAAACTCGGCGACACCACGGCGGCGCGCGTCAATCTCATGAAACGCAGCCAGGGCAGCTTCCGCAGCAACCCTGAAAACGGCGCGGAAGCCGACATCGAACGCGGCGGCATCTCGGCGAGCCTGGGCTTTGGTTTGAATACCGACAACGAAGTCGTTATCAGCCATATCCACACGGTGACCGACGACAACCCCGATTACGGCATCCGCTTCGCCGATAAAAAACCGCAGGATGAGATGATCGACCACTTCTACGGCAGTCCGCGCAGTTTCGACAAGAGCGAAACCGATATCACCACCCTGACGCATAACTACAAAATCGACAAAAACACCGATTTGCGCACCGTGATTCGCAACGCCCACTATCTGCGCGACTATGCGGCCGCCAAACCCAGTGCTTCTGATTTGACCAGCGATAGTTTTGCCACCCGTCATCTGGATGTACACAATCTGGCCCTGCAGTCCGATATTACCCATAAACGCATGATCGGCGGCGTTCCGCACGAAATGATGGCCGGCATCGAATACCTGCACGAAGACAGCAAACGTGCCAGCCTGTTGAATCTGTCGGCCAGCGGCGATCCCAAGACTTACAGTCCGGGCGTCACCACCGGCACGCCAACCACCTACAAAGGCGATTCCTACTCGATTTTTGTGCAGGATCAGTTTGAGTTCATCCCCGACTGGAAACTGCTGCTGGGCGTACGCCACGATCAGTTGAACGCCAAATACTCCAGCACCAACTCGCCAAAACTGGACTTTGGCGAACAGAGTTACCGCTCGGCCCTTTCCTGGCAGCCGGACGAAGCCTCGCACTACTATCTGAGCTACAGCGACTCCTTTAGCCCGACGGCCGATCTCTACCAGCTGGACGGCGGTGAATTCCCGCCGGAGCGCAGTCAGGTCATGGAACTGGGGGCCAAATGGTTCCTGCTGGACGGCGATTTGACCCTGCGCACCGCGCTTTACCGTGCCGATAAACAGTGGGAACGCAATACCGATTTGGAAGCGACCGCCTCGGTACTGACCAAAAAACGCCGCACCGACGGTCTGGAAGTGGAACTGGCCGGTCGCGTTACGCCTAACTGGGAAGTGTTTGCCGGCGCCGCGCTGATGGATGCCAAAATTCTGGAAGTCGCCCCGCCACAAGCGAATCGATCAGGAACGATTGTCGCACCCAACCCTAACTTTGAAGGACAACGCGCCCGCAATACGCCGGAATATACCTACAACCTGTGGACAACCTACAAGTTGCCGGGCGGCTGGAAAATCGGCGGTGGCCTGGATGGCAAAGGCGACCGCTACGCCTACAGCCCGACCAGCGGCGGCACGGACGCATTCGACCCCAATACGGCCCCGTCCTATGTGCGTTGGGACGCGATGGTGGCTTACGAACAGAAGGATTACACCCTGCGTTTGAATGTAGTGAACCTTTTCAATACCGACTGGTATGAATCGGTTTACGACAACGGCGGTTTTGTAGTGCCCGGTTCGGATCAGGCCTATATGCTAACCGGCGAGTATAAGTTTTAAGTTTGTCTAATCGACTTATCATCGCTTGCGGAACCCTTTCCGCAAGACGGTGGTAAGGCACAGCGCGTCTACCTTTGCAATCAGGCGCGTTGTGCCTTGCCACTGTTGCCATCACCCGCAACAGAACCCAGCCAAAAGGAGAACAGTCCTATGATGTTACATATTCCCGAGGTGCTAACAGCCGACGAACTCAATACCTGCCGCCGCCTGCTGGCCGAAGCCGGCTGGATTGACGGGCGTGAAACCGCCGGCGCACAGGCCGCCCAGGTCAAACGCAACTTTCAGCTTCCCGAAAACGGCGACATCACACAGCAGTTACAGCAAATCGTGCTCGGTGCGCTCAACCGCCACCCGTTGTTTTTCAGCGCCGCCCTGCCCAAAAAAATTCTGCCGCCCTATTTCAACTGCTACACCGGCGAGATGAACACCTTCGGCAACCATGTCGATAACGCCATTCGCACCGCTGCCAACGGCCAATTCCGCGTGCGTGCCGACGTCTCCTGCACCCTGTTCTTTTCGCACCCGCACGAATACGACGGCGGCGAACTGGTCGTGGAAGACACCTTTGGCGAAAAACGCGTCAAACTGCCGGCGGGCGACATGATTCTCTATCCGTCGTCCAGTGTGCATCGCGTTGAACCGGTGACCAAAGGCGCCCGCACCGCTTCGTTTTTCTGGACGCAGAGCATGATCCGCGAAGACGAACGCCGCCGTCTGCTTTACGATCTGGATCTCAACATTATGGCGCTGCGCGAACAATACAATGAGACCGCCGAAATCGTCAACCTCACCAGCACTTACCATAACCTGCTGCGTATGTGGGCGGAAACCTGATGACCGCATCCTTTGATCTGCCCAGCCTAAAACGCTTTGAAGCCGAGGCACAAGCGCATATCCGTCATCCGCAGGCGTGGGATTATCTGCAAGATTGCGCCGGTTTGGGACGCACCCATCAGGCCAATCTGCAGGCTTTTGCCGAACAGCGCCTGGTGCCCAGACCCCTGGTGAATGTCGGCGGTGGCCATACCCGTTGTGAACTGTTTGGCCAGTGTTTTGAACACCCGATTCTGCTCGCTCCCATCGCCTATCAGATGTTGTTTCACGCCCACGGCGAGCAGGCTTCCGCCGCCGCGGCCAGCGCGCAGGGCTCGACGCTGGTGGTGAGCAGCCTGGCCAGCCAGACACTGGAACAAATTGCCGCCGCTTCCGACACACCGCCGTGGTTTCAAATCTACTGGCAAGGCAGTCGCGAACGCACCTCGCGACTCATCGACCGCGCTTTGGCGGCAGGCTACCACACCTTTATGATCACCGTGGACGCCCCCGTCAAACAGGCGCATTTTGAACTGCCGCCGGAAATTTACGCGGTGAATCTGGAGGTGCCTGCCGCTCCTGCAGCAAAACACCCTCACCAAAGCGAGGTGTTTGACGGCTGGATGCGCCAAGCACCCACCTGGGAAGATATGGCCTGGCTGCGCGATACGTTGAATAAACCGCTGTTAATCAAAGGCATATTGCATCGTGACGATGCCTTGCACGCACAAAAACTGGGATTTGACGGCCTGGTGGTGTCCAACCACGGCGGCCGGGTGCTGGACGGCTGCATCGACAGCCTGAGTGCGCTGCGCGACATCCGCAGCGCACTCAAAGACGAACTGCCGATTCTATTCGACAGCGGTATCCGTTCGGGGCAGGACATTTATCATGCACTGGCCAGCGGCGCCGATGCGGTGCTTTTGGGCCGGCCTTATATCTACGGTTTAGCGGCCAACGGCGCATTGGGCGTGGCGCAAGTCATCCGCCTATTACGCGACGAACTGGAAATGACCATGGCGCTGATGGGAAAGCGCACACTCGATGACATTCACGAGCTTAGTAAGAACTAAAATTCGCATTACAACGCATCCCAATAAGGCGTACCGGCAAACTTCTCCGCCAAAAAATCAATAAACACCCGCGCCTTATGGGGCAGATAGCGGTTTTGCGGATAGACCGTATAACCGTAAACCGGCGGAATCGTGTAGTCACCCAGAATCTGCACCAGGGCGCCGCTTTGCAGCGCCTGCCAGACAATAAAAGTCGGCGACATCACGATCCCCTGCCCGGCAATCGCCATTTCGCGCAGAAAATCGCCGTTGTTCGCCTGAATCTGGCCATTCATGGCAACCACCTGCTCCCTACCCTCCGCATCCAGCAACCGCACGGTACTCTGTCCGGCGGAATAACGCAGCAACGCATGGGGTTTGAGCGCATCCGGCGTCATCGGCGTGCCGTGCTTTTGCAAGTAAGCAGGACTGGCGCACAGCGCAAAACGAATCGGTACGATACGGCGCGCCTGCATCAACGTATCTTTGAGTTCACCGATACGGAATGCCAGATCAAAGCCCTCCTCCACCATATCGACATGGCGGTCGGAAAAATCGATCTGCAAATTCAGCTGCGGATGCAAGCCGGCAAATTCGCTCAATAGCGACGTCAAATGCGCCAGCCCGAACGATAACGGCAAAGAGAGCCTCAGATTGCCCAACAGGGCTTCGTCCTGACGGTGCACTACCTGACTCATCTGCTCGTAATCCGCAAGCCACGTCAATGCACGCTCGTAATAGAGGCGCCCGGCATCGGTGAGGTGAAACTTGCGTGTGGTGCGCTGGATCAGTTTGCAATTAAGACGCGTTTCCAGATCGCTCAATTTGCGACTCACCGCCGACTTGGCGAGATTGAGCTGATCCGCCGCCTTGCTGATGCCGCCGGCCTCGACGATACGCACAAAAATCTGCACTTCCTGAAACTGCGACATCCTCTTCTCCTTTGTTGCCAAATCAAGAACACTTAATTGGAATTTTGGCGCTTTTTCAAGCACAAGGCAAGCGCTAAACTGATTGGCAACTCAACCAGCAATGGAGAAAAGCCATGAACCATCCGAGAACCATACAACAACGCTATTATGGTCTGTCGGCTTCGGACGGCGACGGCGTGAAATTGACCCGCATTATCGGTCAGCCGCAGCTCAAAAACCTCGACCCGTTTCTAATGCTGGACGCCTTCGGCACCGACCGTCCGCAGGATTACATCGGCGGTTTTCCGCCGCATCCGCATCGCGGCTTCGAGACCGTCACCTATCTGCTCGCCGGCCGCATGCGCCACCGCGACAGCCAGGGCAACGAAGGGGTGATCGAAGCCGGCGGCGTACAATGGATGACCGCCGGGCGCGGCATTATCCACTCGGAAATGCCAGAGCAGCAGGACGGCTTGCTGATGGGGTTCCAGCTGTGGGTGAATCTGCCGGCACACGCCAAAATGAGCGAGCCGTCCTATCAGGAATTTCTGCCGCACAAAATCCCCGAAGAAGTTTGGAACAGCGGCACGCATATAAAGGTCATTGCCGGCCAGACCGCCAAAGGCACGCAAGGCATTATCAAGAACCGTTTTGTCTATCCGACCTATCTGGATGTGCAACTGCAAGCGGGCGACACGCTGGAGCAACCGATTCCCGCAGGCCATACCGCATTTATATATGTGCATGAAGGCGCCATCAGCATCGGCGAGGAGACGCTTTGCGCCAAAGAACTCGGCGTTTTAAGCGACGGCGACGCTGTGCGCATCGCAGCCACCGAAACCAGCCGTTTTCTGCTGGTGGCCGGACAGCCCCTGAACGAACCGATCGTGCAGCGCGGCCCGTTTGTGATGAACACGCAAGAAGAGATTCAGCAGGCTTTTGACGACTATCAAAACGGGCGCTTTTAGGCCTGCCAAAAGACGAAGGCAACAAACAGCGTTCATCCTCATTCAAACGCGAAGCCTTCGTCGCTTTACTTAATATCGGCACAACACCCAAGCAAGATTACCCAGAAAACCACTATATATAAAAAAATAAAAATATTTCATTGACTTACTGGCGCATCACTGTATAGTGGGCGTCAGAAAGAAATACCTTGGTTTACCTGCTCGTCTTCGTTGTTATTCATAAAGTAATCACCGTTCTCTAGTTTTAAAGTATCAGTCTATTTTTTTCCTCCGCCTATTCAGGCTCTTTTCTTTATCTCTATTTGAGGATGATTATTATGTCTAACAAAATGACAGGAACCGTTAAGTGGTTCAACGAATCGAAAGGTTTTGGCTTTATTCAACCGGAATCTGGTCCAGATGTGTTCGCACACTTCAAGGCTATCAGCGGTTCTGGTTTCAAAACCTTGGTTGAAGGCCAGAAAGTGGCATTCAACGTGACAAACGGCCCTAAAGGCCCACAGGCTGAAGACATCGTTACGCTGTAATTAGCGCCACGCAGTCAGAAGTAGTCATAAAAAAGCGAGATTGATTCTCGCTTTTTTTATGCCCAAAAAAATGCAACAGGAGAGTGCGTTTACTCCGACCCCTCTTTCAGGGCAAGCACGCGGTTATAAACCGCCTTTTTCTTCTGACCGCTCAACTCCACCACAATATCGGTAATCTGCTTGACCGGCAGCTGCTGTTTCAACAAAGCCCCAATCAGCGCGTCGTGTTCGTCTTCGCAAACCGCTTCAGCCACCACATCGCCCATCACCATCAACACAAACTCGCCACGCACCTTGTCCGCATGACTCTCAAAATAGGCCACCACCTCCGCCACGCTGCCGGACACAAACTGCTCATAGGTTTTGGTCATTTCGCGCGCCGCCACCATCTGCCGCTCGCCGCCGAACACCTCGAGCATCGCTTGCAGCGACTCTGTCAGACGGTGCGGTGATTCGTAAAACACCAAGGTACGCGTGTCGTTTTTGAGGGTTTGCAGCACCTGCAAACGCCTCTGTTTTTTGGCCGGCAGAAAGCCTTCGTAACTGAAACGGTCGGTCGGCAGGCCGGCCGCGCACAAGGCGGTAATCACCGCCGACGGCCCCGGAATCGGCACCACCTTCACGCCCTGCTGACGCAGCAGCTTCACCAGATGAAAGCCCGGATCGTTGATCAGCGGCGTCCCCGCATCCGACACCAGCGCGCCGCTTTCTCCGGCCTGGAGTTTTTCCAGCAGTTGCTGGCTGCGCGCCTGCTCGTTATGGTCGTGCAGACTCAACAGCGGCTTATTCACCCCCAACGCCTGCAACAGCCTTTGCGTATGACGCGTATCCTCGGCGGCAATCCAGTCCACCGCCCCCAACACCTCCACCGCACGGTAGGTGATGTCTTTGAGGTTACCGATCGGGGTCGCCACGATATATAAGGTCGCTTTGGAAGTGGCATTGGCCAACCCGGCCTGCTGAGTTTGGTTTACTTGGGTTTCGGTCACGTTCAAACGTCTCTTATTTATGTGTCACTTATCAAAAGGATAGCGACTGCAAATCGCCACCCATCAAGGCCGTTTCACTATATAATCTTCTGCAAGATTCACTTGCCAAGGCATCGCCTGTTATTAGCCTGTTTCACTATGCAGCCATTCTATAGAAAAACCTCTCCGCGTACTTCGTTAATTGCCGCCGGGCTCTCATTGGCTTTGAGCGCTGGGATGCTCGCCATGAGCGGTTGCAGCGCACCGCAACCCAAACCGCAGCAGACTGCCGGCGGCGATTTAAGCCTGCCAAAAACCACCGCCAAATCCGAGCGCGAACAGGCCTTGAAAGCGCTGGAAGCGCAGGTCAACCGCGCCAAAGCGGAAGAGGATTGGAGCGCTTTTGTCACGTTGGGTGAAACGCTGTGGCGCGAACTGGACGGCGATGCCGACAATCAGGCGGCAGTGGAATATATGCTGTGGAAAACCCTGCAAACCGCCTTCGATACCCCGCAAAAACGCGCCAAAATGCTAGCTGATCCGGTTTTGGCGACGTGGCAGCCGCTGCTGAATGCCAGCGAACAGCCCAATCTGTTTGCCCGCCAAAGCCTGGCTGATCTGGCCGAGTTCAATCCGCAAGCGATTTACACGCGCCACCTGATTCCGGCACTGCGCGAAGAGCTCAAAACCCCGCCGCAACCCAAACAAATCGCCGTGCTGCTGCCGTTCAAAGGCAAATACCACAGCATCAGCCAACAGATTCGTAACGGCCTGCTCAAAGCCTATATGATCTCCAACCGCCAGATCGCCCTGCGCTTCTACGACACCAGTGATGCCGCACAGACCTGGGCGCGTTACCAGCAGGCCAAGGCCGAAGGCGCCGATTGGGTCATAGGCCCGTTGACCAAAGAGGCCATTGACGTGCTGGCGCAACATAACGTCAAAGACGTGTTGGCGCTCAACAGTACCGAAAAAGCGCCTTTCTACAGCTTCAACTACCGTTCCGACACGGAAGCCTACCAAATTCGCAAACAGCTCGAAGCGCGCGGCTTTGCGCGTATCGGCATTCTCAGCAGCGAAACCAGCCGCGACAGCAGCAACGCCTTTGAGCTGCGCGCGCAATGGCTCAACAACCCCTCAAACCGTGCCGACCTGGTTCAGTATCCGTTGAAAAACCCCAATCTGCGCCAGGCGCTCGGGCAGTTGATTCACGAAGAGGAGAGCGAGGCGCGCTACAACAACCTGCGCTGGCTGCTCGGTGCCAAACCCGAATTCTTCCCGCGCATCCGCCAGGATTTGCAGGCGATTGTGCTGATGGGTAACGCCGAGCAGGTAGCGGTATTCCACCCGCAGTTCGAGTTCTTCCAACTCAAACTGCCGGTCTATGCCACCGCCAACCTCACCCCGGCCAACCTGCAGGCCATCAAAGCCAACCGCGACCTGAGTGACGTGGTGTTTCCGACCATTCCGGCGATTTTCACGGCGCACGCCTTGGAAACCCCGCTGGAAGCCTTTGGCTGGGACAGCTTCCTGATTTCGACGCAACTGGCCAATCTTGCGCCCAACCTCTGCCTGACCAGCGGACAGAGCGGCATTCTCTACAAAGACGGCCTGCAAATCGACAAAAAGCTCATCTGGGCGCACTACAATAAAAACGGCCAACTGGTGCGCTGGGTACCGCCGGTTGTCATTCCCGCCGCGACAGTGCCGCTAACGGATACGGACCTGACTCCCCAGGACAACAACGTCGAATCCGGCGCGGCGCCAGCAGACGGTTCGACCGATCTCGATCCCGCCTCTTTAGGACGTCAGCGCGACTAGAACCGCGCAGGAACCCGCCATGCAGCGCACCTTACGCGGTCTCAAAAACAAACTCTTCGGCCACGCCAAAGAGCAGGACGCGGCGAAGTGGCTGCAACAGCGCGGCTTTGAAATCGTCGCGCAAAACTACCGCTTCAACAAAGCCGAAATCGATCTGATCGGCTTGCATAACACCGAGCAACGTCTGGTGTTTTTCGAGGTCAAATACCGTCAAAACGCCGATTACGGCCACCCGGCCGAACAGCTCAGCGCCGCCCAGCAAGCCCGCATCCGTCTGGCGGCGCAACATTTCCTGCTGACCCACCCACACTATGCGGATTACAGCATGCAGTTCGACCTGCTGGCCTATAGCGACGACATTCTCGAACCGCAGCATATCGAAAACGCCTTTGGCTTTTTCTAACCTCCTCGAGCCATTTTCAGATGAGTGCCTATCTTTCGCTGTTTGCCGTTTCCTTTATCGCCGCCACACTGCTGCCGGCCGGCTCGGAAGTGCTGCTCGGCAGCTTGCTGCTGGAAGGTTATGAACCCTGGGCACTCTGGGCCTGGGCAACGGCAGGCAATACACTCGGCGCGGCGGTCAATTACGGCCTCGGGCGCTATCTGCTGCATTTTCAACACCGCCGCTGGTTTCCCTTTAAAGCCGATACTCTGCACAAAAGCCAGAGCTGGTTCAATAAATACGGCGTATGGAGCCTGCTGTTTTCGTGGATGCCGCTGTTTGGCGATGCCTTGACCTTTATCGCCGGCATGATGCGCGTTAATTTCGGGCTGTTTGTGCTGCTGACGTTTATCGGCAAAGGCGTGCGTTATGCGGTGTTGGTGGGCTTAGTGGATTGGTTTGCAGCCTGAAAACCGGTTAAAAAAACTCAACAGGCCGGGTGATTTGAACCACCGAGACACAGAGACGCAGAGACGCAGAGAAAAAGCAGTTGTTTAAAAACTCTGTGTCTCTGTGCCTCTGTGGTTAAAAGAGTTATTCAAAAGTTATCCACAGGCTTGCGGGGCGTTTTAACGGGCTTTCAACCTTTTTTCGTGGATAACTTGGCAACCTTGGCTTCGGCCTGCAAAATCAACGGCAGGGTTTTCAAGACCGAATCGGGATTCAGGCTCATGGCGTCAATACCGATTTCAACGAGGAACTCCGCAAACTCCGGATAGTCCGACGGCGCCTGACCGCACAGGCTGATGTGCTTGCCGTTGCGGTGCGCGCCTTCCACCGCCATCCTGACCATTTTCTTGACACCGGCATCGCGCTCGTCATAGTCAAACGCGACCTTTTCCGAATCGCGGTCGACCCCCAGCACCAGCTGCGTCAGGTCATTGGTGCCGATGGAGAAACCATCGAAGTATTCGGAGAACTCGTCGATCAGCAGCACGTTATTGGGAATCTCCACCATCATATACACCTGCAGCCCATTAACGCCGCGCACCAGGCCGTTTTCCGCCAGGGTTTCGATGACATGCTTGGCCTCCTCCACGCGGCGGCAGAACGGAATCATGATAATCACGTTATCCAACCCCATGACCTCGCGCACCCGCTTGATCGCCTGACACTCCAACGCAAAAGCGGCTTTGTAATCGACATCGTTGTAACGCGACGCCCCGCGGAAACCGAGCATCGGGTTTTCCTCGTGCGGTTCAAAATCCTGCCCGCCGATCAGCGAGGCGTATTCGTTGGATTTGAAATCCGACAGACGCATCACCACCGGCTTCGGATAAAATCCGGCGGCGATGGTGCCGACCCCTTCGGCGAGCTTCTGCACAAAGTAATCCGATCCCGAGGCAAACCCCTGCGTCAACTGCGCAATCTGTTCGCGTACCGCGTCATCTTTGACCTTTTGCGGATGCAACAACGCCTGCGGATGCACCTGAATATGGTTATTGATAATGAACTCCATACGCGCCAGGCCGATGCCGGCGTTGGGAATGAAACTCAAATCAAACGCCAGTTCGGGATTGCCCAGATTCATCAAGATTTCTGTCTTGGGCTGCTGCAAAGTCCCCAGATCCACTTCGGCCACGCGGTAACCGATCTCCCCGGCATAGACCCGCCCTTCGTCGCCTTCGGCACAGGAAACCGTCAACCACTGGCCGTTCTGGATCAGTTCGGTGCCCTTGCCGGTTCCGACCACGGCGGGGATGCCCAGTTCGCGCGCGATAATCGCCGCATGACAGGTGCGGCCGCCGCGATTGGTAATCAGGGCGGCGGCGCGTTTCATGACCGGTTCCCAGTCCGGCGTGGTGATGTCGGAAATCAGGATTTCGCCGTCCTCGAACTCGTGCAGAAATTCCACCGAGGAGATCACCCGCGCCTTGCCGCTGGCAATCTTGCCGCCCACCGAACGCCCGGTGACAAGCGGTGCCGGCGGCGTCTGCGTGAGTTCATAACGCGCTAGAATCGCACCCGTGCGCTGCGAAGCGACGGTTTCCGGACGCGCCTGCACCACAAACAGCTCGCCGGTGACGCCGTCTTTGGCCCACTCCATATCCATCGGTTTTCGATAACCGGCTTTGGCGCTGTAGTAGTCCTCTATCTTGATGGCGTAGTCCGCCAGTTTCACCGCCTCCTGGTCGCTGATGCAGAACTGTTTGCGCTCCGCCTGCGAGGTCGGCACATTGTGGATCGGCGCGCGGCGGTTGCTGTCGGTGGCATAGACCATCTTGATTTTTTTGGCGCCGAGATGGCGTTTAAGTACGCTGCGGAAGCCTTTTTTGAAGGTGGGCTTGTGCACATAGAATTCGTCGGGATCGACCGCGCCCTGCACCACGTTTTCGCCCAAACCGTAGGCGCCGGTAACCATCACCACATCCTCAAAGCCGGTTTCGGTATCGATGGAGAACATGACCCCGGAGGCGGCGATGTCGGAGCGCACCATAATCTGCACGCCGATGGAGAGCGCGATCTCGAAATGGTCAAAGCCCTGGTCGATGCGGTAGTGGATGGCACGGTCGGTGAACAGACTGGCAAAGCAGTGGCGGCAGGCGTCCACATAGGCGCTCAGGCCGGAGATATTCAGATAGGTGTCCTGCTGGCCGGCAAAACTGGCGGTGGGCAGATCCTCCGCCGTGGCCGAACTGCGTACCGCCAGCGAGGCCGGCGCACCGTGCGATGCCAGCAGCTCCTCGTAGGCGCGCACCATCTCGGCATAGAGTGTTTCGGGCAGTTTGGCGCTGTAAATCAGCTCGCGCGCCTGCGCGCCGCGGCGTTGCAGATCCTGGGTATCGTCTTCGTTCAAATCGTCCAGAATCTGGTGCAGCCTCGGCCAGAGGTTGTTCTCGTCGAGAATCGCGCGATAGGCCGCGGCGGTAATCGCAAACCCGTTGGGCACCGGCACGCCCTGCGGCACCAGACTCTGGTACATCTCCCCCAAGGAGGCGTTTTTGCCGCCCACCAGCGGAATATCCTCGATAGTCAGCGAATCAAAAAAGCGGATAAAGGTGTAAGCGGCTGTGGTCATAGTGTCCTCCAAGGATTAAGCGTCAAACTCTGGCTGTTGTAACCCAGGCCCAAACTGAATCAAGCTTACGCTACCTTGCGGTTAATAACCAGCCATACCCGGCCTGTTGAGTTTTTAAAATCGCCACAAACTGCCGCAAACTTGATTGTGCTCAAAAGGCATCTGCTTCACCCTCCGCCCGGCAGCGTAAAAAGCGGATAAAAAATGTGATTTTTTTAGGCTAAAAATGCAAATAAAACTTTTGCTTTTCAATGAATTTGTTTACAGTTCGCATTTAATAAAAGTGTCATTTTCTCCCAAACCAACGACGGCCCAGAGAAAGCGTTGCCCTTCGTTTAGCAGGCACGCTTTTGGCACGCGCTTCACAGGTTTAAATGCAGATTTCTGGAAGGATTGAATATCATGACAAACTGGTCACTTCGTTTTAACATCTTGGCGGCCGCTCTGACTTTGGGCTTAAGCGGCGTTAATGCCCAAGCGCAGGAGACGGTACACGTCTATAACTGGTCCGACTATATCGCGCCGGACACCATCGCCAATTTCGAAAAAGCCTCCGGCATCAAAGTGGTGTATGACGTTTACGACTCCAACGAAGTGCTCGAAGCTAAACTGCTGGCCGGTAAAAGCGGCTACGACCTCGCCTTTCCGACCGCGCGTCCGTTTATCGACCGCCATATCCGCGCCGGCCTGTATCAGCAGCTCGACAAAAGCCAGCTGAACAACTACGCCAATCTGGATAAACAGATTCTTGAATCCCTGAACGACATCGACCCGAACAACGCCTACGCGGTCCCTTATATGTGGGGCACCACCGGCATCGGCATCAATGTCAAAAAGGTCAAGGAAATCCTCGGCGACGAGATGCCGCTGGACAGCTGGAGCCTGATTTTCGACCCTAAAATCGCCCAAAAACTCGCCGGCTGCGGCATCTCTTTAATGGATGACGCCACCGAAGTCTTTGCCGCCGCGCACGCCTACAAAGGCGAAGCCAATGACGATTACACCAAAGGCGGCATCGCCGCTGCGACCGACACCATCACTGCGGTGCGCCCGTATATACGCTATTTCCACTCGTCGCAATACATTAATGACCTTGCCAACGGCGATGTGTGTGTGGCGCACGGTTATTCCGGCGACATCCTGCAGGCGCGCGACCGTGCGATGGAAGCCAAGAACGGCGTCGAAGTGGCCTACTTTGCCCCCAAAGAAGGCGCCGTAGTCTGGACCGACGTGATGGTGATTCCGGCCGATGCACCGAATCCGAAAGCGGCGCACGCCTTTATCAACTACCTGCTGGAACCCAAGGTGATTGCCGAGATTTCCAACACGGTGGCTTACGCCAACGCCAATAGCGCCGCCACTCCGCTGGTTGACGAGGCGGTGCGCAATGATCAGGGCATCTACCCGCCCGAAGCCACGCGCGCCAACTTCATGGTATTGAAAACCCCAAGCGACAAGCAGGCACGTAATATTAACCGTGCGTGGACGCGCATTAAAACAGGCCAGTAAAGTTTGAGTAAAAACGCTTGAGAGCAACCAAATTCTTTGTTAAAAATCGGCTAAAAATACTCATTTACTTCGTGTAAACTCCGCTTTTTAGCCGATTTTCGCCTCGACTTTGGCACTCTCACAGCTTTTTCACCTATATAGTGTTATTAACAGGAACCCTAGCATGACGGATGTTTCAAAACCCGCCAACGCAGAACACGCACAACCGATTGTGCGCATTGAGCAAGTCACCAAAACCTTCGGCAATGTCTATGCCGTGGATGACGTCAGCCTGAACATCTACCCCGGCGAATTCTTCTCGCTGCTGGGTTCGTCGGGTTGCGGCAAAAGTACCTTGCTGCGGATGCTGGCCGGTTTTGAAACCCCGACGCACGGGCGCATCTATCTGGACGGTCAGGATGTGACCGATCTGCCGCCCTACGAGCGCCCGCTCAACATCATGCTGCAATCCTATGCGCTGTTTCCGCACATGACGGTCGAAGACAATATCGCCTTCGGCTTGAAAATGGAAAAGATGCCCAAGGCAGAGCGCGACGAGCGCGTGCGCGAAATGCTGGCGTTGGTGCAGATCGAGAAGTTCGCCAAACGCAAACCGCATCAGCTTTCCGGCGGGCAGCGCCAGCGCGTCGCCTTGGCGCGCTCGCTGGCCAAACACCCCAAGATTCTGCTGCTGGACGAGCCGCTTGGCGCGCTGGACAAAAAACTGCGCGAACAGACCCAGTTCGAGCTGGTCAATATTCAGGAACGCCTGGGCATCACCTTTATTGTGGTGACCCACGATCAGGAAGAGGCCATGACCATGTCGTCGCGCATCGCGCTGATGCGTGACGGCCGTATCGAACAGGTCGATGCACCGCGCCGCCTCTACGAATATCCCGAAAGCCGGTTTGCCGCCGAATTCATCGGCTCGATCAACCTCATCGACGGTCATGTGGTCAAGCAGGAAGACGATCAGGTGTGGGTTCAATCCGAACAAATCGACGGCCTGTTGCAAGTGCGTCATTCGCAGCCGCTGGTCAACGACATGGCGGTGACGGTGGCGGTGCGTCCCGAAAAAATCCAGGTGGTGCCGGCCCTATCACAAGGCAGCAATACCGTGCAGGGCGTGATCAAAGAGATCGCTTACTTGGGTGACGTTTCCATCTACCACGTGGAGTTGCCGAGCGGCAAACGCGTGATGTTCACGCAATCCAATATTCAGGCACTGGCCGAACAGCCGATGACTTGGAACGACAGCGTGACGCTGACTTGGCAACCCAACGCCTGCGGGATTTTAGTGAAATGAGCGGGGGGCAAATGAGTGCGTTGAAACTGGCACAACGTCTACCGGGAGCTGCTTTTCTGAGCAACGGTCGTCACTGGATTATCGGCCTGCCGTGGTTGTGGCTGACGCTGTTCTTCCTGCTGCCGTTTCTGTTCGTGCTGAAAATCAGTCTGTCGGAAGCGGTGCTGGCGCAACCGCCCTATCTGCCGTTTATACGCGAGATCGAAGACGGCGCCATGACACTGGTGGTCAATTTCGGCAACTACATGCTGCTGTTCGAAGACCCGCTGTATCGCACCGCCCTGCTCAACTCGGTCGAAATCGCCGCCATCTCCACTCTGCTGGCGCTGATTATCGGCTACCCGATGGCCTATGCGATTGCGCGCGCGCCGCAGGCGTGGCGTCTGCCGCTTTTAATGTTGATTATTCTGCCCTTCTGGACGTCGTTTCTGATCCGCGTCTATGCCTGGATCGGCATCCTCAAAAACAACGGATTGATCAACAACACCTTGATGTCGCTCGGCCTGATCGACCAGCCGCTGGAAATCCTCTACACCCCGACGGCCATCTATATCGGTATTATCTACTCCTACCTGCCGTTTGTGATTCTGCCGCTGTATGCGACCCTGATCCGCCTGGACGACTCCCTGCTGGAAGCCGCCGCCGATTTGGGCTGCCGCCCGTGGAAACAGTTTTTGACCATCACCCTGCCGCTTTCCATGCCCGGCATTATCGCCGCGGCCATGCTGGTGTTCATTCCGGTGATGGGCGAGTTCGTCATCCCCGACCTGCTCGGCGGGCCGAATGCCTTGATGATCGGTAAGCTGATGTGGACGGAGTTTTTCAATAACAAAGACTGGCCGCTCGCCTCGGCGCTCGCCGCCGTGCTGCTGGTACTGCTGATTATTCCGTTTGTGCTATGGCGTCACTATGAACAACGTCAGGAACAACAAGGGGAGGCGCGCTAAATGAGTCACGCTAAAAAATCCCGTTTCCCTCTACTGATGACTTTTCTGGTGTTCGGCTATGCGTTCCTCTATGGTCCGATCCTGAGCTTGATTGTCTACTCCTTCAACGAGAGCCGTCTGGTGACGGTTTGGGGCGGCTGGAGCACCAAATGGTACGGTGAACTGTTGCAGAACGAACAGATTCTCTCCGCCGCCTGGCTGAGTCTTAAAATCGCCGCCATCAGCGCCAGCTTTGCGGTGGTGCTAGGCACTCTGGCGGCAATGGCACTGGTGCGTTTCAAACGTTTCCGCGGCCGCTCCATGCTCGAAATCATGGTCGCCGCGCCGATGGTGATGCCCGAAGTGATTATCGGTCTGTCGCTTTTATTGCTGTTTATGGCGATGGACGATATTCTCGGCTGGCCGGAAGGCCGCGGCCAGACCACCATCGTACTGGCGCACATGACCTTTGCGATGGCGTATGTGACCGTGGTGGTGCGTTCGCGTCTGGCGCATCTGGACAATAGCCTGGAAGAAGCGGCGATGGACTTGGGCGCCCGCCCGCTGAAAGTGTTTTTTGCCATCACCCTGCCGATTATCGCCCCCGCGTTGGTGGCGGGCTGGCTGCTGGCGTTCACCCTGTCGCTGGACGACCTGGTGGTGGCAAGTTTCGTCTCCGGGCCGGGCGCCACGACGCTGCCGATGGTGGTCTACTCCAGCGTGCGTCTCGGCGTGAGCCCGCAGATCAACGCCCTGGCGACGATTATTGTGGTACTGGTGAGTCTGGCCGTACTGTTTGCCGGCTGGATTATGGTAAGACAGGAAAAACAGAAACAGCGCGAAAACAGCCAATAAAAAGTGAACAGGCCGGGTATGGAACTTTAACCACGAAGGGCACGAAGAACACGAAGAATTAAGAGTTAAACTGTTGTTCAAAAACTCCGTGTCTTTGTGTCTCTGTGGTTCAAAACATTTTGAGCTGGCTTGTCTGTTTTTTAAACCACGAAGAATTGTGAATAGGCTAACCGATACCCATAAACACCTTCGTGTACTTCGCGCCCTTCGTGGTTAAAAATCGTTAAACGTACCTCAAAAACGCTATTTCTCCACCACAATCCGCACCATACGGCCGTCACGGATCGGCGTGTTTTCAACCAATTTGAAACCGCAGGCGGTCAGCATATAAATCAGGTCGTCGGCATGGTAGCGGTTATGCTCCAGAAAATGCTCGAAGGTATCCTCCAGCATCTCGCGTGACGCCTCGGCCGTCCACACGGCACGGTCGGGATACTTGTGTTCCAGATAACTTTCGAGCGGCTGACGCACCAGATCAATCACACAGAAACGTCCGCCTGTTTTCATCCAGCGGTAAACCGCCTTGAACATCAACACCGGCTGCGGCAGCTCATGCACCAGCATATTCGCCATCACCGCGGCCACGCTGCCATCGGCAATCGCCGCCTGCGGATCGTTCAAATCGTCCACCAGCATACGTGCATTGTCCGCCAAGGGCAGCTGAGCCGCCAGCATATAGGGTGCGGCTTCAATGCCGATAGCGGTGTTATGCGGATAACGCAGCGCCAGATCACCGACAAACTGGCCGACGCCCGCCCCCAAGTCCAGCAAGAGATCGCCTTTATCAATCGCGCCCCCCAACTGGGCATTCCAGAACTCCCAAAACGCCACATCATGGCGGCGTTCATAGGTTGCGGTAATCATCTCGCGGGCATGTTCGCCATCGCCGCCGTGATGTTTCAAAATCTGTGCCTGCGTTTTCTCAATAGTCAAATTCACATCCTCCTGAATCGTGTCCCAAAACCAATCTTTTCTGTAAAAGGTTGCCGTTTATAGTGGCTTAGCGCAAGCTTACCGCATACGGCAATCAACTCCAATAATCGCCACCTATAAAAAGAATTGAACGCAACAACCCCGCCTAATAGCCACACCAAAACAGCGGACTATGGTATATTTCCTGAATAATCTTTATCTATTTATCAGGCTTGGCTAAAAACTTGAAACGGACTTCTCTCTTTGCCTACCTATGGATTGCGTTATGCGGGCTGAGCTCGGTTGCCCTGGCTACCCCGTCTATGGCGGAACGACCGGCACCGTTCCCCAAAACCATCCATTACGCACCTCTGCCGATGAACAACCCGGCCTTCAATCTCGCCAAGAGCCAGGTGCTGACGCAATATCTGCAAGCCAAGTTGCACATTCAGGTCATTCCCAAACTTTATGATAATTACGAAGACATTTTAACGGCTTTCCAGCAAGGCGAAGTGGAGCTGATCGAACTCGGCCCGCTGGTCTATTTCACCCTTCAATCACAAACCGAACACGCCACGCCGCTAGTATCCGTCAAACACCATCCACAGGAAGAATATTACCAGTGCGTCCTCGCCGCACCGATTGACGGCATCAACCATCTTGAATCCCCGCCTACGCAACCGGCTTATAAGGTTGCCCTGACACAGCCGCTTTCCACCTGCGGATGGTTGATGACTCAGCATTTACTGGAAAAACACGGACTCCATCTGGAAACCTTGCCGTCACAGTATCTGGGGTCGCACGAGGCCGTGGCGATGGCATTGATCCGCAAAGAGCACCAGATCGGCGGCCTGGCCCGTTTTATTGCGGAACGCTACGCCAATTTGGGACTGCGCATCCTCGACACCTCCGAACCCTTGCCGCAATTTATCATGGTCGCCAATAACGCAAAGCTCTCTGCCGATGAAAGAAACGCCCTGCAGGCGGCGCTGCTTGACTACCGCAGCAACGAACAGACGCCAATGGGCATTTACGGATTCAATCCCTTTTCCGAAAAACTTTTCGATCGCTTCCAGTCCATAGTGGCGCAAAACCCGCATACCCAGCAGTATGCGTTAAAACAAGAGGCGGTTCACCGATGATGTGGACGGAAAAAACCAAAAACGCCTCTTTATTCGACGCCCTTTTTGCCGTGCTGTTGAGCGTGGCCATCTGGGCGGTGCTTCTGCACGGCATCTATCAGTCTTCCCAAAAAGAGATCCAAGCCGATCTGCATGAAATCATTTCCAAGCAGGAGATGGCCTGGTTATCGGTGCAGAAAATGTTTCATCAGGGCGCCGAAGTCCGTTTCCAGATGGCGGTAAACAATCCCGAAGTGTTATCAATTCTGGAACGTGCGCAAGACCCCACGCAAACTCAACAGGCCAGGTTGGATCTGTATCGCGCCCTCTACCCTTACTATCAGAAGCGTTTAAATGAACACGACGGTCACTTCCACCTGCATTTCCATACGCCGGACAACCGCAGCTTCCTGCGCTTTCACCAACCGGAGATGTTCGGCGACGACCTGAGCGCCGCGCGGCCGAGCATCGTCGAAGTCAACCGCACGCTCACACCGGTTTACGCCTTTGAAACCGGCAAGGTGATTTCCGGCCTGCGCCATATTTTCCCGATTATCTATCACGGCAAGCATCTTGGCAGCGTCGAGTTCGGCCAGCGCTTTGAAGCGCTTCGCCAGGAAATCGCGGCGTTCAACCCCCAAGATGAATACAACATTGTCTACAAACGCGATCTGATCGAAGGCAAATACTTCAAGCAATTCTCCTATCTTTACGCCCCCAGCCCGTTCTCGTCACACTGGTTACAGGAGGATCCGTACAGCGTGCTCAAACACGCCGCGGCACCGCTCTCGCCGACCGTGCAGGCCATCGCCGCGCTGGCAAAACAGGACCCGAACTTCGACCAGCAACTGGCCGACGGCCAGTCGTTTGCCAAGACTTTCACTCTCAATGGCAAAACCTACACACTCTGCCTGACGCCGGTTCACGACATCCACCAACAGAATATCGCCTATCTGTTCTCGGTGGGAGAGTCCGATCAGATTCAGCGCAAAGAGCAGCGTTTCTTAACCGAAAGCATCGTCCTCAGTGTGATTATGCTACTGATCGGCATCGGCATCTGGCGTTTGCTGGTTTCGCAGCGCCAGCAGAAAGAACATCGCAGTTACCTGCAACGCATCAACAACACCCTTAGCGAAGGGCTTTACGTGACCGACCGCAACGGCTGCATTACCATGGTCAACACTGCCGCGCAGAACACGCTGGGCTACACCGATACCGAAATGCTCGGTCAAAACGCCCACGATCTTTTCCATTCATCGGAAGACCCCCAAGACTGCAGCCAGCACTGTCCGATTGAAACCGCCACCCTGTCCGGCAACGCCTATCACGGCGAACTGGTGTTTATTACCAAAGAGCAGCAACCTATCTGGGTATCGGTTTCGGGCCAACCTTTGTATATCGGCAACGTCAATAAGGGAATGGTCGTCAGCTTCAACGACATCTCGGCGCAAAAAGCGCAGGATGAGGCTTTGCGCATCGCAGCCACCGCCTTCGAAACCCAGGAAGGGATTATGATCACCGATCCCAAGGGCAACGTTTTGCAGGTCAACCAGGCCTTTACGCGGCTGACCGGCTATGAAGCGGAAGACGTCATCGGCAAAACCCCCAAAATCCTGAACTCGGGCATGCAGGATCATGCGTTTTATGAGCAGATGTGGCAGACGTTGCTGCGCCATCACTACTGGCAGGGCGAAATCTGGAACAAACGCAAAAACGGCGATGTCTATCTCGAATGGCTGACCATTACCGGCGTCGTCAATCACAAAGGCGTGTTGACGCATTTTGTCGCCAGCTTTTCCGATGCCACCGAGCGCCACAAAGCACAGGAAGAGATTCAGAAACTGGCGTTTTACGACCCGCTGACCAAGCTGCCCAACCGCCGCCTTTTCCTGGACCGTCTCGAGCACGCCTTGATCTACAGCCAACGTACCCGCCAATGCGGCGCGCTGTTCTTTATCGATCTGGATAACTTCAAGACACTCAATGATACCCGCGGCCACCTCATCGGCGACCTGCTGCTCAAAGAGGTCAGCAAACGGCTGCTCGACAACGTGCGCATGGTCGATACCGTATCGCGCATCGGCGGTGACGAGTTTGTGATCCTGCTGGAAAACCTCGGCGAAAACACCGACAAAGCGGTGCATTATGCCGAAAACATCGCTTTGAACATCCTGCAGGCGTTCCGCCAGCCGTTTATACTGAACGGTGAGAGCCATCACAGCAGTCCCAGCATCGGGATCGAAATCATCCGTTGCGAACACAACAGCCCCGACGAGCTGCTGAC
The DNA here is from genome assembly GCF_013391695.1 of Thiomicrorhabdus cannonii. Taxonomy (GTDB): domain Bacteria; phylum Pseudomonadota; class Gammaproteobacteria; order Thiomicrospirales; family Thiomicrospiraceae; genus Thiomicrorhabdus; species Thiomicrorhabdus cannonii. The sequence goes on from NZ_JACBGH010000009.1 coordinate 75,410, forward strand.
ACATGCCGATCTGGCGATGTACCAGGCGAAAAAACAGGGCCGCAATAATGTGCGTTTCTTTGATCCGCAAATGCAGACCAACGTCGAAAAGCTCGTCAGCCTGCAATCCGACCTGCGCGAAGCGCTGGAGCAGAACCAGTTCGAACTCTACTACCAGCCGCAAGTCAACCAATATGCCGAAATCATCTACGCCGAAGCGCTGATCCGCTGGAAACATCCGCAAAAAGGCTATATTTCGCCGGCCGACTTCATTCCGGTCGCCGAAGAATCCGGGCAGATCATCGCCATCGGCGACTGGGTGCTGCAAACGGCCTGCGAAACGCTGGTCAAATGGCAGCAGGAACCGGTCTTTGCGCTCCTTAAACTGGCCGTGAATGTCAGCGCCAAGCAGTTTGCCGAAAAAGATTTCGTCGAGAAAGTGACGCGCGTTCTCGAAGAGACCGGCGCCGATCCGAACCAACTCAAACTGGAACTGACCGAATCGGTCACGGTCAAGGATCTGGAAACCACCATCCGCACCATGAATGCGTTGCGCGATATCGGTGTACGCTTCTCCATCGACGATTTCGGTACCGGTCACTCGTCGCTTTCCTACCTCAAGCGTCTGCCACTGTCACAGCTGAAAATCGACCAGTCGTTCATCCGCGATCTCACCGTGGATTCGGACGATGCGATTATCGTCAAAACCATCATCGCCATGTCCAACACCCTCAAACTCGAGGTGATTGCCGAAGGCGTGGAGACCATTGAGCAGAAAGAGTTCCTTAAGGAGAACCACTGTACCGTATATCAAGGTTATCTGTTCAGCCCGCCGCTGCCGCTGGAGAAGTTTGAGAATCTCGTCAGAACCACCCTCGAGATTCATTTTCTCGACGCCTGACCCGGCCTGTTGAGTTTTAATTTACCGTTAGGCTTGCAGTTCAACCCAACGATCTGCATCGCTGAAATAAAGCACCCATTTTTGGGGCAGCGCCGCCCCCTTATGCAGGTTATCCAATTCAGCCAGCAAAGCGCCGTAGCGCTGCAACTGCGGCAGATAAAGTGCGCTTTTCTCGGCAATAAACGCCTCCAAAGCGGCCGCATCGCCTTCAAAAACACTGGTCTTGTAGTCGACAATCCAGCGTGTCCCGTCGGCATCCACAAAAGTGCGATCGACAATATGATGCGCTATCTCGCCGCTTGCACTTTCCACCGAAGTTAACGGATATTCGCACCGCGCCTCGGCGTGATCGGCGCTTAGCGCCCAGCGCACCTGCGGGTTGGCCAATGCCTGCCTTAAGGAGCGCAGCACACGGACCTCCGCCTCCTCTAATAAACTGCCGTGCAACCCCTGGTTCTGCAGCCATAGGCGATAGATTGCACGCTGCCGCTCGATAAATTCGCCATCCCAGCTCTGCACGCCGCCCTGCGCGGCCTGCTCCAGCAGCAGATGCAGCAGATTGCCCACTTGGGTATTCAGCAACGCACGATCGCTATCGATAAACTGTGCAGACTGCTCCGTCGCCACATGGGATTTTGCATCCCTTAATGCAGATGGCGTCAGCTGTTCGTAAACAGGCGGTTCGGCCGGCCGGCAGCGCTCCGCCAGCCATCCCTGCAACGTTTCGCGTTCCATCGGCAAGCGGCTGATGCAAGGCAAAGGCGCTTCAATCGTCACGCTCGCCTCCGGCGTGTCATAGGCCGCCGCCAGGGCTTCAAACTCGCCGCCCACGCAGCACCACAGCGGCGCCAGCAAACTGCCTTTGGGCGCTTTCGGCAAGGGGTCCTTGTCGGAAGGTTTGAAGTTCACCTGACCGAACAGATGCAACTGACGTTTGGCGCGCGTGACCGCCACATACAGCAGTCGCGCCAACTCGTAATCGCTTTTTTCCTGCTCGAAACGCTTCAGCAACTCGCTCAACAAAGCGCGCGGCTGACCTTTCTGATCCAAGGGTGCGATGACGAGGTGCTCGCGCGTTTCGCCTGCATGCGTCTTGCCCAGAAACTGCAACCAGGAAACCAGCTGGCGGTCATCGCCTTTGGGCGCTCGCCCCAATCCTGGCAAAATGACCGTGTCGAACTCCAAACCTTTTGATTTATGCATGGTCATCAGCTCGATACGCTGACTCTGCGGCGAGCTATCCGCGCCGGCATAAAGATCGGCCAGCAGCTCCTCCAGCCGTTTGGCGGTGAGCGCCTCGCCGTCGACTTTGCTGAGCGTCTGCCAAAAGACCTCCATATTGTCGAGCGCCGTGGCGTTCTCAACCGTTTGCGCCCCGTCAAGCTGCCACCAGCACTCCCTGACGACCTGCGAAAACGGCAAACTGCCCACCCGCAACAAGGCATTCTGCAAAACCGGCAGCGCGTGTCGCAAACGTGCTTCCCCTTCCGGCGTTAACGTTGTCAAATCGGCGGTTTCCGGTTGAATCAGCGCCCACACCGTCTGCGAAAAATCGTGTCCGAGCAAAACATGCAAATCCGGCAGATTCAACCCCACCAAAGGCGAACGCAGCAACGCAATCCAGGCAGGCCGGTCGGCCAGATGCAACAAGGCGCGCGCCAGCGCCACACCATCCTGAATCTCCTGACGGGCCTGCAAGCCCTCCAGTTCAACCGCACGGAATCCGATGCCCTGCTGTTTCAGCAACATGGCAATGCCCACCAGACTGGATCGGCTGCGCCCCAACAAGGCAATCTTGCGCTGCGGCTCATCCTGCAGTTCTTGCAGACGCTGCTTAATCAGTTCGTAAACCGCCACCGCTTCCGCCTCGGCGGAGCGGTTCAAAGCCCAATGGGTCGTCACCGCCGGGCTATCGTCCTCGGAAAACGCCAAGGCCGCGCTGTAACGCACCGCACCGGTTTCGATCTGGTCGTGTTTCGGGAAGACCTGCTTGAAATGGCGGTTGACCCACTCGACCACGCCGCGGCTCGAACGGAAATTGACCGTCAGATTCAACGGCGTCAGCGCCACCTCGCCGATTTTGCCGCGCCACGCCTTCAAGAAGTTGCCGACCTCCGCCTCGCGGAAGCGGTAGATCGACTGCATCGGGTCGCCGACAATAAACAACGTCTTGCCGTCGCCGTCCTGCCAACCGGCCAGCAGCTTGGCGATCAAGGCGTACTGTTCGGCACTGGTATCCTGGAATTCGTCCACCAGCAGATGATGGATTTGGTAGTCGAGTTGCTGCGCCAGTTCGGTCGGCTCCAACTCACTGCCCAATGCCTGGCTCGCCGCCTGCGCCACCTCGATAAAATCGGCCTGCCCCTCGCTTTTGAACACCACCTTCAAATAAGCGGCGGCCAATGTCAGCAACTGCACCAAGCCTTGCAGCGTCTGCCACTGCGCCTCACTGTAATGCGGGTCGGGCAGGTTTTTCAGAAATGCCAGGCTCTGCTCGATCTGTTCGCTGTAAGGTGCGGCACGCAGCCCTTCGAGCACATTCACAAAACGCTCTTTATTGTCCTTGGCTTCGCCCTTGCCGCTCGGAAAGCCGATGTTTTTGGTGACGCCGCCGGCTTTGCGCAACGCCCCCTCTTTGGTCAGCAGCCACTCGGCCAGCACGCGCCATTGCGGCAGGTCGGCAAGCTGATGCCCCAAAGGCCAGGCGCCGCACAACGGTTGCAGTTGCGGCTGGTCGTTCGCCTGAGCGTAATCCGCCAGTTCGCACGCCTCGGCCAGCAGGTCGCGCACACCGCTCAAATGGGTCACATGCGTGCGCAACTCCTGCTCCACCAGCAGGCGCAAGCCCTGTTGCAGTTCATGCCGGGCCTCATCGCCCTGCAAGCCCACCAGGTTTTTCATCCACTGGTCGCGCTTTTTCAGCATGGTCACCAGCAAGCTTTCGGCACTCTGGTAACGGCCGTTGACCAGTCTTAGCAGATTGGCCATCGCCTCACCGGCGGAGGTGTCTTTTAGTGCCAAACGCGCCGCCTGTATATAGAGTGCGTCGGCACGTTCCAACAATTGCGGCTGCGCGCCCATACGCGATAGCAACGGCATCTGCCCGACCAGAAAGCCATTCATGCCGTCGATGGTCTTGATGCGCAAACGGTTGGGGTTTTCCAGCAACGCCCAGCCCAACATCTCGTTTTGCTGTAAGGCTTGCTGCGCCAGCTGCCAACTATTGCGCTCAAACAACGACGCGTCCGCCGCCGGTTGCGGCAGTCGGCCTTTTTTCAAGGCGGCGATAATGCGCTCGCGCATCTCCGCCGCAGCTTTTTTGGTAAAGGTCATCGCCACGATTTTTTCGGGCTGGTCGACCTGCGACAACAGCGCCAGAAAGCGTTGCGTCAACAATGCCGTCTTGCCGGAACCTGCCGGTGCCTGCACGATAAACGAGACGTGCGGATTAACTGCGGCAAAACGCGCTTCGCCGTCCGCCAGCGCCAAATCGGGCGTAATCCCCAGCCATTCGTACCAACTTTCCTGACTCATTCCGCCCCCTCCATCACACCGTCAGCGGCAGTTATGCCCGCTTTAGCCAGCTGCCGCTCCACTTCGGGCAGACGCAGCGCCAGATAACCGGCTGCATAGGCCACATCCGCCGGTTTGTCAAAACGCATATCCGCCACGCCTTGTTGTATCTGCCGTGCCAAATCGAGCACCTCCTGGCGCAAACTGTCAAGGAAATCCTCCCAGCGCACTTCAAAATAGTCGCCGCCCTCTTTCTCCGCCAATTTGCTGAAAACGGTCACCGCACGCGTTTCCGCTAAAACCGCCTCCTCGGCGGCCAGCGCATTGAGTTTGACGCCGTCATCGGAGTGCAGCAAGGCATAGCCTATGCCCGCGACCGACTTCTCTTCCATTGCATGCAAATACACCGCCAGCTGCGGCGCGCGGATCGGCGTTTTCAGCAGATCGTTGACACTCGCGCGCCCGGTCTTGTAGTCCAGAATGACCCATTCTGCACCGACGCGGTCGATACGGTCGATCTTCAGGCGATAGTTTACCCCCGCCAGCGTGACGCTGACGGCCTGTTCGGTCTGCTCCACCGCAAAGGCCGGACGCTGGCGTTCAATCTCCATCCAGGAGAGCAATAATTCCAAAATACGTTGCTGCTCCAGTTCGAGATAATGGCGGTCAAAACTGTTCTGCAACGCGGCAAAACAGGCGTCGATATGCTGCTGCAATTTTTCCTGCAGCGCCTCGTCCGACAGGCTCAACAAGGCCCCCTGATGCTGCAACTCCTGCCAGAAATGCTCGAGAATCTCGTGAATCAAGGTGCCCTGATTGGTGCTCTGCAGCCCTTCATCCACCTCCTGTAAACTTTGCCGCGCGCCCAGACGGTAATCGATAAACGCCATCAGCGGACACTGGCTCTGCGCCTGCAAAATCCCGCTGCCGCCGGGCGCGGTGTCGCCTTCCGGAATCGGCGGACCGCGGTGATCCAACTCCCAAACAGGCTCCTGCCGCGTGTCGAAATGGGCCTGCGCCAAGGTGCGGTAAGTTTGATGCACATACACGCCGTAACCGTCGAACAGGCCGCTTTCCAGAATAGGGCTCATCAGGCGCTCCGCCTCGCCTTCATAGCGCGGATAACTCCACACCTGCACCGGCGCTGCCGCACACAGACGGCGGCTGATGAGCCGCGCATACTCCAGTTCGCGCTTGGCATCGCAACGCGGCAGACGCTGCTGGCGCTGCAAACTGATGGGTAAAAACGGATTGGGTTGCGGCGGACGCGGCCAGGCTTCGTCGGTCATGCCCAATACCCACAAGGCATCAAACGGCTGCCCGCCCGCTTCCAGCATCCCCATGATCTGGATAGGCTGCAGCCCTTTGCTTTGCGACTGGTGCAAGACCTCGCCGACAAAGCGCTGCAAAACGCCCAACCAGTAGGTGATCGACTGCTTGCCGCAGGCGTGGTTGAGGGTTTTGAAGCGGCTCAGACAGCTTAGCCAAGCCTCGCGCTGCTGGTGTTCGTCACTGTTGAGGGCGCGTGTCTGCTCGCCTAACAGACGTCGCTTGAACGACTCCTCGCCTTGCAAGGTATTCAGGCACTGTTCCGCCAGCGTGGCAAACTGTTCGAGCGACAGCTTTTCGGCCGCTTTGGGCGCCATCTTTTCCTGCCAGCTTTTTAAGGCGCGCAGCAGCGGTTTAGGCAAGCGTTCGGCCGATTCGGTCGCCAACAGATTCGGCCACTGAAAGCTCGCCCACTGCAAGCGGCGCAGCACGGCATCGGCTTTGTGGCGCAACGCCGCTTCGCCCGGCGTATAGGGTGATAGCAGCCACTCGCTCCATTGCGCGTAGCTGACGGCACGCTTGGGTTGCAAAAACAGGCGCAATGTCAGCAGCGCATTCTGCACCAGCGGCACCTCGCTCAAGCGACTTCCCAGGGATATATTGTAAAGCGGCTGCAAGGTGCCGCTCTGCAACGGCAATGGTTGCTCGCCGTTTAAGGCCAGCTGTTCGTCCAATGCCTGCGTCAAGGCGGTTTTGTAGTCTTCGACATTGGGTGCCACCACGCCGATACGGACTTCGTGCGGCGGCTTCAAGGCGCGCCAATGCTGCCATTGCTGCACACACCACCAAGCCGCCTGACGGGCTTCATCGAGGTAGTCATGGGCGGTCAGCAAAGCGCCTTGCGCGTCATCGGACAGCACGGGGCTGAACGCCTCTTCCCGCACCTCGCAGCCCCAGGTTTCGACAGCTTGCTTCCAGGCCTTGATCGCCGGGGTGATTTCGTCAAAACCATGCAGCTCAAAACGTTTGGGCAGCCCGATGCCGTGAGCCTTAAGCCATTGCAGTCTCTGGCGGCGCTGACCGACCGCATCCTGCCAGTTCAACGCTTGCAGACGCTGCTGATAGCGTTCCGCCACCCGCTTGAAGAGCGCAAACTCGGCCGACCCGAAATGCTGCAGGGCATCGTCGACTTCTTCACCGGCCGGCAACCATTCGCTCCACAAACTCCAGGCTTGCTCCAGCTGTTTGGCCGTACTGGCGGTGTTCAGCAGTTCAAGCGGTCTGCCGGCCTCATCCAGCTGCCCGGCAATCTCCTCTTCCAACACCTGCTCCCACAGCCATTGGGATTCAAACGCCGACAGGCTCTTATTGGCCAGGGCTGCGACATCCAGTACGCCGGAAAACAGCAGGTTTTGCTGCCACTGCTGCCACCACTGTTCCAAGGTCATGACTTGCGGCGTTTCAATCACGCTCGCATTGCAGCCTGCCAGCGCCTGACGTTTCAAGGTTTGTGTCAATCGGCTATTTGCAGTGATATGGATCACCGTTTCAGACAAGCTCATCGATCCTCCGGGAGATTGGCAACAGGGTTAGTCGGATAGAAACGCCATCAACGCCATGCCATGCGTTTGCAGCCAGCGTTTGGCCTGCGGCGTTTGCGGATAATGTTGATTGACCAATGCCCAGAAAGCCGGGGAATGGTTGACGTGCTGCAGATGGCACAATTCATGCACGATCACATAATCGACCACCCACTCGGGCGCCTGCAGCAATTTCCAGTTGAACTGGATGCGGCCGTCCGGGTAGCAGCTTCCCCAGCGGGATTTGTAGGTTTTGACCTGAATGGCGCTGACGCTGACGTCAATCTGCCCGGCCAAATCCGGCACTTTTTGCGCAAAATACGCCTGCGCCTTCTGCATATACCAGCTTTGCAGCCGGCGTTTAACCTGCGCTTTTTGCGCCGCCGAAAAACTCAACAGGCCGGCTGCATGGCCAAGCGGAACATGCAACGTTTCGTGTTTTAACATGCACCCGGCTGATTGACTGGATTGCGTCTGCCAGACAACCGGCAGACACTCGCCCAGCCAAATCACCTTGTCCTGCGGGCGGTAGGCAAATTGCGGCCAAAGCGCTGTCTGCTGCTGGCGCTGCAGATGGGCTTCGAGACGGTCGGCTATCCAGACATGGTGACGCTGCAACAAGCCGCGCAAGGCGCGCTCGGAAAGATGGCGGGGAACCAAGAGTTGCAGCGGAGAATGTGATGAAGCAACGGGTTTTAGGGCGATTGATTTTTGCCGTGCCGTTCTGACAATGGGCAACTGATATTGCCCGACCTCAAAATGCGTCATAGCGGGAAAAATGCGCCCTAGCAAAAGATCAGGCGGCCTCTTTCAGGCTGGAAAGGGTATTGCGCGCCCAGCCGTTGGCATCCAGATAACCCGAGGAGATCGCCATGATATCCATGCCGTCGATGCCCGCCATCAACAGGTGGGTATTGCCCTGCTCCAAAGCGCGGGTAATAAACAGCGCCTTGCCCATAGGCCCCACTTGATTGACCAATGCCTGCTTGACTTCGTCCGACAGCGGCAACTGGTCGACGATATCCACCATCGGCGCCCGTAAAAAGGCATTCAGGGTGGAGAACAGACCCACCGTGAAATAACGGTCCTTCTCGTTTGCCAGACCGATTTTCTCGGCCACATTCTCGAGGAATTTGGCGCGCACCAGTGCGGTGGCGAGCAACTCCACCGGCACATCGTCGACTTCGGACATCATCAGCATATTGACCCAGAACTTCAGGCGCTTCAGCCCCATAAAGCTCACCGCCTCCTTCAGGCTTTCGATCACGTGCGGCAGCTGGTTGGCAGGGTGGTTGATGGCGGAAAGCAGCTTGTGCGACAGCCCCACGTCCGTGCCGATGGTGGCGGCCAGCTCCTCGAAACTCACGTCCGGGTCGTTGACCTGTGCCAGCAGGTTCAGCATCGCCAGTTTCTGGCTGGCGATCTGCTGCTGGGTGGACACAATCGGGTTGGTGAAGAAATATCCCTGGAAATAGGCCGCACCGTTCTGCTTGAGGGATTCGTAAACCTCTTCGGTATCGACGCCGGTCAGAACCACTTTCAGGTTTTTTTCGTGCAGGCTGGAGAGCAGTTCACTCAACGCATCGCCCTCCAGATCGGCGGCATTGATTTTCACCAGCTTGGCAATCGACAGCAGTTTGTCGTGCGCATCCGAACGGGTGTAGTTTTTAACGGCAATCTGCACCCCCACTTTGAGCATCTCTTTGACATTCGCCAATGCCTGGCGGTCGCGCAGCAGGTCAATGTCAACCTCAACCACCAGATGGCTCATAGGACGGATAGCCGGCAGCAACTCCAGTTTCAGAGCCTGCAAGGGCGCCTGGTAAAAAACCGGCTTGCCCGCGGTCAGGTTATCAAAACCGATATTCTCTTCAATCCCCTTCCACAAATCCTGTATCTCTTCGGCCCACTGTGCTTCCGTCAGCGATTTCCCCTGAATCGGCACGACCGATAGCTGGTACGCGAATAAAGTCTGTGCGGCATCCAGTACAGGCTGTTTGTTGAACAAAAGGTGGTGTTGCATAAAGTGTCCCTGCGCTCTTAAGAGATGATGTAGTTATATCTATATAGTTATGTTGTCGTTATGTCGACAATTATAGGGTTTAGAAGACGCCTAGAAAACCCATATTCATCAATTTTATAGGCGCTTGCAGACCCACAATCCCCGCTTTGCATTTTTAATGCGCACCAAACCCCGCATGGCTTTTCGAAATTCTGTTTCACTCGCGCCTTGGCTCACTTAAAATGGTGCTCAATTCAATCTTCAAACAGTAAGGCGGCTTTTCGCATGCAAACACCCGCAGAACCCACGCCACAGCATTTTCAGCTTACGATTGAAACTGGCGGTCAGACCGCCATAGAGGCGCTGCATCAAGCGACCGGATTGAGCAAAGCTGCGCTCAAGGAGGGTTTCAGCAAAGGCGCGGTCTGGCTGCAGCAGGGGGAGCAGAAGCCGTTGCGTCTGCGCCGCGTTAAAAAAACGCTCTCCCCGGGCGACCGTCTCGATTGCTACTACGACCCCAAACTTCTGGCACAAACTCCCCAAGCCCCCGCCCTGATACTGGATCGCGGTGCTTACAGCGTCTGGCACAAACCCCGCGGCATGCGTTCGCAAGGCTCCAAATGGAGCGACCATGCCGCACTCTACCGCTGGGTGGAAATGCACTACCGCCCCGAAGATTCCCCGCAGGGCCGCCAGGCCTGGATCGTCCACCGACTGGACCGCGCCACCGCCGGCCTGCAGATTCTGGCGCACAGCAAACGCATGGCGCAGACCTTCACCCGCCTGTTCAGCGAACGCCAAATCCATAAACGCTATCTGGCGATTGTGCACCGCTGCCCGGCCGCAAGCCCCGCAACCCTGACCACGCCGATTGACGACAAGCCCGCCGTCAGCCATCTGCGCACGCTCGACTGCGCCGGCGAAATTCCCTTGGCATTGGTGGAAATCGACATCGAAACCGGCCGCAAACATCAAATCCGCAAACATCTCGCGGAAATCGGCTGTCCGCTTGTCGGCGACCGGCTGTATGGCGATGCGACGTTGGATCAAAATCTGCAAACCAGACTGGCATTGACGGAACGCCCCGATTTGCAGCTCACCGCCTACCGCCTGAATTTTGACTGCCCGTTAAGCCATGCACCTGTCAATCTGGAGTTGCCACACACCGACTGGGCCATGCACGCCACGCTGCTGGCTTGCTTTAACGCCGAGAAACTCGATGCTGCGCGTCTATCGCTTTCCGCTTAAGGGCGGCTATTACTACGACGCCCAGACCGCTTACGCAGCCGGCTTGTTGAAAATCGGCAGCCCGCTTGAAATCGTCGCCGAACCCGATAACGCCCATGACGCCAATGCTCTGCAAATCTGGCTAAAACAGGACGGTTCGCCGGATGCACCGCCCACGCTGCTGGGCTATGTTCCACGCCAGCTTGCGCGCGTTTGGCGGCCGGTATTTGCAGACAGCCCCCACTATCAAGCGCACCTCACCCACGTCGCGCTGCAAGGAAAGTGGCTGCACCTGCAATGCGGTTCGACACTGCAACTCAACTGGCGTCAACGCCTGCTGACCCGCTTATGGCTGTTCTGGTTGCGTTTAGCGCCTGCTACACAGAGTTTCCACAGACCGACCTAGTCTGCTAGAATCGGGATTTTACTCAACCGACCCGAAGCCCTATGAACACCACTCTCGAAGCCTGCGCGGCACAACTCGACGCCTCCGATGACTATCAGGTACTGCGACGCTTTAAGCCCAAAACCCAATTTAACGCCCCCGCCGCCGACAAAACCCATAAAGTCTGCATTATCGACACCGAAACCACCGGACTCGATACCGAAGCGTGCGAAATCATCGAACTGGGTTATCAGATTGTGGAGTTCGATTCGCAAGGGCATTTCTATCAAGTGCTGGCGGCGCGCAACTACCTCAACGAGCCGGAGGGTGAAATTTCCGCCGAAGTCACCAAAGTCACCGGCCTGACGTGCGAGGATGTCCAAGGTCACAGCATTCCGTGGGATGCGGTGGAAAACGATCTGCGTGATGTGCAGTTCTGCGTGGCGCACAATGCCGCCTTCGACCGGCCGGTGGTGGAGCGTTATTCGGCGGTGTTTGTCGACAAAATCTGGGGCTGTTCGGTGGCGCAGATCGACTGGCTGGAACTGGCCGATGTCGGCTCGCGCAGTCAGGAATTCCTGTGCTGGAAAATCGGCCACTTCTTTTACGACGCCCACCGCGCACTCGACGATGTACAGGCGCTGACCGAACTGCTGTCGCGCCCGGTCTCCGAACGGCAGCTGCCGGCCTTCCACTATCTGCTGCAGGCGGTGCGCGTCGGCAAATCGCTGCTCAAAGCCAGCGGCGCGCCGTTTGAACTCAAAGACGACTTGCGCAAACGCGGCTATCGCTGGAATGTCGAGGAACGCGTCTGGCAGAAAATGTTCGACGACAACCAGCTGCAAGCCGAGCTGGCATGGCTGATCGAACACAACACGCCCAATCCCAAGGTCATCAAGTTGAAAGCCACCGATACCTTTTCGGTGCGCGCCCGCTAAAAACCTGACAAAAAGACCGCTAAAAACTCAACAGGCCGGGTCTGCCCGGCTTACCACGCCGCTGAAACGCCTCTGCCGCGAACATCGGAAGCGGCCTCGCAATGCGTTTTATCGCACACCACCAGCTGCACATCGCCCATGTAGTTGTTGCGTTTGAGGGTGTAGCCCATCAGCTCCAGCGCACTTTTCACCGCCTCCGGCAGATCGGGATTGTAGGCAATCTGGTCTTTCGGCAACAGCTGATGATGCACCCGCGGCGCATCCAACGCCTGCTGCGGCGTCATCCCCTCAGCCAGCACATTCACAATCACCTGAAACACCGAAGTGATAATGGTGGATCCGCCCGGCGTGCCCACCACCATCTCAACCTCGCCGTCCTTGAGCAGAATGGTAGGCGACATCGACGACAGCATGCGTTTGTGCGGCGCAATCTCGTTGGCCGTGCCGCCCACCACGCCGAACACATTCGCCACCCCCGGCTTGGTGGAAAAATCGTCCATTTCGTTGTTCATCAAAAAGCCGGCCTGCTCAATCACCACACCGCTGCCAAACGGCATATTCAAGGTGTAGGTATTGGACACCGCATTGCCGTGCGCATCCACAATCGAAAAATGGGTGGTTTCCGGCAATTCGATTTTGCCGGGGCGGATGCTTTCCGATTCGGAAATGGCGTCCCACAACACGCCTTGCGCACGCTGTTGCAGATAGGCGTCACTGAGCAGGCGCTCCACCGGCACATCCACAAAATCCGGGTCGCCGAGGAATTCCGCGCGGTCGGCATAGACACGCTTTTCCAGTTCGGCATAAAAGTGGGTTTTCAGCGCCTGTTCGGGTAATTCCCGGTTGTGCTGCCGCTGTGCCTGCAACTCGGGTTGCAAGAGCGCATACAGTTTGAGCAACTGGCCGATTGCCACCCCGCCGGAACTCGGCGGCGGCGCGGAAACCACCTCGCGTCCCTGCCAGCCAAAACGCACCGGTTCGCGCCACTTGGCCTGATACGCGGCCAGATCGTCCAACGTCATCAAGCCGCCGTGGGTTTGCAGCTGTTGCACCAGCATCCGGGCGGTTTCGCCCTGGTAAAAATCCGCCGCGCCTCGAGCGGCAATGCGTTTCAGGGTTTTGGCCAGTTGCGGCTGTTTGAACATTCGCCCGCTTTGCAGCGCGCCGAAGTGTTCGGAGAAGTTCAGCGCATCACTCGATTTGCCTTCAATCCACTGCTGGTACCAGCGGCGGTTCTCCTCCAGCGCCGGCGGCACTTCAAACCCCTGTTCGGCATAGTCAATGGCGTACTGCAACAGTTTTTTCCACGGCTTTGAGCCGAAACGCTGATGCGCCTGCCACAATCCCATCACCGTGCCGGGCACGCCGCTGGCCTGATAGCCCACCAGCGAGCGATACGGAATGACCTCGCCCTGTTGATCCAGATACAAATCCCTAAAGGCGGCTTGCGGCGCGGTTTCACGGTAGTCGAGGAAATAGGCCTGACGTCCGCTCTGTAAATTCTCAACAGGCCGGGTAACCAGCGTCATAAATCCGCCCCCACCAAGATTGCCCGCTTCCGGATAGGTCACCGCCAGCACAAAACCGGCCGCCACCGCCGCATCCACCGCATTGCCGCCCTCAAGCAACACTGCTTTGGCGGCCGCCGCGCTGAACCGATCCGGCATGGCGATGGCCGCCGCCTGCACGCTGCCGATCTGAATCGACAACAGCGCACCTAATAACATCCCCAACAAACGCTTAAACATAATCGCCCTTTCTTATGACACTTTGCGGATGGTCTGCTCTATTTTCAAAATAAAAAACCGGCGTAATGAAGTGACCCCAAAAACTTGGACATTTTAGTTAAGCGGTACCCAAGGCGTGATTTCGATACTCTATCGGACTCAGGCCTTTGAGTTTCTGCTTGATGCGTTTGTGATTATAGTACTCAATATAGTC
>NZ_JACBGH010000010.1 GCF_013391695.1 Thiomicrorhabdus cannonii
TATATTGAGTACTATAATCACAAACGCATCAAGCAGAAACTCAAAGGCCTGAGTCCGATAGAGTATCGAAATCAGGCCTTGGGTACCGCTTAACTAAAATGTCCAAGTTTTTGGGGTCACTTCAAAACCTTACAGGAATGGCGGTTTTTGATTTTAAACGCGGTAATAAAGACGCTTATTTATAGAAATAAGCTTTTTTAGCGTCGATGTTGTATGTCCAAGGCGCGCCGGAGTTCTTCCAACCGTTAACCAGACGGAAACCTTTTTTGTCGCCTTCTTTAGTTTTTGAACCTTCAAAACCGTCAGTCATGATGTAGACGTTTTTGTAACCGTATTGCCACATCATTTTAGCGGCAGGTTGCGCGCGGGTCGCACCCGAACGGCACATAATAACGTAGGTGCTGTTTTCATCGGCACCCAAATCAGCCGCTTTGGATTCCAGTTCTGAAACGAAGTTGTCGTTATTGACCGAACGATAGCGTGGTTTTTTCTCATCCATGCCATCGTATTTGAAAATGACCGACGGAATCATAATTTGCGCCGCTTCTGTGTAGCCTACAAACTGCCACTCTTCCGGGGTGCGCACGTCAACCAGAATGACTTTAGGGTCTTTTTTCATCAGCTCGATAGTTTCTTTGGCGTCAATATAAAGCCCTTGTGGGGTGTGTTTCTTGGGGTCTTTTGGTGCTTCGGCCGCAAAAGCGGTCACGGATGAGAATGAAACCGCTGCAGCAAACAGGGAGACAAGAATTTGTTTTTTCATCATTTTTCCTTTTAGGATGGTATTAAATTATTAAGCTATAGTAATTTATACGAATATATTAGTAAAACATAATATAAATTATAAATTAGAACATTAAGTTGTTTTATCAGCTTTATTTATAGCCGGCGGCGAGCTGGTTTTATGAATTTCTAGGGCGCGCAGGGTGATTGGTTTATGATGGTGAAATGTGCCAATGAGTATTTGCAAGGTGGATTGGATGAATGTTTTTATCCTTAAACAGTTGGGTTCTGCGCGCGCGTTATATTTTGTCGGTTTTATGCTGTTGCTGGGATTTTTTACGGGTCAGGCTCAGGCTGATACGGCCGCTGAGGTGCAACTTGACTGGTTTGTGATGCTGATGCAGCTGTTCGGCGGCCTGGCCTTGTTTCTGTACGGTCTGGAAAAACTCATCAAAGGGCTGCTGGTGGTGGCCGGCGACCAGATGCGCAATCTTTTGACCACGCTGACCACCAACCGCGTTACCGCCGCTTTAACGGGCGCCGGGGTGACGGCGGTCATCCAATCCTCGTCGGTCACCAGTGTGCTGGTGGTGGGATTTGTATCCGCCGGGTTGATGACGGCCGGGCAGGCGGCGGGCGTGATTATGGGCGCCAACCTGGGTACCACCGTCACGGCGCAGATTGTGGCGTTCAAAGTGACCTCCTTTGCGCTGGTCATGGTGGCGCTGGGTTTTCTCATCCAGTTCACCGCGCAGTTGCGCAAAAAAGTCGCGGTGGGCGAATTGATTATGGGTCTGGGGCTGGTCTTCTACGGCATGAATTTGATGGGCGACGGTATGGCACCGCTGCGCAGCTATGAACCTTTTCTGCTGCTGATGCAGGAGATGCAACACCCGTTGTACGGCATTCTTGCCGGCCTGATTTTCACGGCGTTGATTCAATCTTCTTCCGCCACTATCGCCATTGTGATTGTCATGGCGGGTAACGGTTTCCTGACATTGCCGGCGGGGATTGCGCTGGCGATGGGGGCGCATATCGGCACCACCGTGACCGCGTTGCTGGCGACAATCGGCAAGTCGCGCGAGGCATTGCGCACCGCGCTGATACACGTTTTTTTCAATGTGATGGCGGTATTGTTGTGGTTGCCATTCATACCCGAATTGGCGCAGTTGGCCGTCTGGATTTCAGCGCACGATGCGCTGCAGAACGGCTCGATGCTCGATCTGGCGGCCAATACGCCGCGGGAAATCGCCAACGCCAACACCTTTATGACGTTGATCGCCTTATTGGTTTTTTTGCCGTTTATCCCGCTGTTTTTGTGGTTGGTCAACCGTCTGGTACCGGTATTGCCCGAAGAAAAAGGCGTGGGTGAATTCAAAGCGGAGTTTCTGGATAAGACGCTGATCATGACGCCGTCCTTGGCCATGCACGCCGTCAATTTGGAGTTGGAACATTTCCAAAAACAATTGGGGCTGTTTTACAAACGGGTTGTGTCGATGATCGCCTCTCCCAATCTTGATAAATTGACGCGCGAAGATCTGGTGATTAGACGCTTGCGTGCCTATCAGGGGCAAATCGTCAGTTATATGGGACAGTTGGGGCAGGGGGCCTTAACCGCCGACGAGCAGAAAGAGTACATGAAGTTGATGAATGTCGTGAACAATCTCGAATCGTTGGTGGAGGTAGTGCAATCGCATCTGTTATTGGTATTGCACGAGATGATTGAAGAGGGGATTAAGCCCTCGGAAACCATGTTGAATCTGGTGGGCCAGCTCACCAGCGAAGTAGGCAAGGCGTTGGACAATGCCTTGCAAAGCATTCATCAACACAACTCCGAAACCGCAATGGCAGTCATTGCCATCAAACCCACCATTGACCATCTGATTCAGGAAGCTCTGGCGCATCAGGTAAAACGTTTTCAACCCAACGAAGAACGCTTGAAGGTGTTCCGTTATGAAATGCAGTTGGTGGACGGTTTTAAACAGTTGCACACCCTCTCCAAACGCATCGCCCGTTTGCAGTTGGCGGAAGATCAGGCTCCGGTCACCAAATAATTTTTTGCTAAGCCGCGAAAAAAACGGCGCGTTTAAAGTGGCCTTAAAGCGTTTAACGGCTGTGCGGTAATGCACCGTTTAGGGTTTGATCGTTAAAACTGTGTAAAGAGGTTTTATTTAAGGATTTTGTTAATCCCATATTATTAATAATGGAATTTACGTTTAAAAAGGATTAAAAATGCAAAACCACACAAAGCGGTTGTTTAGTCATTTCGTTTTAGGGGGTGGCCTGTTGAGTTTTTCGGCGCTGTTTTTGGCGGCGTGTTCTTCACACCATTTTGCCAATAAAGAAGGGCAGAGCGAGCAGCAGTTTATTCAGGACCAAGCTTATTGCCGCGCCATGGCAACCGGCCAGGGCGAAGGACAGATGCAAGGTCAAAGACTCATCCCCTACGACGAATGTATGCGCAATCTGGGGTATCAACTCAAGTAACGGCGATTTTGGGTAACCGCATTTTTGATTGATTTATTGAACCACAAAGTACACGAAGAGCACGAAGACTTTCTACGTTAATCAGTTTTGGTGTTATTTTTGCGTTTTAAAGCTGTTTAAAAAACATTTCAAATCAATAAAATGCATTAAGAAGACATATCAATTACTTAGAAAAACTTCGTGTTCTTCGTGATTTTAATCATCATCAACTTATCAATCACAAAATATGGATACCCGAGGTTTTTAATCGCCCTGCACGGTGACCACCAGATTGCGGTTGAAGCGCCCGGTGCGGTGTTCGTACAGAAACAACCCTTGCCAGGTGCCCAGATTCAAACGTCCGCGGGTCACCGGCAAGGTGTGGCTCATATCGGTAATCAGGCAGCGGATATGCGCCGACATATCATCATCCCCCTCATAGTTATGGCGATAGTTCTGATCGCCGTCGGTCACCGTTTTTGACATCCAGTATTCAATATCCTGGCGCACCGTCGGGTCGGCGTTTTCGGTAATGATCAACGAAGCCGAGGTGTGTTGAATAAACACATGGCATAAACCGGTTTGGATGCCCGATTCGCTGACGATGTTCTGAATCGCCTCGGTGATATTAAAGGTGCCGCGTTGCGAAGCGTTAAGGGTGATCTCTTTTTGAAAGGTGGCCATGCGCTGATCCCTGCGTTCAATAATGGATGATTAGTTTACCAAACCTGCCGGCAAGGCGCTGCCATCAAGGCGGTATGCGTTATAATGTGCCCAATCCAATTCTATTAAAAGATGCGTTATGACACAGATTACTTCCTCAAACCCGTTGTTGGATATTAGCGATTTGCCACGATTTGAACTGTTTCACGTGGAACATATTGAACCCGCAGTGGAACAGTTGCTGGCAGATAACCGCGCCGAGATCGCGCGTTTGGTAGCGATGACGGAAACGCCAACCTGGGAAAACTTCATTGAACCGTTGGAAATCATCGACAACCGCATGGAACGTGTCTGGGGGCCTATCGGCCATCTGGATTCGGTCAAGAACAGCGATGAATGGCATGCGGCTTACACCAATTGCCTGCAAAAAATCACCGCGTATCACACCGAAGTCGGGCAGAACAAAGGCTTGTTCGAGAAGTTCAATGCGATTGCCGACAGCGCGGCCTTTGCCGATTATTCACTGGCGCAGAAAAAGGTGATTGAAAACGCGCTGCGCAATTTCCGTCTGTCCGGCATCGATTTGCCCGAGGCGCAACAAAAACAGTATCAGCAGATCAAACAGCAGCTGTCGCAGCTGACCAGCCAGTTTGGTAATAATGTATTGAAATCCACCCAGGCGTGGAACAAGCCGATCACCGATGCAACAGAATTGGCCGGTCTGCCGGAGAGTGCGTTGGGTTTGCTGCAGCAACTGGCACAGCAAAAAGGCTTGGAAGGGTATCTGGTGACCTTGGATTTCCCGTCCTATCTGGCGGTGATGACCCATGCGAACAACCGCGAATTGCGCGCCGAGGTCTACCGCGCCTTTGGCACACGCGCATCGGATCAGGCCAAAGACACCTCGTTTGATAATTCGCAGATAATCGAGCAGATTCGTCAATTGCGCCACCAGTTGGCCAATCTGTTGGGTTTCAAACAGTATGCCGATTATTCGCTCGCCACCAAAATGGCCGAGAGCACCGAACAGGTGCTGGGCTTTTTGCGCGATCTGGGCAAAAAATCCAAGCCGCAGGCACAGCGTGAGTTGGATAATCTGAAAGCCTTTGCCAAAGCCGAGCTGGGCATTGATGAGCTGCAGCCGTGGGATGTGACCTATGCGTCCGAAAAGCTTAAAAACGCCAGTTTGTCACTGTCGCAGGAAGCCTTGCGCCCGTATTTCCCGGTGGAAGGCGTGTTAGCCGGCCTGTTCAAAATCACCCAGACGCTGTTTGGCGTGACGCTGCGGGAGAAGCAGGACGTGCCGGTCTGGCATCAGGATGTGCGCTTCTTTGAGTTGGTGGATGAAGCCGGTGCGGTGATTGGTCAGTTCTATCTGGATCTGTACGCGCGCGAGAACAAACGCGGCGGTGCCTGGATGGATTCGGCGGTGAGCCGCTGGAAACACAGCGGTGGCGAATTGCAAAAACCGGTGGCGTATCTGGTGTGCAATTTCACTCCGCCGGTGGGCGACAAGCCGGCGTGTCTGACGCATGACGAGGTCACCACCCTGTTCCATGAGTTCGGGCACGGCATTCACCACCTGTTGACACAGATGGAGCATCTGGATATTTCGGGTATCAGCGGCGTGCCGTGGGATGCGGTGGAATTGCCATCGCAGTTTATGGAGAACTTCTGCTGGGAGCGTGAGGGCTTGGATCTGATGTCGGCGCATATTGAAACGGGTGAGCCCTTACCTGACGATCTGTTTGCCGCGTTGAAAGCCAGCCGCGGCTTCCAGTCGGCGATGATGATGGTGCGCCAGCTGGAGTTTGCGTTGATGGATTTTGAGCTGCATAGCTTCTATAACCCGGAAGAGACGGAAGACATTCTGCAGCTGGCCAAACGCATCCGCGACGAAGTCGCCGTGGTGCAGCCGCCGGAATACAGCCGTATGCTGCACAGTTTCAGCCATATTTTCGCCGGTGGTTATGCGGCGGGGTATTTCAGCTACAAGTGGGCGGAAGTGTTGTCTGCCGATGCGTTCAGCCTGTTTGAAGAAACGGGAATTTTGAACTCGGAAACCGGCGCCAAATTCAAAAATACCATTCTGGCGGCGGGCGGATCGATCGATCCGATGGTGCTGTTCAAAGCCTTTAGAGGCCGCGAACCAGAGATTGATGCGCTGTTGCGTCACAGCGGGATTGCGGCGTAATTTCCAAAATTTGAAATTTTAGGAAAGTGAACAGGCCGGGTGTGTTGTCATACCCGGCCTGTTCAGTTTTTAAACGCCTGAAAACAAAAAAGCCCTTGGAAGAATCGCCAAGGGCAATAGGCAGGGTAAGCTGCCTGGCAACAAAAGAAAGTCACACTTAAAACGCATAAGGGATCAAATCCTTTCAATCCCCTTGAGTACTCTCCTTAGAACACCATCATTACTTGAGCGGATAAACGGTTATCTATAGCGTCAACGACTTTGGTGGGGTTTGAACCTGCCAGCGCCGTCGGTGCGGTCAAATCACGAATTTCGTAGTTAATTCGTGCCGACGTTTTCTTGTTAAAGAAATACTGCGCACCCAGTGTGGTGGTGGTAAAGACGCGTTTTTTATCAATCGCCGTGCCGGTATTGGCATCTTTTTTAGTCGCACTGTTCAACACGTCGTAACGCACGTTCAACTCGATATTGGGTTTAACGCGGTAACCGAAATCCAGCTGGTAAGCGTCTGCGGTTTGATCGGTAAACACCGATAAAGGCGTATTGGTTGCACCGCCTACCGGTCCGCCCCAGATCATCCCGTCAGCGGTGAAATATTCTGCGGCGGCGCGGTATTTACCGTCAAAATAGGTCATCCCCACACCGGCGCGGTCGCGTTTGTATGCTGTATTGTCTACGGTGCGTTTGCCCGATTGCGACCAGGCGTACATTTTCAGGCTGTGTCGGCGCGGCCCGTCTGAATTATCGAAGACTTTTTCGGCAGAACCATACAGATACAAATCCTTATGTTTGTCGTTGTCCGTCAACGCCAGACCATTACCGTTGCCGTACATGACGGCATAGCTATATTCCCAGTCATTGTGTTTAAAGGTATCGAAAACCTGGATACCGGTATCGCGAGCCGCAAATGCTGCTGCGGTTCTTTCGCCGTAGAGGGTGTCTGCCTGTCTGGCTCCTGCGGGAACACCATCAGGAAGGGCGGCCACCGCGGCGGAATTATCGACCGATTTCTCGATCAACAGGCGGTCGGTACCATTGGTGAAATTGACATAGTTGAAGACCGGAATCCCTTTAAAGGATTCTTCCGAACCCGGTGTTTTGAACAGACCGACACGGACGCGTGCGCCGTCGATTTTGTTGATTGTCACGCTGGCGTCGACCAATTGGCCTTGCGTGCCGCCGCCGGTGGTAATGCCGTTATTGCCGAATTCCGCCATCAGGAAATAGTTGACGTCCTTATCCAGTGGGAAATTGGCGCCGCGCACACCGATACGCGCACGCTTGATATTGAATCCGGATGAGGTATTTAACTGCGGCGCCATCTGGTTAAACGCCGCCGATGTGCCCGATAGACCCGCCGCCCCACCTGTAAGGGTGGGCAGTTTGGTATCATCCGTTTGCTGATAATCAATCTGGGCGAATCCCCACAGTTTGGCAGCCGGTGCCTCATTGGGTTTCTCTGTTCCCTGAAGCATAAGCCAGTTGGCGGCTTGGGCGGTCGGAGCAGTCAGGGCGCCGGCCAGGGCGATTAACAGCGCCGATTTTTTAACAGTCGTATAGTTTTTTTGCATGAGTATCTCCTTCCCATCTTTTTGACGGGAATCTGTTGTTCTAATGATGATTTAGGTCTTAGATTGACGTTATTTTCGTCAAATAAGGTTAGGGTCTGATATAGGTAAACCCTTGCTGTTGTAGGCGGGCGAGTTCCGCCACGCCGCTGGGTACGATGTGTTTGTCCTCGACATCGTAGAGATCCTGGCTGTAATTGACGTTTTTGCCTTTGAGCGTGTTGGAGCAGACCTCAAATTGCACGCCCTGCAGTTTGAGCTGATCGATTTTCTGGCGCATTTCGGTTGTGGCATTGGCGTGATTGAACTTGGGCAGGTGCGCCAGCGCTTCCGGTTTAACCAGCAGACTCAGGCCGTTACCGTGCAATACCACGCGCAAATCCAGATTATCCGGTTCGACCGCATTAATGTGGTTTTGGATGTTTCGCAGCGCCGAAGACTGCTGTTTGGCATCGTCGAAGTTGATGTGATACACCACCTTTTGCTTGCCGTAATACTCATTGGCCTGGGCATGGGTGATCGGCAGAATGGTGAACATAGCGATTAGCACCGTTTTAGAAATGTTTGATAATGTCAGCATGTTTTTCCCTCGTTACGGTTGGAGGATTTGCCAGCCGGCGGCATTGAGCTGCAGAATGCGTCCCGCGCCGGCAGGAACGATTGTCACGCCTTCACTGACTTTCAATTCATGGCCGAGCTGTTTGGCAAAGTTTTGCAGGGTGTTGTCACAGGCGCTGAAACGTACACCGCTGGCCATTAAGGATTTCATGCGCTTGATGTTCTCGTTGCCTTCCAGCATCAGCCGAACCCCGGGACCGAAGGCAACGACTTCGATATCGACGTTTTCAACGCCATAGTAGCGCTGTATGTTTTGAGCCACATTGAGCACCAGATTCTGTTTTGAAGGGTCTTTGTCACTGATTTGTAAAACCACTTTGTGCGCGGCGAAAGTGTCGGGTAGCGGCGCTTCTGTCTGTGCGGCAAAAACAGGCAGTGCCAAAACCAAACCGATTAGCAACGCAAAAAGCCGTTGTGTTTGTTTTGTTAGCATGGTGTAAAACTCCGTTTGTGTAATCGAATTGAGCGCGCTTACCCCTTTAAACGAATGGCCCCCGTGTTTTATTCCTTTTTTTTAAAACAGTAATTTTTATTTGTCCACTAAACCACCTTATTTCATAACTTATTAATATTTATAAAAAATTTGCACGCACCGTGAAAATGCAGTTAGTATCGAAAAAAGGCGAATTTTTAATAGGTGATGAAACAGTCATGAATTTTTCCAGCAAGCTTGTCGATCTGTTCTGTGAATCGAAGGAGCGACGCCAGTTTAATCAGGCACTTGAAAGCAAATACCGGCGTTTGTATCGCTTGGCATTTGCCTGGTGCCATCAATCGTTCATGGCGGAGGATTTGGTGCAGGAAACTCTGCTAAAAGCCATAGAAAGCCGCAAGGATTTAAACAGTTTGGAGCATTTGGATGCATGGCTGACCAAGATCATGCATAATCAGTTTCTTGACAATATGCGTTTCAATCGCCGCTGGGAGTGGGCGGACGAAGCCGAAATCGACGATCATCTGGTGGTCGATTGCAGCGAAACCGAATTGATTAAAAAACAGACCGCCGAGCAATTTTACGACGCCATCGCCAAACTGCCTTTTGCGCAGCGCGAAGCGATTACCCTTGCGGATTTACAGGGGTTCAGTTATCAGGAAATTGCCGAGATCACCGCCACGCCGATCGGTACGGTCATGAGCCGGATTGCGCGGGGTCGGGAGCGTTTGAGAACCTTATTGCAACATCACGACGTTAACCAACCCAACGTTGTGTCGCTACGGAGAAAATAATGGCTAAGGTATTTGAAAGTTATCAGCTTCATGCCTATGTTGACGGCCAGTTGAGCCGCGAAGAGTGTCTGGAAATCGAATTGGCCATGCAACTGCAGCCCGAATTGGAGCAGGAAATCGCACAGCTGCGTGCCTTGAAAGCCCAGGTCAAGGAGATGTATCAGGATATCGCTGTGCCCGAAAAAGTGCGCCAAAGCGCCAAACCGTCACGGGTCTGGTCACTGCCCAAAACGGTGGCGGCCTCTTTGGTTTTGGGGGCGTTTTTGGGCGCGGGCAGCCTGCAGGTGTATCTGAACGGTACGACTTTATTGCCTATGACGCAGCAGCAGGTTGCCGAGGGTAAATACCTGATCCATCTGGACTCCGACGACCATGCCAAACAGGCGCTGGCGTTGCAGGAGGTGGAGCGCCTTTTGCAGGAGGGCGGCTCGCACGTCAAGGTGGATTTTATTTCCAACTATCAGGGCGTGACCCTGTTTGATGTCAATAATCCCAACCGTCAGGAGCTGGAAGGGCTGTTAAGCAAGTATGATAATCTGACCCTGTATGCCTGCAAACGCGCGTTGGAGCGCGCCATGGAAAAAGGCCAAACCTTGCAGATGTTGCCGCAGGTCAGGCACGAACAACCGGCGATTGATGCGGTGGCGCAACGTCTGAGTACGGGGTGGAAATACATTAAGATTTGAGCGGATTCAGGGGAGCAATTCACTCAAACAGGCAGAAAGTAAGCATAAAGCGCTATACTAGCGTCATCTTGATTTAACGTGATGAATTATGGCCGATTCTGCTTTGCATTCAAAACCTTCCGCGCTTTCCTCTAAAGGCTTTATGGCGCTGTTTGCGGTGCAGTTTCTCGGCGCCTTCAACGACAATCTTTTCAAAAACGCGATGATTATTCTCATCGCTTTCCAACTCAGTCAAACCCATGAACAGACCGGTCTGTATATCACTCTGGCAGCCGGCCTGTTCATTTTGCCGTTTTTTCTGTTTTCGTCACTTGCCGGGCAGATCGCCGACCACTATCCAAAGACGCTGCTGATCCGCAAGATCAAACTGGCGGAAATCCTCATTATGCTCGGCGGTGCCGTGGCGCTGCTTAACAGCAGTCTGGAACTGCTCTATCTGACGCTGTTTCTGATGGGTGCGCAATCGGCTTTTTTCGGGCCGATCAAGTACGCCATTTTGCCGGAGATGCTGGATGACGCCCAGCTGTTGCGCGGTAACGGCTGGTTCAGCGGCTCGACCTTTATCGCCATCTTGTTGGGCACGATTGTCGGTGGACTGACGGTCACCGCCGAACAAGGCGTGCAGTGGGTGGCGGCCGGCGTGCTCTTGGTTGCGGTGTTGGGTTATTTCATCAGTTTCGGCGTGCCGATGACGCTGCAGCAGCAAGCCAGCCTCCGCATCGACAAAAACCTGTGGCGCAGCACGCGAGAGATTATCGCCTCCAGCCGCACTTATCCGGCCGCGCTGTTTGCGGTGCTGGCGATCTCCTGGTTCTGGTTTATCGGTGCGGTACTGTTGAGCCAGATTCCGACATTGGTGAAATACCAGCTGCACGCCAACGAGGACGTGGTGGTGGCGTTTTTGACGGCCTTTTCGGTCGGTATCGCGGTGGGGGCCGGTTTGGCCGGCTGGTGGTTCAAGCACGGCGTGACGCTGCGCTGGCATACGGTGCTGTTGCTGTTGATGTCCGTTTTGCTGGCGTTGAGCGTCTGGAGCGCGGACAGTATCCAGCAGATGTTGCTATCGACATCGAGCTTGCTGACCTTGCAGGACTATCTGCTGCTCTGGCCGCAAAACCTGGCTTTGCTGTTTATGGCCCTGCTGGCCGTGGTCGGCGGGCTCTATATCGTGCCGCTGTATACCCAATTGCAGCAGCGTACCGAGGCTCATGCGCGGGCGCGCATGGTGGCGGTTAACAATATTCTTAACGCGCTGCTGATGGTATTATCCTCGCTGGCGTTTATGGCGGGTTTTATGGTCGGCCTGGATCTGCCGGCCATGCTGCTGGCCGTGGCGGTTCTGAATGTGGCTGTGGCCGTTTGGTTCTATAACAATAAGCAAGAAGAATGATTAGTGTGAGGTGTCACAATGAAGTGGTTGTTTAAAACATTGGCAAAAGGGCTGTTTAAGCTCTGTTATCGGGTTGAAGTCAGGGGATTGGAGCATTACCATGCGGTCGATCAATCCGAGCGGCCCTTGCTGATTGTCGCCAACCACGTTTCATTGTTGGACGGCCCTCTGATCGATCTTTTCGTACCCGGTGAAACCACCTTTATGGTGGGCATGAACCACGCCAAGAAATGGTACGGCAAGCTGGTGCTGTTTTTCGGCAAATTCTTCACCGTGGATCTGCACAGCCCCTATGCCGCCAAGCACATGATCGCTGAGCTTAAGCAGGGCAAACAGTGCATGATTTTCCCCGAAGGGCGCATCACCACCACCGGCGGGTTGATGAAGGTCTACGAAGGCACGGCGATGGTGGCCGACAAGACGCAGGCGGCGATTCTGCCGGTGTTTATCAGCGGGGCGGAGCGCAGCCGTTTCTCCTATCTGAACGGCCGTTTTCATGCGTTTACCAAACAGTTCTGGTTCCCCAAAATCACCCTGACGATTCTGCCGGCGCAGCACATCAATCCGCCGGCGTATCTCAAAGGCCATTTCCGCCATCACGCGCTGAAACAGCAGATTTTCACGCTGATGCGCGATATGAGTTTCCACGGTTCGGTGCAGGCGCGCAGTCTTTATGCGGCTTTGCTGCAGGCGCGCTGCAACTATGAAGCCAAAGCGGTGTGCGTTGAAGATATCAACGACCAGACGCTGAGTCTGAAAAAACTGACCACCGCTTCAGCGGTCTTGGGGCAGGCGCTGCAACGCCATCTGGGCGACGAACAGCGTGTGGGGCTGATGCTGCCGAATGTGGCGGGCATGCCGGCGAGCTTTTTTGCCCTGCAGGCGTTTGGTTATGTGCCGGCGATGATGAATTTCACCGCCGGTCTGCACGCCATGCAATCCGCCTGCCAGACCGCGCAGCTCAAAACCATCATCACCTCGCAGAAGTTTATCGAGGCATTCAATTTGCAGCCTGTTGTTGAGGCGCTGACGGCCAGCGGCGTGCGTTTTATCACCCTGGAAACGGTGCGCGCCGAAATCGGTCTAGGTCAAAAACTGCGCGGTTTGCTGCGCAATAAACGCGCCTTGCCGGGTTATAACCGCCAGCAGCAGGATGAGGCGGTGGTGTTGTTCACCTCCGGCTCGGAAGGGGTGCCCAAGGGCGTGGTGCTGTCGCATCAGAATATCGTCAGCAATATCGAACAGATCAGCGCCATGTTGACGCTGCTGCCCGGCGAGCGTCTCTTCAACGCCCTGCCGACGTTCCACAGTTTCGGTCTGACGGCCGGAATGTTGTGGCCGATTTTGAAAGGCGCGCGGGTGTTTTTGTATCCCTCGCCGCTGCATTATGCGGTGGTGCCGGAAATGGTCTATCAGACCAATGCGCGTTTTATTTTCGGTACCGATACCTTCTTCAGCGGCTATGCGCGCAAGGCCGACCCTTACGATTTCTACAGCATCCGCGCGATGGTCGCCGGGGCGGAGCGTCTGCGTCCGGAAACGCGCCAGCTCTATGCCGACAAGTTCCATGTACCGATTTACGAGGGTTACGGCGTCACCGAAACCAGCCCGGTGATTTCGGTGAACATCCCGCTGGCGTTCAAGAACGGTTCGGCGGGTCAGCTGATTCCCGGTTTGGAATACCAGTTGCAAGCGGTGCCCGGCATCGAAAAGGGCGGCCGCCTGCTGGTCAGAGGGCCGAATGTGATGCTCGGTTATCTGCTGCCCGATAATCCGGGCGTATTGGTGCCGCCGACGGACGGCTGGCATGATACCGGCGATATCGTTGAGGTGGATGAGGACAATTTCGTGTGGATCAAGGGCCGTGCCAAACGTTTTGCCAAGATTGCCGGCGAAATGGTCTCATTGACGGCGGTGGAGGCCTATCTGAACAAGGCCAGTCCGGAAGGGCACCATGTGGTGGTGGCGGTGCCGGATGCCCGCAAAGGCGAGCAGTTGGTGCTGGTGACGGATGATGTCAATCTGAGCCGCAGTACCGTGGTGGAGGCCGCCAAAGCGCAGCAGGTGGCCGAAATCATGGTGCCCAAAACCGTGATTCTGGTCGAAGCCGTGCCGGTGCTGGGTACGGGTAAGACTAATTATCCCGAAGTGCAGAAAATCGCCGAACGCCATTTCGGGCAGTAATCGCATTCGGTTTTTTTGCAAACGGCGCTTTTCAGGCGCCGTTTTCGTATAGCGGTTTCAAATGGCTTTTGGTTGTCGTTTGCCGGGCTGAACCAAAGGCTTTCAGCGCTTCGCACAACTCTGTCCGGTCTGTTTCGCTCCAATCCTGCGCATGGTAGAGATGCGCTTCCAGACGGCGTATCGCGCCAAGCAATTCGTTATCTTGCAGTTCACTGAAAGCGTTGATGCGATGTTGCCGCTGCAGCCAGCGCTTGAGTTCCGCATAGAGCGCTTGCGGCGGCAGCGCGCAAAGCGTAGCCATGTCCGACCCGGCCTGTTGAGTTTTTTCGGCCGATGTTTGCGCGCTGTGTTGTTGCGCTTCCTTGAGCGTTTGTCCCTGTCTGCGCGCTTGCCACCAAAGCCCCAGCGTCAGCAGCCACAAAGCGGCAAACACGGCGCTTAGCCACGGCCACAATCCCCGGTCGGCTGATGTGTCAGGCACGGTCGGCTGAGTTGCCGCAGCCAATGGATTGGCGGCCTGCGGCGTCAGTGTGGTGGCGCTGTTTTTGGCCGGTAAAACCGTCAGGGTTTTGGCTTGCAGCGTAATGCTTTCCAGCCGGTCGCTTTGAGTATTCCACCAATGGAAGGTTTGCGCCGGGATGTGCAATTCGCCCGCTTGGGTTGGAATCAAGGCGCGTTTTAGCTGTTTGGCGCCCATAATGCCGCTGGTGCTGATTTTCTGATCGGTGGTCGGCTGGTCGGGATAGACTTTGAAATCCTCGCCGATGCTAAAATCCAGCGTCGGCAGTTGGCTCGCCATCAGGCCGTCGGCCTGCAGGGTCAGGGTTTGCGTCAGACTGTCACCCACATGGATTTCAGCGGGCAGATTCCATTCCTGCTTGAGCGCCAGGCGTTGCGCCGGCAGCCAAGCATTGTGCGCTTGCCGGGTGAAGTCGGCGGCGACCGGTTTCACCTTGAGGGTCAGGGCATTGGCGTTTTCCTGTATCTGCTTGAGGCGCCCCTGATACTGGATGCGGCCGTTGAAACTCGGCGTGGTCACATTTAAATCGCCGCTTTTTTGCGGGTAGAGCGCATAAATCCACTCGTAGACGGTGTAAGACTGGCCTTGAATCTGTTTGTTGAAGACTTCGCCGTCCTGAAGGAGTTGCACCAGCGCGTTGTCGAATTGCGGCGGACGGATGGCGCCGTCCACATAGCGCCCTTGATAGTAGAAACGCAGCGTATAGAGCACCTGCTGCTGCACATAGGGTTCGGGGGTGCTGACCTCGGCCTTGAGGAAAAACGGCGGCAGGGCGCCTTGTTGCAGCGGCGAGGCCAGCGGTTTGACGCTCAGTTGATAGGCCTGGCTTTTAACGCCGTCGATGTCGATCGGCGGGATCATCAACTCGCCGGCCTGCTTGGGCAACAGTTGCACCAGCCAGCGCGTGCTGGTCTGGAAGTCGCCGTTGACGATCTGGATATTGCTGCTGCGTTGGCTGCCGAGCAGTTCGAACTGGTCCTGCAGCGCGCTCAGATCGGGCTGGCCCAGACGGCTCTGGAAATCGGCGTCGATGGTCAGGGTGACGATATCGCCCATCTCCACCTGCTGGCGGTCGGTCTGCACGGTGACGCTGTTGGCCCATACGCTTTGGCTGAGCAGCAGTGCCAGCGCGCTCAAAAGCCATTTTAGGGATTGGGAAAAGGGGTTGCTTACCATATCTTTTTTCCGGCCTGGGTTGGATTGGTTTCTCGGCTGTTCGCCGAGTTCTTCGTTTCTCGGCTATTCGCCGAGTTCTGCGCTTGTGACGGCGTACGCGCGGCATTGTCAAACTGATACTGGAATTTGCGTTTGAGGAACAAGCCCGGTTCGTCGGGGATCTGCTGCAGCCAGTTTTGCGTGGCCTGCTTCTGTTCGGCCAGCGCCTTGCCCTGCTGCGTAGGTGCGGAGGGCATCACTTCACTGTTTGCCTGATCGCCAACGGGCTTGTCGTCCGATTTCTGGTTGGTGGCCGTTGCCTGGGCGCTGTTGGTATCTTTGCCTTTATCTTTATCCTGATCTGCCGATGGAGACGGTTGGTTTTTATCTGCGGTTTGAGGGTTGTCATCCTTGTCCGACCCGGCCTGTTGAGTTTTATTTTGCAATTCGCTGCCTGCATTCTGTTGCTTTTCTGATTCAGTTGAAGGTGCTGTTTCGCCATTTTTTGGCGAATTTTGAGCCGCATTTTCTGGTTTTGGCGTGGCATTTTGCATCGCATCTTGCATTGCATTGGGCTGCTTTTCAGCAGAAGGATTGGCATTGTTCTCTGAGGACGATTGTTGCTGTTCCAGCAGGCGATTGATGAGGTCCAGATTGGCTTTGGCATCCGCCATCTCCGGCTGACGCTGCAAGGCTTTTTCGTAGGCCTGCTTGGCCTCCATGAGCTTTCCTTGCTGTGCCAGCGCGTTGCCGAGATTATAGAGGCCGCTGGCGCTCGGGTCTTTTTTGAACTGCTCGGCCGCCTCTTTGTATTTGCCGTTCTCATATAACGCGCTGCCTTTCCACTGGCTGTTTTCAAACAGCGCCTCGGCGGCGGCGTAATCCTTTTTCTGCCACGCTTTGTAGCCCTGCTGGTCGGGCGTCTGGAAGACATCGGCCAAGTCGGAGAGCTTGTAGTCGGCAAAACTCGGCGGCGAGTAGAATGCACCCAGCGGCAGTGTCAGCAGCAGTGTGATTGTGAGCAGCCAGCCGCGGCGGAAGGCGAGCGCAAACGGCAGCAACAGAGCGAGCAGAATGGCACTGCCGTCATCCAGCGGGTGTAGTACCGCCTTTTCTTGCGGTTTATTGGTTTCGCTTTCGGCCAGCGCAGAACCGAGCAGGCCGGGTAGCAGGCTTTGCAAATCGCTGTCGTCAACGGTCAGCGGCGTCAGCGCCGCGCCGCTATGCAGACTGAACTGGCGCAGGGTTTCATAGGGCAGGGCAGGCAAGACAATCGCGCCCTGATCGTTTTTCAGCAGTCCGTAGTTGGGCAGATTAACCGCGCCGCCCTGCGGCGTGCCCACCGCGAGGATGCTGAGGGTATAACCGCTTTGTTTGAGCCAGTTGGCGAGTTCATCGCTTTGAACCGCTTCCAAATCGTCGGTGACCCAGATCAGGTGGCCTTGGGTGATATGTGCGCCTTGCAGCAGTCGACCGGCCTGTTCAAAGGCCGCCAAGGGATCGGAACCGTAACTCGGCATCATCAGCGGCGTCAGCGTGGGCACCAGCGCCAGCAGGGTCTGGTTGTCTTCGGAAATCGGCGCGATGGTATGCGCAGTCCCGGAGTAGGCGACCATGCCGAAAGCTTGTTCGGGATGGGCTTTGAGCAGGTCGAGCAGTTTGAAGCGCACCCGGCTCAGACGGTTGGGTTTGAGGTCGTCGGCCAGCATCGACAACGACAGGTCGAGCACAATCACCGTGCCCTGCTGGCTTTTCTGCGCCGGCAGTTTGACCGATTTGAGGCTCGGACCCGCCAGGGCGACAATCGCCATTATCCACAGGGCCGCCAGGCCGATGACTGCCAGGCGGCGTCCGCTCAGCCCTTGCGCGTGGCTATCGTCGCCAAGCAGCAGGCGTTGGAATGGGGGGGCGATGACCCTTTGCCACTGGCCTTTGGGGTCGCTCAGACGCCAGGCGCGCCACAGCAGCCAGACCACCGGGAGGATAGCCAAAAACCACAGTGGGCGCAGAAATTCGAGATGCAATTCCATGTTACAGCCCTCCCGCGCGATACAAACGCCAACCCGCCAGGAGCAGGCTCAAAACAAACGCCAGCCCCAGCGGCCAGACGTAAAATTCGCTTTGCAGGCGGTAGCTGTGGACCTCGTGTTCGCTCGATTCCAGCCGGTTGATGGCGGCGTAGATGGTTTGCAGCTCGGTGGTGTCGTTGGCGAGGAAAAACTGCCCCTGCGTGAGTTCGGCAATGCGGCGCAGCGTGGCGATGTCCATGTCGGCCTTGCTGTTGCCCAGAAAGGCGTCCAAACCATGCGGTGCGCGGGTTTGGCCGACACCGATGGTGTAGATTTTCAGCCCCTGCTGTTGCGCCTGTTGGGCGGCTTCAAGCGGATCGACCCCGTCGGTATTGGTGCCATCGGTGAGCAGAATCAGCACCAGTTTGGGATGGTGGGCGCTCTGCTTCAACGCCAGCCCGATGGCGTCGCCGATGGCGGTATTGTTGCCGGCCATGCCGATTTCGGCTTCGTCCAGCAGGGTTTGCACGGTGTTCAGATCATGGGTCAGCGGGCTTTGGGTAAAGGCCTGCGAGCCGAACAGGATCAGCCCCATGCGGTCGCCCTGACGCTGGCGGATAAAGTCGGCCACCACCGATTTGACGGCGGTGAGGCGGTCGACATCACGGCCGCCGAGCTGCATGTCGTTTTTCTGCATGGAACCCGACAGATCGACCGCCAGCAGCAGCTCTTTGCCGCTGGCGCTGAAAGGGGTCGGCGACAGATACCAGACCGGACGCATGGCGGCGAGCATAAACAGCAGCCAGATCAGCGTCAGTATCAGCGGAATGCGGGTTTTGCGTGACGCTGTATGCTGCGTCGGCGCATGGCTGAAGGTAGCGGCGACGCGCTGCACAATCTGCGGCGCAAGCAGGGGTTTTTGGCTTTGCGGCAGGGGTTTGAAGAGCAGTTTGACCAGCCACGGCAGCGGCAGAAACGCCGCCAGCCAGGGCCATAAAAACTCGAAATTTTGCCAGAATGCGAGCGTCTGCATTAGAAGTGGTGTCCTTTAATCCAGTGTTGCACGTAACCTCTCAGTTCCATCACGCCGATCTGCAGCTCTTGTGTGGAATCGGCAGGGCGGTAGGCGGCCTGCAGGGTGCCGCCGAGACTGGGCGGCTGGGGGATATGCTGGGCGCTGCGGTGCAGAAATGCCAGCCAGTCCTGATCGTTCAAAGCGGCCACGCTGTGGCGGCCGTAGGCGGTGATGGCGACCTGTTTCAACAGCGCATTGAGTTGCTGTATCTGCTCCGCCGGTGTCATGCTGGCATTAATTTCGCGCAGTTTTTGCAGCGCTTCGCGGCGGTAGGCGTGGCGCTTGCGGCGGTCGATCCAGAACCAGATCAGGGCCAGCAGCATGGCGCCGAGACTCAGAAACAGCACCCACCAGGTAAACGCCAATGGCCACCAGCCGACCGGCTCGGGCAGGTGTAGGCCGTGGAGTTGTTGCAGCGCCTGTTGTAGTGCTTGGTGCTGTTGCGGATCAAGATTCATCGCTTCGCTCCTCTAACGCAACAGCTGCTGTTTGAGCAGGGCCTCTAAGGGCGCTTGCTGGGCGCTGATCAATGTCAGCGGGATGCCGTGCTGGCGAAAGCGCGTTTTGGCCTGCGACCCGGCCTGTTCAAATTGTTCGCGGTAGTGTTGGCGCGTAATCGGCAGGCTGCTGTCGATGGTCAAAGCGGGTGCATCGAAAGCGCCGTCGCTGAGGCTTAACCAACCCAGCGCCGGCAGTTCCATTTCCAGTTCGTCATACACGTGGATGGCGCTGAGGTCGCTGTGTTGGCGCAGGCGTTGCAGATTGTTCAGGGTGGCGTCGTTCAGCGAGAGAAGATCGCCGATCAGAAACAGTTTGCTGCCGGGTTTGACGGTTTTAAGCAGTTGGGCGCTGGCCTGTTGCCAGAAATGCGGCTGGCTTTTGCCGGGAGCTTGCAGCCCTTGTTGCAGTTTGACTGCCTGTTGCAGCCAATGCAGCCAGGTTTTCTGTTGGCGCTTGGGGGCAACCCAGGCGGCGTGGCCCGGTGAAAACACCAGTCCGCCGACGGCATCGCCCTGTTGCAATGCCGTCCAGCCGAGAATGGTGGCGAGATTGAGCACCTGCGCGCTTTTCAGGCGCACTTGCGAGCCGAAGAACAGCGCCGGGCTCTGTTCGCTGATGACCAGAATCGGCTTTTCGTGCTCTTCGCTGAAGAGTTTGGTGTGGACCTTGCCGGTGCGGGCGCTGACGCGCCAGTCGATATGGCGGATGTCGTCGCCGGCTTGGTACTGGCGCACTTCGCTGAACACCATACCGCTGCCTTTGCGCAGACTGTGGTGCTGGCCGCTGACCTGATCCATGACTTTTTGCACACTGTTGAGCTGGCGATGTTTCACGTGGAACCGCCAGCCCATGAGTTCTTGCAGGGAGTTGTAAAGCGAGGAATCAGGCGTGTGCAAAGACATGGGCAATCCCTGTTTACACCACCGGCACCAGACGCAGAATCTCGTCCACCAGATCGTCGGCGTGCAGGCCTTCCGCTTCGGCCTCGAAGCTCAACAGCAGACGGTGGCGGAACACATCGTGCACCATCGCCTGCACGTCGTCCGGGCTGACAAAGTCTTTGCCTTGCAGCCAGGCATGGGCGCGGGCACCGCGCGACAGGGCCAAGGTGGCGCGCGGGCTGACACCGTAGGCGATTTTGTCGGCCAGTTCACGCTGGTAGGCCTGCGGGTTGCGTGTAGCCATGACCAGTTCGACCAGATAGGTTTTGACGGCGTCGGCCATATGCAAATTCAGAATCTGCTCGCGTGCCGCAAACAGATCGGCCTGGCTGAGGTGTTCCTGCGGGGCGGCCGCGCTGTGACGGGCTTCGTTCTCCACCAGTTCGAGAATCTGGTATTCGCTCTCGGCACTGGGATAGTCGATTTTGACGTGCAGCATAAAACGGTCAAGCTGCGCTTCCGGCAGCGGATAGGTGCCTTCCTGCTCCAGCGGGTTTTGCGTGGCCATGACCATAAACAGCGGGTCGAGCTGGAGAGTGCGTTTGCCGACGCTGACCTGACCCTCGGCCATGGCTTCGAGCAGCGCCGATTGCACTTTGGCGGGCGCGCGGTTGATTTCGTCGGCGAGGATCAGGTTATGGAAAATCGGCCCGGACTGGAACTCGAACACGCCGGTTTCGGGGCGGTAGACTTCGGTGCCGGTGATGTCGGCCGGCAGCAGGTCGGGGGTGAACTGGATGCGGTGAAAGCTGCCCTCGATGCTTTGCGCCAGCACTTTGATGGCTTTGGTTTTGGCTAGTCCCGGCGGGCCTTCCACCAGCAGATGGCCTTCGGCGAGCAGGGCGATGAGCATACGCTGCGTGAGGTGCGGCTGACCGATGATGTGGCGGTTGATGTCGGTTTGCAGCGTCTGGAAACGCGTGGCAAGAGGAGTGTCGGAAGCGTGCATAGTCTGACGAAGCCGTTTCTATTAAGGGCAAAGCACTCATTATACCCATAAAGCACGGCGTCAAAAATCCCATTCAAAAATGTGCAGGCCGGGTTGCAAAAGCGTGTTGAACCACAGAGACACAGAGGCACAGAGTTTTTTGGATAAGAAAGGCCTATTGGTAACTTCCCTTGCTTAATTTCTCTGTGCCTCTGTGGTTCAAACCCTTTAACCCGGCCTGTTGAGTTTTTAACGCGGAATTTTTGCCTATTTTTTAGGCAATAGTTTACTGGTGTCGATTTTGAAGGAGTCGATCAGATCGACCAATCGGCTCATCTCGCGGTGCATCTGTTCGGTGTCGCGGGCGACCTGATCAACCAGCAGGGCGTTTTCCTGGGTGTCGCTGTCCATCGAGCTGATCGCCTGGTTGATCTGGCCGATGCCGAGGGATTGTTCCTCGGCGGCACGGCTGATTTCGTCGACCATTTCCGAAACGGTGGTGATGCGCTGGTTGATCTGCTGCAGCATTTGTGCCGATTCGGAGGCGAGTTTGGAGCCGTGGTCGATCTGCCCGGTGGTGTTGGCCACCAGCGAGGAGATTTCTTTGGCGGCTTCCGCGGTGCGTTGCGCCAGGGTTCTGACTTCTCCGGCCACCACGGCAAAACCGCGGCCGTGTTCGCCGGCGCGCGCCGCCTCGACCGCGGCGTTCAAGGCCAGCAGGTTGGTTTGGAAGGCGATGCTGTCAATCAGCGTGGTGATGTCGGCGATCTTGGCGCTGGCGGCGTGGATGCCCTGAACGGCGCTTTGTGCCTGCTGCATGACGGTTTCGCCCTGGTTGGCATCCTGGCGCGCTTTTTGGGCAAGCTGGTTGGCGTCTTTGGCGTTGCTCAAGGAGTTTTGCACGGTGGAGGTGATCTCTTCCATCGAGGCGGCGGTTTCTTCAATCGAGGCCGCCTGGCTCTGGGTGCGCTCGTTGAGGTGCTGGTTGCCGTTTGAGAGCTGTTCGATATTGGCCAGCGCACTCGCCGAGGTGGTTTTGATGTCGATGAAAATCGTGGCGATATTGTTCAAGGCGGTGTTGATGGTGTTCTGCAATGTGGCCAGTTCGCCTTTGTAGTCGCCGATGACATGTGCCGTCAGGTCGCCGTCGATCAGGTTGGTGAGGCTGCCGTTAAAGCTGGTGAAGCCGTTCTGCAAGCTGTGCAGGGCACGGTTGATATTGGCTTTGAGGATATCCAGATCGCCGCTCAGGGTCATTTGAATCGGGTGGGAGAACTCCGATTCGGCCATGTCTGCCACCACCGCATTGATCGCGGAAACCGCCTGATTCAGGGTTTTCAAGGTGTGCTGCGCATTGTCGAGTGCGGCTTTGAATTCGCCATTGGCCTGCTGGCTGGTGTGGATTTGCGCACCAAAGTCAGCCTGACCCAGGGCGGTCAAAACCTGGTTGAGCGTGGTCATGGTGGCCTGCAGCGTGGTGGCACTCTGGTTGACGGTGGTTTTGAGTTTGTCCAGATCACCGACGGTTTCGATGTGGATGCGCTGCGCCAGATCGCCGTTTTGGATGGCGTGCATCGTTGCGGAGGTTTCTGCCAATACCTGTTGGGTGTTATCCAGCAGGCGGTTGAAATCTTGTGCCATGGAGGTGACTTCGTCCTGATTGTCGCTCACCGCGGCGCGGGCCGAAAAATCGCCCTGGCGGGTCACGGTTTCAATGGTCTGTTTCAGGTTGCTCACCGGGTTGAGTACCATTTTGCGCAGCGCAATCACATTGGCGATGACCATCAGTACAATGATCAGCAGCAGTAAACCGAACTCTTTGACGATGGTCTGCTGCACGATGTGCATGGCCGCTTCCAGTTCGGTGGTGGGGGTGGCGATGATCTCAACGCCGACATCCTTGTTTTGCAGGTCTTTAACCATCACCTGACTGATCAGGTAGCCGTCTTGGATGACCCAGTTCTGCTTGTTCAACAGCGGCCAGTCAATCGCCTGTGTCAGTTTCACGGCGTCTTCGCTAAACCATTTCGGGTCGCCCAACACGTAAGCGCCGATTTTGGTATTGTTTTTTGCCTGGGTGCTGATGGTCAGCGCATAGTCGTTCAGCAGCAGCACATAGTGCATATTGCGCGCTTCATATTCGCGCGCCACGCTGCCCATGCCCTGGATGAATTCCAGCGAACCGATGTAGTTATCGTCTTTGAACAGAGGCGTAATGCCGCGTACCGAAAGGCCGGCACGTCCAAGCTCCAGCACCGCGATGGCCTTTTGCTTGGCAATGACTTCCGCCACGCCAAAACGGAAGGAGGAGAGGTCGTCGCCGTACTGCTCGGGTTTCCAGGCGCGCAGGAACGAGCGGTTGTCGGGCGTATGGATATGGATTTTGACGTTTTTGAAGTCGGTGTTTTGCGCAAAGGTGCGGTTGACTTCGCTTAGGGATTGCAGTGCCGCATCACGATTTTGAGCGGAAACGGCGTCAATCAGCTGCTGATTGGCGGCGAAACTCACGGCATTGGTCACGCCGATGGCGAGCTTGGTGTCGATGCTGCGTTCCACGTCGGTGCGCAGTTCTTTCGCCAGTTGCGCGGCGGTCTCGGCAAACGCATTCTGATACTTCTGGTATTCGGTAACGGCTAAGCCGATCAACACCAGAATGGAAATCAGGCTGGTGATGAGTAGCATTTTTGATTGTAGACCAAGTGCTTTGAACATACGGCATTCCTATGGGGTTTCGACAATGAAAATAGCAGTCGCTGCCTGCAAAGGGGGGTATCTTATCTGCAATATAACGAAAATTTAACCTATCGTTAAATGAATATTGCGATTTTGTGACGGTTTTATGAAAAAAACCAAATAATAAGTAATATCAAATGCTTATTATTTAGTTTTTATGCGAATTCAATAGGGGATAACCCTAGTGTTCAGTTGGGTTTTTGTGCCAGCATTACAACGCGCAGCGGCGCAGGGTAACCTTCGACGGTTTTGCTTGGATCGGTCGGGTCGAGAAAATCCTTGAGCGAGTTCCATTGCATCCAGTCGGTGGAGCGTTGTTCCTCGATCGAGGTCTGGTTAAGATCGACACTGCGCACGTTTTCAAAACCGCAGCGCTCCAGCCAAATCGCCAGTTCGGAAACCGAGGGGATAAACCAGACATTGCGCATCTGCGCATAGCGGTCTTTGGGAACCAGCAGTTGTCCGAAACTTTCGGGCACCACCAGCGTTTCCAATACCAGTTCGCCGCCGGGTCTGAGTTGCGCTTTCAGTTCAAGAATGTGGTCTATCGGCGAACGGCGGTGATAGAGCACACCCATCGAGAAGACGGTGTCGAAAGCGCCGCCCTGTTTGGGAACGGGCAGTTGCTCCAGCGTCAGCGGCAGGAAATAGGCCGGCACCGCTTCGCCGATAAAATGTTTAAGCGCCAGAAACTGGCTCATAAACAGCAGACTCGGGTCGACACCAACGGCCAGTTTGACGTTTTCGCCGGCCATGCGCCACAGATGGTAGCCGCTGCCGCAACCGATGTCGAGCACCCGCTTGCCTTCCAGCGGTTGCAGGTGCGGGCGTACGCGATCCCATTTCCAGTCGGAGTGCCATTCGGTGTCGATATGAATGCCGTGCAGCTCGAAAGGCCCTTTGCGCCAAGGCATCAGCAGACGCAAAGCGGATTCCAAACGGGCTTTTTGTTCGGCCGGCAGATTGTCTTCGCCGGCGCTGACGGTGGCCTGGTTGAGGTCGTACCCCTGATCGCGCGGGAATGTACGCAGTATGTCGAATGCTTCAAGCCATTTCGGCAGGTTGCCGTTGCCTTCGGGGTTGAGCGCCTCGTCAATCAGCGCCGGCAGTTCCGCCTTCCATTCCGCTAAACGCGAATCGCCCAGTTTGTCCCAAAAATGCTCGTAATGCTGCTTCACGTGAAACCCTGTTGATCGTTTACTTTTGGGTGAATTTTAAACCACGCCGGCCCCAGGGCACGACATTTTTTGTGTTATTTGATGGCGATAAATGACGCGAAATTGTAGGCCTGGAACCAGATGCCGGCGGAGGTAAAGCCGGTTTGCTTGAGGCGTTGGATATGAAAATCGGCGGTGTCGCTGATGAGCACGTTCTCGAGCGAACTGCGTTTCTGGCTGATTTCCAGCTCGGAGTAGCCATTGGCGCGTTTGAATTGCAGGTGCAGGTGTTCGATGGCGTGCTGCAGCGCGCTGTCGTCGAAGTGGATTTTCTCGGACAGAATCAGAATACCGCCCGGTTTGAGGCCGGCGTAAATGGTATCAAGAAGCTGCTGACGTTTGGCCGGGTCGACAAACTGCAGGGTGAAGTTGATCACCACCACCGAGGCGTTTTCAATCGGCGTGGCGGTGATGTCGGCGCAGTGCAGTTCCACCGCAATATCGGAGTGGTAGCCGTGCAGGTATTCGCCGGCGCGTTTGATCATGGCTTCGGAGTTATCAATGGCGATGATTTTGCAGTTGGGTTGGGTGAGTTTGCGGCGCATGGTCAAGGTTGCCGCGCCGAGCGAGCAGCCCAGATCGTAGAGCTGGCTGTTGGCCTGCGCAAACTGGGCGGTGAGTTCGCCGATGCCGGTCAGAATGGTCTGGTAACCGGGCACGGAGCGCTGGATCATGTCCGGAAAGACGGCCACCACCGATTCGTCGAACTGAAAGGCGCCGACCGCCTCATGCGGATGGGCGTAAATCGTATCTTTTTTGCTGGTCAGATTTTCTTTCATAAAACAGGCGCTCTATGGGCGAATGGCAATGCGCGTTATTTTACTGCAATTTTAGGTTTTTAAAAAAGTGAACAGGCCGGGTTAAGAGCGTTTTGAACCACAGAGACACAGAGGCACAGAGGAATTGAGAAAAAAGCGGTTGGCAACCGGCCTTTGTTTTCCACAAAACTCTGTGCCTCTGTGCCTCTGTGTCTTTGTGGTGAAATTTTTTTAGACCCGGCCTGTTGAGAATTTAAATTAGACGAACTGGCGTTTGTTTTGGGTGACCTTGACCAGATAGCGGCGTGCTTCGGCATAGGCGAGGTGTTGGGTCAAATGGCTGTAAACCTGCTGGCTGTTCATGCGGTTGATTTTGGCGATGGCGCTTTGGCGGTTGGCGTGAAAGGCTTTGAGCACATTGCCGCTGCCGGTGTTGTAGGCGGCGATCACACAGTATTCGCGCGATTTGGGGTCTTTAACGCCCGCCAGATAACGGTTGAACAGAATGGAGAGATAGGCGGTGCCGTATTCGATATTGCTAGCCGGTTTGAAGAGGGTGTTTTTGCTCGGCTGGCCAGGGCGGTTGTGCAGCAGTTGATGGACGTCGCGCCCGGCGGTGCTCGGCACGATCTGCATGAGCCCATAGGCGGGCGCGGAGCTGACGGCGTAGGGGTTGAAGGCGCTTTCGGTCTGGATAATGCCGTAAATCAGCGCGGGTTCGATCTTGAAACGGCGTGCCTGGCGCAGCACCTCGTTCTGGTAGCGGTGCTGCTGTTTGCCCTGATAATCGCTGGTCATGTCAAAATCGACCGCATGGCGGAGTTTGCCGCCGCTTTGATACTGGCGGTAGCGGTGTTGGATCAGGTAGTCGGCAAAACGGTTGGCGCGCCACGCGTAGCGCACCGCCTGTTTGTCCTGATCGACCACCAGGCCGTATAGGAACGGGGTTTTGCCGGCGGGCACCGCATTGGTGCTGAACAGATCCACCTGTGTGGGGTCGTCGGGGGTGAGCAGGGTGCTGACAATGGCGTTTTTAAGGGCGGTTTTGCTGTCTTTTTCGGCCACCGTTTCCACGCGGATATGGCCGCTGGCAAAGTCGATCAGCGCGCGGCTCTGGTAGCGGTCGGTATATTTAACGTACTCCTTGGGGGTGGCGATCTGTTTGTCGCCCCAGGTTTTGAAGAGCTCGTCGATGAACGCAGTGAGCTGTTTTTGAATGAGGCTGTCCAAGCCGACCACGCCGCTGCCGGGAATCTGGGCGCCGATTTGTCCGGCGACTTGCGTGGACACCGCTTTGGAGACGTCGCCTTCGGACAATTGCTGCGCCGTGGTGATGCCGCGACGTACCTGCGACACGGTGCAGCCGCCAAGCCCCGATGCCGCCAGACCGCCGCCGATTGAAGCGACGGCGGTCAGCAGGGTTTTAAACAGTTGGCGGCGTGAGGCGATGGACATTGGCAACCCCGGCTTAACTGACCACACGGTTCCGGCCGTGTTCCTTGGCCTGATAGAGTTTCATATCCGCCCTCTGGATATAGGTGTTGATCTCTTTGTTGGCCTGGCTGTCGGAGATGTTTGGTTTGATTTCGATGGCGCCGATGCTGACGCTGACGTCGATAAACTGGTTGTCGACGGTACAGCAGAGGTTGCTGAATTCGCGGCGCAGCTGGTCGAGTTTGTCGGCGGCCGGCGCTAAACGGGTGTTGGACATGAGGATAATAAATTCCTCGCCGCCGTAGCGGATGATAATGTCGGATTCGCGCAGCAGGTGCTTGCAGGTGGAAACAAACGATTTCAACACCTTGTCGCCGGCCAGATGGCCGTACCGGTCATTGAGCATTTTGAAGTAATCGAGATCGCACATCGCCATGACGAAATAGGAGTCGGTCGCCAAGGCCAGTTCGTAGTGGTTGCTGAAGACGCTTTCGAGGGCGTTGCGGTTGAGCGCGCCGGTGAGCGGGTCTTTGGAGATGTCTTTGACGAGGTTGCGGTTGTCGATCAGCGCCAGTTCGGTGCCGATGGACAGCGAGATGAACTCGCACTTCTCCAGATAACTCATCAGAATGTTGTAGTTGATAAAGGGTTTCTGCATCTGGTTGTGGATAGCGCCGCCCAGCGCGTGCAGGGTGTGGTGAATCGACACCAGATAGGTGTATTTGGAGTTGTTGCTGATGACCGCTTTGCCGTCGGTGTGCAGCCAGCAGCCAAAACGGCAGAGGTCGGCTTCAAGCTCTGGCATCTGTTCGGGCTGTTTGGCGTCAATCGCCTTGATCAAGGCATTGAGCCATTCCAGATGGCTCTGGTAGTGCATAATCAGGTCTTTTTTAAGCAGGTCTTTGAGGCTGTTCATGCGCACCGTGTTGGCGTGCGTGAGCTCGCTCATGTACTGATGCAAATATTCGTAGGCAAAGACGTTTTCAATGTCGTGATAGGTGCGCTGCAGGGCGAAGACTTCGTCGCGCGCTTCGTGCTCCAGCAAAATCGCCGTCAGACGGTTTTTGATGGCGTTGAGTTCGTTGACCATCACGATATAGGGAATGTTGTAGCGACTGTTGATCTGCGCCAACTTCCGGCAGTGTTCGCCGAGCGATTGCGAATCCTGTTGCAGTGTTGCGTCGAGCACGCCTTGAATCAGGGTTTTGTATTCGTCGTAGGCGCTATCGGGCAGTTTGTTGAAAGAGAGGCGGTAACGCTCGATAAAGTCACTAACGACGTTGGCGATATAAGGCGTGAGATATTTGCTTGGCATGCGATGACTCTGTTTTTGTATTTTTTAGGCCGGCGCCGCGCTCAATCGGCGGCGAACCATGTTGACGGTGTACATTCCGCCATACTACAACAGCGCGGCGTTTATGAAAACCGCTGCGCTGGCGTCTCTTAGTAACGCGAAGGGCGGTTAGCTACTTCCGGCAGTCGCCAGGCTTCCGGTGTTAGGCTGCTTTCCAAGGCGTTCTCGATGCTGTCATCCAGATCGCTGAAAAAATCCAAACCGGTTTGCGCTTCAACCTCGTCGATGCTGACCACCAGTTTCATCAGGCTGATATTGGCTTTGGCGTTTTGCGGGAAAATGAACGCCAGCGCTTTGGCGGGCTGCTCGGCTGTGGCCGGTTTAAGCAGAATCTTGTAAAACGCTTTGGGGATCGCCACGCCGCTTTTGAGGCGCTTGGGCTCGGCGTCAAAAACCGGGCCGGTCACGACCCAGAATTCGCCGAACCATTTGGAAAAATCGTTGGCGACCAACTCTTCCAGCCGCTGCCAGCTCTTCTGGTTGAGATTGGGTTTTTGCGGGGTGATATTGGTCATTTTGAAGGTATCGAGCTGCGCCGAACGCCCGTAACGGCTGGCAATCACATAGTTGGGCGCCATATGGCCGCGGTCGTAGCCGGTGCCGGTGTAGTCGTCATGGCTCACAAACGCCGGGCTGCGCCAGTCGGTGCTGAAGCCCGAAGGCCGCTTGCCGGGGATATAGTCCGCCGCGCCGACTTTGTAGGTGACCCACAGCGGGTTTTTGAGCGATTCGGAATAACTCAGCATAAAGCCGTCGTTGCGCAATACATGGCTCCACTGCCCTTTGGCGGGCACGGCGCTTTCCTGTGGCAAGCCCATATAGGCCATGGCCGGACGGGCGACAGTGACTTCGTAACCGTACCAGAGCCCGCCGCCCAACACGGCGATGAGCAGGTATTTGGGATTTTTAATGACCAGGGTGAGCAGAGTTTGCAGCAGTGATAGCTGGTGACGGCGGTTCATCGACTTTCCATGCGTTGAATTGAAAGCCGTCATTATAGGCGCGCTTAAAAGTCAGTCAACAGATGACTTTTGCGGGGTTGCCAGCTTGCAGGTCAAGGCTTTCCGGCGGCAAACCGTTCTTGTAGTTGGTCTAGCGTCAGGACATGGCTGAAAAAGTAGCCTTGGTAGAGAATCTGCGACGGCAGTTTTTTCAGGGCGTTGAGCTTTTCCTTGGAATCGACAAATTCGGCAATAACCGGCTGCAGACCAAGATGTGC
Source organism: Thiomicrorhabdus cannonii (assembly GCF_013391695.1). Lineage (GTDB taxonomy): Bacteria > Pseudomonadota > Gammaproteobacteria > Thiomicrospirales > Thiomicrospiraceae > Thiomicrorhabdus > Thiomicrorhabdus cannonii. The sequence continues at coordinate 29,564 of NZ_JACBGH010000010.1, forward strand.
GGCCATATCGGTGATGAAACGTACCACCCGTAATTTGGCTTCATCGGTTTGTATGCCTTCAATCAGGGAGCCGTCGAGTTTGGCTTGTTGGACGGTGTGGTTGCCGGCCAGTTCGGCCAGTTTGGCAAGGTTGGAGTAACCGGTGCCGAAGTCGTCGATGGCAAAGAGGATATGGTGTTTTTCATGTAGTTCCTGCAAAACCTGGTCATGCATGAGGGCTTCGTGCTCGGTGATTTCGACCATCAGTTTGAGATGGTTTTGATGGCAGATAAGCCCCAGTTCAATAATCTGCTGAATGAAAGAGAGCTGCCCGAGGGACTGGGGGTAGATATTGACGTTGATCATCGGAGTGATGCCTTTTAGGCGTGGAATGTCCTGTTTGAGCAGTTCGAATACCAGTTGGTCGATTTCCAGGGTGAGCCGATGGTTTTCTACCAGTGTCAGGAATTGTTCCGCCGGGATGATACGGTCGTTTACCGACATGCGGATAAGGGCTTCGACGGTTTGGCATTTACCTAGGTCATCGACAATAGGCTGGTAATGCATCTCGAATTTTTTCTGGTCGAGATGGGCCTGTACAATTTCCAGCAGCTCCAGGTCTTTTATGACTTCATCGCGGTAGCGTTGTATTTTTTTGGCGTCGATGGTGCAAATGGCCTTGTGGCATTGGTCGCGAGCCATTTTTTGGAGTATGGAGTCGAAATGGCGGCCATCGCATATCGGCATTTCATGCAGTTCGAAGAGTTTCACCCTGATGGGTTCTGCCAGAATTTTCCCAAAATTTTTGCGGAGTTTCTTTAGCGCGTGTTTGGCCGGCTCCAGCCGGTCATATTTGACAGCGCCCTCCCTGATGACGACGTGCAGGCTTTCATTTTGTTGCAGGCTGATGAAGTCGACAGCATCCTCTTTAAGTTTTTCCTGAAAAAAGGTGGCAAAACTGTCGAGAATCTCTTTTTTGCGTTTGTAGTAAATATCCGACTGGTGAAGCAGGCCGAAGTGGATAACGAAATAGTAGTCCAGGCGTTTCTGACGTCTGGTTTCGGAAACGACAAAGTCGATGAAATGACGGTAAGGGTCGGACAGGTAGTTGAAATGCGCCTCGTTGATGTATTTGTCGAGCATCAGAAATTCGCGGATCATCGCTTCAAAGTGGGTCAGCGCTTCGAAGTAACTGTTCTGCTTGAGGTAGTTATTGACGTATTTGGCTTGTTCATGCACATTGCGATGCGCCAGCAGGATATTGCCATGCAGATCAAAGGACTTTTCTCCGGAGGCATACAATATGAGTTTGGCTTCCATGCTTTCCAGCCATTTCGCGAAAGCGCACTGATTGTGTTCTATTTCGGGTATGCAGGATGCCGCCGTATTGAGAAAATGCGTCTGAAGTTGCAGCAGCCAGTTTTTGTGCATCGACATGACTCGACTTGGACCGATAAAGCCGTTTTCGAGATGGTGGATGAATTCATTCAGTGTGGCTTCGAAAAAGCCTTGCGTCAGTGCCGATTTAAGGGCTTTGACGTTTGCATAAATACGCTCTTTCTCGTCTTTTTCAGCGAACTGGTCAAGATTGTTGAACAGATAGTCCTGCGCCAGATCGATGACTTTAAAAATGTCACTCAGGTTGAGTTGGTATGTCTGTTTGAGGGCCGTGCCGATCTGCTTGAGTTCTTGAAGATCATGTTCATCCAGATGATGGGTTATGATCTGTTTGAGCCAGTAGGTTTCCTCATTGTAGAGTGCGTGCAGCTCTTCCAGAGAATGAATGACATGCGTCATTGAAGGCTGTTGGATGATCTCGTTTTCCAATGAATCCAGCAGTGCCTCGATAAAAAGTTCGATTTGTTCGGTTTTCATAGATCCCCCTATTTGACCTATGGGGTCAAATAGCCTGCATTTTGCGGAAATACGCGCATTTGATCACGCTTTAGGTGCATTTATTACGTATTACCTTATCACTGCAGGGGATAAAAAACCCATCAATTTTTTCGCGTTGATGATAATTTTTATGAATAAAAATCAATCACTTGCTCGGCGCTTGGCGAGCAGGTGGATGTATCGCGCCATATTGCGGTAGGTGGGTTGGCGGCAGAAGCGGTATTCGAGTGCCAGCAGCTCGTCGATATTGCTCTGTTGGAGCGCTTCTTCGCTCATGTAGTCGTGGAACACGCGGATGCCGGTGTGGATTTCGATGTCAAATCCCCAATCCTCCAGCCATTGGCAGACCTCTTCGGGAATTTGTGGATTCGGCGGGGTGAGTTTTTTGCCTTTGCCGAGGTATTCGTCGCTGAGTACGTAAGGCAGGCGCCAGCCGCCGCGCAGGGTGTTGCGGATGACCACGGCGTTGCGGTTGTAAAACAGCAGCGAGAGAGTCCCGCCGGGTTTGACCTTGTCGGCCACCGCTTTAAGGGTGTCCTGCGGCTGGGCGAGCCATTCCAGTACGGCGTGGAACAGTACCAGATCAAATTGCGGAAGAGTCGGGGCGATTTCCTGCGCGGCGGCATGGATGAAGTGGCCTTGTAACCCGGCCTGTTCAAAATTCTGCTGCGCGCGCCACAGCATTTGGTAGGAAAGGTCGCATAGCGTGGTTTCATGCCCCGCTTCGGCGAGCCATTGACTGATCTGCGCAAACCCGCAGCCCGCGTCCCAAACCTGCAAGGGGTGTTCTACCCGGCCTGTTGAGTTTTTTTGAGCCGTTTCGTCACGATTTTCTTCTCCGCCATCGTGCGCAGTTTGCGGCATAAAACGCTGCAGATCTTCCTTGAGCAGTTTCAAACGCCATTCGCCTTTGACGGTGCTGTAAATTTTGGATTCAAACTTATCGACCAGTTTGTCAAAGTTGCGGTCTTGCTGGCCGCGCGGTGTGGGGCGTTTGGAGGTCATGAAAATGGACTCTATGAAAAGTGAACAGGCCGGGTTATTGTAGTAAAGCGAATGTTAAAAGGAGAGAAAAATGTCATCCAAAGTTTACTGTTTAGCGCAGTTTTTACCTAAACCCGGCCAGGAACAGGCGTTGTTTGCGGTGTTGCAGGGGCTTGAGCCGAATACGTTGCGCGAGGACGGTTGTTTGCAGTATCGGGTGACGCGGCAGATTGCCAGCCCGTTTGCCGAGGGCACGGGTTTTCCGATCGTGTTTAACGAAATCTGGGCGGATATGGCGGCGTTTGAGGCGCACTGTCAGCGCCGCGAAATCGTCGATTTCTTCAATACCTACTGTTTGGCCGAGGACGGTTTGGCGGCGGACTGGAATGTGTGCGTCTATTCCGACGAGCCGGAGGCGTATGACCGTCCGTCACTACGAGCCGTTTGATGCCTTCCTATCGCCGTTTTCGGTTTGGTCGGGCGCTATTAAGGTAGCTTGATTGAGCAGAATCACCTCGATTTCTTCAATAATCGCTTCCTGACGCAGCACGTTCATGCGTTTTTGCAGCTGTTCGGTTTTCTGATCGAGATGCTGGGTGGCGTTTTCCAGGTGGTGGATGCGCTGCTGGTTTTCGGCCATCAGCGATACATAGAAAATGCGTTGCAGGGCGTGATGCAGTGCATGATCGGTCAGTTCCAGCATAAACTCATCGGGCGGCAGGTTTAGTTCGGGCGGGTGGCGGCTGACTTGGTTGGTTGGCGCCATTTCGGTAAAAGCCGGCAGCAGTTTTTCGACGACGGGTTGTGCCTGTTTTTCGCTGTGGAATGCGGCATAAAGGGTATTGGTTTGCAGTTGTTCGGCCAGGGTTTTGATGACCAGTTCCACCAGCGTGCCGATCTCTTCGGTGACATTGGCGCCGGGCAGCGTCAGGGTGTTTGCGCGTGCTTCGACGAGCGGTTGCAGCTTATTGCCGATAGCGACTAGCTGCACGCGATCATCCGTAAATTTCTCGTTGAATGTTTTCAGCAGTTTGGCATTGAAATCGCCGCAAAATCCGCGCTCCGAACCCACCAAAATCACGGTTTTGCCAACAGGGTCATCGGCGCTCAGGGCGGTGGGAAAAAAATGCAGGAAATCCTGCGCGACGTTCTCAATCTGCGCTTTTAGGGCGCGTTGTTGCTGAATGACGCGTGACAGCTTATGCGCCTCCATCTGCGCGAGGGTTTTCATGGAGTGCATGATCTCGCGGATATCGTTGAGCTTGTTGCGGTAGAGGTTGAGTTCGTGATACCGGGCCATCTGCGTACCTTAAACGTCCGCTACGGTTTCACGTGAAGCAAACCACTCCGATAAGGCCGATTTCCACAGTTCACGCGGGCTGTCGATGGTCAGGCGGCTGTTGCCGACCCGCGCTTCCAGTTGTTGTAGTTGTTCGCCGAGTTGTTCGAGCGGGATGTCGTCAAACAGGTTGTCGTTAAAGGCGATCAGCCAGGCAAGCTGGAATTCGATGGATTTGGGTGCCAGATGCCCCTGTTTGAGCAGTTCGCGCAGGGTGCGGCCGCGCTGGATGGCTTTCTCGATGCGCGCTTCGAGCCGCGTGCCGAAGCGGGTGAAGACCTCCAGTTCCATAAACTGCAGGTAATCGAGTTTCATGTGGCCGGCTTCCTCCTTGATGCGCGGATGCTGTGCCTGCCCGCCGATGCGCGACACCGAGCGGGCGATGTCGATCGCCGGGCGGAAACCGGAGACGAAGAGTTCGCGGTTGAGGTAAATCTGCCCGTCGGTAATGGAAATGAGGTTGGTGGGGATGAAGGCGGCGATTTCACCCTGTTCGGTTTCGATAATCGGCAGCGCCGTCATGCTGCCGCCGCCATGCCGCGCGTTGAGGTTGGTGGCGCGTTCCAGCAGGCGCGCGTGGATATAGAAAATGTCGCCCGGATAGGCTTCGCGCCCCGGCGGGCGGCGTAGTAGCAGGGAGAGTTCGCGATAGATTTTGGCGTGGGTGGAGAGGTCGTCGTAGACCACCAGCGTGTCCTTGCCTTGTTGCATCCAGTGTTCGGCCAGCGCGCAGCCGGCAAACGGCGCCAGATATTGCAAACCGGGCAGGGTGCTGGCCTGCGAGGTCACCACCGTGGTGTATTCGAGCGCGCCGTGTTTGCGCAGCAGTTCGATAGTGCTGACGATGGTGGAGCGTTTCTGGCCGATGAGCACGTACACGCAGCGCACGTTTTTGCCGCGTTGGTTGATGACGGTGTCGATCGCCAGGGTGCTTCTGCCCAAGCCTTCGTCGCCGATGAGCAGCTGGCGCTGGCCTTTGCCGATGGGAATCAGGGTGTCGATGATTTTATTGCCGGTGTAGAGCGGCTGATTGACCTTTTCGCGCGCGAGGATGGGCGGCGATGGTCGCTCCAGCGGCAGGCGGCTCTGCGCCGCAGGCGCCGCCTGGCCGTCCAGCGGCATGCCGAGTGGGTCGATAATTCTCCCCAGCAAGCCGTCGCCGACCGGGATATCGAGAATGCGCCCGGAGAGGCAGGCGTCATGCCCTGCGGTCAGGGTGCGGGTTTCGTGCAGCAGAATCACGCCGATCAGCGTCTGGGTGAGTTCGAAGACAAAACCACGGCTGCCGTCTTCAAAGAGGATGATTTCGTCCATTTTGGCGCTTGGCAGGCCGCTGACCCAGACAATGCCGTCGCCGACCGACACCACATAACCGCGTTCCGCCATGCCGATCTTCAGGCGGTAATCGTTGAGCCATTCGTCAATGTCGTGAAACACCGTGCGCTCAGACGCTGGCTTTTTCATTGTCCAACTCCGCAAAACCGGTGAGTTCATCATGCAAATTGAGGCGCAGACTCCAAGCTCCGATATGGATGCGGAATCCGGCGAGCAGCTCGCTGTCCTCTTCAAACTTCAGCTTGACCGGCTCGATGCAGAAGCCCGCGAGCTTGTCGTGCAGCGTTTGGCGTTGTGTTTCCGACAGCGGATAGGCGCTGACGATGGACAGTTGGTGTGAAGAGGCGTCACAGGCGCTTTTTAAGCGTTTTAGATCCTCTTCGTCCAGCTGTTGCAATTGTTGCAGCAGGAAATCCAGCAGACGCGCTTCGACTTCGGGCGAGGCGATGCTTTGCAGCAGCTTGCCGGCAAAACGCGCGCCTTGCTGATGGGCGGTGCTCTGGTAATGTTGCAGGGTTTGTTCGAGTTCGCTGGCCTGGTTGACGCGGGATTTTTCGCGTTCTGCCGCCAGCTCCTCCTGCAGTTGCGCCAACTGGGTGCCGCGTTGGGTTTGCAGTTCTTCCTGCAAGTTATTTTGCAGCAGCTGTTTTTCTTTATCCCAGGCTTGCAGACGCTGCTGATAGCGGTTTTGCAGCGCTTCCGCTTCGCTCATTTTGCGGGTGGCGTCCTCCAGCGTCTGGTTGATGGCGTTGCGGCGTTTTTCCAGGGCATTGAGTACCGGACGGTAGAAGAACCGCTTGAGTATCCACATCAGAATCAGGAAGTTGATGACTTCCAGCACAAAGGTCGAGAGGCTAAATTCCACGGCGCTTTTCCTTGCTCAAAAGGGTGTTTACTTCACCAGATATTCCATTAATGGGTTGCGGAACAACACGATCAGGACGATGACCAGCACATAGATGGCGAGCGATTCGATCATCGCCAGGCCGATGAACAGCGTACGCATAATCGAGTTTTCGGCCTCCGGCTGGCGTGAGATGGCCTCCAGTGCACGGCTGATCGACCAGCCCATGGCAATGGCCGGGCCGAGCACGCCGATGGCGATGCCGAAAACGGCGATAAGGGTGGAGTCGGTAACGAAGGTGGCGATATCGGTCATGGGTTACTCCGAGGGATTAGTGGATTGTGTGGATTGTTTTAAACTCTGCGCACTTTGCGTTTGCAGGCCGCTGGCGATATAGACCAGTGCGAGCATGCCGAAGATATAGGCCTGCACCAGTGCTTCGATAATGTGCAGCGCGAGAATCGGAATGGGGGCGAGAAACCCCGCCACCATCAGAATCAGCAGGGCGGTCATTTCCAGGCTCATCATATTGCCGAACAGACGCACTGCCAGCGCCACCGTGCGGGTGATTTCGCTGACAAGATGAAACGGCAGCAGGAAAGGCGTGGGGGTCAGGTAGTGGTGCAGGTAGGCCTTGAGGCCGGAAATGCGGATGCCGTACCAGTGCACCGACAGGAACACCAGCGCGGCGAGCGCGGCCGTGGCGGAAAAGTCGCGGGTGGGCGAATGGGCGCCAGGAATCAGGCCGATGAGATTGGACACTACCAGAAAAATCCACAGACTGCCGACAAACGGCAGCAGGCGTTTGGCGTGTTCGGGGGCGACGGCGGCAATGGCGTCTTCCATGGCAATCACCACCGCTTCGATGGCGGTTTGCATTTTGCCGGGTGCGGCGGCCAGGTGGCGGGTGTAAACGCCGATAAACAGCGTCAGGCCGAGCAGAATCGCCCAGGTGGTGACCACCGTGCTGGTAATGCCGATAGGACCAATGTTAAATAGGCTTTGGATGGCGATTTCCGATGCATTCATCTTGGCTGATTCCGCTTAGGGGTTGCGTTTGATAAACAGATAGACGTTCATGGCGCCGATAAAGACACCGAGCAGTATCAGACTGACCGTCCAGCTGGTAGAGTAACGTAGCGCTTCCTGCTGGTCGAGCCAGTGGCCGAGATAGGCGCCGACCACAATCGGCAGCGCAATTAGCAAGCCGATGGTGCCCAGATAGACGGTTTGCGCCAGCAGGGTCGAACGCTGTTTTTCCGCCTGCTGCAGGCGGTTAACCTGGCGTTCGACCTGTTTTTTGAGAGTTTCTTTATCGGTCATCTCAGTCATCTCAGTCATCTCATTACCATCACAGCGCTCAGCCACCCGGCCTGTTGAGTTTCCAGAGGCGTTTGAGCACCTCTTCTTCCATGCGCCGCAGGCTCTGTTTTTGCTGCAGCAAGGCCATTTCTTCTTCCAGAATCTGCTCCTGCAATATCCGGCTGATGCGGGTGTAGTCGTCGTCAATCACAAAGTGGCGCGTCGAGAGCGTCAGCACATTGTCGTCAAAATAGAGCAGGGCGCCGGGGGTGGCCAGATAGTGCCAGCCATCCTCCTCTTTAAAACGCGCCAAGCCGATCTGCAGCGAGGTCATAAAACGCGCATGACCGCTTAACAAGCCGAAACTGCCGCTGGCATCCTCGCCGACAAACGCCGTGACCGCCTCGAAGGTCTGGCTGTGGGTGCTGTCCTGGAGTTGCATCACAAACGGCATGGTCTGGTCACCTATTTGGGATCGCTCATGGCGCCGCGCATATAACACTCCTCTTCGGTGAGTTCGTCGTAATCGCCGCGCAAAAAGGCTTCGCAGTCGTCGAGGGTTTTTTCCAACGGCACGGAAACCCCTTTGAGCGTGCTCTGGCCAGCGGTGACCCAGAAAGGCTGGGTCAGGTAACGTTGCAGACGGCGCGCACGTTTGACGATCAGCTGGTCTTTGGGCGAAAGTTCCTCGACGCCGAGCATGGCGATAATATCTTCCAGTTCGTGGTAACGCGCCAGATGTTCGCGTACCGCTTCGGCCACGCTGTAATGCCGCGCTCCCAATGTATAGGCGTCCATCGCCTTGCTGCTGGATTTGAGCGGGTCGACCGCCGGATAGATCCCTTTGGCCGCCTGGCTGCGCGACAGGATGACCGTGGTATCCAGATGGCTCAAAATGGCATTCACCGCCGGGTCGCCCATGTCATCGGCGGGCACGTAGATAGCCTGCACCGAGGTGATATTGCCGCGGCGTGTCGAGGTGATGCGGTCTTCCAGTTCGGCGACTTCGGTCGTCAGGGTGGGCTGGTAACCCACGGTGGCCGGCATGCGCCCCAGCAGGCTGGAGACTTCGCTGCCGGCCTGTACGAAACGGAAGGTGTTGTCCATCACAAACAGCACTTCCTTTTGCAGGGTATCGCGCAGGTATTCGGCGTAGGTCAGGGCGGAGAGGCCAAGACGGAAACGCACGCCGGGGGCTTCGTCCATCTGCCCGAAAATCAGCAATGATTGCGGCAGAATGCCGGCCGCGTCCATTTCGTGCCACATTTCGTGCGCTTCGCGCATGCGCTCGCCCACGCCGGCAAACACCGAGGCGCCTTTGTGAATCGAGGCCACGGCGTGCATAAACTCCATGGTCAGCACGGTTTTGCCCACCCCGGCGCCGCCGAACAGCCCCGTTTTGCCGCCTTTGACAAACGGACAGAGCAGGTCAATGACCTTGATGCCGGTCATCAGGATGTCGCTGCCGTCGGTGGCTTCGGAGAGGTCTGGCGGGGGAGTGTGGATATTGCGGTAGGTGCCGGTTTGAATGGCTTCGCCGCCATCCAGCGGTTCGCCGAAGATATTGAGCACACGCCCGAGGCAGTCGGGGCTGACCGGCACATGCAGCGGCGAGCCGGTATCGAAAACGTCCATGCCGCGGTAGAGACCGGCGGTAGAGTGCAAGCTGACGGCACGCACGTGATGTTTGTCGAGGTGTTGATGCACTTCGAACAGGCAGACGCTGTCGTCAAATTTCGCGAACAGCGCCTGATTCAGCGGCGGCAGCTGTTGGCAGGCGATGACCACCACCGGACCATGCACTTCGCTGATGGTGCCGATGAGTTCGCCTTGCTGGGTGGCATGAAAGTGGTTCATGGTGCCGCAAATCTACTTAACAAATGAAGTTCCATTATAGTCATTGCCATCCTGAGGACTGGGTTTTTCACTGCTTTGTTGAGCCAGGTCAATCGAGGCGTTTACGGAAACGCTTGAGCGCGAGCAACATCGTCACGCTTGCAAAAGCGATTAAGGCCAACAGCTCCGGCCACAGTTCGCTCAAATCGGCACCGCGCAGAATGATGCCGCGTATCAGACGCTCGAAATGAGTCAGCGGCAGGATCTCGGCAATCCACTGTGCGGCTTCGGGCATGCCGTCAAACGGGAACATAAAGCCGGAGAGCAGAATGGACGGCAGCATAATGAAAATCGTCATCTGCAAGGCCTGCAGTTGGCTTTTGGCAAGGGTGGAGAACAACAGCCCCAAGGTCAGATTGGCGGCGATGAACACCAGCGCGGCGATATAGACATCCACCAGCTGGCCGCGCACCGGCACATCAAAAATCACCAAACCGAGCAGCATAATCAGCGTCACCTGGAAGAATCCAATGGCGATATAGGGCAACATTTTGCCGAGCATCAGTTCGTTGGAGGTGATGGGGGTGTTGATGAGCAGTTCGAGATTGCCGCGCTCGCGTTCGCGCACCAGCGAGATGGCGGTGAAAATCACCATGGTCATGGTCAGAATCACGCCGATTAACCCCGGAATGGTGTTCATGGCGGAGCGTTTTTCGGGGTTATAGAAGTGGCGCACTTCAAATAGGCGGTTTTGGGGCGGCACGCTCTGGCTGTTAAGGTGGAAAGGCATGGCGGTGAGCTGCTTGGCAGCTCCGAGAATAATCGGGTCGCTGCCGTCCACCAGCAGTTGTGCGGCGGCGCGCGAGCTATCCTGTAAGCGCCGCTCGAAGTCGGGCGGGATGACAATGCCGATACTGATTTTTCCCTGTCTTAAAAGGGTTTCAATTTCCTCGACATGGTGGACGTTACCTTTCAGTTTTATGACTTGCGATGCCTGCAAATCGGAAAGCAGGTCGCGGGAGAGTTGGCTGTGCGACTGGTTGAGCACCACCGTGGGAATGGCGCGGATATCGGTGTTGATGGCATAGCCGAACAGCAGGATCTGGATAATCGGGATGCCGAAAATCATGGCGATGGTCAGGCGGTCGCGCTTGAGCTGCCAGACCTCCTTGCGGAAAACGGCCAGTAAGCGGCGCAACGACATCATTTGGGTGCATCCATTTTGCGCGGTTTTTGGGTAGCTACCACAAACACGTCCTCCAGGGTCGGTTCCGTCAGACTGATGGCATGCTGCGCAATTTCAATTTCGGACAGGCCGGCTAATTGCTGTTGCACATAGGTTACCGGATCGGCAATGTTTTTCTTGACCAGCAGGCGCAGTTGGCCGCCCATTTGCGACAGGCTAATGACCTCCTTGGCCTGTGCCAAGTGCTGTTTGAGGGCGGGGATCGAGCCGTTGTCGATTTTGACGACCCACGCATCGAGATTGGCAATCATCTCGGCAGGCACGCCTTCGGCTGCTTTGCGCCCGTGGTCAAGAATGGCCAGTTGGTGGCAGCGTTCCGCCTCATCCATATAGTGGGTGGAGAGCAGTACAGTGACGCCATCATCCACCAGATTGAACAGGGCTTCCCAGAGGTCGCGGCGGCTTTGCGGGTCGACGCCGCTGGTCGGTTCGTCCAGAAACAACAGTTGCGGTTGGTGCAAGGTCGCGGCTGCCAAGGCCAGCCGCTGTTTCTGGCCTCCGCTCAGGGTGCCGGCAAGTTGATGGCGTAGTTCGTCCAGTTGGTAGGCCGCCAAGGTTTCTGCAATGCGGCTCTTTTGCGTGTTGGTCGGCAGCGCGTAGGCTTGAGCCATAAAACGCAGGTTTTCCTGAACGGTCAGGTCGTCATAGAGCGAAAATTTCTGCGTCATATAGCCGATGCGCTGCTTGAGGGCTTCGGACGCTTCGGGCAATTTGAGTCCCAAAACTTCAATCTCGCCAGCGGAGGGCAGCAACAAGCCGCAGAGCATACGCATGGTGGTCGATTTGCCGGAGCCGTTTGGCCCTAAAAAGCCGTAAATGCTCTGCTTGGGAACCGTCAAATCCAAATGATCCACCGCCACCAAGTCGCCAAAACGGCGCGTCAGGCCGTGGCATTTGATGGCGGCTGTTGAATTCACCGTGCGGCTCCTGCATCGGTTGTTTGCACTTTGTCCAGATCAAAGACCACAGTGAGCGGCAGGCCGGCGGGCAAGTCGTGCAGATCGGCCTCGATATCAAGCTTGGCGGTGTAGCTTAGGCGTGAGCGGTCGCCTTCGGTGAGTGCGTAATAGGGGGTGAAATCGGGATCGCTTTGAATGGAGCGCACCTTGGCGCGCATGACATTTGCCACGCCGTCAATCTGCACCTCGGCCGGCGTGCCGGGTTTAATAAAGGCGCGAATCTGTTCCGGTACATGCACGCGGGCATAGGGTTGTTTGCCTGAAAGCAGCACGGCGACCACACTGTGCGGTGCGGGTTGTTCGCCAAGTTGGAACGGTAGGCTATCTAAAATACCGTCAACCGGCGCGCGAATCTGATGGCGTTCAAGATTAATCTGCAAATGGCTGACTTGTTCATTGGCGGCGTCCAATGCTTGTTTGGCCTGTTCAAGCTGTTCGCTCCGCGTGCCGCTCTGCAGCAGGGTCAGATTGGCCTGGTTGGCATTGAATTCGGCTAATGCGGTCTGATAGTCGTTTTTGGCGCGGTCCAAGTCGTTTTGGCTGATGAGTTTTTGAGCCAGCAGTTTTTGCAGACGGTTCAGTTCGAGTTGCGCCAGATTGAGCTGGCTTTGCGAGCGCAACACGGCTTGTTTAGCTTGCTCAATCTCTTCAGGACGTGGCCCGTGTTGCAGTTCGTCGAGTCTGGCGGCGAGTTGCTGCCGGTTGGCCTGCGCCTGTGCCAGATCGGCCTGGGCGCGGCGGTCGTCCAGTTTAAGAATGACCTCACCCGTGGACACGCGGCTGCCTTCTGCGATGCTTCTCTCGACAATCGATTCACTGGCTTCATTAATCAGCTCGACGCGATCCCAGGCGAGTTCGCCGAGTGTTGTGCCGTTTTCATGTTTTGAACAGCCTGTCAGCAAAGCCGTCAGCCAAAACGGGATAAGAAAAGCCGCAAACCAATTCATACGCATAAACGATCTTGTGGGATTTGATGGTTTTTATCTTACTCCAATCGCCCTTCATATTGAGTGGTTTTGCTTTCATAGAGAGAGGGTTGTTAAAAGTTAAACCGATCTTTTACTTGTGAGCCAACGCGTTTTACGTTAAAAATTCATTTTCATGGGTTTTTATACGTAGTTGTGTTTATGGATAAAGAAGAGCGTCAAAAAAGTTTGTTGCAACGACTTCCTAAAAATCACCGCGGAATAGCACTTAATTGTTTAGCGCAGGCGTTTGGGAAAAGTCAGCGTACTATCCGGCGGGATATTGAAGAATTGGTCGAAAAGCGCCATGCGCCTTGGTTTATCAGCGATGGGGTGGTGTACCTTGATCTTTCCAGACAGCAGCAAATCGAATTGGAAGGTTACTGGTTTACCTCAGACGAACTGTTTTCGCTGCTTGCGCTCTATCATGCAATGGATAGTCTGTCGGAGGGGTTGCTGGCAGGCCATTTTGCACAGATGAAACAACGCATTCTTGAGCTCTTAGGAACTCAAAATGAGAGCCGCTATTTAACGCAGCACGTTAAGATCGTGCCGATTGCCAGCCCGCCGATCAATAATGTTAACCTCAATCAAATCACCGCGGCTATTGCTGCCCAAACGCGCTTGAAAATTCATTTTTGGAACCGTCACCAAGATCAGCAAGATTGGCGCGAAATTTCACCGCTGCAACTCGTGCGCTACCGCGACCGCTGGTTTGTGGACGCGTTTTGCCACCAACGCGACGCATTGCGCAGTTTCTCGCTGGAAGCCATTCTCGACATCAAGCCGCTGAATAAAGCGGTTTACATGCCACAAGCCGACGCTCTGAACCGATTTTATCAATCCAGTTACGGGATTTTTAACGGCAATGCCGACAAAACCGCCGTGCTCCGTTTCAGCGCCTATCAGGCGCGTTGGGTCAAAGACCAGCAGTGGCATCCGCAGCAAGTATCACGGGTGTTGGAAGACGGCCGTTTGGAACTGCATTTACCCTACGGACAAGATGCCGAATTAATTCAGGATATTCTCAAATTCGGCCCCGAAATTGAAGTCGTCAGCCCACCCGAATTGCGCGGTAAAGTCGCCAAAATACTTTATGAGACCTTAAAACACTACAGTGATGTGCTAGCGTGACAGGATTTGTCACAACCATGTGATAGAGTCATGACTACTATTTAGTAAGGAAGCTATGCAACATTTTTACGCACACTCGGGCCGTAATGCAGATAAATCTGATTGGCAGACTCTCCAAGATCATTTGCAAGTGGTGGCCAATCTCGCCAAACACAATGCTCGCTATTTTTGTGCGCAAGAATTGGCGTATTTGGCAGGCTTGTTGAGCGATTGGGAGAGGTTTGAATGAATAATTTAAAAACGAGTAATGTAGAGTTTATAGCTCACCCTTCAAATAAAGGAGAAGACCAATCATTAGATGGTCACCTGTTTGATGTAGCAGAACTTACTGAAAAGTTGGCAGGAAAGGTAGGGCTACCGAAAGCGGGGTATTTGATAGGATTGTTACATGATTTTGGTAAGTATAGCTTTTCATTTCAAAATTATTTACGTTCAGCCGTTGGGCGTATTGATCCCGATTCTGAAGATTATATTGATCCAATAAGCCATAAAGGCCATATAGATCATTCCACAGCAGGTTCTCAGTATTTATTTCATTCGTTAGCAAGTGAGTTTAAGGGCGAAGGACAGGTTGTGGCACAAGCCTTATCGCTTTGTATTGCCTCTCATCACAGTGGTTTAATTGATTGTTTTAAGTTGGATGGTACAAATCACTTCGTTAAGCGAATTAAAAAAACAGATTATGAAACTCATCTTCAGGAGTGCCTGCAAAATGCTTCAGAGATATACACTCAGCATCTCAAATCCCATCTCAATAAGGATTTGGTAGTGGAGTTTCTTGAGCAGCTTAAGCGAGTTAGTGAGGAACAACGTCATTCTTGCATTTCGGCATTTAACAAGGGTTTTCTAGTTAGGTTTCTGTTCAGTTGTTTGATTGATGCTGACCGCATCAATAGTGCGGATTTTGAAACGTCTGAAAACGCGGATAGGAGGTTTAGAAAACCCGACTGGAAAGTTGCTATCCAGCGTTTGGAAACGAAGCTTAACGAATTTAAATCAAGCTCTCAAAAAGACCCGGTATCACCGATACGAGAAAAAATTTCGGATGATTGTTTTCAGCGTGCTACCGAGTCACAAGGTTTGTATTCCTTAACCGTCCCAACTGGTGGAGGAAAAACCTATGCTAGTTTGCGCTATGCATTGCATCATGCCAAGCATCACGGGCTTGAGCGGATTATCTACATCATTCCATACACTTCGATCATTGAACAAAATGCTCAAGCAATTCGAAATGTGATTGAACATGAAGCTGATGACCTTTCGTGGGTGCTGGAGCATCATTCTAATTTAGAACCTGAACATCAGACTTGGCACAACAAAATAGCCAGTGAAAATTGGGATTCGCCAATTGTTTTAACAACCATGGTTCAATTTTTAGAAGTTTTGTTTGCAGGCGGAACAAGCCGCGCGCGGCGATTACATCAATTGGCTAATGCAGTTTTGATTTTTGATGAAATTCAAACCTTGCCAGTTAAAACCACACATTTATTCTGTAATGCGCTTAATTTTTTGACGGATTATTGTGGCACAACCGCCTTACTGTGTACGGCTACCCAGCCCTTATTGAATAGGCTAAAACGCCCAGATAAAGGACAGCTAAATCTCTTGTCTGAAAATGAATTGATTAGTGATGTAAGTCAGTTGTTTGAAGATTTAAAGCGTGTAGAAGTCAAAAACTTATGCAAGTCATCTGGCTGGACTGAGGCAGAAATTTCAGATTTGGCGTACAAACAATTTGACGTTTTAGGCAGTTGCTTGGTAATCGTAAATACCAAGGATTGGGCGAGCAAGCTGTATCAATCATTGCAAAACCAAGTAGATAGTAAAGCGCTTTTTATTCTAAGTACAAACCTTTGTCCGGCTCACCGCAAAGCGATTTTTGCAGAAATGAAACAGCGTCTAAACGATGATTTGCCGGTCTTGTGTATTAGTACGCAGTTGATTGAGGCAGGCGTTGATGTAGATTTTGCTTCGGTTATTCGATTTTTAGCAGGGTTAGATTCTATTGCACAAGCCGCTGGGCGTTGTAACCGTAATGGTAAACGTGAGCTATCGACAGTCTATGTCGTGAATCCCGACGAAGAAAAAATAGACTTATTACACGAGATTAAAGTAGGGCGCGACAAAGCAAGGCTAGTCCTAGACTCAGGTGTGCAAGATATTCTTTCCCCGCAAGCTATGTCGCTTTATTTTGAGCATTATTTTTACCAGCCAGACCGTGAGAAATTAATGGTTTTTCCATTAAAACATGACCCTGAGGAAAATATTCTGAATTTATTAAGTTCAAACGTAAATATTCCAGTAAGCGGCCTTAATAACTCTGATTACCCATTTCTAAAACAGTCTTTTATGACCGCAGCTGACGAATTTGAAGCCATTGATTCACCCACAAAAGCGGTTATTGTGCCTTATGGTGAAGGGGAGGCGGTGATTGCAGAGCTTTGCCGAGTGGAAAAGCGTTTTGATTTAAAAGCCTATAAAAAAGCCTTAAAGCAGGCCCAACAGTACAGTGTGAATGTCTTTCCAAATGTCTGGAGTCGGTTAATTGATGCGCAAGCTATTGTCGAAATACAAGGAGAAGGTATCTATTACTTAAAAAATGAACACTACAGTAAAGAGTTTGGCCTGTCGGAAAAGGTAGTTTCGACAATGGCATTTTATGATTGTTAACACAGGAGGTTCACATGCACGAAACCCCGAAGAATACGGTCAGTTTTAAGGTAAGTGGGCGCTATGCGTTATTTACTGACCCGGTTACAAAAGTGGGAGGAGAAAAGTGTTCTTATCACATTCCGACCTACGAAGCGATTAAAGGCATTTTAAAGTCCGTTTATTGGAAGCCAACTTTGATTTGGCACGTAGATAAAGTAAGAGTTATGAAGCCTATGCGCACGCAAACTAAAGGAACGAAGCCTTTAGTGTGGGGAGGAGGCAATAGTTTAGCGATTTACACTTTTTTGCATGATGTCGAGTATCAAGTACAAGCACATTTTGAATGGAATGAACATCGTCCCGAGCTTGAGCGTGATCGTATTGATGGTAAGCATTTTGCAATGGCGAAAAGGTTCATTGATAAGGGTGGTCGCCAAGACATTTTTTTAGGGACACGCGATTGTCAAGGTTATGTAGAAGCCTGTGAATTTGGTGAAGGTGAGGGGGCGTATGACCAAATAGATGAACTTGGATTCGGTCTAATGTTCCACAGTTTTGGTTACCCTGACGAAACAGGAAAGGATGAGTTGAGTGCCAATTTTTGGCAAGCAACCATGAAGCAAGGTGTTCTGCACTTTCCTCGCCCTGATGAGTGTGAGCATAGTCGCGTTGTGCGGCCTATGACAGCAAAAACGTTTGAATTGGATGAAAATCAGAAACCTGTTGAACAGGAAGAGGAGGCGATATGAGTTGGTTATCTAGTCTTTACGCTACCTACGAAAAAGCTCAGCAGCTAGATATTTCTGATGACCTTAAACCTTTACCAATCAGTCATACATTGCAAAATGCCCATATCAAAGTAACGATTGATTTAGACGGTAATTTTAAGCGTGCTGAGGTGTTAGAAAAAATGCAAATTGTATTGCCTGCAACTGAAAAATCAGCAGGAAGAAGCAGTGGCGAGGCTCCTCACCCCTTGGCAGACAAAATTCAATATGTTGCTGGTGATTACGCAGTGTTCGGAGGGCTCAAAAACGCCTATTATCAAGGGTATTTGGATCAGCTTACAGCTTGGTGTACATCTGAATTTGCACTTGAGCAAGTTAGAGCAGTACAAAAATATGTAGAAAAAGGCTGTTTAGTGGCAGACCTCATTGCCGAGAAAATTTTATTTGTTGATGCTGAAAATAAACTATTAACAAGTTGGCCTAAAGAGTCGGATTTAGAACCGCCAAAAATATTTAAGGTTTTACCGAAAGAAGCGGGGAGCTTGGATCAAGGTAATGCTTTGGTTTGCTGGAATGTTGAAGATGTGAAGTTTTTAACGAGTGAAACTTGGTTAAATCCTGATATTCAATCTTCATGGATTCAATACGATAGCCAAACGGCAGGACAGCAAGGTCTTTGTTATATTACGGGTAAAGTCATGCCGTTGGCATCGAATCATCCAGCAAAGCTACGTCATACGGGCGATAAAGCGAAACTCATTTCTTCTAATGACAGCTCAGGTTTCACATTTAGAGGGCGCTTTACAGATGCTTCGGGTGATCAAGCTGCGAGTATAGCCTACGATGTCACCCAAAAATCTCATAATGCGCTCAGGTGGTTAATTTCACGACAAGGTTACCGCAATGGTGATCAAGCGGTGGTCGCATGGGCGCTTTCCTGTAAAGAAATACCCGATCCGATGACAATGAGCTTTGATTTACTTTCGGACGAAGCTAGTCAATTAGCTATAGACCATTCGATTGATATTGGCAAAAAGTTTGGCTTAGAACTTAAAAAGTACATCGCAGGTTATAAAGCAAAGCTTGATCAAAGTGACAGTGTGATCATTATCGGCTTAGATTCCGCAACACCGGGTCGAATGGGGGTGACTTATTATCAAGAGTTCATGCCCGAAGAGTACCTTTCACGTATTGAAAAATGGCATCAGGACTTTGCTTGGTTTCAAAGAGTTAAACAAGAAATCAATGGCAAAGAGCAAACAACTTGGTCAATTAGCACGCCCGCGCCCAAGTCGATTTATGAAGCGATATTTGGCTCTACCATTTCTGATTCATTAAAAAAGCAAACTATTGAACGGATCTTACCCTGTATTGTCGAGGCAGTCCCTTTTCCGAGGGATTTAATGCAAGGCGCGGTTCGTCGTGCTATTAATCGCCAAGGTTATAAATCGGATGAAGGTTGGTTATGGGAAAAAAATCTGGGCATTGCTTGTGCCCTGTTCAAAGGTTTTAAAAAACGTCAGATACCGTCAAAGGAGTATGAGATGGGGTTAGAAAAAGAGAACAGCAGTCGTGATTACTTGTTTGGCCGATTGTTAGCGATTGCCGAAAAAATCGAAGAAACCGCACTTTATGTCGCAGGTGAAAACCGTTCAACAACCGCCGCAAGGTTAATGCAACGATTTGCTGACAGACCGTTTTCAACTTGGCGCAATATCGAGTTGGCGTTAAATCCCTATATTCAACGGTTAAAAGTCACTCGTGGAAGATTTTTACACAAAAGGCTAACTGAGCTTGACGAGGTGATGGGCATGTTTAACTCAGCGGAGTTTAATTCTGATAAATCACTGTCTGGTGAGTTCTTGTTGGCCTTTCATGCTCAAAGGCTTGAGCTAAATAAATCTAAAGAAGATACATCTGATTCACAAACTCATTCTGATCAATAATGCTGGAGGATATAGCCATGAGCTTACGAAATAAAATAGATTTTGCTGTTATTTTTAGTGTTAAAAATGCCAACCCTAATGGTGACCCGTTGAACGGTAATCGTCCGAGAACGGATTATGAAGGGTTTGGTGAAATTTCTGATGTGTGTTTAAAGCGTAAAATTCGAGATCGCCTGCAGGATGTGGGTGAGTCGATTTTTGTACAATCGGATGAAAAGAAAACCGATGGACTGCCAAGTTTAAAAGCGCGTGCGGAATCTGAAGAGTTTGGCTTGGGTAAAAATGCACTCAATGTAAAGAAAACTAAACCTGAAGAAACGGCTCAATTAGCGTGCCAAAAATGGTTTGATGTTAGAACATTTGGACAATTGTTTGCGTTCAAAAGTGAAACTAAAGATGGCGTATCTATACCTATTCGCGGACCTGTTTCAATTCAATCGGCATTTAGCATTGAACCGGTGAGCATTACGAGCACACAAATTACAAAAAGTGTTAGCGGTGAAGGAGATGGCTCTAAAAAAGGCTCTGATACGATGGGCATGAAACACCGTGTTGACAAAGCCGTGTATGTAACCTTTGGTGCCATGTCGCCACAACTAGCTGAACGCACAGCCTTTAGCGATGGTGATGCAGAAAAAATTAAAGCAACCCTTCCAAAGTTATTTGAAGGGGACGCATCTTCCGCGCGCCCTGAAGGAAGTATGGTTGTTGAAAAAGTCATTTGGTGGCAGCATAACTCGAAGGCGGGACAATATTCATCTGCCAAGGTGCATCGCACTTTGAATGTAAAACCTGATGGTAGCTATGAGTTACATAACTTGGATGGTTTAGTGCCTGAAGAAATTGACGGATTCTAACCATGCAAGACACCCGCTTGATTCCTTTGTCGGCATTACAGCATTATGCTTTTTGTCCGCGGCAGTGTGCGCTTATTCATAATGAACAGGTCTGGTCGGAAAACTTTCTGACGGCGCAAGGTCAGCAATTGCATCAGCGGGTGGATCATGGGCTACCTGAATCCCGTAAAGGGATTCGTTATGAACGCGGGGTCGAAGTGTCCGCTCCGTCACTTGGCTTAACTGGAAAGCTGGATTTGGTGGAGGTAGATATCGCCACTGGAGTCTGTTTTCCAGTTGAATATAAGCGCGGAAAACCTAAACAAGATCATATCGATTTGATTCAGCTTTGTGCTCAGGCGTTATGTTTGGAGGAGATGCTGGGCTTGAATGTTTCACATGGAGCAATTTGGTATTGGCAAACACGTCATCGTCACCAAGTTGAAATCTCCGAGACGCTTCGAGAGGAAACCTTATCTATTATCGAGGCAACTCGAAACCTGCTCAATTCAGGAAAAACCCCAAAAGCTAAATACGAAAAGAAGTGCGATGCTTGCTCATTGTATGAGTTGTGCAATCCCAAGCTGACGTTTCGGGATAAAAGCCGCTCTTATGTGCAGGCGATTTATCAGGAGAGATCGTTTGAAGAAACTGAAAAATAGCCTGTACATCACTCGCCAAGGAGCCTACCTGCATAAAGAACGCGAAACGTTGGTGATTGAGGTTGAACATGAAAAGGCGATGCAGGTGCCGATTCATGCCATTCAAGCGATCTATTGTTTCGGTAATGTGATGGTCTCGCCGTTTTTGATTGGTTTTTGCGGCGAAAACGGCGTGCATTTGGCCTTTTTTACCGAATATGGCCGTTTTCTTGGGCGTATGCAAGGAAAGCAAACCGGCAATGTGCTGTTGCGTAAAGCGCAATACAACGTGGCGGAGTCTTCTCCCGAAAAAATTGCCCGCAATATCATCGCCGCCAAAATCAGCAACTCCCGTTCTGTGTTGTATCGTCATTTACGCAATCATGGCGAAAATCCATCGGTTAAACAGGCAATCACGCAAATTTCGTCAGCATTGAATCGGCTGCAACGGGCTGAAAATTTGGATTTGATTCGCGGCATAGAGGGCGAAGCGGCGGCCTTCTATTTTGGAGTGTTTAATGAGCTGATTTTGCCGGCCGTTGAGGCGGATTTTGCATTTTCCACCCGTTCGCGCCGTCCTCCTCTAGATCGAACTAACGCCTTGTTATCGTTTATTTACAGCATTGTTGGCAATGATATTTCGGCGGCATTACAAGGGGTAGGGCTTGATCCGCAAGTGGGTTTTTTGCATTTGGACAGGCCGGGTAGGGATAGCTTGGCGCAAGATGTTTTGGAAGAGTTTCGTGCCTGGTATGCCGACCGTTTAGTGCTGAGTTTAATCAATCGTAAACAGATTAAAGCCAATGATTTTGTGATTGAAGCGAGTGGGGCGGTCAAACTAAAAGACGATGTGCGTAAAACCGTTTTGGTTGCATTGCAAAATCGAAAACAGGAAACCGTAATGCATCCTTATTTGAATGAAGAGGTTCCAATTGGTCTCTTGCCGCATGTTCAAGCGATGTTGCTTGCACGCCACTTGCGCGGTGATTTGGCCGAATATCCGCCGTTTGTACCGCGTTAGGAGTGGTAAGTTATGATGGTATTAATCACGTATGACGTTTCATTTGACGATCCGGGTGGGCAGCGCCGCTTGCGACACATCTCCAAAGCCTGTCTCGATCACGGAGTCAGGGTGCAGTATTCCGTTTTTGAATGCGAAATTGAGCCCGATCAATGGGTGCGGTTAAAAGCAAAATTATTAGAAATTTATAACGCAGAGACCGATAGCTTGCGTTTTTATATGCTTGGAGCGCGTTGGCGTGGCAAGGTTGAGCATTTTGGGGCTAAAAAGACTTTGGATGTTTTTAAAGACACGTTGATTTTATAAGGTTATCTTTTGTGATAACATTGTTTCGGAGCTAAACATGGCAAACGAATGGAAAGTAATTCTATACCCGGGGGTTGAAAAAGCGATTTTGAGCATGCCTGACAAGCTGCAGTCTCGTGTGCTATAAACTATAGATCTTGTTGCAGAAAAAGGTACATCGCTCGATGAACCTCAGTCAAAGGCTCTAGGTAAGGGGGTGTTTGAGTTGCGTGCCAAGTCTGCAGAGGGTATTGCGCGAAGTTTGTATTGCTTTCAGAGAGGCAAGCATATTTATGTTTTGCATGCTTTTGTTAAGAAAACACAAAAATTACCCAAGCAAGAGTTGGAATTGGCTCTTAAACGAAAAAAGGAAATAGAAAATGCAGATGATGACATTAGATGAGTTAAAAAAAGAAGCGTTTAAAAATCCGAATGTTAAAAAAGAGTACGATGCGCTTGAGGAAGAGTTTAAATTGATCGAAGCCTTGGTCGATATGCGTCAAAAAGCTGGTTTAACGCAAGAAGAAATTGCGCAAAAAATGGGCACTCAAAAAAGCAATATCAGTCGCTTAGAATCTGGAACTGGCAATCCGGGTTGGAAAACCCTTCAGAATTATGCCCATGCGTGTGGATTTAAAATTCAGCTGCAATACACCCAATAAGTCTTTTCCGTCTATCGCTAACCTAGAGTGCTCTTTAAAAACTCGGAACTTTAGCGATAAGGCGCAAATTGCCTGTCCTTCAAACCTTAAGTCTCTTCTTCAAGCAAGGTTTGCTAAAATGTATAAGCTTATTTTCAAGGTTAGCGAATTCCCGCCTAAATCCATTCGATTTGCTGGGCTTGAAAGATAAGCGGTCGCGCCCCACGCGGGCGCGTGGATTGAAACGATGCGGTGGGCGACTGGGATGCGGATGCCGCCTAGTCGCGCCCCACGCGGGCGCGTGGATTGAAACCCTGAATAGTTATTACCGTGTTTGTTGTTCCGCCAGTCGCGCCCCACGCGGGCGCGTGGATTGAAACATGCCGATGGCCAGGCGTTCATCGTCGAGCGCAGTCGCGCCCCACGCGGGCGCGTGGATTGAAACACCTTGCATTCGTGCCCGCGCCACCGTGGTAAGGTCGCGCCCCACGCGGGCGCGTGGATTGAAACAAGCAACGAAACGCCGGCTGGCACCGGCGCAAGCGGTCGCGCCCCACGCGGGCGCGTGGATTGAAACAGGGATGCAAATCTTTGGGTTCGAGGTGATAGTGTCGCGCCCCACGCGGGCGCGTGGATTGAAACAATCTGTCACGCTTGAACGGGGAATGGCTTTTGAGTCGCGCCCCACGCGGGCGCGTGGATTGAAACATGCATCCACCCTCTCAAATTTCCCGCACGCCTTGTCGCGCCCCACGCGGGCGCGTGGATTGAAACATATTGGCCGCGTCATAAGCCGATCTATACGCGGGTCGCGCCCCACGCGGGCGCGTGGATTGAAACAAGGCACAGCTAAAAGACCAGCTTGACGAAGGAGTCGCGCCCCACGCGGGCGCGTGGATTGAAACAGTGTTTCAACGGCGGCGGCATGCTTGGCCTTGCGTCGCGCCCCACGCGGGCGCGTGGATTGAAACAACATGGCTCTGCACCTCTTTGACCACGGTTTTAGTCGCGCCCCACGCGGGCGCGTGGATTGAAACTTCTTTAACTTTTACAGCTCACACGCTAGCTCCGTCGCGCCCCACGCGGGCGCGTGGATTGAAACGGTTTATCCTGCATCAATTGGTCAAGCAGATTGAGTCGCGCCCCACGCGGGCGCGTGGATTGAAACTATTTAAAGCAATTTGACCTTTTACAGTGTTGCTGTCGCGCCCCACGCGGGCGCGTGGATTGAAACTTGACCACCGCTCAATCTAGATTGGTCTATATCCAGGTCGCGCCCCACGCGGGCGCGTGGATTGAAACGTCAAATTCCGCACGAATATCCTCATAGCTTAAGTCGCGCCCCACGCGGGCGCGTGGATTGAAACCATCCATTTCTTCTGGCGTAATCTAACCACTCGCTCGTCGCGCCCCACGCGGGCGCGTGGATTGAAACACTCAATACTTAAAGGGGGTCGAACTGCAGCTCGGTCGCGCCCCACGCGGGCGCGTGGATTGAAACGTACAAGAAATCGCCAACAAGGGCTATTACGAAGTCGCGCCCCACGCGGGCGCGTGGATTGAAACTTTAGGAATCACCGCTACAACTATGCCATCGTTTGTCGCGCCCCACGCGGGCGCGTGGATTGAAACGTAGAACCAACGGCTAGTTTAGCAGGTATAATGAGTCGCGCCCCACGCGGGCGCGTGGATTGAAACGATATCCCTACAGGCGTTTATTTAAAGGGTAAACAGTCGCGCCCCACGCGGGCGCGTGGATTGAAACCAGTCAACACTATCTATTAACCCATCTCTTAGGTGTCGCGCCCCACGCGGGCGCGTGGATTGAAACTAGAAAATCCAATGTTGTTTTATCCACGCTCATTGTCGCGCCCCACGCGGGCGCGTGGATTGAAACTTACCCACTACTGATCCTACCGGAAAGTTCCATGTCGCGCCCCACGCGGGCGCGTGGATTGAAACCAGTCGTTTAGCTGATTCCAACATCTCTGCATCGTCGCGCCCCACGCGGGCGCGTGGATTGAAACTTTAAATCAAACGGCATGGGGTTTCCCCTGTTTTGTCGCGCCCCACGCGGGCGCGTGGATTGAAACTCAATCGGCTGTGCCTGGCTTGGGTATTTACCCAGTCGCGCCCCACGCGGGCGCGTGGATTGAAACGCGTCCATAAAATCGACCATGCGCGTCACATCCGTCGCGCCCCACGCGGGCGCGTGGATTGAAACCACGGTTTTTCCGGGACTGTGCCGGTGCAAAGGGGTCGCGCCCCACGCGGGCGCGTGGATTGAAACCAGCAGGACAGCGTGCAGAAGTCCATCGAGACCATGTCGCGCCCCACGCGGGCGCGTGGATTGAAACAACCGAGAAGCCGATTGTGCTGTACGGGTTGACGGTCGCGCCCCACGCGGGCGCGTGGATTGAAACTGCTCCAGGAATAATGACGCGTGTGCGCGTTTTAGGTCGCGCCCCACGCGGGCGCGTGGATTGAAACAGGCGCAATGTGTTTAATCGCGTCGGCGTACTCGTCGCGCCCCACGCGGGCGCGTGGATTGAAACTTTGACAGCTTGTATCCATGGCTTTTTGTCTTCGTCGCGCCCCACGCGGGCGCGTGGATTGAAACTTCAATTGGCAATCTAGTAATAGTATCCCTATCGTCGCGCCCCACGCGGGCGCGTGGATTGAAACAATACCTAGCGGTGCAGACTGCTGCTGTTGAATGTCGCGCCCCACGCGGGCGCGTGGATTGAAACTCGTTTAACCCCTGGTCAGTTCATTGAACGTAGTGTCGCGCCCCACGCGGGCGCGTGGATTGAAACCTTGAGCCAGCCATGCAATGCATCGCTCAACAGGTAGTCGCGCCCCACGCGGGCGCGTGGATTGAAACTAACAACCCCAAGGTTGGGCATGATATTGGCATGTCGCGCCCCACGCGGGCGCGTGGATTGAAACTTTGAGTGGGTTGGTTTAATCGGCTTTGGGGGTACTGTCGCGCCCCACGCGGGCGCGTGGATTGAAACTTCGCTCTTTTTAAGCCGGCGCTCACGGCAATCCGTCGCGCCCCACGCGGGCGCGTGGATTGAAACTGGACGGAGTTGATAATGGCGCGGAAAAGGCACGTCGCGCCCCACGCGGGCGCGTGGATTGAAACGACCAAGGCCCCGACAATCAAGCACCATCCCGCGTCGCGCCCCACGCGGGCGCGTGGATTGAAACTATTGGTTGCGCGCCATAAAGAGAAAGTACCGCGTCGCGCCCCACGCGGGCGCGTGGATTGAAACTAACTTTTTATCTTTCCTAAATTTGGAGAAGATAGTCGCGCCCCACGCGGGCGCGTGGATTGAAACTGCTGCATCTGGTAGCTCACTACAAATCGCTGAGTCGCGCCCCACGCGGGCGCGTGGATTGAAACAGCGACCTTCAAGCCGTTTTCAGCCAAGGGCGGGTGTCGCGCCCCACGCGGGCGCGTGGATTGAAACAAGTTCCATCGTACCCGGATTAAAGAAGTAAAATTGTCGCGCCCCACGCGGGCGCGTGGATTGAAACCCAGAAAGCGCCATGGCACCCACAGGGTCTATCAGTCGCGCCCCACGCGGGCGCGTGGATTGAAACATTTTCACCACCGTAATTGTTAATAAAATGCAAAGTCGCGCCCCACGCGGGCGCGTGGATTGAAACCGTGAAAATCACGACAGACGGCGGGGCTGTTAAAGTCGCGCCCCACGCGGGCGCGTGGATTGAAACTCTAAAAGAACAGGTTACAGCGCTTGAAGAACAGGTGTCGCGCCCCACGCGGGCGCGTGGATTGAAACAAGATCAGAAACCGACACCGCTCCAGTCGTTAAGTCGCGCCCCACGCGGGCGCGTGGATTGAAACCTCATATGCTTTTCTAATATTGAAATTGCTCTCGTCGCGCCCCACGCGGGCGCGTGGATTGAAACACAAGAGCCATTAATGCCAGATCGCTTTATGACAGGTCGCGCCCCACGCGGGCGCGTGGATTGAAACTTCAATATACGTAGCCATAAAATCACCAATCAAGTCGCGCCCCACGCGGGCGCGTGGATTGAAACGGCTCCTTGCCGCTCGAGCGCAAGAACTCCACCGGTCGCGCCCCACGCGGGCGCGTGGATTGAAACTCCAATGGTTGCCGGCAAGGTGCAAAAGCAGCTGTCGCGCCCCACGCGGGCGCGTGGATTGAAACCATTCCCTGGCGGATTCTTAAAGCTGGTAGGTTCGTCGCGCCCCACGCGGGCGCGTGGATTGAAACCCGCTATCCACGGCGTATGACATGAGCACAATGGTCGCGCCCCACGCGGGCGCGTGGATTGAAACGTTAAACAAGGTGCCGCAGTCTATATCCCTACAGTCGCGCCCCACGCGGGCGCGTGGATTGAAACAAATCAACGCTGAATCACCGTTGCAAAACCTTGGTCGCGCCCCACGCGGGCGCGTGGATTGAAACCGGACAGCGCGCCGCCCATAAACACAATGTCGGGTCGCGCCCCACGCGGGCGCGTGGATTGAAACTCGTACCTGGTTGACATGGAAGTGATCCGATCAAATCGCGCCCCACGCGGGCGCGTGGATTGAAACGGTATAAAAAAACCCGCCGATGCAAAACATGGGCTCGCGCCCCACGCGGGCGCGTGGATTGAAACGCCTTCAAGATAAATACATTGATGAGCTTAATGCAGTCGCGCCCCACGCGGGCGCGTGGATTGAAACGAGTTGAACAGCGACTATTACGGGTAAAACATGACCGTCGCGCCCCACGCGGGCGCGTGGATTGAAACGGCATTTGGGTGAGTACTAGAGTCTCCTGGTGGCGTCATCGCGAAGGATGTCGTTGCCGCTGTTAGCGTTTTGCAAAAACCGTCCAACTCGGCAAGACTTTGTTGGTAACGCTGCGAAGGTTTCGACGACCTGGCCTTATATGTTGAGTTTTTTGATCGTCGTTTTCGGTATCGTAATGCGCACGTTTATAGACGTTTTGGTCGCGGTCGATAATCGGCACGATTAGCATGGATTCCGGTTTTTTGGTCGAACGCCTTGGTGTCGCTGAAATCGAGGCGCGGTATTTCGTAAACATTGTGGATGTTGATGGGGTGTTTGTTGAGCGCGCAGAGCACGGCTGTCATGCGGATATTGGGCACACCGTCCTCGAGATAGAGTGGCAGACTGATCCCATTCGATCAGATTGCCGCTGCCAACCATCTTGATGCCTAGCGAATGATTGATAATCACCCTGAACTCAAGTTCTTGTGCTGGTAAAGGGTGCTGGCATCGGCCTGAGAAAAAGCGATGGCTTGCTCAAGAATCTGTTTCAGCAGGTGTTCAATCCGGGATTCCGAGGTGATCGATTGGGCGATCGACAGCAAGATACGCAGCTGATCGTTCGAATGGCCTCCAAGGCCAGTCGGATGTTACAAAGGTGTGACCTGCGGGGTGGCGCGGAAAACATCGAGCTGGTCGCCGCGTTGCAATATGCGGCTGATCAATGGACGAATCTGGCGGCGGTTGAGTTCGTCGAGAATGGTTTCCTGATAGGCCGGTTTCAAATGGTAAGGATAGATTGCCAGCGGGCGGTTGAGCTGCTTAAGGAGTTTCTCCAGCAGCTTCGGGGTCATGTGACGGCTCTGTTCGGCCAATTTCTCGAGGCTGGACGGAAACGAGGTCTCGACAATCAGGCTGCGAATGCGGTCATCTGCATTGATGCGTTCGGCCAGCTGCGGTGTGTAGTAGGTGTCCCCCGTCAGCAGGCAGCCGAAGCCATCGCAAAGAATGATATAGCCGCAGGCGGCTACTCCGTGTTCGGCGGCGATGGGCGTAATTTCATAGCCATACAGAAAGATGCTCTGTTCCAGCTTGATTTCAACAAATTCGAGCATCGGTTTGCCGCAGACTGCGTGATGGATGGCATGGAAAGCCGGCCAGATGACATCGTTGAAAATATGACGTTTGAGGCTGTCGATGACCTCGGCCAGTGCGTAGACTTTGAGCGGTTGGCGGCGGCTGTCGAAATGGGTTTCTACCAGAAACGGCAGATCGCGCAAATGATCAAAGTGGGCGTGGGTCAGGAAAACGTGTTCAATGCGGGTGCTGGCTTGACCCAACTCCTGCATGACATGACCGGCATCAATAAGGATGGCGTCGCCGAGCAGGAAGGCAGTGCATTCGTGGCCTTTATCCAAACTGCCGGCGGCGCCCAGTACTGTGATCATTGGTTTTCCTCGATTGAAAGCATGGCCTTCAATATAGAGAGTCGTGGCTTTAAAGTAAAGCAACCTCTAAACCCGCCTGTGTAAAAGTTGCAGCATACCTGGCCTTATATGTTGAGTTTTTACAACGCCTGATTTTTGTCCTGCAACGCTCTTTCCAGTTGATGGGTGCTGGCCAGCGGCGAGCCGCTGCGTTTGGCGATGAGCGCGTAGGCGGCGGGGATGATGAAGAGGCTCAGCAGGGTCGAGAAGGCCACGCCCCAGAAAAGCACGATGCCGAGCACATAGCGGGTTTCGGAGCCGGCGCCGCTGGAGAAAATCAGCGGAATCATGCCGACGATGGTGGTGATAGCGGTCATCAGAATCGGTCGCAGGCGCAGTTGCGTAGCGCTGACCAGTGCGCGGTACAGCGGCAGGCCGCGGTCGCGCAGCTGGTTGGTGAATTCCACAATCAGAATGCCGTTTTTGGTGGCCAGTCCGAGCAGCAGTACCAGCGCAATCTGGCTGTAAATATTGAGGCTCATGCCGTAACCCAGCAGCGCGAACAGGCCGCCTGCCAGTGCCAGCGGTACGGTCAGCAGAATGACCAATGGATGGATAAAGCTCTCGAACTGCGCGGCCAGCACCAGAAAGATGACGACCACACCAAATAAAAACACGAAATAGAAGGAGCTGGAGGCGGTCTGGAAATCACGCGATTGGCCTTTGTAGTCCACATTGGCTTCCGGCGGCAGGGTTTTGCGGGTCAGGGCATTGAGGTAGTCGAGCGCCTCGCCCAGCGCCAGCCCGTCTTTGAGGTTGGCTTCGAGCGTAATGGAGCGCACGCGGTTGTAGCGGTTGAGACTGGAGGCGACGCCGGAGGTGGAGAGTGTGGTGATGGCCGATAGCGGCACCATCTCGCCGGTGAGTTCGGAGCGCAGGTAAATCTGCTCCAGATCCTGCGGCGACTGGAACCATTCATGTTCGGCCTTGAGGTAGATGTCGTACTCCTCGCCTTGATGCATAAAGGTGGTGGCGCGGATACTCCCCAGCAGAATCTGCAGGGTTTCCACCACGTCCTGATGCGTCAGGCCGAGCGCTTCGGCTTTTTCGTAATCCACCTGCAGGCGCAGTTGCGGCTTGTTGGGTTCGTAATCCCAGTCGATGCCGGTCAGACCGGGGTTGGATTCGCTGATGGCCTGATCCATCAGGGTTTTCCATTCGGCAAGCTTCTCGTAACTTGGCCCGCCGATGACAAACTGCACCGGTTTCTGGATGCGCCCGCCGATGGGCGAGCGCATAATCGGGGTGGCTTTAACGCCGGTGAGGTCGGCGAGTTTTTTGCGCACCTCCTCCATAATGACATAGGCGTTGCGGCGTTTTGACCAGTCTTCGAGCACTACGATGATAAAACCGCTGTTAAAGATTTCGCTGTTGCCGAACGAACGCGGGCTGCGCACCAGTAGGCGTTTGGCCTCGCCGGTTTCCACCAGCGGCATCAGGCGGTTTTCAATCTCGTTGATGTAGCTTTGCATATATTCAAACGTGGCGCCTTCCGGCCCTTTGATGGATACAAAGAACACCCCCCGGTCTTCTTTGGGCACATATTCCTGCGGGATTTGCGGTGCGTAATAGGCGCTGGCACCGATTACCGCGAGCAGCGCCAATAACGCCAGCCACGGATGGCGCAGGTTCATAATCAAGATTTTCTTGAAACGGTGCTTGCGGGGTTTAAGGGTGGCGGCATGCGCGGCATTGCCTCCGGCCGATTGCGTGGGTCGGTTTTGCAGCAGTTTGGAGGCCAACGCAGGCGACAGCGTCAGCGCCACCCAACTGGAGAACAGCACCGCCACGGCCAGTGTGACCGCAAACTCCGAGAAAAGCCGCCCCAACTGCCCTTCCAGAAAGCCGATAGGCAGAAACACCGCCACCAACACCAGGGTGGTGGCCACCACCGCAAAACCGACCTGGCGCGTGCCCAAAAAGGCGGCGGCAATGGGCTTGTAGCCCATATCCAGATGACGCTGGGTGTTTTCCAACACCACGATGGCGTCGTCCACCACCAGACCGATGGCGAGCACCAGTGCCAACAGGGTGAGCAGGTTAATGGAAAAGTCCATAGCCCAAAGCACGCCAAAGGTGGCAATCAGCGATACCGGCAGGGTAACCATCGGCACCATCGCGGCGCGCCAGTTTTTAAGGAAAACGAGCATGACCAGCGCCACCAGACCGAGCGCGATGAACAGGGTGTTGTACACCTCGTTGACGGCCTGCTGCACAAACACCGAGGAGTCGTAACTCGGTGCCAGTTTAAGGCCTTCGGGCAGGGTGGCATTAACCTGCTGCATGCGTTCGCGCGCCAGTTCGGCCACGGTGAGCGTGTTGGCGTTGGATTGTTTGACAATGCCGATGCCCACCATCGGTTGGCCGTTGCCCCGGAACAGGCGGCGGCGTTCGATCGCACCCAGTTCGACTCTGGCGATGTCTTTGAGTTTGGCCTGACCGATCTGACGATCCTGTTTGATGATCAGATTCTGAAAGTCTTCAACCGTCGATAGCGGACGATCGGCTTGCAGCGTATAGAGAATCTGCTGGCCTTGCAGACTGCCTACCGGCAGTTCGATATTGGCCTGACGCAGGCGTGCTTCCACATCCTGCGCATTGATGCCGTAGAGCGCCATCTGCTTGGGGTCGAGCCAGATGCGCAATGCATACGACTGGCCGCCGCCGACGCGCACCCGCGCCACGCCGTCGAGTGTGGCGAAACGGTCTACCAGATAGCGTTCGGCGTAGTCGGTGAGTTCGGTGACCGTCATCTGGTCGCTGTTGAGGTTGAACCACATGATCGGGCTGTCGTCGCCGTCCACCTTCTCGACTTCGGGCGGCGAGGCTTGTTCGGGCAGGTTGTCGCTGACGCGGGAGACGCGGTCGCGGATGTCGTTGGCGGCGGCGTCAATATCGCGTTCGATGGAAAATTCCACCTTGATCTGCGATTTGCCGTCGCTCGAACTGGATTCGATAAAGCGGATGCCGGAGATGCCGGAGATGCGGTTTTCGATGAGTTTGGTGATGCGCGACTCCACCACGGCAGCCGAGGCGCCGAGGTATTCGGTGTCGATGGTGACGATGGGCGCGTCCACATTGGGGTATTCGCGCAGGCTCATGCGGTCGAACGCCATCAGGCCGAAAGCGAGCAGCAGCAGCGAGGCGACGGTGGCCAGCACCGGCCGTTTGACCGAGGTATCGGATAACCACATGGCTTACGGCTCCTGCTTGCTATTGCTGTTATTAGACCCGGCCTGTTGAGTTTTTTCGGCCGGCTTTTTCACCGGTTTCAGCAACTCTTCCTGATTGTGGCCGTTTTCCATTGCTTTGATGCGCACGGCCATTTTGGGTTTGAGACGCATCACGCCCTGGCTGACGACCAGATCGCCGGCGTTCAGCCCTTGGGTGATTTCGGTCATGGCGCTGCCGATCTGGCCGCTTTTGACTTCCACTTTCTCGGTGATATAGCTATCGTCCTTGCCGTCATTCTTGGCTTGCAGACGGTAGACGAATTCGCGGTCGCCGATCATCAAAAGCGCGCTGTTGGGAATCTGCAACTGGACTTGCGGCGGCAGTTGCAGTGTGGCTTCCACCAGCATATTGGTTTTGAGCAGATGGTCGGGATTGGCGACCAGCGCGCGCACCTGCACCATGCGCACGTTCTGTTCGATGCGCGGTGAAATCGCCTGGATTTGTCCTTGGAAAACGCGGTTGGGGTAGGCGCTGGTGGTGAGGTTGACGTTTTGTCCGCGGGAGAGATTGGCGAGGTATTTGACCGGCACCAGCAGGTCGAGTTTCATGCTGCGGGTGTCGTCCAGGCTGACAATCTGCTCGCCGGCCGTAACCAGCGCGCCGACGGCGACCTGACTCAGGCCGAGTTCGCCGTCAAACGGGGCGTAGAGGCGGCGGTCGGCCACCTGCGCTTCATACACTTTGCGCTGCGCGGTCGCGGTCTGCCATTCGCGGTATTTCTCGTCCACCTGCGCCTGCGTCACCGAGCCGCGGCCGACGACGTTCTTGACGCGCTGGTATTGCAGCCAGGCCTCTTCGGTCTGGGCTTTGGCCTGTTCCAAGCGCGCCAGTTCCTCGGCGCTGTTAAGTTCCAGCAGCAGTTGACTTTTGTTGACCCATTGGCCGTCGGTGAAATGGATCGCCTGAATTTTGTCGGTGACATTGGCGGCAATCTGAATCGACTGGCTGGCTTGCAGGGTGCCGAGCGCGCGAATCTGCTGGGGTTGGGACACCGTTTGGGTTTCAAAGGCGATAATCGGCAGTGCCGTTTTGGCTTTGGCGGCGCTCTCTTCGGCGGCGTGCGCCGTGGTGACAAACGTCAGTAGCGGGCCGAATGCGATAGCAGTGAGAAAGTGGCGTAACAGCATGGTCATGGTATAAGTGTCATTTGTAATGAGTGATAAACCGATTGTATGCATGTGGCCTGGCTTTGCAAAGCGCTTTAGCCGGATGGGAGGCGTTTTGCTTAATTTTTTCATAATTGACGACTGAGTGGCGACGAACGACACCCGGCCTGTTGAGTTTTTGCGCGACGATTTTCGCGTGCGCAGCAGCGGTTAGTTCGTGTAAAATTAACGCTTTGTTTGGATTTGTTAAGGAATTACCCCGATGGGAAGAGCGTTTCAGAACCGTAAGGAATCGATGGCGAAAACCGCCGACATGAAGACCAAGATTTACGGTAAATACGGCCGTAGTATCTATGTGTGTGCTAAACAGGGCGGCACGGATCCGGCAGCGAATCTGACGTTACGCGGCTTGATTGAGCGCGCCAAAAAAGACCAAGTACCGGCACACGTTATCGAAAAAGCCATCACCAAAGCGTCCGGTGCGGGCGGTGAAGACTTTGCGGTGGCGCGTTATGAAGGTTACGGCCCGGGTAATTCGATGGTCATCGTGGACTGCCTGACTGACAACCCTAACCGTACTTTCGGCGACGTGCGTCATGCGTTTACCAAGGTGAAATGCAAAATCGGTACGCAAGGCAGCGTCATGCACATGTTTGACCACAGCGCGATCTTCTCGTTCACGTTCGACGATGAAGAAGCGGTGCTGGAAGCGCTGATGGAAGCGGATGTCGACGTCACCGACATCGAAAACGAAGACGGCAAGATCACCGTGTTCGCGCCGCACACCGAATACGCCAAGGCCAAAACCGCCTTGAACAGCGCTTTCCCGAATGTGGAACTGGAAGTGGATGAAATCCAGTTCCTGCCGCAGATGGCCAAGCAGCTGGAAGGTGAAGACCTGGAGATGTTCGAGAAGTTTCTGGCGTTGCTGGAAGACTTGGACGATGTGCAGAACGTCTATCACGACGTGGAGCTGTAAGTTGCTGGAGTTTTGAACTTTAGCGCTGAAGAAAAGGCCGGTTTTTACCGGCCTGTTTGTTTTTCAGACCAAAGAATTTACCATCGGAACCTATTAGAGCGGATGTAATTCGGCTTCAAGCACGCCCAGTTCGCCGAACTGTAATTGAAACGGGATATTCGGCAGAACATCAAAAAAGCCGGCATAGGAGCCGGTAATGACATGCTGTCCGGCCTTGAGGCCGATGCCTTGTTGGCTTAAAAAATTGGCAAGCCAGAAAAGCGGCTGTTGCGGCAGGCCGTTGGGGTGTTTGCCGGTGCGTTCGAGCCGCGCTGTCTGCTGGGTGAGGGTAAAGTCGATTTCCGCCGCCTTTAGTGCTTGATTCAGCGGAATCTGCGGGCCTAAAAACAAGCCTTGGTTGAAGAGGTTGTCGGCGAGATGTTCAAAAAAACTTACCTCCGGATTGGATTGCAACGGAGCGTCCGCATCGGCGCAACGGTTTTGCAAAAGCTCCAGCGCCAGACGGGTTTCGCCGACGGCGGCGAGGATGTCGGCCTCGCTATAGTCGTCGGTACGCGGCGGCAGGTCATGCTGGAGGGTAAAGGCGATTTCAGGCTCGATCGGACAGTTTCCGGCCTGTAAGAACAGCGCGCAGGGCGATTGTTGAAACACCGTGCTGGCGAAAATCGGCGCGACAATCAGCTTGTCATTTTGAGGTAAAGAGCATTTCCAGGCAGCGATGCTGTCGCCCTTGGAAATGAGCAGGCCGGTCTGGGCCTGTTGAATTTGCCACGCCTGTTCAGCGTCCTGCGGGCGCAGGGCTTCCGGCAGGCGTGTGCCCGTCTGTTTTTCGACTCGGCGCTCGGTCAAGAATTCTGCAGCGGCAGTGATGTTGAGTGTCGATTCTTGTGGCATCAATGCCCCCGGCTCAAACGGATAATCACTGGCGAAAGAACCAGTAGCGCAATCAGGTTGGGTATGGCCATCAGGGCATTCAACAGGTCGGCGAGAATCAGTACGGTGTTGAAGTAATCTGAAAGTGCCGCGCCGGCAAACACCGCCAGCACCCACAGGATGCGGTAACCGCCGATGACGCGCGTACCCGCCAGATATTCGGCGCAGCGTTCGCCGTAATAACTCCAGCCGATCAGCGTGGTAAAGGCGAAGATCGCCAACGCCAGCGCCACCACAATCGCGCCCAGACCGTTGCCGAGCCCCTGGCTGAAGGCGGCGGCCGTCAGCGCCGAGCCGGTTGCGCCGCTGGTCCACACGCCGGTGACCATAATCACCAGCGCGGTCATGGTACAGATGATGATGGTGTCGATAAAGGTGCCGAGCATGGCGATATGGCCTTGGCGCACCGGGTCGTCGGTTTTGGCGGCGGCATGGGCGATGGGTGCCGTACCCAACCCCGCCTCGTTGGAGAAAATGCCGCGTGCTACGCCGAACTGGATGGCCAGTATCAGCGCCGCCCCGGCAAAGCCGCCCGCCGCCGCATGGCCGTTAAAGGCGCTGTCGATAATCGTGGCGAAGGCGTCGGGCAGTTTGTCGGCGTGGGTGGCGAGGATGAACAGCGAAAAACCGATATAAAGCAGCGCCATCAGCGGCACCAACGCCGTGGCGGTATGCGCGATGCGGCGGATGCCGCCGAACAGTACCAGCCCGACCAGTCCCATCATCACCAGCCCGCTGAGTTGGTTGTTGATCTCGAAGGCGCTTTGCATGGCGCCGGCCACCGCATTGGCCTGCACCATATTGCCGATGCCGAAGGCGGCGATGGTGCCGAAAAGCGCAAACGCGACCGCCAGCGGCCGCCATTTTTCGCCCATGCCGTTTTTGATGTAGTACATGGGGCCGCCGACGTGACGGCCGTCGGCATCGACCTCGCGGTAATTGACCGCCAGCAGCGCTTCGCTGTACTTGGTGGCCATGCCGACCAATGCGGTCATCCACATCCAGAAGATCGCGCCCGGTCCGCCGATAAAAATCGCCGCGGCGACGCCGGCGATATTGCCGGTGCCGACGGTGGCCGCCATGGCGGTCATCAGCGCGCTGAAGGGGCTGATGTCGCCCTCTTTGCGCGAGTGGCGCTCTTTCCACAGCAGCGAAAAGGCGTAGCCGAGATTGCGCAGCGGCAGGAAGCGCAGGCGCACGGTCAGGTAGAGGCCGGTGCCGAGCAATAGCACTAACATGGCAGGCCCCCAGGCCAGGCTACTGGCCGAGGTCAGAAAGTGGTTCAGGTTTTCCATGAGGTATCCGTATTGTTTTTATGAGCTTCCTTAAATTACCTGTCGGTAAGGGTTTTGTCTATCGGCAGCGCGCTTTTGGGGCCGAAAATGGCAAAAATCGTGCAAGCCGCGCCAATTGATTGTAAAGTCGTGCACCATGCGTAGAATGGCTTAACTCTTATTGATTTTGTCTTGTTGATTTTGGAGGTCGATAATGAAATTGCGTTTTGTAATGACGGCACTAGCCGGATTGATCATGACTGGTGAGGCGCTTGGACAGGGCTATTCCGACCCTTATGTGGACGGCATGAAAGCCTATGCGCAGGAGTCGGGTCAGGCTTCGGTGGCGCAGTATGCCGACGAAGTGCAGAAGGTCGAGCGCGCCAACGGTTATATCGGTTCGGTTCTGCCGTTGCCGCCGCTGCAGAAGGTGGCCGACGGCGTTTATACCATTACCGGCGCGATGATGTGGGCCACCAAAGAGAACTTTGGCCTGAACAACAACATCAGTTTCGTGATTTTTCCGGACGGGGTGTTTGTGTTCAACGCCGGCCCCAATCCGGTGGTGGCGTACAGCGCGCACCAGATGATCAAGAAAGTGACCAGCAAGCCGGTGAAGTGGGTGGCGATCGAGAACAATCAGGGTCACGCCAATCTGGGGGCGAGCTACTGGTGGGATGTGGGCGTGCGCAATATTTATTCGCAAGCCTATGCGACTGAGGATTTCAACAAAACGTATGCGCGTTTAGTGGAGCGCGGCTTTGAACGCGGCGATGCGGCGTTGTACGGTATGACGCGCAATATGGCGTCCAACTACACCACCTTTAAGGAGCAGGCCACGATTGATGTCGGCGGCGGCGAGAAGGTGGAGTTGCGTTATTTTGGTGAAGCACACACCCGCGGTTCGACGGTGGCCTATATTCCGAGCAAAAAACTGCTGTTTACCGGCGATTTGGGCTATGCCGACCGCATGATTGCGGTCTTCCCCTACACCAACACGCACGACTGGATGGCGGCGTTTGAGAAGATGCACGCCTGGGCGGGCGACGAGGTGACGGTGATTCCGGGGCACGGCGGCCCTTCGAGCATGGCGAAGGTCAAAGAGGATACCTACGATTATCTGGTCTATATGCGCGACGAAGCGCTCAAGCTGATTGCCGAGGGCAAGGGCGTTGAAGCGGCCACAGAGATCGACCAGTCGCAGTTTGAGTGGCGTCCGGTGTATGCGCAGACCCATGAAGGCAATGCGCGCAAAATCTTTAACGACGTGCTGCGTCATTTGCCTAAAAAGTAATCGCTACCCGGCCTGTTGAGTTTTTATGGGCGGATTTTAACGGATAGCATGATGCATAAAAAAGCCCGCAATTTGCGGGCTTTTCATTTCTTAGCGGTATGGAGAGGGTGATTATTCCTGAATAAACGCCGCGGCGTTTTCCACTAACTCTTCACCGAACAGATCGAGGAAAAAGTGATCGGCATCTTCAACTGTATGGGTTTTGACCAGATCGTTCTGCACGTTTTCCATCTTCGCCGGCAGGTCGGCAACTACGGTATCGGCTGAACCCATAATCACCAGCGTCGGTTTCACGGCTTTTTTCAGCAGGGTCGGCGTGTCCATGCGCGGTTCGTTCTGGTAGTAGCTGACAAACGCGCTGGCAGAGGCCGAAGTGTCTTTACAGTAGATAAAGTTGACGTTGTTCAGCATGGTATCGCCTTTGCCGGCTTTGACCAGTTTTTCAGCCTTGTCCAGCAAGGGCTGCAGTGCCACGTCGTATTTCTTGGCGTAGTCTTTTTGCTCGGCTTCCATGCTCCAGGTTTGCGGGGCGATCAGCACGACTTTTTTGATGGCCGGTTCGTCATGTTCGACGCTGAACCAGGCCGTTTGGTTACCGCCGCGCGAGTGGCCCATCAGCGTGACCTGCTCTGCGCCCTTGGATTTCAGCCAGTTCAGCCAGAAGCCGATTTCTTTGATGGCGTCTTCGTGATGGTGGGTTTGCGGCAGAGCGCAGTCCACTTCACCGTGACGGTCATTGACATTGAGGCTCAGGTTGGGCGCCAGCGAGCTGATGCCCTGTTCGGCCAGCAATTTCTGGATGCTGCTATAGGTTTCGCGGCCGTTGTGGGTGGTGGTGCCATGTGTTAACAGTACAAAATCATCGCCAAAGCCTTTGCCTTCGGCCATCACCAGATTGGCGTTGACGGTCAGGTTGTTGTAGCTCTGTTTGACCTCTTCGGCCAGAGCGTTGAGTGCAGTTGCGCTTAGCGTGAAAGCCAGGGCGAACAGCGACAGCAGTTTTTTCATGGTAGTTTCCTCGTTGTTATTCTCGCAAGAGAGTTGAATTATGCTCCTGATAGTAGCAGAGAGTGTTGGGCGAATAAATGCGATTTTTTACGGTGAAGGGTGTTTGTTCTCAAATCGATAAGTTATTGTGTATTTTGCGTTTTTGGGGCTTCAAGGCGAGCCACACCCACAGGCCGGAGAGCAGCATCATCCCGCCCACCAGATAAAACGGCCAGATGAGCGATTCGCTGTAAAATGCCAAAAGGCCCATCAATAACGCGCCGGCGGCGTAACCAAAGTCGCGCCAAAAACGGTAGATGCCTAAAATGCTGGCGCGCCATTTGGGTTCGGCCACATCGGCCACCGCCGCACCCAGCGTGGGATAGAGCATCGCCATGCCGAGTCCCATCAGAGCCGCCAATAGCGTCCAGGCCCCAACCGTTTCCACCCATACAAACCCCAAGCTGGCCAAACCGCATAGCCAGAAACCGCCTGCGATCAGGCCGCGCCGCCCGTATTTATCCGACAAGGGGCCGGTGATGAGTTGCGATGCACCCCACACCACGCCATATACCGCAATAATGGCGCTAGCCTGCAGCAGCGACTGCGCCTGGCTCATCAGAAACACCGGCATAAAAATCCACACCAGCGCATCGACGAACTTTTCCACCAGGCCGGCTTGATTGAGCGCCATCAGTTGCGGCTGTTTGAAAGTGGCGTAGTGCATCATCGCGCTCAGGCGCATGGCTGCGTGGTTGACGTTTTCGCCTTTGGTTTCCTGGGCAAGACGGTGGTGCTGCTGATGCAGCTGCGACCAGGGATGGGTGTCGATCACCTTCCAAACCGCCAACACAAGCCCTGAGCCAATCACGACTAAACCAAAGCCGAGCAGGGCTTCGCGCGCGCCATAAACTTCCGCCAGATAAGCGGTGATCCAGCCGGCCAGGCCTACGGCGGCATAGCCGGAAAATTCGTTGAAGCCGTTGACCAGTCCTTTTTGGTCGGCGCGTGCCAGATCGAGTTTGCTGTTGAGCGCCATCGACCAGCACAGTCCCTGATTCAGCCCCAAAAACAGCATGGCCCACAGAATCCACGCCCAGGACTGCGCATAAAAAATCAAAAGCGGCACCGGGATGGCCAGCAACCAGCCCCCCACCAACAGGCGACGGCGGCCGAAACGGTCGCTCAGGTGCCCGGCGAGCAGATTCATCACTGCCTTGACCAGACCGAACACCACCACAAACAGCGCCAGGCTCATAAACGCCTGCGCCGTCAGGCCGAATTCGCTTTCCGCCAGTCCCGGCACTACGGTGCGCGTCATGCCGATGGTCAAACCCACCAGAAACACCTGAATCAACTGCTGGACAATCTGCGCCAGATTGGCGCGGATGCCGTGGCTGATAGCCTTGTCAATGGCGTTTTCAGTGAACACAACCCACTCCTCTTATTGCCGTTGTCGAGTTGAAATAACATTCAATCAATTGGTTGAATATTGAAATTTGTGAGCGTATATTATCATCATTCAACTAAACGGTTGAATTAAATTTTGGGTCATGTGCGTCACACGAGGAGGTGCTTCATGTTTTTATTTCAACACACGCCTGCATCCGAACCCGGTTCTCTGTCTTACCTGCTGGGCTGCGTTGGCCAGGGGCTGGGCATTGCGGTGGATGTGCATCGGGATGAGGTTGATCTTTATTTGGAAATGGCCGCGCAAAAGGGCATTCAAATCGCCTATGTCATCGACACCCACGTGCATGCCGACCATTACACCGGCGGGTTTGAGCTGGCACAGCGCAGCGGCGGGCAGTATGCGTTACACAAGGATTCACCGGCGCAGTGCGCTTTTATGCCGCTGGAAGACGAGCAGATCGTCAAAGCCGGTAATGTCGAGGTACAGGTGCTTTACACGCCCGGCCATACCGACGACAGTATTAGCCTGCTGGTGACCGACCGTTCGCGCGCTGACGAGCCGTGGTTTGTGGTGACCGGGCATACGCTGTTTGTGGGCAGTGTCGGCCGCCCCGATCTGCACGGCCGCGAAGAGGAGATGGCCGATAAACTTTACGATTCGATTCACGGCCGCATTCTGCCGTTGCCCGATACCCTCGAGATTCTGCCCGGTGCGCAGGCCGGCAGCGTATGCGGTGCGGGCATCAGCGGCAAACCCATGTCCACTCTCGGCTTTGAAAAGCGTTACAACCCCACCTTGAAGCTCGGGCGCGCCGAATTCGTCAAGCAGGTGGCCGGTACGGTGTTGCCGCCGCCGCAAGGGTTGAAAAAGATTGTGGCGTTTAATCTCAATCCGGCGCAAAAAGATTAGTCAAACCGGGTTCGGTTTGCGTCGGCATTTTGCCTTGGTGGTGGCAAAAAGTAAGCTAGAATGGCGTTAAAATACCTCTATGCCATTGTTCAAAGAACCGAATATGACTGCAATCACCCTTAAACAACACCTTTTTGAACAGCTTGCCCAGGTCAGCAAGGCGCTGGGGCAGGCCAACCGTTTGATGATTCTGGATGTGCTTACGCAGGGCGAGTGTGATGTGGATACGCTGCATCGCAAACTGGGATTGAGTATCGCCAATGTCTCCAAACATCTGCAAACCCTCAAACAGGCCGGCCTGGTGAAAAACCGCCGCGAGGGGCAGCGCATTATTTATGCCTTGAGCGATGCTTCGGTTTACCGTCTGATTGTGAGTCTGCGAGAAGTCGCGGAAACTCAGTTGGAAGTGATGCAGGCCTTGTTGCAAGAACATCTCAAGCCGCAAACGCCGCTGGAGCCGATCTCGTTGCAGGCGCTGAAAAAAATGGCGCGCGGTCAGCAGGCGTTTACCCTGCTGGATGTGCGTCCGGAGGACGAATTCGCCGCCGGACACCTGCCCAATGCCATTAACGTGCCGATTGAGCAGTTGCCGCAAAGTCTGTCAGAACTCAACCCCGCCCAGCCGCTGATTGTCTATTGCCGCGGACCTTACTGCATGTGGTCGCAGGAAGCGGTCGAAGCGCTGCTGGCGCAGGGTTTTGATGCCAAACGCCTGCTGGAAGGCTATCCCGAATGGCAGGCGCAGCAGGGCTAGGTGTTTAAAACCGGCGCCGTAAGCCCGCGCTCAGTTTGACTATCAACAGTACCGCGGTACCGATCATCAAGCCTACGGTTAGATCGGCGAGCAGGCTCGGCCAGCTGTCAAAGGCGTGATGCACGGCTTCCAGATTATGCACGGCAATGCCGCCGCCCACCAGCAGCATGGCAAGGGTGCCGACCACGGCCAGCAGGCGGATCAGTTTGGGCAGGGCGGCAATCAGGCTTTGGCCGGTGAGTCTGAGCGTTGTTTTGAACAGGCCGGTATGTTGCTGCGAACGCTCGACCAGTCGGAAGCCGGCATCGTCCATGCGCACCATCAGCGCCACCAATCCATAAACCCCTACTACCGCCAGCAGCGCCACAAAGGTCACGGCGGCGATCTGCACCGGTATAGTCTGGTCGCTGACCGCGCCGAGCGCGATAATGATAATTTCCACCGAAAGAATAAAGTCGGTCAAAATGGCCGAGCGGATTTTCTGTTTTTCTCGGCTTAGCGCCGAGTTCTTCGTTTCTCCGCTAATCGCCGAGTTCTTCGTTTCAATGGCAAGCAGGTCGGTGTTATCGGCAATTTCCGGACAGGCCGGGGCGGATTTTTCAGTACGGTGAAATAAAAACTCATAAATTTTTTCGGCACCCTCGTAACTCAGGTAAGCGCCGCCGATGAGCAGAATCGGCACAATCGCCTCCGGCCAGAAGGCGCTCAGCAGAAACGCCAGCGGCAGAATAATCAGCTTGTTGAGCAGCGAGCCTTTGGTTATTGCCCAAATCACCGGCAACTCGCGGCTGGCATGAAAATCGGAGGCGCGCTGCGCCCCTACGGCCAAGTCGTCGCCGAGCACGCCGGCGGTCTTTTTGGCCGCCAGTTTCGACATGGTGGCGACATCGTCAAACAGGGTGGCAATGTCGTCTAAAATCACAAACAGTCCGCTGGCCATGGGCTTTCCTTTAAGTTGGGCAATGCATAGTAAGTTTAAGTTGCGTTGCGGTTTTTTGTTTCACAATTTCTAGCTGTTTTTGTTTTTGCAATCTGTGCAAAGTTCGATAGAGGGTTTCATGGCTTAAACCGAGTTCTGCCGCCCACTCTTTTATACTGCCTTGTAGCCTTAAGACACCGTTTTC
The DNA here is from genome assembly GCF_013391695.1 of Thiomicrorhabdus cannonii. Classification (GTDB taxonomy): domain Bacteria; phylum Pseudomonadota; class Gammaproteobacteria; order Thiomicrospirales; family Thiomicrospiraceae; genus Thiomicrorhabdus; species Thiomicrorhabdus cannonii. The sequence continues at coordinate 72,402 of NZ_JACBGH010000010.1, forward strand.
GCCTTCGGTTTGAAGGCAATGAATAATCCTGTCGCTGGCGCTGTTTAAGGCCAGCCGTTGGCCTTGATTGCGTAGGCGTTTAATCTCTTTGGATAAGAGTTGAATCCATACTTCATAAAACCCGTCTTGGCCTAATTGTTGGCGAAAGGCTTTTATTGGAAAAGCGCTTAATCGGCTTTTTTTGCTGCAATGGGCGTCACAATGATAGTGCTCGGCAAACAGGCTGGCCTCGGCCAAAAAGCCTTGCTGAATGCGCTGCAAGGTGCAGGTTTCACCTTGTTGCCCGCAGCGTGTCAGTTGCACCTCGCCTTCTTCCAAAAAATAGAGAAACTTCGGTTTGGTGCCTTGGATAAACAACGGTTGATTAGCTTCAAGTTGAACAGTTTTGCGTTGCTGTAACAGTGTGTTTGGTAATTGATCTAGCATAAGAAAATTTTGGGTTTTTGTATGATTTGAATCATATCTTACTCAGGGATGAGTCTTTAGAATAGTCTGCTTTAAGGGCGCTTTATGAAATTTTTAACTTTACCTGTAGTATTGCAGTGAATAAACATTCAAATAAAAAAAGGAAGACTATGTTCAATCCATTAAGAAGCGTCCTCGTTGCGGGCGTATTCATGCTATTGAGCGTTTCGGCGCAGGCTGAAAAAAGCGCTACTTTAGAGGTTCAAAAGTTGGAAGGAAATGTGTATGCGTTAGTGGGAGAGATGGCGCAGCGCAATCCGCAGAATCTGGGGAATAATTCCACCCACGGTGTAGTCGTGCTGAAAAACGGCGTGTTGTTGATTGATTCCGGCGGTTCTTATTTGGGCGCACAAGCGATTCACAAGGCAATTCAAAGTGTGACCGACAAGCCGGTGAAATGGGTGGTGAATACCGGTGGCCAGGATCACCGTTGGTTTGGCAATGGCTATTTTAAAGAGCAGGGGGCAAAAATCTACGCCTCAGCCAAAGCGGTGGAGGATCAGAAAGCGCACTGCCAATCCAAACTGGAGGGCATGGCGCGGTTGATTGGTGAGGACAAACTCCAAGGCACGCAGTGCGTTTACGCTGATGAAACCTTTGAAACCAACAAAACGCTAACGTTAGATGGCGAAAGTTTCGAATTGCACCATGCAGGCCCAGCGCATACTTTGGGGAACGCGTTTGTGTGGATGCCTTCTACGCAAACCGCATTTGTCGGCGACATGGTCTATAACGAACGTATCTTGGGCCTGCAATACACTAAAGACGTTAAAGGTTGGATTGCCACGTTTGAGGCAATGGCCAGGCTGAAGCCAAAATGGGTGGTGCCCGGGCATGGTCACGCCGGTGATTTGGCGCGCGCGCAAAAAGATACTTATGATTACTTGGTGTTTCTACGCGACGAAGTCAGCCGCGTTTTGGACGAAGGCGGCGACATGATTGCGGCGGGTAAAATCGATCAGAGCCGTTTTAACTATTTAATTGAATTTGATGCGTTAGCGCCTAAAAATGCTTTGTGGGTCTTTGAGCGTCTGGAGTTTGAATAATCGACAGGCCGGTTTGGGAAGATGATTTTGCAGGTATTCAATCAACTGGTTGAATATTAAATTGACTGTCGCTTATAATCATCGGCTTTGCTGAGGTCAGCGAACGGTTTAAGATAGGGCGTCTGACAAAAGTGATGTGGATAACAGTCGCGGTCGCGCTGAAGGAGAGAGCATGCAAGCGGAATTTCAGGCATTAAAGCAGCATTTGCAGAAGGTGATTGTCGGCCAGGAGGCGTTGCTCGACAAGCTCATGATCGGCCTGTTGACCGGTGGGCATATTCTGCTGGAAGGGCCACCAGGTCTGGCGAAGACCACGGCGGTTAAAACCTTGGCCAAAGGCGTGCATGCCAGTTTTCAGCGTATCCAGTTTACGCCCGATCTGATGCCGGGCGATGTGATGGGATCGGAGATTCTCGATGTGAATTCCGGCCAGTTGAGTTTTGTCAAAGGCCCGATTTTCAACGAAATTGTGTTGGCCGACGAAATCAACCGTGCGCCGCCGAAAGTACAGTCCGCATTGTTGGAAGCGATGGCCGAGAAGCAGGTGACCGCTGGCGGTCAGACCCGTGCTTTGCCGGAGCTGTTTCTGGTCATGGCCACGCAAAACCCGTTGGAGCAGAGCGGTACCTATCCGCTGCCGGAAGCGCAGCTTGACCGCTTTATGCTGCATGTCACCCTAGACTATCCGGGTGAAGACGAGGAGCTGGAGATTCTGCGCCGCGACCGCGCCCATCATTTCGGCGTGGATGAAGAACAGCCTGGCGCGTTCCTGACACCGCAGAATGTGTTGCTGGCGCGCCGTGCGGTGGCCGAACAATTTGTGTCCGAACCGGTGGAGCGTTATATGGTCGCCTTGGTGACCGCCACGCGCAAGCTGGGCGAGTTGGATGCCAATCTCGACGGCGTGCTCGAAGTGGGCGCATCTCCTCGTGCGTCGATTGCGCTCTTACATGCCGCCAGTGCCTATGCCTGGCTGCAAGGGCGCGATTACGTGACGCCGGACGATGTGATTACGCTGTTGCCGGACGTGTTGCGCCACCGTCTGATTGTCAGTTTCAGCGGCCGCGCGCAGCAGTGGAGCGCCGATTCGCTGATTAACCGAATCATCGAATTGGTGCCCGTGCCGGTGCCGGATGCCGCTGAGTAAGTGCGCCTAGTAACGGTGATAAAGGTGCGGGCTGCCTTTCTCCAGCGTGTGTTGCAGCGTTTGCAAGCCAAGTGGCAGGCAAAATCGGCGCTGTCTGCCGCGCTGCGTGCGCCGCTTTCGCGTTCCCGCCGGCCGTTGTTGTCCGCCCAGCAGATTCAGTCTTTGGCGAGTGAGTTGACCGCCTTGGCGGGGGACATGCCGCGTAATCCCAAGCTGAGTTCAGCCCAGCGTCAGGGCGAACAGACCAGCCGTTTTATGGGTAACGGTCTGGAATACGAAGAGAGCCGCCCGTATCAGTTGGGCGACGAAATCCGCCGCATCAACTGGCGTCTGATGGCGCGCACCGGTCAGGCCTATACCAAGCTGTTTCAGGAGGAGCGCCAGGAGGACTGGTTTATTCTGCTGGATCAGCGCATGAGTATGCGTTTTGGCACCCGCGTGCGTCTCAAGGCTGAGCAGGCGTTGCGCGTGGCCGGCTACTTCCTGTGGTTGGCGGAAAAAGCCGCGTTGAATCTGCCGGTCGAAGGCGCGCGTTTGGCCGAAGAGCTGGTGTTTACACCGACCTTTATCGGGCGCGGCAGTTACACTCAAATGATGCACGCCTTCTCTCAGCCCTGCCCGCCCATTTCCACCGCTCAGCAATCTACCCCGGAACCCGCCTTGCATGCCGTTTTGAACGATCTTAGCCAGCGTTTGCAGCCGGGTTCACGGCTGATTATTATCAGCGATTTTCATGATCTGGATGAATCCTGTTTGGCCACGCTCACGGCTTTGCAGCAGTTTGCGCGTGTTAAAGCAATTTGTATCGAAGATCCGGCGGAGCGTGTTTTGCCGGTGATGGAAGGGGTGCAGTTGCAGTCGATGGCCAGCGGCGAGTTGTTTGAGGTGCAGGCACAAACGCTGCAGGACTATGCCGCTTGGGCGGAAAACCATTTGCAGGCGCGACTGACGCGATTGCGGCAGGCAGGTGTCAAGGTCAACCGGCTGTTAGCCGATGCCCCTCTGCAAAGTCTGGTTGAACAGTTGGAGTTGAGCGTATGAACGCCTTGCAACCTGCCGCATTTGCCGACATTGAAGCGCCATTGCCGCCCGGCATCGACTGGAGCGGATGGTTGCAGTTCGGCGCGACCGTGCTGGTATGGGTGGTGGCAAGCGTGTTGTTGTTCTGGTTGGTACGGCGCTACTACCGCCCGTGGGCGGCGGCCTGGCGCCTAAAGCGGTTTTATGCGGTGGCTATGGTCGGAGAAACGGTCACAAAGGTGCAGGTTTGGCAGTTTTATGCCTGGGCGCAACGCTGGCGCAAGCAATGGCCGTCTGTCGGGGAAGAGGCCTGGTCACACTCGGCCGAGCATTTCTGGAAGGCGCTGAATCAGGCCGCGTTTTCTTCTGAAAACGTTTCACGTGAAACTTATCTGCAATTAGTGAAGCAGGCGCAAACACTGCTGCAAAAAACTCAACAGGCCGGGTGGAAGCGTCTGTTAGGAGGTCAGCGGTGGAAACGCTGATCGTGAATTTTCTGGCCCAATCAGGTTGGGTGATTGACCGCTTTGCTGCGCCCATGTGGCTCTGGCTGTTGGCGCTGTGGCCGCTTTGGTGGCTGGTAACCCATTTCGGGCTGATCCGTTTGGGGCAGGACGACCTGCGTGAGCTGCAGGCACGCCAGCAGACCCGTTTTTGGCATCCGTTGATCCATTTGCAAAGCGGTGCTGTCAGGTTGGCACCCAAGCCGCTGCGTTTGGGATGGCGCAAAGGGTTGTTGGAACTCTTGCGCGGCTTCATCATTGCCGGTTTGGCGCTGGCCTTGGCGCAGCCGGAGCGGTTGCAGCCCGAACCGCCGCAACCGCAACAGAAAACCGTGCGTGACGTGGTGTTTGTGATTGAAAGTTCGGCCTCTTTTCTGCTGGAAGACTATCGCGTCAACGATCAGCCCGAAAGCCGCATGAATGCCGTCAAACGCGTGCTGGACAGTTTTATGGGCGGATTGAACGGCAACCGTTTCGGTTTGATTGTCTACGCGCAGAACGCCTATACCCTGATGCCCTTGAGCAGTGATCTGCATGCCGCCAGGCTTTATCTGAAACGCCTCAAACCCTATCTGGCCGGACGCACCGACGAGGCAATGGGCGAAGCGTTGGGTCTGGCGTTAAAACAGACCGAAGCCGGCATGCAGCATGGGGATGACAACACCCTCAAACGGGTCGTGGTGTTGATCAGTGACGGTCTGGCGCAGCCGAGCCGTGTGGCATTGGATGAGGCGATCAATTACGCACAGATGATGAATGTGCCGATCTATACGGTTGGCGTCGGTGCGAGCAGTCGTGAAGCCGATCAACGCCTCTATTCCGGCCTGCTTTATCAGCCGCTGGAATCCGAATCGCTGCGTCATTTGGCGGCGGCCACTAATGGCCGGTATTACCAGATCGGCGGAGGGGATGATCTGCAAAACGTGCTTGCGGCGATTGACCGCAGTGCCGGTGTGCCGATGGTGCGTCCGCCCAGTGCGCCGAAAATCATCGCACTGTATTGGCAGCCCTTGTTGTGGAGCTGGGGGATGCTGGCCTTGTACGCGCTGCTGAGCCCGCTGTTATTGGCGAAAACGGCGCGCGCGCTTGCCAAAGAAGTGGCGTGATGGAGGTGGCGTAATGGAAACGGCGATGGACAGCACCTTGTGGACATTGTTGAGCGCGGGCAGCCGCCTGCAATGGCGCGAACCGCTGGTGTTGTGGGCGCTTTGGATGCCGCTGCTGTTCTGGGGGCTGCGAACCCTATGGCTGAAACGCCAGAAACAGGCCTATGCCGACGCCCATCTATGGGAATGGGTGGAGGTCAAGCCTCAGCAATGGACGGCTGCTGGCGGATCATGGCGCTGGCTGCAAGGCTTGCACAGTCCGTTTTGGGTACTGACGCTGGCGTGGATGCTGATGACGCTGGCATTGGCGGGGCCGCGTGTGCTGCAACCAGCAGAGGAACAAAGCGGCCGCGCCGGGGTCGATGTACTGCTGTTGATGGATCTATCGCATTCCATGACGGCCGAGGATGTTTACCCGAACCGTTTTCAGCAGGCCAGGGCCGTAGCGGAAACGCTGGCAAAGCAGTTGCAGCCCAATGACCGCCTGGCGCTGATGGGATTTGCCGGCCAGGCGCACCTTTATAGCCCGCTGAGTTTTGACCGGCTGCTTTTTGCACATGCCTTGGAATTAATGCAACCCGATCAGTTGCCCACCCAGGGAAGCTGGCTGGAGTTGGCGACCGTGCAGGGGATTGAGCATTTGCAGCAGACCGCCGATCAGGCCAAAGTGATGGTGGTGCTGACTAATGGCGCGCCGCCCTTCTGGCAGGCGCCGGCGCTGCCGGAAAATTTCAAAACGCTCAGCGAGGATTTGCGTGCGCAAACCACGGGTGTGAATGTCGTCTGGGTCGGCGTGGGCCTGCCGGCGCCATCGCCCTTGCCGGACGCATCGCACAAAAGCGGACACCTGCATGCCAATGGCCTACTGGTGCAAAGCCGGCTGGAAGAGAACAGTCTGAGAAATTGGGCGCAGAAAACACAGGGCATTTATCTGGGTGCGACCAACGACCCCGCCTTCAGTGAAGCGCTGCTGGAGGCTGTCAGCCGGGCAGCGGCACCGCGCGTTTTGAACGAGGACGCGGCGCATTGGCAGGATTTGTCAGCGCCTTTATTGCTGCTGACGCTGCTGGCGTTGTGGTGGGCGTTTTATCCGCTTAAATGGCGGTTTGCCAAGGCCGCACCCGCGGTGCTGGCGGTGATGTGGGGGTCGCAGTGGGGCGGTTTGGGTCATCCCGCCATGGCGGATGAGGCTATTCAACAGCAACAGCAGGCGTTCGCGGCGTATAGTCAAAACGATTTTGAACAGGCCACCCGTCTGTATGATCAAGGGCGTGACTTCGGCAGTCTGTTCGGTGCCGGGGCGGCGGCTTACCGGGCGGGCGACATGGAATCGGCGGTCAGTTATCTGCGCGAGGCGGCCTGGCTGGCGCCCGATGATAGCTTGCGTGCGGCGGCGTTGTTCAATCTGGGCAATAGCTACTATCAGGCCAATTTGCTGCCGCAGGCGATTGAATCCTATCGGCAGGCGCTGCTATATCGCGCCGATTACGCCAAAGCGGCCAATAATCTGGCGTTGGCGGAGCAGCGTCTGCAAAACGAACAGCCGGATAGTTTCGCTAAGGAGCCTCGTCAAGGTGATGATAAAGGTCGGGATGAGGGGTTTGCGTTTTACGGCGGACAGAAACCCAAGAGTGAACAGATCAATGATTTTGGTGCCGACAGCGATATCCAGGGGCCGGGTGCCGATGGAGATGGTGTTAAATTGCCGCCAACGGGCGAGGCCACCGATTACAATTTGAATCCGCTGCTTGCGCAACAAGCGGCGCAGGCTGCTAAGGCGGCGACGGCCCGGGCGATAGTCGATCAGCAGCAGCGTCAGCAACGCGCCTTGCAGTTTGAATACCAGTTGCAGCAGTTGAAGGATGAACAGGGCGAACTGTTGAAGCGCCTTTTTGAGCGCGAAGAGGGCTTTCAGGCGGCTCAGGAAGCGCCGCATCCGATTCCGGGGGTGCAGCCATGGTAAAACGTTTTAGTTGTCCGTTTCTTATTGCATTGGCTTTGTGCTGGCAAAACGCTTTGGCGGTTGACTTACCGGAGCCGGAAGGCAAGGTTGAACTTCAAGCGGCACCCTCGCCGTTTGAGGAGAGCGCCTCCACGGGCGTCAGAATCACGCCGCAAAAAGTCATGCTGGGGCAGAACATTAGCGTGCTGATTCGCGGTGATGCGGCGGTGCGCGATTTTGAGAAGTTTGATCTGCAGGCGTTGAAGCAGCAGTTTGCGGTTTACGATGTGACGCGCGAATCCAGCCGCGTGCGCTTGCAGTTGTATCCGTTGGCGGCAGGCCGCGCGAAGATTGCCGCCGTCGATATCGGCGCCCTGCATATTCCCGAAACCCTTATCGAAGTGACGCCCAATCCGCAGGTGGAGGTGGTCTGGCAGAGGCTGCCGCCGGTTTTGCTTTCCGGGCAGAACGCGGTGTGGTCGGCCAAGGTCACCCTGCATAATCCGGCATTCGAAACCCATTTAGTGGCCGAGGGCCAAAGCCGCTTGGTGGCGAGTGAGGCCGATGAGCGTCTTAAACAGCAGACCTGGGTGGCCAACTATCAGTGGCACGCGGCGTTGGATAATAAGGGCATGCCGCTGCAGCGCATCGCGGTGGATTCGCCGGTGCTGGAAGTCAAAAATACCTCGCAGCGCACCTGGCGGTTTTATGACGCGCCTCAGCGAGTCGAAATCAAACCGCTGCCGGCCTTTGTGCCGATTACGACGCTGGTCGGCAAGGTCGATTTAACCACGCAAACCGACGGGCTGTGGCAGGTGAACGGTGCGTTGCATTACTGGCGTTGGCAGTTGCAGGCAAATGGGGTTCAGGCGGCTGACCTGAAAAATCTGGCCTATCGTCTGGTGGCCGAATTGCCGCATGATCCGGCGATTGAGTGGCTGAGTGCGAGCATGGAAACCTCGCAGACATTGACCGAGCAAGGATTGCTTTCAACGGTTGCCGTGCGCGTGCCCTATCGTGTGAATGCGTTCGGCGTGGCTCATTTGCCGGAATTGACGTGGCGTGTGTTAGAGTCGCAAAGCGGAAAGTTGATCGTTCAGACCCGGCCTGCTGAGTTTATTTTGGCGATACCGGGCTGGTTGCAAACGCTGCTGAAATTAGCCGGCCTGCTGGGTTTGTTATGGCTGGTGTGGCAGGGTGTGAGCTTAAGCAGGCAGTGGTGGCTAAGACGCCATTTACAGCGCCAGATTAGACAAGCGCAGACCCCGCAAGCCATCTGGCAAGCCATGCGGCACTGGAAAACCCAGCAGGCCGGGTCTGCGGTCATGTTTTTTGGAGAGTTTTTAAAACTCAACAGGCCGGGTGCTGAGGCATTGGCGGTAGAGGATATTTCACTGGCGCAGTTTGCCGCGTGGTTTGTGGACACGTTTGGTGAGTCTGTGGCCTTGCCGCCTCTGTTAAACGCATTGAATGAGTGTTTCTATGGCGCTGCAGAGGGTGAAGCCTCCAGCAGCCTGCAGGACAAAGCCCGGAGGTGGGCGGACGAACTGTGCGTTCGTCCGAGCGTGATGCGTGTGTTTAAGCGCGTTTAATGATCGCGTTTAAAGGTGGCGTCGAACGGTTTGATAATGCGTTGATATTTTTTCCAGGCGATGCTTAACGACCAAATTAAAGACACTCCGATCACCGCATACCCCGCGTACGCTAGGCCGATGGAAAAGGTGTTTTCGCGCAGCAGGCTCGGCAGTATTAACACAATGCCCAATAAAAACCCCGCCGTGGCGGTTTTAAGCGCCACCCGCAAAATGCCGTGAAGCAGTTTCTGTTTGTGTTCGGCTGAACCTAATTCCATGTTGGTTTCCTTGTGTGGTGTTAGTTAAATTACGCTTTTAATGGCTAAGCCGATGATTTGGGCAAGGTTGTTTTCAACCGCCTTGAGTTCTTCATGATTGAGTGTGGTTAAACATTCTGACGTGATACGGCGAATATCAAGCGCACGAATTTGATCGCAGAGTACATCAGAGGGATTGAGCAGTTTCCCGCGAGGCGTCAAACGAAAACGCAGCGGTTCCGCCTCGTCAATTAAGACAGTGCTGAGTGGCAAGACCACAACCGTTGTGTGCGCTATTTCATTCAGCCAATTATTCTGCATCACCAAAACGGGGCGGATTTTGCCTGGCTCAGACCCTTTTGAGGGATTGAGGTTGGCCAAATAAATCCCCCCGCGCAGCAGCGGCGTGCTCATAGCCATTACTGACCCGCCAAACCGTCGGTAAGCGTGTCATCCCAATCCTCAATCTCTGATTGATGCCGCACTTTTTTGGAAGCGGCCTGCATTTTTTGTTTTAACGCGTCTTCAGATTGCTGCTGGCGAAAGCGCTCAAACGCTTGGCGAATCACCTCGCTTTTTGACATGTGCAGTTTATTTGCCATGTCAAACAGGTTTTGTGCAAATTCATCAGAGGCTTTGATGGTGATTGTTTTCATAGCGGAACCTTTTTGGTATTACCAAAGTAATATCAGTTTAGATGGCTTATACACAAATTGCAAGTTAACGCCTTGCTTTTCAACGGCTTCACAGAAGGTAAACCGTTGTCTATAGGTATTGCTGCAGCCAGCGGCTGAAATTGCCTAAATCCATCGCGCCGGAGACACGGGTGATCTCTTGTCCGTTTTTGAAAATAGCCAGCGTCGGAATCGAACGGATGCCGAATTGCGCGGCAATCTGCTGTTCGGCTTCGGTATTGATTTTGATAAAACGCGCACGCGGCTCAAACTGGGCGGCAGCCTGGCTGAAAGTGGGGGCGAAGCTTTTGCAAGGGCCGCACCACGGTGCCCAGAAATCGACGATCAACGGTTGATCGGTTTTCTGTAAAGCGCGCAGAAACTGCTCGCCGCTCATCTCCACAGGTTTGCCGGTAAACAGCTCCTGCTTGCATTTACCGCAGGTGGGCTGGCTGTTGAGTTTGTCATCGGGCACGCGGTTTAGGCCGCCGCAGTGCGGGCACATAATAATCATCTTCTACTCCTTTGTTCAGGGTTGTAGCCGGCTTATTAGGGGTGTATCGCGTTTAATTCAAGGGGATGTCAGTCCGTCAACCAATCCGGCTTGGGGCTTTCCTGCCCGCCTGCTTCAAAACCTCTGTCCACAAAACCGTGCAGCGTCAGGTCGTGACAATGAATCAGTTCGATGATTTTCGGGTCGTCGCTGGTCAGGGTCGCTTCCACGCCGTTTTCGACGTTTTTATAGACCATGTTGACGTGGTCTTTGTATTCAAACAGCGCGGCAAACAGCGGATCCCACGAACGGATGGCGCGGCCGCTGGCAAAACGCTTTTCCATGCCCACCACATGATCTTGCAGCACTTTGCCCAATTCGGGTGTGGTGGCTGTGGTGGTGGCACGGATGCCGTTGGGCAGTTTGACGGTTTCACGCTGAAGTTGCTGATGTTTTTCCAGGAGTTCGCTAAATAGTGCCTGATCTTGACGGTGCTGCGCATCGCTGCCGTGGCCGTGTTTGTAGTGGCGGTGTGATGACATATGGTTTCTCCTAATGCCGTTGAGAATCAGTCTTCTATGATTGTAATGTGTTTTTTAGGCAAAAAAAAAGCACGGTATTGGCCTACCGTGCTTGAAGTCTGAGGAGCAGGTTTAAGTCATTGACAATCTTAATAACCTAAACCGGACTTAAAGGGGATTAAGTCCAACTTGAATAAGTACTTTAGGGGTGGCTTATTGAAGTTGAGTTCAGTTTAAGGGTTGGTTGAATCAGAATCAATTGGCAAATATTGAAGGAGTATTGAGAAAGTATTAAATTTTATGCATGGATTAAAAATATTTATGCATCAACAAATTAATTACGCATTTTTATTTATTGGCTGAACGTGCAAAACAATAAATTTGGTGTCTGTCCAATTTATTGTGATTATTTATCGTCCGTATCTGAACGGGCTTCCGATTCACTGCCTTCTAACGGGTTCATGGCCTGTTGATAATTGGCGCGGCTTTGTAGGTTGGCAATATAGGTCAGACCGGAATCGGATTGCTGAGATTCCGTTTCACGCGTTTCCAGCGCATCTGCGGTGTTGACGCGCTGATTCATCGCAAGATCCTGCTGGCTCAATTGGGTCGCCTGCGCGGAAAGTGTCACGGTCGTGTTGCCCGAGGCGGTCGCCGTGGAGGCGGCCTGTTGCGCCATGCGCATTTCCGGCGTGGTAACCGGGTTGGTCACGGCAGATTGTGCATTCAACGCCATAGTCGATAAAACGGGGCTGATGGTGCTCATGTTTTTTCCTCTGTAACGACACAAAAATTCAAAAATGTTGCGATTATTTAAACACAAAAAATCTCTATATTTCAATTAAATAGGAGCATGATACGGAAAATTATGAACCTATTGTACTAAGGTACAATGGTTTTGCCTCAGAAGGATGGCTAATATGCAATCCTAAGTAAAAGAGGGTAGTCGCACTTACCGGCCAACCCCTAAACCTAATTCACGAAGTTGGAGAGATACTTATGTCGATGGTAGCTGGAAAAATCAATGCAGTAACAGGTGTTGTACAAGCCATTAACCCGGCAACAGGGGCGGTTAGAATTGTAATGAAAGGCGACCAGGTGTACGAAGGTGAAATGATTGTCACCTCTGCAGGCGCTGGCGTGACAATCGATTTGCCTAATGGTGAGACGCTGACATTGGGCCGAGAAACCCAAATGCTGCTAGATAATGACGTTATCGCAACCGCCAGTGTGGACGCTGAAACCGAAGCCGCCACCGACGTTGCCGCGCTGCAGCAAGCTATCCTTGAAGGCAATATCGAAGACCTAGAAGCCACTGCGGCTGGTGAAGCGGGTGCAACCGGCTCCAGCTTGGCGGGCCCGCTGGATGGTGTTGAGCGTTTGGGCTCAACAGGTGATGTTACAAGTGGTTTTGGAACCACGACATCGACTACAGATTTCACAACGAGATCGTTCCTCTTGGCTGAAGGTGCGGAAATAACCTCCACTGCACCTGAAAAGGAAAAGCCTGTACCAGGCGAAGAGCCTTCGCCTGCTCCCGTGTTAGTGACGAGCGTGAGTTCAGATACGCAAGCCGAAGGTAATACCTTGACGCACACCGTGACGTTGAGCGGTGAAAGCGTGAATGCCGAAACCTTCAGCTTCTCAATAGCAGACAACACCACCGAAGCGGGCGACTGGGCGAACCTGACGTTCAGCGATGGAGTGGTGAACAATGGCGATGGCACGATTACGGTCCCAGCGGGCGTGACGAGCTTCACCATCACCACGGCTGCACAAACCGATGCGGATGTGGAAGGTAACGAGTTCTACGACATCAGCGTGGGAGGTATTGCGGCAACCGGTACGATTACGGATGCGAGCACGATCACGGTCTCAAGTGTGACATCAGATACGCAAGCCGAAGGTAATACCTTGACGCACACCGTGACGTTGAGCGGTGAAAGCGTGAATGCCGAAACCTTCAGCTTCTCAATAGCAGACAACACCACCGAAGCGGGCGACTGGGCGAACCTGACGTTCAGCGATGGAGTGGTGAACAATGGCGATGGCACGATTACGGTCCCAGCGGGCGTGACGAGCTTCACCATCACCACGGCTGCACAAACCGATGCGGATGTGGAA
>NZ_JACBGH010000011.1 GCF_013391695.1 Thiomicrorhabdus cannonii
ACTATATTGAGTACTATAATCACAAACGCATCAAGCAGAAACTCAAAGGCCTGAGTCCGATAGAGTATCGAAATCAGGCCTTGGGTACCGCTTAACTAAAATGTCCAAGTTTTTGGGGTCACTTCATTTTAACTATTAGTTTGCCGGATCAACAATTGTAGTTTGTACATATCTACCTACACCACCAACAGATGTACTGACTTTTACTTCAATAACACCTGACTCAGGGTCAGCATTATCATCTGCAGACGTGAGCATAAAACTAAACTGCAATGCGGCTAACTGATTAGGAACAGCAGAATAGGGAATCGTCGAAAGGGTTCCGACCTCACTTGAAATCGAAATCGAAGCACCTGTAGGCGCTGACTGGCGCACAGCAACGGTACAAGCAGCATCATTCGGATCGGTCACACCAGCAATCCGATCACCAGCCGCATCCAAACACTTAGCTGCAGAATCCTCTACCAAAACCCATATATTTTTAACGTCCAGCCCAGCTGAGAAGTTAGATATAGCCTGACATCTTGTAACTAAATCAATTTTGCCATTTGCATCTAGGCACGATGTATTCACACCTACTAACTCATACATATATACGTTTGGTGAACTGCTCGCCATGATAATAATGCCATCATCACGAACATTCGTTAGGAAATTGGAGCGACCAGCAATATTATTAGCATCTACAGGACAATCCGTTGAATGATCACAAGGCACACCATTGTAAACACCGTCTGCGGCTGTATAAATAGCATTGTCATCATAATCTATTAATTTTTCATCAATACTGAAGCCATTACCAGAGGCCGGATTATACGTACCCGACTCATCATCATCACGAAACGCCTCACCAATATCATCAAAGACATCGCCGTCATCAAAAACGCCGTTTGCATTGTAATCATAAAAAGTCTCATGCCCGATGGCATAAGCCGATACGCTAGAACGATGATCGGCAGGACGAGGATTCTGACTTCGCCACACAACAGAACATGCACTATTTGAAGTAGTACAGGTCGAATCAATCAATCCACCTTCGGTTGTAAAATTCACCACTGTGCCATCAGGAACCGGATTATTAAAACGATCGCCTAGATTCACCGTTACAGTAACGGTTTCACCATCGTGCTCTAACCCCTCGACCGAAAATTTATCAAACGACAAACTAATACTGTTTTGGTCCGGAATACCCGTAGTAACAGTCAATAAATCAGATTGTACATAAATCAATTCGCCATCGGACAAGGTTACAGAAGCACCTACTCTCACAGGCGTTGAAATAGTCCCTGCCTGAATCGTTGTTGTAACCAAACCCGAAGCATTAGAACTGCCAGATGAAGGTGATAAAGACAAGCCGCCAACCGTCGTAGAAAGATTAAAACTGACAGTCGCGCCTTCTATTGGATTGCCGAACTTATCCACTACTTTAAAGGTCACCTGAGACGTCTCTCCATAACCTACGCCACCTGTTCCTTTTAGCGACATAAAGGTGGGAGACGCATCAATAAACTGGATCGAACCCGCAGAAGACGTATTGGCGCCACCATCACTAATAGTAGCTGCAAATTGATAGTTAAGAGAAGTTGAATTAGGGTAAGCCGTTGATGCTGCAGTTAAGGTACCCGGTGCCGTACCCGATGCAATATCTGGAGAATAAATCGTAACTGACGCTCGACCCGTATGATCAGTTAAGACGGATGTCTGAGAAAGTGTTCCCGACGTAGCAGACAAACTAATAATTTCATTTTCAACCGGCATATTTCCATCATCTAAAAATACAATATCAACTTTCGCATCATCGTTAGACGGAATGGTTGTAGACTCCTCTCCAGTCGAGGAGATAGTCATTTTCAAGTTAATACCTGGCTGATAAAACTGCGCCGAATCGCCACCTCCAGCACTGCCCCCACAACCACTAACCAACAGCATAAGGAGAAAAATACTTAACCATTTAATTGACTTAACCATGACGCTATACCTCTTTTCTAGCGATGAATGCCTGTGACAATGTTCCACTATCGATGTACTCAAGTTCTCCACCCATTGGAATTCCTTGAGCTAACCGCGAGACTTTAACGTCACAACGTTTAGCCATCTGTTGAATATAATGAGCAGTTGCCTCACCTTCAACTGTCGGATTGGTAGCAATAATCAGTTCCTGAACCTTACCTTCGTCTTTTTGCAACAAACGCAATTCTAACTGATCCAACCCCAGCTCTTGCGGCCCGATACCATCAATCGGCGACAAATGCCCCATCAACACAAAGTACTTCCCACGAAAGATACCAGACTGTTCAATTGCCATCATATCAGAGGGCGACTCAACAATACAAAGTTCTTCGCCATTTCTCGTACTAGAAGCGCATATTGCACAAATATCTTCTTCGGTGAAAGTTCGACATGATGCGCAATGATGTACCTTGGCGATCGCCGATTCCAACGCCTTCGCCAACTGCGCACCGCCCTCCCGGTTCTGCTCCAATACATTGAACGCCATGCGCTGTGCCGTCTTCGGGCCTACACCGGGAAGCACGCGGAAAGCCTCTATCAGCTCTGCAATTAACGGGCTATACATGCCGAAACATCCTGTTTAACAATCTCAACAGGCCGGCTTAAAAAGGCATCTTCATGCCCGCAGGCAGGTTCATACCGGCTGTCAAACCTCCCATTCTTTCCTGCGTCACCTCTTCGAGACGGCGCGATGCGCTGTTGACCGCGGCGGCAAACAGATCTTCCAGCATCTCTTTGTCATCCATCAGGCTGTCGTCGATTTCGACCTTGACCAACTCATGCTTGCCCGTCATCGTCACCTTGACCATGCCGCCGCCGGCTTCACCATTGACTTCCATGTTCGCGATTTCTTCCTGCGCCTTCTGCATATTCTTCTGCATCTCCTGCGCCTGTTTCATCAGGTTGCCAAGTCCACCTTTTCCACCAAACATCTTCTGTTCCTTTATATTGCTTTGATATATTGCTTTAAAATTGTCTATTAAACCGGTGCGATGGAAGCGGCAATCACCTCCATCCCCAATTCCGCCTGCAACATGGCCACGTTCGGGTCATTCTGAATCGAGACCACCGCCTGCTGCTGGCGGTATTCACTCTGCTGCAGCGCATATTTGGCCGGCGTATCATGCCTGTCAAACGAAGCAAATTGCAACTGAATTTCCCCGCCAAACGTCTGCTGAATGCACTCTGTCAAACGCAACACCGCCATGTCGGTTTTGGCAAACTGCTGTTCGGGATCGACGCTTAACTTCCAGACTTGCGGCGAATAACTCACCAACACGCTTTGGCGCGCCAGTTCGGCCGCCATGCCCTCCGGTTGAAGCCGCTCAAGCAATTCCAACCAGACTTGGGTGCGATTCGCATCGGTCAATGTATGATAGTCCAATCCCTGTGGCGCATTCAAAGGGTTCTCCGCTGGCGGTGCGGAATGCAACCCGGCCTGCTGAGTTTGCGGAACACTTTCCGAAACAGCAACGGCTTCAGCCTCTGATTCCGGCAACTCCATCCACGGCGGCAACGCCTCCTGCAAATCCGGCTCTTCCAGATCAGAAACAGGCGGAACATCATTCACAGGCACAGGCGACATGGACCATGCCGGCTGAACGGTTGACGCATCGGATGACCATGAAGGCTCTGCCACATTTTCGGTTTGAGGAGATTCATGGCGCGATTTGAGCGGCTGCTTCAAACGCTGCTTAATCAGCGATAGATGATCGCTTACCTCAACCGCAGGCGGCTCTTCAACGACCGTAACGACCTCCGCAGAGCGGGTTTCTTCTACCATGACCTCCGAGAAGACAGGCGGCACGGGTGGCGGGCTTTCACTAACGACTTCAGGATTTAACGGTTTTTTTTTTGAAATCAGATCACGCGCCGAAGACAGCCCAGCCAGCACCTCCTGCGGACTGAGCCCTTCCTCCTCGGGCAACGCAGGCGTCAGCCCGTGCTGCGCAACCACAGCGGGCTGAAACGCCAACATTCGCAACAATGCCATCTCAAACCCGATGCGGATATCCGGCGCCAGCTGCATATCCTGTTTGGCAAGCAATGCAATCTGATATAGCAGCTGCACCCGTTCAGGCGGAATTTGCCCGGCCAGCTCTTCTATCACCGCCTCGGGCAGCAAGGCACTTTCATCAAACTGCCCCAACACCTGCTTAAACGCCAAGGCATGCAAAACTTCAATCAACTGCGCCAGCAAGGCTGCGTAATCCACGCCCATCGAAGCTAGTTGCTGAATCACCTGTTTCAACATGGCGGGCGAATCCGCGGCCAACGCCTGCAAAATCGCCAAGGTGAACTGCTGATCCACCAGCCCCAGCATGGTTTGCACAGGTTCATAATGAATTTCGCCGCCACCGTAAGCAATCGCCTGATCGAGCAAACTTAACGAATCGCGTGCCGAGCCGTCTGCGCTCTTGGCAATCAGCGCCAATGCGGCCGGCTCAAAAGGCAGCCCTTCTTGCTGAAGAATATATTCCAAATGGTTTTGAATTTGGGTCTGCGTCAAACGCATCAGATTGAACTGCAAGCAGCGCGACAACACGGTAATCGGCAATTTGTGCGGATCGGTTGTCGCCAACAGGAATTTCACATGTGCTGGCGGCTCTTCGAGGGTTTTCAACAAAGCGTTAAAACTGCTCTTGGAGAGCATGTGCACTTCGTCGATCAGATAGACTTTGTAGCGGCCTTGGGTCGGTGCAAACTGCACGTTATCGAGGATTTCGCGGGTATCATCCACTTTGGTACGGGAGGCCGCATCCACCTCAATCAGATCGATAAAACGACCTTCGTCAATGGCGCGACAACTATCGCACACGCCGCACGGCTTGGAGGAAACCCCCTGCTCGCAATTCAATGCCTTGGCAAAAATCCTGGCGATAGTCGTCTTGCCCACCCCGCGGGTACCGGTAAAAAGATAGGCATGGTGCAAACGGTTTTGATCCAACGCATTGGACAAGGCCTGCATGACATGGCTTTGGCCGACCAATTCGGCAAAGTTTTTGGGGCGCCACTTTCTCGCCAGAACGGTATAACTCATGTAATTCCCGGTTTGCAGCAGACACTCAAAGAGCGTGTTTTAGTAAATCAAACGAGGTCTTATTTTAACGTGAATAGGCAAGAAAAGAGAGGAATTATCCAATCAATTTATGAGGATGGGAAAAGCGGAAACTTCGAAATAGTGGAGGCAACCCTACCCGCCTTACCTCGGCGCACACATCAGTCGGTACCGTTGCTTCCTTCCGGACCTGGCGGGGTTCCCGACCTAGCGTCGCGAGGGGACGGATAGAGTCACCATATTGGAAATGCATCAAAAAAATAATGGCGGAGAGCGGGGGATTAGAAGAAGCCCGTCTTGCCTAGCACACAGAGCACACCTTTAAAAACATACTCACTTTTGTACTCACTTTCAGAAAAGTCATTCCGAAACAGAACGGGAATTATACACAGTTCATGAACCTTAATCCAGCCGTTTTACAAATGATTGAATCGCACTCAACCACGTAAAACCCTCAATTCCTTCTGAAACAAGACTAAAGCCTTTCTTCCACAAAGACAAAATAAGACAATCTCTTAAATAACAATTGTCTTGTTTTCAGAAAGCATAGTTAAAAAGCTGTCCGTTGTTTTTATCTGAATATCAACTTGAAAAAAATTAGCTACATTATGAACATGCTCATTAAGAGCCATGCCTTCTTCAACTGATTCATCAAGGCTATCAATAACACTCAAAAACTGAGCTTTCTGATGCGCTAAATTCTGTATAGATTCAGACGCAAACATATCTGTATTCTCTTTTATATTCTGAACCCTGAGTTGAAATATTTCTTTAATTCGTGCTGCACGGATTTCACCTTTAACCGAGAAAATATCGATTTCATTCAAAATCCATACCACTAAAGTTGAAGCGATGCCTGATAAAATAAGTGTGGCTACCTCTCCAAAAACTGGAATTTTACTTAATACCTCTTCAAACTGAAAAATCAAGATCGGAGTTATTGATGTTGCTATCAGCTTGGTTATCGCATCGGCTTTTTGTAGTGAGCTGAGCTTATTTCCATTTGCATCCTTATCCTTCAATAGGATTTTGATTGCTTCCTTGATGGCGAAAAATCCATCAGAGATCATAGATAGTATTTTTTTAAAGAAACCTTTAACGAAATCTAATAACTTACTAATCAACACAGAGATTAAGTTAGTAAATATATTCTTCAAACTCCCTTTGAGGGTAGAAAGGATATTGTCTTTAATATAAGCAACAGCTCGACGAACCCTAAAAATAACAGCCTCTATTTTGTCGGCCGTATTTTGCTCAAAACCATACAAAACGCCTTTGGTTACCATCTGATTAACTTCAAACCAAATTGGCTTGAGCGAATGGATAATAAGATCTCCTAAAACCTCCAAGCCAACGTTTTTAGCCATCAATTTTGCAGCTTCTTTATTTGTGTCTTCTTCCGCTTGCCTCTGCAGCTCTAATGCTCTCCTTTTTTCTTCATCAGAAAGATGGGCCAACCTACCATTTTCAATCGCTTCTTTAAACGTAAAATCTAGTTTTGCCTGATTAACTGATGAACTAATGTATGCTTCATTGCTTGGAAGTCCTACTATTTTTTCTATATCATCACGATAAAGATATGGATTATTTTTAAATAGTTTTCTTAGATAATTAATGGGTAATACATGATCCATATTGGCTTGCTGGACGCCCTTCTGTTGAGCCCCAGCTCGAGTCAAGTCCAAATCCTCACCAGTAATTTCATCCTTGACAGTGGTTGTTTTTACAGTCTTTAGCTTTCCTTTTCTGTTCACATAAGTGACAGTTTGATCTCGAACAATGCCTTTGTCTTGTTCCGTATTAGATCTTGGCTTTGTATCGTAGAATTTATTTCTATGAAATCCGTTAGAGTCGTAATAGGTTTTCTCTCCTTGCATAGAAGCAACATCGTCGTTCCAAGAGGATTCACTAGATTCAGTATAAGAAAATGCCATAACCTCATTTACAATTCGCGAAGGTGTGATTTTAGTTTTTCTGAAGCCTCCATGCAGCTTTGGGTGCTTTACTAAACCGTCAGCCAAGCTTAAAAGCAAAGGCTGCATAAGACTGTCAACCAACGATTCTTTACTCTCAAGCTGTTCGTGAATTTGATTTAAAACTTCAAGGGAGTCATTTTGGTCATTGATTTCATAACTAATCAACTTTTTGCTCATTTGAAGAGGTGAGGTGTTATTTAATTCTTCTCTAAACTCATCAAGAGAGATTTTCTGTCCCGCTAACGTATGCATCCCCACTCCTTTAAGCAACTAAGATATTTAAATTTTTTAAAGGTTCTTTAAACATTTCAAGTGTCGAAAGATCCTGATGTATAACTTCACCTTGCTCGGTCAAATACCCCAATTTAGACATTTCTTTTAACACTATGGATAAATTGAATAAAACATAAAAATTCTCGAGATGAAAATTTGGCAACCGTTTAAAGCTTATTTTTCCATCGACCAAATCATCACCGCCTAAATGGGCTTTATTAATTTGAGCTATTACTCCATACTCAAATTTGGACAAAAGCGCTTCGTAAGTTTTCAGCAGTCTATCAAAGTACATGACAATCATCTCGAGTGAATCCTTAGCAACCCTCGCCTGATTTAACTGAGTGGTCATTTCCTGTATTTCACAATTTATTCTCTCCTCTTCAATCATAACTTCTTGAAGAGTTTCTTTAGCCTTCTTCCTTGAATAAAAACCCCAGGTGAAAATACTAAAAAAGTATTCTTTTAACGATAGGTTATTAAAATCAATTTTGAATAGCTCACTATCAGACCTAATGCCGGTAATTTTTTTTCTCTGGAAAATCGACTCATCAAAGAAGTCCAGAAAATTAACCCCATTTATCTTTACGTCATGAACACGGTTTACGATTGAAAGAAAGCTTTCAAAGTGACTTTGATAAATATCAATCTTAAATTGATTGATCGATTCCACTTTAATCGCCAAATCTTCAGCTATTAAAAGCATTTCTGATTCATATTCAGTCTTAAAACTTTCGTACTTTACAGAGATAGCATTCAATCTCTCTTGAGCCTCTAAAAAATCGGCCTTACCGGTAATATTGTTCCATACATTAGTTATCTGACGCCTTACCGAATCCGATTCACCTTCCGACTTTCGGCTTATTTTGCTTGATGGTCCCCACGCAAAAGATAACATTACACACCTACCTTTTAACCGATTAAGTTTAAGCCTTCTTCTACCAAATCATTCATTGCCTCTACCCAACGAATGATTCTTTTCAGCATAAAGCCGTCAACATCCAGTTTTGCTGCAAGCTCTCCAAAAAACTTGGACTCTTTTTCACAAACTTCATTATCCGCGCTAAGAACGCCATACAGTTCAATAAGGACAATTTTCTTAACTTTGTCTGTAGACTTAGTAAAAGCCTCAATAATTGCTTCTATTTGATCTTGCCGCGACGCAAGATAATCTTCTAAATGACACTCATATTTATAATTGAGCAATACCTTTTCTTCAGAATCCTTATATTCGCCATTTAACCCCATGGAATATCTGGCCAACTCTAAAAAATCTTTTTGCTCTTCTTCATTCAAAAAACTTAAATACAATTTCGTTCTCCAATAACTAAATACGTTGTCAATTTTAAAATTGGCTATTCAATCACTAATGATTTTTGTGAATTACTTTCTCAATAACGTTGCTATCATCGTCATACGTGTATTCCACAACTTGTTTAACTTCACCTGCTTCATCATATTCATATTCACGAGACAGATTTAAAGATTCAAACTCCATTCCAACTTCTACAGAGCCGTTTTTATAACTAGCTAAATACTTTAACGTACCGTTATCATTAGCATACGTTCTAGCTTCTGTAATATCGCCTTTTTCATCATAGTTAACCGTTGTTGTTGTATCCGCTATTTTGTCCACAATCTCCACAACTTTAGAAAATCCATAACGCTTAAGATAGTGCTCATCCTCTTCAATAAATTCTTTGTTCGCGCTTAACTTACTATCTAAACCAATCAAGTTTTCAACACGTAATCGGCTAATTAAGTTAACTAAGCTATTAACACCTTTATCCGTAGAGTCTCTCATTAATTCGCATGAAACGTTTAACTTGTCAAAGTCTGATTTAACTCCTGAAAAATAACCGTCCAATCGTGCATTTAAATCAATATTATTTTGATTTACGCGTTTCATCATCACGATAAACAAAACGACCAAAACAACAGAACACAACAGATTGAAAGCCAACACCAATTCAGACAACATCTAGACTCCTTAATAAATAAAATTACTGATTAAAAATGTAAAGCGATGCAATAATAAAAGCAATCAACCTTTTCACCGACAACGATATTAACTGCCTTGAATTCAACTAACAGTTGCAACACCCACTTGGCATTTGCATCTTTTTAAGACCTCCAACGGCGATTTAAAGCCATGCCGTTTTCGAAGTCGGTTATTGAGTTTATCTTCAACCGCTTGAATTTGTTCATTCGTTCCACGCTCCCAGCTATGGTAGGGACGCGCAAAATAACATTTGCAGCTCAAGGCTTCACTGACCTTATGATGATGCTCGAATTCCTTGCCGTTGTCCGCGGTGTTGGTTCTGACTACCCATTCCTTAAGGGCGCCCATCATCGCTGTCGCCGTCAATTCCGCTGTTGCTCTGCTGACTTTGAGCATTTTGAGTAGTCCCGTTTTCCTCTCTACTACAGTGACTAGCGCCGCCGAGTTTTGCGCACTTTGTGGCGTAGATGCTTATATAGCTCGCCACCTTGCGCTTTGTCTTGAGTAGATATGGTAAATCCACTCGTGACTAATTCGTTTTTTGTGCGCCCTCTCCAGGTAACCAGCGATCTGTTGAGGTGACCACTGATACTCCGTTAAATAGTGCTTCACCCGACCAATGATCCAGGTGTCACGCATACCGTACTTAGAGGCTGTCGTCTATGTACTGTGTATTACTCAGCCAGTTGAGCCCAGTATTTGTTGGGAGGGGGGCTGGATGTTGCGTTTATTATCTGAACTCAGGGATTTATAAGCTAATAACTAATCAACAGACCAGCCAACCTCACCTATTTTTTTAATGATGGCTCTAACTGGAGTTTTTGAACTGTTAACGACATCGCATTTTCATTCAAATTAGACACAACTATCTATATTTAAAAAAACTTCTAGTTACTCTTCTTACCCTTGCATCAAACGATTTAACCTCATCAAAATAACCCAATTTTTCAAGAATTTCTGCGACCTTATCCAACTCTGAAGTCGAGGCTCGATCATTTAAAAAATAAACAACCCCACCTTCTTGATCGGCTTTAAAGTAATGCTTCATTACAAAATCATATAAAGGCTTTTTAGTCGGTTCTTTACTTAATTTATAAAAGCCATATTGATACAACTTTTTCGGACACTTCGTTCTACTTACCGAGTTTTCGAACCTATCAGCTCTATCACTAATTTTCTTTAATGCAGCAACAAATCTGGAAACCTTATCCTCTGCTATCAAAAGTTTTTCACGATTTATTTCTGATTCTGCCATCGTTTCATTTAATTTGGACACTAGATAGTTAATATCCTCAATGACCTCTTTAATCGTTAAATGGGTTTGCTTTAAAGCCTCATTTAGCATCATCTGTTTGACTTTGAACTTATCTAGCTCGCTTACTCCAGAAACATGCCTAACCCCTGCATAAGTCAAGAAACCAACGGCACCCAATACAGCAAGCCCCCCAGTCACCCCCATTCCCAAACCAAGCGTAGCCAAGCCTGAAGTTACACCCGCTGCTGAAAGACCCACTACTGAACCCGATATATAGACAGCCGCAATCGGTGCCCCAACAGCTGCGGCAGTAGCAGCTAATTTCGAAGCACCTTCTCTGATCTTATTATCATCAACATTCTCATCTAAAATTTTGAATCCATCTAGCACCGCCTGATAAGCAAAATTAATTTCCTTTTCAGACAAGCCAAAAAGCTCTTTATTAAGGGCAACAAAGGACACATCACCATCAAAATTCTTTTTAGACGAATAATGAGCATTAATAATATCTTTAACCAGTGAAATCATTACAGATTGATGCTGGCTCGAATCACTTAACTCTTTTATCTCAGAAATCAGAGTCTTGGTAGCTATTTGTGTCTCTTCAGAAATACTGTCAATATACGTACGAACATCAAACCTAACTTCTTTGGAAAGCTGAAGTCTTGTCATCAACAACAAAATTTCTGAAAGTTCATCTGCATCAATATTTTTATCGTCATCAAACGTCATATTGACGATAACTTGCACATAAGCTCTCTTAAACTGATCTGACATTTCTGTGAGAACCATGACTTGAAGCTCTTCTTTAAATTGATTATTCATTTTTAAAACCCCATCCAAGTTTAATGCAACCATTACATATTACCACGTATTTATTAGCCAAAATTCTAATGGCGACATTAGTTGTCGCATGATTTTGTATGATTAACATCTAAACAACACTCTGCAAACAACCAAAATGTTCCATTTCGATCCCTTCAATGAAGGGAATAATATTTTCATAAAGCATTGGATTCTTTTGTTTTAGGATTTCTAATCCCGACTTTCTCTCCTGTGCAGTGGGCCGATTGACATAACTCAACGCAAGGCAATACAGCATCCACTCTGGTGTTGTCGTGTCGGTTGACTCCTTTATCACCAAAGGCACATAGGAACGGTCCCTTTTTACCTTCATCTGCCCTTCATTGAACGCCATCACACTGCGCACTCTTTCTTCAAAACCCTGTATGATCATGCCTGCTATCCTCAATGCGACAATTCACTCATAAAACCAATTCCCGTTCTTTTTACATAACCGGGCTTGAACTGGCACTCCTGCTCCAAAGCAGAAAGCAGCGTGCCTGGTTCAGGTAACATCCCGCCGATACTCAGCCTCCTCATAACAGCTGAAAAATCACCAGGAGTAAGCACTTTCATGCTTTTTAGTTGCTCCCATATACAGTCCTGATCGTACTGATGGATTTCGTATTGACGGAAGATCGCTTCAATCATTGACCAGGCCTGTTCAGTTTTTAGGGGCTTGAATTCAAGCTTAAAGTCAAAGCGCCGTAGGGCCGCTTGATCAATGTTATTCATTAGGTTGGTGGACGCGATAAACACCCCTTCAAAACTTTCCATCTGCGTGAGCAATTCATTGACCTGCGTGACTTCCCAACTCCTCACAGCGTTTTCACGGGATTGCAAAAAGCTGTCCGCTTCATCAATTTGCAGAACTGCCCCTTCTCTTTTAGCCTCCTTGAATGCACGTGCAATATTCTGTTCAGCCACACCCACATACGGAGATAGCAGGTCAGAAGCGCGCTTAATCAACAGCGGTCTATCTAACTCTTTAGCCAGGAAATTGCCAAAAGCCGTCTTACCGGTTCCTGGCAAACCATAAAGACAGAAGTGACCTCGCTGCGAGTGCTGCATCCCCATTACAAGCTGCTCGATATCCGCATCGGTATTCACGTAATCTAGGGAATAACCTAAACCGGTTTTTAGGCTTTTCAATTCCAAAGACGGGTGTCCCTGCGCTTCCAGCGTTGAATTGATTAGCGTAAGCATATGGTTTTGAATGGCCTCTCGAGGCTCGTCGGGCTTGGCTATGGTCTGCACCACTTTTACTGCACGACTAATCACTGCTGGCACCAACTGCTTATGATCGGCCAATTGCTGAATCCAATCCTGACTGACATCCACGCCTTGCAAGGCATTTTGGATAATCTCGCATCGCACGCTTCTGGGAGGAGTATCAATTTCAATCACCAAATCAAAACGGCGAATATAGGCTGAATCAATCTGCCCGATCGAATTACTGATCCAAAACGCAGGCACTGGGTTTTCTTCCAATAACTTGTTAATCCATCCTTTATTTCCACTTTGGCTTTTTCTCTCCATAAACAATGAAATGCTATGCGGGAATACATCCTCCACCTCATCAAAGAGCACCAAGCTTTGGGTATTTTTTTGCAAGGCGCACTGGGCTAACTTGTAAAGCTCGACTCTTCTTCCCTCAATTAATCCCTCTCGGCCCTTATCCTCACTAGTTATCTCATACAGGGGATATTCAAGAGATTCTGCAATCGCTTTAACCCACTCGGTCCTACCAGTACCTGGCGGCCCATACACTAGGACATTGGTTCCTATACGAGACCTCTGCCCCTTCAAATACCTTAACAAACGCTTAGATTGATCTCCTAAATGAGGGAAGTTTTCCAGGGTCAGCGATGCTGGCTTACTCAGAGAAAAATACCGTTTCAAAAGCTCGATAGGATCATTACACTCGACTGTTAACACATCCTCGAGTCCTTCTAGTAAATCCACCTTATTGCTTAAAGTGTTATGCATACGAACATCTATCCTCAAAAGTCCTGACGACGCTAACAAAGACTGACTATCAAGCGATAGTGCAATTTCTTTTTTAGATTGCCCCAATACCGTTGCGAGGATCTCAACCAGTTGCTGACGGTTCAATTCACCAATACTATTCATAAGGTCATTGAACTCATCATGAGACCTGAGCAAAACAAAAAAAACCAAGCAATAAGAAATCGATATCATTCAGACCGATTGACTCTTTTAACTTTTGCAAGTTCCCTGCCATTGCACCATTAAAACCGGGATTCAGAGCAGACAACCTCTTCTCTAGATGCTGTGACTGTATAAGCAGCTTGGGAAGTACTCCCGGATCAGACTCATCCACTTCCAACTGCATCAATTCGGCTAAGTGACCAATATCAAAACGAGTCAATTTGGATGAAAGTAGTTTTGAATAAAAGCGCTTATGGCTACACACTCTTGCTGTCCAAAGTGCATAAAGGCTTTCATGATCCTCAGATAATAGAAACTCTTTGGAACACAAATCTTCTTCAAACATTGCCCTCTCCCCTTGAACCATTGATTTAAATACAATGTAACGTGAGCGAAGACAAAAATTAAGGCCAGGAACGATAGGTTGCGACATTTAGCGTCGCTATCATTTAATCAGACAGGATTAACGAGAGGTCAGAAGGCGCTATGAACAATGTAGGTTCAGCATGAAGAACGCTTGATGGCACATATCCCAGCAAGCGCTTAAACAGAATTATTTACAAGATCGTTTGATAGGTAATTTTTTTAAATATGCTCTTATCGCAACGAGTCAATTTCGTTTTGAGTTTTTGGAGCACTCAATAACTCATCCTTTGCATCAGTAATTTTTTGCCGAATATCTATCTGCCAAATTCCATTCGTACCTTTAATCAGAAGATATAAAAAGAACAACGGTAGTATCAGCGTTTTAAAAATAAAAAGGGCCATTAAATTAATCATATTGGTTGCTGTATTTTCCAGACCTTCTTTGAGCTTTAAAATTTTATCGGCATCAAAAAATGAGGATACAGAACTACCCATCTTTGAAATTCCATTTCCAATAGCACTAAAAACGCCATTTGACTTTCCATCCAGAATATTTTGATTCTCTTGGATTTGATCATCAAGCGTATCCAGCTTATCCTGCAGATCGCTATATGTTTTATTAAGCACAGTTAACTGCTCGTCATACTTTTCCTGCTCTGCTCGCAATGCATCAATTTTTTCATTTTTCTGCGTCAAATTTGCCCACAGACTTTTTTCATCTTTAATCTGTTTTATTTGGCCATCAATACCTACAATTTTTTGATTGATTTCCGTTTTTTCCGATACGGTGGATGCAAGCTTACGCTCGATTACTACACGCTCTTCACGATCATTATTCAATTGCTGCTCAACCTTACTGCGCTCGTCATGTTGAGCCTGCAATTGCATGGCCTCCTCTTGCTTAGAGACAGCTTGCAAAGCACCAATATCTTTCTCTGAAACGGGCTCAATAAATGCCTTATCAACTGTCCCATTAAGAAAAAGCGCTAAAACAATGGCATAACGTACAAACAGCATAAAAATGAATGTCTTAGATATAAGCCCAAAATAGAGGGTTAATCTGTAATGAATCGCCAAAATCATCATCAAGGCCGAGAGTGTCAGCATGCTCTTGAAAAAGATGTCGGACGTAATCTCGATTAGCAACTTCTGAATAATCAAAGAACCAATAGAAAGCTTCATCATTGAAGAATATTGTTCGACCAAATCATTAAATGGGTCAAGGGCTTCACCGATGGCAATCGACATCCCAGCACCCAATGAAATTTGAACCTCCGTCGATTGAGCAACGGAAATCAAACCATTTAAGAGCTTTGCGACGCCAAACGCCAATGTTGATTGGAGCACAGCTCCATCAACATACTCAGTGGCTTGTCCGTCGAGATACCCTGTCCATGAAAAAATCACGGCAAACACAATAATTGAATATAGAAATAGCCTGCTTCTCATACTAGAGGATGCAACGTCACCGAAGAACTTATTCATTTTTAAACTCATTCCATTTATTCAAACGTACACATTTGAAGTATTTCACCGAGGGCAGTTCAGAACCGCTTATTATTGTCTCATACCGCCCACTAAAATACGCATAAGTTATTACCAGAATTCTTCGCTTATTCGTCTATTTCTAAATTGGATCAAATAAAATAGCGCCCTATTTGTAAAAGAGATTCCTATACCTTCGTATTTAAAATGTAATGCAGATACTCTAATACTCTCCTCCATTTCCGCATAGGAAATCTCGGGATAGTGCGCATGAATCTTGTCCATAAAAGGGCGCAATTCCTCCAAGAGGATTTGGAAAATGGCCTCATTCCGTGTGCTCTGGTAGTAATACACTAAGTCGTGCTGTTGCTTTCTGGATTCAAACTGCGCAAACATCAGTTCCTCGCCATCAAGTCCATCCATCACACTACTCATCTTCTATACCTATTGTTGAAAATCAGTTATGGACGATTGAAACTTTTGTAGAGTTCACACCCTTTGTTCCAACCTGTATCACAAAAGATACCCATTGTTTCTTTGGCAAACTCCTTTTGCGCGCCTTGTAATCCACCCGCTCTGTTTTCGAATTGCTCGATTAACTTATAGGCATCTGAATTTCGTTTGTCGTATGCTTTTTTCAGCCACTTAGCAGCCTCTACCTGACTAGCCTCTACTCCTGAACCGGAATGGTATAACACGGCAAGTCGATACATGCTTTCTGAACGCCCATTTTCAGCAGCCTTTTTAGTCCAAGAAAATGCTTTAGGCAAATCAATATCACCAGCTAGTCCGTCTTCGAAATAATAGGCTGCCCAAACCTGAGCATTCACATCACCTTTTTCTGCGGCCTTCAAAAACAGGGATAGAGCCTTTTTTTGGTCCTTTTCAACGCCTGTCCCCTCTCGATACAACAATGCCAACTGACGTAGTGCCAAAGGAATATCCTTGTCAGCGGCAGTTTGGATCAGTTGACTTCCTTTTTCAATATTCATTCTTATGCCATCACCTTGTACGTAGGCTCTACCCAAATAGGCCATTGCAAGGTAATCCCCTTTATCTGATGCTTTTTTGAACCACTCATTTGCTAAATGACTATCCGCAGCCTTGAAGTACCCTGCTAGATAAATCCTCCCCAAATAGGTCATTGCGGTCTTATTTCCATTTTTTGCAAGCTCCTCAAACTCAATGAAAGCGGTTTGCATGTCACTTGCGAGCTCCCTTGTATTAGAATTTTTTTCAAAATTCTGGAGTGCCTCGTTGTACACATTGATCGCATGATTAAGGTCGGATGCCTTGACGGGAGTGGCAAGAATGAATAGAGACAAAAAGATAAAACGCTTGATAGAAAACAACATAAAACACCTCCTTGGTTTAGTTTCAGGAAGTGTTTTACCCAAATTGCAAAAGTTTATCTATACGCTCCAAAGCAAGATGCGACAATAATCGTCGCATTTAACGAAATTGGCGTTGTCTATCCAATACAATTCAATTACAGTCACCCTAAAACTGAGAAAAAACCATGAACGATGCATGTTTCCGTAGAATTCAAACACTAAGATTCTTACCCACTGCACCAGCGCGGATTAGTGTTTCTCACCTTCACGACAAACTAACCGGCCAAGGTTTTGATATTGATAAACGCTCGCTGCAACGCGACTTGAACTCACTTTCAAAACTGTTTGCTATCGAAAATGATGGTAATAAGGATATCCCGGGCTGGTACTGGCGGAAGGATGCGGAAAAACTCGAACTCCCAGAAATGGAGCCGGCCGTGGCGCTGAGTTTCCGAATGGTGAAATTGTTTTTAGAGAAGTTCATGCCTCCGAGCACATTGGGAGACTTGGATGGCTATTTCAGACACAGTGATAATGTTCTCAACAATCTCACCCATAACCACTTAAGTGGTTGGAATGATAAGGTCGCCCTTTTATCCAGAAGTCAGCCTCTTCTTAGCCCTGCGATTGATCCGGTGGTATTGGCAGAAACCTACCAAGCCCTGTTACTAGAAAAACAAATCAAGGCTCATTACCAACCCAGGAATGAGGAACCGCGTGATTACATCATCAATCCACACGGCATTGTGATCGTCGATAAAATCATTTATCTCGTAGGTTCACTGTGGGAATATCAAGATATCAAGCAATTCGCATTGCACCGTTTTATCAGCGCAGAACAACTTGAATCCGACATGCTCAAGCAGGACAGCTTTAATCTAAACAACTACATTCATGCCGGTCACTTTGAGTATTTAGTGGACCAGAACCAATTTATCGAACTCAAGCTCAAAATTAATAAAATCATTGCTACGCATCTAAGCGAAAGCAAACTATCTAAGGATCAAACCATCACACGCACCGAAACAGAGATATTTCTTGAAGCGACCGTTAAGAATACCCAGCAATTGCGCTGGTGGCTAATGGGCTTTGGAAAGAGCATTGAAATTGTTGAACCCGAAAACCTGAGAAAAGAGTTTAAAAACACTTTTAAGGAATTATACGAAACCTACTCTGCAGACAGCGTATAAAATATAAATACTGGAGTCAATTTGAAGCCTGAATTTAAACATACTCACAATAGGAGAAATGCATGGAAGAGATGAACATTCGCAACATAATCCTGCTGATTGGACTAGTGATTGTTGTATTTGCTTCCTTTATGGGAGCTGGAGAAAATAGAAAAATTATTGTTTTTAAAGATTATGATGACCTTGGACTTTCTTTCCATGCACCCGTTTCCTATGCACGAATTCTACCCCAGTTTTAGCTTAACACTGACACCCGTCTAGAAAATCATTGTCGAGCCAACAGCACAAGAAATTTCCAATTGATAACATTCAATTAACAGGGAAAACAGGTGAGCCACTTAAAATCCATTATCGCCGTAAACTCCTATGCACCGAGCCGGATTAACCAGTACAAGGTTGATGGCGGCTGCTTAATTCAGGGTACCAACGGGGTCGGTAAAACTAGCCTGCTTCGCTTGTCAGCCATCTTCTTCGGAGTGAAGCCTGGCGACATTGCTCTTATTTCGGGCAAGAATAACCGGTTCGCTGACTATTACTTAAAGACGCCAAGCAGCTATGTGGTGTTTGAATATGAGAAGTCCGGTCTAGACCTGTTAGTGATCGCCTACAGCAAGGAAGGAAACGACCTGACGTATCAGTTTTGCGACGGCGCCTTTGAAGAGTCTCTATTTCTCGACACTAACAAGCGATTTATCCCTTTTCTAGACCTGAAGTCACACATCCAATCCACGACATCCAGACGCTTGAGCAATCAGTTCTCTTGGAGTCAGTATAAAGACATTATTCAATCCGGTATCCGTAAAACGGGTGGAGGCAAGGATGCTCAGGCCATAAATGAAGCCAAAATAAAATATTCACTTTGTGAGCCAAATCGTTCCGTTCTCGATATCGATAAAGTTGTCAGCTCTATTTTGAGCAACAAGCCAAGTCTGCAGTCGGTTCGCAGCCTGATAGCGCATGAGATTATCGGCCTAGAAGATATGATTTCGCACTCTGGTGTGCAGCGTGAATTTGAACCTCAAGAATTGATGAAGCAGCGCAAACTTTTACGCCAGGCTGAAAGCTTCATGCAAAAGCGCGATCTTTTGGCCGAAATGCAAAAGAACGACGCCCTTATTGCCGATTTAGATAAGGAAATGTCCGACCTAAAAGGTGCCGCTCTATTTAGTCTTGAGCATTTTTCAGAGTCCCTCTTAAGTCTGGAGCAGGAAGCAAATACCCTCTCTCATAGACTGGATTCGTTACGAAACACTTACAACGCAGACAGAGATGCTGCCCAAACCGCACTCTCAAGCAATCAAGGCGACCTTGAAGACACGCTTGCCCGACTTAAGATACTCGATGAACAACGCAAGCTTTATGACCAAAAGGATGTCAAAGGAAAAGCGCTACTGGCCAATGAGATGGAGTCTCTTAAACAGCAGCTCGACGCCCAAAAGAAAATCATTTCCGAAATTCAAACTCATTACGAAAATATTGTTCAGCGTTACAAAGAGAAGCTGGAAGCGTTGCGTAACGAGATTCAGAAACTTAAAAATGCCGCGCGCGAAGAACAGGTTATCCAAACAGAGGAACTAAACACCAAAAGTGCGGACATGATCAAAGAATTTAACCTTTCAAGAGATCGATTATCACAAACCTATCTGGACGAAAAAGACCGATTAAAAGGGATTCTTGGAGAGCTATCCATCCTGAAAGGTAAAAAAGAAACCGAATCAAAAAACCCTTTTAGCGAGGAAACCAAACGCTTATCAGCTTCAATTGAAATTCTGCAAAAGAAAATAGGTGACGGGCAGTCAGACCTGGCAAATGCACTAAAAGCTGTGTCAGAGCTAACCTCAGTGCAAACAGAACTGGAAAAAGAGCGCGCGAAAAAACTTCAAAACATTGAAGCCACCAAAGACGAAGAAAAGAAGCTCCAGCTTAAACGGGAGGATTACCTCAAATCCCTAGCCATTATTGAAAAGATGACCTATTTCAAAATGAGAGCGATTGACCCATCTCAGGCAGATATGGCTTTACGTGCACTGAATATCGAACTTCTGAAAAAGCCGATCGATGGTGACCTACCCTTCTCTCCCGGCCAAA
Source organism: Thiomicrorhabdus cannonii (assembly GCF_013391695.1). Taxonomy (GTDB): domain Bacteria; phylum Pseudomonadota; class Gammaproteobacteria; order Thiomicrospirales; family Thiomicrospiraceae; genus Thiomicrorhabdus; species Thiomicrorhabdus cannonii. The sequence continues at coordinate 20,053 of NZ_JACBGH010000011.1, forward strand.
ACACGCTACTCGGCTTCGAATTGGATTGCAGTGACGTGCCGGCCGTCGAGATTCTTGAAAAAGCACAGCTCGAAAGAGTGATTTCAGACACCGAACAGGCCCTACTCGATAACAAAGAGAAGCAGGAGTCACTCGGCGCCGAAGCTTCAGTCCTTAATGGAAAGATAAGCGACTTGGATAAATCTATTATCGAGTCACGCGCAAAAGTTCAACAGATTGAAGCCACTTTGAGTCGACAACAAAAAGAGATTGGCCAAGAAAAGCACAAGCTTTCAATTGAGCTAGATAAGCTTAAACAAGGTTGCAAGGATGAAATTGCCAATATCGAAATCGAGATAGACAAAGTTAAAACCAGCATCGTTGATTTACAACAACGGTACCATTCCGACTTGAGTGCTCTGGAGAGCGACCACAACAATAGCCAGACAGAAATAAAAGGTGAAATCAAAAAAGCTAAAGAACGCTACTCAACCGAAGAAAAACGCCTTGACGACCAGCTTGAGGCCGAGGAAAAAGCGTTAAAAGAACTTGAAATGAAAGACCTTTCGGATGCCGGTGCTCGCACGGAAGAATATAAACAACAACAAGAAGTTCTCCACAACCTTCAGAAACGCTATAAAACAGCCTTAGAAGCGGCCGAATTGCTCAATGGATATCATCGCTGGTTGGAGCAGGAATATTCCCGTCACGAGAATTTAAATAGCAAGAAAGCAGAACTAAGTTCACTGATCCATGAACTGCAAAACAAACTTAATGCCCTCAAAACGCATTTCGATGTTGAATCCAAAAAAATTGCGGAACTGCAAAGCCAGAATGAATCTGCATCTAAGCATGCCAAAAACGAGATAACAACGTTGGAAGCTATCTTGACAAGCTTCCTTGCAGAGACCCCTTCTCCGTCGCAGAAGCCGAGCGTGATTATCCCGTCATCCGAACTAAAAGGAAAAGTGTCGGGACGCATCGGTCACCGGAAAGCTTACTTAAAATCTGGACAGGAAGCGTGTCACCGCATTCTGAGCTCACTAAAGCAAACTAAAGAGCTGGAAGATAATTTCAGCGAAGCTCTGGTTCAGCAAGGACTTAATGACTTCAATTCAGCGATCAATTGGCGCTCCCACATACAGCCCCTCGGCTACTTAATGGGTGAATACACTTCTGACCTAATCGCACTTATCAGGCAGCGGTACCAGATCTTGTCACAACGCCTAATCGATTTAAACACAAGACTTGACGACCAGGCACGTCGTATAAGGGATAAGGGCCGAGAGATTTCCGCTAAGATGAATGAAGCTGGCTCTTCGTTTTCGAAAATTGAATCGGTGAGTGCTGCCATCACGTCCAACATCGACAATATCGGCTTTAAGAAGAGTCTGGCCGCCGCCGCACAAGAGGCAAGCCTGGTTCAGCAATTAAGCGAACATGAAGCACCGCGAGACAGTTATTACGAATTAGTCTCCGTGGCAATTGGTGACATTCATCGTTATGGCAAAGAGCTACAAATCGAAAACTTCATCGATATCGAGGTAGCCGTCAAGAACCGGGGCCATACCGACACACGCATTGCCAGAAACGATAAAGAGCTGAGCAATATCGACAGTGAAGGCCTGAGCTTCCTGATTTTGGTTTCACTCTACATGGCCATCAAAAACACCTTTGAGAAAGGTAAAGATGTGACATTGCTTTGGCCAATAGATGAATTGGGTAAACTGCACCATGATAATATCGAAGTGTTAATGAGCATCTTAAAACGCGAACATGTTGAATTACTTTGCGCGGAACCAAGCACAAATCCAAAAGTGCTAAGCCTATTCAAGCACATTTACGAAATCATGCCATCTGGCAAAATTATCAAACCTGAAAGCAAGACTAAGGACTCTGCTGCAAGCATGCTAATAAATGTTCTCGGAGAGGTTGGCGTATGAGTGATACACGAGTTATCCGCAAACTGATGGCCGGCGAAGTCGTATGCTCGGTGACAGAAAGCGACGCTGTGGATTGGTTACAGGGAGCGATCGCAAAAGAATGCGTAAGTGAAGCTCTTTCTTATTGCGGCTTTAGATTGTCCTATGACCAGGAAGAGACTTATTTTTACGCCAGTTACGCTAACTTGGATGACAAAGAAGATGCCCGAGCGCTACGGTCCCGCCTACAAGAGGTAGTCGACCTGATGCACCCCATATTTCAGTTTATGGAATTCGTCTCAAAAGCGAACGGCGAAGACGTTTACCCGGATATCGGGCACGTTTACCAATTTACAACCCTGTTAATGAGTGTTGAGCATGACAGCTCCGTTGCAGAGTCTTTAAAATCCCTCTCGAACACCAAATTCTTCAAGACCGTGCGCTCAAAAAACAATCCTACCGACCGATTAAAAACAGTTCTACTCGAAATGGCTGAGCACGGCCTGTTAGCGACTGATAACGAAGCTTTGCGTTTTGTGGTCACAGGAAAGTTTGCGCACTATCTTGCACTGTACCAAACGATAGTCGAACTGGATGAACCAGAGCTTATGGTTGAATCACGGGGAGAACAACAAGGCTTGGGGCTGCTTGAATGACGGCCGACGAAATACGAAAACTAGGCGAAGCGATCACTCTTAACGCCGGTATGCTTGCGGAAATGGACTGGGTGGAAGAAACCCCTATCGAGATATTTGACGCAACACAATCACTCGGCCTGTTAAAGAATGCACGCATAATAGAGCCTATCGACGACAGTAGCTATTTTCCTGGCGAAAATTATGACCTGCTGAGAAAAGCCATCAACTCTTCAAATTATGAATTGCGCGCCATGCCGGATATTGTTGACTGGCTCAATAATCTACGCCACCTATCAGATCAATATGCAGCGGCATCCGACGAACAGCGACAGGATGAAGAGGTACAGGTCCGCAAGGCTATTTTCCGCAATATCCACCACATGTCGTCAGACCTGAAATCACTCATTCGGGAGATTGACTTAAAGGCGACGGCCGAGTTTGGATACTGCAAAACACTTGAAGCAAAAATACGCGAAAATCGGCACTACCAGGCAAGGACGCAAGACATCATAGAAAAGCTGGAGAGATTGAATTACAAGCAGCTGATGAAAATCTCTTCCAATTCTGAAGTCGAGCAAATCACACTTGGAAAGTTCTTTCCAAAAATAGAAGGATTGCGACAGGATCTTTTGCGGGTGCTGAATAAGCTCCAAAAACTAAGCCTGTCATTTCAGGAAACCGAAAGGCGCACAAAACGCCTTCGCCGAATACTGGTCGCTCTTGATGAAAAACAATTCATCTCGTCAAACGTGCTTGAGCGGATCGACTATCTGAATAGCGAACACCTTAATGCCATTTCGCCTAGAGCGATCGGAGTCTTGCGGGCGTCCTATGACTACAAGAACGGCACTGCCTTCAATAACAGCCGCTTTGAAGACATCTCTAGAAAGATCCGTTTACCCGAAAAAACCATTCGACAACTGGATGACTTCGAGCCAGCTTATCTCGATACACAGGATTCAGACGCCATTCCTGAAGAACCCATGTTTAAACAAGAGTTTCTTGCATGCAAAACGCGCTTTATTCAGCGATTGGTAAAGCAGAGCCATTCGATGTCTGTTGTAAACTTTTGGGAAGAGGATATTCAGACCAATACGTTAATCAGCGCAAATGCATGGTTGTGCGATATGGTGGCATGGTTGTCCGACGTCAAAGGCGGGCTTGACCCGAATTACGGCCGAATCGATATTGGTATTGTCGAAACACCTGTGTCTGCAAAATCAGACATTCATCTAATTTCTGATATTGAGGTGCATTTCATACCTGGAGAAGCTAATGCGATTAAATAAGCAACAGATTCTTACCCTTCAAGCAATCTGTCAAAAAGGTATTGCCTGCAAACGCCAAGCCTCCATCTGGCTGAGAGCACTGGCTGAGGAAGAAGGCTTTGGCAAAGTTTCCGGCCGTTCTATCGAAATAACCGCTGCTGATATTCGCAAAATAGTGACTTTTTTGGAAACTAATGGATATAGCGGACAAACTGACGAAAGTACGTTTTTGAATCGCATGACCACAGCGAAGGTATTTTCCAATGAGAAATTGACGAGGGGAATGATTACTTCTAACCGCATCCTACTAAAATCAGTTAAAAATTCCTTTTGCATCGACGGAAAAACTTTTCCCCCCGGCCATGCCATTGAGTTCAAAACATCTGAACTCACACAATGCGCTGTTTCACAAATAATATTGATTGAAAATTTAGAACCCTTTTTAGAAGCCGAACACTACCCCATACTGACTGATCTACTTAACGAAGATGCACTTCTCGTATACCGCGGCGGTCAGGGCTTGTTCTCTGCGCAAGGAAGCCAGGCATTTATTAATTCATTTAAAGGAGAAACTATCGGATTTTTCGACTACGATCCTGCTGGATTGTGTACGCTTGGCATTCAAGGTTTAAATCGCTTGATTCTCCCTGATATAAAGAAAATACCTATTAAAGAACTGCTTACCTCAAATAGAGAAGACCGTTTCTTTGCTCAAATTAAACAGTACCAAGGCACTCTTAATACCTTGCCACTTAAATCACCAGAACTTCAAGAGCACACAAAAGCCATAATCAATCATCGACTAGCAATCATGCAAGAAGCCTTACTAAGCCGAAATATCCATTTGGTTTTTTCTGGATTGGTAAAAATGAATTAACGAGTCTCCTAAAAACCGATAATATAGGAGAATACTCTTAGCCCATCTAAATTCTGAAAATTACCAACTATTCAAGACAATATAGCACTCATAAAAATACAGGGATTAATTTCATTTTTCATACGGCATGATTCGAATATCAGATTTGTTATTAATACCTCTAATATTTTCACCTTTAATAATAATAAAATCATCAAATAATGGTAAACTTTTAACCGTATATTCATGCCCATTTTTTAACTCAGGAGTATGCACATAAGACTCATGACGAACCGTAGCGTATGGATTACCCTCAAGTGGCACTACTTGACTGAAAATATACCTAATATAAGAACCGTGAGAATTATCAATCTCAACATGCCCAAGTTTTTTTAAAAAATCGATTACTCGATAGAAAATGGCTGATTCACGAAGTTGATTGGGACCATCTCTTTTGATATCAGTTTTATCAAATTTACATGAATATCCTGATGTGTAACTCTTCCCATTAAAATCAAAATATATAGGAGATCTAAGATAATTTTTTCTCTTATCTGTTTCTGCAGAAATAGCCAACTTTATTAAGTGGTATACTAATAAATTGGCTCCCTTTACAACCTCCGGATCACCCGCCAAATGAGTTAAAAAGTGTTTTGAATACCGCATACAAATGTTATATGCAAAACTCAAAGTATCCTTTTCAATATCACTAGACTTGCCCTCGAAATACTGAATTACTGCTGCCACACGTGAAATGTTATCCAACAATTTTGAGCCATGATCTTTATAGTATTCATATACTCCATTCTCACGCATTTCAGCTTCAATTTTTTGACCACATTGTCGCCAAAACTCTGCGGCTGTAGCACTAAACCGAATCTCTTTTCTTTCAGCTCGACGCTGCTCGCACCTCCAGCTATCCCTCATTAACGACTGTGCACGTACATTGAATGCATCCAAATGTGGCAAGTCTGAAAGATTTTTATAATTACGATACCCTGCTTTGGCAGGAGGCTTAACGACCAAAAATCGTGCTAAAAACCCCATTCCTCGTGCTTCTTCCCCCCTCTTATTCAAAAATCTTTCGATAACATTAGATTGCGTCATTAAACATAATGTCAATCGTGCATCGTAAAGGTGAAACCCTTCTTTACTCACACGATCGACAATGACCTCGCCACCATCCCAAAGCGAATTGATTAAATTTAACTCCCCAAAAACTCGCCCGTTAAAAATGCTATTAGCCTCACTTGATAGCAAACAGGCGTTTCTGGAGTGAGAATGCATCATCTCAATTAAGGCCTGGGGCGTAGAATCCTCATAAATAAACTTTAGATAAGGTGGCTCAATTGGCTGAGATCGCTGATGATCAACGTACATTTTCTCAACCACAGCCACCTCACCGTCTTTTTTCACAGTTTGTTTCAACAAACTGACTATGGCCGAGTTCTTGTGACCCCACGCTTCGTAATCAGCCTCGTATAACGGTCTTTGCTCCTCGTATTCTGTTAACGCCTCTTTTTGAAGCTTTCTTAATGAATTAAAAAATTGTTTCTCTACTGTTGTCTTACGCTCCCCGGATTCAGCAATGGTAAGTAGCATTAACGAGGCATTAACTCGATTCCCTGTTGGTTGAATAATATCCACTAGCCCCTGACACGAAGTCGCCATTGCGCCCAATGCAACAGTGACTGCCATCTCCCGGGTTACTTGCAATTCCTCCATCGCTTCCAAGACAGCTGACTCGAACAAACTGCCTTCTTTATACGTAGGCCACGCAGCATCTCTCCACCGGTGAACATGATCTAAAACCGATAAGTTTTCTGATTCTAGCTCCAAGGCTGCTTCGCGCTCATCCATTGAAACCATATTAATTTCTTGATTATGCATTTATTAACCTGCTATTTACGCTATCAATAGCAATAATAGCTAGAATAAATTACATTTGTTAAAATATTCTTTAAGAGAGATAAAAAAGAAGGCTTGTAACCTCATCCATTTATCTAAACTTATTACAATCACAAAACTGGCTTTGATTTTTAGCTATCGGGTAAAAGTAAAGCGTTGACGCAACTGATGCTGAACCTCCAGACAAGGCCAGTGAAGCAACATTTTGAAAGAGCTCCTCAACTTGCTTTTCCCAACGTGGGTTTTTTCCCTTAAGCGGATGGACGCTCAAGATTTTCAGCATGTGTTTTGAATGTTCAGAGCTCCAACGATAAACATCGGCAACTGCTCGATGTAAAAAAACCTCTACCTCACCTCCATTATTTTCTGCTGAATCAAACCAACGCTGTGCAACCAGATCAGGCAAAATGATTACACATTCAATGAACAGTCGGCCAAGCTCATCTCGCTTCCGTGCTTGAGCAGCATGAATCCTGAATAGCCCCTTATCCCAATGAAGCGGCAGCCCGCTTTTCTCGTATGGATTGTGAAATTCCTTGAACAAAAGACTATTGAGCCTCTGAAAAAATCGCTCCGCGTAGGTATAGCGTTTACGATTGCGTAAAAAGGCATCTTCATTTCCAATATTTAGCCTTAAACGTACCGCAAACATGTCATTCATTCCCGCCTTGATGGCAGGTCTGTAAATCCGCTTACGAAACTCGGGATTCAAGTCCATTAAACGCCCTGACAGTGGAAAATCCAAAAATCCATAGAGACGATGCAAATGGGATTCGATATACGAGCCAGCATCATTAGGCAGTCTAAAATTAGCATAGGAATTGCCATCCAACAGCTTTAAATTTGGATTACCTTGATGGAAAGTGGATTTATCATAATCATAGGGCTTTGAATCGACGGGGATAGTCTCTGAAGCCCTAAATGGATGGATGCCCTTGTTAAACAGTTTGGTAGATGCCTTACAGATGTAAGATGCCCAGCAAATGATGCTGTTAATCTTAGCCATTCTTCTCACGGGATCTGACATCCCACGTGGCGACCAAATGCGGGAAAAATGCACATACCGTCTTCCAAACTCTCTCAACTGCATCTGAGCGCTTTGCGGTTCAAACACATCCAAATCTGAAGCGACCATAGCAATATCATTAGATTTAGTGCCCATAAGTGCGCTCGCCCAGGCCTCATGAATCATATCTTTGAGTAAACGCAATTCTTGTTCATTTTCACCATGACTCTTTAAATTCCCAATAGACTGAAAGCGCTGTCCGTTAAAAAATAATAATGCGTGAATATGCATTCCCCCGCCTTTCCCCTTTCCACCAAACTCTATTGATCTGGCATAATCTACATCCAACATGCGTACCCTGGGTTTATTACCAATAGTCGTTACCCGATTACGATCACGCTGGCGAAGCGCTTCCATCTTGGCTTCTAATGAATCAATAAAACGCGAAAAATAATCCTTCGAGAAGTAGGCGTTTTTTATATACGACTCAGCACCATCTTCACTCACTATCTTTATTCGATTTAATCGTCTGTCCTCACTCCAACCTTCTGGAAAAAGCAACTCACAACGCACCGTCACAGACTTAGGCGCTTTTGTTTTTATCAAATGAATTAGCTGCATTAAATGCTTGTATATAAACGGTCCATTAAGTTCTTGCAACGGATGCGATCCAAGATAGGAGTCGTAGTAAATTCTGAGATCCTTGTTGTGCTGATGCGTGGTCCGCTCTTCAAGATATGCTTTTGGAAATTTAGTTACCTTTTTTGCTTTAGTTTTCATTGCTAGCCCTTTTGTTGGCTTAGAAGGCCAACAGATCTTTATCTGTTAATTCAGGCTGAGCAGATAGATACTTTTATCAATCAGGATAGAGATGACTTGGATCGATAGTGGGGAATTTAGTATGAATTAACTGGATGATAAATCTTAATAATAACCTCACCACCGCCATCTCTTACTACGACCATTTCTTCATCGAATTCTTGGATTTTTTGAATTAAAAGCGACGTTTTTCTACTCAGCGTTATTTCGAGTCTTAAACTCATATCAATCCCTGAGTATGTAAAAAAATACTGCCACCCAGCTCTCCTTGCCTTACGCCCCTCAAAATCGAATCCAAACCAAACTCAGCCACATATTACTCCTGTGAAGTCGGAAGCCCTTTTCCGGCTGATTCAAACATAGGAGGAAATCATGGCAATTCATTGTCCAGCCTGCGGTTCACAGCAGGTCATCTCTAAAAACTATGGTCGGAAGGCCGGTGGCTTTGTCGGCCTGATCGGCGGTGCGGCAGCCGGTTTTGTCGGTGCGGCGAATGGCGCACGAACGGGTGCTACGATCGGCATGGCGAGTGGGCCGATTGGTTTATCGGTGTGTACGCTTGGCGGTGCGATCTTAGGCGGTCTGCTGGGTGCGGCTTCCGGTGGTGTCACCGGCGCCAAACTCGGCGAGAAGCTCGACAAGTCCTTTTTGGAAAACTACCGCTGTCAGTTCTGCGATCACACCTTTTCCAAATCCAAGCACTGACCCACAAGTTCACGTTCAGAAATTACTATTCACTTTGGAGAACATACTATGACAACAACCATGTCGCATTCATCGACACACTCTGTCACTCACCCCGTTTCCCTTCCGGCAACGGATCTCAAAACCCAACGTGCACACGGCCAAGCTAGACGCATGCTTGCCACCCGTAACCTCAGCAACGACCAGTGGTTGAAAGCACGACTGCAAGGCATTGGCAGTTCGGATGCAGCGACAGCCGTTGGACTGAACCCTTATAAATCGCAATTGGAATTGTGGATGGAGAAGACTGGCAGAATCACCCCTGCTCAACCCAATCCACTGGAAGACAGCCCTCTGTTATGGGGAACCGTATTGGAGCCGATTGTGGCGGAACACTATACCAAACGCACCGGGCGAAAGGTGCGCCGGGTGAATGCCATTTTGCAACACTCAGAATACCCGTGGATGCTGGCCAACTTGGATCGTGAAGTGGTCGGTGATGATGAGGTACAGGTATTGGAGTGTAAAACCGCCGGCCTGTTCGGATCGAAACTCTGGCGTGATGGCGTGCCGGAGTATGTGCAATTACAGGTTCAACATCAGTTGGCGGTGACCGGTCAGAAAGCCGCCGATGTGGCGGTCTTATTGGGTGGGCAGAAACTGCAAATCTACCGCATAGAGCGCGATGACGCCTTGATTGAACGGCTCATCAAACTCGAAAAGGCATTTTGGCAGCGTGTTTTGACCGATACCCCGCCACCGGCGGATGCCAGCTCATCCAGTGAAACCGCACTGCGTATTCTCTATCCCACTGACAGCGGAGAAGTACTGGATCTCTCTGAAGATGTAGACGCCAACCGTTCGTTTGAAGCGATGCTGGAAGTACGCGAACAACTGGAGCAATTCAAATCCATGGAAGCGGAACTGAAACACCAGCTGCAACAGCGCATGGGTGACGCCAGTGTGGTGCGTTTTGCCAGTGGTCAGATCAGTTGGAAGCAATCGGCTGATTCCACCGCTTTCGATGCACAGCGCTTTAAAACTGACCACCCTGAATTGTATGAGCGTTATCTCATCACCAAATCCGGTAGCCGGCGATTCCTGGTGCAACCCAATTGAAATCCAAGTGAAATCCCTGTTTATAAACTCTTTAGAACCCAGCCACGTGCTGGGTTTTTTTATGCCCTTTTGAAGGAGAACACCATGTTAAAAGGTTTAATGATGACCCCGCCGGTGATTGGAAGAATCAGTATCGGCCAAGTGGTAGAAAAGAACGGTAAGCGTCTGCCACAACGTGATGACCAATTTACCCTGACCACCCAGATTCAAACGCCTGACGGGTGGATTAAACATCCTCTGGATGAAAAGCTGCGTCAGAACAGTGGTCGTAAGTTAAGAGAGATTCCGGTGCAGTTGATCTTCAACCAGCCGGAGTTGAACCTGCGTGCCGAATACTGTCTTTTCGACCGTCAAAGCGGTCGCCCTGTGTGTGTTGGCAATGGCGAGACCTGTCAGCGCCATAGCGGACACGGCATGGAAACACTGCCCTGCCCGAGTCCTGAAGCGTGCGATCTGGCGCAAGGTGGTTGCAAACCTTATGGCCGATTGAATGTTCTGGTGCAATCGGATGCACCGGATACAGACACCGACCCGATCAGCAGTTTTATCTTCCGCACCTCCGGTTTTAACAGCATCCGCACCTTAGCGTCACGTTTGAGTTACTTCCATGCCCTATCCGGCAATCGACTGGCGTGCTTGCCGTTGGCGTTAAAGCTTCGAGGCAAATCGACACGACAGAGCTTCGGGCAACCGATCTATTACGTGGATCTGACGCTACGCACCGGCCTGAGCCTGGAAGAAACCCTTGAATCCGCCAAGCGGATTGAGCAGGAACGGCTCCATGTGGGCTTTGACCAGAAAGCGTTGGATCTGGCAGCAGAACGCGGTTTTAGAAACGGACGCTTTGAAGACAGCGAGGAGGATTTTGAGGCGATTACCGAGGAGTTTTATCCCGAGTTAAACCAGCCGCAATCCCTTTCGCAAACTCAACAGGCCGGCTCAATGCCCAATGCCACGCTGACGCAAAAGCTCGAACAGCAGGTTCAGCATGTTCAACAAGGACAACAAGCCCAGCAACTCAATCACTAACGCTTAAACAAATTAATGACCATTTAAAGGAGAACTCAAATGGCAATGAACATTCTTACCCCAGAAAAACTTTACAAAGCCGCCCCGGCGATTTTTGCAGAAGCGCCGGATAAAGCGGTGTCTGACCGTTATGGTTTTGTACCCACGATTGAAGTAGTCGATGCCTTACAACAAGAAGGCTGGTATCCGGTCAGGGCATTACAAACCAACGTCCGTGATCCAAAACGTCAGGAATTGGCGCGCCACATGGTGCGCTTTAGACAAGACCCGGATCGTCAGATCAATGTCGGCGATTCGATTGCTGAACTGGTGCTAACCAATTCACATGATCGCAGTGCGGCTTATCAGTTGGATTTAGGGCTATTCCGACTGGTGTGCTCCAACGGCTTGGTGACTCCTGCCGGTGAATTGGGCGGCATTCGTGTCAAACACGGTAAACAGATTGTGGAGAACATCATCGAAGGTTCGCTCAATCTCGCAAATGAAATCCCGCATATCTCCGAACAGGTCGATCACTTGCGTTCAACCTTGGTATCGAGAGAAGAAGCGGAGTGGTTTGCAAGAGCGGCACTGCATATCCGCTATGGCGATGAATGGTTGGAACAAAGCCCGATTCGTTCGGTGGATTTACTGCAAGCCCGCCGTCGCGACGACCAAGAATCGAGTTTATGGAAAGTGTTTAACCGCGTGCAGGAAAACTTGATTAAAGGTGGCGTGCAAGGCCGTTCAGCCAATGGGCGCTATGTCACCACCCGCCCTATCAAGTCGGTGTCGGAGGACGTGCGTCTTAATCGTGCGCTCTGGCAATTGACCAAAGAGTTCCTGCATTTAAGAGACAAGGTCACGCCGATGCTGGCGTTGCCTTATTTGGGAGAAAAACATGCTGCCTTATCCGTTTAAGACAGCAGAAACGAATGGCGCGTACCGGCTGGATAAGCCGGTCACGGCCGCTGAGATTCTGCGCATGGCCAATTATCTAGCCAAACAAAAACTAAAAAAGGGAGCGAGCCTTTCCAGTCCGGAAACCTGTTCCAGTGAACTGAAAACCCTGCAGCAAGAACGCGAACATGAGGTGTTTGGCGTTATCTTTTTGGATCAGCAACACCGCATTATCCGTGTCGAAGAAATATTCCGAGGCACCATCAATGCCGCGGCGGTGATTCTCTTTCATAACCACCCTTCCGGCATGCCACAACCCAGCGAATCTGACCGCGCCATCACCAAAACGATTATGCAAACGCTGCAATTGATTGATGTGCGTGTGCTCGATCACCTGATTGTGGGTACGGAAGGCTTCACGTCTTTTGCGAAACAGGGGCTTCTTTAGCCCCAATACGCACCAACAGTAATTTCTTACATACAAGGTGAATGATTTGGAACGGAATAACGCCGTTCGGGACTAAACAATCAAATGAGGAAATCATCATGCAAAACACAACCATTCAACATGAAACTTTTCTAACCAGCCGCCAAGTGACTGAGCGCATTGCCCTTTCCAAAAGCGCGATTTATCGCCGCATGGATCCAAAAGACAAGCTGTTCGATCCAACCTTTCCGCGCCCCATCAAAATCAATGAAACTACGCGTCGTTGGCTTGAGAGTGAAATAAATGCTTGGGTTACCAATCTAATCCAAAGTCAGCGAGAAAATGCAGCTTGAATCATCGCAGGCCTAGTTCAAAAATATATTGTGCTACTCATCTTTAGGCGAAGGGTAGCACACCATCATTACTGCCTATTTTTTACCAAACCCTCACTTCACCCATTTCTCATTGCTGAAAACAATCTCTTGTTGTTTCGCCTTCAGATTTCTAACGTGCTTATAATTCTTGCCCTGTGGTGTTTCAAAATCGACACCTGCATCAATCTTCTTAATAACGGTCGTTACAGAACGATCTACAATTTTCTCCTCCCCCACCTCATCCAGCTCTTTTTGAATCACTAAAACTGCTTCAATGACAGTTCCATGTTGAAATGTATATTTTCCCAACAAAACATCTTTTTTAAAGTCCGAATCCTTCATATTGAACGTTATAGGTTCGTCATTATAGATTCCACGCCATTTTGTCTTACCGTCCTTTAAAACTGGAGAAACAATTTCAATAATGGCTGATTCATCTGTTTCATCAGGAAGATTATTTGAATGCAAAATAAAGCGACCAAAATCCTTTCTAGAAACAACCAGCTCATCATTGATGGGTATGTCATGGGCGTCTAAAACAGTAACTCCGATGTCAGTAACTTTATCTACTGCCATAGCAGAAGCGTAAAAGTTAGACCTTCTCTTTTTAATTTTGTTGTTATTCTCAAGTTCACTAACTTTTTTAGCCGAATCGTAAGAGGTCTCATCGGAAACGCCTAGCTGTTTCAATTCCGCTTCAAGCTTCTTAATTGTTAATTCCTGAATTATTTTTTCATTTTCAGTTGGAAAGCTATTAATAGTTTGTACGAAAGTCAGAACTAATGTTAATACTGCAACAATTAACAGAACATCATCCTTACTCGTAAATCTCCACCTATTTCTTACCCCCCCTTCAACCAGAGCTTCCGATTCAACAATAACATCGACATTTAAATACCTAGCAATTTCTTTAACAATGCCTAACAACTCAGTTTCACACTCAAGCCGTGCAAAAGCATCAAAGGAATGAGAACACTGATCAAGAAAATAATGAATCTCGAATTTACGAGCAAAATCTTCGTTTAATACCATTCAATTAAATCCCTTTAACCCGTAAAATTTCTATATAACTGTTATGCATTAGCCGTTATCAACTCTATCTCTTCCTTGGTCAGATCGTATAGTTCGAACACCCGTTGATTCATGTCTTCTTCGGAGGCTTTGATTTGAGCATGCAGGGTTTCGAGATTATCGTCGAGGTTATTGAGTTGTTGGATTAGGCTGGAGTTATTGGTGGATTTTAGGTTGAGCAATTGACCCACCAGTTTTTCGGCGGTGACGCTGGGGGTGATATTGGTGGTGCGAATGACTTGTCGCCATTGCGGTACGATTAAGGCGGCTTCTTCATCGCTAATGTATTGGGTGATGACTTCGATGCCGTTGGCGAATAAACTAAGTTCGCCGTCTTGAAATTGCACGACGAGCTTAGTTTTGGCGTTAAGTTGGCTGGCGAGAGGTTGCAGGTTTTTGTCCAACACTTTTTGCGCCTGTTGTTTCGCCCATTCGGTGAGATCTTTGCCTTTTAAGCCGCTGGCTTTGGCTTGGTCTGATTTTTTAAGGTCGTTGATGGATTTAATATCCGTCCAAAGCCATGCTAAATCTTTGGGGTCGGCGAGCATTTGCGCTGAAGCTAGGCGTTTGTCGAATTGGGCGAGTTTATCGCGGTATTCGGAATGCAAATTTTGTAAGGTTTGCGCCAGTTCACCAATCTGCTTTTTTTGTTGTTCATTGGCATTTGGAATAGGCAATGGAGCGAGATATTGCGTTTCAATATCAAAAAACCCACCCGCCTTGGGTCTAGCAATTTTTTTGAAAATATAGCTGGCCACAGGCGCATTTAATATTCCTAACAAGTAGATTAAGTCATTTTCCGTTTCTGTATGAACCGTATAGACTCGCTTATCATCAGCGGCGAAAAGCCCCGCTTCATCATAAGCCACTCTTAATTCAGGTGCTGTACCAGCAACAAAAAGTTTTTTCTCACCTTGTTTAGTCAAGTTTTTAGGATATACATACCCCCACCACTTGGAATCATTATCCATTTTTGGATATTCCCTATTACGAAGCCTATGTTCTTGTGTTTTGAGATACTTCCATACAACAGGGTATTTATTTTTCATAACATCTTCTGAAAATAAACTTGCCTTTTCATTTTGAAGATCATAAGGAATGATTATCGAGACATCCTGGTTAAACAACACATACCTAGATACGTTTTTTCCTGAAATTAAAGGCCTAACAACTTCTGATTCGGTTATGAATACATTTTTCGGAACAATAAAACGTTGATCATCTTGATTTAAATGGTAAATATCGTTTGCACTGGTTACCAAACCTTGTGAAATTGATGTAGTCATGCTCTTCAACGATGGACAGTTTTCAAATAGTTTTTTTAGCAAAAGACGTTCAATTTCCGGCATAAACTGCCAGGACTGGTTGGGGTCGAGTTGGTTATAAGGCAAAGGCATGATGTCGTCCCAATGCAGACCTGCTAAATCGTCCGCACCTTGCGGGGCAAAATGTAGTTTGATGCCGTCATTCGCTTGGCCGGTAAAAAACTGCAAGGCGGTGTAGGTAATGGCTTCGTCAAAGATTTGGTAGCTTTTGAAGTCAATCCATCGATCCATTTGCTGAGTTTCGTGCAAAAAGGCTCTTAGCCCTGCGCCGTATTCGTTCACCGCCCAAACACTCGGTGCGATAAAGCCCATGCGCCCTTTTGGGTTAATCAGTTGCACCGATTGTTCAAAAAACGGTAAATAAATATCATAGTTGCCGGTTTGGGTACTGCGGAATTTTGGAACTTGCTTTTCAATAGTTTGACCGTTTTCGTCGGTCAGGGTTTCGATTTTCGTGGCTTTAACCCAGTATTCAGTCGCTTCCGGCGCGACCTTTTTCATGTTTTGTAGTTTGATGTAGGGCGGATTGCCGATAATCACGTCAAACCCGCCGTTGGCGAATACGTCTTGAAAGGCTTGGGCGTAGCTAAAGGGATTGATTTTAGCGCGTTGTGCTTCGCTCAAATCCGGCAAGGCGGTTTGAATATCCCAATCGACCAAACTATTGCCGCAAAGGATATTGTTATCCAGCGAAGATAAGGGTTGGCCGGGCATCACCGTGTGCAACCAAAGCGCGAGTTTGGTGATTTCAACCGATTCGGGGTTAATGTCCACACCGTAGAGATTGTTAGACAAAATTGAGCGGTAAATTTGTCCTTTATCAAACACTTCTGTTTGACGATATTCGTAACTAATCCGTGCTTTTTCTTTGGCTATAGCCTCATGTTCTTTCAGTAGACGTTTGAGCGCTTGAATTAAAAATGCTCCACTTCCGCAAGCTGGATCGAGCACTTGCAATTGATTGACTTTTTCTTCATAGGTTTGAAGCAGTTCAAAGTAACTTTTAGCTGGATAATTCTTAGACTGATTAAACCTTCCGTTTTTTGTATGTGCAGCGTCGATTTCTTGATCGGTTAAATCGCTATAGGCATCAAAGCCGAGTTCTGTTTGAAGCTCACGCAAGCGTACCCCAAGGGTTTGTTCTACCACATATTCTGTCACCCACTCTGGTGTGTAATAAACCCCATCAGTTTTGCGCTTACTGAGTTTCATCAGAGAAACTTCATTAGCTGCCTCAGCTTCCATAATTTCAAGATCGGTAATAGATTGCTCAAAAATACGTCCCAAAGTGTAAAGGCCGATGGTACGTTCACCGCCATCTTCAATACCAAAATTGTAATTGGCTGAGAAATACAGCAAAGTGCATTTTTCCGTTTTCAGTGCATTCTCACTGGCACCTTGCATGGGCGTAAAGAAAATTTTATTAGGTACAAAAAGGGCATCTAAATCATCATCTTGTGAGAATAAACCGCCATTGAATTTATTGATATCGTGATTCCAGAGGGTGCCACCCAGACGCATTGTTTTAAATAGTCTAGATACTTTTTCTTCAAAGAAATCATTTGCTTCTGGGTTGTATGATGCGTCTTGACTACCTTCAATCATTAGATCTCTCATGAGATTAACAGGGTATTCAAGATGCGCGCCCATGTCTTCACAAAACAAAATAAACAGTAAGCGATCTAAGAGTTTTTGAGTTAAACGCACCAATTGGCGTGGCTCGTAGACTTGGGAATTAGCACCTAAAAGGGTTTTAAATAGGAGTTCGCGATAGGCGCGATATTCAAAATAAAAAGTTTTTTCAAGTGCTTTTTCTTGAATTTGCTGAGCACTGAGAAGCTTGAGCAGAGGCGATTCATTTCCTCTATTTAATAACATTTCGGCTTGAAACATTTTTTTAAACAAAAAACGCTGCTGCTTTCCAGATTCCGTTTCAGCCAGAAGACTCCTTGACTCTTCTTGGTATGTTTTGGCTTTTAGAATAAAACGCTGATATTGCCCAGGCATTTTCGCTTTCCAATACAAACGAAATTCGTTCATATCAGTGACGATGCCCCAAGTTGGTTGAATTTTTTCGTGACCGTAGGGTGTGTATTGCAGACGGGCAAAATGCAAATAATCGGCACATTGTTGCACTGGCGAACGGTCATTGTCTTTGCGGTGCTGCTTTTGCTCTAAACCCGAACGAATATCTTTAAACTCACAAAGTACCTGTGGTGTTGCAGGGTGATCTAACAATGAGAACCATCCTAATGCTAAATCTGCATACCCTTTTCCTCCGCGCTGTCCGGCACCATCTATCGGGAACTGCGGATAAAGCGTAAAACCATCAGCTTTATTTTGCTCACCTGACCCTATGAAACTCCAAAGATCAACAAAAAACAGCTGCACAAAACGCCCTTCGGCAGCGGTTTCTTTTTGAAAATCTTTATTGGCCCAGTTTTTCAATTTCTCAAGCAATCGTGCATCTTCGTCACCTTGGCAATAAACTTCATACTCTTTGGCCCAACAAGACATCAAAAAAGCGGGGCTAAAAAGATTATGTGATTGTTCTGTTTGTAAGATGTTTTTTTTCATTCCATTTAGAGCTTAAATTCAAGAACGCTGTTCTGTCTTAATTAAAATTCTTTGATTCTACACACGCAACACAAGGCTACAATTTATTACGCATTATAATAGCCAAAATACCAATAAAAATTAGTAAATCCTTTCAAGAGCTAAGTTCAGGCATAATTCTCTTCATGAAGCCATCAAAAAGTGGAACAGTGAATGCGGTATCACCATGTGATGGGCTATAAACCATCCCTTTAGTAATTAGCCTTGCGCGAATCGGTGCAACTGCTGAGGATGGCTTACCCAAAATATCTGAAATATCACTTGATCGATGCGGCCCCTCGCCTAGCTCAGCCATTGCTCTCATATAACGCTTTTCTGCTGGCGTTAAACGATCAAACCGCACTCTAAAGAAACTCTCATCCAAACCCGCTAACGCTACGTCAGTCGCAGCCATTACATCTCGCTTCATAATCGGAGAGTTATAAGCCAAGTCCCAAACATGCTTTCCCCATTCCTGAATAAAATACGGGTAGCCTTGTGTTTGTTTAATAATCTCGAGAACTGCGTCCTGCTCTATTTGCGCTGATTCTTGTTTAAGAGGAATCACAATCGCTTGGATTGCTGCTTCTCTCTCTAAAGCGCCAATTTGGACAAATTCAAAAAGTCGCTCAGCATAAGACTTTGCCTGTCCCATTTGTCCAAGAAGCTGCGGAAGCCCCGCCCCAATCAATGTAACAGGCAATTGACGCTGACTCACGCGGTGCAATGCGGTAATTAAAGCAGCTAATTGCGGTTCTGGAATATACTGCAATTCATCAATAACTAAAACGACTGGTTTCTGATAGTACTTAGCAGACTCTCCAACGCTGACCAATAAATCCGTCAAATCCGCTTCAAAATCACCGCTGTCCGCCAATCCCCTTTCTGCTTCAAAATCAATATTTACTTCAACGTCGTCAAACCTAATTTTCGCAGCACGAATAAAACTAGCCAAAGCCCCTTTCGCCTTATCCAAAGCTTCATTAACTGCAGCTCTTGCCTGCTGAATCTTACTCATTCTGATGAGTGCCGTCCGTAAAGAAGGTCCCAGAACAGCTGCCAATGACCGATCCTCGGGAGCCTCAATTACAACAGGCATATAGCCCTCTGCCTCCGCTATATCGCGAATTTTGTGCAAAAGCACAGTCTTACCAACTCCGCGCAGACCATACAAGATAACGCTTCTTGCAACTCTACCAGCTGCAATGCGATGCAGAGCAATAGAAGCACGTTCAATAATCTCATCACGTCCAGCTAGTTCAGGAGGCGGTGTACCGGCACCCGGGGCAAAAGGATTTAATCTTGGATCCATAACGGAACTCCACTTAATTATCAAATTATTAGTTAATTAACATTTTTTGTTAATTATAGATAACTTTTTTATAAAAAACAGTACTATCTCGCATAGCTGAGAACAACAAATATTTAACATCACTTTTAAATCGAAAAGGCGATTAGCCATGAATAGTCTTATCAGACAATGTTAGCCTCCAATCGCCACAGCCCATAACCCGCCCTGGTAAGGCCTGAGCTGGCCAAACGCCATCTGGAACAGGATGGCACCTATGCTGACCTGATTGAAGCTCTTTGGCGTGAAGAAGTGCAGAGTCAACAGACCCGCATGCAGGCTACCCTGTTACGGTTCGCCGGTTTACCGTCGATTAAAACCTTCGAGGAATACGACTTCCGCTACGCCAGTGGCGCACCCAAATCCCAGCTTCACGAACTCAATGGGCTTGGGTTTATCGAGCGGCGTGAAAATATCGTCCTCATTGGCCCAAGTGGTGTGGGTAAAACCCATCTGGCCATTGCACTGGGCTACCGGGCAGTCATGCATCAACAAAAGACGCGCTTTATCAGTGCGGCGGATTTAATGCTGCAACTGTCCACCGCCCATGCGCAAGGCAAACTTAAAAGTTACCTGCAACGGGTCGTACTCAGCCCTAAACTGCTTATCATTGATGAGATAGGCTATCTACCTTTTGGACGAGAAGAAGCCAATCTGTTTTTTAACGTGATTGCCAAGCGTTATGAAAAAGGCAGTACGGTGTTAACAAGCAACCTGCCATTCAGCCAATGGGCCAGCACGTTTGCGAATGACACCAGATTGACCGCTGCCATGCTTGATAGACTGTTGCATCACTGCCATATCGTACAAATCAGTGGCGAAAGTTATCGGCTTAAGGATAAGAAGAAAATTGGAATCGCTCCGACTGTGAGCACAAACTAAACCCGCTTAGGGGGTCAAATTTAAATTGCCGTTGACACCTTTTTTCTATTTAGAGTCTAGTTAGACTAGATTAACAATTGTCTCTATCAACGAAATCTGGAGGCTTTCAAACGCTCCTCACGTTTTTCATTGATCGCCAGCTCATCATTCAAAGCCATTACCCAAAGCTTTTGATTGATATCACCAAGGTTGGTTGGATGATATCGATCATCGTATTTGCGACATATGCGTCTATCCCGCAATTAAATATCTATTGATTCATTTTAGAAATAAATACGACATGAATGTAGTAGACAAAGTAAAAACTGCGACATTAAATGTCGCGTTAAATTTAAACTGTGATGACAATAACGCCCCAATGCACGTATCATTTCATCGAAAACCACAATTCAGGGATATTGCATCCTAGAATGGATACTCTCATTAACAATTTTTCAGGAGTTACATGCTGATGACTGAACTGTTAAACCAACTCAAAATACTTTCTAAGATCTACCCTTTAGAAGGGTACACATGGGGTATAGATAAAAACTGTCCCCTATTAATCCCTGAGGGCATGAGCGAATTTGAACAGAATGTATTTCTTAAAGAGAATTTTGCGCCACTCTTAGATCATGACACAAACCTTGATAACCATTATTGGATAATCAACGAATGGGGAAAGATCCGTTCCTTTAAACGAACACCGAATAATGACAGCAAAATATTAGAATTTAATAAACGGCTGCAATCAGGGAAACTAACACGTACAAGCTTTGATTTAATTTCATCGCTATCCAAAATCGCGTCATTCAAAGACCCCATGAATTTTGCCATATATGACTCCAGGGCTGTATATGCCCTAAACTGGCTATTGTTCAGGTATTCTCCGGAGTTGAAACTCTTTCCACAACCCGCTGGCAGAAACAGTGAAATGTCTAAATTTGATCAAGGAACTATTTTTAGGCTATCAGGACAACCATTTGAGTACGAGTCACATAAAGATGCCTACCATTCCTACTGTGACCTTCTGAAACAACTTTCTCATGAAGTATATGGGGACAAAAGACCATTCAATATCGAAATGCTGCTATTTCAAATTGGCCCAGAGCATATCGTAAACGATATTAAAAACAGCGTAAAACTGACGATAAACTAATCCATAGAGAGATAAATAACCCATGCTACGGTCAGAATGTTGATAAGAGCATATCCAAGGACAATACGCCAAAACCATTTTCTAAGCCAAATGGTCGTTTCTTTCGAAGTCATAATTTAACTCCTCGTTTTGTGGAGCTGACCGATCGCCAGCAATGACGTTATCTAATGATTTCATTGTAGGCAAAAATGAAACATGGACATAGGGAAGCAAAGCGTGAATTGCGACACTTACTGTCGTAGTCTTCACTAAATACACTTGGAATACTCCCTAATTTCACTAAAATTACGAAAGAAAATTAACTTATAGATGGGATACTGCCTTGATTTCACAAAAATATTTATCCAAGGAAATGCCAATTGATGACGTTGAATATTTCTGCACCAACTTTTCTGACTACTATGCACAGATCAAAGTTATTGCCAGGCTTGATACGCTCGATGAGATATTTATCTCAAAGCGTTGTGAACAAGAGGAACCTGAAATATGGCACATCACGGGATATGAAGTATCGGGCACCTTAACAGTTTTCCATTGTGATGGTGACTTTTCAGCACACTTCAGAAATTTCTTCAACACACAAAAAGAAGCTGAAGATTGGCACCGGTACCTAACGGATAATCACGCATACTACCTATTAGTTGAGGGGTACTATGGCATCTATTTTGAAGAAAAATCCATGGATGTTTTGGATCCAAAGATAACTATCAGCGAAAGGGCAATTCCGCCTCTTGAACCGTACAACTTCACACGAAAATCTGATGGCCAAACATGTTTGGACTTTGAAAATATTTCCGATTAAAACAAGCGATAGCATACAAATCACAAGCACGAAAACCGTGGATAGACCTTCCACTTAACCGCTGAATCCCTGCTCTTTATCCAACGCTTTTAAAATATCAACGTCTTTCAAAATATCTGCAGGTATATGAGATCTCATCCAGTTATCGGATACACCTGTACGTTCTATAATTTCCAGTACAAAATCCTTATCCGTCTTTAACTCATTTGCGGCATGCTTTAAAGCCCAAGGGTTTTGCATCACAGCTTTCATAACCAAACTTTTGTCGGCTTTGAACTTCGCAACAGCATGCATTAATGCCCCACCAAATTGGCTTACAGCCTCCGTAACAATCTCTTTATCTCCTTTAAGAGCCTCACTCACAAACTTGAGCGACGAACCATCTAGCTTGACCGATGCCAAAACAACCTCTCTGTCTGCTCTTAAATCACCTGATGCAAAACTAAGGATGCTTTCTTCAACTCCTTCAGACCACACCAAATAATCCCTCTCCTCACCAAGTGGCGCATAATATTCATGCTTACGAGTAATCAAAAAGGGATCTTGATACATAAAACCAAATTCTGTTTTCGCTTCTTCTTCATCAGACACAATAGCCAATGGCTCTTGGTTGAGAAGAGCCGTTAACACAACCTCTTTATCAGCCTGAAGTCTTTTGGATGCATACTCCAAAGCCCAGCCAGTATCGGTGACCGCCGTGAGCACAATCTCTTTATCATCTGCCATCTCACTACTTACGTATTCAAGTGCAAGACCATTACAAAATACGGCCTGCGATATAAAATCCCTATCGAGATATAACGCCTCATCCACTAAACTTAATGCACTCTCATACGCCGATATTGCTTGGAGAGATACTGCTTTATCCGACCTTAATTCCTGGGACGCATACTCAAGCGCTCTACCCCAATTGGAAACCGCGGCCATGACCACTTCCCTATCAGCTCGTAACGCTTCAGATGCATATTCAAGCGCGCCACCATGTTTGGAAACGGCAGCCATAACTACTTCTTTGTCGGCTCTTAAATCAAAACATATGTTCTCTAAGCGAACCAAACGGTTAGATAACCCATATAACGCGATATCTTTATCATCAATAAATGCAGAACGATCTTCATTTTCGGTTAAGACCTGCTCAAAACATCTCTCTAACTCGTAAGATGGCTGATTGAGATTTCCGCCAACTTCAATGTTAGAAAGCAACTCCTTAATTTCCTGCATCAAATCCATATACACAACCTCTTGAATAAGCGATCACGCCGCCTATTAACATTCATTTTTCGTTTGAGAACTACTTTCAAAAACAATCAAGCGACTTTTATCAGATCCAAGAGCTTTTGATAAATCCTTACCATCGCCAAAGTATCCAAATGACAATAAGCTAAGAGATCTTGCCTAATCAGCTCTCGTTTAGTTGGGTCTTGCAAACGATGAAGATTTGCAAAAGTGTCCATCGCCATGCCCCCGTGTTGGATAGCGAGTTTCTTGTAGTCCAACTCAGGATCATTAGGAAACATTGATGGCAGCACGGATTTAATAGAAAAACTGCCATGAAAATTAGGATGGTAATATCCCAACTTGCGGAAAGGTACAATCAAATCAGAAAAGCGCGGAATTAAAGCCAGCAGATCCTCGGCATACTCTGGAAAATCTCTTGCCAATTCTTCGATACGACTAATTTCAAAATTTTGATAATAAGCGATGATGCTTCCTTCCGTACCGAGCTCATTTAGCATTCGGATAACAAGCTCACGCCTTGGATCACTATTTTCATCCCCTAAATATTCATAGTGTTCCAACTCTCCGTTTTCATGCAGGACATGAAGCGAATATTGAAAAGGCATTTGCATATATGGCTTTTGACCATCAAAACGCGGAATGGCTTCCATAAAAGTTTCGAAATCGAAAAAATAAAGCGGGTAGCTGAGTCCTTGTATAAAACCGTCTATGACCTCTTTATTTACAATAGGCAGCCCTGTTTGTACGGTCTGAACCTGAATGGTTTGAATACGATTTAAACGTTTTTTGTCGATAGCATCTTCATAGGTTCTGATGCCTTGGTGATACCATTCAAATTGTTTCTCTTTATCCAGCCTGTAGAGTTTAAAAACAGAGTGAGTTGGTACGTCTTGCCAGCACTGTTTTTTGAAATCGCATGCAAAAGGATCGTTGCAATGGACACCTATTTTTGCAGTTGGTTCCTCAGACTTGAGCATCTGCTCCATGTAGTCAATTCTTTGAGGAATTTCTGCCTGACGCTTTAGGACATCCTCGGTGATATCCTCGATATGAAACAGTTCATTAACATCTAGCTCGCCTTGTCGCGCGTAGCGCTTATTCAAATGAATAATATGAGCCTTGCTTACATTAATTGCATTTGAAATGGCATACCATTGCACGGCTACATCATTCAGATGGTATTCTTTTACTTTAGTTGACGCTTTAACCTCGTAGATATTCCAAGTAGCCCCATTTCTGACCAAAATGTCGGCCATGGCAAATATGCCATTTTCCTTAAAAGTAGCCTCATAAATGACATCTGCGCCACTTTCAATCAACTCGGCCGTTTTACTGACCATTCCCTGAAAATCTTCCTTATCAAACTCAATCCCAATACCCCCCGGGAATAAGTTACAGGCTAGATCACCTACGCTATACCCTGTATCAATAAAGGCCATGTCTTCAGACGCGATTTGGCGCAATTCCGGTTTATTCTTGATAAACCATAAAGATTTATGACATTGCAAACCACGTACATACTGGGATTTAGAGAGCATAGATTTCTTCAATTTTCTTTAAGCTTGCGACAGTGGCATCAAAATCCAGTGTTCCATCCGGCTTAGCCACCCTAAAGTCATCTTGAAGAATGGCTGCAGTCATAAATTTTCCATTACCGAACCGTTGAGGCTTCACCACCGAGAATCCACTATTTTCAAATTTTCTCTCGAGTTCATGACGCCACTGTGAGCGGAGTTTTTTTCTTAGCGTGTCTTCAATAGCTTTAATTTTGAAGCAAAGTTTTCCAATCGAAGGTTGCTGTTTTTTAGCGGCCGTTCCCTCTACTTGGAGTTTTATCGGACAAGGCTCATCTGTCTTACGCTCTGCCCACCAGAAACCATAAAAACCACCGGATGGATTTGGGACATACTTCCATTGTCCTGCTGGAAATTCATTTTTTAACGCCTGAAAAAAGCCAATCCATTGTTCTGCTCGCCAAGCAACAAGTGGGCGTGTCGAAAAGGCATTAACATTGTCCTCAATCGACTGCAAATAACTTTTAAATGCCAGCATGATGCAATTGTTACCACCATACCCATTCAACACACCTAAGAAGTCTTTTCTTAAATAAGGCTCAAATCCGTTATGTTCTCGAACATAATCCATATCGCATTGATCATGTGTTTTAAGGTAGATAGGAATAATGTTTTTGAGTTTTCCTGTGTCTACATATTTTTTGAACGCATATTGATAATACTTGTTAAGCTGATTGGAGTGGTTTCGGGTAACCGTTTTATCTTCGATTAACAGATAATATTGGTCATTAACAATGGCGCCTACATCAATGTATTGGTCTTGCGGCTTGATCTTAATGGTTTCAACCGCATCCAACTCTATTTGATGTTTCTCAAACAACGATTTGACAAAATGATTTGCAACCAGATGTAAGTCCTTATCCTCATTCGCATGGGTTGGATCACTCCACGCCAAAAGCCAGCATATGAAAGCATCCTGAGACAATTCACTGGTTGCATAGTTAAATATGTTTGGTGTTTTCAAACCCCTTCCTTTCGAATTTCAAATAAAGTCTGACAAACTCACGCCAGCTAACCTTGCCCTATTTCGCATCTTACTTAATGCCTTTGATTCGATTTGTCGGATACGTTCACGCGTCACATCGAACATTTGGCCGACTTCTTCCAAGGTCATACTGCTGGCACCGCCAATACCATAGCGACAGGCTATCACTTTCTTTTCTCGATCAGTCAGGCCTGAAAAAATAAAACGTACTGGATCATTTTGATTATTCATTCTTAAAACCTCGCCCAAGTTTAATGCAACCATTACATATTACCACGTATTTATTAGCCAAAATTTCACTGGCGACATTACTTGTCGCATCTTCATATGGATTGCAGCTAAACAACGCTCTGCGAATAGCCAAAATGCTCCGTTTCAATCCTTCCAATCAATGGAACAATTTTTTCATACAGCACTGGATTCTTTTGTTTTAAGATTTCCAATCCTGACTTTCTTTCCTTTGCGGTAGGCTGGTTGACATAATGTAACGCCAGACAATGCAACAACCACTCAAAGGTTGTTGTGTCGATCGTTTCCTCTATCACCAAAGGCACATAAGAACGATCCCTTTTTATTTTCATCTGCCGTTCATTGAACGCCATCACACTTCGAGTTCTTTCTTCAAAACTTTGTACGATCATGCTTGCTATCCTTAATGCGACAATTCACTCATAAAACCAATTCCGGTTCTTTTGACATAACCGGGCTTAAACTGACACTCCTGCTCCAATGCAGAAAGCAGCGTGCCTGGTTCAGGTAATATCCCGCCGATACTCAGCTTCCTCATCACAGCTGAAAAATCGCCAGGAGTAAGCACTTTCATGCTTTTTAGCGTCTCCCATATACTGTCTCGATCGTACTGATGGATTTCGTATTGACGGAAGATCTCTTCAATCATTGACCAGGCCTGTTCGGTTTTTAGGGGCTTGAATTCAAGCTTGAAGTCAAAGCGCCGTAGGGCCGCTTGATCGATGTTCTTCATCAGGTTAGTGGACGCGATAAACACCCCTTCAAAACTTTCCATCTGCGTGAGCAATTCATTGACCTGCGTGACTTCCCAACTTCGCACAGCGTTTTCACGGGATTGCAAAAAGCTGTCCGCTTCATCAATTTGCAGAACTGCTCCTTCTCTTTTAGCCTCCTTGAATGCACGCGCAATATTCTGTTCAGCCACACCCACATACGGAGATAGCAGGTCAGAAGCGCGCTTAATCAACAGCGGTCTATCTAACGCCTTAGCCAGGAAATTGCCAAAGGCCGTCTTACCGGTTCCCGGCAAACCATAAAGACAGAAGCGACCTCGCTGCGAGTACTGCATCCCCTTTACAAGTTGTTCAATATCGACATCAGTATTCACGTAATCGAGCGAATAACCTAAACCGGTTTTTAGGTTTTTCAATTCCAAAGACGAGTGTCCTTGCGCTTCTAGCGTTGCATTAATTAGCGTAAGCATATGGTTTTGGATAGACTCTTGAGGTTCGTCTGGTTTGGCTATGGTCTGCACCACTTTTGCTGCACGACTAATTACAGCTGGCACCAACTGCTTATGATCAGCCAGTTGATGTATCCATCCTTGACTGACATCCACGCCTTGCAAGGCATTTTGGATAATCTCGCATCGCACGCTTCTGGGCGGCGTATCAATTTCAATCACCAAATCGAACCGGCGAATATAGGCTGAATCAATCTGTCTGATTGAATTACTGATCCAAAAAGCGGGTACAGGATTTTCTTCCAACACTTTGTTAATCCAGCCTTTATTGCCACTTTGGCTTTTTCTCTCCATAAACAATGAAATGCTATGCGGGAATACATCCTCCACCTCATCAAACATCACCAGGCTTTTAGCTCTTTTTTGTAAAGCGTGTTGTGCCAACTTATAAATCTCAACTCGTCTACCGTCTAGTAGTACGTCCCCATCCTTATCTTCACTGGTAATTTCGTACAAGGGAAACTTGAGCGTCTTTGCAATCGCCTTGACCCACTCTGTTTTTCCCGTGCCAGGCGGACCGTATACCAGGATGTTGGCACCCTTACGTTTACGCTGGTGACTTAAATAACGCATTACCCGCTCAGTTTCTTCCGCAAGATGGGGGTAATTCTCAAGTGATAATGATGGCGCTGTGCTGGGATAAAAATATCGGCTAAGAAGTTCAATCGGATTGCCAGACTCAATGGTTAAGACATCCTCTAAACCTGCGAGCAAATCCACCTTGGAACTTAGATTGTTTGAGTGACGCATATCCACTTTCAACAATCCCGATTGAGCCAATATCGATTTGCCATCCAACGATTGACTAATATCTTTTTTGGACTCACCCAATACGACACTTAGTACTTCGACAAGCTGCTGAAATGTTATCTCCCCAATACTGTCAACCACATCCTCAAAATCATCATTGGATTTAACTAGCACAAAGAAACCGAGCAACAACGCATCCATCTTTGAGAGCCCAAGCGTGCTTTTTAATTTTTTTAAGTTGATTGCGATGACACCGTTGAATCCAGGGTTAAGAATTGACAATTTTTGTTCAAGCTTCTGTGCTTGTATCATCAATTTTGTCAAAACAGCCGGATCTGACTCATCAATCTCTAACTGCATAATCTCAGCCAAATCAGAGGGGGCAATACGACGCAACTTTGACGACAGCAGCTTTGAATAAAAATGCTTATAACCACACATCCTTGCAGTCCAAAGTGCATAAAGGCTCTCATGATCATCTGATAGTAAAAATTCGTTAGAACACAAATCTGCTTCAAACACGCCCGTCTCCCCAGCTAATTGACTTAAATACAATGTACATTCAAGTGAGACAAAATTTAAGATGACAATGAACTGGTAGCGACACTAGTTGTCGCACCCATTGAAAAAAGACTTGTTTAAGTGCCTGAATACTCTTACAGTGACACAAAACTTATGGACATAATCCCAATGAATGACGCTTGTTTCCGTAGAATTCAAACACTAAGATTCTTACCCACTGCACCAGCGCGGATTAGTGTTTCTCACCTTTACGACAAACTAACCGGCCAAGGTTTTGATATTGATAAACGCTCGTTGCAACGCGATCTGAATTCACTTTCAAAACTGTTTGCTATCGAAAATGATGGTAATAAGGATATCCCGGGCTGGTACTGGCGGAAGGATGCGGAAAAACTCGAACTGCCCGAAATGGAGCCGGCCGTAGCACTGAGTTTCCGAATGGTGAAATTGTTTTTAGAGAAGTTCATGCCTCCGAGCACATTGGGAGACTTGGATGGCTATTTCAGACACAGTGATAATGTTCTCAACAATCTCACCCATAACCACTTAAGTGGTTGGAATGATAAGGTCGCCCTTTTATCCAGAAGTCAGCCTCTTCTTAGCCCTGCGATTGATCCGGTGGTATTGGCAGAAACCTACCAAGCCCTGTTACTAGAAAAACAAATCAAGGCTCATTACCAACCCAGGAATGAGGAACCGCGTGATTACATCATCAATCCACACGGCATTGTGATCGTCGATAAAATCATTTATCTCGTGGGTTCACTATGGGAATATCAAGATATCAAGCAATTCGCATTGCACCGATTCATCAGCGCCGAACAACTTGAATCCGACATGCTCAAGCAGGACAGCTTTAATCTAAACAACTACATTCACGCTGGTCATTTTGAGTATTTGGTAGATGGCGAACAATTTATCGATTTAAAACTCAAAATCAACAGGGTGATTGCAACGCATTTGAGTGAAAGTAAGCTATCGACAGATCAAAACATTACAAGAACTGAAGATGGCATATTTGTTGACGCAACGGTAAAAAACTCTCAACAATTACGCTGGTGGCTAATGAGTTTTGGTCACGGCGTTGAGGTACTTGAACCAGAGAGTTTAAGACAAGAATTTGCTACAACAGCCAGAAAAATGTACTCGCTTTACTTCAAAGACTAGCCGTCAAATTTTGACGCAAACTTAGGTTATGGCGCTGGTTCCTATGCCATTCAAACGAGCTGTGCTTTATTCAAAATATCAGGTGCAAACTATGCAATTTGTTAGCAACACAAAAAGTAGAAACCATAAGCATGCCATTTGTGAGCTATTGGAGTGGGCTGATAAATGTGTCCTCTGCACCAGCTTTTTTGATCGAAGAGGCTTTGGTCATATCTCAGACATTATTTCTTCGGGCATAGAAAATAGAGGATTAGACATAACAATCTATTCAAACGGAGAAGACGGATATACAACACCGAGCGCCATAAAAGCCGCTGCAGCCCTTAAGGGCGTGAAGCATAAACTAATAAACGGCAGAAGACTTCATTCCAAAATCTATTTTTTTGAAAAAGGTGATACTTTTAAAGCCATGATCGGTTCAGCTAACATCACCCATAACGGCTTAGTAAGAAATATTGAGTTCTCAGTGGTAACCACGGGCAACATTGGTTCAATAGAACATCAAGAAATTCAAAACAATCTGCTACAAATCGAAAAATTGAGTGAAAACAGTATGTAAACTTCTAACAACACAACCCCCCTCCTTGCCCTAGACGAACTATTTGAAGAGGTTCAAATATAAAGTTTTATTACGACCATCACAACGAACAATGAGCATTTGCAACTTCACCCAATTTAGCCCGCAATATGGCTTCACACAAAACTCCCCCCCTATTTAAAACTTTCCCGAATATCCGCAATAGTCATAAATAGTTTATTCGGTTCATCCGCAAATGCTGTAAAACCGTACTTTTGGTAAAAGGCCTCAACCCCTGCTTTTGCATCCACAACTACTAGCGGAAAACCAACGGTATCACTGGCTGACAAGAGTTTTTTCAAGGCATCAACCAACAACCATTCACCAACTCCCTGCCCTTTGAAATGCTTATCAACTGCTAATCTCGCAATTAAACCAGCCGAAGTAGAGTGTCGATGCTTGGTTTGAAGCTTATTTGGCAAAGCACCCAAATCAATGGTTGCCATGGTCAGCGTATAAAAACCCACAATCTGAGAGTGATCTGCCTCGCACTCTAAAACAAATGTCCGTGTGTTATCCCTTTTAGATTGCTGGTTGGCAATCACTTTTAAATAATTATTCAGCGCATCGACTCCACAATCAAAACGCTTCCGGTCATGTTCGGTATTGGATAATAAAACCGTCTGCATCAGACTTGCGTTGCCTCATATCGTGCAAAAGCGGATTTCAATTTTTCATTAGCTTGTACTGGCTTATCCAAGACTGTCATCAGCATCGCCGCATCCTGCTCCGATAATTTCAAGACCTCCTCTCTTTCAATAATTTGCTTGGCTTTTTCAATGGCACTATTCAGAACAAAAGAATTAATGCTCGTCACGCCACTGAGAGCAGCAGCTTTGCTAAGCAATTCTTGCGTATCTAAATCAACTCTTGCAGTGATGCGCGGCAAACTCATGGTTCCCATAAACTACTCCTTCTAATCACGTGCCATTTTGACACATAAGAATTATCCCACACCTCAAACCCCAAAACAATGCGTGCCATTTTGGCACACCTTTTTTATAAGTTTACCTCGCCTATTTTTTTCTGGAGGTAAGACCGTATTAACAGGTATCAAAAAGTCTCATCATAGGACACAGGCCTAAAACAAAACACAGCTGTGGATTTTCTATTAATTTTGATGAGGGTTTCCAAAATGGAAAAACAGCCAATTATTCTGATGACGCTTAAGGACATCATTAAAAAAATCGCACTAAGCAGAAGCACCATTTACAGAAAGTTGAATCCTAAAGACAAGTCTTATGATCCAACTTTTCCAAGACCGAGAAAAATTGGCAAAACTGCCAATCGGTGGGTTTTAGCAGAGGTTGAAGCATGGCTTGAACTCCAACTAATTTCTAACCTAGAAGCAGGTTGAACGTCGAAAAGAAAGGGCAAAACTGCCCTTTCAAACATACCATTATAGATCAGTTCGGGCCGTCGCTTCAGTGACTTAGCGCATCGCGAGCAATCCGTTTATCTCGCTCAGTCGGATCGGATTCGAAGTTAGCACGATCGGTTTTAGTCGCTAGCAGTTAATGCAAACAGCACTGTTTGTATTTTTTGCCGCTACCACAGGGGCACGGTTCATTGCGTCCCACTTTTGGCGGTACACGCATCGGTTCCGGGCGTAAATGTTCGCGTTTTTCTAACCAATAAGCGTGGAGTTTACGCACAGCCGGCTCAATATCGGCGACTGTTTGCTGATGTTCTTCAAGGCTAAGCTCACGTAAAACGTCAAAATATTCCTCACGCCCGTGCAATGCAATCGCATCTAGCCAAGTATTGACCTCATCAGGCAATTCAGGCCAATTTCCCAAATCCACGCCACGCATAAAACCAAAACACCATTCTTCAACAATATAGATCGTTTCTTTCCTTAACGGATTAATATTAAAGAGTGCTTCGAAATCTTCTGGCTGCTCCATTAGCATACCAACAATAAAGTTCATGTGATGGATCGCGAACTTAAAAAACTGCTGCATTTCCGCATCGCTTTCCCACTCCGGCTGGTTATGCTCACCACCCCATAAAGCCGGAAACCACTGGCTAGGCAGAATCACCTCGGGCCCGGATACAATCGCTGTAAAAAAACCGTCTAACTCCGACACGTCCAAAATAGAATCATCATTGCCGTATTTCATCAATATATCGTCAAGCCAATCAAATTCGGCTTCACTCAAAGGCTCAATCGGGATCATTTAAGCTCCTTTTCACAATGCTCAATACATATATCCAACTTTTTCGAGCGCACTGGCAAAACCGAAAAGTCAACTTTTCTAGGCACACCCCGCTCCGCAACAACAATATATTGCCCCAACGCCTTTTTACGCCTAACCTCTCTGGCAACAGCCTGCCTCATTATTTCTACCGCATCAAACTTTGGTAGGTTGCCGACTTTTATACTCACTTTGAAATCTTTATCAGCACACACTCAAACTAAATCAGCCAGATAAGCAGACCAACTCGCCATCATCTGCCGTCTAACATCCAAATACTCCGCCTTGTTATAAGTCCCACGAATCTTATTGCGCTCTTCATGAGACAACTGTTTTTCAATGGCATCAGGAGACCACCCCTGCTCGTTAAGCAACGTACTGGCGGTATGCCTAAAACCATGCGTCGTTAACACATCCGCGCCAATATCAATTGATCGGAGTGCAACGCGCAAACTGTCCGGCGTAATTGATCGTGTTTTTGATCTTTGACTTGGAAAAACAAACGGGCTATCCGTTCTCACTTCGTGGCATTGCTTGAGCAGCCCTTCGACATAATCACTGATGGGCACCAGATGCTCACGCTTCATTTTCATTTTTGACGCCTCAATGCGAATCAGCCTTTGGTTAAAATCGACATTATCCCATTTAATCGATACCAATTCGCTCGGCCGCAAAAAGACGTGTGGTGCCAGCTTAAGCGCCATTCTGACGGCAAAACCTCCATTGTAATTTTCAATTTTTTTGAGGACACTAGCCAACTCATCGTTGGAAGTAATATGCGAAAACGGCTTAACCACTTCTTTCTTGAAAACATCCTGCGGCAAATCACGGGTGGGATCAAATGGACAAGCTCCCATCCCTACCGAATAACGAAATACCCGACTGGCATAACCACGCACCTTCTTCAGCATATTGAGCGTGCCCCTGGCTTCAATGCGCTTGAAAACCTCCAACATATCCATTGCTGTAATTTTTGAAATATCACGCGCCTCCAGAAATGGCAGTAAATGATTTTGGCAACGCTCATTCAAGTCATTGGCATAATTTTCAGTCCACGACTCAACGTTGTGTTCGTACCACTCCCGATACATCATCCCAAACGTTTTGATGACAACCTCCTGCGCCACCTGTTCAGTTTGGCGTCTTGGATCAACACCGGACTTTAACTGCTCTTTAAATTCATCACGAATTCGGCGTGCATCCGCCAGTGAAACCTGCGGATAATTTCCAATCGCAAGCATCGTCGCTTTGCCATCAATTCGGCAGCGGTAACGCCAAGACTTCACGCCATTAGGTTTGACCTCCAGCACCAAACCATGCGAATCCGTTTCACGATACAGCTTGTCTTTAGGCTTAAGATTTTTGATTTGTGTATTATTCAGCACCTTGTACTCACTTTTGTTGTACTCACACAGATACATACTCACTTTTATACTCACAAAAAAGCGGCAAGTAAAGAAATAGATCGGTTTAAGACGGGATGACTTGTGAAAGTGAGAAAGGGCTGTAAGCCTCTATTTACGCGGATTCCGGACATAAAAAAACCCGTCTGGGACGGGTTCTTTTTTCTAATATGGCGGAGAGCGGGGGATTCGAACCCCCGATAGGGATTAACCTATACACACTTTCCAGGCGTGCGCCTTCAACCGCTCAGCCAGCTCTCCGTAAGAATGGCGGATTATACTGATTCCGCCATTTAATGTCCACAATTTAACGAGTTGCTAAATTAAACTTTTTGCCAACCGCCCCAAAACAACCAACCGACATAGCGCATTTGTTGCATCTCACAATCCAAGCCCTCATAAGAACGCTCCCAATCTAGGAATGGGCCAAAGAAAAACGCCATCATGCGTTGGAAGAAGTTCATGTGCATTGCACTCCTTCTTTCAATATCTAAACAACTTTCGTAACGCACTCCGCTATCGTTATATGCTAGACAGCGAGACATTGCCACATTATTTTTATCCGTTCCATTTACGCAGGTGCCTTGATATCCTACATAAACGCTATCTTGCAAGACAACATCATTGGAATTGCTTGCACTGTCGCAAGAGGGATAGGTCGTAGGAAACATCATAAAACCAGGTTTTTCGCAGATATAGCTCGAACGTATGGACGAGTTGAGATCTGAGCGCTCATAAGCACCAAGGTTATTATCTTTTGCCGGCAAATCTGCGCCCGGGCAATTAAAAAAACAAAACATACTACTAAACATTGCGGCAAATCCGGAAGTATTCTTTAAAGGATCATCCCCTTTTACCACTGCCACAGGCTTGTGCGTCAGAATCCGCTCAAATTGTTCACCATCATAACTTTGCGAATAAAACATCCAAAAGTTCACTGTTGTGGGTGGTCGCCCAACCCAAGCGTCATTAAACCTGACATAGGGATATTTCGTTTGCTCGACTGAACCTGGTTTGTCTTTGGTATAACCGTAGTTGCAATAGTGTTTACGCGCATCCGAATCTTTAACAACTATCGCTTCGGCTTGGACCGTAGGAATGCCTGTCAAATCAGAGGCCACTAAATCCTGATTCAGACAAGCCTCATATCGATTCTTA
Organism: Thiomicrorhabdus cannonii; assembly: GCF_013391695.1. GTDB lineage: Bacteria > Pseudomonadota > Gammaproteobacteria > Thiomicrospirales > Thiomicrospiraceae > Thiomicrorhabdus > Thiomicrorhabdus cannonii. The sequence goes on from NZ_JACBGH010000011.1 coordinate 55,187, forward strand.
CAATAACAGCCCGAATCGCTCTGTTGATCATTTGCAGACAACCCCAAAATCGCCTTACCCTGCGGGGTAAAAACAGGGACTCCTCCAACTCTGAAAGGTTCACTACTTACAAGCTGTATCGCCACCGCACTGAAATCAGGCGGCGTTTGTCCAGCAGCGACATCTCTTGGCGCCGTTTCATTAGTGGTTAAAGGCACGAAATGCCCGCTATTATCCAAATTGCCAAAGGTGATGTGTTTCGTGAGATTACCCGTGTCCTCATCTAACGTCATCCCAACCTGATTCAACATCAAATCAACCTGCGATCTGGCCTCTTCTTTTTCGGCCGCCGACATATTCGTCGTCAACGCCAATTCGGTTCTTAATGCCATATAAGCGGCAGACTTGGCATAGTTATCCAACTTGCGATCCAATAGTTTCGCATTACCAAAATCAACTATTGTTTTAAACGCACCCAGTGAAACCACAACAGCCATAGCACCTAACAGGGTCATCGCACCACGCTGTTTTTTTAAATTCATACGCTGTAACCACATAGCGATAAATCCTTTATCTATGAAAACCTAAACTCAATCAATTAAGCGTATTAAGCAGTTTAAGGTTGTCACGCGCTTTGCGATTGAGTGGATCAATCACCAATGCACGTTCAAAATACCCTTCAGCTTGCGCGTATCTCTTTTGCAGTAACTGGCTGAAACCCAAATTATTCAACCCACTAACTTGCGTTGACTTGGCATTGCCCACAACCCAATTTTGGTATATCGATTCGGCCGCCGCATAATCACCTTCCATTAAATAGAGGCGCGCTAACTCGCTCTCATCATCTAGGCTACTATCTTTTAACTGAACAGCCGAACTCCGAGCTACACGGGCCATCTCAGTTTTGTTTTGCGCTTCATACACTTGGCCCAACAGACGATATAACCGGATATCGTCATCTCGCTCGCGACGTAATTTTTGCAACAGATTTTCCGCCGCCGCATAGCGCTTACGCTCTACTTGCAGCCTCGCTAGATCCAACGCAAACTCATACTCATCCTTGACATCCAACTCGGTTGCCAGGGGCGCAGATTGCGACTGCGAAAACTTGCTGTAATCAATCTGCGGCTTGTTGGGCGCTTGTGAACAAGCACTCAATAAAATCAACAGGCCGGGTATCAGCAATCCTTTCCAAAATCTAGTTTGTAGAGACATATCTGACTTCATTAAAACCCTCTCCCGAGCATGACCATTTTTTCTCCCAACAGTAAAATCAGATACGGCACCATCAAAAACGGCATAATCACAATCGCCATTTTGGCGGAGGTTTTGGCCGCTTTTTCTTCCATTTTTTCTTCACGCCCCTGATACATGCGACGCGTAAAGCCACTGATCGCCTCACTGATGGAACTGCCCAGCTTTTCGTTCTGGATCAGCACCTGCACCAGCGTCTGAATATCCTGCGTGGGATTACGCTCCGCGAACTGGCGCAGCGCCTCGATACGCGGCACCCCCAACTGAATTTGATCCAACAGATATTCAAATTCATAGCAGATTTCAGGGTGCACCTCTTTCAACTCGTGCGCCACGCGTTTAAGTGCCACCAGATAACTCAACCCCGCGTTCATACAGATATTGCACATATCCAAAAAATCGGGCAGATGTTCGCTGATTTTAGCCAAGCGATTTTTGCCCATCGCAATTAAAATTCGCTCCGGTGCAAGCAGGGCAATGATTCCCGCAACCGCAATCCACACGGGGTCCATGCCCATCCAACTCCACGCCACCAGCATCGTTAGCAAGACAATCAGCAGCGCACTGTATTTGATAAAGAAATAGGCTCCAATATAACGCTCATGGCGGAATCCGGCGCTGACCAACTGCTTATGCAGCGTGGCGATCTCCTTGGCATTCTTTGGCCCCAACGCGCGCCCCAAGGAGCACCACCAGCAACCCGAAATATGATGTTGCTGCTTTACATAGTCGTTCGCCAAGCCCACGCGGGCTTTCAAGCGCTCTTTTTGCAACTGCACACTTTGCAGGCGGACCACTCTTTGCGCAAGCAACCAACTGGCAAAAAACGCCAAGGCGCCCACAGACAACAGCAACAAAACCAAATCCATCGCCTCAGAACCTCATTTTGAGCATACGTTGCAGAATCAAGCCACCCGTCACAATCAGTGTCAGCGACACCACAAACAGTTTCACACCGGTGGGATCATGCAGAAAAAACTGCATGGATTCTTGATCGAAAAAATACTTGTAACCGATATACAGCACCGGCGCACCGCCGATAAACCAGGCGGTAAAACGCGACTCGGCCGTCAAGGTTTTCAGCTTGGCCTGAAAATGCTCGCGACGGCGCATCAATTTGGCCAGTTCCGTCAAAATCATCGACAACTGGCCGCCGGTTTCGCGCTGAATAATCAGGGTAATGACAAAAAACTGCGCTTCCGGCAGATCCACCCGGCGCTGAAACTCGCGCAGCAGATCGCGCATACTGATGCCCAGCGTCAGCTGTTTGTTTAGCTCGCGCATCTCTTGGGCCAGATAGCCGCGCATATCCTCGCCCACCGCGGCAATGGCGCCATCAATGCCATAGCCGGAATGCAAAGAACGCACGATGGAATCCAGCATCTCCGGAAATTCCTTGCGCATCTGCGTCTGACGTTTGTGGATTTTGATGACAAGATACAAGGCGGGCAGCAACGGCAATAAAATCGACAGGAAAACCAGCTTTTCATTCAAGGTATTAAAACGCGTTGCCAATACAAACACGCTCACAAACAGCAGAATGGCCTGCACGGCCAAAAGCTGCACCACCTCTTTGCGCTGGCGAATACCGGCCTGTTTGAATTTAGCGCTCACCCAGATAAACCAGGGCTTCTCTTTTTGCTGTGCAAACGGGTCTTCAAGCGGATCGCGCTGGGTTTGCATCAAGCCCACACGCTTCATCAGACCGTTCAGCGCATCCAGCCGCTGGCGCTTTTCCTTTAGCGAACGCGCTGCCACCAGCAAGCCAAACGGCATCATCACGGCCAACGCTACCAGTAAAAAGCCCAAATCCATTAACTGACTTCCTGCACAAAATTAAACAGGTCGGACGGCAGATGGTAACCCACCGATTCACATTTTTTACCGCAGCCCGGACGCAAACCGGTTGACTTGAAGCGGCCGCGCATCGTATTGCTCTGCATATCCAAGCGCTGCTCGAACACAAAAATCTCCTGCAACACCACATTGTCCTCTTCCACCCCGACCACTTCGGTAATGGATTCGACACGGCGTTTGCCATCCTTGCCGCGGTTCACGTAAATAATCAGATCCAAGGCACTGGCAATCTGCTTGCGAATCGACGCGGCTGGAATATCCACACCGCTCAAATTCACCATCAGTTCCAAACGGGCGATGCAGTCGCGCGGACTGTTGGCGTGCAACGTCGCCAGCGAGCCGTCATGCCCGGTGTTCATCGCCTGCAACATATCCAGCACCTCGCCGCCACGCACCTCACCCAGGACAATGCGGTCGGGGCGCATACGCAAGGCGTTTTTCAAGAGTTCACGCTGCGTCACTTCGCCCACGCCTTCGGCATTGGGGGGACGTGTTTCCAGACGCACCACATGCGCCTGCTGCATACGCAACTCCGCACTGTCCTCAATGGTGACGGTGCGCTCGTTTTCCGGAATCAAACCGGACAGCATATTCAAAGTGGTGGTTTTACCGGAGCCCGTCCCGCCGCACACCAGCATATTCAGCCCGGCTTTAACGGCGTAGTCCAGGAACTGGTACATCTGCTCGGTCATCGAACCAAACGCAATCAAATCCTTGGGGCGCAGATGCTGCTCGGGAAAGCGGCGGATGGAAACGCTGATGCCGTCCACGGCCAAGGGTGGGATGATGATGTTGATTCGCGAACCGTCCGGCAGACGCGCATCCACCAACGGCGAGGACTCATCCACGCGCCGGCCGGTGTGATAGAGCATGCGATCGACTTTATTGCGCAGATGCTCCTCACTGATAAAAGAGACATCCGTCAGCTCCAACTGGCCGCGACGTTCCACATAAATTTGATCGTAACCGTTGATTAAAATATCCGAAATAGTCGGGTCGGCCAGCAACGGCTCAATCGGCCCCAGGCCGTAAATCTCGTCCAATAACTCCAGGCCGAGTTGACGCACTTCGATATCCGACAACGGATAACCCATGTCCGCTGCGGTTTCGCGCACCAGTTGCTCGAGTCGCGGGCGCAACTCCTGACGGGTTTCCTTGCTGTCGGCACGGTAAAACGCCTCGTCCTCGGCGGCTTTCTTCTGGCAGCGGCTTTTGATTTCCAGAAAGCTCGAATTCTGGAATTTCACATTGTCGTTGAGCGCCGCTTCCCTGGCACTCACCACATTGGATTTACTGGCGGCGGCCTTGCCCTTCTCCACCTCGTTTATCATTTGGCGCTGCTGTTCCACTTGACGCAAACGATCGCGAATACTCATCAGGATACCGCCTCAGCCGTTTTTAGATTTCCGGGCTTAACATCACTTTTAGAACCACTACCCGGCCTGTTGAGTTTTTTAAACCAGGTTTTCAGCAGATTCTGCCCACCGGCTTTTGACGGGCTTTCAGGCACCACATCCAAACGCAAACTGCCGTTATGCAGCATATTGGCGATATTATTGAGCTGCTGATTCACCACCGATTGCGGCTTGAACTGCTTGAGCAGCAAACCCTCTTTGAGCGAATTGTTAAAGCCGAGGTAATCGTTGGCAACCCGCGCCACCGTGTCCACCTTAAAGGCATCCACCACTTCATCGAGCATTTCGTCATCGTGGCTGGTACTGCGATTCACCACCAGCTTCAACGACTCACGCAGGTAGCCCAACTTTTGGGTAATTTGAATCGCGGTATTCACCGCTCTTAACGAAGACAGCGACGGCTCGGCCACCAGCACGATATTGTCCGATTCGTCCAGGCAGCTTAACGTCAGGTCGGACAAATCACTGGCGCAGTCAATCACCACATGGTCGTAATAACGGCGCAACGCCTGAATAATGGTTTTAATCAGTTCGCCGTTCAGGTTATCCAGCTCGCTTACCTCAGTCGGTAACGACAACAGATAAAGCCCCGATTCATGGCGGCTCAACGACTTGTAAATCAGGTTCTCGTCAAAACGGTTGAGGTTATAGATAAAGTCCGTTAACGAATAGAGACGCTGTCCTTCCATATTCAAGTACAGCGCAGTATCGCCCAGCGGCATATTCAAATCCACCAGCACGGTACGCCCTTCGGTCAACTCGGTCAGATGCGAGGCGATATTGGTGGCCAAAGCGGTTCTGCCCACCCCGCCCTTCAGGCTGAAAAACGAGGAGACATTGCCGTTCTTGCCCTGACGACGACGATCCTGCATATGCAGGATCGAGAGAATCGTAAACACTTCATTGGGGCACTCGATAAAACCCTGCACCCCCTGATGATTGGCCTCGATAATGAAATCGGCGTCTTTATGCTTGAGCAGCACATAAATCGGTACGCCTTTAGCCAACGTCAGTATCTGGTTGACCTGTTCCAGCACGGCATCGCCGTTCTGATTGAACTCAATCAACACCAGACTAATGTCGTCCGGCCAAATATGCGGCACCTCCTGCATGCTTTCGAGCGAATATTTGGACATAATCGCCACACGTACCGCTTCTTTGAGGTCTTCATCGCCTCCAAAATAGAGCGCCTGTTTCAAGGCAATGGAGCCTGTGGGCAATACTTGACTCATCAGGGTTTCTCCAATCCAACACTCACCAAGGATTCAGGCAGCGCGCTTTGTCCTTCCGGCAGGATTTCAGCGACTTTACCGAACCAGAAACCATCCGAAGCACTAGGACGAGCCAATCGCTCCCCCGGTAAGGACACTTTGGCATCTTTGTCTATCGGTTTAACAAATTCCGGTGTTACTAGAATTGCTAGCTCTGACTGATCTTTTTCATAACTGGTAGACCTGAATAAGGCTCCTAATATTGGAATATCCCCCAAAAGTGGAATCTTACTGACTGATGAACGTAAGTTGTCCTGAATTAAACCGCCAATTACAAAACTTTGCCCCGCCTCCAATGTAACTGTAGTCTTAGCTCTACGAGAGCGGAATCCCGGAACAATCACACTGCCATACTGAGATCCTGCACTTTCGTCAATATTGCTGATTTCTGGAGCCACGGTCATTTGAATATACCCATCCTCTGTAATCACAGGACTAAACTTCAGGCGTACACCAAATTCTTTATACTCAACCGTAACGGAATTATTATCCTGCGCAACCGGAATTGGCACTTCTCCACCTACCAAAAACTCAGCTGTTTCGCCGGCCTGTACAATCAATTCTGGCTTAGCCAACACCCTAGCCAGGTTATTACCTTCCAAAATCGACAGCACCCCAAAAATATCGGAATCACGGGGATTTAAACCAATCTGGAATCCATCCGCATGAGGAAACGCGATACTCGCCTGCGGAGACTTGACTTCAGTTTGAGCGCGATAAATCACATCACCATTGCCATTTCTCTGCTCAACATGAACATCACCGGTCATATTGCCTTGAAAATTACCGCCAAGCACCTTATCTACATTTAACAAAAAATTAGCCGTAGTTCCTAAATTCCCCGGGGGAAATAAACCAAAATAATCGCGTTTATCACGAAATGCAGTGCCACTTCTGAAAGGATTTCCTTTAACCACCTCCGCCACACGAACCGACAGCTTCACCTGCTGCGGACCGGTCACTTTAATCATATTAACGACACTCAGACCTAACGCCGATACCACCGATTGAATACGTTTTTTCTGCGCCTTGTTAGAAACCTCTCCGCTCAACAACACCATATAGTTGCCGGCCAGCGGCTGCGCCTGATTGGAACCCGCCACTTCTTCGCTCTGCAGCACCTCTTTGTCCTGGCGTTTGCTCGTTTTCAGCGCGGCGTCATTATCGATTTGCGTACCAATCTCATCCACTTCACGGCGCACGGCGCTTTCGGAGTTGATCCAGATATTTTTCAGCTCAAACGCCACCGTGCCTTGTGGATTGAGGTCTTTCAGCAACTTGGTCAGCGTAGTCTCAATCTCCTCACGGCGTGATTGATCCGGAGCCACATTCAACACGACCTGATGATCAATATCCGGTGTATCGCGATAGGTCACAATCAACTGAGTGCGGCCGGCACCTTTGCCGGTTAACAATAGCTCGTTGTTGCTCAACACTTTCACCGATGCCAACTCGGGATTGGCAATCAAGGCGCGTTTTAACCCCTTGTCAAACTTGATGATCTGGCTATCGGTTTCGGTGAGGTTATACTCTTTTTCTAACGCCGCCTGTGCATTCCAAGGCAACACACTCATGCCCAATGCAGCCACCAGTGCCGCCTTTAATGTGGTTTGTCGCATCCAATTCAGTTGGTTCATTGTGTGATTACCTCTTGTACACGGTCACCCTGCATAATTTGAATGACCTCACGTTCATCTTTAGGTTTAAATTTAGGCGGACGCGCCTTGCCGCTTTCAATGGTTTTAACATTCACGCCGTCGGTGTCCACCAGCGCCACATCGGCCGGCGCTCTCAGCGCCAAATGGATCGCACCGATATTCATCGCCAGTGCCAGCTGCTCGGCCTGCGGCGTATTGACGTTCAACGCCACCATTGACGCTTTTACAAAGGCTTCGTCCTGCTTGAGGTCCTGCTTAACATCTTCTTCCTGCTGTTTAGCCGCCTTGCCCATACGGTTTACCTGACCGATAGACAGCACTTCAATGTTCTGCAGAATGGTGCGGCTAATCATGCGTTTGCCGTCCGCACTTTCAAACACGCTGATGACATCCACATGGTCACCCGGATTCAACATACCCAGCAAACCGCTTTCGGCCGACACCGGAATGCGCAGCGCGCGCATACCGGGTTCCAGCAAGGCTTCTACTGCACCTTGCGACTCTTCCTGCAAGCCCACCTTTTGTTCGAGCAGCCACTCGCCGGCATAAATCGGTTGTTTGGCGATATGCCCGACCACCGTAGCGGGCTGCATGACCACACCCGATGCAATCACACCCTCGGTTGGCACCATCAGCACTTTAATGTCGTCAATTTCTATTTTCTCGCCACGATAGATATCGCGGTTGGCCACTACCACAGAACGCAGCTCGGGCTTTTCAATCACCGTCACCGTCTTGACCTCGGTCTTGCTCTCCGCCTCGGCCACCCGGTTCTCGACATAGCCGTAAACCAAACCGACGGCCAAAATGGCGGACAGCAAAGCGACGCCATAGAGCACAATATCTGAGCGCTGGAATTTCATAATTTACTCATTCGATTATGGAAACAATGAATCCGAACAGGATTCAGTTTAGGAACTGGTACAGGTGTCTTTGATACTCACAATCGTATCAACATTGATCGGGAGGAATTTTTCCAACATATCCGGCAATACCAAACTATTGGCCGTGCCTTTGAAATTGATGACATAGACATCAAATCCCGAAATCGGTCGCGCACTAATGGACGCTACTAGAGGCTGACCACTTACAAAGGTTACACCCTTAGCCTCCAACGCCCCTTTAACATGGGTTGTTAATTCACCACTTTTACTGGTATCAAGTACTACCTTATTTCCTGTGCAAACGGCATAACCGGATGCAATACCATCAGGCGAACTGCTGACATCCGCGACATCCGCGATAATCTGCGTATGCACATCTGTCAGCACATCATTGGCAGCTAAGCTGTTTAATGAGTAAGAGACAACCTCAAGTACAAACAAACCCGCCAATACAACTAACGGGAGTACATAGGCAGTTTCCAACAACACTAAGCCTTTCTGGTATTTCACCATTACAGCTTCCGCCTTAAATAATCAGAACAAAAAACACTTACGCTTAAGGATTAATGCCATTAATAATCCCAGTTACTTTAGTATCGATCGCTGTTCCGACCGTACCGCCATCAGTACCACCAAACAAAATACCAGCAATAATCGCAACGCCAGCAACAACCAACGCATACTCAATCATTGAAGCGCCTTTTTGCTTTTTAACTTGCTTGGCTTTTACCATTTGCATGATTTTTGATTCATTAACCATTTTCCTATCCTCGATTGTTAACATCGCCATGATCGGCGTGTTACGTATTAAATCTTAAGCAAAATTACTCTTCAATTAATTTTATGGTTTTTTATAAACAAATCTTTTGATCAACAGATAAGTAAAATTTACACGCCATTAAGCAACGCCACCAAACCCTACTAAGATATTGATATTTAATGTCTTTATTATTCTTCTACACCCATAAACAGTTAATATAGAAGCGCTCTCTTATATTAGTAAACACTAATCAAAATACGGCTTTCATACATAAAAAAACCGACACAAAGGTCGGTTTTTATCGTTTTAAAACTGAACAGGCCGGGTTGGCTTACATCATCTCCAGGTCACCCAGCACCGATTCGACGCCGGCAATCGCACAGGCTTCGTCGTCTTTACCATCCGGCGCGCCACTTACACCCACGGCGCCATAGAGCTTGCCGCCGGCTTGAATCGGCGTTGAACCTGCCATAAACGCCAAACCTTCACCCATCGTCTGCAATGGGCTGTTGGCACGACCACCCAGTTCCGATCCCTTGACGTTAAACATCACCGCCGTATAGGCTTTTTTCTGGCTGATGCTCAACGAGACCGGCGGGGCAATGGTGTCGCGCAACTGCGCCTGGGTAATGCCGTTACGGTCAACCACGGTGACACTCACCGGAATGCCCTTTTCACGACAGGCCTTGATGGTATTCACCGCGATCGTATTGGCCACATCCATGGTGATAACAGAAACATTAACTACCATTGGCTCTTCGGCCTGTGCCGGCGCAACTGCAGCCATCATGGCACCACCGAACAAAACCGCGCTCATCATTTTCTTCAATTTTAATTTTGACATTCTGTCCTCCGGTTATTGCAAGAATTGGGCAAGCTGCTGTCTTCAGAACAACCCGCCATTCATAATAAGAAAGCGCATCATCCTTGATTTTCGATGGCTTTCAGTGGCTTTCAAACGATTAAGCGTGTGAGCAAATCCACAAACCGCTGACCTAACACACGTTAGTCCCAAATTAATGTAACAAAAAATACCTCCCGCCCACAGGGAAATACTACGTATTTCACCATTAAAAACTCAACAGGCCGGGTCAAACGCCCCAAACAAAAAAGCCCCGCCAGTTTCCTGACGGGGCTTTCAATTACCCTAAGCGAACTCCGCTTAAGCCATTTAAGGGGCTTTTAACCTTTAGGCTTTTTGTGCCTCGGCCAAACGCGCTGCTTCTTCCTGCTGCTTGACACCGCCGTGCCACTGCCAGATGTAGTACAGCAACGGAATGACCAGCAACGTCAACACGGTTGAAGACAGCGTACCGAAAATCAACGATACCGCCAAACCGCCGAACACCGGATCGGTAATCATGATCATCGAACCGAACATAATCGCCAACGCGGTCAACAGAATCGGACGGAAACGCACCTTGCCGGCTTCAATCACCGCATCCTTCAGCGACTGTCCTTCACGACGGTACTCCAAAATAAAGTCGATCAACAGCAGCGAGTTACGCACCACGATACCCGCCAGTGCAATCACCCCGATCATGGAGGTGGCGGTAAACGCCTGCCCCGTCAACCAGTGGCCCGGGAACACCCCGATCATGGTCAACGGAATCGCGCCCATCACAATCACCGGCATCATAAACGACTTGTAGTAACCGACCAGAATCAGATAGATAAAGATCAGCGCCACAATAAACGCGCTCCCCATGTCGCGGAATACGTCCAGCGTCAGACGCATTTCACCGCCCCACAGCAGGGTGTAGTCCATGACATCTTTAGGTTGCGCCTGAACGAAACCGAGGTTAGCCGTATGGAAAGTCACACCATTCGGCAAAGTCACGCCGTCCAGCATCTTGTCCAAAGACAACACGGCATAGACCGGACTGGACTGCAACAATTCGCCGCCGACCATCACCATCTGATGCTGGTCACGATCCAGAATCGGCTTGGCATGAATCACCTTCTCAACCCTCGCTACCGCGGTTAACGGCACCGCTTCGCCGGAGCGCGACTGCACGCGCAACGACAGCAACTGCTCCGCAACGGTACGTTCTGAACGCGGCAAGCGCACCAGAATATTCACCGGCTCACGCACATTATCCAAGTGCATGTAACCCAGTTCATAACCGTTCACATAGTCGCGCAACATCTTCGCTACCTGCGCAGGCGCCACACCCAGCAGGTTGGCCTGTTCACGGTCGATATTGATCTCGTAACTCTCCAAATCATCCGTTACGGAATCGTCGACGTTGATCATGCCGTAGATTTCTTCAAACGATTTATCCACTTCCAACGCGGCTTCGCGCAATTTGTCATAGTCGGGGCCATACAACTCCGCCATGATTTGCGTGGTCACCGGCGGTCCCGGAGGCGTTTCATAAATCTTGATATTCGCTTCCGGGAAAGTCTTGCGAATCTCATTCAGACTCGCATTCAGACTCATGGCAATATCATGGGATGACTCGTCACGGTCATGCTTATTGACCAGATTCACACGAATCTGGGCAAAATTAGGCCCTTGCTTAATCAAATCGCCACGTACCAAGGCGGCAAAATCGATTGGCGCAGGACGCCCCAAATAGACACTGTAATCCGTTACATGCGGCGTTTCGGCAATCGTGGAGCCCACATAACGCACGACACGGTCGGTCGCTTCCAACGCAGCACTCTCAGGCATATCCACCTGTACCAACAACGTACTGGTGTTATCGTAAGGCAACATCTTCACTTCCACACCGGCAGGATGCAGCGGATTGTTCATGCCGTCGTCACGCAAGAATTGCAATGCAGGCTGCAACATCGCCGCAAACAGCGCCATCAACACCACAAACAGGAAGACGTTACGCTTGGTACGACTGGCAATCAACGGATTAATCGACTTCACATACAAACGCTGCATCCAGTCTTCCTGATGCACATGGTGCGCTTCAAGACTTTCACGCGCCTGCATCTCCTTGATGGCCTTTTTGCCCAACCAGCGGTAGGCGATGTATGGCACCAGAATATAGGCGATCACCAAAGAGGCAATCATCGCCACCGGCACATTGAACGGAATCGGCGCCATAAACGGCCCCATCATGCCGGTTACAAACAGCATCGGGATAAACGCCAGAATAACCGCCAGGGTCGCCACGTTGGTCGGATTACCGATCTCGTTGGTCGCCTTGATCATCAATTCATCGAATTTCTCCGGATCAAAACCTTCGTGAATGTGGCGGTGAATGTTCTCGATAACCACAATCGCCGCATCCACCAACAGACCCAACGACAGAATCAGGGCGAACAAGGTGATACGGTTGATCGTCTGATCGGCAATCAAACCGACAAACAACACCACAAACAGAATCAACGGCACGGTCAAGGTGACGATGCCCGCTTCACGCCAGCCCAGGAACAGCACCAGAATCACCACCACCGACAACACGGCGATACCCAAGTGCTCCATCAACAGGTTGACCGCCGCATTGGCTTTTTCGCCGTCATTACGTGTCACCACGATGTCCGCATTGGCCGGAATCACGCTGGCTTTCAGGAACTCCAGTTTTTCCAGAACCGCATTGGCCACTTCCACCGCATTGGTACCCGGCTTTTTGGCAATGGCGATCGTCACCGCAGGCTGTTCGCCGCGTGCATGAATCTGGCCTTCTGGGCCAAATCCGATACGCGTGTAGCTGTCCGCTTCCTGCGCGCCGTCTTCAATGGTCGCAATGTCACGCAGATAAATCGGACGACCTTGGTCGGCGCCGATAATAATGTCGCCGACTTCCTGGGCATTACCCAAATAGCCGTTCACACGCACCAGATGGTTTTGGTTGTTATTGATCAGCGCCCCTACCGGCATGGACACGTTACTGCCCTGCAGCATCTCGCTGATCTGCTCCAATGTCAGACCGGTCAACGCGATTTTCTGGGCATCCAACCACACATTGATCGCGCGGCGATCACCGCCCACCACCTCGGTGAACGACACGCCCGGGATATTGCGCAGGTTTTCAACCACTTTCAACGACACATCACGCAGGTCGTAACCCGACATTACATCGGAGGTGATCGCCAACGTCATAATCGGCACGTCATCCACGTTAATCGGGCGGATAATCGGCTGCTGCGTATCCGGCGGCATCTTGTCCATGTTCTGCATCATCTGGTTGTACAGTTTCACCAAACTGTCCACCTGATTCTCGCCCACCTTGAACTGCACCGTCACCACACCGAAATCGTTGGCCGCAAAACCGAAGGTGTGATCCACCCCCGGCAAAGCGTTCATAATCGCTTCCAACGGCTTGACCACCATATTGGAAACTTCCTCCGGCGTCGCGCCGCCCTTCGGCACAATAATATTGGCCGCCGGCACGACAATCTGCGGATTGTATTCGCGCGGTGTAATCAGATACGCCATCATCCCGGCAAGGGTGATGGCAATCATAATCATCATGGTAATTTTGGAATGGATAAACCACTTCGCCAACTTGCCGGCGATGTTCAGCTTATCCGCTGCCGTATGCTGATTGTCTGCCATGCTTACGCCCCCTGACCGGCCGCCGCTTTCGCCACAACCGCATCACCGTTCAACAAACTTTGATTATTGTCGACCACAATGTGCTCGCCCAAGTCCAAACCGGCCTGGATTTCGATCATGCCGTCCATTTTCATCCCGGTTCTCACCATCGTGAAATAGGCCTTGTTGTCACGCACCACAAACACACCTTCAATACCGGCGCGCGTAATGACCGCCGACTGCGGCACCAAAACGGTTTGACGTTCACCACGTTTGAAGCTCACGCGTGCAAAAGTACCGCTGTTCACATTGCTAATCGCCGGCAGACTCAATTTAACCGTATGAGTGCGTGTTTTCGGATTGGCTGCGCTCACCAACGTGTAAATCGTGCCTTTCAAAGGCGCAGGCTGCGAGTCGATCACCACCGTGGCTTCATCCCCGGCGCGCAATACCGCAAACAGGTCTTCCGCCACCTCGGTCTGCACGCTCACGCTTTGCAGGTTCTCAATCACCACAATCGGCTGACCGGGTGACGCCAAAGCCCCCGCTTCCGCCATTTTTTCGACAATCACGCCGTTAAAGGGCGCGCGTACATTGGCATAGTTCAACTGTGATTTGGCCTGATCCAATCCGGACTTGGCCGCCGACAGGTTTTCCTGCGCGACACTGTATTGCAGCCGGATTTTATCCAACTGCTGCTTGGAAACCGAGTCTTCCTTGAACAGCTTGTTAAAGCGGTCGTAATCCAGCTTGGCATCTTCCAAGGCGGCAACCGCCTGCTGATAAGCCGAATTAGCCTGATTGATCTGACTCTTAATATCGGTCGAATCAATGCTGAACAGCAACTCTCCACGCTGTACTTCCTGGCCGACTTTCACATTCAAGTCTTTGATATATCCGATCAAACGCGATGAAATCTGCGCCTTCTGATCCGACACCACGGCGCCCGGCACGACCGCCGTCAAAGGCACGCTGCCCAATTGAACGGTCATCACCGTCGCCTCAATGGTCTGCTGCGTCTGTACCTTTGCGGCCTGCTCCGCATTCTGCCCGTTCTCGGACGAGCAACCGGCCATCACAGCCGTCATGGCGGAAATGGCCAACACGCTCATCAAGTGTTTTTTGGTGAACTGTTTCATACTGAACCTCAAATGCTTAAATAAACTATTTTTCAATCAATGCCTCATTGCCATAACGGAACCACCCTGCCCCGTCATGCGCTCAAATCTTCTGCGTTACAACATATCCAAACGCAAGGTGCCGGTATCCAAACGCAACTTGGCGGTTTGCAGATTCTTTTCAAAGGTCGCCGCCACCAGCTCAGCCCGTGCTTTGTCCAACAGGGCCTGTCCGGCTAACACCTCGGTAATCGTCGCCACACCGTTGGAGTAACGCTTCAAAATCAATCGTTGCGCCTCTTCCGCTTCTTCCACCGCCAGCTGATTGACGCGCACCTGCTTTCTGGCCACTTGCAACGTGTTCCAAGCCGTCAGCAAACTCAAACGCAACTGATTCTGCTGTGAGCGCAATTGCGCCTCCTGGGCTTTCGCCGCCGCATTGGCGCGGTCCACACCACTGGAGGTCACGCCGAAATCGGTGATTTTCCAGGAAACCACACCGGCAACCGTGTAGGAGGAACTGTCAAAACCGAGGGTATCGTCGTTCCAGTCCTGGCGTGCCATCAGATTAAAACTCGGATACAACCCCGCCTTGCTCGCACCCACGGCAGCAAAACTCGAATTCACCTCGTTACGTTTCGCTTCCAATTGCGGGTTTTTGGACAAGGCCATCGCAACCAGATCGTCGACATTGTCGGCAGGCAACGAAATATCCACGCGTGCGCCGACATCGACGGTTTCAAGATATTCGGAAGACATCAAGGTTTTCAGGCTTTCCAACGCGATTTTTTCCTGGTTCTGTGCCTTTTCCAAGGCCATGCGCGCATTCGACTGGTTGACTTTGGCGCTCAACAATTCCGAACGCACCAGAATGCCCTGCTCAACCAGATTGGTGGTGGTCTTTACATAAGAATCCGCCGCCAGCACCGCCTGCTCGGCCACTTGAATATAGGCACGTGCCGTATGCACCCCTTCGTAAGCCTGATAGACGTTGAATGTCAAAAACTGCTTAACCGCTTCATCGCCGTTCTGCGCCGCCTGAATCATCGCTTTGGCCTGATTTTCATAACTGGTGATTTTGCCGCCGTTATACACCGGGATCAGCATCTCGATGCGGGTATTGAAGTCGGTATGGGCATCGGGATAATTCAAATCTCTTGGCTCATGCGCATAATTTCCGCTGCCAAAAGCGTTTGCTGTGACGCTATCAAAACCAAAATCACTCAAAGCAGCCTGACGCTGCTGCAATTTCATACCAAAAACGTTCAAGGCATTATCGGAATTGGATGCCGTCAGCGAGGCGGTGATTTGCGGCAAACGGCTGTGGCTGGCTTCTTTATATGCCGATTCCGCCTGCACAATGCGCGCTCTGCTGACATCCATTTCGGGGTTCTGGTTCAAGGTGTTTTCAACACACTGTTTAAACTCCAGCACCTTACCGCCTGATGCAGCCGCCATTCCCGGTGCGACTAAAGTCAGTGCCATCGCCAAGGCTGTCAATTTAAATTGCGACTTTTTTGATTGATTCATCATGACTCCACCCGTCATCTCACATGTTTGTTTGATTAATGTATCCATTCGACGACAATGCATATTTTTTGCATTCCCGCCGTCGGCTTCGTTTCACCTAGAAACACAAAAAGGATGCTTTACCATCCTTTTGTTTACATACCAAGCTCGCTCAGGAATTATTCTCATCATCAGGGTATCAACACCTTATCGAGAACACCTGCATAACACAAGCTTATTAAGATATAAGAATTTGCTTATATTACTCAAACTTTAAAATATAAGCAAATACTAATATTCCGATAAAATAATTCTTTTCAGCCACAACAGCTGTCCGTGAAAGAAATGGCTGGCATGGGCACGCGCATAAAGCGTCGGTTTTTGCTGCAAACGGTCAAACCACTGCATCATCTCGGCAACCTCAACCACCTCGTCTTGCAAGCCGATCACCAACTCCCAAGGCACCTGAATCTCTTCAATCGCCGCAAAGTTATAAAGCCCCACCGGCGGCGCCACAATCATCAGCCGTTCGGCCTGCAGCAAAGGCTGCGCTTTCAAGGTGACATAGCTGCCAAACGAAAACCCGGCGAGCAGCAATCTCTCCATATCAAAATGCCTTCGCGCCCAATTAACCACCGCAACCAAGTCGTCAACCTCGCCTATGCCGCCATCGTATTCTCCCTGACTCTTGCCAACCCCGCGAAAGTTATAGACCACGGTGGCATAACCTTTTTCCTGCCAGGCCTTTTCCAGCGTGGTCACCACTTTATTATTCATGGTGCCGCCAAATTGCGGATGCGGATGACTAATCACCACCAACCCGGCCTGTTCAGAATTTTCCGCCGCGCGAAACCGTATTTCCAGCTGCCCGGCCGGGCCGTCAATCAAAGCATTTTCACTCTTGGAACGCATTTTTTCCTCTTTCACCCTTCTTTCGCTGCCAGCACAACCTTTGGATATGCTAATTTATTCGTTATTCACTTTTGTTTACAGGTTTTTGACCATGTCCAGACACATTATTATTGATGACGCCGTTCCCTATGCCGAAGCCATGTTTTCGCACCTTGGAAAAGTCACCCTGATGCCCGGCCGGGATATCTCACGCCAGCACCTCATGGATGCCGATGCGCTGGTGGTACGCTCACGCACCCAGGTCAACGCCGAACTGCTCAACGGCACTCCGGTTAAATTCGTGGGCAGCACCGTTGTAGGCCTTGATCATATCGATCAACCCTACTTACACAACAACGGCATCCACTTCTATTCCGCCCAGGGCTGCAACGCCAATTCGGTGGCTGAATATATTATGACCTGCCTGCTGGATTTGGCCGAACATAAAGGGTTTGAACTCACAGAAAAAACCCTCGGCATTATCGGCGTGGGCCATGTCGGCAGTCTGGTCTACGACAAAGCCCAAAAACTCGGGATTCGCTGCCTATTGAACGACCCACCAAGAGCCGAAGCCCATCCGCAACAGGCGGAACAGTTTGTTGATCTGGACACCTGCCTGCAAGCCGACATGATTACATTTCATACCCCTTTAACCCATGACGGCAAGCACCCGACGCATCACCTCCTAAACAAAACGCGTCTGGCAAGCATCCGTCCGGATCAAGTGATTATCAACGCCGCGCGCGGCGGCATCATTGATGAAAGTGCATGGCAAAACACCCCAACCCTCGCCAATGTCATCGACTGCTGGGAAAACGAGCCGCACATTGACGAAGCCCTCTACCAGTCAGCCTATCTGGCCACGCCGCACATTGCAGGGCACTCGCTGGACGCCAAAATCGCCGGCGGCAGCATGGTGTACACACAGCTCTGCCAGTTTTGGAAAATCACACCTCAAGAAACCTGGCACACACAGTTACCGGCACGCCCACCGGCAATCACACTCAACACCGAGGGCAGCTTGCAACAGCAGCTCTACACCACCCTCAAAACCGTTTACGATCCGCGCAACGACGACCTTGCCATCCGCCGGAAAAACATCGAAGACACCTATAAAAACTACGAAGAGTATCGCCGCAATTACCCCATTCATCGCGAATGGCATCAGCACCGCTTCATTCCCGGAAAAAATACGGCGCTCAATAACCTACTCATTTCATTAGGATTTCACGCACATAAGGCTTAACTCATATTAGAGTATTAGGATTAGCTAATAAAAAGAAGTTATTAGCCAACAAAAAAATTAGTATTTTCTTTTGTAATTGATGCAGGTAATCTACTGGCTGACAAATAAATACGTTGGGCACTCAATCCCCTAAGTTGAACACCCAACCCCCTTGTTATTTTAACGGAGTACAACAATAATGAAATTCACTACTGCAATCAAAGCTGCTCTTCTTGCTACTGCCGTCACTACCCTGTCAGGCTGCGGCACCATCAACGCAATCGGCAACCTGGAAGACGGTGCTGGCGAAACATTCATGCAAGTTTGGGACAAATGGGTAGACGCTGAAGGTGACATCGCCGACGCCACCATGTGGGAAGTTAAAGTTCAAGAAGGCGTGACTTTCGAGGACGTAGTTGACGCAATCAACGCAGTAGGTGTAAACCGCAACATCAAAAACGTAGGTGAACTGCCGCTGTCCGAAGAATTGAAAGCGCGCGGCATCGATTCAAAACGCATTCACGTAATGTCTTTCTGTAACCCAGAAACTGCGCGTAAAATGGTCGACTTCTCTCCTGCAATGGGTGGTTTCCTACCTTGCCGCGTAAACATCATTGAAGAAGAAGACGGCCTGCACATCTACTCAATGAACATGGATATGGCGATCAAAATGGGCAAAAAAATGCCTCCAGAATTGAAAGAAGCCACTATGCAAGTGCGTGACACCATCTGGGAAATGATGCAAAAAGGCTCTAAAGGTGAATTCTAAGGTTTAACCAAAACCCAGCACTTTTAAAACCAGACCCGGCCTGCCGGGTTTTAAAAACCGCCGATTTTCATACTAGAAATTCGGCGGTTTTTTATTATGTAAATGGCAAAATAGTGCCTGCAGATCGTTACCAATTCAATACGTATTAACCTGCATTAAAAAAACACTGTTGCAGTAAAAAAAATCAAAAGCACCTTAACCACATCAACACTAGGCTTAAGGCATTCAACCTGTTAAAAAGCTCAAAAATCGATACGACATTTCTTTTCATTTTCAATAACTTAAACAGCCATCCGCCAAGTTATAATTATCCCATCATTAGGTGTATTTATTACGCATTAAATTAATCAATCATACTAATAGATAAGCAAAATCTTTTAATTATCCAACCCCTGTAAATTCGGGCATAGTTACATCCGAACTTACGCAGAACTACTCTGCAAAACACATAAAACAACAAAAGAGAGTTACCTCATGAAAAAAACCAAATTAGCCTTGGCAATCGCTACAGCAGGCTTGGTGAGCACTTCTGCCTTTGCAACTAACGGCATGAACATGGAAGGTTACGGCCCAGTTTCAACAGCGATGGGTGGAACAGCTTCTGCTTTTAACATAGGCCTAGGCGGTATGATGAACAACCCCGCCACAATGGGAATGGGTTCAGTCGAAGGAAATAAAATTCAAGTTGCGATAGGAAACCTCAGACCAGATATCAACGTAAAACACAGTACTTACGGGATCGACCAAGACTCTGATGGTACAAGCTATTTAATGCCTGGCTTTGGCTATGCCACCAAGAAAAATGGATTGACCTGGGGTGTTGGCATCCTGGGCCAAGGCGGCATGGGAACCGAATATGGCAAAGCCACCTCATCATCAGATCTTTTTGCTGGCGGCATGTCAATGATGGGTAGCCAAACAGCACTAAGTGGTGAAGAAAACCGTTCAGAACTTTCCGTGGGTCGCGTCATCGTCCCAGTTAATATGGAAGTTAACGATAAATTGACTGTCGGTGGTTCTATCGATTACGTCTGGGCAGGCATGGATATTATGATGGACATGTCTGGCGGGCAATTTGGCACTTTAGCCACTGGCGGCAATGTTAGCGGTACCATGTACACTGGATTAAATTCAATGATGACGGGCGGCTTAGTGACTGATGTCAACTGGGCTCGTTTTGATTTTTCAGACAATAGTGACTACACTGGGGAAGCCAAAGGAACAGGCCTTGGTGGCAAACTAGGTTTAACATACAAAGTAAACGATAAACTATCATTTGGCGCATCTTATCATACAAAAACAAACATCTCCGATATGAAAGGTGATGCAACGCTTAGCATGCAAGTTCAAGGTGACCAAGGATACTTTACAACAGGAACTCCTGACGCAAACATTCAGACTATTACAGCCAATGTAACAGGTAAGATCGCAGTTAAAGACTTCCAATGGCCTGCAACATTTGCACTAGGGATGGCCTACCGACCAACCGATAAATGGTTAGTGACTGCCGACTTTAAACGCATCAACTGGTCTGAAACCATGAAAGATTTCCGCATGGTATTTACTGCAGACAATATCGCTTCAAACGGTGGATTTGCCGGCACATCAATTGATGTGACTTTGCCACAAAACTGGGAAGATCAAAATGTATTTATGCTAGGTACAGCATACCAATACAATAAAAATCTAACAGTGCGCGCAGGTATTAACGTTGCAAACAACCCTGTACCTAATGCAGAGGTTAATCCACTATTCCCAGCGACTGTTGAACGCCACTATACGCTAGGTATGGGTTACAACTTCAACGAAAACAGTACAGTTGATTTCTCTTTGACACACGCACCAGCTACAGAAGTCAAAGGTACGGGTGACCTAAACCAAGGCCTTGAGATTTCACACGCTCAAACCAATTGGCAGCTAATGTACACCTATCAATGGGGTGTTGTTAAAAAATAAACAATCTCAAGTTTATTTTACTACCATAAAAAAACCGCCCAACTGAAGTGACCCCAAAAACTTGGACATTTTAGTTAAGCGGTACCCAAGGCCTGATTTCGATACTCTATCGGACTCAGGCCTTTGAGTTTCTGCTTGATGCGTTTGTGATTATAGTACTCAATATAGTC
>NZ_JACBGH010000012.1 GCF_013391695.1 Thiomicrorhabdus cannonii
TGTTGAGAGAGCGGTAGAATTTTCGCCCTGAAGATAGCGCTTTGCTATGGTGACTTTTGTATTGCGACTGTATTTGGACATGAAAAACCCCCAAAGTTGGTGTCCAACATTTGGGGGTCACTTCAAAACCCGGTTTTTTTAGAAATTTTAGTCAGAAACTAAAATTAAGCCATCGCTTTGATACGAGCGTTGATACGGCTCTTAGTACGTGCAGCTTTGTTTTTGGCGATTAGGCCTTTACGAGCCATACCGTCCAATTTAGACTGCGCAACGCGGAACGCTTCGTTTGCTTTAGCCTGGTCGCCACCAGCGATTTCTGCCAATACTTTCTTAACAGAAGTACGCATTGCTGAACGCAATGATGAATTGTGTTGACGTTGAGCTTCCGCCTGACGGGCGCGTTTTGCTGCTTGTGCTGAGTTTGCCATGTTGGTTTCTCCAAAAAATTTTACGTGTTAACGATCCGTAGACCTATCATTAACAATTAACACAACATTGCCGCTATGCGTACACAACCGACAATGACTACGATGTAATCTGTTTGCAAAAAGTTGCAAAGAAGCGGAATTATCTAAAATTACAATAACTTGGTCAAGTGTTTATTTGAACAGCACACAATTTACTCGCCCCTTTAAAACGTTCGTTATGGCGTTTGGCGAAGGGCGCGTTAAAAGGTTGCGCTGTTTGAGCACGCTTGCGTGCGAGTTCGCAATCTTCAGCGCACAAGCCTAGCGCCATAGAACGTTTTAGCGGGGTGGCCTTTTTTCGGTTACCTTTTTTGGCCAAACAAAAAAGGTAACAAGGGCGCCGCGCGAAGTTTAAAGGACAAAAACAGCTTTATAGCGCCCTTAAAATAGAATCTTCATTCCCTATGGTAAGGATGGTTGTTTATCACCGACCACGCGCGATAGATTTGTTCCGCCACCAATATACGCACCATCGGATGCGGCAATGTCAGTTTGGACAGGCCCCACTTCCACTGCGCCTGATCGAGAATGGTCTGATCCAAACCGTCCGGGCCGCCGACAATCAGCGCCACATCCTGCCCGCCGCCGAGCCACTCTTGCATCTTTTCTGCCAGCTGCAATGTGGTGACCTGTTGGCCGTGTTCGTCCAGCACAATCAGGCGCGCGCCTTTCGGCACCGCTGCCAAAATACGCTTGGCCTCTTCCGCCTTGTTCTGTTCCACCGAACTGGTTTTGCCGCGTTGCGCCATCGGCAGTTCAATCAGATTCAGACTGCACGCTTTAGGCAACCGCTTGGCGTATTCCGCATAACCTTCCTGCACCCATTTGGGCATTTTCTGGCCGACGGTAATAAAGTGGATAATCATCGGACTTTACCGCACAACCAACTTAAGCGTCGGTTTTGGATGGGTTTTCCAAACGCTTGGCC
The DNA here is from genome assembly GCF_013391695.1 of Thiomicrorhabdus cannonii. Lineage (GTDB taxonomy): Bacteria > Pseudomonadota > Gammaproteobacteria > Thiomicrospirales > Thiomicrospiraceae > Thiomicrorhabdus > Thiomicrorhabdus cannonii. The sequence goes on from NZ_JACBGH010000012.1 coordinate 1,396, forward strand.
TGCGATTTCACATCCCACAGTTTTTCCAACGCATAGTGCGCGCGGGCGTTTTCGGTCATGACATGCACAATCGCATCGCCCAGATCCACCAATACCCAGTCAGGCTGCGGGCCGGCTTCGACTCCCAGCGGGGTTTCGCCGGCGTCTTTGAACGCCTGCGCCAGGGCAAAACCGGTCGACTTCACATGGGTGGTCGACGTTCCCGTCGCCACCACCATCAAATCGGCAAAGGTGCTGATGCCGGCCACGTCAATCACCTGGATATCACGCGCTTTGCTGTTTTCCAGACTTTCAATAATCAGGTTTTTAACCGCTTCTAATTCCATAAATCTCTTCTATACTCTTTAAATTAACTGTTCTGATATAAGTGCTGTTTGTGAATGTAGTCGACCACTTTCGGCGGCAGCAGATAATCCACCGAAAGCCCCTGCTGCAAAGCGCTGCGAATCGCCGTGGAACTGACATCCAGCTGCGTCACCGCCACATCGACAATCTGTTCGCACGCCGCGCTCAACTGCTTAACGTGATGGGCACGCAAAATCTGCCCGGCCTCGCAGCTTAACGGCAAGCCGTCACCCGGGCGATGGGCGATGGCGATATTGGCCAAGCGCAAAATCTCCTGCCAGTTGTGCCAGGTATGAAAGCGCAAAAACGCGTCCGTTCCCATCATCAGCACCAAAGCATCCTGCGGAAAGCGCGCTTTCAACGCCGCTAAGGTATCCACCATATAGGACGAGCCGCCGCGGTCGATTTCAATGGTGTCGAGCACAAAACCGGGTTGATGACGAATCGCCAGTTCAATCATCGCACAACGCTGTTCGGCTGACACCTGCGGCGTTCCGCGATGCACCGGACGGTAACAGGGCACAAAACGTACCTCATCCAATCCCAACGTCTGTTGCATCTCCAGCGCGGGACGCAGATGGCCGATATGAATCGGATCGAAAGTACCACCATTAATACCGATCAGCCGCATGGAGAATCTCCCGTCACGCCTTATTGACGGATATGGCCGTCGCCCAGCACGATATATTTCTGCGAGGTCAGCCCTTCCAAACCGACCGGTCCGCGCGCGTGGAACTTGTCGGTACTGATGCCGATCTCCGCGCCCAAGCCGTACTCGAAGCCGTCGGCAAAACGCGTCGACGCATTGACCATCACCGAGCTGGAATCCACTTCGGCCAGGAAACGGCGTGCGGTGGAGTAGTTTTCAGTGATAATCGATTCGGTATGTCCCGAACTGAAATTCGCAATATGATCCATCGCCTCATCGACATCATCAACCACCTTGATCGACAGAATCGCCGCGAGGTATTCGGTGGCCCAATCTTCTTCGCTGGCCGGTTTGGCGTCGATAATGGCGCAAGTCTTCTCGCAACCACGCAGTTCCACGCCCTTTTCAGCGTACAGCTTGGCCAGTTCAGGCAACACTGTGGCCGCCTGCGACTCGGCCACCAACAAGGTTTCCATCGCATTGCACACGCCGTAACGGTGAGTTTTGGCATTCAGCGCCACTTTAACCGCCTTGTCGAAATCGGCATCACTGTCGATGTAGACATGACAGATACCGTCGAGATGCTTGATCACCGGCACGCGCGCATCGGCGCTGATGCGCTCGATCAGGCTCTTGCCGCCGCGCGGGATAATCACGTCCACATACTGCGGCATGGCAATCAGTTCACCCACTGCCGCGCGGTCGGTGGTCGCCACCACCTGCACCGCCGCCTCCGGCAAACCGGCCGTTTTCAGGCCCTGCTGAATACACGCCGCCAAAGCACGGTTGGAGTAGGCCGCCTCGGAACCGCCGCGCAGAATCGCCGCATTGCCCGACTTCAAACACAACGCCGCCGCATCGGCCGTGACATTGGGACGCGACTCATAAATAATGCCCACCACGCCCAGCGGTACGCGCATTTTGCCGACCTGAATCCCCGAAGGACGGTAACTCATATCAGAAATTTCACCCACCGGATCCTGCAACGCCGCGACCTGACGCAAACCTTCGGCAATGCCGGCGATGACTTTGTCTGACAAAGTCAGGCGATCCAGCATCGCCGCATCCAAACCGTTGGCCTTGCCGTTTTCCAAATCCTTGGCATTCTCCGCTTTCAAGTGATCGGCAGCCGACTCGATCGCCTCGGCCATTGCCAGCAACGCGCGGTTTTTCTGCGCCGTGGTTGCGCGCACCAACACCCTGGATGCGGCACGCGCCTGCTGACCTAACTGTTGCATATAGGCTGTCACATTAGTGATGTCGGCTTGAAGTTCCATGCGATTTTCCTATTTGTTTTCCTGTTTATTCTTTGCTTTTATTCCAGACCCGGCCTGTTGAGTTTTTACAACGACTCAAGAGGCTCTGATTAACGTCATGAGCGCAGGCAAGACAAGGCGAAATTGGCCGAAAAAGCGGAGTTTACACTGCGTAAATGAGCATTTTGAGGCCAATTTCAACGCCGTATTGGCAAGCGCAATAGTTAATCATACTTCTTAACTGGCGATTTGCCTGACTAATGCACTCAACCCCATCCAAACCTCTTCTTCGGTCAGTTTGGGACGCACGCCTTTAATCAGCAGATCAATCTGCAACGCCTGTTTAAGCATCGCTTGCCAGCTTTCCAGCGTATGACGCTGCAAGGCGGCTTTGCATTCCGCCTGACGCGACTGCCAGATTTTCAACTGGTTAAAGGCCTGCGCCAATGGCACGGCCTGACTCAACTGCGCCAGCTCCAATTGCTGGCGAATCTCTTTGGCCACCAGCCACAGAATCACCGGCGCCTCCAACCCTTCCTGACGCAAACGCGTCAGCATCTGCTGCGCATGCTGGGCGCGCCCCAAGAGCATCTCGCTCGACAGCGCAAACAATTGGTAATGCGCCTGATCGACCACGCTTTGCGCAATAATCGACGCATCGATCACCGAGCCTTGCGGGTAGAGCAGACCGAGTTTGATCAACTCCTGATCGGCGGCGAGCAGATTGCCTTCTACCCGTTCGGCCAGCAAAGCGGCCGCTTCATTATCCAGCCCAATCCCGTAAGCCTGCGCCTTTTGCTGACACCAGCCGGGCAACGCCTGCGCCGGCACCGGCTTGGCCTGTACCACCAGACCGGCGGACTCGATAGCGGCGACCCATTTGGATTTAAGCTGACGGCTTTCGAGCTTTTCGCACTCGATCACCACAATCACTTCCGGCGGCTGCGGCAATTCAGAACTGATTCGCACCCAGTCCTGAATGAACTGCGTGCCGTCCGTGCCGGGATTGCCCTTGGGCAGCGCCACGCTGACCACCCGCTGCTCCGAAAACAGCGAACCCGCCTGAGTTTCCATTTGCAGGCTGCGCCAGTCAAAACCGGCATCCGCCTCATAGCGTTCGCCATACAGATAACCTTGCGCCTGCAAGGCATGGCGCAAGCCGTCGGCACAATCGCGCAAAAACAGCGCCTCCTCACCGTACAGCAGGTAGATCGGTTTGAGTTCCAACCGATTCTGCTGCAACTGGTTGAGAAAGGCGCTGGCTAATATCATGCGCTATTCCGTTTTTGTCTGACCATCGGCACTTTGCAAACGCTGTTGCGCCAGCGCTCGGTTGATGCGGTCGATAATCTGCCGCGCCACCTCGTCGCTCATCTGCTCGCGGATTTCCTGCAGCTCGCGATCCGACGCCAAACGCGCATTGAGGTCGATGGTATGGTCGCGATAGGTCGTGGCCTGTGCATCCAAAATCCAGGTTTCGCTGGCCACATCCTGTACTTTGAAATGTTGCTTCAAGGTCAGCAAGATGGACGCAACATCCCCGCCGCTATAGCCGGTGCGCGTCTGTTTCCAGTCGGTGCGGTCAAACTGCACCCACAACTGCGCGGAGCCGAGCGTGTCGGCAAGGCGCACCCCGCCGACTGCAAGTTGCTGCTGCAATGCCTCGCGCAACTGCGGATCAAGCTGCTGAGCCCCGTCCAGCTTGACGCTCTGGAATTGCGCCTCGCCGCCACTTCCTACGCCGCGCAGATGGAACCCGCAGCCGCTCAGCAGCTCCACACTCAACAACACCACCAAAAATCCCAAGATAAATTTGAGGCGGCCGGCAAATGCAGATGAACTACGCAACCCGGCCTGTTGAGTTTTTTTGCGGCCGCGCAAGGCGCTCAAACGATGCATCGTCTTAACCCTTGACCACTAGGTTAACCAGACGGCCCGGCACCACGATCTCTTTAACCAGCTCTTTGCCGTCGATGTACTTGAGCACATCGGCGTCAGCTTTGGCGGTGGCCAGAATGGTTGCCTGATCGGCGTCGGCCGCCACTTCGATCTTACCGCGCAGCTTGCCGTTGACCTGCACCACCAGTTCGATTTCCGACTTGACCAATGCAGCTTCATCCACTTGCGGCCAGGCAGCGTCCACAATCAAACCGTCTTTGCCGAGCGCCTGCCACAAAGCTTGCGTCATGTGCGGCACCATCGGCGACAACATGCACACCAGCACTTCCAACGCTTCCTGCATCACACCGCGCGCCGCGTCGGAATCATCTTCCAGTCGTGCCAGCTCGTTCATCAATTCCATACAGGCGGCAATGGCCGTATTGAAGGTCTGACGGCGGCCCATGTCGTCGGTGACTTTCTGCAAGGTTTCATGGGTTTTCAGACGCAGCGCTTTCAGCGTTTTATCCAATCCTTCCGAGGTGCTGGCCGCGGCCACCGCGCCTTTTTCCAAATGGCTGTGCACTTGACGCCACACGCGGTTGAGGAAGCGGTATGCGCCCTCCACACCTGAATCCGACCATTCCAGACTCTGCTCCGGCGGCGCGGCGAACATCATAAACAGACGCACCGTATCGGCACCGTATTTGTCGATCATCCCCTGCGGGTCGACGGTATTGCCTTTGGACTTGGACATCTTGGCGCCATCCAGCAACACCATGCCCTGCGTCAGCAGGTTTTTAAACGGTTCGTCACTGCTCACCAGACCTTGATCGCGCATCAACTTATGGAAGAAACGTGCATACAACAGGTGCAAAATGGCGTGTTCAATCCCGCCGATATACTGGTCAACCGGCAGCCATTGGTCGGCACGGCCGTCCAACATACCTTCGGTATTATCTTTACAGGTATAACGCGCGTAGTACCAAGAAGATTCAAAGAACGTATCGAAGGTATCGGTTTCGCGCTTGGCACGGCCGCCGCATTGAGGACATTCGCAATTTTTGAAGCTGTCCATTTTGGCCAGCGGCGAACCGGAACCGTCCGGCACCACGTCTTCCGGCAAGAACACCGGCAACTGCTCTTCCGGCACCGGCAGCGCACCGCACGCCGGGCAGTAGATCACCGGAATCGGACAACCCCAGTAACGCTGACGCGAAATACCCCAGTCGCGCAGACGGTAGTTGGTTTGTTTTTCACCCAGTCCTTTTCGCCCCAAGGCCGTTGCCATCGCTTCTAGCGCATCCGCAGAAGTCAAACCATCGAACTCACCTGAATTGACCAAAATGCCTTTGTCGGTATAAGCCTTTTCCGACACATCCGGCACATTATCCGCGCTTTCGGCAATCACCACCTTCATCGGCAGGTCGTATTTTTTGGCAAATTCATAGTCACGCTGGTCGTGCGCCGGCACCGACATGACCGCACCGGTACCGTAGCCCATCAAGACAAAATTGGCCGACCATACCGGAACGGTTTCACCAGTCATCGGGTGCGTCACACGAATGCCGGTATCGACCCCTTTCTTCTCCATGGTTTCCATATCCGCTTCGGCGGTGGAAATATGCGAGCACTCTTCGATAAAACGTTCCAGCGGCTCGTTATTGACGGCCGCCTTGCGCGCCAGCGGGTGGTCGGAGGCAATCGCCACGTAAGTCACGCCCATCAGCGTATCCGGACGCGTGGTGTAGACATCCAGCGTCACCCCTTCCTGCCCGATGACCGGGAAAGAGATTTGCAAACCGGTCGATTTGCCGATCCAGTTTTTCTGCATGGTCTTGACCTGTTCCGGCCAACCTTCCAGCTTATCCAGATCGTTCAACAACTCTTCGGCATAATCGGTGATGCGCAGGAACCACTGGGCGATCTCCTTGCGCTCCACCGGCGCGCCGGAGCGCCAGCCCTTACCGTCAATGACCTGCTCGTTGGCCAGCACTGTCTGGTCGACCGGATCCCAGTTGACCACCGACAATTTACGGTACACCAGCCCTTTTTCCATCAACTTGGTGAACAACCACTGCTCCCAACGGTAATACTCCGGATGGCAGGTGGCGATTTCACGCGTCCAGTCATAACCCAGACCCAACGACTTCAACTGATTGCGCATGTAGGCGATGTTTTCGTAAGTCCATTTGGCCGGCGCCACCTGATGCTGCATGGCGGCGTTTTCAGCCGGCAGACCGAAAGCATCCCACCCCATCGGTTGCAGTACGTTCTTGCCCAACATGCGCTGATAGCGCGAAATCACATCGCCGATGGTGTAGTTGCGCACATGCCCCATGTGCAGCTTGCCACTCGGATACGGGAACATCGACAGGCAGTAATATTTCTCCTTGCTGTCGTCCTCTTTGACCACAAAGGTCTGGTTGTCGTCCCAATATTTCTGAATTTCGGCTTCAAGTTGTTGCGGTTGGTACTGAACTTCTGACATGAACTTTCTTCTGTTTTAGGTGTCTGTGAATATTGACTGAATTCTCGTTAAAACAAGCCCTTTGCACGCTTGCTATCTGCGGCAAATAAGTCCAATATTATAGTGGATAGTGAGCCGATAAAGGAAAAAATAATGAGCCAATCTAAAATGTTACACGCCTACCGCACCCTGCTGAATCACGCCAGGGAAAGCGTGATTAAGGCGGAAAACGCCACATGGGCATTTCTGGGCAAAGCGATTGAAAAAGCCGAACAGACCGATCACGATCTGGCGGAATTGACCGCCAAGGAGTTTGAGCAGGTACAGAAGGATTTGCACGACGACCTGATGCAGACAGCGGAATACTTGAGCGAAGTGGAAAAAGGAGTTGAGGAGTTCGCCACCATGGACTTCCCGATTCTGGAGCAGATTCTGTTGGACAAAGCCCTGAGTCTGGCCGACCCGACCGAAATCACCGTATTGAGATTGCGTTTGACTGCGGCGATGGAGCCGGATCACCCGATTTTCAAACAAGAACATTGATGCAAACACCCGGCCTGTTCACTTTCGGCAGGCCGGGTTTGAAGCGTTTTCATCCTGCATTAACGGTTCTTAACCCTGCCAAACCGCCCTGTCAGAAAATAACGCTTGCCCAGAATAAAACCGAAAATGGCAAACAGCATCATCTCAATCGGCAACTGCTTCCACTGCGCATAGAAGGTCATACCGTCATAAGGCTGCACCTTGTCGCGCAACACCCCTTCTTCATACGCCGGAATCTGCGCCTTGATCTGCCCGTCCACACCGACAATCACGGTATGACCGGTATTGGTGCTGCGTGCAATTTCACGCCCCAGCTCCAAGGCGCGCATACGCACCTCCTGCAACTGCTGCGCCGGTTCCAACGTGTGCGCAAACCAGGCATCATTACTGACGGTAATCAGATACTTGGCATCCGGCAGATAACGCGCCAGTTCCTCGCCAAACGCCATCTCGTAGCACACGCTCAAACCGACCAGCTGACCGCCCAACTTCAACGGCGGCTGGTTTTCCGGCCCGTGAGAGAAGCTGTCATAGGGAATATCGAAAAACAGGTTCAAAAACTTGAAGAAGCCGACAAACGGAAAATACTCGCTAAACGGCACCAGATGGGTTTTATAGTAACGCTCTTCAGGCTTGCCCAGGTTAACCAAGGCGTTGTAATACTCTTTATCCTTGCCGGCAATGACGCCGACCAGAATATCCTTGTTCATCAGCTTGGCATCTTTGATAAAGCTGAAGAGCGCGCCTTTTTCCACCACATCGAAATAAGTGGCAATCGCAGTTTCCGGCCAGACGATGACATCCGCGTCGATATGCTGCTTGGTCATCTCCACGTAGCGCTTTAACGAGGGATAGAACTCATCGCGTCGCCATTTTTTTTCCTGCGGAATATTGCCCTGCACCAAGGCGATATCGATCGGCTTACCGGCCGGTTCCACCCACTGCACCTTTTGCAGCAGCCCGCCGGTCGCCCACAATACGCCCAGCATCAGGCCGGGCACAAACCAGGCGCGCTGCTGCGCAAACCACAACAGCAATCCGGCGCTGATCGCCACCGCCCAGCTCACCCCCAACACCCCCAATAACGGGGCATAACCGGCGAGCCAGCTGTCGATATGTGACAAGCCAACCTGCAGAAACGGAAAGCCGCCGAAAAGGTTACCGCGCAGATATTCCGCCGCCACCCAGACCGCCGGAAACAGCACAAACAACATCAAGCCCGGACGCTTGTCATCCTTGAAATACAGCGCCAGCCAACCGGCCAGACCGATATACACAGAGAGAAACAGAACAAACAGAAAGGTCGCCACGACCGCGAGCACGATATTGACGCCGGAATAGAAATACATGCTGGAGAAGAGCCAGCTGACGCCGACCCCGAACAGACCAAGACCGAACCACAGTCCGAGCTTGAAGCCTTGATAAGCGTTTTGCGCCTTCTGTTGCCACAGCCAGAAAAGCCCGGCCAAGCCGAGCAACATGACAAAGGCGATCTCAAAAGGCGCAAACGCCAGTACAGATGCCGCACCGAGCAGCAGTGCGATCAGTTCATTCTTATGCGGTACAAACAGATGCAACACCGACAACAGGCGGGCTTTCAATTATTGTGCCTCCGCGTCCGCTTCAACCGGCTTAACCTGCAACACCTCGGCGCGGCGCTCGGTCGCTTTGACCACCTTAAACTGCAGTCCGCAAAGTACAACCTCCTCGCCTTCGACCGGGATATGCCCCAGCTCCAGAGCGATCAGGCCGCCAATGGTTTCGCTTTTTTCCAACGGCAACTCGACCTTGAAGAAATCGTTAAACTCATCCAAATCGGCAATCGCCTGCACCATAAAGCCGCCGCCGACATGCTTTTGAATCAGCTTGTCTTCGTCTTCATCATGCTCATCGGCAATATCGCCGACAATCTGCTCGATGACATCTTCAATCGTCACCAGGCCGGCCAGCTCACCGTATTCGTCCACCACCAAGGCCATATGGTTGCGGCTCGATTTGAAGTCATGCAGCAACATATTCAGTCGCTTGCTTTCGGGCACAAAGGTCGGCTCACGGTAAATGGCCACCAACTGCTCCTTGCTGGTCAACTGCCCTTTGACCACCGCACGGAAGACGTCTTTGGCCAGCAACACGCCGACAATGCCGCCCTGCTTGCCATCAATAACAGGATAACGGGAGTGCGAGGTTTCAAGCATCTGCTCCAAAATCACCTCAAGCGGCTCGGAAACATCCACCACCTCGATTTGCATTCTGGGGATCATAATGTCGCGCACACGCGCTTCGGAGACATTAAGCACCCCTTCAATCATCAACTGCGCGTCACTATCGATGACGCCATGTGACTGGGCATCTTTTATCACTTCTAAAAGATCTTCTCGGCTCTCCGGTTCATCTGAAAATACCTTTCCTAGACGCTCTAACCACGAAGAGCCGCTACTACTGTCACTCATGAGTTTTGTGTTACCTCTATTTAAAAAAACAGTTGCGATCAGGCCTCTTCGGCCTCATCGTTCGCATAAGGATTCGGATACCCCAATCCCTGCATAATTTCAATTTCCAACGCTTCCATCTCTTCGGCTTCAGCGTCCTCGATATGGTCGTAACCCTGCAAATGCAAAGTGCCGTGAACAATCATGTGCGCCCAATGCGCTTCCAACGATTTGCCCTGTTCGACCGCTTCTCGCGCCACCACATCGGCACAGACGACCAAATCGCCCAAGTACGGCAACGCCTCACCCAAATCCAACAGGCCGGGTGGGTTTTCAAATTCAAACGACAACACGTTAGTCGGCTTGTCCATCCCGCGGTAATCACGATTGAGGGCGCGGCTTTCGGCTTCATCCACAATACGAATCGTCAGTTCATTGGCCTCGTTGGCCACTTCCCCGACCAGACTCGCCAACACCCAACGCTCGCACTGCTCCTGCGTCGGGATGGCGCGCGGCTCAATTCCCCATTGCAACTCTAACTCGATCATATTGGCCTCCACCGGTTGAATGACGGAATCGGTCTGAACGGGTCGCATTATCTGCCCCCCTGCTTATCTTCAGCTTGCTTTGCCTGCGTACGTTCATAACGATCATACGCCTTAACGATCTTCTGCACCAGCGGATGACGCACCACATCTTTGGCCTGATAGAAGGTAAAGCCGATATCATCGACCCCCTCCAACACTTCCAACACATGACGCAAGCCCGATTTCTGATGCTTGGGCAGATCGCACTGGGTAATGTCGCCGGTAATCACCGCCGTGGACGAAAACCCCATGCGCGTCAGAAACATTTTCATCTGCTCAACCGTGGTGTTTTGCGCCTCATCCAAAATAACAAAGGCTTCGTTCAATGTGCGTCCGCGCATAAAGGCCAGCGGAGCCACTTCAATCACGTTCTTTTCAATGAGTCGTTCCACGGTTTCAAAGCCGAGCATCTCAAACAGCGCATCAAACAGCGGGCGCAAATAGGGGTCGACCTTTTGGCTCAAATCGCCCGGCAGAAATCCGAGTTTTTCACCCGCTTCCACCGCCGGACGCGTCAGAATAATGCGTCTCACCCGCTCGTTTTCCAACGCTTCCACCGCACAGGCCACCGCCAGATAGGTCTTGCCTGTACCGGCCGGGCCGATGCCGAAATTGATATCGTGCTGCCGAATCGCTTCCACATATTCAGACTGATTGGCATTGCGCGTCTTAATCACCTTGCGGCGCGTCTTGATAATCTGCTGATCAACCGTCAACGCCTGCGCCTCGTCCAACCCCAAATGGTGCAACGCCAGATGCACCTTTTGCGGATCAAGCGTTTCCTCTGCCGTTTCGGCATACAGATCGCGCAGCAGCTGTTCAGCCTGCACCAAACGCTCCGCCAGTCCGGTCACAGCCATCGCAAAACCGCGGCTATTGATTTCCACGCCAAGACGCAACTCAATCAGCTCGAGGTGTTCGTTATGCCAGCCAAACAGATTTTGCAGGCGCTCGTTATCCTCCGGATAGAGGTTAAATTGGATCGTATGTAATGTCGACAAACAGGCTTCTCAAATAGGGGACGCTAAAACGGTTAACTTAAACAAATAAAGAGCTATAAAATAAAAAACGTTATTATCCGCACTCAATAATAACGTTTTATGAATTTTCAATGGCAGGGTTGCAAACTTATTGTTAGTGGACTCAGTTTACAATGCATAAAACTGCGGTGCAACGTGTTTGTCGGCCTCGGGCGTGGCCACCACGCGACCGCGTAATGAGTTCGGCAGCGCCTCGGTAATTTCCACATCCACAAATTGGCCGATCAATTCCGGCGACCCTTCAAAGTTCACCACGCGGTTGTTTTCGGTACGGCCGGCCACCTCGTTAAACGAATGGCGCGACAAGCGTTCCACCAATACCGACTGGACCGTGCCGATCATCGCCTCGCTGATGGCGTTGGTCTGCTTGTTCAACTGCTCCTGCAATGCGTACAAACGACGTTTTTTCTTCTCCATCGGCTCTTCATCCGGCAAAGACGCCGCCGGCGTTCCCGGGCGTGGGCTGTAGATAAAACTGAACGAACGGTCGTAGTTCAACTCTTCCACGAGTTTCAACGTTTCTTTGAAATCGTCACAGGTCTCTCCCGGGAAACCGATAATGAAATCGCCCGACAAACTCAAGTTGGGACGCAATGCGCGGATTTTACGAATGGTGGATTTGTACTCCATCGCCATATGGCCGCGTTTCATCAGCGCCAACACGCGATCGGAACCCGACTGAATCGGCAGATGCAGATGCGACACCAGCTCCGGAATTTCCGCATAGCAGTCGATCAGACTTTGCGACATCTCGTTGGGGTGAGAAGTGGTGTAACGGATACGGTCAATGCCGGGAATGGTGCGCACGGCATGCAGCAACACCGCCAGATCGGCGATTTCGCCGTCCGGCATCACGCCGCGGTAGGCGTTGACGTTCTGCCCGAGCAGATTCACCTCGCGCACGCCCTGCTCGGCCAACACACGGATTTCGTGCATTACATCCTCAAACGGACGGCTGACCTCTTCGCCACGGGTGTAAGGCACCACGCAGAACGTACAGTATTTGGAACAGCCTTCCATAATAGAGACCATCGCCGACACACCGTTGACTTCCGGCTCCGGCAAGTTGTCAAACTTTTCGATCTCCGGAAAGGAGATATCAATCACCGCCTGCTTTTTCTTGATGGAATCGTCACCACGCATTCTCAACGCTTGGTCGATCATCGCCGGCAGGCGGTGCAGGGTTTGCGGCCCGAAAATCACATCCACACTCGGCGCACGCTCGCGAATCACCTCGCCTTCCTGCGATGCCACACAACCGCCCACGCCGATAATGCGGTTGGGTTTTTCCTGCTTCCACTTCGACCAGCGCCCCAACTCCGAGAACACCTTTTCCTGCGCCTTTTCGCGCACCGAACAGGTGTTCATCAACAACACATCCGCCTCTTCCGGCTCTTTCACCAGCTTCAGACCGTGGGTTTTTTCCAGCAAACTCGCCATCTTGTCCGAGTCATACTCGTTCATCTGACAACCGTAAGTGATGATATGAAGTCCGCCCGTAAAAGGTGAAGTGTGCGCCATAGGTGTTTCCATTTTTAAAGCAGGGTTATTTGCAGAATTATGCTATGTAACTGAATATTAACTAAAAATTAAGGTCGCGTATTCTAACACAGAGTTTTCAAAAAAGCCTAAAAACAAAAAACCCGCCGAAGCGGGTTAGTGAGTACTTAACTAAAATCACATTTCCAAACAAATCACCCAGTCAGCGGTGTCAGCAGTCCCTGTCATTCTCACATTACCAGTAGTAGCAATACCATCATCCAACTTTTGGTCCATACCAAATGCAACATTTTCTTCGATGTTATTGATACAAATTTGATTCACTGCATTACCCGCAGTACCTGCGATTCGAACTGCGTTGGTAACAGTATAGAAAGCTGTTGTTTCATGCTCTACTGCCGGATTAGGAGATTTAGTAAATCCCTCATCAAAAATATCAGCAAAGAAAGAACCATCACCAGCCGCGTTGGGCGATGCTTCCGTTGTAGCATTAGCTATCACAACTTTTGAAGCAGTCGGTGCAGTAGCTGGATCATACGGCGTTCCTGGATACGCCCCTGTACGATCTTTATAAGCATAAGCCGCAGCTTGCAATGAAACTAACGTATCAGTATCGGATTTAATTTTAGCACTGTTAATCATCTCCTGACCTTTCAAAACACCGCCCAACAACAGGCCGATGATAACCAGTACGATCGCGATTTCAACTAGCGTGAAACCTTTTTGATTTTCAAGCTTGGCTTGCATTTGTTGCAAATCTTTCATGCTCTCTCTCCTTTATAAAAATAGAAGCAACCTTTTACAGGTGAGTTCATCCTAACAAGTGCTAATGGCATTAAAAAGAGTAAAAGTTTTTTACTCCAAGCATTTAAACGGGATTATTGACCTCAATCAATTTCGCACAACAGAGGCACATTATTGAGTTGCAACCTAAACTCCACCTCCCTGCCATGTTGCTTGAAGCTGACTTCCCCACCCACCTGCTTTAACAGTTCGCGCGTCAGAAATAACCCCAGCCCCATGCCACTCTCACTGGTTGTCCAAAAAGGTTCAAACAGCCGCTCAGACCGCAGCTGACTCCCTTCATCAGGCAAACAGCTAGCAATGACCACCTCGGCACCTTCTGCACCACGATTATGCAATAGAATTTTCAAACCGCAATCGCCGAGCGGATGATCACGGTAGTTACCCAAAATATTTTTAAATACTTCCAACAACAACGGACGGCCGATCTGCACAACCGCCTGACCCTGAACGTCGGCTTGCAGCTGATACATCTGCAAGACCTCTTCCACCAGCAAATTCAAATCAACAGGCCGGCTATCAAAGAAATCGGCCAGCGGCTGTTTCATCTGCCTCACGGTATTGGCGGCACGCTGCGACATAAACGGCAAGGTTTGCTGCAATCGATCCACCAGACGCAATTTGTCTTCATCTTTACCGCCTTGCGCATAAAGACTTGCCACCTGCTCGCTTAGCAGCTGCACAAACTGGGCGATATTTTTAATCTCGTGCTGCACAAACATCTGATAACGCTCCAAACGTCTTTGCGAAATCAAAATCTCCGCCTGCTTATGCTCAATGTCTTGCAACAAAATCTGCGTAAAGGTGGTAATCATCAACTGCAAACGGCTGATGCGTTCGGTTCCAAAACCAGGTAGCGCAAAATGTAGCACAAAGCGCATATCTTCGCGCTCAAGCGTCACCACTTCTGTTTCTGCGCCAGGGGGAATTTGCCCGTAAAGATGTTCCTTGTGTTCACCAAACCAGTCAATCTGCACGGACATCCCGCCAACACCGGTTGAGTGCAACAACGGCCAAGCCTGCTCCAAAAAATCCAGCGCATCCTGCTTTACCTGCTGATTAAGCGCATAGAGCTGTGAAATAGCTTGTTTAAGACGCGCGGTTTGGCGATGCACATAATAGGCTACACCAAGAAGAATCATGCCAATTAAAATAAACGCGACTGAAATCCAGTCAGCAACAATAATCATGTAACCCGGCCTGTTCTATTCTTCACGCTGCAAACCGTATTTTTTGATGAGGTAATAGACGTTTTCGCGTTTGATACCCAAACGTCTGGCGGTTTCATGCACGTTAAAATCGGTGTCGGCCAACACCTGTTTAATCAGTTTTTCTTCCGCCTGATTACGGATGCTTTTAACGCCCTCGCCCAGCACAGCTTCGATTTCCACGCGCTGCACACCTTCCTGTGCCTTGCGTTTTTGCGCCTGCTCAAAAAACAAAAAGGCGCGTTGCACGGCCTGCAACAACGCCTGACTAGAAACGGGCTTTTCAAGAAAATCAAAAGCGCCATGTTTAAGTGCCACATAGGAAGTGGCCTCGGCATTCTGACCGGTCAGCACAATGGTTTTGACGTCGGGCTGATTGTCTTCCAACCACCTTAAAACGGCAACGCCTTCAGCTGAAGTATGCTCATGCGGCGGCATCCCCATATCCAAAACCACTACTTGCGGACAGACCTTTTTTAATTCCTGCAAAGCATCTGAACGGCAACCCGCTTCAAATACCTCGCACTTCGCGACCTCTAAACCAAAAGTGACCATCCCGCGAAGTGCCGGGTCATCATCAACCACCAAAACACGCATTAAAAAAGGTGATTTGAATTCGCTTGTGCACACCACTTAAAAACCAGTTTAAAGATCAACTTGAACGTTATTTTCAAATACTGCTTTCTCGAAGTTCACAATCACTCCTTGCAAAGCGGTATTCGCAGTCCACTCTTCATACGTTATATTCAAGAAAATAATATCCGTACCCTGACCACCATCAATATCAGCCGTACTTGTATCCACAGTACCATTCAGATACAGTCGGTCATTATCCTTGCTCATATTGATTGTTCCGGCCACAATGCCATTTACCGTTACATCGTCATTACCAAAGCCTGCATCCAGTAAAGCGCCGCTGTTGATGTTACCATCGATTATCGCCACATCCTTACCATCGGAACTTTCAAATGTTTCAACATCGGTAGTGTCGTCATTATCACCCAGGTAAATAGCTCCGCCCGCCAAAATGGAACCACCTACATAGACATAGTCATCACCAGCCCCCATTTTGGCATTCCCGCCACTCTCTACATTGCGTTCGATATGAAACTTATCATTACCTTCTTTGAACACTATATTTGCATTTAGGTTACCGCCTTCTGTATCAGAGGTTTTATCGATATAGAATTTATTATCAACGCCATCCGCTACGTTAAGATCATTGGAACTATCCACGTCACCACGCACAATGAAATCATAACCGTCATATTCATCTGTAACCTGAAGGGTAATGGTATTAAGCAAATCCAATACCTGCTGCTTGATCTCATAACCTGAAATGGTCACAACTTGGTCGTCGTAGGCATCGTTATCAAATGTGCCCTTCCACAAAAGCAGGTCGGCATTACAGTTTTCGGTTTCGCGATCACCGCGGTCGGCGCCGTTACAGCCTTGCAGATTAGTCACCCCGCCATTTTCATTAAACGCCACGATGACCGCCGGAATAGCACTCACTTCGACATTTGCCGCAGCCGTAGTACAGTTAGCAGCTTCACGTTTACACACCGTATAACTTTCAGGAACGGAGGGCAAAGCGGTAGTTGGCGGTGTTTGCAAGGTAAACTGCGGAGGACTTTGATTGCCAAAATAACTTGCCGAATCAGCCGAATCGGCAATATCGCCCGTATTGACCACATTACCGTTAACGCCATAGCCAAACAAATTGCCGTAATCATCACTGGTAACCGCCGCACCCAAACCAATATCGTCAAACGGAATCGTGCCTACACTGGCACTACAGGCAATATTAGAACCATCTCTGTTTTCACGACCATCGTTATCGGTGTCCGGGCACGGCATATGTCGATTGACCATAACATAATCCAACAAAGCACGTTTAGTGACCTGTAAATTACCCATCGTATGCGATTGATAGGCGTTATCCAAATAAGCGCCGAGCGATGAAAACCCGGCACCCAAAACCAAACCTATAATCAACAGAACAATGGTGATTTCAACCAGTGTGAAGCCCTTTTGAACCTGTTGAAAGATCGTATTCAATACTCTCATCTTATTGCCCTCGTTCCAATTATGGCCGTTTTAGCCTGGTTAACCGTTATCCACGTGATGAAATCCCTATCCAAACCGGTTTGCGTATCTACAAAATCACGGTCGTTATCACAATTTTCCATTTCCTCTGTCGAACCGCCAGAGCAGGAGGCACGGTTTACTGTATCGCCGTTAGCCCCCCAAGAAACCACAACGGCTACCACCCCTTCTCCCAACTGATCACCATCTTCGTTATACACCCGCAAATTCAAAGAGCCACTCACTGTTCCGAATGGAGGCGTCGCTAAATGAAAAAAAGGCGGTGAGGGAGGCGTTGCTGTGGGCCGGGGATCGGTTGAATTGGTACAGGGCACATCACAAATATTAAAAGTCACATCACAATCTGTTGATGCCGTAATCGATGCGGAACAGTAATAAATATTGCTGCTGGGGCACAACCATAAATTATTCGTACCCCGCGTTCCACTCAATCCCAGCACACTCGCAGGCTCGCAAATTTGATTGATATACACAGGGTTTTCGGCTCGCTGATGCACGCGATAATAATAAGACTCCCCCCAAGCATCCGTTGCCGGCACGCCTATATCCTCATAAGGCAATCCGCCTTCACGGTCAGCACACACTGAATTACCTGCATCCGTAACACGATCTTCACGCCCATCACCATCCGTATCTGGACAAGGTAAATATCCATTAACAGAAAGATACGTATTCAACGACAAATTAATTCTATGCATACTCTGCTGTTCACGCATCTTATGATCCGTATCGAATAACAGCTTGAAAATCCCCTGGAAAGAGACAATTACCAACCCCAAGATAAGCAGTGCAATCGCCATTTCCATTAACGAAAAGCCTTTAAGACTCGTGTCAGTGCGTCTAGCTGTAAAATAACTCATGGACACGCTACCCCCCAAGACAACCATTCTGACCCTAGCGGATTATCCGTTGCATGATAATCTTTAACCCAATGCTCCGTTACCGTAACGGCATCAAAATCTGCCGCATCGCCGCTAAAACGGTCATGCTCGCCACATACTCGGTGCGCGATAAGGGTAATCCATTCATTGTAAGTAATCCCAACCACTTGGTCGTCATACTCAACACCAGGGATGTCCGGGTCATCCGGGTCATAAGTGACTCCTACAATCTCGTCTGAAGCGTTCTTTAGGTACTTATTACCTCGCCCCGACACAAACGCATTATCGCCATCATTGTTAGCAGCATCCAAACCGTTATCACCCGCATCAATAATCAGCGCCACATACTTCCCAACCTCATTTAACCGTAAAATCGGGTCAAACGAGTCCAAACTGCTCGACGCACTGGCTGGATCACCTTCCAAACGACTCGGCGCCAAAGGTGCATAACGCTTTGGGCCCACACCGCTAATATCGTTATAAAACACATTTTGGGTACTGAAACGCTCATCCAGCACATAAAAATAACGTTTTTTAGGTGCAAAATAAACGTCACGCGTATCAATCTCTTGCGGCACATATCCCGTACAAATCGAACCGCCGCCGGTACAACTCCCCAAGCCAATCGCACTTAGCGGATCCGGCACAAAGCCGGATGCACTATTACCACTGATTAACGGATTACCACAACTGCTTTCCAAACCCGACACCAGACCATCACCATCCAAATCGGGACAAGGAAAATAACCCACTGCAGGCACTTTATCATTTCCCTGAAGGACGCCGGTTGTCGTGGTGAGATAAATCTCCGGATTCAGCACCGAAAACTCCAGCAAACGGCGTTTAACCTCTTTTAAAGCCATCAAGCTTTCATCAATTTCTTCGTTTTTAAATGCCGAAATCAATCCTTGATGCTTGGTAGCAAGCCACAACGTAGCGATAATGGCTATCACCACTATCACCAGTAGAAACACAAATCCTTTCTGACGCTGAACTGCCGGCATACTTCCACCCACAAGGTTAATCCATTTCTTTTTAGTATAGACCAAACGGACTGCATTAAACCGCCTGTTTTATATGACTTTTTTATAAAATCGCCCGAATCATAAAAAACCAACAATCACTACCATAACCGTTTACCCTGCGCCTGCTGCTCTAAAACCCACTGTTGAAACGCCGGTGGGCCGTAAGCGAGGGTGAGAGGGTTTTTCTCAAGGATTTTGCTCTGCGGATCCTGCTGTTGGTAAATCAGCGGGCGCATATTCTGTTCCGCAAACTGCATCAGCCAATACAAGGTTTTGTCGGGAATCTCGCGCCCCACCGGCACGGCTAAATCAACCGTTAAGCCTTGCCACTGCAAAATACTGTCAATCACTAGTGCGCCAGATTGATCGGGCCTAAAATCATCCGGCAAATATGAACCTTGCTTTACCCACGTACACTCAAATTGGCGGCACGGATTCACCGGACGGTTCTCATAATCATCACAACCTTTACCCGTACTGTGCGGGCAAGGATGCCCCGGATACGCTTCACAGCCCTTGACTTCAATACGCACCCACCCATCGCAACATGCCGTACACGGCTGACACTGTCTTTGCATAACCACTCCTTTTATTAAGCGTCCAGTATAAAACAAAGCCTACAAAACAAAAAAGCCGGGAGACTTTCGTGCACCCGGCCTGTTGAGAATTTTCAAAGAATTTTTGAGTAAAAATTTAACCCAATAAAAAAGCCCCGTTTGTTGCCAAAGGGGGCTTTTATTCAAAGTTTAATCACACTGTACTAGACGAATCTAGGACAACCGTAATTAGAACTTGTGAACCATACCAACAGAAACTACGTTGAAGTCGTCGTTTACGCCGCTCAACACACCCATTTTCTTGTCAGCTGCCATGTATTCAACATAACCAGTAGTTTTCTTGCCGAAAGAGTAGTCTAGACCCAAAGCGTAAGCTGAACCATCTTTGTTAGCTTTAACCGCAGAATCAGTCATAGAGTACTTAGCTTTAGGCATGAACGCGCCCATTTTGTAACCTACGTTAACTTGGATGTTAGTACCTTCGTCAGAGCTCTTAACAGAAGAACCATCTTTGAAGTCTTGGTAAGTTACGTTAGCAACTAGACCACCAGTAGCATACTGAGCAGACAAACGAAGGTGGTTCCACTCTTCATCAGTTGCGCCAGCGATTTGCTCATCAGCGTGATCCATCGCAGCGGCCAGGTACAAACCTTCTTTAGTAGAACCGTACATTGCAGCGATAGAGTAAGCGTTAGTCAGAGATGCATCGTTAGTACCGTTTTCAGCACCAACACCTGCTGCTACAATTTTGATACCAGCAAATTCTGGAGAAACATAAGCCACTACGTTATCAAAACGGATTTCACCGTTTTTCTTACCGTAACCCAACTGACCCATCAACTGTTTCTTACCCATATCGGCATAAGTTGCGTCACCAAACAAATCTTTAGCTTGAGACATTTTCAATGGTGAGTCATGACGACCCAACAATACTGTACCGAAAGAACCACCCAAACCAACAACGGCATTACGGCCAGACATTGCATAAGCGTTACCAACAGAAACACCAAATTCCATTTGGTAAACAGCTTTCAAACCATTACCTAGATCTTCAGAACCTTTAACACCAACACGTGAATCGCGGTCAGAAGTGAATTGACCCATGTCTTTTGCAGAGTCCATAGACACGTTGATTTGACCGTATACAGTAGGAGCGTCAGCCATTGCTACTGGAGCAGCGATTGCAGAAGCGATTGCTAGAGCAATAATATTCTTTTTCATGTTTCGTAATCCTAATAGTTAGTTAAAACTGTCCGCTATTGCGAACTTGAGTGTGACTATATTGAAATCAATTTTGCCGCGCAACTTTTTTTCGCAAAAAAACCACAAAATTATTTTGTGTTGCTTTTTTACAACACCATTTTCAATTCATACGCGCTTTTACTTGATTCTAATCAAGTTTGACCATGTAACCTATAAAGTGAATAAAACGCATAAGACCTGCTTTAAATAGGCAACGCAAAAAGCAAAAAACCCGCACAAGGCGGGTTTTCTGTTCCAAACACGTTGAATAGTAATATTAACGTTTTGAGAATTGTGGACGACGACGTGCTTTGCGCAGACCCACTTTTTTACGTTCAACTTCACGCGCATCACGAGTCAATAGACCACGTGCACGTAGTGCAGAACGGTTAGCTTCGTCATACGCACACAAAGCGCGTGACAGACCGTGACGGATCGCACCGGCTTGGCCAGTAGTACCACCACCTACAACCGTGATGATTGCGTCAAACTTTTCCATGTTTTCAGTGGCTTGCAATGGCTGGTTGATAACCATCAAGTCAGTGTCACGGGCAAAGTATTGTGCAATGTCACGACCGTTTACAGTCATTTTGCCTGAACCAGCGCGCAAGAATACGCGAGCTACTGAGCTTTTACGACGACCTGTTCCGTAGTATTGTTCTGTTGCCATGTTCTAATTCCTCTTACAACGCAAGTTCTTTAGGTTGTTGTGCCGCATGTGGGTGTTCAGTTCCCGCATACACTTTTAGTTTTTTAAACATTGCACGGCCTAGAGGACCTTTTGGCAACATCCCTTTTACTGCAAACTCGATTGGACGCTGAGGCGCTTTGTCGATCAACTTTTCAAAGTTAGTTGATTTTAGGTGACCTACATAGCCAGTAACATGGTAGTACATTTTGTCTTTGCGCTTGTTACCTGTTACCGCCACTTTGTCTGCGTTAACAACAACGATGTAGTCGCCGCAGTCAGCGTGTGGAGTGTATTCAGGCTTGTGCTTGCCGCGTAGGCGAGAAGCGATTTCAGCCGCCAAACGACCCAAAGTTTTACCTTCGGCGTCTACAATGTACCAGTCACGTTTGATTTCAGCTGGTTTTGCAACAAATGTTTTCATAATTTGTTCCTAAGAAAATATAACTAATCCAAATCCATTAGATTCTGATGCCGCGCTGCTCGTTGTTTTGACAAGGCGCTTAAACCAAAATCCACTTACTGTTTAACGGGCAATAAGGGGGAAGGATTAAAGAAGCGAAATTATACAGATTAGTTTTCGAGGTTTCAATGAGTTAGCGCGAAATATTTTATAAACAAACTCAGTGAGTTATTTACGCAACACGGTGAAAAAAACGCCTCATAAAACTGAACAGGCCGGGTAAGCGTACCTACCCGGCCTGTTCAGTTTTTAAATGCAAATTGTGTGCAAAATTTACACTTTGAATTTAGACGTTGAATCTAAAGTGCATCACGTCGCCGTCCTGCACAATATATTCCTTACCTTCCAAACGCAGCTTGCCGGCTTCTTTGGCGCCCGCCTCACCTTTATATTGAATAAAGTCGTTGTAGGCCGTGACTTCGGCGCGGATAAAGCCGCGCTCGAAATCGGTATGAATCACACCCGCCGCCTGTGGCGCGGTGGCCCCTTTGCGAACCGTCCAGGCGCGAACTTCTTTAACACCCGCCGTGAAATAGGTTTGCAAGCCCAGCAATTCAAAACCGGCGCGGATCACGCGGTTCAAACCCGGCTCTTCCTGCCCCATCTCTTCCAAAAAAGCGGCCTTGTCTTCTTCGTCCAACTCGGCGATTTCCGATTCGATGGCGGCACACACCGGCACCACAATCGCGCCCTGCTCGGCCGCCAGCTTTTGCACGGCTTCAAGATGCGGGTTGTTTTCAAAACCGTCTTCGTTGACGTTGGCGATATACATCATCGGTTTGATGGTCAGCAGATGCAGACCCGCCAGCACTTTGCGGTCGTCGTCATCCAGATCGATCATGCGCACCAAGGTGCCCTGCTCGACCTCTTTCATGACTTTTTCCAATGACGCCATCTGCGCGGCGGCGGCTTTGTCGCCACTCTTAGCGACACGCTGCACTTTTTGAATGGCTTTTTCAATCGATTCCATATCGGCCAAGACCAATTCGGTATTGATGATCTCGATATCGCTCAACGGCTCGACCTTACCGGCCACGTGAACAATGTCGTCGTTTTCAAAACAACGTACCACCTGGGCAATGGCGTCGGTTTCGCGGATATTGGCCAAGAATTTGTTGCCCAGCCCCTCGCCTTTGGAAGCCCCTTCTACCAAGCCGGCAATATCCACAAACTCCATGGTCGTCGGCAGAATACGCTCCGGCTTGACGATCTCGGCCAAGGCCTGCAAACGCGGATCAGGCACCGGCACCACGCCCACGTTAGGCTCGATGGTGCAGAAAGGATAGTTGGCCGATTCGATACCGGCGTTGGTCAATGCATTGAACAAGGTTGATTTGCCCACATTCGGCAAACCGACAATACCACACTTAAATCCCATCTCTTTCTCCTGACGCCACTTAAGCAAAGTGCGTTTTTACAACATACTGTGAAAATAAATCAATGAATACAAATCAAGACTGCGTATGCAACTGCTGCATCGCTTTGGCGAAATCGCCCTGTAATAGCTCCGGCACCACACGACTGGCTTCGTAAATGGCATCGTCCAATTTCTGACGGTCGATTTTGGACGGTGCTTTCAACACATAATCCACCACCTGGTCGCGATGCCCCGGATGACCGATCCCCAAACGCAAACGCGCGAATTCCGCCCCCATTTTGGCAATCGTATCGCGCAAGCCGTTATGCCCGCCGTGACCGCCGCCCACCTTGAGCTTGGCAGCACCCGCCGGCAAATCCAATTCGTCATGCACCACTAGAATGGATTGAGGACTGATCTTATAGAAATTGGCAATGGCATGAATCGCCTGACCGCTGCGGTTCATGAATGTACTGGGCTTTAGCAGCCAGCAATCGCGGCCACCCACCTGAATACGGGCGACCTCACCTGAGAATTTGCTTTCTGGACGAAACACCGCGCCGTATTGCCGCGCTACTTCCTCCACAAACCAAAAACCGGCGTTATGTCGGGTCTGCTCGTACTGTGCGCCTGGATTTCCCAAACCTACAATAAGTTGAACAGATGACATACGCCGGCTCTCAATCGTTATTGCGGCGACATTCAAATTGAATGCCGCCCAACAGATTATTTACGTTTTGGCTTGCTGATGTTTACAACCGCTTGGTCGTAGTCAGAGTTGCCGTGTGTCAACGCAGTGATGATAACACCCGCTGGCAAGGTCAACTCAGACAGACGCATACTGTCGCCCGCTTCCATGTTAGAAACGTCAACTGTGATCGCAGTCGGCAGGTCTTTTGCCAAACAACGGATTTCAACAGTCGGTTGCAAGAATGTCATCATACCACCCATCTTCACGCCAGGCGCTACCGCTTTACCAACGAAGTTCAGAGGTACGCGCTTAGTGATCATGCCTTTATCGCTTGCGCGCTGCAGGTCGATGTGGGCAACTTCATTGGTTGCCGGATGACGCTGGATGTCTTTAACAACGCAGCTCTCAGTTTGACCACCCTGTACATCTACAGTCAAAACGCTGTTGAAGTTATCCACGTTTTCCAACGCGTGCTTCACAAAGTTAGCTGAGAAAGTTACAGAAACGGCGTCTTTGTCCGCACCGTAGATGATAGCGGGTACTTTACCCTCACGACGAAGGCGGCGGCTCGCACCTTTCCCTTCGTTCGTGCGGATTTCTGCTGTCCAATTTTGGCTCATGTCATAATCTCCAATAGCGAGAAACCAAACCTATTGAATTCAAAGGGTTTCTCAAATTGATAAGGCTTGTGTTCGCGACCAAACACAAGGAAAGCGGGCATTATACCCAAAAATCAGTTTTTTACCAGCACTTTCAAGCGCTTCGTGAAAATCACGTTTGCAAAAGTCAACAGGCCGGGTATTTTCAACGCAAACAAAAACGCCCCTAAGCAGGGGCGTTTTAAATCAGATCGGATTCACATTAATGCATCATCAATGCCGTCACCGATTCTTCCTGGTGAACGCGACGGATGGTTTCACCCAGAATATTGGCAATGCTCACGCGGCGAATTTTTTCGCACGCCATCGCTTCGGCCGTGGCCGGAATCGAATCGGTGACCACCAACTCTTTTAGAACGGAGTTTTTGATATTCTCAACCGCCGGACCGGACAATACCGCATGCACCACATAGGCCGACACACTCTTGGCACCGCGCTCCATCAAAGCTTGAGCTGCTTTGCACAAGGTACCCGCCGTATCGACCATATCGTCGATAATGATGCAGTCGCGGCCTTCGATATCACCGATGATATTCATCACCTGCGCCACATTGGCTTTTGGACGGCGCTTATCGATAATCGCCATATCGGCATCAATCGCCTTGGCCACCGCACGCGCACGCACCACGCCACCCATATCCGGAGAGACGATGGTGATATTTTCCAAATCACAATTCTTCTGCATATCCTCAACCAACAGCGGTGAGCCGTAGATATTGTCTACCGGAATATCGAAGAAGCCTTGGATTTGGTCAGAGTGCAAATCCACCGTAATCACACGGTGCGCACCGGCCACGGTAATCATGTCGGCCGACAGACGCGCGGTAATCGGTACACGCGCCGAGTGAGGACGGCGATCCTGACGGGCAAAACCATAATAAGGGACAACCGCCGTGATACGCGCTGCCGACGCACGCTTAAGCGCATCGATCATCACCAGCATTTCCATCAGATTGACGGCAGGTTCAGGCGTACAGGTAGGTTGCAAGACATAAACATCCTGACCACGAACAGATTCTTTGATTTCAACCATGATTTCGCCATCGCTGAAACGGCCAACATCGGCTTTTCCAAGAGGGATATCTAAGTATTGGGAGATTTTTTCAGCAAGACTGACGTTTGCGTTTCCCGCAAAAATCATGACATTTCTGTTTGCCATTTAAGGCGCTCCTGTTCAAGGATGATAATGACTTGGGGAATTCGGATAGGATATTGGCAGGGCTGGCAGGATTCGAACCTACGGTACACTGGATCAAAACCAGATGCCTTACCACTTGGCCACAGCCCTGTAATATCTTTGTCGTGAAGACAGGTGCGTATTATCCATTTATTTTTCAGCATGGCAAGTCATTTTTTAAAATTTCTTGCACTTTTTTTTGGGCGATTAGCAGCCGCCTACCCCCTGAGCAAAGGGACCAGCCCTCTTATTTCCCCAACTGTTTTTGAAACGTCGGCATAAGCGATTGATATCTTGAATCATCTGCAAATTGCGACCGATATTGGCGCCATAATTTTTCAGCTTCCGCCCGCTTGTTCAGCACCCACTTCACCGCGATCAGATGCATCACAACCTCCACATCCGCCTCAATCGCCACCGCCTGCTGCAGATATTCCTCGGCATCAGCATAGCGCTGCTGCCGGTACGCCAACCAGCCGACACTGTCCAATACATAATAATTATTGGGCGCCAATGCCAAGGCTTTATTCAAGAGCACTGCCGCTTCGTCCAGCTTAACATTCTGCTCAACGTAGAAATAACCCAGCGCATTCAACGCCTCGACCTCGTCCGGCAGAAGCGCCACGACCTTTTGCATGGTTTGTTCATATTCTAGGTAACGCTTCTCTTCATACAACAGCGCCGCCTTGGAAAACAGCAATGAGGCATTATCGGGCTGAATGGTCAACGCCTTGTCAAACAGGTCAATGGCGTCGGCATAACGATCGCTGGCCCGATAAAAGATCGCCTTGGCGCGATAGACCTTGACCCGCGACTCGTCATCATCCATCTTCACCGAATCCAGCACCGCCAATGCCGCGTCCAGCCCTTTGGAGGAGAATACGATTTCAGACTGATGCAGCTTGGCATCCACTGCATAAGGGGCGACCTTGACCTTCTCAAAGTAGTCATAAGCCTGCTCAGACAGATTTTGCTGCTGGCTCAACACGCCCAAATAATAGTAGCCGACCGACTCGTAAGCCGGCTGCTTCACCACCAATTGTAAATTTTTGGCCGCCTGCGAATATTTTTGCATCTCTATTTGCAATAACGCCAACGACAGCCGTGATGTGGTCGCCTCGCTATTCGACTTTAAAATGGCCTGATAACGTTTTTCCGCCGCTTTATAGCGCTCCGCCTTCACTTCCAGTCTGGCCATGCGCTCCTGCACCAGCCAATCCTGCGGAAACTGCTTTAAATACCCTGCCAGCCCTTTCAACCCCGGCTGCGGATTGTCCAGCTGCAAGTAAACTTTGGAGAGCAATTGATAGATTTGCTGCACTGCATCCTGCTGCGCATCATCGGAGGCCTTGTCAGCCTGCTGCAGAACCTGCACGGCCTTTTCGAGCTGGGCAATCGCCCCGTCCGGCTGCTGCCACACGGAATACAGCAACCCCAGGCCATAATAAGCCTGCCAGACTTCCGGCGACTCTTGCTGCAACCGGGCGAAAAATCCCTTTATCGCGTCGTTTGGCGCGCTGCGCGACAAACGCTGTGCCGCCAGCAATAAATCCTCTTCGAGCGTCGCATCGGAATATTGGCGGTAGGTTTGCCACTGCTCAAGCGCCAGCGGCAACTGATTTTGGCGCAATGACATAAAGTAAGCCACCCGCCATGCGGCCGGCTCCTGCGGCGCCACTTCCGCCCATAAGGCAGCCGCCTGTGCAATCGCCTGCTCATCATAAGTTGTCATAGACAGCTCAAACGCACGCTTCGCCAATTCGGGTTCGCGGGTTTCGGCCGCCAACGGAAACATCACATTAAAGGCATCGGCGGGATAGCCTTTTTCAACCATCAACTCCGCCGCCAGCACCTGAAACACCTGCTGTGCGTGCTGGGCAGACTCCAACGCTTCCTGACTCAACAACTGCGGAGACAACTTCGATTCGGAGGGCGCGGATGGCTTTTCCTCGACCGTCGCTACCTGGCTGCAAGCCGTCAAGGACAAGCCGCCCGACAACGCCACTCCCAACCAAATCGATCTGTTCAAACCCTGCACCCACTTAGTAAACTTCATGCCTATCCCTGCTGCATCCGCCATTCTCTCGGCCAGTCCAATTCCGACAACCCTTGCCGATTGCTTCACCCTTGAAGACAACCTTTGCGGAAACCTAACTGTGTCATTTTCCCGATAAAACTTGCAATTAACCCTATAATTTAGCAGAATTACGCCTCTTTAGTTGGCAATTCACTGTGGAACTCCCCGGCGAACTCCTGAACGGTAATGATACGGTAAATCACTCGGTTATGAAGCTTCTCTCATTTGGCGTGAATCACGAGACCGCTCCGGTCAATATACGTGAAACCGTATCATTCAGTTCGGAACGCGCACTCAGCGCCATTGATGAGCTCAAAAACCAACAACTTGTGTCAGAGTGTATCATCTTATCCACCTGTAACCGCACCGAAATTTATTGCACCCTCAGAGCCTCCGATCAAGCTCAAGCCGTTTTCAAGTGGCTGCATGATTTCTTCGATCTGCCCGCCAACACCCTTATGCCCTATCTGTACAGCCATCAAGGGCTCGATTCGGTTAAGCATATTATGCGCGTCGCCAGCGGGCTGAACTCACTGGTGCTCGGTGAACCGCAGATTTTCGGACAGATCAAGGAAGCCTACAATCTGGCACACAAGGCCGACAGCGTTCATCACACGCTGGAAAACCTGTTCCAACACATTTTCCGCACGGTCAAGCAAGTGCGCACCGATACCGCCATCGGCTCCAGCCCGGTTTCAGTGGCCTTTTCGGCGGTGACGCTATCCAAACAGTTTTTTGGCGACCTCTCGGAGCAAACCGCCCTGCTGCTTGGCGCCGGCGAAACCATCGAACTGGTCGCCCGCCATCTCAAAGAGAGCCATATCGGCAAACTGATCATTGCCAACCGCACGCTGGAACGCGCGCACAATCTGGCCGAGGCGATCGGCGGCTATGCCATCGGCCTCAACGAGATCGACAGCCACTTGCACGAGGCCGACATTGTCATCGGCTCCACCGGCAGCCCGACGGCCATTCTGCATAAGGCCCAGGTGGTTCCGGCATTGAAGCGCCGCAAAAACCGCCCGATGTTTATGGTCGACATCGCCGTACCGCGTGACATCGACCCGAAAATCGACGAGCTCGAAGACGTTTACCTTTATACCGTGGACGACCTGCACGAAATCATCGAGGACAATAAACAGTCGCGCCAGACCGCCGCATTGGAAGCCGAAGAGATTATTGAAGTCCAGGCCGAAAACTTTATGGCGCAGTTCCTCGCCACCCAGCAGGTCAATCCGCTGATCCAGCGTTTCCGCCAGCAATCGTGCGATATCAAGGAACACGCCTTGCAACAGGCGTTGCACCAACTGGAACTTGGCGTCGATCCGCAAGAGGTCGTCAAAAAACTCGCCAACCAGCTGACCAACAGACTGCTGCACACCCCAACCAAACAACTTCACCAGGCCGGTCTCAACGGCCAGCATAGCCTGATTGACGCGGCGAAAACCCTGTTGCTTAACGACTCCAAGCAATCTTAGCGCACCACCCCGACGTCAACCCGTTAAACCCTTTTTGCACCACTCGCAAGCGACCCTATTATGAAAGACTCTATTCGCACTAAACTACAACACTTGGTAGAACGCCTTGACGAGGTCAACGCCCTGATTTCCGAGCCGGACGTCATCAGCGACCAGAACAAGTTCCGCAATCTGACCAAAGAACACGCCCAGCTCTCGCCGGTGGTCGAAGCCTTCAACGCCTTTGAAAACGCCGAAGCCGACCTGCAGGAAGCCAAGGAAATGCTGGTCTCCGGCGATCCCGACCTCAAAGAGATGGCGCAGGAAGAACTGCCGCTGATTGAAGAGCGTCTGGAAACACTGGAACTGGACCTGCAAAAAATGCTGTTGCCGCGCGACCCGAAGGACGACGCCAATATCTTCCTTGAAATCCGCGCCGGCACCGGCGGTGACGAAGCGGCCATCTTCGCCGGCGATCTGTTCCGTATGTACAGCCGTTATGCCGAAAAAATGCGCTGGCAGGTCGAGATCATCAACTCCCACGAAGGCGAACACGGCGGTTATAAAGAGATCATCGCCCGCCTGATCGGCGACGGCGCTTTTTCACGTTTGAAATTTGAATCCGGCGCCCACCGCGTGCAACGCGTGCCGGCCACCGAAACCCAGGGGCGCGTCCACACCTCGGCCGCCACCGTCGCCGTCATGCCCGAAGCGCCCGAGTTGGAAGAGGTTGAACTCAACCCGGCCGACCTCAAAGTGGATACTTTCCGCGCCTCCGGTGCCGGCGGTCAGCACGTCAACAAAACCGATTCGGCCATCCGCATCACCCACTTGCCCACCGGCACGGTGGTGGAGTGTCAAGACGAACGATCGCAGCACAAAAACCGCGCCCGCGCCATGTCACTGCTGGCGGCGCGCATCAACGACGCCAAACGCCAGGCGCACGACAAAGAGATCGCCCAGGAACGCAAAAGTCTGGTCGGCAGCGGCGACCGTTCGGAGCGCATCCGAACCTACAACTACCCGCAAGGCCGCGTCACCGATCACCGCATCAACCTCACGCTCTATAAGCTGGACGACATTATGAACGGCGGACTGGAACAGGTCATCGAACCGCTCATCAACGAATATCAGGCCGAGCAGCTGGCGGCGCTGAGCAACGAAAGTTAAGGCCAACGCGTGAACAGTATCGCCAGCACCTTGGCCAGTGCAGTCCGGCAACTGACCGAACAAACCGCAAGCGACACCCCCAGACTCGATGCCGAACTGCTATT
This sequence comes from Thiomicrorhabdus cannonii, assembly GCF_013391695.1. Lineage (GTDB taxonomy): Bacteria > Pseudomonadota > Gammaproteobacteria > Thiomicrospirales > Thiomicrospiraceae > Thiomicrorhabdus > Thiomicrorhabdus cannonii. The sequence goes on from NZ_JACBGH010000012.1 coordinate 31,762, forward strand.
GGCAGCGGCATTGAACTGCTCCCGCACCCATCTGTTCACCTGGCCGGAACAGCGCCTGACCCATCAACAAAGCGAACAATTCAACGACCTGCTCGTCCAACGCCTGCAAGGCCGCCCTATCGCGCATATACTGGGGCAACGTGAGTTCTGGGGATTAGCGCTTAACGTCAATGCCTCCACCTTGATTCCCCGCCCGGACACCGAAATCCTGGTGGAAACCGCACTCGAAAAGCTGCGCGAAAATTGTCCGCAAAAAACTCAACAGGCCGGGTCAGACGATCCATACCCGGCCTGCCGGGTTTTGGATTTGGGCACAGGCACCGGTGCGATTGCACTGGCGCTTAAAAGCGAACGGCCCGATTGCGAGATGACTGGCGTGGATTTCAGCCTTGAGGCGGTGCATTTGGCGCAGCGCAACGCTGACGCCTTAACGTTGACCGTCCGTTTCCTGCAAAGCGACTGGTTTAACGCCCTGCAAGGCGCAGCCCCTTTTGCGCTGATTGTCTCCAATCCGCCCTATATCGAAGAAAACGACCCGCATCTCAGCCAGGGAGATGTGCGTTTTGAACCTTTGAGCGCGCTGACCTCTGGCGAAGACGGCCTCGATGACATTAGAATGATTACTGCCCAGGCCGGCGCATTTCTGCAACCCGGCGGCTGGCTGATTATCGAACACGGCTACAATCAGGCCGCCGCCGTGCAGCAACTCTTCAAAATGCAGGGATTCACGCAAGTTGAAACCCGCCACGACTATGGCGGCAATCCGCGCATAACACTTGGACAGAAACCGCAACAAAGCGAGAAACAACATGACCACCAAAACCGAACTTAACGATGCCGAATTGTCGCGTTATAGCCGCCAAATCCTCTTGTCGGAAGTGGACTATGCAGGTCAGCTAAAACTGGCGCAATCCCACGCCGTTATATTCGGCTTGGGTGGTTTGGGCTCGCCGGTTGCGCTCTATCTGGCCGCCGCCGGTGTCGGCAAGCTCACCTTGGTGGATTTCGATAGCGTGGACGACTCCAACCTGCAACGCCAGATTGTGCACCGCGAAGCCAATATCGGCCAGGCGAAGGTGGAATCGGCCCGTCAAAATCTGCAAGCCCTGAATCGTCATATCGAGATTGTTGCCGTCAATGCAAAAATGGAAGAAACAGCCCTACCCGGCCTGTTGAAAAACGCCGACGTGGTGCTCGACTGCACCGACAACTTCGCTTCGCGTTTTGCGCTGAATCGTGCCTGCCATGCCGCCAAAATCCCGCTGGTTTCGGGCGCGGCCATCCGCTGGGAAGGCCAGTTGACCACCTACGATTTCCGCGATGCAAACAGCCCGTGTTATCAGTGTCTCTATAAAGAGGAGAGCGGCATGGAACTGACCTGCAGCCAGAACGGTGTATTGGCACCGGTGGTGGGAATGATCGGCTCCATGCAGGCGATTGAAGCGGTTAAAGCTTTGCTCGGCAAACCGACCTTGAGCGGCAAGTTGATGATTGTGGATGCGTACACGATGCATATCCGCACCTTAAACTTAAAGAAAGACCCGCATTGCAAAGTCTGCAGCGAGCCTAGCGCCTAACCGCAAAACTCAACGCGTTAACGCGCCGCGCGAACCGGAGTCGGCAGCGGCTTTTTGACCTCCACCGGCGGGCGTTTATCAACCGTGATAATCACGCGGCGGTTCACCGAGCGGCTATAGCTGGAGTCATTCGGCACCACCGGATCGTTATCCGCATTGCCCTCGATTTTAATCAAGGACTGGTCCACCCCCATATAGATGAAGGTTCGCGCCACGGTGGCGGCACGTGCGGCAGACAGCTCCCAGTTGGACGGGAACTGGAAGTTGTTGATCGGAATATCGTCGGTATAACCGGAAATCACCATCTTCTGACCGCGCCCGGCGAGGGTTTCGCCCAAAGTCTCGAGCTGTTCGCGGGTTTTGTCGCTGATGGTGGCGCGCCCGCTCTCGAAAAAGCTGTCCGATTTCAGCGTAATCCGGGTGAACTCCGGACCGTCCTCGATTTCGATATCGCGCTGATTCATGGTTTTGAGACTTTGGCGGATTTCCAGCTCGGTTGCCGGCGGTTTCAAATCCAGCGGGTTCAACTCGCTGCCGTCCTGCTTGGCGCTGTCTTCCACCACCGCAACCGGTTCTTCGTATTTCCCGGTTAAACTCTCGGCAAAGGTTTTGCGCTTTTCAGGCTCGACCACGGCCAATAGCCACATCACCAGAAAGAAGACCATCAGCACGGTCATCAAATCGGCCAGGGCTATTTTCCAGGAACCGCCGTGCGCGCCTCCGTCATCATGTCCGCCACGACGACTCATTGAACCCACTTCCCTAACAGATTAGTCTTCATCGCGCGGCACCTCGAATTCAGGCGGTACGCGCTGACGGCCGATCTCCACCGCCAAATTGGGTGAAACGCCGCTCGCATAAGCCTCCAAAAAGGCTGCTGTCATTTCAAACAATGAGCGATCCTGGCGAATCATCACCTCAACCGCGTGCACAAACGGCGCCACCACGGCAAAGGCAAAAAACACGCCGGTCAGGGTACCGACCAGAGCGGCACCGATTGCCGTACCAATTTTTGCCACATCCATATCGCCGCCCAACAGCTCCATAGTGATAATCACCCCCAGAACAGCGGCAACAATCCCGAAGCCCGGCAACCAGTCGGCCACTTTGCCGGCGGCACGCGGCACTTCCATGGAGGACTGATAGATATCGTCAATCTGGTTCTGCAAATGGTGCTGGAAATTCAAGCTGGCCGGCGGATTCAGCAGCAGATAACTGAAATTATCGACCACGAACTTTTTAAGATCCTTGTGCTTCAGCACCTTGGAATAGTGCATGAAAATCGGGCTGTTTTCGGGGTTGACGATATGCTTTTCCAAAGCCAGCATGCCCGACGAACGCGACAAACGCGCCAGCTCCTCAAGCAATCCCAGGGTCTCGGCATACAGCGCCTTGCTAACGCGTTCGCCGGCAAAAAAACGTCCCAAATAGGTCAAGGTTTTGGTCCACACGTACACCGGCGTGGAGGCCAGAAAAGCCCCGAACGAAATCCCCAGAATGACCAGCAACTCGGAGGGATGCCACAAAGCGCCCAGATTGCCCCCCATCAGCACAAAGCCGACCAGCAGACTGAACAAAATAATGATGATTCCAATGGGTTTGGCAAACATATGCGTCACTTTTCAAACTTAAAAGAAAGATTTGTAAAACTTTTCCAAGTTTCTCCAAAAGCAATTCCTGTACCAAACACCAACACAAATCATTCCTGGGCAAAAATAGCGGTAACCTTTTTCAAGGTTCTAGGTAACGCAATGCCGCGCTTGGCACGACTCGCAAAGGCCTCTTCGACAGCCGTTGCGTTAAAGAGCTTTTCATAATCGCCCGCCACCAGTGTCAATTTACTGCCGGGTTTAAAGGCAAATACCGCGTTCACCTGCTGCCCTTTGGGCATCTGGATCAGCTTATTGCCTTTGCCCTTGGCCAATTCCGGCAACTCTGTCGCGGCAAACACCAGCATGCGCGGTTCGTCGGTCACCACCACCAGCCAGTCGTCGGCCTGCACCAACGCAGGCGTCAATACCTCGGCCCTATCGCTCAGACTTAAAATCGCCTTGCCTGCCTTGTTTTTGGAGTAGAGATTTTCCACCTGGGTAATAAAGCCGTAACCGGCGGACGTGGCCAACACCACCTTGTCGTCGGGCTGGGTTAGCATCACATGTTTGAAGTTGGCACCCGCCGGCGGGCTCAAACGCCCGGTCAGCGGCTCGCCATGGCTTCTGGCCGACGGCAAACTGTGCGCCGCCAACGCATAGGCCCGCCCGGTATCATCCAGAAACACCGCGGTTTGCCGGCTCTGACCGGTGGCCTGGCTACAGAAGTTATCGCCTGCTTTGTAACCCAAGGTGCGGCCATCCACATCATTGCCTTTGGCGGCGCGTACCCAGCCGTTTTCGGAGAGCACAATCGTCACGGCCTCCGATGGCAGCAGGTCCTGCTCGCTCATCGCCTGCGCCATACGCGCTTCGATCAACGGCGATTTGCGCGGATCGCCATACGCCTCGGCGTCGGCCAGCAACTCTTTTTTAACCTGCGTTTTCAAACGCGCCGCACTGCCCAGAATCTTCTCCAGCTTCTGCCGCTCGGCATCCAACTCGGCCTGCTCGGTACGGATTTTCATCTCTTCCAGACGCGCCAGATGGCGCAGTTTCAATTCCAGTACCGCTTCGGCCTGAATATCACTCAAACCGAAGCGTTCCATCAATACCGGCTTGGGCTTGTCCTCTTCGCGGATAATGGCAATCACCTCGTCGATATTCAAAAAGGCAATCAACATCCCTTCCAACACATGCAGACGCGCCAACACCTTATCCAGACGGTATTGCAGACGGCGGCGCACCGTTTCGGTACGATATACCAGCCATTCGCTCAGCAGCGCCTTCAAGGGTTTGACCTGCGGACGCCCGTTCAGGCCGATCATATTGAAATTGGCGCGGTAGCTCTTTTCCAGATCGGTGGTGGCAAACAGGTGCAGCATCGCCGTTTCCACGTCAATGCGTTTGGAACGCAGCTCCAACACAAAACGTACCGGGTTCTCGTGATCCGATTCGTCGCGTAAGTCCACCACCATCGGCAGTTTTTTGGCGCGCATCTGTGCGGCGATCTGTTCCAGCAATTTGGCGCCCGAGGTCTGGTAAGGCAACGCATCAATCACCACATTCACGCCGTCCTCCACATGATAACTGGCACGCTGGCGAATTCCCCCCGTGCCGGTTTCATAGAGTTTCAGCAGTTCGCTGCGCGGGGTGATAATCTGCGCGCTATTCGGATAATCCGGCGCGGGAATGTACTCCATCAACTCTTCAGTCGTCATAGACGGATTATCAAGCAGCGCCACACAGCCGTTGACCACTTCGGCCAGATTATGCGGCGGAATATCGGTGGCCATCCCCACGGCGATGCCGCTGGTGCCGTTGAGCAAGACATGCGGCACGCGCGCCGGCAACACCAAAGGTTCGTCCAGGGTGCCGTCAAAGTTCGGCGTCCAATCCACCGTCCCCTGCCCGACTTCGTCGAGCAGCAGCTGGCTGAAACGCGACAGGCGCGATTCGGTGTAACGCATCGCCGCAAACGATTTGGGATCATCCATCGAACCCCAGTTGCCCTGGCCGTCGATCAATGGATAGCGGAACGAGAAATCCTGCGCCATCAGTACCATCGCCTCGTAACAGGCGCTGTCTCCGTGTGGATGGAACTTACCGAGCACGTCCCCCACTGTTCTGGCCGACTTTTTGTATTTGGCGGTCGCCCTGAGTCCCAACTCCGACATCGCATAGATAATGCGGCGCTGTACCGGCTTCAAGCCATCGCCGATGTGCGGCAAAGCGCGGTCGAGAATGACATACATCGCATAATCCAGATATGCCTTCTCGGTAAACTGGGCGACCGGTAATTGCTCAATGCCTTCGTAATTGATGACTTGCTGGGACACAAACGACTCCTTATTGACCTACTTTACGTGCCATGAATTGCCATTACTTCTCTGTATTATCATCGCTTAATTTGCCGACCGCGCAGGAGACAAACGATTTGGCTTTGGCTCCGGCCGCACTCAAGCCGCGCACGCTGCCGGCTTGCGGATAGCCCATTTTCAACAGCTGCGCCAAAATCTGTTCGCGTATCGCCGCGCTGTCTTCCACCAATTCAAGGGCAACTTTGCCTTGAGCCACATCCACGTCCACCGCCTTGATGCTCGGCACAGCACCCAGCTGCTGACGGATGCTGTTGGCGCAGCCGCCGCATTTGATATTGTCGACTTCAATTTCCCACATCTTATGTTGGCCCCGATGTTTTTTGATAGCGGATAATCTAACACACTTGTCCGGCCGATGGGCGCAAGCGCGGCGCAGTTTTAATTCAAACTTTTAATCAATCCCTAAAAGCGTCTGCGCGCGCACCCCCTTAACCTAGTAAATCACTAGGTTAAAGACCCTCTAACGCTTATAATAAAAGTTATTTTCACTTGCGCCAAACCTCTATGAACTTCTGCAATCGCTACTTTGAATTGCCCAGCCACTTCTACAGCCAGCTCAACGCCGAGCCGTTGCACGAGGCTGTGCTGCTGCATGCCAATCAGCCACTGCTGGCAAGCCTCAGTATCGGGTTGGAGCAGGAGGCGTTACGACAAATGACCTCGGGGCAGACACTCCCACCCGGCCTGTCCAGTTTGGCGCAAAAATATACCGGCCACCAATTCGGCTACTACAATCCCGACTTGGGCGACGGCCGCGGCCTATTGTTAGGCCAGGCCATTGACCCGAAGCATCGCCTGTGGGATCTGCATTTGAAGGGTGCCGGACAAACCCCTTACTCGCGCCGCGGCGACGGCCGTGCGGTGCTGCGTTCCGCCATCCGCGAATATCTCGGCGGCGAAGCCCTGCATGCACTGGGCATCCCCAGCACCCGTTGCCTGAGCCTCTGCCATAACCGCGAGGCGGTGCGCCGCGAAACTTACGAGCCGCGCGCCGCCTATATCCGTGTGGCCAAAACCCATGTACGTTTCGGCCACTTTGAATGGCTCGCCGAACACCGCGATCTTGGCGGCATGCAACAGTTGACGGATTATGTCATCGACACCGTCTATCCGGAGCTGCGTGCTCTCAACCCGCAGGAACGTTACGCCGAACTGCTGCACACCATACTCCGCAATACCGCCGACCTGATTGCCGGCTGGCAGTCGGTCGGTTTCTGCCACGGCGTGCTCAATACCGACAATATGTCGGTGGCGGCGGAAACCTTTGACTTTGGCCCCTATGCTTTTATGGACGACTTTAAAATCCACCATATCTGCAACCACTCCGACACCGAAGGGCGCTACGCCTACAGCCAGCAACCCAATATCGGCCTGTGGAACTGCCAGGTGTTTGCGCAGGCCTATGCACTGATACTGGATGAGAACCAACGCGATGCCATTCTGGCGGATGCCATCAACGGTTATGTGGAAACCTACAATCAGCGTTATCTCGACAAAATGCGCGCCAAACTCGGCTTGCAGACACCGCAGCCGCAAGACCGCGAACTGGTGGCTGATCTGCTGATGTTAATGGATCAGGCCGATATTGACTTCCAGCACTTTTTCCTCGAACTGGCGACTTTACAAACTCAACAGGCCGGGTCCTGGCACCCATTGGCACCGGCTTCCAAGGCGTGGCGACTCTGGTTTGAGCGTTACCAACTGCGCTGCCAGCTTGAAGAGAATCCTTCGCAGATTGCGCAGACCATTTTGCAACACACTCCCCGCTTCGTGCTGCGCAACTACATCAATCAGGAAGTCATTGAAGCCGCCGAGCATGGCGACTTCAACCTGCTGCACCGGGTTTTCGATGCGCTGCGCGCGCCCTTCGAACAACACCCGGAATTGCCGCAACACTACTATCAGGCCCCCCGACTGGCCTCGCAGAAAGGCATTGCGCTGAGCTGCTCCTCCTGACACCTAAGATGCAAACACCGCTAAAATTAGGCGGATGCGGGACAGTTTGTATAAAATAAGCGTGTTTTAATCTTCATTTTGCAACCTTGGATGCGAATCGTTCACCCAACAGAGAACTTTCGAGCATGACCAACGCCGAACTCCATCAACGCGCCAAACACCGCGTGACACTCAAACGTCCGGTTGAACTGCTGATCAACAACGATGAAATAGTGCATGGAACGCTATTAAACCTGTCGATACTCGGTGCCGGCGTCCTGTTAGACCGCGCCCTGCAGCCGCTGCAGCGGCTTAGCATGAAGTTTTCACTGCCCGCCTACGACGATGACATCGAGCTGGTCATAGACGCTCAAACCACACACGTGACCTCGTCCGGCGCGGGCTTTCTGACTGGCATAGAGTTTTCGTTACTGAGCCCTCACCAGAGTCTGGTCATCGGACACTATGCCAATAGCAGCGAATCGGCAGAATAATCATGGACACTGCAATCCAACTTGATAGCCGTGTTAAAACCAGCCGCAAAGTGATTGTCCACGGCCGCAACGGCCAGGCCGAAGGGGAACTGGTCGACCTGTCACTCAAAGGCGTTGGTGTCATTGTGAACCGCGGCGCACGTGAAGGCACCGAGCTGGAAGCGGAGTTTGAACTGCCGGCACTGGGCACTTTCCGCGTGTTTCATTTACTGGGCAAAGTCACCCATCGCCACAATACCGGCGACCAGGTCTATCTGACGATTGCATTCAACAAACTCAACGATGAAGATCAGGCCGCACTGGAAGATTTTATTAATTACAAAAACCGGCTAAGCCGACTGAATAAAAAAGAGTTCTCCTAAACCCGCTTAAACCCGCCGCATTCCCGGACAGGGCATCTTACCAGGCGGGCTTAGTAACACACCGCTTCGTAAGGCTCGATCACCCCCTGAAAACCGCGCAACGAAAAGGCATAGCGCTTTTGTCCGAACGACGCATGGCTTAAGGTGAACACCACCTCATTACCGGCTTTTAACGCCGCCATCCAATCCTGATAACCCTGCTTCATCGCCGCCATCGAGGCAAAGTGTTCCGGCTTCAACTCCAAACGTACCTTATTGGAGATTTCCTCATAATTCAGCTTAGGCTGCAAAATGCCTTGCACAGGCTGGGCATTCGCATCCTCCGGCCCGTCAATTCGATAACTTAACGCCATCAAACGCGGGCTTTCGGAAATAATCGCATCATTAAACAACAGAATTTGCAGCATCGGGAAAGGGTTGATGGCATTGCAACTCACCCCGAAAAACACCTCCTGATCGGCCTGTTTGGTGAAAACTTCCAACCCCTCGACACTGCCTTGCACATCTTTATACAGCGTTAAATGGAAATCATCCTTCACCTGTTGGCTTTGCGTTTGCGCCCAAACAGCCTGTGGCGACCATAGCAGCGCAATCAATAACAGTCTTTTCATACATTCAACTCTGTTTAAAATTCCGCCAAATCGCCTTTGCTTTCCAACCAGACCTTGCGGTCCGAGGCGCGTTTTTTATTCAACAGCATATCCATGACCTCATGGTCGTGTTGCTGCTGAGAATCCAACTGCAACTGAATCAGGCGGCGCGTTTCCGGCATCATGGTGGTTTCACGCAACTGCGGCGGGTTCATCTCCCCCAGACCTTTAAAACGAGTGACCTGCACCTTGCCGGGGAGTTTCTCGGCGGCGATGCGGTCCAGCACGCCCTGGCGCTCAAACTCATCCAACGCGTAAAACACCTGCTTGCCGACATCAATCCGGTACAACGGCGGCATGGCCACATAAATATGCCCGGCTTCCACCAGACGCGGAAAATGGCGCACAAACAGCGCGCAGATCAGCGTGGCGATATGCGCGCCGTCCGAATCGGCATCCGCCAGTATGCAGACCTTGCCGTAACGCAACCCGCTCAGATCGTCCGATCCCGGATCGACACCGATCGCCACGCTGATATCGTGAATTTCCTGCGAGGCCAATACATCGCCCGATTCCACTTCCCACGTATTCAGTATCTTGCCGCGCAGCGGCATAATCGCCTGATAGTTTTTGTCGCGCGCCTGCTTGGCCGAACCGCCGGCGGAATCCCCTTCCACCAAAAACAGCTCGGTCAAACTCAGGTCCGATTCGGTACAATCCGCGAGCTTGCCGGGCAAGGCAGGCCCGCTGGTGATTTTTTTACGCGTGACTTTTTTGGCTTTTTTGCTGCGCTGGTTGGCGTTGTTAATCACCAGTTCGGCAATTTTCTCGGCCACATCGGTATGCTGGTTGAGCCACAGACTCAACGCATCCTTGACCACACCGGAAATGAAAGGCACGCACTCGCGCGACGACAAACGTTCCTTGGTCTGTCCGGCAAACTGCGGTTCATGCACCTTGGCCGACAGCACAAACGCCACGTTCTGCCAGACATCCTCCGGCGTAATCTTGACGCCGCGCGGAATCAGATTGCGGAACTCGCAGAACTCGCGCACCGCATCGGTCGCTCCGGCCCGCAAACCGTTCACGTGGGTACCGCCTTGCGGCGTCGGAATCAGGTTGACGTAACTTTCCATCAGGTTTTCGGCCGGCTCCACCAGCCAGGTAATCGCCCAGGCCACACCTTCGTGATCGGTCTGGCTCTCGCCCACAAAACCCTCTTCGGGCAAACGCTCCAAACCGTCCAGCGCTTCGTTCAGATAATCCTGCAGGCCGTTCTCGAAATACCACTCGGTGGTTTCATTACAGGTTTCGTCGACAAACGTCATCTTCAGCCCCGGCGCCAACACCGCCTTGGCGCGCAACAGATATTTCAGCTTGCCTAGCGCATATTTTGGGGTATCGAAAAAACGCGCATCCGGCCAAAAACGCACCAATGTGCCGGTGTTTTTCTTGCCAACCTTGCCGATCACCTCTAGCGGAGAGGCGACATCACCGTTTTCAAAGGCAATGGCATGCAGTTTTGCGTCACGGCGAATCTGTACCTCTACGCGACTGGAGAGCGCATTGACCACCGAAATCCCCACACCGTGCAGACCGCCGGAAAACTTGTAGGCCTTATTGGAAAACTTACCGCCGGCATGCAGGCGGGTCATAATGACCTCCACCCCCGGCACGCCCTCTTCAGGGTGAATGTCCACCGGCATGCCGCGCCCGTTATCGAGCACACTCATGGAGCCGTCGGCATGATGCGTCACCGTAATCTCGCTGGCAAATCCGGCCAGCGCTTCGTCCACACTGTTATCGATGACTTCCTGCGCCAAATGGTTGGGACGCGTCGTATCGGTATACATCCCCGGGCGCTTGCGCACCGGTTCCAACCCGGTTAAGACTTCAATTTCGGCTGCATTGTAGTTTCCGCTCACAAATCAGGCTCCTGATGATAGAATTGGGTTAAACTCAACGTCAGCATCATAACATATAAATGTAAAGGTGAAATCGTACCTATGCCAAATCGAGACTACCGCCAGGAACGCCGCAGCTACGAGTTTGCCGAACTCAAACGCAGCCAGCTAAAAGACAGCCCTTTTGAACAGTTCTCGCTCTGGATGGATGCGGCCATCACCCATATCCATAACGACCCGACGGCCATGAGTCTGTCGACGGTGGACGCCAATGGGCAGCCGCACAGTCGTGTGGTGCTGCTAAAAGAGTTCGATACCCGCGGCCTGGTGTTCTACACCCATTATGACAGCGACAAAGGCAGCGAGATGGCGGCCAACCACCGCGTCGCCGCGCTGTTCTTCTGGCCGGAGATGGAACGCCAGATTCGCGTGGAGGGCTTGGTCGAAAAAATCACTGCGGAAGAGTCCGAAACCTATTTTCACAGCCGGCCGCGCGACAGCCAGTTGGCCGCCTTTATTTCCAAGCAAAGCTCACCGGTTTCGAGCCGCGACGAACTGGAACTCAGATTACAGGCCGCCCAAGCTGCCTACAGCGAACAGGAAGTGCCGCATCCGCCGCACTGGGGCGGTTACCGCATCGTGCCGCAGCGCTTCGAGTTCTGGCAAGGCCGTCCGAGCCGCCTGCACGACCGTTTCCGTTATGAAAAACAGGATGAACACAACTGGCTCATCAGCCGCCTGGCGCCTTGATCGTTATGCCTAACAACGACAATCCGATCAAGCTGTCCGACAGCTGGCTCAACCTGATTGGCGACGAATTCGACAAGCCGTATATGCAGCAGCTCAAAGCGTTTTTGCAGGCGGAAAAAGCCGCCGGCAAGCAGATTCTGCCCAAAGGCGGCCTATGGTTTAACGCCTTGAACAGCACACCGTTTGAAAACGTCAAAGTGGTCATACTCGGCCAGGATCCCTATCCCACCCCCGGTCACGCCCACGGGCTGTGTTTTTCGGTTCTGCCGGATGTCAAACCGCTGCCGAAATCGCTGCTCAACATCAATAAAGAACTTTCGGATGATCTGGGTGTCGAGAACCACCACTGCGGTTATCTGCAACCTTGGGCCGAACAAGGCGTACTGCTGCTCAATGCCGTTTTGACGGTGGAAGCGCATCATTCCAACTCCCACCAAAACCACGGCTGGGAACAATTCACCGATGCGATTATCCGCGTCATAAATGACCAGAAAGAGCATTGTGTGTTTATCCTCTGGGGCAGTTACGCCCAGAAAAAAGGGGCTTTTATCGACCGCCAGCGCCATCTGGTGCTGGAAGCGCCGCACCCCTCGCCGCTTTCCGCTTACCGCGGTTTTTTCGGCAGCCGTCCCTTTTCAAAAGCCAATGCCTATTTGCAGGCGCACAAACTCCCTCCCATTAACTGGCAGCTGTAAAACACCCATCCAACTATAAAAACTGCTTATCTTTGTATGCATAGGTTTGTTTTGACTCTCTAGCGCCACCCGCTATGCTGGTCTCTTCTGATTAACGCCGTTTTAAAGGAAAGAGACGTGAAACACGCAGGATGGTGGAGCCGGACCAAAATTGCAACACTCAGCGCCGTATTGCTCGGCATGATGATACTGGCCGGTGTGTTTTTTACCGGCGCCTTTTCACTGCTCCAGTCCGAGGCGCAGCTCATTGCCGAACAGTGGCAGGCGTACCAGAGTGGTAACGCCGCAGACACCCAAGCCGTCATCGGCGCGCAACTGACCCAACAAATTCAGCAGGTGATCGACCTCACCGGCTATTTCATCGTGGCGGTTCTCATTGCGGTTAGCGCGTTTATTGCGCTGATGTATGCCACCCTGATGGTCAAAATCGCCCGCCCGCTCAAACGTATGGAACAAGGCATCACCCAAATTACCGACAGCGACGACTTTTCGATACGTCTGCCGATTCAATATCAAGACGAAGTAGGCCAGGTTTTAAAATGTTTCAACCATCTGACAGCCGACCTCAAAACCGTCTTTGACGAAACCAACCGGCAGTTGAGCAAGGTCGCCAATGGTGAATTCGACCAGCAGGTCAATGTGGAGGTCGGCGGGGATTTGCTGCGCTTCAAGGACAACGTCAATGCTTCGATTCAGAGCGTCTCGCACACCATGCACTCGTTGGAAAGCATTGCCGATGCGATCGCCCGCGGCGATTTTTCTGCGCGCATGGACAGCGGCGTGAAAGGCACGCTGAAACATAAAATCGATTTTGCGATGAATTCAATCGACGAGGTCGTCGACAACATCAATCAGGTGATGCAGCAGGTCGCCCACTGCCAGTTAAAAGACCGTGTCCAGATCCAGGCGGAAGGCCGCATGAACGAGTTGAAAAACTATATCAACCATGCGTTACATACTTTGGAATCCGGCTTCGATGCGATCAACACCTCGATTGCGCATCTGGCGGAAGGCAACCTGACCCACCAGATTAACGGCGCTTTCAGCGGCGAAATGGAACAGGTCAAACAACAGCTCAACCACACCGCCTGCCAACTCAACCGCACGGTCAATCTGGTCGGCGACACCTCGGATCTGGTCAACCACAACATCCATCAAATTTCGCAAAGCAGCCTGGCGCTGGCGGATCGCAGCCAGCAGCAGGCCAGCGCCATCGAACAGACCGCCGCGGCCATCGAAGAGATGACCTCGGTCGTGCGCCAAACCGCCGACAATGCGATGCGCGCCAGCCAACTCACTCAGGACACACGCCGCTTGGCCAATGAAGGTTCCAAAGCCATGAGCTCCTCGGTTGAATCGATGCGCGAAATCCAGCAATCCAGCGTGCGCATCAGCGACATCGTCGGCCTGATCGACAGCATCGCCTTCCAGACCAACCTGCTTGCACTGAACGCGGCGGTTGAGGCGGCGCGTGCCGGCGAGGCGGGACGCGGCTTTGCGGTGGTGGCGGGTGAAGTGCGCAATTTGGCACAAAAGTCGGCCGGCGCCGCCAAAGAAATTCGCGGCCTGATTGATGAAGTGGTGACCCAGGTAAACGACGGCGCGTTGCAGCTTGACGAGACCAGCGAAGCCTTTGATCAGATTCATCAAGGCATCCAGATGGTGAATGATCTGGTGGTTGAAATTTCCTCCAGCACCCAGGAACAGGCGCAAGGCATTGCGCTGGTGAATCAGGCCATTACCGAACTGGACGACAGCATCCAGCAGAATGCACAGATGGTCGAAGAGACGACCCAATTTGCCAATGAACTAGTCGGTCAGGCACAGCAGCTCAATCACGAGGTTAACCAGTTCGTGGTCGACAAAACCCTACTGCTCAAAGCGCCATAAACCGCGCCGTTTCAAGCCTTTTAAAACTGAACAGGCCGGGTAGATTGTATTCAGACCCGGCCTGTTCAGTTTTTATTTAGTTTCCTGAACGAGGTGCTTCGTAAACCACTCTTCCGTTGCCGCATTGATTTCGGCCACACTCATCTGCGAGGCATCCAGCGGCGCGCTGATATACACCTCAATCACCCCCGGTTTTTTGATGAAGCTGTTTTTAGGCCAGCAACTGCCGGCGTTGTGCGCCACCAGATAAACCGGTACTTTGGCTTTACTGGCCAGCATCGAACCGCCTACATTGATCTTGCCCAATTCGCCCACCGGCATACGCGTGCCTTCCGGGAAAATCACCACCCAATCGCCTTGCTCAAGACGCGCCTGCCCCTCTTTCAGCAACTGGTTCAGCGCCTGACGGCCGGCGCCGCGGTCGATCGCAATCGGATGCAGCAGACGCATCCCCCAACCGAAGAACGGGATTTTCAGCAGTTCACGCTTCAACACATACGCCTGACGCGGAAAAATCTGCTGGAACGCCAGCGTTTCCCAAGCCGATTCATGGCGCGCCAGAATCAGACCCGCTTTACTTGCATCCACCTGCTCCAAACCATGCACCTGGTATTTCACTCCGCAGGTCACACGCAACCAGAACAGACAGAACTTGGCCCAATGGTGCATAAAGGCGTAACGCGTTTTAAATGAAAACGGCAACGTCAGCTGCCCCAATACCGAAAACAGCACCAGCGTCGTCACCTGCCCGAGAGCAAATAACACCGAACGCAAAAACCAGATCACTTTCATGCCAACAGCGCCTCCACAGCCGCCAATAGATTGTCATACACCGGAATGCCGGCCAGTTCATCACCATGCTTGGCCAAGGTGCGCTCGCCCTTGCCGCTTCTCACCAGAAATGGGCGCATGCCTTTGGCCTTGGCCACCTGCATGTCCGCCCAGGTATCGCCGATCATCGGCATGCCCTGCAAACTGATACCAAAACGGTTCTCGATCGCCTGCAACATACCGGTAGACGGCTTGCGGCAAGGCGTCGCATCATCGCCGACATAGGGCGAGAAATTGATCCAATCGACCTTGGCACCCTGCTCGGCCAGCAAACCTTGCAGTTTCTGATGCATGGCGCTGAGCGTGGCGCGGTCGTAATAACCGCGGCGGATGCCCGACTGGTTGGTTGCCACCGCCACCAGCCAACCGGCCTGTTTGAGCTTAACAATCGCCTCGATACTGCCGGGCACCGGCTGCCACTCGTCGGGTGACTTGATAAAGGCGTCCGAGTCCTCGTTAATCACACCGTCGCGATCCAGTACAATCACCTTTTGCATATTTATTCCTGATTTTCAAAAGCAAAAACCACGAAGAACACAGAGTTCACGAAGTGAGTGAATGACCAGTCTCTTCGTGAACTTCGTGCACTTCGTGGTTCAAGATAACTCCCGCCTCTATTAATAGAGAGGAACGGTTAATTACAAACGCGAAACGTCCGCCACCTGCAGGAACAGCTGATAGATCTGGTTGAGCAGCGCCAGACGGTTCAAACGCACCGCCTCGTCTTCCGCCATGACCATGACGTTGTCAAAGAAGCTGTCAACGCTACCGCGAATCGTCGCCAGGGATTCGATCGCGGCGATGTAATCACGCCCGGCAATCAGATTGCTGACCGACTCACGCAACGCATCCAGCTCGTTCCACAAGGTCTGCTCGGCGCTTTCCGTCAGCAGCGCCACATTGACGGTTTCCGGCAAGTCGCCTTCGACCTTCTTCAACAAATTGCTGATACGTTTGTTGGCCGCACTCAAGCTTTCCGCCGCGTCCATCTGTGCGAACTTCTCGACCGCCTGGATACGTTTGGCGAAGTCCAACGGATGCGCCGGACGGCAAACACGCACCGCCTCGAACTGCTCGGCACTGATGCCCTGGTCGGCGTAATAGGCGCGCAGACGGCCGATAATGAAGTCGTAAATCTCTTCAATCAGCGCATCGCTGGCCTCGACCGCCTCGTGCAGTTCCAGACCGTACTGGATCAACAGACGCAAATCCAGATCCAGTTCGTTTTCGATCATAATGCGCAGCAGACCCAAGGCGGCGCGGCGCAATGCAAACGGGTCCTTGTCGCCGGTCGGCACCTGACCGATGCCATAGATGCCGGTAATGGTGTCGATCTTATCGGCAATCGCCAACGCCTGCGCCAAAGCCGATTGCGGCAGCTCGTCACCGGCAAAACGCGGCTGGTATTGCGCATCAATCGCGTCGGCCACGTCCTGCGCCTCTTTCTGCTCCATCGCGTAGTAACGACCCATCACGCCTTGCAATTCAGGGAACTCGCCGACCATTTCCGACATCAGGTCACACTTGGACAGACGTGCAGCACGTTCACACAGTGCCGCATCTACGCCCAGCGGCTTGCCGATTTTGACCGTCAGAGTTTCCAAACGCTCGACCTTGTCATACAGCGTGCCTAATTGTTGCTGGAACACCACGGTTTTCAGGCGAGGCAAAAAGTCGTCCAACGGACGCTTGCGATCCTGATCCCAGAAGAATTTGGCATCCGACAGACGCGGACGGATCACACGTTCGTTACCGTTTTTGACCGACTGCGGGTTAGAGCTTTCGATATTGCTGATGGTGATGAATTTCGCCATCAGCTTGCCGTCTTTGCCGAACATATGGAAATACTTCTGGTGACCCGCCATTGCTGAAATCAACGCTTCCGAAGGCACCGCCAGGAAGGTTTGATCGAAATCACCGACAATCGCCATCGGCCATTCGTTCAGGGCGGTGACCTCTTCCAGCAGCTCTTCGTCGATTTCCGCTTCGCCACCGGCCTGCTGCGCCGCCGCCATGACCTGCTCGCGGATCAGCTCGGCACGCTCGGCAAAATCGGCGACCACATAACCTTGCGCTTTCAAGGTTTCGGCATAGTCTGCCGGTTGCGCAATGGTAATCGCTTCAGGTGCATGGAAACGGTGACCGCGCGTGGTGTTGCCGGTGGTGTGGCCTAGAATCGTGGCAGGAACCACTTCCTCACCCAGCAGCATCAGCGCCCAGTGCACCGGACGCACGAATTCCACATCGGAGCTGCCCCAACGCATACGCTTCGGAATCGGCAGCGCCGCCAAAGAACGATTGACGATATCGCCCAACAAAGCACTGGTCGGCTGACCTTGCTGTTGCAGGTTATAGGCCATCCATATGCCTTTGTCGGTCTCGACTTCGATCAGCTCGGCAACGGTTACGCCGCAACCGCGTGCAAAGCCTTCCAAGGCTTTGGTCGGGTTGCCGTCGGCATCAAAACCGGCTTTCTTGGCAGGACCGCGGCGCTCGACCACCTTGTCGGCCTGTTGGGTTTGCAACCCTTCAATCAAAACCGCTAGACGGCGCGGTGCGGCATAAACCTGCACTTCACCGTGCGCCAGTTCGGCCTCGTTCAGGCCGGCGACGATGCCGTCGGCAAACGCCTGGCTCAATTTTTTCAACGCTTTCGGAGGAAGTTCTTCGGTTCCGATCTCAACCAAAAAATCTGCTGTCTGATTCAAAGCCGTCATTATTTCTCCTCCTGGCTTTTGACTAACGGGAACCCAAGCGCTTCACGCCCTTCGTAATAAGATTCGGCAATCTGTCTGGCCATGGCACGTACGCGGCCGATAAAACGCGCACGTTCGGTCACGGAAATCGCATGGCGCGCGTCCAGCAGGTTGAACGCATGCGACGCTTTCAATACCTGCTCGTAAGCCGGCAATGGCAGTTTATCGGCGACCAGTTTGGCGAAAATCTCTTCGCACTCGTCAAAGGTGCGGAACAGCTTGTCGGTATCGGCTTTCTCGAAGTTGTAGGTCGACATCTCCACTTCGTTCTGATGGAACACATCGCCGTAAGTGACTTTGCCGCTTGGGCCTTCCACCCAGGTCAAATCGTAAACCGAGTTCACGCCCTGCAGATACATGGCGATACGCTCCAGACCGTAAGTGATCTCGCCGGTGACCGGACGGCATTCCAAACCGCCAACCTGCTGGAAGTAGGTGAACTGCGTGACTTCCATGCCGTTCAACCAGACTTCCCAGCCCAAGCCCCAGGCGCCCAAGGTTGGCGACTCCCAGTTGTCTTCGACAAAACGGATATCGTGTTCCAGCGGGTCGATGCCCAGCATTTTCAACGATTCTAAATACAGTTCCTGGATATTGTCCGGCGACGGCTTCAGCATCACCTGAAACTGGTAGTAGTGCTGCATGCGGTTCGGGTTTTCGCCGTAACGCCCGTCGGTCGGGCGGCGGCAAGGCTGCACGTAAGCCGCACGCCACGGCTCCGGGCCGATGGCACGCAGAAAGGTCGCCGGGTGGAAAGTCCCCGCCCCCATCTCGTTGTCGTAAGGCTGCATAATGACGCAGCCGTGGCTCGCCCAGAATGCCTGCAGGGTCTGAATCAATCCTTGAAAGGTACGAATATCCGTTGCCGCTTGTGAAGACACAATCAAAACCTCTTAAACTAAAATTCGATGCCCACGCTTCAAGATTGGGTTAAAGCGTGTAAAATCCGCTAATTATAACGTATTTTATAAACACTTTACGCCGACTTTAATGTGACATAGCACACATTACCCGGCCTGTTGAAAATGGTTAAAGAATGAACTACGAAGTAGATGCCAAAGGGCTCAAATGCCCGATGCCGGTGATTAAACTGCAAAAACAGGTACGCGCCTGCCAGCCGGGCGATGAAGTGGTGATTGACTGCACCGACCTGGGCGCGGAAAAAGACATCGGCAGCTGGGCCAAGGTTAACCGCCATGAGTTCCTCAATTGTGAACCGACCGACTTCGGCTTGCGCATCACCCTTCGCGTTGTGGACCGGAATCAGGTATAATCTGGAGCGTTAAAACAAAGCCCGTGCTTATGAAAACTCCTTTGCTACGCTCTAAATTTTCCTGGTTAAGCCTGCTGTCAGTCGGCTTGTTTGGCCTGACCCTGTTGGCACCGCACAGCTCGACGGCCAACCTCTCCCCGGAACGCACCACGCTTCCGCTGCCTCCCGAACCCGACTCCCTGAGCAATGCTAAAAAACCGGCAGACATCACCCGTTTTTCGCAAGAGGAATGGCAGGAGCATACCGTCAAAATCCCGCAGAACGGCTCCCTGGGCGGGGCTTTGGCGAGCGTGAACATTCCGGCGAGCGTGACCTACCAGATCGGCCAGCTCAAAAACAGCGACCTGCTGACCAACCTGCGCGCCGGCGACACCCTCACCATCTGGGTTGACAAACACGCCAACCTGCAGAAAATCCTCTACCCCAAAAGCAAAACGCTGCGTTACGAACTGCAGAAACAGGGCGATGACTACCGTATCGAAACCATTGAAGAGCAGGTCGACACACGCCTCGAAGTCGCCACCGGCGTCATCACCAACTCCTTCTATCTCGACGGCCAGAACGCCGGTCTGAGCGCCAAAACCATTATGAATCTGGCGGACATTTACGCCTGGGACATCGACTTTATCCGCGAGTTCCGCGAAGGCGACACCTTCAAGGTGATTTACGAGGCCAAATACCTCAACAACGAATACATCGGCGATGGCGATATTATCGCCGCACAGGTCACCACCTATAACCGTCAGGAAACCCACAACGCCTTCTTGCTGAAAGACGGCGACGAAACCATCGGTTATTTCAACGAAGAAGGCAAAAACCTCAAGAAAGCCTTCCTGCGCAACCCGGTCGACTATGTACGCATCACCTCCAAATTCAAGCCGATGCGTTTCCATCCGGTACTGCAGAAATGGCGCGCCCACCGCGGCGTGGATTACGCCGGGCCGATCGGCACGCCGATTCACGTCACCGGCAACGGCAAAATCGTGTTTCGCGGCTGGGGCAACGGCTACGGCAACTACATCAAGGTGCAACATGCCGGCAAATACATGACGGTTTACGGCCATATGTCGCGCTTTGGTAAATTCAAGCAAGGTGACCACGTCAGACAGGGCGATGTCATCGGTTACATCGGCAAAACCGGCCTGGCCACCGGCCCGCACCTGCATTACGAGTTCCGTATCAACGGCGTCCATCAGGACCCATTGAAGATGGCATTCCCTGCGGCCAAACCGGTGGATAAAAAATACCAGACCGCTTTCAAAAAGCAGACGACACTGATGCTGAGCCAATTGAACCGCTTCTCGCCCGAACTGCAAATGGCGCGTTTCGAGTAAGCCGTGAAGACCTCGACCCGCTCCACCGCGGAATCTCAAACCGAACCTCAGCCCGAACTGTATATCGGCCTGATGTCGGGCACGAGCGCCGACGGCATCGATGCGGCTCTGGTCCGCATACAAGGTGAACAGATTTCGTTGCAGAGCTACCGCGAATATCCGCTTGACCCAACTCTGCGAAAAGCCCTGCTTGAACTCAATACCACTCCCCAAATCAGCCTGCAAAAACTGTGCGAACTGGAATTTGCCGTGGCCTCGGCGTTCAGCCAAGCCAGTCGCGCACTATTGCAGGAAAATGCCGTAAGCGCAGAACAAATACGCGCCATCGGCAGTCACGGCCAGACGATTTACCACGCCCCGCAGGTACCGATGAGCCTGCAAATCGGCCACCCGGCCTTTATTGCCAAACAGACCTGTATCGACACGGTGGCGGATTTCCGCATCGACGATTTGGCCGTAGGCGGCCAAGGCGCGCCTTTAGCCCCGGCGTTTCACCAGGCACTGTTTAAACCGCAACGCGCCTGCTGCGTGCTAAATATCGGCGGCATTGCCAATATCAGCTATCTGGATCCGGCGGCAGGCAGGGTTGCCGGTTTTGACACCGGAGCGGGCAATGGATTGATGGATGAAATCTGTCAGCGCCATTTCAACCGGGAATACGATCGCAATGGGGAAATCGCCGCAACCGGCCGTGTCAACCAAGCGTTGCTGCAAACGCTGTTAACGCATCCCTATCTGCAAGCGCCCTATCCCAAAAGCACGGGACGCGATACGTTCAATATCGCCTGGCTGGACGCACAACTGCAAAATACAGCGATCGCGCCTCAAGACCTGCTCGCCACGCTGAGCGAATTCACGGCCGCCAGTGTCGCCGTTGCCGTCAATCAGCTGGGGGTTTCGCAAGGCGACCTCTGGGTCGTCGGCGGCGGCGCCTATAATTCCGACTTGCTCGCACGCCTGCAAAAGCGCCTGCCCGCGTTAGAAGTCGCGAGCAGTTTAAGTGTGAATATTCATCCCAATGCGGTGGAAGCGATGATGTGCGCCTGGCTGGCCCGTCAGCGCATCCACAACCGGACCATCGCATTAACCGATATTACCGGCGCCCGGCGCAATGTCGTGCTCGGCGGTCTGTGGAGCGGCATCTAGCCCCTAACCCGCCGTTTCTAACCGCCAATAAAAAAACCCAGCAGGCCGGCCTGCTGGGTTTCTGGTTGTATCGGTATGCGGTTTAGGGTTCAGCGCAACTTAATCGCTCAACTCTCCCATCATCTGATTGCCTTCACCGCGCTGATCCATCGGCAAGTAGCAGGAGTTGCCGGCACCGGTATAAATCTGGGTCGGGCGGAAAATCTTGTTATTCTGCAGCTGCTCGCGCCAATGCGCCATCCAGCCGGCAGAACGCGCTACCGCAAAGATAGGCGTGAACAGGCCGGCATCAAAGCCCATCTCTTTATAGAGAATACCGGAATAGAAATCGACGTTGGGATACACGCCCTTATGGCCGAGCAATTCCTCGCAGATACGCTCCACTTCCATTGCCGTTTCAAAGGCTTTGCTCAAACTGCCTGCAGCACTCTTCTTCTCCAGCACTTCGGCAGACATCTTTTGCAGAATCGTGGCACGCGGATCTTTGGTTTTGTATTCGCGGTGCCCCATGCCCCAGATGACCTTTTTCTTGGCCAGACGCGCCTCGATGTAAGGACGGGCATTCTCCGGACTGCCGATCTCATCGAGCATCTCGATCACTTTCTGGTTGGCGCCGCCGTGCAGCGGACCGGATAACGAGGCGATCGCCGAAGAGATGACCGAACACGGATTGGCCAGCGTCGAGCCGGTGACCATGGTAGTAAAGGTCGAAGCGTTGATGGTATGTTCGGCATGCAGGATCAGACAGGCATCCAGCAGACGCGCCCAATCCGGATCGGGGTCTTCGCCGTTGACCATATAAAGGAAGTTTTCCGCGTAGGTCAGATCCTTGCGCGGCTCAATCGGGTCATAGCCGTTACGCATGTGCTCCCACATCGCCACCAGAGTGCCCATGTGGGCGATGATCTTGACCGTCACATCGTTGATATAGGTCTGGTTTTCGGTCGCACCTTTCATGTATTCGGTGCTGGGATAGAAACTTGCCAGACTGGCCACCACCACCTGCAACATGTGCATCGGGTGGGTCGAGGGCGGCAGGTTCTTCATGATTTCGCGGATGTTGTATTTGACGCGACGGTTCTGGCGCAATTGGGCATCAAAAGAAGCCAGCTCCTCTGCTGTCGGCAAATCGCCAAACAACAACAGCAACGTGGTTTCTTCAAAGGAGGACTTTTCCGCCAACTCCATAATATCGTAGCCACGGTAGGTCAAAAGCCCCTTCTGACCGTCGATAAAGGATATTTTGGATTCGGTCGCCGGAACCCCTGCTAACCCCGGAATATATTCCATACTCTTTCCTGAAATTTCGCTTTTAGATATTGCCCGCCGCACCAATACGGCTTGTTACTGCTTGAAAAACGCCCGGCACCGCGCTTACACGCTGAATGAAGACCCGCAGCCGCAGGTTGTCGTGGCATTCGGGTTTTCGATCACAAAGCGCGCGCCTTGCAAATCTTCCAGATAGTCAATTTTCGCGCCGACCAGATACTGGAAACTCATCGGGTCAACCAACAGGGTGACGCCGTTTTTTTCGACCACAGTATCGTCTTCAGCCTGACTTTCATCAAAGGTAAATCCGTAAGAAAACCCTGAACATCCGCCCCCGGTGATATAGACACGCAGTTTCAAGTTCGGGTTTTGCTCTTCTTCGATCAAACCTTTTACTTTCGCCGCAGCGGCATCCGTAAAAGTCAAAGGCGTTGGCATTTCAGACATGCTGTACTCTCCGTGATTAAAACATTGGCATCGAGTTGGCTAGAGGTCAAAATAACCCTATAAAAACCAATGCCATGTCTTAAAACTAAAAAAGCATTATAACAAAAAGCCTCGCCTTGTGACAGGCGAGGCTGGAATCGTAACGTAATCGACTATCTCGCTATCAGGGCAGCAAAGCCACCTGACGCAAGCCGGCGGTTTCATCCAGATTGAACAGAATGTTCATGTTCTGCACCGCCTGACCGGCCGCCCCTTTGACGAGGTTGTCGATAACCGAAGTGACCACCACGGTATCGCTGCCCTGCGGACGGTACACCGCCATGCGGCACATGTTCGAGCCTTTAACCATACGCGTTTCCGGCAAGCTGCCAGACGGCATCACATCCACAAAATACTCGTCGGCATAGGCTGCTTCGTAAATCGCCTGCAATTCGGTCTGGCTCAGATCTTTTTTCAGTCTGGCGTAAATGCTGGATTCCATGCCGCGAATCATCGGCACCAGATGCGGTACAAATGTCAATCCCACCTTCTGACCGCTCAACTCACTCAACTTGTCGACCATCTCCGGCAGGTGACGGTGTCCGCCGACGCCATACGCCTTGAAACTTTCGCTCATTTCGGCACCCAGCATCGCCACGCTGGCGCCACGGCCAGCACCGCTGACGCCGGACTTACCGTCGGCGATAATGCCATCCAGCTCGATTGCACCGGCCTTCACCAGCGGCATAATGCCTAACAGGATACTGGTCGGGTAGCAGCCCGGATTGGCGATGATACTGGCCTGTTGAATTTTATCGCGATAGAGTTCCGGCATGCCGTAAGCCACCTTATCCATCAGATGAGCGCAGGTATGCTCATGCTTGTACCACTGCGTCCACACATCCAGATCATTGATGCGGAAATCGGCCGCCAGGTCAATCACCTTGACACCCGCCCCCACCAGCTCCTCGGCCATGCTCATGGCTACGCCGTGCGGCGTGGCAAAGAACACCACATCGCACCCCTTAAGCACATCCGGGCTCGGCTCGGTAAACGCCAAATCATAGTGTCCGCGCAGATTGGGGAACATATCGGCGACCTTGACGCCCGCTTCACTGCGCGAGGTAATCGCAACCACCTCCGTCTGGGGATGCGCTGCCAGCAATCTCAATAGTTCCACGCCGGTATAACCTGTTCCGCCGACAATTCCCACCCGAACTTTTTCCATGATACTCTTCCGTTTTTCGTTCAACACAATGCCATTATTTTAACGAAATAATTACCCGTACAGCCAACTTTATTGTTTTGAAATACAACATAAAAAGCGCCTTGTCCGCGCGTCAAATCCTTACCCAAATCGCCACCCAAATCGCCACCTGGCGCAACCCGATAAAAATTTGTTTATAAAGCAATAAGTTAAAAAAATCCGTTGTGATTTGCACCCGTCCGCTCAGGAGTGCTAATATCGCCCTCCAATCCCTGTCTCATTGAAAAGAGACCCTGACCCTTTAAGCAAACCGGAAATCCACGTGCAGCTACAACCGCCCTCTATTACCTGCAAACTCAGCAACAGGCTCTACCTGCCGATTATCGTCGTGCTGCTGCTTGGGCTTGCCATCATGGTGCTCAGCACCTTTTGGGCAATCCAAAAACTGACCCTGGAAAAACACAAGGAAGTGCGCCAAACCTATCAGAACTATGTGCAAAAGACCCTCAATGGCCAGCATCAAATCGTCTTGACCAACGTTATCGCGCTCTCCAACAACCCCGGCCTGCAAAAAGCGCTGGCTGAACGCAACCGCGCATCAGCCCAACAGTTATTGGACGACGTACTCAAGCAATACAAAAAGTTCAGCGGTTTTAAAAACGTCAAAATCCACCTGCACACCGCCGACTTCAAAAGCTTTTTGCGCAGCTGGAAACCGGAACAATACGGCGACAATCTCAGCCCTTTCCGCCACTCGCTGCATCATCTGGCCCTGACCCAAACGCCTTTCGCCAGCGTTGAACTCGGGCGCGAAGGGATTCTGCTACGCGGCTTCGCACTGATGAAATATGAAGGGCGCATTGTCGGCTCCATCGAATTCATCCAGAGTTTTGAGGAGGTCATTCAGGAACTCAACCAACAGTACAATCTGCAGGCCCTGATTCTCAGCAGCCATGACAAAACCATCGACTACTTCCATACCTTGACGCTCGTAGGCACCAACCGCGTGCTCCTCAATTCGCGGCCGCACAACAATCAGCCGCTGATTCAGGCGCTGGCCAATTACGACTTCGACCAGCTGGAAAAAGACCAGCAAATCATCCGTCCGCCCTATTACTTCACCTCGGTCCCCCTGTACGATTTCAAAAACGACAAGGTCGGCTGTTTTCTCGTCGCCGACAACCTCACGCACGTCAACAGCCTGATTGACAGCACCCGCTCAGCCCTCTACTGGCAGATCGCCAGCCTGGCACTGGTCGACCTCTTGATTATCGGCCTCTTGATTATTCTATTGCGCCAGCGTGTGATCCGCCCCCTGAGCCAGCTGCGCGCGCAATTAGCCTCCATCAATCCATTTTTCGGCGACGCCGATAAACTGCGTGAAATCCTCCCCCTGCGAACCAACCACAAGGACGAGTTCGGGGCTTTGACACACTGCTTGAACCTGTTTTTTCAGCGCACCTGCGAAACCTTCAGCGAACTGACACTCGCCCGCAAACTGCACCAGGAAACGCTGCAAAACGTCATGCAGCCCAGCGCCAGACTAACAACGGACGGCCAGGGCAAGATACACTCCGTGAGCGCCGACTTTTTAAAACTGATACACGCTACCGACGACACCCTCAGCGGACAAACGTTTAATCACTGTCTGCATCCCCAGATTCCGCGTGTACTTGTCAGAAAAATGCAGCGCGCCATATCACAGGGCGAAGTGTGGCAAGGCATCCTAAAACTCGCTGCCGCCGATGGCAGAACGCTTTATACGCGCACCACCGTGGTACCCGACTGCCTACCCGAACAGCACAGCCTGTTTCTGTTTGAAAACGTAACCGATTTAGTGACCCACCATGAGCCTCTTCTAAACAGCTTCCGCACCCACCCGGCCAGCCTCCTCGGCGACCACGACAAACTCGAATACGACTACCGCCACACGCAGCAGGCCTATCTGGCGAAACTGTCGGTCGACGTTCAGGCCGAAACAGACGCTCAACAGCACACGCCGCCAGAACTCATCCAGCAGATGACGCACTACTTGCTGGATAGCTTTGAAGACACGGACTACACCCTCTACCAGCTCAACCAGCAGGAATTCGCCGTTTTGGCCAACGCCCTGCTCACCCCGCAAAAAACCTTTATTGAACAGATGGAACACTTTCTGATGGCGCACAACCATACCGCCATCCAGACAGAAAACCCGCAAGACAAGCCAATCGCCACCTTGAAATTGAGCATTGGCGTTTCAACCCAGCACTACGGCTTATTGGAGCAGGCCCACAAGGCGCTGCAACAGGCACAGCAGACCACCTTGCCGCATGTGGTGGTGATGCCGCCTTTAACCGATTTGCAGCGGCTTTACCGCTAAAAACACGCAACTCGGCTGCCCAAAAAACTCAACAGGCCGGGTACTCCTGAACCGGCCGCGTCCAAAAACAAAAAAAGCCCGCATAATGCGGGCTTTTTGATTCACAGCTGTGTGATGTTCGGAATTACATCATTCCGCCCATGCCACCCATGCCTGCGCCTGCTGCACCTTCGTCGCCTTTTGAAGGCAGGTCAGCAATCGCCGCACCGGTCGTCAACACCAAACCAGCCACCGACGCTGCGTTTTGCAACGCAGAACGGGTTACTTTGGCCGGGTCGATAATACCGGCTTCCAACATGTCGCAGTAAACTTCTTTGGCTGCGTCGAAACCGAAGTTGCCTTCGCCTTCAGACACTTTGCTGACGATAACAGAACCTTCCAGACCGCAGTTGGCGGCAATCTGACGCATCGGCTCTTCCATCGCACGCAATGCGATCTGGATACCGACATTCTGATCGTCGTTGTCACCTTCCACTTTGATCTTGGCTTTAGCACGCACCAAGGCCACACCGCCGCCAGGAACGATACCTTCCTGAACCGCAGCGCGAGTCGCGTGCAACGCATCGTCAACGCGGTCTTTCTTCTCTTTCATTTCCACTTCAGTCGCCGCACCCAGTTTCAGTACTGCAACACCGCCGGCCAACTTCGCCAAACGTTCCTGAAGTTTCTCTTTGTCGTATTCAGACGTAGTCGTATCCAACTGCGCCTTGATTTGCGCGCAACGGCCTTCAATCGCTTCAGAAGAACCGGCACCGTCGATCAACTTAGTCGAATCCTTACCGATCACTGCAGACTTGGTTTCACCCAACATTTCCAGTGTAACCTGATCCAGACCCAAACCGACTTCTTCAGAAATCACTGTACCGCCGGTCAATACCGCCATGTCTTGCAACATCGCTTTACGGCGCTCACCGAAACCTGGTGCCTTAACCGCAGCCACTTTCACGATACCGCGCATGTTGTTGATAACCAGTGTCGCCAAAGCCTCGCCTTCAACATCTTCGGCGATAATCAACAATGGACGACCTGTTTTGGCAACGGCTTCCAATGTTGGCAACAAATCACGGATGTTAGAGATTTTTTTGTCGTACAACAGGATCATCGGGCCATCAAGCTCGGCAACCATCTTGTCCTGGTTGGTTACAAAGTATGGCGACAGGTAACCGCGGTCAAATTCCATCCCCTCAACCACCACCAGCTCGTCAGTCAAAGAAGAGCCTTCTTCAACCGTGATAACACCTTCGGTAGAGACTTTTTCCATCGCGTCGGCAATCATCTTACCGATGGCTGCATCAGAGTTAGCAGAGATAGTACCGACCTGTGCAATCGCCGCAGATGTCGTACAAGGCTGCGCCATCGCTTTGATCTCTTCAACCACGGCTTCAACCGCTTTATGGATACCACGGTTCAAATCCATCGGGTTCATGCCCGCTGCAACCGCTTTCATGCCTTCACGCACGATGGCTTGCGCCAATACCGTTGCAGTGGTCGTACCGTCACCGGCCACGTCGTTGGTTTGAGAAGAAACCTCTTTTACCATTTGCGCGCCCATGTTCATGAACTTGTCTTCCAGCTGGATTTCACGCGCAACAGACACACCGTCTTTGGTCACAGTCGGCGCACCGAAAGATTTTTCCAATACCACGTTACGGCCTTTCGGACCCAAAGTCACTTTCACCGCATCGGCCAGGATGTTAATCCCGTCAACCATTCTTTCGCGTGCATCTAAACCAAATCTGACTTCTTTTGCCATCTTTACTATCCTTTAAAACTTATTTGAAACTTGTTTTGAATTTCTCAGTTGAATCGGTCGCTTAAGCGTAACGCTTAGCCAATGATCGCAATAATGTCATCTTCTCGCATGACCAACAGAGTCTCACCCTTGTCATCTTTGACTTCCTGACCCGAGTATTGACCAAACATCACTTTATCCCCGGCTTTGACCGTCATCGGAATAATGGTGCCGGCTGTCGATGCCTTACCTGGACCTACCGCAAGCACTTCACCCATGTTCTGTTTTTCTTGAGCGGAACCTGGCAATACAATGCCACCGGCAGACATCTGCTGCTCTTCAACACGACGAATCACGACACGGTCATGCAATGGCTTAATATTCATAGGGTTTCTCCTAATTTATGCTTAAAAATGAATTTGTTAAATGCGTTATAGGTTGTGATAATTTTTTTGAATTAGCACTCACCTTTTTAGAGTGCTAACCATTTTAGCCAACTCTGTTGGGCTGTCAACCCTATATGGAGCCCGCCTTTTATTATTCAAGCGTTGCCCCAAAAAAAATTAATCAAACCCAACAGGCCGGGTCGAAGGCCTTGCAACCCAAACAAAAACGCCGGCTAAAGCCGGCGCATTGCATCGAGATTTACTCGTTAACCACCAAATTATCACGGTGAATCAGCGATTCATCGTCCACATACCCCAGAATCGCTTCAATCTGGTGGCTCGGTTTACCGAGGATTTTTTGCGCTTCATTGATCGGATAATTGATCAAGCCGCGCGCCACTTCCTGGCCTTGCAAATCCACGCAGACCACCATCTCGCCGCGCTGAAAATTACCTTCGACCGACTTCACGCCGATCGGCAGCAGACTCTTGCCGGACTTTTTCAGCACCTGCACGGCACCGTCATCCAGCACCAGCCTGCCTTTGACCTGCAAATGCCCTGCCAACCACTGCTGGCGCGCCGTCAACGGTTCCAGATCAGGAATCAACAAAGTGCCGTATTGCTCGCCAAAAAACAACTTAGGCAGAATACTCTCCTGACGGCCGGAGGCGATCAGGGTTGCCGTGCCGGAACGCGCCGCACGCTTGGCGGCCATCACCTTGGTATACATGCCGCCTTTACCCAAGGCGCCGCCGCTTGGGCTGGCCATCGCCTCGATATCCTTGCGGCTGACCTGCGCCTCGCTAATCAGTTTGGCATTCGGATTCTCGCGCGGGTTGTCGTCATACAGACCTTGCTGATCGGTCAGAATCACCAGTACATCCGCACCGATCAGGTTGGCGGTCAGGGCTGCCAAGGTGTCGTTGTCGCCGAATTTGATCTCGTCGGTGACCACCGTATCGTTCTCGTTGATGACCGGAATCACGCCGTAATCCAGCAGCGTCTGAATGGTGCTTCGCACATTCAGATAACGCTTGCGGCTCGCCAGATCATCATGCGTCATCAAAATCTGCGCGGTACGGATGCCGTAATGCGAAAACGCCGACTCATAAGCCTGCACCAACCCCATCTGCCCGACAGCCGCCGCCGCCTGCAATTCATGTACCGCGGAGGGGCGCGATTCCCACCCCAAACGCTGCATGCCTTCGGCCACCGAGCCGGAGGAGACAATCACCACCTCTACACCGGCGTCGCGCAAGGCGACCATCTGCTCCACCCAACGGCGCATGGCGTTCAGGTTCAAACCCTGGCCGTCGTCCGTCAGCAAGGCACTACCGATTTTAATAACCCAACGCTTAGTCTGTTTTAACTGGGAACGCTGCATTTCTCTCTTTCCAACCCGGCCTGTTCAGTTTTTTAAACGTAAATTTTCAAACTTAGAAATCAAAATCTTCTTCGACTTGTCTGCGCGCCACGGCGACAGCTTCGGCGTCGTCGGCGGCAAACTGCGCCTGGCGTTTCGCTTCCAGCGCATAACTGATGTCACGCACCAACTGCTCGGTCCCCTCGCGCTGTGCCGCCGAAATGCGGTAGACCGGACCGCTCCAGCCAATGGTTTCGACAATGCGGTCACACAACGCCTGCGCCTCTTCTGCCGGCAACAGGTCGATTTTATTCAAGACCAACCAACGCTCTTTGCCCAGCAGCTCGTCGCTGTACTTTTCCATCTCTTTTTCAATGATGCGGATGGAATCCACCGGATCGGACTCGTCCGGCGGCGCAATATCCACCACATGCAGCAGCAAGCCGGTGCGCGACAGGTGTTTGAGGAATTTAATCCCCAAGCCGGCGCCTTCCGCCGCCCCTTCGATCAACCCCGGAATATCCGCCATCACAAAACTGCTTTCCGGCGAGACGCGCACCACCCCCAAATTAGGGTAAAGCGTGGTAAACGGATAGTTGGCGACCTTGGGACGCGCCGCCGAAACCGCACTAATCAAACTCGACTTACCGGCATTGGGCAAGCCCAACAAACCCACATCCGCCAGCACTTTCAACTCCAGCATCAGATTGCGCTCTTCGCCCGCCTCGCCCGGCGTGCATTGGCGCGGCGTACGGTTGCGGCTGCTCTTGAAATGGGTGTTACCCAAACCGTGACGTCCGCCCTGAGCCACCACCAGCTTCTGGCCATGCTCGGTCAAATCGCCCAGAAACTCCAAGGTGTCGGTATCAGTCACCGTCGTGCCGACCGGCACCAGAATCACCAGATCTTCGCCGGCCGAACCGGTCTTTTGCTGCCCCATGCCCGAATGGCCGTTTTGCGCCTTGAAGTGCTTGGTATAACGGAAATCGACCAGCGTATTCAAATTACGATCCGCCTGCAGAATCACGCTTCCGCCATCACCGCCGTCGCCGCCGTTAGGGCCTCCGAACGGAATGAACTTTTCGCGACGAAAAGCGACTATACCGTTACCGCCCTTACCCGCTTCAACGTATATGGGAGCTTCATCAACAAAATGCATGGGGAGTTGCCTCTAGGATTGTGGGAATGGAAAGTGTCAATTTTAGCATTAGCGGTTAAAAACCCCTAAATTTAATCGACTGTTTTGAACCAATGGACAAATAACAAAAAAGCCCCGCTATTGCGGGGCTTTTTCATCATCGTCCGAATAAAGATTATTCAGTAACGATCGTCACGTAGGTACGAACTGGGTTACCTTTAGATACAAACGCAACTTGACCGGTTGCTTTTGCAAATAGGGTATCGTCTTTACCGCGACCAACGTTCACACCTGGGTGGAACTTAGTACCACGTTGACGAACAAGGATGCTACCCGCGTTTACTTGCTCGCCACCGAAACGCTTGACACCCAAGCGTTTGGCATTGGAATCGCGACCGTTTTTCGTACTACCTGCTGCCTTCTTATGAGCCATGGTATTGTCCTTCTGTTAACAGCATTGCCCCCTACTCAGAAGCAATCCCGTTTGAGATTCATAAATTAAGCTGAAATCTTACCGATTTTAACTTCAGTGTAGTTTTGGCGGTGACCTTGTTTAGTCTTAGATCGGTTCTTACGACGACGGAACTTGATGATAGTCACTTTCTTGCCACGACCGTTTGATTCAACGGTAGCAGAAACTTTAGCACCTTCAACAACAGGCGCACCAACTTTAACGTCAGCGCCTTCACCCACCATCAGTACTTCGTCAAATTCAACCGCATCGCCTACTTCTGCATTCAAAGACTCAATGCGAATAACCTGACCTTCACGAACTCGATACTGCTTACCACCGGTTTTAATAACTGCGTACATACATATCTCCCGGATATCTAAATTCTTTTTAATAAGCCGCTATTTAGCGAAGGCGGAATTATATAGTTTTTTTAAAGAAAGTTCAAAACAATTTAATAAAAAAATCTATAAATTTAAAGCGCTTAGCCACCCGGCCTGTTGAGATTTAATTCCGCGACAATTCCTGCAGAATCCTGGGGTTAAGCAAACGCTCTATTTTACGCTCAAGCACGAACTTGCGCCCAATCCAATGAAATCGACGGTAGTAAAAACTAGCACTCATTCCCGCATTCATACTAGAATATCGGCTTTCAATTCATTAGCCTGGCCGCAGCGATGGCGCAATCTATGACATTAAGTGAAATCCGCAATTTAATTTTGGACGATATTCAGGCGACGGACACGCTGATTCTGGAGCGCCTGGCTTCCGACGTTGTCCTCATCAACCAGATTGGCCATTACATTATCAATAGCGGCGGCAAACGCTTGCGCCCGCTACTCACCCTGCTGAGCGCACGCGCCTGCGGCTATGAAGGCACCGATCACCGTCTGATGGCGGCCGTTATCGAATTCATCCACACCTCCACACTGTTGCACGACGACGTGGTCGATGCCTCCGACACGCGTCGCGGCAATAAGACCGCCAACGAAGTCTGGGGCAATGCGGCTAGCGTTCTGGTGGGCGACTTTCTCTATTCGCGCTCGTTTGAAATGATGGTCGAACCCGGCTTGATGCGTATTATGCAGGTCATGTCGGAAGCCACCAATGTGATTGCCGCCGGCGAAGTCTTGCAGCTGTTGAACTGCCATGATGCCGACACCACCGAAGAACGCTATATGGAAGTCATCCACCGCAAGACCGCCAAACTGTTCGAAGCCGCGACCCAGATGGGACCGATTCTGGCCAACAAACCGGAACTCGAAGAAGCCTTTGTGCTTTACGGTCGCCACCTGGGAGCCGCGTTCCAGCTTATCGACGATGCGCTGGACTATATGGCCGATGAAGCCGAACTCGGCAAAAACGTCGGCGACGACCTGGCCGAAGGCAAGCCGACCTTGCCGCTGATTTTCGTGCTCGAAAACGGTACCGAGGAACAAAAAGCCCTGATCCGCCGCGCCATTGAAAGCGACGGCATTGATTTGCTGCAAGAGGTGACGGAAATCATCCTGCATTCCGGCGCCATCGCCTACACGCAAAAAATCGCCCAGCAAGAGGCTGAAAAAGCCAAGCTCGCACTCGCCCCCCTGGCGGACAGCGCGATTAAAACCGCCATGTGCGCCCTGGCCGATTTGGCGGTTAACCGCACACACTAAAAAGCGCCCTAAAAAGAAAATGCAAAAAAAACCGCTTCAATGAAGTGACCCCCAAATGTTGGACACCAACTTTGGGGGTTTTTCATGTCCAAATACAGTCGCAATACAAAAGTCACCATAGCAAAGCGCTATCTTCAGGGCGAAAATTCTACCGCTCTCTCAACA
>NZ_JACBGH010000013.1 GCF_013391695.1 Thiomicrorhabdus cannonii
ATGCCGGTGAGTGTTGAGAGAGCGGTAGAATTTTCGCCCTGAAGATAGCGCTTTGCTATGGTGACTTTTGTATTGCGACTGTATTTGGAAATGAAAAACCCCCAAAGTTGGTGTCCAACATTTGGGGATCACTTCACAACGGGCGGTTTTTTTGTTTCCGCCACTCACGCAAAATCTCACCAAATTTCCGTTCAAAAAACTCAACAGGCCGGGTATTTCACCCGCGAAATCCCATTATATTTTTTTACAACCCCCATCTTTTTTGTTACAACTATTTTGTGCATACTATGCCGAAATTAACCGAGGCAAATTTTATGGCAAATGTTTTAATTGTAGGATGTGGCGGAATCGGCTGTGATCTAGGTTTGGCGCTGGCCGAGCAAGGTCATAAAGTGTATGGTTTGCGTCGCAATATCGACTGCATTCCGGAAGGCATTGAACCCATCGAGGCCGACCTGACCAATCCTACCCTGCCACTGCCGCAGAACATCGACTATGTGTTCTATACCGCTTCGGCCGGCAAACACAAAGACGCGGCTTACTATCAGGCTTATGTTGCGGGCGTCAAACACACGCTTAAAGCCCTGCAAGGCCAAAACATCAAGCGCTTTTTCTTTATTTCCAGCTCATCGGTATTCGGTCAAAGCGACGGCGAAAAAGTCACCGAGGAGAGCCCGACCATCGGCAACAACTTCTCGACCAAACGCCTGCTGGAAGGCGAGGAACTGGTGCGCGAAGCCACCGTTCCCACAACCATTATCCGCTTTGGCGGCATTTACGGCCCCGGACGCACCCATTTGATTGAACTGGTCATGCAAGGCAAGGCGCACTGCATGGAAGATGTGTACAGCAACCGCATTCACTCGGCGGATTGCGTGGGCATTATGATGCACCTGCTAAACATGAACGAACAGGACGCCACCCAGGTCGAGCCGTTGTATATCGGTGTGGACGACCAGCCCACGCTGTCATGCGAGGTTTATGAATGGCTGGCCGAACAACTGAATGTGGGTTATATCGAACACATCGAGCCCACCGAAAACAGCCGTATGCAGCGCAGCAACAAGCGCCTGTCCAATGCCAAAATCCGCGCCACGGGTTATAAATTCAAATATCCGACTTATCAGGACGGTTACGCCGAACTCATCGGTTAATTCGCCCGTGGTCAATTCATCGGCGACTCAAAAGAAACCGCAAAAAACAAAGCCCGCATTCGCGGGCTTTTTAATTGGCAACATCAAAAGCTACTTTTTATCGTCCAACACTTCACCTTCAAGCGGCTCACGGTGCGATAAACTTTGCGGCTTTTTGGGTTCCGCTTCACGCCATTCGCCTTCAAAAGTGTCGCCCTGACTATTCTGGTAACGATAATGCCCTTTTACGGCAAAACCTTTCATGGTTTGACGAATCAGCGCCCGGCGCACAAACGGGATCAAAAACAGCAGTCCCAACGTATCCGTCATCAGCCCCGGCAACAGTAACAGCACGCCGCCCAGAAAAATAAACACGCCCTCCATCATCGCCATTTGCGGCGCTTCGCCCTGCGCCATGGCAATCTGCGCCTGCTGCAAAGTACTCATTCCCTGGCTACGCATCAACAGAAAGCCGGCAACTGCAGTAAACACCGTCAACAACACCGTGGGTAGCGCACCAATCACACCACCCACCTGAATCAACACATACAACTCCGCCAACGGAATCAATACAAACAAAATCAAAAACACTTTTGCCATTTCAGCCCCAACGCTTTAATTGAAATCTCATTATCGTTGCGCGATTGTACCACGCTTAACACTCTCAACCCCACAGGTACAAACCTTGAAAAACCCTGACTTTTCGACAACTAAAACTCCCAGCCAAAACCCAAACTGGTATAGAATCACTTGATTATTTGGATTAAAAAGACTTGATGACCAGCCGCCCATTTCGGCGCACTTCATCGGATAAAACCAACCTCAATATAAAAAGGGTTTTGTGTATGCGCGGGATTAAAACGCTCAATCTAATGCTCGTCGGGCTATTGCTCTCCTTAACCGCCTGGATGGCGCACGCGGATGATCTGCTATCGGTGGATGACGCCTTTAAATTGAACACCCCGCAGATTGCAAATGGCCAAATTGTGGTCGAATGGAACATCGCCAACGACTACAAACTCTATAAAGACAAAATCAGCGTCAATGCCAACAATGTCACACTGGGCAGCATCAACTACTCCAAAGCCAAACAGGTGGACGATCCGCTTTTTGGTAAAAGCGAAATCTTTGAACATGCCGCCATCCTGAAAATCCCCTACCAAGGCGAGGCCAGTGAAACCAAACTCACCGTAAAATACCAAGGCTGTGCCAGCAAAATCGGCGTGTGCTACCCGCCGCAAACGCGTGAATTCACCCTGGCTTTGCCTCAAGCCGAAGTAAAATCCGAACAGGCCGCCCCCTTCAACTCTCTGAGCGGCCTGAACCAACTACTGGAAGCCAATAGCGGCGAACCTGAATTGCTGGATGCCGACCAGGCCTTCCAATTCACCACCGACATCGTCAACGGCCAACTGGTGGCCAACTGGAACATCGCCCACGACTACCACCTCTACCGCGACAAAATCAAAACCAAAGTGACGTCGGGCGATGTCACACTGGGCGCACTGCAACTGCCACAAGCGGAAACCATCGACGACCCGCTTTTTGGCAAAACCGACGTTTACCACGGCCAGTTCCAAGCAACCTTGCCGGTTAGCGCCATTCAAGGCCAAGCCACCGTCGAATTCGAATTCCAGGGCTGTTCGGCTGCCGCAGGCGTATGCTACCCGCCAATCCATAAAACCGTGACCATCAACGCGGCGGACATCCAAACGCAAAATACGGCCGCACAAACTCAACAGGCCGGGTCTGACAACACCGCAGCGGGCAACCTCTCCGAAACCGACCAGATTACCGACACCCTTAAAAACAGCAGCGTGTGGATTGTCATCGCCACTTTCTTTGTATTCGGTCTGTTATTGGCCTTTACGCCTTGCGTGTTCCCGATGATTCCGATTCTGTCGAGCATCATTGTCGGTCAGGGCGACCAACTGACCACACGCCGCGCCTTTGTAATGTCATTGGTATATGTTTTGGCGATGTCGGTCACCTACACCGTAGCCGGCGTGTTGGCGGGACTGTTTGGCGAAAACCTGCAAGCCGCCTTCCAGAATCCGTGGATTATCGGCACCTTCAGCGCCATTTTTGTGCTGCTTGCCCTGTCGATGTTCGGTTTCTATGAACTGCAGCTACCCAGCAGCCTGCAGTCCAAAATCACCATGCTTTCCAACAAACAGCAAGGCGGCACACTGACCGGCGTGGCAGTCATGGGCTTTTTGTCGGCGCTGATTGTTGGCCCTTGCGTGGCTCCGCCATTGGCCGGCGCCTTGATTTACATCGGCCAGACCGGTGATGCCCTGCTGGGCGGTACCGCCCTGTTTGCGATGAGCATGGGCATGGGCCTGCCCCTCCTGCTGCTAGGCACTTCGGCCGGCAAACTGCTGCCGCGCGCCGGCGGCTGGATGGAAAGCGTCAAAGCCGTGTTCGGCGTAATGCTGATCGGTGTCGCCATCTGGATGGCGGAACGCATTCTGCCGGTCGAGCTAATTCTCGTGGCCTGGGCCTTGCTGTTTATCATTTCTGCCGTCTATCTGGGCGCCTTTGAAAGCACCGCTCAAAAATCGGGCTGGTTCAAGCTGTTCAAAGGGTTCGGCCTGGTGCTGGCGCTGTACGGCGCGATGATTCTGATCGGCCTTTTGGGCGGCGGCAAAGAGTTGCTGCAACCACTTAAGGTCTTCCAGGGCGGAAGCGCCGGCGCACAGGCCGAGCAAAGCCACCTGCAGTTCAAATCCATCAAAAGCATCGATGACCTGAATGCCGAACTGGCCAAAGGTCAGCCGGTCATGCTGGATTTTTACGCGGACTGGTGCGTAAGCTGCAAAGAGATGGAGGCGCTGACCTTTACCGATGCCAACGTACAATCCGCCTTGAAAAACGTCACCTTGCTGCAAGCAGACGTGACCGCCAACGACGCCATCGACAAAGCCTTGATGAAGCAGTTCGGCATTATCGGCCCACCGGCCATTCTATTCTTTAATGCACAAGGCGACGAACACAAAAACCTGCGCGTGGTCGGCTTTAAAAATGCCGCCGACTTCCACGCCACACTTTTGAAAGCCTATCCCTAAGCAAAACCGACAGGCCGGGTCTGAAAATCCAGACCCGGCCTGTTGAGTTTTCGCAAAGTATTTTTTGCGGCCGCATAAATAAAACTCGCACAACTGTCCGTTTAACGACGTTTAAAACAGAACACGACATTTCAGGCGTTTTTTATCTTTTTTAAATCCAGTATCATAGTGTTATAACCTTACTTCAGCTATAATTATTAAATCTAACACTACGGATTTTCCCCATGGCAAGCATCCTCGTCATCAACGGTCCTAACCTCAACATGCTCGGCAGACGCGAACCCGAAATCTACGGCCGTCAAACCCTGGCCGACATTATCGAAGACCTTGAATTGCTGGCCGATGAATACAGCGTGCGCCTGCACAGTTTTCAGAGCAATGCCGAATATGAAATCATCGAACGCATCCATGAAGCCATGGATGACGGCACCGAATTCATCATTATCAATCCGGCGGCGTTTACCCATACCAGCGTAGCGATTCGTGATGCACTTGCAGCAGTCGATCTGCCATTCATTGAAGTGCACCTGTCCAATATTCACAAGCGCGAACCTTTCAGAGCCCACTCCTACTTTTCCGACCTTGCTGTCGGCGTGATCGCAGGTCTGGGCCCCAAAGGTTACGAGTTGGCTTTGCAGGCCGCGGTGGAAAGAATCAAATAAAAATTCAGGGCAAACCGCTGTTGTTTGCCTACACGTATCACCATTAAAACCCTGACAAGGTCAGGTAGATAATCAAAGGAAAACACATGGATATTCGTTCGATTCGTAAACTGATTGAAATCGTTGAGCAGTCTGACATTGCCGAAATTGAAATTAAAGAAGGCGAGCACAATATTCGCATCACCCGTTCAAAAGAACCAGTGATGATTGCTGCCCCAGCGATGGCGGCAGCACCAGCTTATTATGAAGCACCAGCAGCGCCTGCCAGTGCAGCACCTGCAGCCGCGCCAGCCGCAGCAGAAGTCAGCGGTCATAAAGTTACCTCGCCAATGGTGGGCAGCTACTATGAAGCGCCGTCTCCAAACGCGCCAGCGTTCGTCAAAGTGGGTGATAAAGTAGCCGTTGGCGACACCCTTTGTATCATCGAAGCCATGAAAATCATGAACCCGATCGAATCAGACGTAGCCGGTACGGTTAAGCAAATTCTGGGTGTGAACGGCGAACCTGTTCAGTACGGCCAAGTTCTGTTCATCATCGAGTAAGGATCGACAGAATGATTGAAAAAATTCTTATCGCAAACCGCGGCGAAATCGCCTTGCGTGTATTGCGTGCCTGTAAAGAGATGGGCATTAAAACCGTCGCGGTACACTCTACCGTCGACGCCAACCTTAAACACGTCTTGCTGGCGGACGAAACGGTCTGTATCGGCCCTGCCCCGTCTTCAGAAAGTTACCTGAACATTCCGGCGATTATCGCCGCCGCCGAAGTCACTGACGCCGAAGCGATCCACCCGGGTTACGGCTTCCTGTCCGAAAACGCCGACTTTGCCGAACGCGTGGAAGAGAGCGGTTTCGTGTTTATCGGCCCGAAAGCAGACACCATCCGCATTATGGGTGACAAGGTTTCCGCCATCCGCGCCATGAAGGCGGCCGGCGTACCGACTGTTCCAGGCTCGGGCGGACCTCTGGGCGACGATGCCGAAGAGAATATGCGCATCGCCAAAGAGATCGGCTATCCGGTGATTATCAAAGCCGCCGGTGGCGGTGGCGGACGCGGTATGCGTGTGGTGCATACCGAGGCCAGCCTGATGAAATCCGTCCAGTTGACCAAATCGGAAGCCGGCAGTTTCTTCGGTAACCCTGAAGTTTACATGGAAAAATTCCTGGAAAACCCGCGTCACATCGAAATCCAAGTGTTGTCCGACGGTCAAGGCCATGCGATTCACCTGGGCGAACGTGACTGCTCCATGCAGCGCCGTCACCAGAAAGTGGTCGAAGAAGCGCCGGCGCCAGGCATCACTGCCGAACAGCGCGCCAAAATCGGCCAGGCTTGCGTCAACGCCTGTTTGGAAATCAACTACCGCGGCGCGGGCACGTTCGAGTTCCTATATGAAAACGGCGAGTTCTACTTCATTGAAATGAACACCCGTCTGCAGGTGGAACACCCTGTGACCGAACAGGTCACCGGCATTGACCTGGTGAAAGAACAGATCAAAATCGCCATGGGCCAGCCATTGAGCATCAAACAGGAAGATGTGATTATCCGCGGTCATGCGATCGAGTGCCGTATCAACGCCGAAAACCCGGCGCGCAACTTCATGCCTTCACCCGGCACCTTGGAGCGCTTGCACCTGCCAGGCGGCTTGGGCGTACGTTGGGATTCGCATATCTATACCGGTTATCCGATTCCGCCGAACTACGACTCCATGATCGGCAAGCTGATCACTTACGGCCCGGATCGCAACACCGCCATCGCCCGTATGGACGTGGCGTTGCAGGAAATGGTCATCAAGGGCATCGACAGCAACATCCATCTGCAGCGTGAAATCATGAACGATCATGGTTTCCGCGAAGGTGGCATGAACATCCATTATCTGGAGCACCGTTTGGAGCATTTGCTGTAAGCCTATAAACCAACCGGTTTAGCTGAACCACAGCGGCAACACCGCAGTTGAAAGACTGCGGCAAGCCAATGTGGTTTTTTACTTTTTGGATAATTCACGAATTTTTCACGAGAACCCTCATGGCCTGGATACAAATTAATACCATCGTTGACGAGA
This sequence comes from Thiomicrorhabdus cannonii, assembly GCF_013391695.1. Taxonomy (GTDB): domain Bacteria; phylum Pseudomonadota; class Gammaproteobacteria; order Thiomicrospirales; family Thiomicrospiraceae; genus Thiomicrorhabdus; species Thiomicrorhabdus cannonii. Next base: position 6,923 of record NZ_JACBGH010000013.1, read on the forward strand.
ATCTGGCGGAAACCTTATCCGATGCCTTTATGGAAGCCGGCGCCTGCTCGGTGACTTTTGAAGACGCCAAGGACCAGCCGATCTACGAACCCGAACTCGGTACCACACCAGTGTGGAAAAACACCAAAGTCGTCGGCCTGATTGATGCCGAAATGGATCCCAACGACGTCATTGCCACGGTCACAGCCATGCTACCGCAGATTTCGGCGGAAGCCTACAAGGTCGAACAGCTGGAAGACAAGGATTGGATTCGCGCCTGGATGGACCAGTTCAAGCCGATGCGCTTCGGCGACCGCCTATGGATTGTACCGAGCTGGAGCGAACCGCCGGAAAAAGACGCCGTCAACCTGATGCTTGATCCGGGCATGGCGTTTGGTACCGGCACCCATCCGACCACCGCCCTGTGTCTGACCTGGCTGGATCAGCACACGCCCAGCGGATTAAACGTCATCGACTACGGTTGCGGCTCGGGCATTCTGGCACTGGCGGCACAAAAGCTGGGCGCGCAAACCGTTTCCGGCACGGACATCGACCCGCAAGCCATTCTGGCCAGCCAACAAAATGCCGAGCGCAATCATGAATCCATCCACTTTGCCCTGGTCAAAGACTTTGATTCCGAGCCGGTCGATTTGCTGGTGGCCAATATCCTTGCCGGCCCGCTGAAAGAACTCTCCACCGAATTCGACCGTTTGCTCAAACCCGGCGGACAGTTGGTGCTATCCGGCCTGCTGGAAACCCAAGCCGCCGAACTGCAAGCGCATTACGCCACCCTGGGCATTCAGCTGAATACATTACAGACCAAAGAAGAGTGGGCGTTGTTGAGCGGCTTTAAAAATTAATGGAACCACAGAGACACCGAGTCACAGAGTGGTTTGACATACTTTCTCTATTTCTCTGCGCCTCTGTGCCTCTGTGGTAAAAAATAGATGCTTAAGATTGGTCCCTATCAGTTTCGTCACAATATCGTGCTCGCCCCCATGGCCGGCATTACCGATGCCGTATTCCGCAATCTGTGCCGTGAAAACGGCGCCGACTATGCGCTGGCGGAAATGGTCGCCTCCAAAAAGGAACTGTGGGAATCCAAAAAATCCTCGACCCGCCATGCGTCCTTGCAAGAAGCCGAACCGCGGGCAGTGCAGCTCTTGGGGACTGACCCCATTGAGCTGGCTGAAGCCGCCGCCTGGCAGCAATCGCAGGGCGCGCAGATCATCGACCTGAATATGGGCTGCCCCGCCAAAAAGGTCTGCAGCGTGGCGGCCGGTTCGGCCCTGATGGGGCATCCGGACAAGGTGGCGGAAATCTTCGAAGCGGTGGTCGCGGCGGTGGAGGTTCCCGTGACCGTCAAAATCCGCACCGGACTGGAGCGCGACAGCAAAAACGCCTTGCAAATCGCCCGGATCGCCGAGGAAAAAGGCTTGCAGGCGGTCACCATTCACGGCCGTACCCGCGCAGACAAATTTAACGGGCTCGCCGAATACGACACCATTCGCGAAGTCAAACAGGCTTTGTCGATTCCGGTGATTGCGAACGGTGACATTAACAGCCCCGAACAGGCCAAATTTGTATTAGAATATACCTCCGCTGACGGGGTAATGATCGGACGCGCCGCGCAAGGCTACCCGTGGATATTTCGTGAAATAAATCATTATCTTACAACAGGTGAAAAACTGGCAGGCCCTGACCAAGCGGCCTTCCGGCATACCATGCTGGAACACGCGCGCGGACTGCACCAGCTTTACGGCGACGAGCTTGGCGTGCGCATCGCCCGCAAGCATATCGGCTGGTACAGCCAACACCTGGCCGTTCTGCATAATTGGCCGCCTGAAACGGGCGCAGCCGAGGTTAGACAGGGGTTTAACCGACTAACATCGCCGTTAGCACAACTGGATTATCTTGAGGCGCTTTTTGCCCATGGCAAACGCGCCGTTTAACACGACACCTGACGATTATGACAACCCGCAAAAACGAACACTCTCTGAGCGAACAAGTCACCCTGACACTGGAAAACTACTTCGAAACCCTGCAGGACGAATCTTGCTGTGGTTTGTACGATCTGGTGATTCAACAGGTGGAAAAACCGTTGATTGAGTTTGTACTCAACAAAACCGAACATAATCAATCTAAAAGTGCCCAGATTCTGGGCATTAACCGTAATACCCTGCGCAAGAAGATGCAGCAATACGATCTGATTTAACCGTCTTTTTTTCAGTTTTATTTTAGTTTTAGCTTTATTTTTGGAGAAATTTAACATGATGAAACCCGTTCGCCGCGCGCTGATCAGCGTTTCGGATAAAACCGGCATCCTGGAATTTGCACAAGCGCTTTCTGCGATGAATGTCGCGATCCTTTCTACCGGCGGTACTTACAAAGTGCTGTCAGAAGCGGGCCTGCCTGTCACTGAAGTGTCCGAATACACCGGCTTTCCGGAAATGATGGACGGACGTGTTAAGACCCTCCACCCTAAAATTCACGGCGGCCTGCTGGGGCGTCGCGGCAAGGATGACGCGGTGATGGCCGAGCACGGCATTGAAGCCATCGACATGGTCGTCGTCAACCTGTATCCGTTTGAAGCGACCGTCGCCAACCCAAACTGCTGTTTGGAAGACGCCATCGAGAACATCGATATCGGCGGACCGACCATGTTGCGTTCTGCCGCTAAAAACCACAATGATGTCGCTGTGGTGACTGATCCGGCCGATTACAGCCGCATTTTGGAAGAGCTGAAAGCCAATGACGTGCAACTGTCTTATGCCACCCGTTTCGACTTGGCCATCAAGACGTTTGAACAGACGGCGCGTTATGACGGTGCGATCTCCAACTACTTCGGCAAAATGTTCAACACCGAAGCCGGCGATAACTTCCCACGCACCTTCAACACCCAATTCGTTAAAAAGCAGTCAATGCGTTACGGCGAAAACCCGCATCAGGCGGCGGCGTTCTATACTGAGCGCAATCCGAGCGAAGCGTCTATCTCGACAGCCACGCAAATCCAAGGTAAGGAATTGTCTTTCAACAATATCGCCGATACCGACGCGGCGTTGGAACTGGTTAAAACCTTTGACGAGACGGCTTGCGTTATCGTCAAACACGCCAACCCTTGCGGTGTGGCGATCGGTTCAAACCAGTTTGAAGCTTACGACCGCGCTTACAAAACCGATCCAACCTCGGCGTTTGGCGGCATTATCGCCTTCAACCGTGAACTGGACGCTGAAACCGCCAAAGCCATCGTTGATCGTCAGTTTGTCGAAGTAATTATCGCCCCAACGGTTTCCGAAGAAGCCAAAGCCGTCGTGGCTGCCAAGCAGAACGTGCGTTTATTGGCTTGCGGTGAATTCAATGGGCAGCAAGCGGCTTACGACTTCAAGCGCGTGACCGGCGGCCTGTTGGTTCAAGACCGCGACTTGGGTGCGGTCGCTGTTGAAGACCTAAAAGTAGTGTCGAAACGTGCGCCGACCGACAAAGAGATGCAGGATCTGATGTTTGCCTGGAAAGTCGCTAAATACGTCAAATCCAACGCCATCGTTTATGTAAAAGACGGCATGACCATCGGCGTGGGCGCAGGCCAGATGAGCCGCGTGTACTCCGCCAAAATCGCCGGCATCAAAGCCGCTGACGAAGGCTTGGAAGTGCCAGGTTCGGTCATGGCCTCAGACGCTTTCTTCCCGTTCCGCGACGGAATCGACGCAGCAGCCGCTGCGGGAATCACAGCGGTGATCCATCCGGGCGGATCGATGCGCGATCAGGAAGTCATCGACGCAGCGGATGAACATGGGATTGCAATGGTGTTCACCGGAATGCGTCATTTCCGCCATTAAGGGTGCTTGAACCACAGAGACACAGAGGCACAGAGTTTTGATTCAAGCGCAAGATCCATTGACTCATAAAATTATTGGCTGTGCCATAGAAGTTCATAAACAACTTGGACCAGGGCTTTTGGAATCAATCTACCAAGAAGCCCTCGCAGTTGAATTTCTATTACAGGGAATTCAATTCGACAAAGAGCTGAACTTCCCGTCTCGTACAAAGGGAATCCCCTAGGTTCTAAATATCGCTTAGATTTTATGGTTTCGAACGAAATTATTATTGAACTCAAATCAGTTGAAAAAACATTGCCTATACATCATGCACAGTTGTTAACCTATATGAAATTGACAAATAAACCGAAAGGATTACTCATCAATTTCAATGTTCCAGTGTTAACTAAAGGCATCAAACGATTTGCTCTTTAACTCTGTGCCTCGGTGTCTCTGTGGTTCAACAAAAGGAAAATTATGAAAGTATTAATTATTGGTAGTGGCGGGCGCGAGCACGCCTTGGCTTGGAAAGCGGCGCAATCGTCGAAGGTTTCTCAGGTTTTTGTGGCGCCGGGTAATGCCGGAACGGCCATCGAGCCTAATCTGCAAAACGTCGATATCGCCGTCACCGACCTACCCGGCCTGGTGAAATTCGCGCAGGACAACCAGATCGAGATCACCATCGTCGGCCCCGAAGTGCCGCTGGTGTTGGGTGTGGTCAACGCCTTCAAGGCAGCCGGATTGAAGTGTTTCGGCCCAGACAAAGATGCCGCGCAGTTGGAAGGTTCCAAAGCGTTTTCTAAAGATTTCTTGGCGCGCCACAATATCCCGACAGCCGCTTATTCAGTGTTCACAGAGATCGAACCGGCGGTGGCCTATATCGAGAAAATGGGCGCCCCTATCGTCGTTAAAGCCGATGGTTTGGCGGCCGGTAAAGGTGTGATTCTGGCTGAAACCAACCAGGAAGCGATCGACGCGGTTAAAGACATGCTAGCCGGCAATAAGTTCGGCGATGCCGGCGCGCGCGTGGTCATCGAAGAATTTTTGGTGGGTGAAGAAGCGAGCTTTATCGTCATGGCTGACGGCAAAAACATTCTGCCGATGGCCACCTCGCAAGACCACAAAGCCCGCAACAACGGCGATACCGGCCCTAACACCGGCGGCATGGGCGCTTACACGCCGGCACCAGTGGTTACCCCTGAAATCCACGACCGCATTATGCGCGAAGTCATCCGCCCGACGGTGGATGGCATGGCCAAAGACGGTCTGCCCTATACCGGCTTCCTGTATGCCGGTGTAATGATCGATTCAAGCGGCGCGCCGAAGGTATTGGAATTCAACTGCCGTTTCGGCGATCCTGAAACCCAGCCGATTATGATGCGCCTGCAATCCGACCTGGTTGAACTGTGCCTGGCCGCCGTTGACGGTAAGCTTGATACGGTCAGCGCCAACTGGGACGAGCGCGCCGCGTTGGGCGTGGTCATGGCAGCCGGCGGCTACCCGGCCGACGATTACCGCAAAGGCGATGTGATCTCCGGTTTGGATAACGTCAATGCCGACGACCTGAAAGTTTTCCATGCAGGTACTAAACTGAACGCCCAAGGTGAAGTCATCACCGCCGGCGGTCGCGTATTGTGTGTCACCGCATTGGGTGAGAACGTCACCGCCGCGCAGAAACGCGCTTACGAAGGCGTGGCTAAAGTCCAGTGGAATGAAGTGTATTACCGTACCGATATCGGCCATCGCGCCGTGAGCCGCGAAAACGCTTAATCGAGCAAACTTGCGTTAAAACAAGTCAGGCTGCTTTTATGAAAAGCACCCGTGCAAAGCCTTTGCCGGGTGCTTTTTTTGTGCCCGGAATTTATGTATAGTGAAAACTCACTCAATGCAGGAGTTTATTATGGAATTCGATTCCGTCCACAATTATTATGATCGCCTGGTATTCAACGAAATCGCCGAGAACTATACCGAAAGAGATTTAAACAATGAGCAACTTGCCGATATGGCCTGCATTGCGTTGAACCACCTTCCTCCCCGCTACATCCGTTATGATATCGACATGTCTTTCTACATGTCCGGTCAGGAACGCCTGGAAACCGAGGAACGCGTCAGACGCGCGGTACATTCCGCTTACTTGAAAATCAAAAAACTCGATCACCTGACGGAAGAAGGATTGTAGAAACTTCGGCACCAGAAACAAACAGGCCGGGTGACGCCCGGCCTCAGCTTGGTTGGCGAAAACCGCTCGCAACCCGCTAATAGATTTTACTAATCCCATATAAAAAATATCACGTCCATTAATAACCGGTTTTAACGTCTGCTTATTTCTCCCTATTCGCAACTTTGCTAAACTCTCACCCCCAAGAACATAAAACAAATTAGGTCGTCTTTGCTGGGAATTCCGCTTTCCGTCACAAGAACACCGCTTAAGAGTTAGCCGTTTCAATGCTTTTTCAAGCCACAGAATTAAGTTGTACGCGCCAAAGCAGACCGCTTTTCCAACCGGTTTCCTTCTCGCTTCATGCAGGCGATGCCTTGTTGGTCGAAGGCCCCAACGGCGCCGGCAAAACCACTTTGCTCAAGACCTTGTGCGGCCTGCGCCGCCCGGAAAGCGGCGACATTCAATTGAACAGCCAACCCATCGCAAGCCATGCGTCATCCTTTCTGAGCTGGCTCGGACACCACAATCCGCTCAAAGACGATCTGAGCGCCCTGGAAAATCTGGAAATGCTCGCCCTGCTGCGCGGGCACAATCAGCATTGCCCGCTTGAAGCTCTGCACTTTATGCAACTGGGTAAACAGCGCCATCACGCCGTTAAAACCTTTTCCGCCGGCATGAAACGGCGTCTGGCGCTGTCCAGCCTGCTATTGAGCGATGCGCCCTTGTGGATTCTCGACGAACCGCAAACGGCGCTCGACGTGAACGGTATCCGCCTGTTTGAGAAGATGGTCGAAAACCATCTGCAACGAAGCGGCCTGCTGATTATGACCTCCCACCAACCGCTGGACATTGCCTTGCAACGCCTGCAACTTCAACCTCTATAGGCAAGCGGATGCATAGTCTGTTCACCCTTATGCAGCGCGATCTGCGCCTCGCCTGGCGGCGCCGCGGCGAGTCCTACCAGAACCTGCTGTTCTTTGCGATGGTGGTGGTGCTGTTTCCGATCGCCATGGGCGGTTCCGAAGCCAAACTCGCACAGATCGCCCCCGGCGTGCTGTGGATTGCCGCTCTTTTAGCCGCCCTGATGTCCATGCCCGTCCTTTTTAAAGACGACTTGGAGGACGGCACGATCGAGCAGTGGATTCTCAGCCGCCACAGTCTGATCGGCTTTGTGTGGGCACGACTGCTGGCGCATTGGCTGCTCACCGCCGTGCCCTTGCTGCTCATGGCGCCGTTTTTTGCGCTGGCGCTGCATCTGCCGCAGGCCAGTTTAGAAACCCTATTACTCAGTCTGCTGCTTGGCACCCCGGCGCTGATTTTTATCGGCGGCATCGGCAGCGCCCTGACCAGCGGACTGCAAAAAAACAGTCTGCTTTTGCCCTTGCTGATGCTGCCGTTCTACCTGCCGATACTGATTTTCGGCGCCAGCGCCGTGCAGGTTGCGGCCGAAGGCTGGTCGGCGGCCGGACAACTATACCTACTGGCGGCCTTGCTGGTGTTGAGCCTGGTGCTCGCCCCGTTTGCCATTGCCGCCGCATTGCGGCTTGGCGCCACACAATAGCCGCAAACAAACAGGAAACCACCGTGACTGAAAAACGTACTATGCACCCTCTGCTCAAATGGTTTTACCGCCTCGGCGCGCCCGCCTGGTTCTACCCGTTTGCCGGCAAACTGCTGCCGTGGCTCGGCGGCCTGTTTTTGCTGTTGCTGGTACCCGGCCTTTATCTGGGATTGTGGCACGCTCCGGCCGACTACCAACAGGGCGACTCTTTCCGCATTATGTATGTGCATGTCCCGGCGGCGTGGCTCTCCATGTTCGTCTATTTCGCCATGGCCGTCAGCGCGGTGATTGCGCTGGTATGGCGGGTGCGTATGGCGGAGATCATGATTATTTCGAGCGCACCGATCGGCGCCGGCTTTGCACTGATTGCGCTGGTCAGCGGCGCCCTGTGGGGCAAACCCATGTGGGGCGCCTGGTGGGTGTGGGACGCCCGCCTCACCTCCGAACTGATCCTGCTGTTTATCTATCTGGGCATTATCGCCCTGTACAACGCCATCGACGAGCGCCGCAGCGCCGGCCGCGCCATGAGTTTGCTGACGCTGGTGGGCGTGGTCAACCTGCCTATCATCCATTACTCGGTGGTGTGGTGGAACACCTTGCACCAGGGCGCCACGGTCAGCAAATTCGACACCCCCTCGATTCATATCGACATGCTCATCCCGCTGCTGCTCATGGCCGCCGCCTTCAAGGTCTTCTACGGCTGGGCGATGCTGCTGAAAATGCGCGCCCATCTGCTGGAACAAGACCTGCACTGCGGTTGGGTGAAGGAACGCATTTTTAACGCCCAAAAAATGCCCCGAAAAAACTCAACAGGCCGGGTAGCCAACCAAGGACACAAGCATGAGTGAATTTTTGAATATGGGCGGTTACGCCTTTTATGTGTGGAGCGCCTTCGGTTTCAGCACGCTGGTGATGACCATCCTGTTGATTCAGCCGCTTCTGCAGCACGCGCAGGCATGGCGCGAAGCCGAAGCCCTGCACGACCATGACGGAGAACGCCGATGAGTCCGCTGCGCAAAAAACGCCTTTATACGCTGCTGCTGCTTCTCAGCGGCGTCGGCCTCGCGACCTTTCTATTGCTGCAAGCCTTCAGCGAAAACATGATGTTCTACTTCTCCACCAGCGAAGTCCAACAGGGCAAAGCCCCGCAGGGGCGCGATTTCCGCTTGGGCGGTCTGGTGGTCAACGGCACGGTGCAGCGCGACCCGACCAGCCTCAAGGTGCGTTTTGACCTGACCGACGGGGCCGCCAACGTCACGGTAGAATACAACGGCATCCTGCCCGACCTGTTCCGCGAGGGCCAGGGGATTATCGCCAACGGCCGCCTCAATGCCGAGGGGATTTTTATGGCCCACGAAGTGCTCGCCAAACATGACGAAAACTATATGCCGCCCGAAGTGGCCGACTCCTTGAAACAGGCCGCCAAAAACGTGCCGCAACCCCAGCAGGCCACCCCATGATTGTCGAAATCGGACATTTTGCCCTGATTCTGGGACTGGCGTTTGCCATGGTACTGGCCAGCGTGCCGCTTTTAGGTGTGCAGCAGCGCCAACCGCTCTGGATGGAACTAGCCAGAACCGCCGCCGTCGGCCAGTTTGCGCTGTTGGGGCTGGCGTTTGCGTGCCTCATCTACGCCTTTATACAGGACGATTTCTCGGTCAAATACGTCGCCGCCAACTCCAACAGCCAACTGCCGCTGATTTATAAAATCTCCGCCACCTGGGGCGCACACGAAGGCTCGCTGCTGCTCTGGGCGCTGATTCTGACACTCTGGACACTCGCCGCCGCGCTGTTCGCCAAACAGCTGCCGCCGACCCTCAAAGCGCGCCTGTTAAGCGTGCTCGGCTGGATTGCGGCGGGGTTTATCCTCTTTATTCTCATCACCTCCAACCCGTTTGAACGCCTGCTGGAAGTCCCGCAGGAGGGCCGCAGCCTCAATCCGCTATTGCAGGACATCGGCCTGGCGATCCATCCGCCGATGCTCTACATGGGCTATGTGGGCATGGCGGTGGCCTTTGCCTTTGCGGTGGCCGTGCTTATGGAGGGCAAAATGGAAAACGCCTGGGCGCACTGGGCGCAAACCTGGACTTTGATCGCCTGGGCGTTTCTGACGCTGGGCATCGCGCTGGGCAGCTGGTGGGCTTACTACGAACTCGGCTGGGGCGGCTGGTGGTTCTGGGACCCGGTGGAAAACGCCTCGCTCCTGCCGTGGATTGTCGCCACCGCCCTGATCCATTCGCTGGCGATTACCGCCAAACGCGGCAGTTTCCAGGCGTGGAGCCTGCTGCTGGCCATCCTCGCCTTCGGCCTGAGTCTGCTGGGCACCTTTCTGGTGCGTTCCGGCGTACTCACCTCGGTTCACGCCTTTACCAGCGACCCGTCGCGCGGGGTGTTTATTCTGGTGTTTCTGGTGGTGATCGTCGGCGCGGCGCTGCTGCTGTTTTCGGCGCGCGCCCATCTGGTCACCCAGCAGCGCGCTTTTAAGCCCCTTTCCAAAGAAACCCTGCTGCTGCTCAATAACGTACTGTTGATGGCCATGATGGCGACGGTGCTGCTCGGCACGCTTTACCCTTTAATTCTGGATGCGCTCGGCATCGCCAAACTCTCGGTCGGCGCGCCCTACTTCAACAGCGTCATCGTGCCACTGACAGTTCCGCTGGCACTGTTGATGGGATTAGGGTTTGCCGCCCACTGGCGCGAAAGCCGGGCGGGCGGCCTGCTCAAACAACTCTGGCCGGTGCTGCTGGTCAGCGCCCTGCTGGCGTTTGTACTGCCGCTGTTATTACTGCCCGATCTGCAAGGTTGGGCGGTGGTTGGCCTGTTTATGAGCGCCTGGATCGCCTTGAGCGCCTTGCAGTGGCTTTGGCAAAACCGCGCCGCCACAAACTCAACAGGCCGGGTGCAGCGCCGCCGCATTCTCGGCGCGGTACTGGCGCATATCGGTTTTGCCGTGACCCTCGCCGGCATTACCGTCACCTCCTTGTACAGCATTGAAAAGGACCTGCGTCTTGCACCCGGCGAATCCTACAGCATCGGCGACACCCGCTTTCAATTCGTCGGCGTCATCCAGAAGCAGGAACACAACTATCTGGCATCGGAAGGCACAATCAAAGTCTATGCAAACAACCAATGGCTGACCGACCTGCACCCGCAGAAACGCACCTACCTGAGCCAGGCCATGCCCATGACCGAAGCGGGGATTGACGCGCAGCTGTCACGCGACCTGTTCGTGGCGCTCGGCGAGAAACTCGACGGCGCGGCTTGGAGCCTGCGGATTCAATACAAGCCGCTGATCCGCTGGATCTGGCTCGGCGCGATTCTCATGGCACTGGGCGGTTTGCTCGCCCTCCCCTCCGGCCGTCAACGCCGCAAGGAGAGCGCTGCATGAAAAAACAGTGGCTGCCTATCGCGGTGTTCTCGCTGCTAGTGGCGTTTTTGGCAATCGGCCTGACGCTCAACCCCAAAGCCGTGCCTTCGCCGCTGATCGGCAAACCGGCGCCGGATTTTACACTGCCGCTGCTGAATCAGCAGACCGCCTTTTCGCCGCAACAGCTGCGCGGCCAGGTCTGGCTGCTCAATGTCTGGGCGTCATGGTGCAGCTCCTGCCAACAGGAACATAGGCTACTGGTGCGTTTTGCGCAGAACCGCACACTGACGATGGTGGGGCTGAACTACAAAGACACCCCCAACGAAGCGCAAGCCTGGCTCGATGCTTTGGGCAATCCCTACAGCTTTGTGGTTGAAGACCAAAACGGACAGGCCGGTATCGACTGGGGGGTTTACGGCGTACCGGAAACCTTTGTGGTGGATGCGGCCGGCATCATCCGCCATAAATTCACCGGGCCGCTCACGCAGCAACGCCTCGATAACGAATTGCTTCCCTTGCTGAATACGCTGGAGATGACTCAATGAAAATGCATCTGACCGCCCTTTTACTGGCCTGTTTAAGTTGGCCGGCGCAGGCGATGATCGAGAGTTACCGCTTCGACACGCCCGAGCAGGAAGCCAACTACCGCGAATTGATTTTCGAGTTGCGCTGCCTCGTCTGCCAGAATCAGAATCTGGCCGATTCCAACGCCCAGTTGGCGCAGGACTTACGCCAGCAGGTTCACCATCTGCTGGTCGAAAAACAGGCCGACAAACAGCAGGTGGTGGATTACATGGTGCAACGCTACGGCGACTTTGTACTCTATAACCCGCCGCTCAAAACGCACACCGCGCTGCTCTGGTTTGCGCCGCTACTGTTCGTGGCTTTGGGCGTTATCTGGCTGCTGACCCTGCTACGCAAACAGGCCAACCCCCTAGACAAGGAGACGCCATGACCCTCCTTAGCCTCGCTTTAAGCGCCCTGCTGATTCTTGCCTTGTTGTGGCTGCTGCTGCCTTTTCTCAAAAACCCATCCTCCACGCAGCAGCCATCGCATCGTCGCGTCATCGCCGCCGTGGCGCTGTTTGTGCCGGTTTTCAGTCTGGGCGTCTACGCCTGGCTGGGCACACCGCAGTTTGCCGACATGCAACGCGAAAAACAGCCCGCCCCGATGGTGACGCTGGTCGATAAGCTCGAACAGAAACTGGCGCACGACCCCAAACACCTGGATGGCTGGTTGTTGCTAGCGCGCTCCTACAGCGTGACCCGCGATTACAGCAAAGCGGTCATCGCCTATGAAAAAGCGCTTGCGCTCGCGCCTGACAATGCCAATATTGCCCTGGCACTGGCTGACAGCCTCACCCTGCAAAATGGCGGACGCATCACCGCAAGGGCCCGCGAACTGCTGCAAACCGCCTATCAGCGCAATCCGCACGACAACACCACCCTGTGGATGCTGGGCATGGCCGAGCAGCAAGCCGGGCATCCCAGAGAGGCGGCGCGCTATTGGCAGACGCTTTATGCGCAGTTGCCCGAAGGCAGTGAACAACGTCTTGAGGTCGCCAAGTTACTCGTCGCACTGGAAGTGCCTGACATGCCTGTTGCCGCGCCCGATTCGGCCGCGACATACCTGCCGGAACAGACTGCCGCCCCCGCCTTCCGGATACACCTCAACCTGGATAGCAAATGGCGTCAGGCATGGGGAGATGCCGAGGTGTTTATTTACGCCAAAAGCACGGACGGTATGCCGATGCCGATTGCCGCCAAAAAGCTAGCGCTTGCAAATCTGCCGGCTAGCGTGCGCTTGACGCCAGCCGATGAACTCCTGCCGCAGCGCCGTTTGCAAGATTTTTCAACGCTGATCATCGGCATCAAAATCACCCGCGGTGGTTTGCAAAACCACCAGGAGCTGCTGTTCCAAAGCGAGCAAATCACCACTCAGGCGCGAGAATACACATTTCTAATCGAACAGCAATATTAGCCCTTTCTAATATTACTGTTTTATTAAATAAATCTACCCTATCTATCATCAAATTTACTAGCTTTACCATCAAAATTTTCTCTCATAACATAGCCATGCAATTCAAGGATTGCATGAGTCTATAAAATTCGTTTATAAAAACTCATAAATAAAAGTACGCACTCATTTAGCAAATCACGATCGGCGTTAATGCTAAAAGATGGCCCAAGTTAAACCGCCAAAATAAAAAGATAAGCAATACTATGTTCAACAAAAAAGTCGGCCTTGTCGTGGTCGTTTTCCTACTCGGTTTCGCTTCGTTCGGCGCAATGAACGCCTTTTTCGCTTACACCAACACCACCGAATTCTGCACCTCTTGCCACAGCATGACGGTCAATCTCAAAGAATACCAAGAGACCATCCACTACAAAAACCCCTCGGGCGTGCGCGCGGAATGTGCCGATTGCCATGTTCCACACGATTTCCTGCCTAAACTCAAAGCCAAAATCCTGGCGGCCAAAGACGTCTACCATGAATTTGTCGGCGATTTTGCCGTAAGCGATGAACTCAAGGCGGACGAGGAAGCCTATCTGGAACACTACAACCAACATCGCTGGGAGATGGCCAACGCTGTCTGGAAAAAAATGAAGGAAACCGACTCCCGCGAGTGCCGCAGCTGCCATAACTTTGCGGCAATGGATTTTGACGAACAGGGCAAACAGGCGGCCAACAAGCATCCACGCGCGATGGAAAAAGGGCAAACCTGTATCGATTGCCATAAAGGCATCGCCCATATGGAACCGGATGAACCGGAAGAGATCGATATCAAACGCCGCGACGGCTTGGTTGAGGACATTCTGCCTAAACGCTAGCCGTGCACTAGGATCCTTGACGCCTGACGACTCGACGGCGTCCGGACAGCGGCAAAGATAACGAAACCGGAACGCATCTTGCAGCCGTTTTCATCATCGAGTCTATCACTGAGCAATACTTCTGAGGAGGAGTAACTTATGAAAAAAGCTAAACTAGGCTTTATCGCAAAAGCCGCTTTGGTCGCCGGCGGCATGCTGGCATCAAACGTCGCTTTTGCCGGCATTGACCGTGCCGAAATGCTGGCCAACACCTGTGCCGGCTGTCACGGCCCCAACGGCGTGAGCCACGGACCGGCCACCCCGTCGATTGCCGGGATTTCTAAGGACTACTTTATTGAATCGATGAACGCCTACGCCTCCGGTTCGCGCCCTTCAACCATTATGATGCGTATCGCCAAAGGTTATACCGAGGCAGATATCGCGGCGATGGCCGAATATTTCTCCAAGCAGCACCACCAGTCAGCGGTTCAAGCCGTGAATGACAGCCTGGTGCAAAAAGGCGAAAAACTGCATAACAAATATTGCGAAAAATGCCACTCCGAAGGCGGCAGCCTGGCATCCGACGATGCCGGCATCCTGGCAGGACAATGGAAACCTTATCTGCAGTACAACTTGCATGACTTCACTTCCGGCAGCCGCGAAGCGCCCAAGAAGATGGCCAAACAGCTCAAAGCCATGCATGACAAGTACGGCCAAGAAGGTGTAGATCAACTGATTGAATTCTACTCAAGCAAATAAGGAGCAGACAACATGAGCAATATTTCAAGAAGAAATCTATTTAAAGGCGCAGCAGCGGGAGCAATCGGTGTTGCGGCGGCGACTCAGGCCACGTCTGCTTCTGCCGGCAGCAAGCGCGTCGTCATCGTCGGCGGCGGCATCGGTGGCGCTACGGCGGCACAATACCTGAAAAAAATGGACAAAAGCATCGATGTCACCATCATCGAGAAAAATCCGGACTACTACACCTGCTTTATGAGCAACGAGGTATTGAGCGGCGAGCGTCAAATGTCGTCCATTCACTTCAACTACGACAAAATCAAAGCCAAAGGCATCAACGTCATTTTTGACAGCGTGACCGGGATTGATGCCAAAGGCCAGACCGTTTCTACGGCAGGCGGCCAGAAACTGGCGTATGACCGCTGTATCGTTTCGCCGGGCGTAGACTTCAAATACGAAGCCATTGAAGGCTATTCCGCCGACGTCGCAGCCAACAGCATTCCGCACGCCTGGAAAGCCGGCCCGCAAACCGAAATGCTACGTCAGCAACTGCTGGACATGAAAGACGGCGGCACCGTTGTGCTGGTGGCTCCGCCAAACCCGTTCCGCTGCCCTCCAGGACCTTACGAGCGCGTTTCGCAAATTGCGGCTTACTTAAAAGCGCACAAACCCAACTCTAAAATCGTTCTGCTCGACCCTAAAGAGAAATTCTCTAAACAAGGTCTGTTCATCGACGGCTGGAAGCGCCATTATGGCTATGAAACCGATGCGAGCATGATCAAGTTCATCAACTCCAAGGATGGCGGCACGGTCACCAAGGTGGATGTCGCCAGCAAAACCGTCACCTGCGCAGCCGGTGATTTCAAAGCCGATGTGCTAAACATCATTCCGCCGCAGAAAGCCGGCAAAATCGCGTTTGATGCAGGCCTGGTGGACGACAAAGGTTGGTGCCCGATTGATCACAAAACCTTTGAATCGACCATTCACAAAAACATCCACGTTATCGGCGACGCGGCGGTAGCGGCGCCTCTGCCGAAATCCGGCTATGCCGCCAACTCCGAAGCCAAAGTCTGTGCGGCAGCCGTGGCTTCTGCATTGAACGGTCTGGAAATGGTCGAGCCTTCATGGGTCAACACCTGTTATTCGGTGATTGCACCGGGCGACGGCATTTCGGTGGCGGCGGTTTACAAATATGAAGACGGCAAAATCGTCGCGGTGAAAGGCGCGGGCGGTTTGACCGGCGCTTACGATCCTGAGTTGCGCAAACGCGAAGTGTTGTATGCCCACTCCTGGTTCAGCAACATCACTGCGGACGTCTTCGGTTAATCGTGGATACATTCAAAAATCAACTCTCCTAAAACTCTGCTTTTGCCCCGCTTTTGCGGGGTTTTTTATAGCTCAAACAAAGCGCCAATAAAAAAGGCCGGATGCCCTATGACACCCGGCCTGTTCACTTTTTTAAACGACGTTTTGGAGACTTACGCGAAGGTGATATCGCCTTCGTGTTCGCCGATATGAATGGTCGAACCCGCCACAAACTCGCCGCGCAGGATACGCTGCGCCAACGGATTTTCGATGCGCTGCTGGATGGCGCGTTTCAACGGACGCGCACCATACACCGGATCGAAGCCGGCTTCGCCCAGCAGATCCAGCGCGGCATCGCTGATCGCCAAACCCAGTTCCGCCTGCTGCAAACGTTTGCGCAGGTTCTGCAACTGGATATTGGTAATCGAACGAATCTGTTCGCGCCCTAGCGGATGGAACACCACGATCTCGTCGATACGGTTGATGAACTCCGGACGGAAATGGCCGCCGACGACCTCCATCACATCCGCCTTCATCGCCTCGTAGTTCTCCTCGCCGGCCTTCTCCTGAATGACCTGCGAACCGAGGTTGGAGGTCATCACAATAACGGTGTTCTTGAAGTCCACCGTGCGTCCCTGCCCGTCGGTCAGGCGACCGTCGTCCAACACCTGCAACAGGATATTGAATACGTCAGGATGCGCCTTTTCCACCTCGTCCAGCAAAATCACCGAATAGGGCTTGCGGCGCACCGCTTCGGTCAGATAACCGCCCTGTTCGTAACCCACATAGCCCGGAGGCGCACCGATCAAACGCGCTACGGAGTGTTTCTCCATAAACTCCGACATATCCAGGCGCACAATCGCCTCTTCGGTATCGAACAGGAAATCCGCCAAGGCTTTGGTCAATTCGGTTTTACCGACACCTGTCGGCCCTAAAAACAGGAAAGAGCCGTTCGGACGGTTCGGATCGGACAGGCCGGCACGCGAACGGCGGATCGCATCCGACACCGCCGTGACCGCCTCTTTCTGACCGACCACCCGTTTTTGCAAAGCCTCTTCCATACGCAACAGCTTCTCACGCTCGCCTTCCAACATGCGCGAAACGGGAATGCCCGTCCAACGCGCCACCACTTCGGCAATCTCTTCGTCGGTCACCTTGTTGCGCAGCAGATGCAGGGTTTCGCCATCTTCCGATTCCGCCTGCTCACCGGCCTTGATTTTGGCTTCCAATTCCGGAATCTTGCCGTATTGCAGCTCCGACATCTTCGCCAGATCGCCGGCACGGCGTGCCGCTTCCATCTCGATACGCGCCTGATCCAACGCCTCTTTATACTGTTGCGTGCCTTGCAGTTTGGCCTTGTCTTTTTTCCAGACCTCCTCCAAATCGGAATAGGCTTTTTCCAGTTCATCAATCTGCGTCTGCAAGTCTTCCAAGCGTTTTTTGGAGGCCGCGTCCTTCTCCTTCTTCAGCGCTTCGCGCTCGATCTTCAACTGAATCAGACGGCGATCCAGCTTATCCATCTCCTCGGGCTTGGAGTCGATCTCCATACGGATGCGCGAGGCCGCTTCGTCGATCAGGTCAATCGCCTTGTCCGGCAACTGGCGGTCGGTAATGTAACGCTGCGACAACTGCACCGCCGCGACAATCGCCGGGTCGGTGATGTCCACGCCGTGATGCACCTCATAACGCTCTTTCAGACCGCGCAGAATCGCCACCGTATCCTCTTCGGTCGGTTCGTCCACCAACACCTTCTGGAAGCGGCGCTCCAACGCGGCGTCTTTTTCGATGTACTCGCGGTATTCGTCCAGCGTGGTCGCGCCCAAGCAGTGCAGTTCGCCGCGCGCCAAAGCGGGCTTGAGCATATTGCCGGCGTCCATCGCGCCGTCCGATTTGCCGGCGCCGACCATGGTATGAATCTCGTCGATAAACAGAATAATCTGCCCTTCGTTCTTGGCCAGATCGTTCAGCACCGCTTTGAGGCGCTCTTCAAACTCACCACGGTATTTGGCACCGGCCAGCAACGCGCCCAAATCCAGCGACAGCACTTTTTTGCCGCGCAAACCCTCCGGCACTTCGCCGTTAATAATGCGCTGCGCCAGCCCTTCCACAATCGCCGTCTTACCCACGCCCGGCTCGCCGATCAGCACCGGGTTGTTTTTGGTACGGCGCTGCAACACCTGAATCGCGCGGCGGATTTCGTCGTCACGGCCGATCACCGGATCGAGTTTGCCGGAAGCGGCGCGCTCGGTCAGATCAATCGTGTATTTCTGCAATGCCTGACGTGTCTCTTCTGCATTTTGATCCATTACCTTGTCACCCCCGCGTACTTGCTGAATCGCTTGTTCAATCGCATTTTTATTGGCACCGGCCTGTTTCAATACATCGGCCACCACATCGTTGGACTCCAGCGCCGCCACAAAAAACAGTTCGCTGGCGATATAGGCATCGCCCTGCTTCTGCGCTGCTTTGTCCATCAGGTTCAACACCTGCGCCGACTTCTGCGACAGCTGCACATTGCCCGCCGCCCCGCTGACTTTAGGCAGCGTTGTCAGCTTCTGCTGCACCGTCTGACGCAATGCCGCCACATTGACCTTGGCGAGCTGCAACAGCGCGCCCTGCTCGTCCAGCAAGGCGCTCAGGATGTGCAACGGCTCGATAAACTGGTTGTCCTGCCCAATCGCCAGCGACTGCGCCTTGCCCAGCACCGACTGAAACTGCGTGGTAAATTTGTCCATCATAAAAAGGTCCTCAAAAACGTTATTTGGCTAGAATATAAGGACAGATGCGCACTATTCAAGCTAAGTTGGCAATTAGTGGCCAATAAACTCCTTGCTTTTGCGATAAATCAATTTCTGCCAAAGGAAACTTATGGATACGCTGTTTTTCTTCGCCTCCAAAATTGCCTGGATTTTTCTCAGCCCCGGCAACCTGCTGATTATCGGTGCGGTTTTGGGTGCGGTTTTTTTACTGTTTAACCGCCAGCGTGCCGCCAAATGGTGCTTGTTGCCAACGGCTATTATCGGTTTTATGGTGATGGCCTACCCGGTCGGCGATTTTCTGATGCAACCGCTGGAAAAACGTTTCAGCAAACCCGACCATTTGCCGGCAGCGATTGACGGCATTATCGTGCTCGGCGGCGGCGAAGACTTGAAACGCGCCCTAAGTTGGCAGACCGCCGAGCTCGGTTTAGGTGGCGACCGCTATATCGGTGCGGCCACGCTCGCCCGGCATTATCCGCAGGCTCCGGTGATTTTTACCGGCGGCAGCGGCTCGATGCAGTTGCAAAACACCGGCTCGGAAAGCGATTTGGCGAAAACGCTACTCACCACTGTCGGCATTGCGCCCGCCCGCCTCATTTTGGAATCCCAATCGCGCAA
This sequence comes from Thiomicrorhabdus cannonii, assembly GCF_013391695.1. Lineage (GTDB taxonomy): Bacteria > Pseudomonadota > Gammaproteobacteria > Thiomicrospirales > Thiomicrospiraceae > Thiomicrorhabdus > Thiomicrorhabdus cannonii. The sequence continues at coordinate 26,036 of NZ_JACBGH010000013.1, forward strand.
TACCTTTGAGAACTTCGTCAACACCAAGCCGCTGCTGCCCAAAATCGACGGTACTTACCTTTTGGTGACCTCCGCATTCCACATACCGCGTGCCGTCGGCATCGCTCGCCAACAAGGTGTCAATGTGGTTCCTTATCCGGTCGATTATCGCTCTAATAGCGAGACTTATCGCTATTGGGATTTCGACCTGTTCGACCACCTCAAATCATTGGAACCGGCTTGGCGCGAATGGATCGGCTTGACCGTCTATTATCTGACAGGCAAAACCGCCAGTTGGCTGCCGGCTGAAAATCCCGCCTAAAAACTCAACAGGCCGGGTCTGGAAAATCGTGATTTTTTTGCTTGCAATGCCCCAACAAGGGTGATTAAATACATCGTTATATTCTTGTGGATATAACGATGTATGGAATAATGGCTTCGCACCATTTTTTAATGCCAAGCGTTATTCCCAAAAGAATATAACGAATTTCAGTCCGGCGATTCAGACATTGAACCCGCTGAACTCCCCATTTGCCAGGGATTGCTTCCAAAACAATCCATAGCGCCCGTTTTCCTCATTCTTCTGATCTGTCATTTTTTTGTGAGGATTAGGTTCAGGTTGCTCCGGCCTGAACCTTTTTTTATGCCTTCTGAAAAGGTTCAACCCGGCCTGTTGAGTTTTTTTAGCCGCAAAATTCAGCCAATAAAAAAGGGCGTAAAACGCCCTTCTTTATCTTATTTATCTTACTTGCGCTTATATCACTTTTGAAAAGCGGTTTTCGGTGCCGGCTTTCAGATAGGCGTCAAACACCATGCAGATATTGCGGATCAGCAGACGCCCTTTGGCGGTCACGTAAATGTCCTCGTCGCTCAACGTAATCAGACCGTCTGCCGCCATCGGCGCCAGATTCTGCAACTCCTTGGCGAAATACTCCTTGAAACGGATATTCCACGCCTGATCCAGCTTGGCGAAATTCAGATGGAAATGGCTGATCAAACGGGTGATGACATCGCGGCGCAGTTCGTCGTCTTCGGTCAATTGCACGCCGCGATACACGGCCAGATGCCCGGCATCGATCGCCTCGTAATACTCCTGCAGGCTCTTGCGGTTCTGCGCATAGGTGTTGTCGATCAGCGAGATCGAGGTCGCCCCCATGCCCACCAGATCGCAATCGGCGTGCGTCGAATAGCCCTGAAAGTTGCGGTAGAGGGTTTCATTGCGCTGCGCCACGGCAAGCTCGTCATCCGGCTTGGCAAAGTGATCCATGCCGATATAAACATAACCTGCTTCCAGCAGTCGATTGGTGGAGGCATGCAGAATCGCCAGTTTTTCGTCGGCGCTAGGCATATCCGCTTCGTTCATCTTTTTCTGCGTGGGGAACAGTGCCGGCATGTGCGCGTAATTGAAGATCGAGAAGCGATCCGGTTCGGCTTCCAACACGCGATCCAGGGTTTTGATAAAGCCTTGCTCGGTCTGGAACGGCAGGCCGTAGATCAGATCGACGTTGACCGACATAAACCCGGCTTCGCGCGCGCCTTCCAACACCTCAAACGTCTCTGCCTGCGTCTGGATGCGGTTGACCGCTTTTTGCACCTTTTCGTCGAAATCCTGCACGCCGAGGCTCATGCGATTGAAGCCGAGTTGACGCAGCAGTTTGACCGATTCGCGGTTGGCCTCGCGCGGGTCGATTTCGATCGAGTATTCGCCGGAATCGTCGTCATACAGATTAAAATGCTGACGTGTCTTGTCCATCAACTGGCGCATTTCGTCGTTGTTGATAAAGGTCGGCGTACCGCCGCCCCAATGCAACTGCGCGACCTTGCGGCTGGGATCGAACAGCTTGGACTGCATTTCGATCTCTTTGAACAGACGTTCCAGATAAGGAGTGGTTTTAGAACGGTCGCGTGTCCACACCTTGTTGCAGGCGCAGAAGAAGCAGACCGTATCGCAGAACGGAATATGAAAATACAGCGACAGATCGCGCCCCGAAGCGTTGCTGCGCGCTGCGGCGGCCTCGTAATCGGCCATCCCGAAGCTCTCGTCGAACTGCAAGGCCGTCGGATAAGAGGTATAACGCGGCCCGGTCTGGTTGTAGCGCTTAATCAGGGCTTCATCAAACTGTATTTTCTGTTCCATTGTCAGCATCCATGTTGTTCAGGCCGCCAAGCATAAAGCAAAAACCGGTCGCGGGAGTTAATCTGCCTCAAGTGTCGGCAAATTAGTCCCCCGCGAATGTGTACCCGAAAATGAGTAGCCTTAAGCCTTGATGATTGACCACACCTGATGAATTTTGTCGTTGCGCTCAAAATCCTTGGGCATAGTCTGACGCGTCAGATTGGTGATCTGCAAACCGGCCTGCACCTGCTGCAATCCTGCTTCATCCAACTTGAACTTGCGCAGGTTGTTAGAGAACACCAGCTCACCGCCCGGCTTCAGCAAGCGCAAAGTCTGCTCGATCAGTCCCACATGATCGCGCTGAATATCGAGCGTGCCTTCCATGCGTTTGGAGGTGGAGAACGACGGTGGGTCGAGGAAAATCACATCAAACTGTTCTTTATGCCCTTTCCACGCGGTTTGCAGCCAATCGAGCACATCGGCCTGATGCAAACGGTGCTGCTGCTCGTCGATGCGGTTGTTCATAAAGTTGTGCTTGGCCCAATACAGATAGGTTTTGGACATATCCACGCTCAAGCTGCTCTTGGCGCCGGCCACTGCCGCCTCCGCCGTGGCCGTGGCGGTATAACAGAACAGATTCAGCAAGTGCTTGCCGCTGGCCTGTTTGGCGACATAAGCCCGCACATCGCGGTGATCCAGAAACAGGCCGGTATCCAGATAATCGGTGAAATTCACACGCAGCTTGGCACCGTTTTCCAGCACGGTAAAAAATTGTTTGCTCTCATCCAGCCGCTCATACTGCGAGGTGCCCTTCTGACGCTCGCGCACCTTGTAGATAATATGCTCCAACGGCATCGAAAACACACGCGGCAAGGCGGCCATCGCTTCATACAGACGCTTGCGCGCCTTCTGACGGTCGACCGATTTCGGCGCGGCATATTCGTTGACCACCAGCCAATCGCCGGCCTCTTCGGTATGGTAAAAATCCACCGACAAGGCATATTCCGGCATATCGGCGTCATACACGCGGTAGGCATTCACCTGATGCTGCTGCGCCCATTTCTTGAGGGTTTTGAGGTTTTTCTGCACGCGGTTGGCGAACATCTTCGCCCCCTCGCTCTCCACCAATTCCGGCAGGGCGTTGTGAATCTCCTCCGCCAGATGCAAACCACCTTTGATGGCCGGCTGGCGATGGTAAGCCTCAATGACGTCAAAACGGAACAACTTACATTCCAAGGCGCCGTTGAAGAAACTGTGCGAACGCTTGGCCTTCAACCCCAGATACATGCCCAACTCGTCGTTACAGGTCAGAATTGCCGCCTGCCAGCCGTCGAATTCGGTTTTGAGGTAGTTGCCCAATTCCACATAGAGCGCCTTGACCTCTTCGATCTCGCCCAAACGCTCGCCGTAAGGCGGGTTACAAATCACCAGGCCGGGTGTCCAGTCGCCCCAGCGGCGGCCTTGCGCCACCGCCATCTGCTTGATTTCGATACTGTCGTCGTAACCGGCGTTGGCAATCGCTTCATGGGCAATGTCCAAACTTTTGTGCGACACGTCCGAACCGTAAATCGGCGGCAGATGGCGCAAGCCCTCGGCTTCACGCTCACGCGCCTCAGCAATCAGGTTTTTCCACAAGGCGCGGTCATGCTGCTTCCAGCTTAAAAACGCCATCTGATCGGCTTTTTCCAGCCCCGGCGCCAAATCCGAGGCCATCATCGCGGCTTCGATCAGAAAGGTACCGGAACCGCACATCGGGTCATACAGCGTGCCGCCGGCTTTGGCGATTTCCGGCCAGCCGGCGCGCATCAACAACGCCGCAGCGACGTTCTCTTTCAATGGCGCCTTGACCTGCTGGCCTTCGCGGTAACCGCGCTGGTGCAGGCTGTGGCCGGTCAGATCAAGACTCAATGTCAGTTCATTGCGGTTCAAATGGCCGTGCACACGCAGTTCGGGGTAAGTGGTATCGACACGCGGACGGGTATGAAACTTGTCGCGGAAGTAATCGACGATGCCGTCCTTGATTTTGAGCGCGCCGTAATGGGTATGGTCGATGCCCATGCCTTTACCGGAAAAGGAGACCACAAAGGTGCCGTTGCCTTCCATGTGTTCTTCCCACGGCACTTGGGCCATCGCCGTGGTCAGCTCTTCCTGATTGTCGAGTTTGGTTTCCAACAGCGTAATGTAGATGCGGTTGGCCAGACGCGACCACAGACAGGCGCGGTAAGCCACTTCCAAGCTCCCCTCAAAGCTGACGCCGCGCGGCTGCGCCTTGACATTCTCGGCACCGAAGCTCATCAGCTCTTCGCGCAAAATCTCACTCAACCCACCCGGCGCGGTGGCAAAACATTTCAACATAATTCTATCCATTTACAGTCAAGGGGCCGGCTCCCATTTTCCCTAAAAATTCGGTACTTAAATGTATGGAGAACAGGCGTTTTTAATAAGCGCATTTTACTTGTTTTACTGGTCTCTCATTCAAGTTTCTGTAAAATAGGATGTCCGATTAGAAACCGCACGGCCGTGGTAAAAACCGCAATGACGTTCCCGATTCCTCCATCCCTATCTCGTCTGTTACGCCACTGGTCGGGCGCGCTTTTGCTTGCCGCGCTTTTGCTTGCCGCGCTTTGGCCTGCATTCTATGCAGGCTCGGCGATGGCGCAGGATGACGCCGAATTCCAGAGCTGGGTTCAACAATTCAAACAGCAGGCGGAAACTCAAGGCATCTCCAAAACCACGCTGGAGCGGGCTTTTGCCGACGTTCATCTGAATGAAAAGGTGCTGGAACTGGATCGCCGCCAACCGGAATTTACCCGAACTTTCTGGCAGTATTTCCAAAGCGCGGTGACCGAATGGCGCATTCAGCGCGCCGCAATGCTCTATCGCAAACACCGCAGACTGCTCGATCAGGTCACCAAACAATACGGCGTTCCGGGGCGTTTTCTGGTCGCTTTCTGGGGCATGGAAACCAATTTCGGCGGCTACACCGGCAATATCCCGATTATCGAGTCGCTCGCCACCCTGGCCTACGACCCGCGCCGCAGCGACTTCTTTAGCAACGAACTGCTGGAAGCGCTGAAAATTCTCGATCAGGGCAATATTTCCCTGCAAGACATGAAAGGTTCCTGGGCAGGCGCGATGGGACAGTGCCAGTTCATGCCGTCCAACTATATGCGCTATGCGGTGGACGGCGACGGCGACGGCAAAAAAGACCTGTGGAACAGCCTGGAAGACGTATTCTTCTCCGCCGGCCATTTTCTGGCCGAACTGGGCTGGCAGCGTGAGGAGAACTGGGGACGCGAGGTGCATCTGCCCAAAGGATTCGACTATGCGCTGGCCGACGGCCAAACCGAACGCTCCTTGCAGGAGTGGGCGCAACTGGGCATCCAACTCGCCGATGGCCGCGCCCTGCCGCAAGAGAGCATGAATGCCAAACTATTGCTGCCTTCTGATTATCGCGGGCCGGCGTTTCTGGTGTACGCCAATTTTGACGTCATCAAGCGCTGGAACAACTCCAATAACTACGCTTTGGGTGTCGCCCATCTCGCCGACCGCATCATCGGGCGCACCACCTTGAGCAAAGAGCGCCCCGACGATGACGAAGCCATGAGCCTTGCGGATATGCAGGCCCTGCAGGATCACCTCAACTGGCTCGGCTACGACGCCGGCAAACCCGACGGCATCGCCGGCAGCCGCACCCGCAACGCGCTGCGCGCCTTCCAGAAAGACCAGCGCCTGCCGGCTGACGGCTTCCCATCAGCCGCCATGCTTAAACGCTTGGAACAGGTGCGAACTCCTTCGTAAATCGCCATGAAAAAGCCTGCCACGCCCCCCAAACCGACTGATGACCATAGCCAACCGGCGGCCTTCCTGTTCTGGAAAACCCAAAGCCGCTTAGCCAGACTCGCCTTGCGGTTGCAGCATCTGCTTCACCTCAAACGCCTGAACCGCAAAGAGCGATAACCCGGCCTGTTGGGTTTTTAAAAGCCTTTTCAGAAATGCTCAAACCACAAACTTAGGCGGCTATTCACTTTCCACGCGGTTACGTCCCCCCGCTTTGGCACGATAAAGCGCGTCATCGGCGCGCATCAACAGTTCATCCAGGGTAGTGTCAGTGGGCCAAAGCGTGCTCACGCCGATACTCACCGTTATCGTCAGCGGCGATTCGGAATCGGCCAACGCCAGCTCCATTTGCGCAATCTGTACCTTGAGGCGTTCGGCCGTGGTCAGCGCCTCGGACAAAGACTGTTCCGGCAACAACACCACAAACTCCTCGCCGCCGAAACGCGCCACCAAATCCTCGCGACGCAGTTCGCGCTTGAGTGTTTCTGCAAACGCCACCAGCGCTTTGTCGCCCACCGCATGTCCGTAACGGTCGTTAATGGCTTTGAAATGGTCAAGATCCAACATCAAGCAGGCCAGCGGGCGTGCATAGCGCCGGGTGCGTTCGAGTTCTGTATGCGCCAATTCAAAAAAGTAACGGCGGTTGAGCAAGCCCGTTAAATAATCGGTGGTGGCGGAGGTGAAGAGTTGCGCATTGGCAGCCTCCAGCGCCAGGCGGTGTTCGCGTTCTTGATAGTTTTGTATGAACATGATCAACAGAAAGAGCAGCACTTGCATGGTCAAGGCCAGGCTCATGCTGTTGTCTGTCCAGAAATTAATGGGAACAAACCCTTGTATCACGCCAATGCGCACCATGAGTGCAAACACAGTCACCGCAAATACCAGCACGTACACTTTGGCGAGCGGCTCTTTGCGCCAAAGCCTAACGGCAGTGAACAGCAGGCCCAACATGATAAAAAACGCTACCAGATGCGTGACGGGCAGTGACCAGCGATATTGCCCCATAACCACCGACACCACCGCCCAGCCCACCACCAAGCTGGTGGCGATGAACTGTGCGTAAAATAGCTTTTTGTAATAGTGCTTCAATTTGAGCAACTCATTACTGAGCAACACCAGAAAGAACAGCGCGAAGGCCTGCGCCAGCGTGCCAATCGCATCGCCAAAGCGCGCCGGCCAAAATACGGTCGTCCAGCCGTGGACAAACATCATGATGAAACTGATGGCGGCGGTAAATCCGGCAAAAAACAGAAAGCCTTTGGCTCTGAAAATAAACAGCTGCAACAGGGCAAACAGCAGCGCAAGCAAAATCAGCGCGCCGACAAATGCCGAAACCAACAGCATGGTTTGTTCGTGCTGCTGGTATGCCTGTTCGCTGATCAAATCCATTGACACATTCAGGGTATTTTGCGACGCAAAACGGATCAGAAACGTTTGCGGGTTTAACGGATCGGAGGAAAGCAAACTCAGCGGAATAGTCGGCAAACGCGCGGTTTGCTGGTGTTGGCCTTGTACTTGATCGCCGCCCTGCCAGTGTATCAGTTGGTGATTTGCATCTTGCCAGTAGGCGTCAATCCGGTCATGGTAGGGCACATTCATCCGCAGCAGCCAGTTTTGCGGAGCCTTAAGACACGCCGGCGGCGCACTCACATCGAGCTTGACCCAGATAGCCGAACGGGTCGAACCATACGAAAAGCTGCTTTTAACCGCTTCGAACGGTTGCTGTATCGCATCGCTATAGCCGGCCGATGCGGTGGCATCGATCCACACGCTGACCTTGCCGGCAAGCTCTATCTTTGACGGACAGCTTGCCTGGCCCGTCCAAGACTGGGCAGCGACCATCCATAACAACACTCCGCCAACAAAGTACAACCACCCTCTCTTCAGCAGCATGAATCAACCTCTAACAATGACGATTCTTTGTCTTCAAAGACAAATCCGATTTGGCCGAGCAGATACAGCATTTTCTGCAAGAACGCGGTGATTGCGCACCCTGTACAAAGACCCTGACCGAAAATTCAACGGTAAAGCGTGCATTTTAACCCGTTGTAATAGAAGAAAAACGCAATTTATCGTCCGCAACGGTTGGGGTGCTTCGCATTTTCCTGTCATTTCAGTTATACTCATGCACGTTTAATTTTTTTAAATTGTCGGAGTGCCTAGACTAGGCTGAGATCGCGCAAGCGGGATCCGTAGAACCTGATCTGGATAATACCAGCGAAGGGAACAATCAGACATACGCCCATTCCATCCCTTGGAATCTTTGTAAACCGCGCCGTTTCAAAACTCAACAGGCCGGGTACCACGCAACTGTCTGCTCTACCGAAGTTCTATAGTCTAATGCGCTTCGCCTTAATCGTTACGAAAAGGCAAAGCCATGAGTTCATCTAATACCGCAACCAACATCAATCAAAGCAAAGGCCGCCGCGAGCGCCGCGCCGAAGCCGAAGCGTTTATCCAGAACGTTTCCGGACAGTCTTTCCCCAACTCCCAGAAAGTCTATGTGGACGGCGCCATCCACCCGATCAAAGTCGGCATGCGCGAAATCACCCTGAGCGACACCTATGTTTCCGGCCCGGAAGACAATCCGGTGATGGAAAAGAACGAACCGGTCTGCGTGTACGACACCTCCGGCCCTTACACCGACCCGAACGTCACCATCGACGTTTACAAAGGCTTGCCGAAACTGCGCGCCGCCTGGATCGAAGCGCGCGGCGATACCGAAGTGCTGAACTCGGTCACCTCCAAATTCACCCAGGAACGTCTGGCGAATGAAGGCTTGGACCACATCCGTTTCGAAAACCTGCCGCCGGTGCGCCGCGCCAAAGCCGGACAAAACGTCACCCAGATGCACTATGCGCGTCAGGGCATTATCACGCCGGAGATGGAATACATCGCCATCCGCGAGAACATGAAACGCGCCGAAGTGCGCAGCGAAATGATCAAACAGCAGCATCCGGGCATGTCGTTCGGCGCCAGCATCCCGAAAGAGATCACCCCCGAATTCGTGCGTGACGAAGTGGCACGCGGCCGCGCGGTCATCCCATGCAATATCAACCACCCGGAATCCGAGCCGATGATTATCGGCCGCAACTTCCTCATCAAGGTCAACGCCAATATCGGCAACTCGTCGGTCGGCTCGTCGATCGCCGAAGAGGTCGAAAAACTGGTGTGGGCCACCAAATGGGGCGCGGATACGGTGATGGATTTGTCCACCGGCCGCAATATCCACGAAACCCGCGAATGGATCATGCGCAACTCGCCGGTGCCGATCGGCACCGTACCGATCTATCAGGCGTTGGAAAAGGTCAACGGCATCGCCGAAGACCTGACGTGGGAAATCTTCCGCGATACCCTGATCGAACAGGCCGAACAGGGCGTTGACTACTTCACCATCCACGCCGGCGTGTTGCTGCGTTACATCCCGATGACCGCCAAGCGCGTCACCGGCATCGTCTCGCGCGGCGGTTCGATTATGGCCAAATGGTGTCTGGCACACCATCAGGAAAACTTCCTCTACACCCATTTCGAGGAAATCTGTGAAATCATGAAAGCCTACGACGTCAGCTTCTCGCTGGGCGACGGCCTGCGTCCGGGCTCGATTGCCGACGCCAACGACGAAGCGCAGTTCTCCGAACTGGAAACGCTGGGCGAACTGACGCAAATCGCTTGGAAACACGACGTTCAGGTGATTATCGAAGGCCCGGGTCATATTCCGTTGCACATGATCAAGGAAAACGTCGAGAAGCAGCTGGAAGTCTGCGGCGAAGCGCCCTTCTACACCTTGGGGCCATTGACCACGGACATCGCGCCGGGTTACGACCACATCACCTCCGGCATCGGCGCGGCCAATATCGGCTGGTACGGTTGCGCCATGCTGTGTTATGTCACGCCAAAAGAGCACTTGGGATTGCCAAACAAGGACGACGTGAAAGAAGGCTTGATGGCCTACAAAATCGCCGCCCACGCCGGTGACTTGGCGAAAGGCCATCCGGGCGCGCAAATCCGCGACAACGCGTTGTCAAAAGCACGTTTCGAGTTCCGTTGGGTGGATCAGTTCAATTTGGGTCTCGATCCGGAGCGCGCACGTGAATACCACGACGACACCATTCCGCAGGAATCCGGCAAGGTGGCGCACTTCTGCTCGATGTGCGGGCCTAAATTCTGTTCCATGAAGATTTCGCAGGAAGTCCGCGACTACGCCGCCGAACAGGAAGCAGCCGCCAACGCCGGACAGATTACCGAAATCACGTTGGAAGAGATCAAGGAAGGCATGAAACAGAAGTCGGCGGAATTCATCCAGGCCGGCAGCGAGATTTATCAACCTGAAACGCGCCAGAAAGAAGCCTGAAATGAACATCGGAATTCTGGGCGCCGGTCTCATCGGTCGCCTGACGGCGTTGCAACTCAGCAACGACCATCAGGTGACGCTGTTTGATGCCGACGACGAACAAGCCACGCAAAGCGCCGCTTATCTGGCGGCGGCGATGCTGGCGCCGATTGCCGAATCGGTGGAAACCTCGCACACCTTGATGCAGATGGGGCAGCGCAGCCAGCTATTATGGCCGCAGCTGCTCGCGCAACTCAATGCGCCGGTGTTTTTTCAACAGGCCGGGTCGCTGATTCTCGCTTTCGAGCAGGACAGCGGCAACCTGCAGGACTTTGCCCGCCACCTCAAAGGCATCGAAGGCGAGGATTTCATGCGCATCGACAGCACGCGTCTGGCCGAGCTGGAGCCCGAACTGGCGGCACAGAGCAAGCCGTTCAAGCATTTGCTCTATCTGCCACACGAAGGCCAGCTCGATAACCGCCAGCTGTTAAAGGCGCTGCAAAGCACCTTGCAAGCGCGCGGCGTGACCTGGCATGCGCAAACCCCCGCGGAAATCCGCGATGGACAAGTGTGGGCGAACGGTCAACTGCACGCTTTCGACCGGATTATCGACTGCCGCGGCCTCGGCGGCAAAACGCAGATTCCATCGCCAAGCCGTTTACGCGGCGTGCGCGGTGAAGTGTTGCGGCTTTACGCGCCGGAAGTCATTTTAAACAGGCCGGTTCGGCTAATGCATCCGCGTTATCCGATCTATATCGCCCCCAAAGAAAACCACCATTTTGTGGTGGGGGCCACGCAGATCGAATCGGAAGACAGCCGCGAGCCGACGGTGCGTTCGGCGTTGGAGCTTCTGTCGGCCTGTTTCAGCGTGCATAAGGGCTTTGCCGAAGCGGAGATTTTACAGATCGCCTCCGGCCTGCGTCCGGCGCTGGGCGACAACGAGCCGAAAATCTGGGTGAACAACAAGGTCATCCAGATCAACGGCCTGTTCCGCCACGGCTATCTGCTCGCCCCAGTCATGGTCGAACAATGCGTGGCACTGGTCAACGGCAAAACCGACGACCTGCCCCAGTATCCAAACTTAATCGAAACACTTTAAATAAGAAAACTGATTCACCACAGAGGCACAGAGGCACAGAGAGTTGAATGGCCGGCATCTGACTCTTTAAGCCAAGCATGACGTGCAGTTCAAGATACTCTGTGTCTCTGTGTCTCTGTGGTGAAAACTAAGAACATACTATGAACATCACCATCCATATCAACGATCAACCAATGGACATAAAAACCGGCAGCAGCTTGCTCGATGCCGTGATGGCCTTCGGTGCTACGCCGCCGTTTGCGCTGTTATTGAACCAGAACTTTGTTCCCGCGTCGGAACACGCGAACACCGCCGTGCAAGAAAACGACCGCATCGAAGTCATTTCCGCCATTCAAGGAGGCTAACGCATGTCAGCAGCAAAACCTTTAAACATCTACGGCACGGAACTCAATAGCCGCCTGCTGGTCGGCAGCGCGCTCTATCCGTCGCCACAAGTCATGCAGGACTCCATCAAGGCCTCCGGCGCGCAAATCGTGACCCTGTCGCTGAGCCGCCAGAACCCGCAGGCCAACGGCGGCGCCAGCTTCTGGGAGATGATTCAGTCGCTGGGTCTGCATCTACTGCCCAACACCGCCGGTTGCCATTCCAGCAAAGAGGCGGTGAACATGGCGAAAATGAGCCGCGAACTTTTCCAGACCGACTGGGTCAAGCTGGAACTGGTCGGCGACGACTACAATCTGCAGCCCGATCCGATCGAACTGGTCAAGACCACCGAAATCCTCTTGAACGACGGCTTCAAGGTGCTGCCCTACTGCACCGACGACCTGGTCATCGCCCGCCACCTGATCGAGCTTGGCTGTAAAGTCATTATGCCGTGGGGCTCGCCGATCGGCACCGGCAAGGGGCTGCTAAACCCTTACGCGTTGCAGGCCATCCGCGACCGCTTCCCGGAAGTCACCCTGATTGTCGACTCCGGCATCGGCAAACCGTCGCACGCCATTCAGGCGTTAGAGATGGGCGTGGATGCGATTCTGCTGAACACCGCCATCGCCCACGCCCACCAACCGGTGAAAATGGCGCAGGCCTTCGCCAAGGCGATCGAAGCCGGTCGCTTGGCGTACGAAGCGGGGCCGATGTCTGAGCGCTCCACAGCGAGCCCGAGCACGCCGACGTTGGATCAGCCTTTCTGGCATCAGGTCAATGTGGGATAAAACGTGGGAAACGCGATGATCAAAAACAAAAAACGCCCGATTCTCTGGACGATTGCCGGCTCCGACTGCAGCGGTGGTGCCGGCATTCAGGCCGACGTCAAAACCGGCCATGCCCTCGGCATGGAAGTCTGTACGCTGATGACCGCCAATACGGTGCAGAACTCGCAGAAACTGGTCAGTGTTAACCCCGTGCCGGTTGAATTGTTGCAACAGCAAGTGGAAACCCTGCTGTCGGATAAACCGCCAGCGGCCATCAAAATCGGCATGTTGGCCAATAACGCCCAGCTGGACTGGCTGGTGAAAACCCTTAAAAGACTCAAACGACAACATCCCGATCTGGTGGTGGTCTGCGACCCGGTTATGAAAGCCAGCGTCGGCCAACACCTGATGGTCGAATCCCTGGCGGGGATGCTCTATGAAGACCTGCTGCAACTGGTCGACGTGGTCACCCCCAATCACTGCGAAGCGGCCGGCTTGGCGAGCGACTTCAATGAATCAAGTCCACCCTCGCAATGGGCAGCCGCCATGATCGATAAAGGCTGTCCTGCGGTGTTGATTACCGGGGGGCATTGCGAATCCGCCGATACCGTGACCGACGAGCTTTTTTGGGCGGAACACCATCTGGCATTGCATTCGCCGCGCGCACAGACAGGTTACGGCCACGGCAGCGGCTGCAGCTTATCCACCGCACTGGCCAGTTTTCTGGCGCAGGGCACTCTGCTGCGCGACGCCTTTATTCAGGCGCAAGCCTTTATGAATAAGGCGTTTGCGCTGTGCCCGCAGGATTATTCGTATTACGGCGCGGTGATTCAGCCGACCTGGCCTGTTGAAAAGTCTTTTTATCCACAGGTTGTTATGAATGACGCCATGCACGCGGTGGCCGAAGCGGGTTTTCCCGAATTGGGCGTCCAAAAACTCGGGTTGTATCCGGTGGTGGATTCGGTTGAATGGCTAAAACGCTTGATGCCGCTCGGCTTGCAGATTATTCAACTTCGCCTTAAAAACCAAACCGAAGACGAATTGCGCGATGCCATTCAACAGGCGGTTGAGCTTGCCAGACAGCACCCGCAATGCCGTCTGTTTATCAACGACCACTGGCAACTGGCGATCGAATACGGCGCTTACGGCGTGCATCTCGGGCAGGAGGATTTGCAGGCGCTTTGCAAAGCGGAACTACAGACCATCCAGCAATCCGGCATCCGTTTGGGCATCAGCACGCACGGCGCTTACGAGTTTGTATTGTCGCAGCAGATCAAGCCGAGTTATCTTGCCATCGGCGCGATTTTCCCGACGCGCACCAAAGACATGACCGGGCAGATTCAAGGAGTGGATAATTTGCGCCATCTGCTGACACTGCGCGACGCGCGCAACACACCAATCGTCGCCATCGGCGGCATTACGCTGGAGAATGCCGACAGCGTCATCGCCACCGGCGTCGACAGTATTGCCGTGGTGACGGCCATTACCGAAGCGGATGATTATCAAACCGCAGTAAGCGGCTTTCAGTCGAGGTTAAACGCCTAATCCCGCCTATCAATCAGGCGCTCTCCATTTAACAATGCAAACATGGCATTGACGTGGCTTTGCTATAATCAATCAAAGCGTACGACCTTGGAGGTCGCCATGACATGGCTGCTACATTCATTGCTTTTCTGCTGCGCCCTGCTGCTACAGATTCCGGCACAGGCGGCGTCAACGGAGATGCCTTTGAGCCTGGAGGCGATTCTGGCTCGCTCCGATGCCATGCCATCCCCCAGCCCATTTGCCCATCCACAAGCATTGCGTGCCTTTTATCGGGCATGCCACTACCAGCCTGTCTGGCAGGCGCCGGCCATTGAAGCCCTGTTAAACAGCCTTGACCAGCTTGAAGCCGACGGCCTCAACCCCGACAACCCACGCTACCATCGAACCGAATTGCGCGCCCTATTGGGCAAAGACACTTTAACGCCCAACGAGGAACTCCTTCTCAGCGACGCTTTTTTGGCGGCCGCGTACGACCTGTTCTATGGCGTGGCGTTTGCGAGTGATGCCAATACCGTCTTCTACGAGAGCGGCAAAAAATCGCTGGATTTGGGCAAAACCCTGCAAACGGCGCTTGAACAGGACAATATCACCTCCACACTGGCGGGTTTGCCCCCCAAGCATGGCTACTATCAAAACCTCAAAAAGGCATTGCAGCGCTACCGTGCGTATGCGCAAGAAACCTCCTGGCACCACAATCCTGAAGACTATGCCGACCGCAATCTAGTCAGAGAGCGTCTGTTGATCACCGGCGACTATCCAAGCGATTGCCTGCAACAACAGCTGCGCTTGGACAACCCTCCTTCAGATTGGTGTTGGGATGCGAATTCTGCCGAGAAGGATGCCATGCTGGAACCCTCCATCAGACGTTTCCAGCAACGCCATGGTTTGCTGGTGGACGGCATCGTCGGCAAGCGGACCCGCAACGCCTTGGCGCAAAGCGCCGTAGAGTTGGTTGAACGGATCGAACTGAATCTGGAACGCTGGCGCTGGTATCGTACTTTGCCGGAGCGTTATCTGCTGGTGAACATTCCCGATTACACCTTGACGCTGATGCAGGATGCTTCCCCTTTAAACATGAAAGTCGTCGTCGGCAAGCAGAAACGCCCCACCCCGCTGATGGAGGACCAGATGGCCTATCTGGTGCTAAACCCCTACTGGCGCATTCCCAAAACCATCTTGCTGGAGGACGTATTGCCCAAACTTAAGTCCGGCAATCCCTATCTGCAACGCAACCAAATCTCGGTGTTCAGCAGTGGCGACACCAAAGAACAGCAGCCGCTGAACGCGGAGTCGATCAACTGGCAGGCGATCGACGGCAACCAAATCCTCAACTATGTGTTTCGTCAGGAACCCGGCGAGAAAAATCCGCTCGGCAGGATCAAATTCATCTTTCCCAACAGCCAGGACATCTATATCCATGACACCTCCGAGCAGCATCTGTTCAAAAACAGCACCCTGATGGCCAGTTCAGGCTGCATCCGCGCCGAAAACGCGTTGCAACTGGCAACACAACTGCTCGCTTTTGAGAATCCGGAGATGGACAGCGTACAGCTGCAGGAGATGATTCAATCCGGAGAACAGCAGATTATCTGGCTGGAGCACAAAGTGCCGGTATTGGTTACCTATCAAACCGCTTGGGCGGATGACAGCGGACAGCTGTTCCTGCGTCCGGACATCTACGAACTTGACGATAAGTTATTATCAGCCATAGAAAAACTTGAAATACGGCCATAGCGTTCTTATCTTATAATGCAACGAAGAGAGTAGAAGCAAAAGGATGATGTTATGAGTCTTAAACATGCCGAACACAACCCGATCAACCGCAGAACATTTCTGAAACTGGGCATTGCCGGCGCAACTGCGGCCACGCTCGTGCCGAGTTCGGTATTTGCCAAATCGGTTGAAGAGCGGCATCGCAGCATCGCCCTGTACAACCTGCATACCGGCGAATCCATCAAAACCACCTATTGGGAAGATGGCGTTTACCATGCCGAAGCGTTGCAGGAACTCAATCAGCTGCTGCGCGACCACCGCAACAATGAACTGCACGCTATCGACATGAAGCTGTTTGATTTATTGCATAAAATCCAGCAACGCAGCGGCAGTAAAAAAGCCTTTCACGTGATTTCCGGCTACCGTTCGCCGCAAACCAACGCCCTGCTGCACAACACCACCCATGGCGTCGCGACAAAAAGCCTGCATATGCAGGGCAAAGCCATCGACATCCGCCTGCCCGGCTTCCAGCTCGAAGACCTCAGAAAAGTCGCGATGCGTGAAAAAGTCGGCGGGGTCGGTTTTTATCCCAAATCCAATTTCGTGCATGTCGATACCGGCCGCGTGCGTTACTGGTAATGATTACGCTACGGCGTTCCCCAAACGTAAACGATATTGCTGCACCAGATCGGGTTCGCTCGTCGCCAACATCGCAAACAGGTTCACAATCATCTCGCGCGCCGCACCTTCCTTGTAGGTCGGTTCCTGCTCGAAAATAGCAAACAGACACTCCAGTGCGCCCTGATAATCAAATTCCGCCACCAAGCAGACCGCCAAATCGAAATAGGCATCAAAATCCAACGGATTCTGATCCAATCGTGCCAGTAGCGCCTGCTTGCCGGGGGTTTTCGCCGCCAAGTCCTTGAAGGTGATCTGCCCGATCAGCGCCTTGCCGGTATCGCTGCCGCGATCCTTTTCCGGCAAACGGTTAAACAGCGATTTCGCCTGTTCCAATTCGCCGATATCCAGCATCACCTGCACCATATCCATCGCCACGCGGGTATTGCCCGGGTCGCTCTGAATGGCCTGCGTCAGCAGTTGAATCGCACCGGCAATATCGCCCGCCAAATGCTTGTGACGCGCCTGCTCGCGCATCTCCTCCGATGGTCGCGAAATACCGAGGCTTTTCAGCATCTCCGCTATCTCGTCCTTTTGCATCAGGCCTTCTTCGCTGCGCACCACATTCGTATCCTTGAATACTTTCAGCGTCGGAATGTTTTTAATCTGATACTGCTCGACCAGTTCGGGCTGTTCGTCTATGTCCACCTTGGCAAAAATAAACTGCCCCTTAAAATCCTCGGCAAATTCAGTCAACTGATTTTCCAGTGCAATGCTCGGACCGGAATAGACCCCCATAAACTCCACAATGACCGGCAGCTTATAGGAGTTCATCAACACCAACTCATTGAATCGTTTGGCATTTACTTCAAACACATATGGATTATTCACACTTTTCCCTTACTTAAGTGGTTTAGGACATTATAAGGAGGATCGCAATAAAGGTAATTTGGATTTGTTAGGGTCAATATAAGCATCTGTTAATGAACTGCAACAAAACGCCAAAATCCGGGCATAAAAAAACCAGCAGGCCGGGTGTCGGCAATGCTGGTTCCATGATGACGTCCGCGCCGGGCTTACTGGGCGTTCTGTCGTGCTTTTTCCGCTCGCGGCTTTAAAATCAGCTCGCTTAAAATCAACAGGCCGGCTCCCACGGTAATGGCGATATCGGCGACGTTAAAGGTGGCGTAATGCCATGCGCCGATGTAGAAATCCACAAAATCGGTCACACGGCCTTCCACCACGCGGTCAATCAGATTACCGAGCGCGCCGCCGAGAACCAGATTGATGCCCCAGGTTTCCACCGTCAGACGATTCGGCAGCTTTTTCAACCAGGCAATCAGAATCGCACTCACCACCAGCGCCAATCCGCTGAAAAACCAGCGCTGCCAACCGCCCATCTCCGCCAAGAAACTAAAGGCAGCACCGTAGTTGTAGACCAGCGTCCAGTTCAGATGCGGCAGCACCGCCAGCGGTTCGCCCAGCGTCAGACTGCCCACCGCCCAGACTTTGCTCAACTGGTCGATGACAATCACCGCCAGCGCCAACCACAGGGTACGCATGGCCGTCTGACGCATGGTACGGTCGATGCGGTTAGGCATAGTGACGCACCTCACCCTCACCGGCGACGTTGTCGATACAACGCTGGCACAGTTCAGGATGTTCGGCATTATGCCCGACCTCTTCGCGGTGGTGCCAGCAGCGCGCGCACTTCGGTTTTTCGGTGGCATTGGCGGCGATCCACAGCCCTTTCATTTCCGATTCCACCGCATTGCCGGCTTTCTCGCCCAGCGGTTTGACGGCGGCATAAGAGGTAATCAACACAAAACGCAACTCATCATCCAGCGCATGAATCGCATCGTAAAGCTCGCCTTCGCAATACAAGGTCACTTCGGCGGTCAGCGAACCCTTGATCACCTTGTCGTTACGCAGCTGTTCCAACTGCTTGGCCACCGCCGAGCGCACCTCCATCATGCGTTCCCAGTAGGCCGAGTTCATCGCAGTCGACTCGTCAAGTGCCGTTAAGCCCTGATACCATTCGGCCACAAACACCGTCGGCGCACGCTCGCCCGGCAGCGCCTGCCAGATTTCTTCGGCAGTGAAGCTCAGAATCGGCGCCATCCAGCGCGTCATCGCCTCGACGATATGGTACATCGCCGTCTGTGCCGAGCGGCGCGCCAGCCCATCGGTCTTACAGGTGTACTGACGGTCTTTGATGACATCCAGATAGAACGAACCCAGCTCCACCGAGCAGAAATGCGTCACCGCCTGCGAAATCGCATGGAAGTTGTAGCTCTCATAGGCTTCGATAATCTCCTGCTGCAACTTGGCCGCATGGCCGACCGCCCATTTGTCCAGCGGCAACAGGTCTTCATACGCCACCGCATCGGCCAGCGGATTAAAACCATTGATGTTAGCCAGCAGGAAGCGCGCGGTGTTGCGCACACGGCGATACGCATCGGCGGTACGGCTGATGATCTCATCGGAGACCGTCATCTCATAACGGTAATCGGCCTGCGCGATCCACAGACGCAGAATATCCGCGCCGTATTTATTGGCGATTTCCTGCGGCGCGACCACATTGCCTTTGGACTTGGACATCTTCTTGCCGTCCTTGTCCACGGTAAAGCCGTGCGTCAGCACCTGCTTGTAAGGCGCATGATCACCCGTCGCCAATGCAGTCAGCAGTGACGACTGGAACCAGCCGCGGTGCTGGTCGGAACCTTCCAGATACAAATCGGCAGGTGAATACAATTCGTCGCGCTGATCCAGAACCGTATAGTGAGAAATTCCCGAATCGAACCAGACATCCAGGATGTCCTGCACCTTCTCGTAATCGCTGGCTTCATCACCCAACAACGTCGCCGCATCCAGGTCATACCAGGCGTCGATGGAGTTCTGTTCCACCAGTTTGGCGACGGCTTCCATCAACTCCACGGTGCGCGGATGCATCTCGCCAGTGACCTTATGCACGAAAATCGTAATCGGCACACCCCAGAAACGCTGGCGCGAAATACACCAGTCCGGACGCCCGTCGATCATGCCTTCGATACGGTTTTGACCCCATTCCGGAATCCACTGCACTTTTTTGATTTCGCCCATCGCTTTTTCGCGCAGGCCGGCTTCGGTCATGGAGATAAACCATTGCGGCGTGGCACGGAAAATCAGCGGCGTCTTGGTACGCCAGCAGTGCGGGTAACTATGCTCAATCACTTCAATATGCAACAGTGCCTGGTGCTCTTTCAACACCTCGATCACATGGTCGTCGGCTTTAAGCACGTTTTCGCCTTCAAAAATCGGCGTGCCGGCCACATAGTTGCCGGAACCGTCCACCGGGCAATCAACCTCCAGATCGTATTTCAGACCGACCGCAAAGTCTTCCTGACCGTGACCCGGCGCGGTATGCACACAGCCGGTACCGGCGTCGGTGGTGACGTGCTCACCCAGAATCAGCGGCACAATGCGCTCATAGAACGGATGACGCAGACGAATCAGCTCAAACTGCTCGCCGCGGCCGTAAGCCACCACGTTGTATTTGTCGAAGCCCCAACGCGCCATGGCATCCTTGACCATCGCTTCGGCCAGAAACAGACGCTCAGGCCCGTGCTCGCCTTCCACCTGCACCAGTGCATATTCCAGCTCGGGATTGATCGAAACCGCCTGGTTGGCCGGCAGCGTCCAAGGCGTCGTGGTCCAGATCACTACCGAAATCGGGCCTTCGCCCGTGTGGTTTTCCACATGATGGCAGCGTTTGAAGAACGCTTCTTCATCCACGACCTTGAAACGCACGTCGATCGACTTGGAACGCTTCATCTCGTATTCCACTTCGGCTTCCGCCAAGGCCGAATGCCCGCCCACCGACCAGTAAACCGGCTTGGTGCCCTTCACCAGATGGCCGTTCTCGATGATCTTCGCCAAAGCGCGGATTTCGTTGGCCTCGAATTTGAAATCTTTGGTCAGATACGGATTTTCCCAATCCGCCATGACACCCAGACGCTGGAAATCGGCCATCTGCCCTTCGACCTGCTCCTGCGCATAGTCGCGGCACGCCTGACGGAAATCGGTGGCATTGATCTTCTGCCCGACCTTGCCTTTCTGTTTTTCCACATTCAACTCGATCGGCAAACCGTGGCAGTCCCAACCCGGCACAAACGGCGCATCAAAACCGCTCAATCCCTTGGACTTGACGATCATGTCTTTCAACACCTTGTTCACGGCGTGGCCGATGTGAATGTTACCGTTGGCGTACGGCGGGCCGTCGTGCAGAATGAATTTAGGACGACCGGCCATGTGTTCGCGTACGGTCTTGTACAGATTCATCTGCTGCCAGGCAGCGACCTGCTCGGGCTCACGGCTCGGCAGATTGCCGCGCATCGGGAAATCGGTTTCAGGAAGGTTCAGGGTCGGTTTGTAATCTGTCATGATTTCGCTTCTTTGTTAATCAAGACTCTCGCCTTGGTCACTCGTTAAAACTGTTAAAACTATTCGGTCTTTTTAAACCACAGAGAGCACGAAGAACACGAAGTTTTCCAGCGGTCGCCCACTTTGCGTTCAGTCAACGTCGGTTGTCATTAAACACAAACTGGACTTCAAATCAGGCTTTTACTTGGCCATTGAATCTTCGTGTTCTTCGTGCACTTCGTGGTTAACTAGACATTCAATTTGTCGCTCAAGCACCCGCCAAGCCAAAATAGGCACGCGCCTCGGCCGCATCCTCGGCAATCTGCGCTTTCAGCGCTTCTAAGCCGTCAAACTTCATTTCCGCACGGATAAAATGCCGTAAGCTCACATCCACATGGCGGCCGTAAACCTCTTCGCTCCAGTCGAACAGATGCACTTCGATGGAGGGGCGGTGGCCGTTGACGGTCGGACGCACGCCGATATTCGCCACCCCCGGCCAGGGCCGGTCGGCCAGGCCGTCTACCGTCACCGCAAAAACGCCGGATACCGGCATCTGCAGGCGTTTGGGATTCAGATTCAGGGTTCTAAAGCCCAGCTTTCTGCCCAACTTTTGGCCGTGAATCACCCGGCCGCTGAACGTAAACGCATGTCCCAGCAGGCTTTCCGCTTCGGCCAAGTCCGGCTTGGCCAGCGCCTCGCGGATGCGCGTACTGCTGACACGGCTGTCTTCCACCGCAAAGGTCGGCCGTTCGCTGACGCTGAATCCCTTGAGTGCGCCCTGCTGCTGCAAAAACGCGTAATTGCCTTGGCGTTTCGCGCCGAAATGGAAATCGTCGCCCACCACCAGATGTTTGACGCGCAGGCTCCGGCACAAAATACGTTCCACAAACTCTTCGGCTGTCAGCGCCGCAAAAGCGGCGTCAAACCGGATGCACACCACATAATCGATATGGGTTTGTGCAAACGCCTGCAATTTCTCGCGCAGATTCATCAGCCGCACCGGCGCCGCCGCAGGGTTGAAAAACTCCGTCGGCAGCGGCTCAAACAGCATCACCACACTCGGCAGGGCTTTGGCTTGGGCTTGGCGAATCACCTCCTGCAAAACCTGACGATGCCCGAGATGCACCCCGTCAAAATTGCCGATGGTCAGCACACAGCCATTCTGCAAAGCGGCTTTAAACGGTTCCAAATTGTGCAGGCCACGGATTAACTGCATGGGTCCGATTATCTTCCGACTATCTTAGTGATTCGCTCTGTATCAGCTTGGATTGAATCGTGTGGATAAACGCCGAATTATACCGCAGTTAAACGCCCGACTTCAGGCTAACTTTTTGTAAATCGGCCAAAAAAACCGCCGCCAAAACTCAACAGGCCGGGTGCCGGGCGCTAACCTTTTTTCAATAAACGCCGCGGGTTCAGCCCCACCGCCAGCAACACCAGCGCATACAACAGCATCGCACCGCCGACCAAAGCGGCCAGCCAGCTCAAACGCTGCACGGCGCTAAAATCCAACCACGCCTGCAACGGCGGCGACAGCCACCACAAAAACAGCACCAACGCCACATTGGCCACGGCGATCTTGACCCACCAAATCGACCAACCCGCCAAAGGCGCAAAGACATGCTGCTTGCGCAGATACCAATACAGCATCCCCGCGTTGACAAACGCCGACACCGTCGTCGCCGCCGCCAACCCAACGTGCGCGAACGGAATAATCAGAATCAGGTTCAACACCGTATTCGTCACCAAGGCCACCACCGCGACCTTCACCGGCGTCTTCATATCCTTGCGCGCGTAAAACGCCGGCGCGAGGATTTTCACCAGAATAAAGCCCTGCAAGCCGAAGGCATAGGCCATCAAACTGCCGCCCGCCATGCTCACGTCGTGGTCGGTAAAGGCGCCGTAATGGAACAGCGACACGATCAAGGGTTCGGCCAACAGCAGCAATCCAAAGGTCGCCGGCAGGCCGATAATAAACACAAGCCGCAAGGCCGCATCCAGATCGGCCTGAAAACCCTGCCAATTTTCATTCGCGGCTTTTTTGGACAGGCCGGGTAACACCACCGTGGCCAAGGCGACGCCGAAAACGCCCAGCGGAAACTCCATCAAGCGGTCGGAGTAGTAAAGCCACGACACCGAACCGGTCACCAGAAATGAGGCCAGCACCGTATCGATCAGCAGATTGATCTGCGCCACCGACACACCGAACAGCGCCGGCAGCATCAGCCGCTTGACCTCGCCGACGCCGGGGTCGGTTTCGCGCGACGGATGCGGCAGCAAATCGAGCTTGTAGAGAAACGGCAAATGGAACAGCAGCTGCACCACGCCGGCCACCAACACCCCCCAGGCCAGCGCCATGACGGGGATTTCCAGCAGCGGCGACACCCACACCGCAAAGGCGATCAGCACCAGATTCAAAAACACCGGCGTAAAGGCCGGCACCGCAAAACGGTTGTAGGTGTTCATAATCGCCGACGAGAACGCCACCAACGAGATCAGCAACAGATACGGAAAGGTGATGGCGAGCATGTCGGAAGCGAGCTGGAATTTTTCGGGGTCGTCCACAAAACCGGGCGCAAATACCAGCATCCACAAGGAAGAACCGAATACGCCGAAGGCCGTCAGAATCAACAGGATGCCGCCCAGACGGAAGCTGATGGCGTTGACCAGATGCTTGACCGCTTCATGGCCGCGCTTCTCTTTGGCTTCCGCCAGCACCGGCACAAACGCCTGCGAAAACGCCCCTTCGGCAAACAGGCGACGGAAGAAGTTGGGGATTTTAAAAGCCACAAAAAAGGCGTCCGCCCCCATGCTCGCGCCGAAATAGCGGGCGATAATCATATCGCGCACAAACCCGAGCACGCGCGAAATCATGGTCATGCCGCCGACCGTGGCTGTGGCTTTAATTATACGTTTCAACTGGATGAAATCCTGAAAAGACAAAGAACTGGCATTGTATCAGAGGCACGCCCGAAACCGCCAATGCACTGGCCCTCTAAACCCGGCCTGCCCAGTTTTCCCAAGCCGAAACTTTAGGAACCGCATCCTGCCTCAAGCACTTCAAGCTGAATTCGGCTTTTACCCGCTTCTTTGGCTGCATACATGGCCTGATCGGCCGCTTGCAACAACTTCTCGGCGGTGTAATCGCCGCCACCGGCGTACAGACAAACGCCGATACTGGCAGAGACTTGCAGCGTCAGATCATTAAAAGGTACCGGTTGCTTTACGGCCTCGAGAAAACGATTCACGATCCCGATGACATCCTGACCGCTTCCCGCCTCGTGTAACAGCACGGTAAATTCATCCCCGCCAAGACGCGCCACGGTATCACCATCACGCACAGCCTCCAGAAACCGCTTGGCAATCACTTGCAGCAGATGGTCGCCGGCCTGATGACCGAATTGGTCATTGACCTCCTTGAAACCGTCCAGATCAATAAACGCCAGCGCTATCACCTGCGGCGTGCGTTTCTGCTGCAGAATGGCTTGCTCGACGCGATCGTAAAACAACCCGCGGTTCGGCAGATGGGTCAAACCATCGTAATGCGCCATTGTCTCGAGTTCAAGCTGCTGTTCCGCTATTTTCTGCTGCGTACGGCGCAACTTGACCAAACGCCAGATTTCATTGGAGAGTAACTGTACCGTCTCCACATCCAGCTCGCTGTAGGGCATTTCCTTGTTGCCGACACCGGTGAGCATCACCACTTCGTTCTGTTCAACCACCGGCAAGGAGATCATACGCCGCAGAGGTGCATGACCCGCCGGCAAGCCTTTTTTATCGGCATAGGCAGCATAGTCATTGATGACCACCGGCTTTTTGGCACGTGCCGCATCCGCCCACACACCCGCTGATTCGAGCGGATAATGTGGTTCATAATTTTCCACATGGCAGTAATGTGCCAGTGTGCGTCTTGACCAGGCCACCAACTCGATTTCACCAGAGGCCTCGTGCACGAAATGGATGAACGAAATCTGGCTGCTGGTGAGATCTTCCGCCATCTCCTGCCCTATTTGCATAAAACTCGATTCATCGTGTGTTTCCGCAAGTACAGGCAGTTTGAGTAAGGCTTCATCGCGTCTGACGCGTAAATCGAGCAGCCGCTGGTTCTCCTTGATGACATGGATATCGGTATTGGTACCGGAAATCACCCGCGGCTTTTTGTCCGCCCCCCACTCTGTGATACGCCCGCGCGCCATCACCCACAACCAATCGCCACTGATATGCTGCAGCCGCATTTCCGCTTCGAACAAGGGACTTTTGCCATCAAGATGGAGGCGGATGCTGTTCATAACCTCCTCAAAATCATCCGGGTGCACCAACTCAGACCAGCGTTCATAGGAGAACCCGGCAAAGTCTTGCGCTTCCCACCCCAGAAAGCTCGACCAGGCCGAATTGACCACAACCCGGCCGCTATCGATATGCCAGTCCCAGGTCATCGCCTGGGTCGCGAACAGCAAATTGTCCAGCTTGTTCTTCTGGACCTCGACCTTGCGTTTAAACCAGTAGGTCACGACCAGCCCGGTCAACAGCAATACAATGATCAGCGCCACTCCCAGCACTTCAGCGTTATAAACGTGCAACAATTCCCGCCAGCTCAGCATGGGAATCTCATCAAACGGCGAAAGCCGCATCTCCCGCAATATCGTTCTGAGCCGCTCGTAATCAGCCGGCGAGACAAATCCGGCAACACCCGCCTGAAGCGCCGCTGGATGATCAGAACGCAACGAATAGAGCGCGATCGAAAGCGCCTTTTTGGTTTCCTCGTTGACTTGTGCCGTGACCACAAATGGCCATTCCGGATACAGCGAGGTGGAGAGCAGATAAGGGAAATCCGGATAGTGTTTGGCATTGACAACCTGCACCCTATCAGGCTCCAAACGCCCCTGGTCAAAAAACTCTTCCAATATCCCGGTACGCACAAACCCCACTTCGGCATCGCCGCGCAAAACGGCCTGCACCACCGCGGAATTATTACCGGTCAGCAGATAATTCACCGACTCCTTGGGCATCCCCACCTTATGCATCTCGTACAGGGGCAAGCGAAAAGCTCCGGCATTGCTATAGCTCGAAATGGCCACCGTTTTACCGGCAATATCCTGCAAGCGTGCAAGTTTAGGCGAGCTGTTCAGGGCGAAAATCACACCGCCCAAAACCTCGCTTTTTTTACCTTGTCTCTCGCGTTCTACGGTGGCAATAACGCTGGTCAGTGCATTTTGGTTGCGGATGATTTCATACAGTGAGGGATTGACCAGCATAAAATCAATCCGGTTGGCGAACACCGCACGCTGAATCTCTTCGGCATCGAGCACCTGAAGCGCCACCGGATGGTTTAACGCCTCTGCCAGATAATCGCTTAAAGCGCCATAACGCTGCTCGACTTCCGCCTTGGACTCATACGCGTAGACAGCAAACTGATAAGGGGCGGCAGACGCCGTTGCGGCCATCAGCCCGACACCCCAAGCCAAGTAGACAGGCCTAAACAGCCTATTCAGGCAAAAAAGCATCGCTGAATAAATCATGGAGTTCGACATCCTGTTCGATAATCCCTTCTTTCATGAGTACGCTTTTAGCAAACTGCGCCGATTGCAGCAGGCTGGAATCCTGTTTCAGCAAAGCACGGTTGTTAAGTTCGCTTGGAAAGACAACGCCGGTAAACGACTGTTTGGCTTCTTCCAATGTTATGCCGTCTTGCGCGGCAATCTGGTACAACGCATCCATGGTATTGGTGCGCAGTCGCTTAAGCCCCTGGAAATGCGCGGCAACTAACGCCCGGACACTATCAGCGTGTGTTTCCAGACGGTCGCTTCGAACAGCCAGTACATCCACGATGGTTTCCGGCATGCTTTTGCTGTCATACAGTTTTTTCGCCCCTTCGCGCAACAGCTTGGAGACCAGAGGCTCGTAAGTAATCGCAGCATCAATCTGCTGCCTGCGCCAGAGCTCGAGTTGCACGTCCTGTCTAGCAACCGGCACTTTGATAATCTCATCTTCTCTCAGACCCGCCTCACTCAACAAGCGCGCCAAAAAAAGCGCGCCGACTGCCGAAGGTTCGTAACCGATGCGCTTGCCTTTCAAATCCTGCAACGCCACAATATCGGGTCTGGCGACGATGGCATCACCACCGGCGGAAATATCCACTACCGCCACAATCTTCAGATCCACCCCGCGGGCACGCATTACGATGACTTCATCCAGCGTGAAATAAGCGCCATCGACTTCTCCCTTTTCCAAAGCCCCCATCGATTCGGTGGCCGATCTTACGGGCTTAAGGGTGATTAACGGGTTGAGTTTGCCATCATTGGCGGTCAAATAGATCAAGCTGTAGCCAATCCAGGGGGACACCGCGATTTTGAGCGGTTTGGCGGTAGAACAGGAGAATGTCACAATCAGGCCCAGAATAGCCAGCCAACCAGCTAGCTTGAACCCATAGAGACGATACTTGAAAGGGTTGGAAAACATAAAGTCAGAACTTATCCAATATGCACTTGATGCCTCATCAGCACTGCTTGTTAGCGCTCTATGCATAATACGCAGCATTTATAGTTTCGGCAAATTATTTAACCGCCAGACTATCCCCGCCCTATCTCCTCAAGAAAAAACGCCCGCCTTTTCATTCAGGCATAAAAAAACCGGGATAAATGAAGTGACCCCAAAAACTTGGACATTTTAGTTAAGCGGTACCCAAGGCCTGATTTCGATACTCTATCGGACTCAGGCCTTTGAGTTTCTGCTTGATGCGTTTGTGATTATAGTACTCAATATA
>NZ_JACBGH010000014.1 GCF_013391695.1 Thiomicrorhabdus cannonii
AGTGAAACGTCTTAGCGCCGATGGTAGTGTGGGAGGTCCCATGCGAGAGTAGGTCATCGCCAAGCTTATATCCTAAAACCCGCCTACCTCACCGTGGCGGGTTTTTTTTTGCCTAAAATCGACTCTGATTTAGTTGTATTTATTCCTGCCATTCTTTTTCTCAGCTATTATACTAATCTAAACGTATATTTAGAGGTCATGGCATGTATCGTGGTTATTTTGGTTTAACGCAGTTACCCTTCAAGAATACGCCAAACGTGCATTTCTTTTACGAGCAAGCCTCTCGCAAAGATATTCTAAATGCACTGACCTATGTGATTCAGCGAGGTGATCCTATTGTTAAAGTGACAGGTGAGGTCGGTTGTGGCAAAACGACCTTGCTGCGCCTGTTGGCTGACTCTTTGGATGAGCGTTTTACACTTGTATACATTAACTCACCCAACCTGACACCTAAGGATTTACTCTTTCATATTGCCGATGAACTTTGTCTTAGCTTTGATGCTGATTTGCCTAAGTTTCATTTATTGAAAAGTCTTAGACATCAACTCGTTTCGTTGCATGCATCCGGGAAGCATGTCGTTATGTTGGTGGATGAAGCCCAAGCAATGTCCTTTGATACATTGGAAGAAGTCAGGCTTCTGAGTAATTTGGAAACTAATACCGATAAGCTTATTCAGATTGTATTATTTGGACAGCCTGAGTTGGATCAGGCGCTTGAAAAACACCAGCTGCGTCAACTTAAAGACCGTATATCATACAATATTCATGTGCCTCCCTTAACTCAGCAGGAGGTACAGGCATATCTTAACTATAGAATGCGTCAGGCGTCTTTTAAGGATTTGGATTTCTTTGATGCTAAGTTTTCAAAACTGATTCATAAGCTTAGTGGCGGTTTGCCTCGCTCCATTAATACCATAGCCGACCAGTTGCTCATGGCGGTTTTTGGTTCTGGTGACAGAAAGTTAAAAACCAAACATTTTAAGAACTTATCGAAAGAGAATCTTAAGGAGGCAAGGTCTTCTTATTTGCCCTATTTGATTTCATTAGCCATAGTGCTATTTTTATTCTTATTGATTCTTACGCGTTTCGATCAAGGAATAAACCAGTTGTTTGAGCGTACTGTAGGAGGCGTTGTTCATGAGGTTAATCGTGGTAGCAGTGTTGATACAATGGATGATGCTAGTCACAAAACAGTAGCTGCTAACGAACCGGCTGCTGTAGAACATACTGAAAAATTGTCTGAAATCAAAAAAGCAACTATTAATGAAGAAACATCCGTTGCAGACGCCACCCCATCAATGGTTTTATTTATACAAGCGTCTAGTTCGAATATTAATCTTGAATTGGCTGGTGAGTTGGCGGTTAGGCATGAAGCAGCCGTTCAATGGCTGAATGGTTTGAATGAAAGTTCCTATGTTGTGCAGATGGCGACCTTTGATCTTGATGATTACCTAAAGGCAAAAGCCTTTTATACACGATATAAAATGATTACGGATAGTTTGTATGTTGTGTTAGACTTGAATTCAAATACGCAAAAATTTCGAATTAAGTTTTTATATGTGGGTTCGGACAGTTATTCTCAATTGCTGCAAAAAATTAATGAGTTGCCGACCCCGCTTAAAGCTTCACAACCGTTTATTACTCCAGTGCACTTGCTTTTGCAAACGGTGCGAGATACTGAAAAAAATCTAGAAAATTGGGAAAAGTCATGAAACAAATAGATTCTGTTAGCCCTTTCTCTCCACTAGTTATCCTTACGATTTCATTGTTTGGACTGACGTCTTGTGCAACATCTGAGGTCAAGAGAGATCCTGTTTCCCCTCCTGTGAGTAGTGAATTCGCGGTCAAGGGGCATATCAATAAGCAGAATGTTATTGGGCAAGGAGATGGCTCCACTGGGATTCCGCAGCTTGTTACTAAATCTAATGTGTTGCCGCCAAAACCAGAATTTCAGCATTTGGTTAGAAAATATTCACTTGCTGCGGTCAATGTGCCTCTGAAAGAAATTTTATTTAAGTTGGCACAAGACTCCGGAAAACAATTGGATTTTCATTCGGGTGTTAATGGTTCGGTAACTATTAATGCTATTAACCAAGATTTACCAACTATTCTTAAGCGTATGTCTGGGCAGTTGGGTTTTTTATATGAGATTACGGCTGATAGCATCGTGATCAAGCCTGATACCCCTTTTTGGAAGAGTTATGAGGTTGATTATGTAAATATCAAAAAAGTCAGTCAAGATACAATTGACATGAAGATGGCTGTGGGTGGGCCATCTGGCTTGGGTTCAGGTAACGCTAGCAGTAGTGGTGGTAGTGCAGCAAACATTAAGGTTATTGCTGAACATGACTTTTGGTTGGAGCTTGAAGAAAACTTGTCTCGTTTAATCGACGCAGGTGGTGATGCAGTAACTTCTACTGGACAGGCCGGTGCGGTTAATAAAAATGTTGTTGTTAATGAGGAGGCGGGCGTTGTAACGGTCTATGGTGGTGGCATAATTCAAGGTGTTGTTAAAGAATACCTAGATCAGGTCATGAACAGTGCATCCAAACAAGTCTTGATTGAGGCGACGGTTGTTGAAGTGGAGTTATCTGATCAATATCAGGCTGGGATTGATTGGTCGACACTGGTTAAAACTAACGATGGTAACGGTGTATTAAGCCAGAATCTCGTGCCAACAACATTGTCAGGCAACGCTGCTTTGGCATTTAATTTTACAGGACTGGGTGGTGATTGGGATTTAGGCGTGCGTATGTTGCAACAGTTTGGTAAAACTAAAGTATTGTCTAGCCCGAAAATTATGGCAGTTAATAACCAAACTGCTCTTTTAAAAGTGGTCAATAATGAGGTTTACTTCACTATTGAGGTGAATAGGGAGGCTGCTACCACTACTAGTGCAGGAACAACAACCTATGAGACAACCGTTCACACCGTTCCTGTTGGTTTCATGATGAGTGTAACGCCGTTTGTAGGAGATGAGAGTGACGTTTCACTTAATATCAGACCGACGATTTCGCGTATTGTTGGGTATGTTAATG
Source organism: Thiomicrorhabdus cannonii (assembly GCF_013391695.1). Classification (GTDB taxonomy): domain Bacteria; phylum Pseudomonadota; class Gammaproteobacteria; order Thiomicrospirales; family Thiomicrospiraceae; genus Thiomicrorhabdus; species Thiomicrorhabdus cannonii. Next base: position 3,039 of record NZ_JACBGH010000014.1, read on the forward strand.
ATCCGAGTCCTGATTTGGCCAAGGAAAGTATAGTCAGCCGTATTCCTGTCATCCAAGAGCGAGAAATGGCTTCTGTGTTGCGATTGAAAGATAAGCAGACAGCTGTGATTGGCGGTTTAATTGAGGACTCAAATACAAATGATAAAAACTCCGTACCATGGGTAAATGAGATCCCGTTTGTAGGTGATTTGTTTTCTTATAAGGATGACAACGCTAGAAAAAGTGAGTTAGTGATTTTTATCCGCCCAATTGTTGTTAAAAATCCTGATGTGGATAACGGTGATTTAACTCTGTTGAGAGATTTCCTGAAGACAGAACGCAATTAAGCTTAACTTTAAATAGGTAGAAGTCCTGTGAGTGTTTTACTAGAGGCTTTAAAAAAGGCTGCAGAAAACAAAAAGCAAGTTGAAGGCTCTCATAAAGCAGAGGGGTTGGATAAGGCTGCTTCAGAACCGGAGGGCTTAGAGGTTGGACTTGTTCAAGATAGAGTTATACATACTGAAATGGATGACAACTCTTCGAACGCACAAGCCAATAAGTCTCAAGGCACAGGGCTTGGTTTGACACTACCTATTGCGCCTGCTGATTTAAGTTCCGTTCCAGTTGCTGAAGTTGATTCGGGCATGTCTGAGGGTGGGACATCTGAGAGCAATTCTTCAAGTAAAGTTCAGAAGGGTAGTTCCTCTTTAAGTCTTGCGTCAGATGAGGTAATTCCTGTCCCTGAGTCCTCTCATACGGATTATTTGAAAGATTCAGATTTAAGTAGCAATGTCGAGGCGTCAGGTTCTGACTTATCAAGTACAGATAAGATCAGAGGTGATGATACTGATCTTACTGACGTAAAAGAGTCAAAGGTGGATGATGTGTCTCATTTGGCCTCGGAAGAGAGCATGGCTAAGAATGAGAATAAAGGCAGTTATGCTTGGAGCCTAGAAACGCTTCCAGGTTATCAATCAGTCGATAAAGTGGATGAATCTGTTGGTGCTGTCAGCGTATCCGAACCTATCCATAATGAAGTACCGAATCCAATTTTGAGCACTAATCAACGCTTTAAGCATATTAGAGCAACAGGGGTGATGGGTGTATTGTTTGGTACCTCTTCTAATGCTGTTGTTTATTCATTGATGACTTTATTGGTGTTGAGTGTTTTGGGCGCTGTTGCTGTGGGGTATTTTTATAGCCAAAGTGAAGCGATTGAGAAGAGTATGCAAAAGTATGCGATTACGAAGCTTCCTGAAATACAAGTGGCTTTGCCGATTCAGGTAACTCAAAGCACTCAGGATATAACAGATAAAGATAGTGCAGGCAGTGGTCAGCAAGATGTTTCGATGGGGGAAACTGCTCAGGAGAGTGGTGAAGTGCAAACTTTGACGGGATTGAGTAAAGAGTCCGTTAAAGATCAGCCGGTTGTGAAGCATACAGCCAAAACGTCGAATTATGTATCGCCAGCAAGGGTGGCACGTCCAACCGTCAAGCGTGAAGAAGTTAGATTAAGTATTCAGGCTAGGGAAGAAGTTTCCGCTTTACAGCAAGCTTATGACGCGATGCAGCTTAATGATCTAGAGAAAGCGCAGGTTCTTTTTGAACGGATCTTGTCCGAAAATCCCTCTAGCGTAAACGCGTTGAACGGTATGGCGTCTATTTATGCCCAGCGTGGAGATCCTCAGCAAGCTATTAAATACTACTATCAAGCTTTAGAAAAGGACGCAGATAACTTATACGCCTATGAGTCTGTAATTCAGCTTACAGCGGATCAGTTATCCGGAGAGGCATGGAAAGATGAGCTCAAGAAGTCTATCAGTAAGCATCCTAAATCAGCTGTTTTGCATTATGCATTAGGTAATATCTATGCGAAGGAAAATGACTGGAATATGGCGCAAGCACAATTCTTTGAAGCGCATTCCTTATCGCAAGATAACCCGGATTATCTAGTGAATTTGGCGATCAGCTTAGACCATTTGGGAGAATATGCATTAGCATCCGAGTATTACACCAGTGCATTGGTCTTTGCAGCAAGTCGCCCAGTTAACTTTGATGAATCATCGATTAAGGCTCGATTAGCCAATATTAAGCTGTTCCTCGAGCAAAATCATATATGAAAAGAGTGGGGTTACTAGGGCAACGTTTGATTGAAGATGGCAAGATCACGCCGGATCAATTAGAAATTGCTCTTACAGAACAACGCAAAACGGGTAAAAAGCTTGGTGAGGTTCTTTTTCGCTTAGGCTTTCTTAGCGAAGAAGCCATTAGTGAGGCAATTGGCGAGACCGTCGGATACGATTCCGTTAGTCTGAGTGGTATCGTGCCTGATGCTAAAGCAATCAGCTTAGTTTCGGAGTCTTTTGCTCGCAACCACCTCATTATGCCTGTGAGCCTGCAGGAAAATGTTTTGAAGGTCGCGATGGCGACGCCAGATGATATTCTGTTGCTGGATAAACTAAAACGGCATATTCAAAAAGCGGATATTCAAATCACTCCAACACTTGGTGTTGAGAAGGAAATCCTGAACACGATCGATAACTACTATGGTTACGAGTTGTCGATTGACGGGATATTGCGAGAACTTGAAACTGGTAATATTGATATCAGCCGTATTTCTGAGGCTAGAGAGTATTCTCAGCCTATGGTGCGCTTGGTTGATAGTATTTTGACGGATGCGGTAAAAAAGCATGCTTCAGATGTGCACTTTGAACCTGAAGAGAACTATGTTCGCATTCGTTATCGTATTGATGGGGTGTTGCAAGAAGTACGATTGATACACAAGTCGTTTTGGTCGGGGCTGGTGGTGCGCTTGAAAGTTATGTCTAACTTGGATTTAACTGAGCAGCGTTTACCGCAAGATGGCCGAATGGATTTGATTGTACATGGCCGTCGCATAGATTTTCGTGTTTCGTCTTTGCCGACTACGCATGGTGAGAATTTTGTGTTACGTATTCTGGATCGTGAAAAGGGGATTGTTCCTCTTGATAAGCTTGGTCTGGATGCGGATTCATATCACGAGTTGAAGCTTATGCTGGCTCGTCCGACGGGCATTTTGTTGGTAACAGGACCTACAGGCTCGGGGAAAACGACGACGCTGTATTCGATACTCAATGAATTGAATCAGGTGGGCGTGAATATCATGACCCTTGAGGATCCCGTCGAATATCCAATGGCCATGATTCGTCAGACTGCGGTTAATGAAGAAATCGGGATGGGCTTTGCCGCGGGGATTCGTGCCTTGTTGCGTCAGGATCCGGATATTATTCTGATTGGTGAGGTGCGTGATCCTGATACGGCTGAAATGGCGTTACGGGCCGCGATGACAGGTCACCAGGTGTTTGCGACTTTGCATACAAACTCTGCCATCGGGGCAATCCCCCGACTGATAGATATAGGCGTTTCCCCGTCAATCATGTCGGGTAACATCATTGGTATCATTGCGCAGCGTTTGGCTCGTAAACTCTGCAAAGAGTGCAAGGAGCCTTATGAAGCAGAGGCTTATGAGCGTCAAATAATGGGCGTTCCAATTAATGAGCCTCTCAATTTGTACAGGGCAAAGGGGTGTCCAGCGTGTAACCAAATTGGTTATAAGGGTCGCCTGGCCGTGTTGGAAACCTTGCGTTTTACCAGTGAAATGGATGAAATGTTACTAGCAGGAGAGTCGCAACACGCTATTTTGGAACAGGCTCTGAAGGAAGGTTTTTCAACGATGGCGCAAAGTGCGTTAAGATGGGTCAAACAGGGACATACTTCTATTGAGGAAGTCAGTCGCGTGGTTAATTTAACCGAGTTGCTCTGAGGTCTTAAATGCAAAATTATCGTTACACAGGTATAAATCGCTTTGGAAAACGCGTTAGTGGCGTAATGCCGGCGGCCAACTCTAAAGATCTTAGTCAGCGTTTGTTGAAAAAGCACATTAACCTAATCAGTAGTAAAAAACAGAGCAATAAATTCTTAGGGATTTCTCAAAGCAAAGTTAAACGCAAGGATATCATTGCCATAACCTTCCAGTTTGAGCAATTGCTGAAGGCGGGTGTTCCGCTGATGGAAATCATTGACGATTTAAGAGACAGTTACGAGAACGATGCGGTAAAAGAAATTCTGGCTAGTATTTATGATGCCATGCAAGGGGGCTCAACTTTCTCAGATGCGCTGCGTGAATATGAAGACGTCTTCGGCAATGTGTATATTTCTCTGGTTTCCGTAGGAGAGAATACCGGGCGTTTGGACATTATTCTTGCAGATTTGGCAGGTATGTTGAAATGGGAGGATGAACTTGCCTCTAAAGCCAAAAAGGTCATGATTTATCCTGCGATCGTTGCTACGGTGGTCATTTCCGTTGTTATTTTGATGATGTTGTTTGTTGTGCCTGAATTATTGGGCTTTATTAAGTCCATGGGCGGTGAACTTGGGTTTGCAACCGTATCGTTGATTGCGACTTCAAGCTTCATTTCAGAATATATTATTGAGTTATTTGTAGTACCGATTGTGATCTTTTTTGTCCTTAAATGGTGGCGGAGCAAGTCGGATGACTTTAGAACCAAGACGGACAAAATGGCTCTTAATATCAGTATTATCGGCCCGGTAATCTATAAACTCAAATTGGCACGCATCGCCAACGCATTGGCTGTTATGTACAGTGCCGGCGTAAGCTTTACAGATAGTTTGAAAATGACGGCAACCGTTGCCGGCAACCGCTATCTGGAAAAAAACATTGATGCGGCGGTGCTGCTCATTCAGGAAGGTAAAGCGATTCACCAGGCATTTCAACAAGCAGATGTTTTCCCTTCCATGGCTATTCGCATGGTCAAGGTCGGCGAAAGCAGCGGTCAAATGGATGAGGCTTTGAAGAACGTGAGTTACTTCTACGATCGAGAGGCCAAGGAGTTGATCGAAAAAATCGAACCCACCATTGAACCATTACTTACTCTGGTAATGGGATTTATTGTAGGATGGGTAATGATTGCAGTGCTCGGGCCGATTTATGACACCATATCGAAGGTACAGTAAACGTGAAAGGTGTATTTTATTTAAATGATCAAGGTTTAACGGCATACGCGAACAGTTGTCGGATTTTAAACACTCCGCGTTTTTTCAGTTGGAGTGATGTGCCGGCAATTGAGGAATGGTTAGCCGAGTTGCCTGGGCGGTTCCAATGCTCCCTCATTCTCGATTTGGTGGATGAAGATATTGCTATGGAGGCCGCTCCCAGGCTGTACCTGTGGGAAAAAGCAGCCATTAGAAACAGATTGGTCGAGCGCCTGAAATCAGACGGGGCCGAGTTGATTTTTTCTGAATGGACGGGGCTTGTGCAAACCGGTTCGGAAGGCCGATCAGAAGAGTTGATTCAATCCGCTTCGATTATTATGCCCTCCCATGTATCTCATTTTCTGAACATGCTGGAAGAGGCGGAAATCACCGTAAACGGTATTTACTCCGCGCCATTTTTATTGGCAGATTTCCTCAAGAAATATTTCAAGACAAGCTTCAATCTCAGCAAGCAGGAATTCAACAGCCCTTTCTTTGTTATTTCCCGCCAAGGTGAAAATAGCTACCGCCAGACCTTTTTCAATCAAGGGCGCTTGCGCATTAGCCGATTGATTGAAATTGACAGGGAGGACGACGACTATTCTGGGGCGCAGTCCTCCTTAATTCATGAAGCGAAATTGGCGCGTAATTATATTTACAACCAGAATCTTGTAGCGCATACACAGAACATCGGTTATGTATTTTTGGACTCCGAAGCATTGCGTCTAGAAGGGCTTCAGCAGCGGTGTTTTGATGAGGGGCTGTTTACCAGCGATGACCAGTTGACAACCGCCATTTTTAAGGCGATGCCCGTCGGGTCCTTCAAGTTCGCTAAAACGTTCTGCGGAGAAGCGGAGTCTTCCCATTTCTTGGCAGATTTATTAGTCGGATATGTTCTTAACGATCGGCCGGCGAAGTTTTATTTTACCGAATACAGTCAGAAAATTTACCGTATTGCTACGGCAAATAAGGCGCTGAAAGGGATCAATATAGCCGCCTTAGTTGCGCTTTTGGGGTATGGAACTATCGCGGGTATTGATACCTACATGCGTCAGTACAATATCGAATTGCTGGGACAGCAGATCGAAAATCATATTACAGAGAAAGAGCGTCTGCAAAAACTGGTTGATCTGCAAATAGACGCCAAAGAGATCAAGGCCTCGGTAGATTTCTCGGAGGCCATCCTGAGTTTGAAAACCGATCGGACGGTTGGCTTTAAAATCATGCCGATAAGTGAGGTCTTCAGTCGCCATGAACATGTGCAGCTTATCAATGCCGAATGGAAGCAGTTGGAGCGCTTTGACAGTCACATATATGACGTCGAACTTGACGGTTTGGTCTTTCCTTTTGAAGAGTATTACAAACAACCTGTCGATTGGGTTGATGCATTGGTTGCGGATCTTAAGCAGTTGCCGTTGATTGCGCAGGTTGATTTGGTTCAGGAGCCGTTAAATCGTAATTTGCAGCAGGCCTTAACCGTTTCCATTAAGGGGGAAAAGGTGACAGCGCTACCGTTCAAGCTTAAAATGAGGGTCAAAGATGGCCAGTCAAAGTAGTTTCTTATCGGTAAGTTTATTCAAGAAGTTTTTTCTAATAGGGATTCTTCTGCTTCTTGTTTTGGGTGGGCTGTCAGCCGGACTTTGGCAGTTAGTGAATGATGAGCAGAAAAAGCTTCAGCAGATTGAGCAGACAAAGTTAAAAGAGCTCAACTCACTGCGTAGTCAGGTTAACTTCTTGCAGCAGCAAGTTCGGCTTTACCAGCAGTATGGCGCCAAGTACAAGGATCTGGTTAGAAAGGGGATCGTCAAGCAGCAGGATCGCGTTTTTTGGGCGGATTCCATGGTGCAGATGCAAAAAACCTTAGTGATGCCTGAGTTTTCTTTCCAGTTTACACCGGAACAAATATTGGACAGCAAGCGTTTCGATAAGATTCAAATCGATAAGGGCATGTTCTATTTCAGTCGACTCAATTTGAAAATGAATCTGCAGCACGACGGAGACTTGCCCAAGCTGTTGAATGCAATCAATGAACGCGTCTCTCCTTTTTATTTGGTTGACCATTGCAGCTACAGCATGAAAGACAAAAGTGAGATTATTGAGGCGAGGTTTGATCCCAAGTCGGGCAATATTCAGACCGAGTGTTCACTTGTAGTGTTCCATTCGCATTCAAAAATCGCTAAAAACCTCTAATTTGTCCGCATAGTTAGGACATAAGGGATGAAGATGAAAGTTTTGCAAGCCAACAGGATAATCGCCTCAGGCCTCTTGATTGCCAGTTTGGGATTAATGCCTTTCTCTAACGCCTATTCTGCCGAGCAGGACATGGACAGATTGATGATGACGCCGGAGCAGCGCGCCAAAATTGACGCAGAACGCTTGGCATATCTAAAAAGTCTGGAAGTGAAGACGGTTGAGGAAGAGGAGAAAGAAAAAGCCAAACAGAAGGCAGCCATTAAACGTAAGATCATTTCTCCTGATCGATTAGCTGTTTCCGCGATCATTGAAACGCCAGAAGGCAAACGCTTGGTGCGCGTTAATAATCAATTCAACGATTTTAAATCCAAGGATGTCAAATTGAATGCACAGGCCTCCAATCTTGATGGCGGTCAGTTCAAGGTAGACAATAGAGAGGTATTTGTTCCTGTTGGCAATACCTACTTTACCAACCGCAACAAGATGGTTGAAACCTATAAGTTGGAGCAGCAGGCGGCCAAGGCGAATGCTAAACAGCAGATTCTGAGCGCGGACAAGAAAACCATCGACCGTACCCTTAAGGATGTGAAAACCGTCAACAAAACCCCGCCTAATGCCTTGTCTGTTGAAGGGGCAAATAATGCGGCTACACAACCCATCACTCCGGCGCAAAACCTACCCCCTACAGCTGTTAAACAATGAATACACCGATCTCTTTAGAGAGCCTGCTCGTCCTGAGCGGGCTTTTTTTATTACTGGCACTGATTTTTATTTTCCGTTTCAAAGGGCTGCTGCAAGAGGCTCGCTGGCAATTACGTGAGCAGGCTACCCGGCTCGAAAGCGTTGAGGCATTGCAAGCACAATATGCATTATTGCAGCAGGAACACCGCCAATTGCAACCGCTGATCGGATCCGTTGCCCAGCTGGAAAAACAGCTGTTGGATGGTCAAAATCTCTTGCAGAATAAAGAAGTGCAGTTGGCCGAAGCCCAGGACAAACTTGCGTACGTGCGAGAGCAGCAGGCTCAACTGCAACAGACTTTGGAACACGAAAAGAGCCGTGCGCAGGAAAAGATCGAATTGCTGGAGCATGCCAAGCAGCAGCTGGCCAATGAGTTCAAACTCTTGGCCAATCAGATTTTTGAAGCCAAACAAATGCAGTTTCACGAGCAGGGCAAGCAGAGCATGGAAGCGGTGGTTAAACCCATGCAAGCGGCGCTGGAGTCTTTCAAACAGCGGGTTGAAACGGTCCACAAGGAAGATCTCGAGGGCCGCGCCAGCCTGGGCGAGCAGTTGAAACAGCTGCAGAGCCTCAATGCCAAAATGTCTGAGGAGGCGCACAATCTGACCCAAGCGTTGAAAGGCGACAGCAAAACTCAGGGCAACTGGGGTGAGCTGGTGCTGGAGCGTCTGTTGGAGCGCTCCGGATTGCGTGAAGGCATCGAATTTGAGCGCGAAAAATCGTTTGTGGATGACAGCGGCAAGCGTCTGCGTCCGGACGTGATTATCAATCTGCCGGACAACAAGCACATCATTGTCGATTCAAAAGTCTCACTGCTGCACTATGAGAAGGCACTCAACAGCGATACCGACACGGCGCGCCAACATGCCCTTAAACAGCATTTGTCGAGCCTCAAAAACCATATCGACACCCTCGCCGCCAAGCGCTATGAGCACTTGGAGCGCTTGAACGCACCGGATTTTGTGCTGATGTTTATCCCGGTGGAAGGCGCCTATATGTTGGCGATTGAAACCGATCCGGGGATTTTCGAGCACGCCTTTGAAAAACGTGTCGCGGTGGTCACGCCGACCACTTTGTTTACCACGTTGAAAACAGTGGAACAGCTGTGGCGTTACGAGCGCCAGAGTGAAAATACCGTTAAATTGATCAAGCGGGCCGCTGAGGTGCATGACAAATTCGTGGGCTTTGTGGAAACCTTTGAGAAGGTCGGCAAGCAGTTGGATACGCTCAACGGCAGTTATCACACCGCACGCAAGCAGATGTTGGACGGCAGCGGCAATTTGGTGCGTCAGGCCGAAATGCTCAAGGAGCTGGCCGGTAAAACCAAAAAAGAGATTCCCACGCATTTACTGGAAGAGGCGGGCGGCATTTCCGGCGCCTTGACCGAATAACCAACGCCGAGTCGCTGCCGGCGGACCCGGTCTGTTGAGTTTTTAAAGCGGGTTTATCGCGATGAGATTGTCGGCTCGTAGCGCAAGGTTAACCAGCGTTGTTGGCTGATTTTCTCGGCGCTGTAGCGGCGTTGCAGGCTAGGTGGCAAATCGGCGTAACTGCAGGGACGGTAGCCGGCCTGTTGATAAAATCCCGCCAGATGTCCTTCGGCAAAGGCAAATACCCCGGCCTGTTGAGTTTGCCGGTGCATGTATTGCAGCAATTGGCTGGCAATGCCCTGGTGACGCCAATCGGGGGCGACAAACAGTCCTCGCAGCCAAAAGCATGCTTCTTCATCCAAGGCGATCAACCGTGCGCAGCCGATGATGTGCTGCGGGTGGTGCAGGGCGATAAAATTGCGATCACCCTTGCCGGCTGCGGCCTCGCCGTGCTGTTTCAAAAAATGTTTAAGCTGATAGAACGCTTGATCCTGCGCTTCGCTGAAAGTGATCGTCATGTGGGCTGAATTCTGATTTCAATTTTCAAAGGTGAATATGGCAAGAGCATGTTGCCAGGTCTGTAAACGGCCAGACAAAGTTTGTATTTGTGCGTTTATCTCGCCTGTGGATAACTCTGTGGAAATCGGTATTTTACAACATCCCGATGAAACCCAGCGCGTAAAAGGCAGCGCGTTGCTTGCGCAGTTGAGTCTGGCGCGCTGCCAAACTTGGATTGGTGAGGATTTCAGCGAGGACGCCGGCCTGTTCAAATGGCTCCAAGATGGCGAGGTTTTTCTGCTCTATCCGCCTCAGCCGGAGGCCAGTGAGGCCGTATCCATTTCGCCGGCGGAACTCAAAAAACAATCTCAACAGGCCGGGTGGCGGCAGCCGCTCAAGATATTGGTCATCGACTCGACTTGGAAAAAAAGTTACAAGATGCTGCAGTTAAACCCGTGGTTGCAAGGCCTTAAGCGGCTCGCGCTGACGCCGGATGCGCCTTCGCGTTATCACATCCGCAAACAAAAAAGCCCCGGGTGTCTGTCGACGCTCGAGGCAATTTATAGTGTGTTGAGCCAGCTTGAAGGCGATGCCAAAAAATTTCAGCCGTTATTGCAGGCGTTTGACGCCATGAACCGACAACAGCTGGCGTTCAGGCCCATGCCAACCACTCCGGACGCCTCTTAGGCCTTACCGTTCGAATCGACCTCTTCGCGCAGTTTCCTGAAGATAAACAGGTTGGAGAGGGTGAAGTTGAAGCCCATCCCCATCAGCACGCCGATAATCAGCGCCAGCACCATCTGCTCCTGAAAAAAGGGCACATAGGTGGTGAGCACATAATAGGTGCCGTAGTTGACGGCAAAGCCGAGCAGCGAGCTGCTGACAAATGCACTCCATTGTGTGGTCTTGCGGGTTTTCTCGCGGTGATTGAAGGTGACCAGACGGTTCAGCATCCAGTTCCAGGTCGCCGCCGGCCAGAAGGAGATGGCTCGCGCCACCGTATGGCTCACGCCGAACACCTGCAACAGCAGATAGACCGCCAAATCCACAATAAAACCGCTGCTGCCGACCAGGGCGAACTGAAAAAATTCCGCTTTGGTTTTGAACCTGTACTGATACAGGCGACGCAAATGGCGCAGGTATTTGAGCTGTTCGGCCAAGGTCAGTTTGGATTCGCCGTGAATGCGGTCGACAAAGTGAATCGGCACTTCGGAAATATTTTTGAACTCGCCTTTGACCATGACCTCCAGCGCGATTTTATAACCGATCGGCGAGAGCATGCCGCGCGGTGGAATATCGGCCTTGCGCACTGCAAAGAAGCCGGACATCGGGTCTTTGACACGCGCCAACGGCAAGGCAGGCAGGGTGGCAACGGCGGAGTTAATATAACGCCACAAAGACCAGCTTTCATCGATACTGCCGCCCGGAACATAACGCGAACCCAAAACAAAGTCGCTTTCGCCGCTGCTGAGGCGCTCGATCATTTGCGGAATGGCGCTGGCCGGATGCGACAGGTCGGCGTCCATCACCACCACATAATCGCCCTGCGCGTTATCGAAGCCGTCGATCACCGCCGGGGACAGGCCGCGATCTTCAGTACGCGTGACGATACGGATCGGGTGTGTACTGCTGAGTGCTGCGACCTTTTCAATCGAGCCGTCCTGCGAGTTGTCGTCCATGATCAGGATTTCATACTCGCGTGTCTGCAAGGCGTCACGAATCATTTCGCTCAGCGGTTGCAGGTTGGCCACTTCTTTATAGGTGGGGACAATAATCGAAATCATCTGCAGTCTTTACTCCACATCGTCACGCAAAAAGTTGCGGCAGTGATAAAAATAGTAGGTCACTATTATAGAGCCGTTTTCAGCGATTGGCAGGGTTTTCACCGGCTCGCAGGACTCGAAGCGGTTGGGCTTGTTGGTTTGCGGCGGAATTTTCTCGTAATGCGGCGCCACCAGCAGTCCGTCGCTGCCTTTTGCCGGCAGTCCAAACCAGAACTCAAACTGTGTCTGCTTGCCGCCGGCAACGTAAACGGGCTGTGGGCGAACGTACCACGTCAGGTGGCTGGCGTAACTCCAGTTAGACACAAACAACGGCAAGTCGGCGTTGCCATCCGATAATTCGGTTTGCAGGGATTGTGCGGTTCGCGCCGCAGCCTGCCAACCCCATTCGCCTTGCAGCGGGTGTTTATGGTCCGGAAACGGAATCCACGGCGTCGCCAAAAAGCTGTGCAGGGTCAGACTCAGTGCCAGAGCCGTGGCCGCTTGCAGACCAGTCAACCATTTCACCCAGCGTGTATCGCGACGACACCACAGCCAGTGAACAACCACCGGAATCAACAACAACCAAGCCAGCGCCGGCCAGTGAGGCAAACTCTCTTCGCGTCCCGCCCCCCACGCAAACAGCGCAAACACCGGCACGGCAAACAGCAGCAGCAAACGGCTGGTGGTGTGTTGGTAGTTTTTGAGGGAAAGCATCATCAGCCAGCCGAACACAAACAGTAGCGGCGTGTAGACCACAAACTGCGCCGCCTGCGAGCGCAGCAGGCGCGTGATTTTCCAGTCGGGGTTGTGGGTGCCGTGATGCAGCTGATAAAGGAACGAGGCCCAATCGTGCATGGCGTTCCAGTACAGCAGCGGCGTGATGACCAAGAGCGCGACAGTCACCGCCAGCCAAAGCCCTGTATTGCGCAGCCAAGACCAGCGTTTCTCGATGGCCATGACCAAAAAAAGCGAGAGCACCAACGTCACGGCGGTGTATTTGGACAGCGCGGCCAAGCCGACCAACAGTCCCAGCAGCAGCCATTGTTTGAGAGTGACCGGTGACCCGGCCTGTTGAGTTTGCAGCATCTCCCAAACCAGCCAGACCAGCGCCAGTACAATCACCATCAGCGGATCGTCCGGCAACATCCCCATGCCCATCAACGGGAACATCAGCGTGGCGTTTAACAGCGCCACCGCCCAGAACCCCTGCCAGTTGTCGGCGGCTTGCGAAGGCTTTGCAGAAACTGAACAGGCCGGGTCGGTCGCAAACAGACGGTTGGTCAGACGGTAAAGCAGAAAGTTCAGCAGAACATACAGGGTGATGGGCACAATGCGGGCACCCCAGTCGGTCGGAAAGAGCCACATCGGCACGATTTGCAGCCAGCCCACCAGCGGCGGGTGGTCAAAGTAACTCCAATCGGGCATTAAACCGTACAGCGCATAATGCGCCTCGTCGCCGCCCAGTTCCAGTTTGAATGCCAGCGCGATATGCACGAGCGTCATCACGCCGACTATCAGGGCGGCTGCTTGATGAGGCAGCAGGGAGCGCAAGGTTTTCAACATAAATCAGCTTCTGCCGTAGATGTCTTCAAGGCGGATAATGTCGTCCTCGCCGGTGTATTCACCCACCTGTGCCTCAATCAGCACCAAGTCGAGGCGGCCGTTGTTTTCCAGACGGTGCACCTCGCCAATCGGGATATAGGTCGATTCGTTGGGACGCACCAGCTGGGTTTTGTCGCCGACGGTGACGGTTGCTGTGCCGGACACCACCACCCAGTGTTCGCTGCGGTGCAGGTGTTTTTGCAGGCTGAGGCGCTTGCCGGGTTTGACGACAATGCGTTTGATCTTGTATTTGTCGGCCGATTCCAGCACCGTGTAGGTGCCCCACGGGCGGTGCGCCGTCTGGTGGACAGCCGGCAATTCGCTGCCTTTGGCTTTGAGTTGTTCGACCACCTGTTTGATCTTCTGCCCTGAGCCTTTGGGGGCGATCAGCAGGGCATCGGCGCTGTCGATGACCATCAGGTTGTCGACATCGATCAGGGCAATCAGGCGTTCGTCGCCGATAATGAGGTTATTGCGGGCATTGAGCAACAAACTCTGGTCGTTCTGGGTATTGCCGTCCGCATCCTTGGGCAGTTCTTCACTCAGCGCCTCGAAGCTGCCGACATCACTCCATCGAATATCGCTTGGCACGACCTTGACGCTTTGGCTTTTTTCCATGACCGCATAGTCGATGCTGTCTTCCGGAATGGCGAGCATCGCCTGCATCGGAATGCGCATAAACTCGCCTTTGTCGCTCGCTTCATAGGCGCTCACGCAGCCCGCGTAAAGCTCGGGCGCATGGGTTTGCAACTCCTGCAGAAACACGCCGGCCTTAAAACAGAACATGCCGCTGTTCCAGAAATAGTTGCCCTGATCCACGTAGCTCTGCGCCGTGGTGGCATCGGGCTTTTCCTTGAAGGACAACACCTTGTTGCCGTCCGCTTCAATATAGCCAAAGCCGGTTTCGGCGTAATGCGGGGTGATGCCGAAGGTGACGAGCTGGTTTTGTTCGGCCAGCGCGCGTGCCTGCGCGACCGCGTGCTGGTAGGCGCGCTGGTCTTTAATCAGATGATCCGATGGGGTGACCAGCACCAGGGTGTCGGCTTCCATGCCCAGACACGCCAGCGCGATGGCCGGTGCGGTATTGCGGCCGACCGGCTCCAGAATAAATTGCGGGCGCTTGGCAAGATTCAGCGGTGCCATCTGGTCGAGCGCCAGAAAATACTGCTCCTGATTGGAGACAATCACAAAATCGTCGCAGACGGCGCGGTTGCGCTCAACGGTCTTCTGAAACAAGGACTCGCTTTTGAAACCGTCATGAAAAAAGGGTACAAACTGTTTGGGCAAAAGGGTGCGGCTAATCGGCCAAAGGCGTGTGCCGGAACCGCCGCAAAGAAGCACGTTGATCATCTGCTTACCTGTGGTTGAAAAGTGTTGTCGTCATTCTATCGAATTTGGCGTTGTTTGTGAGCGCCGATTACAGTTTCAGGCGCTTAAAAATGGTTTCGGGGATGTTGCGGATAATCAGCATAATCCAGCGCCAGAAAAACGGCGTGTACAGGGTGTGTTTGCCTTTTTCGACGGCGGTGACGATGCTTTGCGCAATCTGCTGCGGTTTGGCCCACAGCGGGCCCTTTTTAAAGGCGGCGGTCATGGGGGTGTCGACAAAGCCGGGTTTGATGTCCAAAACATTGACGCCATGCGCGAACAGGCGGTTACGCAAGCCTTGCAGGAAAATCGACACCATCCCTTTGGCCGCGCCGTACACATAGTTGGATTGGCGGCCACGATCGCCGGCCACACTGCTAATCACCGCCAGAGTGCCGCTGCCTTGGGTTTGCAGACGGTTGGCGCACAGCGTCAACAGACTGATGGTGCTCAGTGCGTTGGTGTTCAATTCTTTAAGGGTGAGTTCCACGCTCTGCTCGCAGGCGGCTTGATCGGGTAGGGTACCGTGTGCCATCAGTACCACGTCAATCTGCCCGAGCGTGGCAAAGGCCTGTTCGATCACGGTTTCATGGGTGGCAAAGTCATTGACGTCCAGTGTCTGGATCTTGACGTCAGCCGCGCCGCGGACGCGCGCATCGGCGGCGATGGTCTCCAGTTTTTCCACGTCGCGCGCCACGAGATAAAGCCGGGCGCCCTGTTGGGCGTAGAGGCGGATGGTCTGTTCTGCAATGGCCGACGTGGCGCCAATCACCAAAATGTTTTTCATTTAAAGTCCTATTAAAGTCCCAAGCGTAAAGATTGCAATGAGTGAAAACAGCGGTCCGCGCCGGTCTGGGCGCGGATTTCGGCAAACGCCTCCCAGTTGGGATAACTCTGCTTAAAGGTGGTTTCCGACATACGCGCGTCTTTGGTCAGATAGAGCCGGCCGCCGAAGTCGAGCACAATGCGGTCGAGTTCGTCCAAAAAGGCGAACAGCGTGGCGTCGATCTTAAAGTCCAGCGCCAGGGTATAGCCTTCCACCGGAAAACTTAGCAGATTGTCATTCGCCTTGCCGAAGGCTTTGAGTACCGCCAGAAACGAGCCGCGTTTGGAGGCGACAATGCGTTGCAGGATCGTTTGCATGCCTTCCAATCCGGCCGCCTTGGGAATCACGAACTGATACTGGGTAAAGCCGTTTTTGCCGTACAGGCGGTTCCAGTCATGCAAGCCGTCGAGCGGGTAGAAGTAGGGGTCGTAATGCACTTCACGCTGGGCGTGGCTGCGCGTCTGCTTGTGGTAGTAAAGCGTGTTGAACGCCTGCACCGAATAACGGTTGAGCAATTGGCTCGGCATATTGAACGGCACTTTGAGTTTGCCGCTGCGGTGCGCCTGCAAATCCCCTTGCGGCACGTGTTCGCCCAGCATCAGCAGTGAGCGGCCGAGTTTTTGACCACTGGATAAGCAGTCAATCCAGGCGACCGAATAGGTGGCCTGTTCAAATTCTTCAAAGCGTTCCAGGGTTTCAGCCAGATTTGCCGTCTTGTAACTGCTTTCGGCAATCAGGGCACTTTCGATCGGAATCAGCCTGAAAGTGGCGTTAAGGATAATGCCGGTCAAGCCCATGCCGCCGCAGGTGGCGTAAAACAGCGAGGCGTTTTCGCTGCGCGAGCAGGTGATGATGTCACCATTCGCCAGCGCCAGTTTCAACGCGCTGACATGGTCGCTGAAACAGCCGTGTAGGTGATGGTTTTTGCCATGCACGTCACTGGCGATGGCGCCGCCCACGGTCACGAACTTGGTGCCGGGAGTGACCGGCAGAAACCAGCCGCGCGGCACGAAGATTTCCAGCAGTTCTGAAAGCGTCACGCCGGCGGCGCAGCGGATGTCGCCGGTGTCCGTATTGAATTCGATCAGATGATTCAGATGCAGGGTCGAAAGCGTCTGTTCGGCCAGCGCGCTGTCGCCGTAGCTTCTGCCCATGCCGCGCGCAATCAGCGATTTTTCCCCCGGTGCGGCCAGCATTTCGGCGATGCGGCGTTGTGAATGGACGTTTAAGAGTTCCGTTTCGGTTTTGGGGTATTGTCCCCAGCCGCAAAGCGTACGTTGATTTATGCCTTGATTCATTGGACGGCCTTCTGTGTACGAATGGGTGTCACAAACACAAAGCGTTTATCGAGCTGGTATTTCACATAGTAGCCGATTGCCAGGCCGAGGATGCCGCCGAGATAACGCATCTCTTTGGTGCCGAACAGCGCATCGAAACCGAATTCCATGCCCCAGAAAATTGCGGTGGTGGCCACGCCCATCAGGGTGTACAGATAAAATGTGCGGCTGTCGTGCGCCAGCGATTGCGTCTGGTATTGGAAAATGTATTTTTTATCCAGCGCGTATTTGACGACCAATCCCACGGCCGTGCCGACCAGTATCGATAGCGTCACGCCGTAAGCCGCATCGTAGATACGCAGGCTGATCTCTTGACCGAGAATATTGGCGGCGGTGGCGATGGCCGCGAAAATCGTGTAAATTAGCGCAATCTTCATATAGAGCCGGGCGGTTTCGCTTGGTGCATAAAAACATGGATTCTAACACCGAAGCGCCTATGAACCCAACACTTCACACCTCTTCCGGCTCAACGCTGACCGGCCTGTTCAAATTAATGCGACCGCGCCAGTGGATTAAAAACGGTTTTGTACTGGCACCTTTGATGTTTGCCGGACTGTTTCTGGATACCACAGCCGTTTCACAAGCACTGTTGGCGCTGGTTTTATTCAGTGTGGCGTCATCCGCCACCTATATTGTCAATGACCTGCGCGATATCGAAGACGACCGTAAACATCCGATCAAATCCAAAAAGCGCCCGCTGGCGTCCGGACAGGTCAAGCCGGCGCAGGCCAAGGTGTTGCTGGTGGGCTTGTATGCCATTCTCGGGCTCGGAGTCTGGCTGCAACCGGCGGTGATGGGGGTGATTGCCGCCTACCTGCTGTTGAATGTGGCCTACTCGTATTGGCTGAAACACCAGCCGGTGCTGGATATTTTCACCATCGCCATCGGCTTTGTGCTGCGGGTATATGCCGGCGCCATGGCGATTGCGGTGCCGGTGTCGTCGTGGATGTTTGTGACCACCTTGAGTCTGGCGCTGTTTCTGGCGGCGATCAAGCGCCGTCAGGAACTGGTGCAAAGCGGCGAGGGCGCGCGCAAGGTGCTGAAAATGTATTCGGTGTCGATTGTCGATAAATTCGCCGAAATTTCCGCCACCGGCGCTTTGTTGTTCTACAGCTTTTTTGTGATGTCGGCGCGTCCCGAACTGGTAATCACCGTGCCGTTTGTGCTCTTTGGCCTGTTCCGTTACTGGTATATCGTCGAATTTGTCGGCGAGGGCGAATCGCCCACCGATGCACTGTTGAGCGATAAGCAGTTGCTGTTGACGGTGCTCGGCTGGATTGCCGCGTCGCTCGTTGCGCTGTGGCCGGCGGGAGGCATGTGATGGATTTGACCTATCTTTTGACGCCGTTTTTTGCCTGGCTGGTGGCCGGTGTGACCAAGTTTATGGTGAATTGCGCGCGTGAAAGGCGTTTGGCGTTCGATCTGATCGGTTACGGCGGCATGCCAAGTAATCACAGCGCGATTGTCAGCAGTGTGGCGGCGATTGTTGCGCTGCGCGAAGGGATCGAGCATCCGGCGTTTGTGGTGGCCTTGGGGTTGGCGTTTGTGGTGATGTTGGATGCCAACAGTCTGCGCCGTCAGGTGGGACGCCATGCCGAGCAGATCAACAAGCTCAATGTGCAGGTGGCGGTAGAAAGCGTGGTATTGCGCGAACGCATGGGGCATTCGCGCCTAGAAATTCTCGCCGGCATTTTGGTGGGCTGTTTAAGCGCTTGGATACTGAATAGTCTGGCGTTGACATGGTAAAGGATAATTTGTGATTGCCCGATTGTCTGAATTGACTCTTTTGCAAAAACGCCTATTGGGCGTTTTTGTTTTGTTGAAGCTGGCCTTGCTGTTCTGGCTGCCGCTGACCGGCGACGAAGCCTATTTCATTACCTGGGGGCAGTCGCTTGCGTTGGGGTATTACGACCATCCGCCGGCGGTCGGCTGGGTGCTGGGGCTGATGAGCCTGGTGGCCGACAATCTCTACTGGTACCGCAGTTTTGCGTTTGTTGCCTCGATTTTACTGGCCTATTGGCTTTACCAATTGCTGTTAATGCGCAGCTCCGCTGATGCGGACGACGCGGTTCGGCAAACGGCTTTGTGGGTCGCCTTGGCGTTTTTTGTCTCGCCGGTGTCATTGATGTTTGTTTTGACCGCCAACGACACCGTCTTGGTGTTCTTTGGGGTGTGGGGAGTATATCTTTTCGCCAAGGCGATGCAGACCGATAGCTGGCTGTGGACCGTGCTGGCCGGCGTGGTGCTGGGCATGGCGTTTTTGTCCAAGTATTTTGCCGCGTTTATGCTGCTGGGCCTTTTGGCCTTTGCGTTATGGCAGTGGCGGAATTGGCGCAAAATCGCGGTGATGGCCGCGATTATTTTGCTGTTTGTCGGTGAAAACCTCTATTTCAATCTGACGCACTGCTGGAACAATATTCTCTTTAATTTCGTGTCACGCACCCGCGACAGCCACCTGGATTTGATGCAGACAGCAAGTTTCATAGCAATGGTATTGGCGATGCTGTCGCCGTTGGGTGTCTATTACTGGTCACGTGCCCGTCAATCCCTGCGCGATGAGCGGATTTTGCAATTGGCATGGTTTGCGGCCTTGCCGTTGCTGGGGGTGTTGTTCATCGTCAGTCTGTCCAATCCGGTCGGACTGCATTGGCCGTTGCTGTCGGTGGTGCTGTTGCATCTGCTTTATGCCAAATTATCGTTGCCGCAACTGCACAGGCTCTATGCATTCAATGCGCTGGTGTCGGGGCTGATTGCGCTAGTCGTGCTGGCGGCGCTGCCGTTTGCCGGGCAGCTTGTGGATGAACGTGAACGTCCGTTGGTGCCGCTGTATACCGACACGGCCGAGGTGTGCCGACAACTGCCGCAGGGCACGCTGTTTACCCTCGATTACAGCAGCCAATCCACTCTGGCCTATCATTGCCAAAATGACGATATCCATGTGTTCAAAAGTTTGTCGAAATACGGCCGGGAAGACGACAAACTCGTGGATTTCAAGGCATTGGACGGGCAGACGCTGACGCTGCTGGTGATCCGCGAGCGTGAACTGCAAAGAATCAAACCCTATTTTGACGAGGTCGATATTGAACCTCTCAAACCGGTGCGGGGCGCGGTTTACTGGCGGGTGACCGGCAAAGGGTTCAATTATGCGCTGTATCGTGAAAAGGTGCTGCGTGAAATCTATGAAAATTTCTACCACCAGCCCGACTGGCTGCCGCCAGCTAAATGCGGTTTTAAAGAACGCTACGGTTTTTAGGCGTTTTTAAGCGTTCATTCAGACCCGGCCTGTTGAGTTTTTTCAGGCCGTTTTGGGGCTGGGCTTTACAGCGGTGTTTTATGCGGCTCGCCGGCGATTTCAACGACCAGCTTGGGCACCAGATAGCCCGGCAGTAAGCGCCGTAAATTTTCCACCAGGCTTTTCGCCGTTGCATTATCCACTTCAAAATGCGCCGCGCCCTGCACGCGGTCGAGCTGGTGCAGATAGTAGGGCAGTATGCCCTGCGTGAACAGTTGCTGGCTCAGATCCGCCAGTGTTTCGGCATTGTCATTGACCCCTTTGAGCAGCACGCTCTGATTGAGCAGGTGAAACCCGGCGGTGCGGTAGTGCTGCATGAGTTCGGCGGTTTTGGCGCTGAGTTCGTTAGGGTGGTTGCAATGCACCACCAACACCTTATTGAGGCGGCTGCATTTGGCCCACTCCAGAAACCGTCCTTGCGGCGCGTTGCTGGGGGCGACGATCGGCGTGCGGCTGTGAATGCGCAGTGTCTGGATATGTGGTATCGCCTCGATTTTTTTCACCAGATCCAGCAGGGCGTTTTCGCTCAAGGTAAAAGGGTCGCCGCCACTCAAAATGACTTCGTGCAGGGAGTCGTCTTCGCCAATCTGCTGCAAAGCCTGTTGCCAGTGGCGCTGGTTGATCTGTGTTTCATACGGGAAGTGACGACGGAAACAGTAGCGGCAGTGGATGTCGCAGCGCGGGCTGGCCATCAGCAATACGCGGCCGTGGTATTTGTGGATCAGACTTGGCAGCGGATTGGCCTGCAGATCGCCCACCGGATCGAGTTTGAAACCGGGATGAACAAACGTCTCGGCGCGTATCGGTAGAATCTGTTTGAGTAACGGGTCGTCGGGATTGCCGGGCTGGATTTGGTCGATAAAGTCGGCGTGGGCCTTGAACGGGAAAGGGCTTTCAGCCACGTCCAAGGCTTGCGGATCGAGTTCGAGATGTTCAAGCAGCCGGGCAAGAGCGGTTTTCACAGGCGGCGGTTTCCGTTAAAATGAGCCAGTTTAAGGCGTTATTTTAGCAAGATTTAGGAAACCCCATGGCAACTTACAGTACTAACGAATTTAAAAACGGCCTGAAGTTTTTATTGGACGGCCAGCCTTGTACGATTGTGGACAATACCATCGTGCAGCCCGGCAAAGGGCAGGCGTTTAACCGCGTGAAATACCGTAACCTGATGACCGGCCGCGTGTTGGAAAAAACCTTTAAATCGGGCGAAAAGGTCGAGGCGGCGGATGTCATCGATACCCAGTTGCAGTATCTTTACAACGACGGCGAGTTCTACCATTTTATGAATCCCGAAAGCTTCGACCAGTATCAGGTGGCCGCCGCCGCGATCGAGGATGTGAGCAAGTGGCTGGTGGAGCAGGATGAATGTACCGTGACGTTGTTCAACGGCGAGCCGATCTCGGTGACGCCGCCGAAAACCACGGTGCTGGAGGTCATCCAGACCGATCCGGGCTTGAAAGGCGATACCGTCGATTCCAGCGGCAAGCCGGCGACCTTGTCGACCGGTGCGGTGATTCAGGTGCCGTTGTTTGTCAAAACTGGCGATAAAGTGCTGGTGAACACCGAACGCGGCGAATATCTGTCGCGCGCCAAAGAATGAGCGAGCTGATTCAGAACCCATCCGACCCGGCCTGTTCAGTTTTTTCGCGCCTGCAAAAACGCGCGCAGTTGTTGCAAACGCTGCGGGCGTTTTTTTATGCCCGCGGGGTCATGGAGGTGGATACGCCGATTTTATCGGCGGGCACGGTGCCCGACGTGCACTTGCGCGCGCTCTCCACGCTGGTGCAGGTGCCGGGCGAGCGCGACCGGCAGCGCTTTTATCTGCATACCTCGCCCGAATACCCGATGAAGCGCCTGCTGAGTCTGGGCAGCGGCGATATTTTCTATCTGGGCAAGGTGTTTCGTGACGGCGATTTGAGCCGCCGCCATCAGGTGGAGTTCACCATGTTGGAGTGGTACCGCCTCGGGTTTTCGTTGTTCGAGCTGATGGACGAGGTCGCCGAAATCATCGGGCAGATATTGGGTGATGGCCGGCGGGTTGAAAAGCTTTCGTACCGCGAAGCCTTTGAACTACATGCCGGTATTGGCGATATTTTCAACGCCACGGCGGGCGAGTGCAAAGCGGTATTGGATGCACGCGGCATTGAAATCGTCGGTGTTGATGATGACGACAAACCTTTATGGGAACAGCTGGTATTGACCGAGGTGATTGAGCAACAGCTCGGACGCCACGCCATCACCCTGCTTTACCACTATCCGGCACGCGAAGCGGCACTGGCGCAGGTGCCGGCGGATAATCCGTTGGTGGCGGAGCGTTTTGAGGCCTATGTGGACGGGCTGGAACTGGCCAACGGCTACCGTGAGTTGGCCGACGCGGATGCCTATCGCGCGCGTTTTAACGAGGCCTTGGCGACGCGCCAAACCTTGGGGTTGGAGTCGGTGCCGCTGGACGAACATCTGTTGCAGACTCTGGCCGCCACGCCGCTGCCGGATTGCAGCGGCGTGGCGCTGGGGGTGGACCGTCTTCTGATGTTGCAGCAGGGCTATACCGACATCAAAGACGCCATGCCGTTTGGCTTATTGGAGGCTTAGGGCGCTTAGCCGAACAATGCGTCAATCTGCTGTTGTGCCTGTTCCAGGTTTTTGGCGTGAATCGCGTCGCCCATATTCATACCGGCAGCATTGATAAAACGTGTCTCGTGCAGACCGTTGAAACCTAAAATGGTTTTGAGGTAAGGCGTGGCGTGATTCATGGCGCTGGCCGGTTCCTGAGTGTAGTCGCCGCCCGAAGCCATCACCACAACGGTTTGCTTGATGCTCAACAACCCTTCAACGCCTTTTTCGCCGTAGCGGAAGGTTTCGCCGGCGCGGGTCACCAGGTCGATATAACTCTTCAAACACGCGGGAATGGCAAAGTTGTACATCGGTGTGCTGATCAGCAGCGCGTCCGCGCGTTTCAACTCCGCCACCAAGGCGTCCGACAAAGCCAGCTTCTGCTGCTGTTCGCCAGTGCGTTTGTCTTTGGGCGTGTACATCGCCTCAATAAAGCTTTCGTCAACGTAGGGCAGCGTCATGTCGGCCAAATCGTGATGGATGATTTCACCGTTATGATGGGTTTTAAGCCAGTGCTGTTGGAAGCGCTCGGCGAGCTGCTTGGAGATGGAGTGCGCAGGGCTTTGCGCGCTGGCGTCGATTCTGACGAGAACGGGGGCTGTCGTGGTTTGCATGTTTGTGTGTCCTTGCTGTTGGGTGGTGGTAATCCATTGTAAAGGGGATGACGCTCTGAACAAAATACGCTTTGATTAAAACAATGTTGCTTGGTTGAGAACAATTAATGAGGAATTGGCATTTCATAGGGGGCTTGACAGGGGGTGTATACTATCTGGGCACCTCGAATAACCCCCAATGAGATTCTGCGGAACTTAAAGGCCACTTATTCCAGGCGTGCGTCGCCGACCTTAGTCATTCTAAGGTCAAGGCGCACAACACCGAAGAAGTGGTCTTTAAGCCCCGCCCGAGGGGCTTAGCCAAATTTGTCAGCTCTGCGTTGTGAAGTTTTGCAAGGTCTAGACATTGCTTCAACTTTACGTCTTGATCTGACAAATTTGGCGTTGCCAGAATCCATCGTGGGTTATTCGAGGTGCCCATCTATAACTGTTACGTTTAATTTTGCCGATAAAGCCAAGGAGTGCTTGCAATGAACGATTTTACAAAACGCTCGACCATGGTGCTGTTCTCTGACCCGAAAGGTGCGAGTTCACACCGAGTGCGTTTGGTTGCCCAGGAAAAAGACATCCCGATGGAAATCATCTCGGTGGACGAAAGCAATCTGCCGGAAGACCTGCTGGAATTGAACCCTTACGGCACCTTGCCGACCCTGGTTGACCGTGAGCTGGTGCTGTACGATCCGCAAGTCATTATCGAATATCTGGACGAGCGTTTCCCGCATCCGCCGTTGATGTCGGTCGATCCGATCTCCAAGGCGCGTGCGCGTCAGATGCTGCGCCAGATTGAAAAAGAGTGGTATCCGCTGATCGACACCATCAGCAAAAGCGAAAATCAGGATGACGTCAAAAAGGCGCGTCGTGAATTGACCGAGCGCCTGATTCAGCTGATTCCGGCGTTTGACCATCAGCCGTTCTTTATGAGCGAGGATTATTCGCTGGTGGACATCAGTCTGGCGGTATTGATGTGGCGTCTGCCTGCTTTGGGCATCGATCTGCCGAAGTCCGCCAAACCGATCATCGACTATGCTGAAAAAGTGCTGGAAAGAGAGACTTTTGGCGCCAGCTTGTCGGACGACGAACTGGATATGCGGGACTAAGGCCATGATCTCCAATCGCCCCTACATTATCCGTGCGATGTACGAGTGGATGGTGGATAACGGCTGGACGCCGCATGTGCAGGTCGATGCGCTCTATCCGGGCATTCAGATTCCGCAGCAGTTTGTGCAGGAAGGCGTGATTGTCTTCAATATTGCACCGGCGGCGGTGGTCGGCTTGGATATGGACAATGACAGCTTCGCTTTCAAGGCGCGGTTTCAGGGGGTGGAGCAGGTGGTGCGTTTTCCGCCGGAAGCGGTCTTGGCGATTTTCGCACGCGAAAACGGCCAAGGCATGCCGTTCCCGCGCGAGCCCTATCCGACTGAAGACAAGCCAGCCAAAGCGGGCTTAAGTGCGGTTAAAGATGCGGAACCGGATAAGGCCGAAAAAGCCGAAGCGCCGGCCAAACCCGCTAAGAAAGGTGGTAAGAAACCGACGTTGTCCGTGGTGAAATGAACCTCACGCCTTAAACGGTTGGATGACCTGCATCCCTTCAAAAGCCCGCAAAATCGCGGGCTTTTGTTTTTCCAGAAACAGCAGTTTCAAGTTCGGCCCGGCATCCATGGTGAAATAGACTTCGATGCCCTGGCGGCGCAGCTCCCAGACTTTATGCATGGCGGCGACCGATTCCGGTTGCCAGTAAAGTATCGGCGGCCAGGTGGCGATCATGGTGGCGTGCATGGTCAGCGCGTTGTGTTCTGCGGTGGCGCCCAGTTGACTGAAATCCCGCGTCACAATCGCCTGATGAATCGTCTTCATATCCGCTTCGGCTTTTTGCGGCCAGGCCTGGTAGAGCGCGCAGGTTTCCACCGTTTGCTGCATGCCGGCGGTGGAGCTGACCGGCTTTTCGCCGATATCGACTTTTAATAATCCCACACAGAATTCCGGCCAATTTTCATCAATGGCTTCGGCATAGCTGTCCAGACCGTCTTGGCGTGTGCCGCAGTGCCACAGGGCAAAGCCGTCAAACAGCGAGCGGCTGGCGCTGCCGCTGCCGAAGCGCGCCAACAGCGACAGGCTCTTTTTATCCAATTGCCATTGATACAGGTCGTTGAGCGCCAGCACCAAGGCCGCATAACCCGAGGCGGACGATGCCAGACCCGCAGCGGTGGGCACGCTGTTCACGGTGTCGACCTGATAGGCATAACCTGGCGGGCGGAAGTAATCCAGAAAACGGCTCAGGCGCTGGGCAAAAGGCGCATCCGCTGTAAGAGTTTGCCCGTTGAGCTGAATTTGGTCTTCTGCTCCTTCAATCAATGCCAAGCTGGTTTGGGTTCCCAGCCCCGGCAGGCTGATGGAGAGGCTGCCGTTGACCGGCAGGTTCAGCGCCGCATCGCGTTTTCCCCAGTATTTGCTCAAGGCGATATTGACCGGCGCTTCGCCGAAGCCGCTGGCTTGAGAGGGGCTTAAGGCGTTGGGTGCTTGGCTAATGACCGCCTCCACAAACTGTTGCGGCGTCAAAGCGGCATCGGGGCGTTGCAAAAGCGAGGAAAGCGCGGCGTGCATGTAGGTATCCTTTTTAGCTAAGCGTTTCGGTGGCGGCGCCCCGCGGCGTTGGTTTGACGGAAAACGAAACATAATCGTTGAGGGCGGTTGGAAGGGTGACCGGCGTATTGCTTAGACCCAAAACACAATCGCCCAAGCCGGAACCAGAGATTTTGGCACTTCCCATGCCTTCAATAGCACGCAAACCGTAAACCAATTGGGAGAGTTTTGCATCGTTAACGCCCAGGGCATCCATTAATCCTTGGTAAACATTGCCAAGTCGGAAAAAAGCCTGCAAATTGCCTGCCTGCAACGCCGCAGTGGCGCTTTGCGTGGTGTCGCCCATCAGGTCGTAGAGGTTTTTCAACAGGCCGGGTTGCTGCTGCCAGTGGGTCGCGACCTGTTGCAACACCACGGCGGTCGGGGTTTTGTAGCCGCTGTAGAGCAGCGTCAGCTGCAGCGATTGGCTCAGTTTTTCTGGCAGCGTCTTCAGAACGGCGGCTTGGCCGTCAATCGCCGGTTGATAATAGAGGATGCCGCCGCAGAGGCTCGCGGCCAGGTCGGTACCCGAACCGCGCCCCTGAATCTTAAGGATGATTTGGTGACCCAGCGCAAACAGGGCGTCGCGATTCAGTTTAGTGTGGCAGATTGTGTTCAAGCCGTCGAGCATGGCGGCGAGTACGGCGGCGGAGCTGCCGAAGCCGATGGTGGAGGAGAACTCGCTGCGGATTTCAATCTGCAAGCCGTGAGGCAATGAGTCGGCAAACGCCTTGAGGGCTTCAATCACAAAACGCAGTTGCGGGTGGTCAACCTTTTCGGGCATTTCCCGCAGTTCTTGCAGACTGAAACTGTAATCGGCGAGTGCCGATTGGATGCAGATCAGAGCGTCATCGCTCGCCTGCCATTCGATTTCCATAAACTGGTCGATGGCGCACGCCAGCGCCGGATGGCCGCAAACCACGCTGTGTTCGCCCAGCAGCATAATATTGGCCGGCGCACGGCTAAACCATTTCACAGTGGACTCCTCGGCTGTCGGGTTGCATGGCAAAAAAACGGTAGCCGTATTGCTCGCAGAGCTGTTTTGGCGGCTGTGCGCTCAGGCAGAGCACGATTCCGGCGTTATCTCCGCTGATGCTGCCGGCACCGCAGATTTTGGCGGCCGCCTGGTATTGGCGGTTGAGCCGTTCGATAAAGCCGGACACCTTGGCCGGCACCACGCCGATTTGGCAGAGCAGTTGATGGTTGGCGTTAAGGGCCGTTTTCAATGCGGTTTCGTCTTGCGCCAACCAGGCCTGTTCAATCTGGGCGCTGACGGCGGCAAAGTTTTGCCAGAGTGCCGAGTCGTCGGCAAATTGTCTAACGGCCGAAACGCATTCACCGGTGCTGCTCTGTGGCGCGCCGGTGTCGATTAGCCAGGCCTGCAGATGCTTGAATTCGCTATGATCGAGCGGATGCGGTTTTTCGCCCAATTTAAATCTCAACAGGCCGGGGGTGAGCAAAGTAGCGGGATCGATACCGCTGGAGCGGCCGTGCTGGTAGTGCTCGATGTGTTGCGCCATTTCTAGCAGTTTGTCGGATTCGAGCGACAGCTGATGGGCATGAAACAACGCAGCTAAGGTGGCCACAATCACTGCGGCGGAGCTGCCTAGTCCGCGACCCATCGGGGTTTCAGAGTGAAGCTGCAAGTGCCACTGGCCGACGTTGAGCGCATAGTGGCGCTTAAAGACCGCCAGGGTTATCCAGATGAGTTGTTCCGGCGAGGTGAGCACCGCTTTGATGGAAAGATGGTTTTGCCGAAAGGCTTGAAAGCGTTGCTCGATGGCATCGACTTGCGCTTGCCAGGCGGCTTCATCACACTGAGCAGCGCATTGCAGATCAGGCAATTGCAGGTTAAATATCAGGCTGTCGGCCGGCGTGAAGGTTAGCGCGCAGCGGGTCGGCAGTTGAATGGCGAGGCTCAGCGCGGGGCAATGATAGAGCACGGCGTGTTCGCCGCTGAGAATCAGTTTGGCCGGCACCGTGCAATGGCTTTTCATGGTCGTTTCCGCAGCGCTCATGGGGGCGGAACCTTACTGCGCCTCGTAATAGCGTTTGTGGTCTTGAATGCCGGCGAGTCGGTAAGGCCCTTTGTTGTGGCGCTCGAAGGTGATGTTTTCGACATTGTCATCCACCTGATGGTAGAACGCCAGATACTGGGCATAAGTCAGCGGTTGACGGCTGTCGATCTGACGTTGGTGGCTGGCGCTCATCAGCACCTGCTGATAGCCGGGTTGGATCAGGCCGGTAAAGAACTCGGCCACGCAGCCTGAGCCGTAGCTGAAAAAGCTGACGCGACGGTTTTCGAGGTTCTCTTTGAGGTTGTCGAGCAAGGAGCAGAAACCGACGAACAGCGACGCGCTGTAACTGTTGCCGACGATGCGGTTGTAGATCTGGCTGGGCCAGGTCTGCGCGCGGAATTCATCTTCGGTCAGCTTGACGCCGGCCACTTTGGCCAAGGTGTGGTGCGCCTTTTCCGCCATTTTGGTAAAGGGGATGTGGTAGCAGAAGTGGTTGATGTCGCCAAAGGTGCGACCGGTCTCTTCGGTAAAGTGCTGCCATGCCTGTTTCAGGCTGTTCAGATAGACTTTGGTGGAATATTTGCCGTCCACCAGTGCAGTGGTGCGCTGGTTGGGACGCCAGAAATCCATCACGTCTTCGGTGTGGTAGCCGGAACCCGGTTCGATGGCGATAATGCGCGGGTTGGCGGTGACCAGCATGGCGACCGCGCCGCAGCCTTGGGTGGCTTCACCCGAGGTATCGACATCGTATTTGGCGATGTCTGCCGCGACCACCAGAATTTTTTCTTTGGGATTGGCGCGCACCATCGCCGTGGCCATTTGCAGCGCGGCCGCACCGGCATAACAGGCGTGTTTGAATTCGACGACGCGGCAGCGTGGAGAAAGTTTCAGCAGGCCGTGCAGAAAGGCGCCGGCCGATTTGGACTGGTCAACCCCGGATTCGGTGGCAAACAGCACTGCGCTGATCTGGTTTTTATCGATCTGCTGTAAAATCGGCGCAGCCGCTTTCGCCGCCAGGCTCACGACGTCCTCATCGGGGGGCGCAATCGACATCTTCTCCTGACCGATGCCGACAAAATATTTGTCGACATCGATGTGTTTCTCTTTGGCAAATACATCCAGACCCAGATAGTAGTCGGATGTGGAGAAGTGGATTAAGTCTATGCCTACATTCATATTACTGTGCAGATCGTTCAAATTCGGTTGTTAAGGTTTCTTGGGGCATCCGCTGATTTATGGATTCAGCAACAGCGTCTGATTCAGGTGCAGGTCATCCGCCTTGGCTTGCCCCAGCAGGAATTGCGCGGTGGCGAACTCCTGCCTGAATTGTTCTATTTTTTCGACCACGGCCGTCTCGGACGTCATGGCCGGTGCCAACAAAGGCGCGGCTACCCCGCATAATCGGCCGCCCATTATAACAGCTTTTACCATGTCGATGCCGTTTCGTATTCCGCCGCTGGCGATAAACTGCGCCTGCCCTTGATAGGGGCGCGCCAGACGCAGGCTCTCAAGGGTGGTGAGGCCCCAGTCCTGAAAGGTGAAGCCCAGGCTGTTGTCGGCGCGATGCGCTTCAATCCGGCTCCATGAAGTGCCGCCGCGTCCGGCCACGTCAAACCAGGTCACACCGGCCTGCAAGCCCAATTCGATATCGGCGGGTGACAGGCCGCTGCCGACCTCTTTCAAAATGACGGGAACATCAAGTTGCGCCACCAGTTTGACAATCTTATCCGCCAAGCCGCCGAAATGGGTATCACCCTCGGGTTGAATCAATTCTTGAAGCGGATTCAGGTGCAAATAGAGCGCATCGGCCTGCAGGGTTTCGACCGCGCGGCGCGCTTCATCGACACCAAAACCGTAATTGAGTTGCACCGCACCCAAATTCGCGATTAACGGCACATTCGGCGCATACTGGCGCAGCTGGAAACTTTGTTGCGCGGCCTCGTCCAGCATCATGGCGCGTTGCGAACCGACCGCCAGCGGCACGCCGCAAGCCTCCGCCGCCAAAGCCAGATTGCGGTTAATGCCGGCGAGATTATCCGCCGCGCCGCCGGTCATGGAGGCGACCATAAACGGGAAGGCGATGGGTTTGCCCAGAAAGGTCGTGCGGGTATCGAGCGCGGCGAAATCCAGCTCCGGCAAGGCGCGATGCAGCAGGCGGAGCTGGTCGAAATCGCTTTGGCGTTCGACGTCGGGGTCGTTGAGGACCGCCTCGATATGGTCTTGCTTGCGCTGGGTGATCTGGCTCATGGTTCAGCGCTGCGCTGCGCGCTCCAGTTTGATGTGCGCTTCCATCAGCTCGCCCGGATTGGTCTGGGCGGCCAGCAAGGAGAGTTCGCCGCACAAGGCGGTCGCCCCGGCAATACAGGCCAAGCGGCGGGCGTTGGCACCGGGCGCGGCATCAGTATCCGCGCAACCTAGCTGCTGTAGATTCTCCAATACAAAATCCAGTCCTTTGCCGTTGCCGACGGTGCCGACAATCAGATTGGGCAGGGTCGTGGAGAAATACAGATCGCCCTCGGCGGTCAGCTCGACGTGATTGATGGCCTGCGAGCCTTCGACGATATTGGCGGCATCCTGACCGGTCGCCAGATAAAAACCCAGCAGCATATTGGCCACATGCGCATTGGCGGAGCGCAATCCGCCGGAAACGATACTGCCGATCAGGTCTTTTTTGATGTGCAGGTCGACAATCGCCTCCGGCGTGGTTTTGAGGTAACGCTGGCAGAGTTTGCGAGGAATGGTGACTTCGCACACCACATATTTGCCGCGTCCCAAAATGCCGTTGACCGCCGAGACTTTTTTGTCGGTGCAGTAGTTGGCGGAGATGGAGACATACTCCAAATCGGCGTATTCGTTCAAAATCCACGGAATCAGCTTATCGGCGGCATTGGTGACCATATTGTGGCCGGAGGCATCACCCGTGGTGAACTCCAGACGCAGGTAGATGAGGTTGCCGACCACCTGGAAGTGGGTGTCAATCAAGGTCGCAAAACGGCTCGACTGCGAAACCACCTGCTGCATTTCCGCCTGACGGCTTTGCAGCTGTTGCAGGCGCTGTGCGGCGATGCCGGCATGCGCGGCCTGCAATAGAATCGAGCGCGTCATGCGTTCGTCGATCACGGTGACGCGGATGCCGCCGGATTTGGCAGTGACACGCGCGCCACGTGCCACCGAGGGCCACAACGGGGTTTCATAAGTCGCCATCGGCACCATCAAGTCATCCGTTTCAACCTCTCCAATAAGTTTGAAAGGGCCGACGGATTGCATCGGAATGCTGGCGTAATGCATTGGATTTGCTGTGTGATTTTTCATAGCGGCTATTATAAATGACCCATCGCTTCACGTCACAAATATGTGTTTGTATCCGTCCTGCGCTTGAATTTTGCGATTCAGCTGCTATAAAGCCTGTGGCTCGAGACGAGAATGACTATCTAAAGAACAAAGTACAAAGGAAAACAGATGACTATAGCGACAGCCCGCCATATTCTGGTGGAAACCGAAGCGCAGTGTAACGCATTGAAACAGCAGATTGAACAGGGCGCGGATTTTGCCGAAGTAGCCAAGGCCAATTCGCTTTGCCCCTCCAGCCGAAGCGGCGGCGACCTGGGGCAGTTTGGCCCGGGGATGATGGTGCCGGAGTTCGACAAGGTGGTGTTTTCCGCCGAAGTCGGTTCGGTGGAAGGGCCGGTCAAAACCCAGTTTGGCTACCATTTGCTACAGGTGACCAGCCGCAGCTAAACATCTTATTGCAAGCCTGTGGAGAGAACGTCAAACCCGTTGGTGCCGGCAAGGTGCCGGCGGGTTTTGTTTTTTTTGCAGGCACGCCTAAAGCGGATGGCGTAGTGGCCGTTAACGTTACTGCGTAGAATTGTTTAGCCGAATACGCCTATTTGTCCGTTTTTAGTGTGGTGATATGAGAATAGCAATGTGATTATTAATACCTTGTCGACCGATTTAAGGGCTTTAAGGCAGTTGACCGTTTCCAGTGCCGATGGCGAGCTGGCGATGCAGCGCATGTCCAGCGGCAGCCAGCTGAATCGCACGGCTGACAATGCGGCGGGACGCGCGATCAGCAGCGGTCTGTTATTGCAGATGAAAAGTTCCGAGCAGGCGGCACGCAACCTCAATGACGGCATTTCGCTGGTGCAGGTGGCGCAGGGCGCTATGGGCGAGGTGGATTCAATGTTCCAACGCATGCGGGAATTGAGTCTGCAGTCGCTTAACGGAACTTATACCGACGCCAATCGTGAGCAGATGGATCTGGAGTTCCAAGCGCTCTATCAACAAGTGCAGCACATTGCGGAAACGACCCGCTTCAACGGTCAGACGCTGCTGAATGTCAATGGCACGATCGCCCTGCAAGGCAGTTGGGAGTTAAGTGACGCTAATCGGCTTGAGGTCCGAACCATCGATCTGCTGGAGAGTGTCGGCGACATTACCTATACCGTTCCGGGAACGCCCGGTACCGACGATACCCTGCAGTTTGCCGCTCCGGGCGGATTTGATACCGGCCTGTTGGGATTGGGTCTGGCGGCGGACAAGTTCACCCTGAATTTGATGGGCGT
Source organism: Thiomicrorhabdus cannonii (assembly GCF_013391695.1). Classification (GTDB taxonomy): domain Bacteria; phylum Pseudomonadota; class Gammaproteobacteria; order Thiomicrospirales; family Thiomicrospiraceae; genus Thiomicrorhabdus; species Thiomicrorhabdus cannonii. Next base: position 35,465 of record NZ_JACBGH010000014.1, read on the forward strand.
GCAGAGTGTGACGGTGAAGAATCTCGGGCTTCTGCCATTAAGCGGGGCCGATGTTTACGCCTTAAACGGCGCCGACGCCAATCAGAAAATCGCCAACTTCATCAATACCGACAGCGCCTTGCAAAGCGCCGGATTCAGCGCGGTCTATCATGCAGGTGACGGCTCGCTCGAGGTGCTTTCAAGCAGCCGCGATATGGTGGCCGGCGATATCAGTTGGAGTGTCAATGTCGATGTGGGAGCGCCTTTGAGCTTCAGCTCTTCGGTGATTGCCGGCACGCCGCCAACCCCAGATACCGAGGTGACCATTCCGGGCGCGACCATCGGCGATATTAAAACCGTGACCTCGGCCACCGAATCGTTGCTGGCGCTTGATCTCTATATGGAACGGAGCACCGCCTATCGCAGTGAGCTGGGGGCGATGCAAAACCGCTTGAACTATTCGATGGATGTGCTGCTGACGGCGAATGACAATTTTGCGGCCACGCGCTCGCGCATTACGGATGCCGACTATGCGGTGGAAACGGCACGGCTGGCGCGCAGCAGGATTCTGACCGATTCGGGGCAGGCCATGCTGGCGCAGGCGCATGATTTATCGGAAAGGGTCATCGGCACGCTGCTGCGTTGAGGGAGAGGTTAGCGGCGTTTGAACCAGCGGATCAGCAGGAAAACGCCCAACGCCAGCCACGGGTAGACGACCCAGCGCAACACCTCATACATCAGCGTAAAGGTGCCCGACAAGCCTTCCAGACCTTCGACGGTCAAGCGGCCGTTTTCTGCCGTGGAAAGGGCCATGACGGCGGCGATTAACAGCATCACGCTTAAAAAAGCGCCCACTTGCCAGAAAAGTTTGCTCCATTGATCCATGCGCTTATCCGTACAATTTTTCTGAAAAAAACGTTCAAAAAACTCAACAGGCCGGGTAGCGGCGCTGTCTTGCTTGCTTAAGGAATCTCTGCTTAAGGAATCTCTGCTTAAGGAATCTCTGCTTAAGGAACCTATGATTAAATCAGAGGCTCCTTAAATCATGCCTTTTTTCTGGGCACCCAAGCCGAGCAGATAAAACCCGCCCACCACAATCACCGGCAGCCAGGCGTCGTGGATGTCACGCAGCAGGCCCACCAGCAGCGGGGTGATAAACGAGGTGATCAGCGCAAAGCCAAACGCGCAGAACACCACAAACAAGGTGATTTTAAGAAACATCTGCAAGGAGCCGATCTGGGTTTTCACCATTTTGGTGATGTTGTCGCCGTAAATCACCAGCAGGGTGGCGGCCATCGACAGCCCGATCTGGCTGAGGTAAGGTTTCATCCAGCCCGCCACCACGCTCAGCGCATCGGTTACGAATGTCAAATCCATATACCCTCCGCGTTATTGTGCCTCTGACTCGCCTTTTGGCGTGTAAGTGAAATGTTGCCCGCCAATCGCTGCTTCATACATCAAACCGCCTTTGACGATCACAAAGGTCGCCATGCCTTTGTAGTAGCTGCCTTTGTTGGCGGTGTGGTCCTGGGTCACGCCGGCCGTGGCGCTGGTGCCCTTGGTGGACACTTCCGCCGCGGCACCCGCGGTAATCACCACTGCCGACGCCTGTGCGCCGAATTCGAACGAGCCGCTGGTGAATTCATCGAAAGCACGCTTGTCTTCAAAGAAGATGATCTGGCTGTAAGCCTGACCGCCCAACTGCCAGCCGAAGCTGACCTGGTTCAGAGTGGTGTTGCCGACGTGTTTCAAGCCGCGGTAAACACGTCCTTCGCCATAGGCCGCGCCCAGCATAAAGCCGCCTTTGCCCACCGTCGGGAACAGCGCGAAGCCGTAGGCGTTGTCAAAGAAATCGCGGGTCTGGTCGGCTTTGTGGAAGCGTTGTACCGTGTCGTTGTACTGGTCCGCCTGTGCCGGCAGAATCCATAACCAAGCCAGCATCAAAAACAGGGCGCGTGTCAGTGCCTTCATAATCGTAACCTCATCTGTAGCGTTAGTGGGTGGTTTAAAACAGTGCTGTCCATTATAGTGATTTTTGCCAATCACTAAACCCTAAATTAGCGGGCGGTGCGCAGTTTAAGCAATGGAAGAAATTTTTTAGTATAGTGACAAGGTTCATAACCGGGAGGAGAGTTTCATGACGGTCATTTGGAGTATGTTGGGCATAGCGGTGCTGGTGGCCATTTATCTGATTGTGATTTACAACCAGCTGGTCAGCTTGCGTAACCGTTTTAAAAACAGTTTTGCGCAGATCGAGGTGCAGCTCAAGCGCCGTTACGATCTGATTCCCAATCTGATCGAGGTGGCCAAAAAAGCCATGGCGCACGAGCGCGAAACCTTGGAAGCGGTCGTGCATGCGCGCAATCAGGCGGCCGGTTTGCTCAAAGAAGCGGCGGCGCATCCGGGTGAGGTCGGCACCATGGCGCATCTGGCGCAGGCCGAAAGTCAGCTGGGGCAGGCGATGGCACACTTTAATGTGGTGATGGAGGCTTATCCCGATCTGAAAACCAACCAGACGATGATGCAGCTCAACGAAGAGCTGACCTCCACCGAAAACCGCGTGGCGTTTGCACGCCAGGCCTATAACGATGCGGTGATGCAGTACAACACCTACCGTCAGAGCTTCCCGCCGATTCTGGTGGCCGCGAGTTTCGGCCATCCGCAGGATGCCGAGTTGCTGGAGTTTGCGGATAGCGCCGAGATTCAGGCGGCGCCCAAGGTGCAGTTTTAATTGGATCGTTGCGCTGTATAGCCCGCCATGAATTTCTATCTTTCGCAGGATCGCGCCCGACAAACCACGCGCTGGCTGGTGGTGTTTTACCTGCTGGCCTTGCTGGTGCTGTGCGCCATCAGCAGTCTGGTATTGCTGGCGGTGGTGCGCGCCTTTCAAGGCTACGGCGCCGGCGTGGTCATGCCGGCGAATCTGTGGCTGCCGGTGCGTCCCGAAGATTGGCCGTGGCTGTTGGGAGTGTGTGTCTTTGTACTCGGCGGCGCCTTGATCCGCTCGCTGTTGAAAATGCGCGAACTTTCGCACGGCGGCCAAAGTGTGGCGCTGGCGTTGGGCGGGCGCAAAATCCAGCCGGATACACGCGATCTGCAGGAGCGCAAAATGCTCAATGTGGTCGAAGAGATGGCAATCGCCTCAGGCATGCCGGTGCCCGAGGTCTATGTGCTCGACAAGGAGGAGGGCATCAACGCCTTTGCCGCCGGCCTGACGCCGACCGATGCGGTCATCGGCGTGACGCGCGGCGCGGTGGACAAGCTCAACCGCGAGCAGCTGCAGGGCGTGGTCGGTCACGAATTCAGCCATATTCTGAATGGCGATATGCGCCTGAACCTGCGTCTGATTATGCTGATTAGCGGCATCGAGTTTGTCAGTGTGGTCGGGCGCATTTTCACGCAGTCCAACCGCCGTTCTTATTCGAGTCGCGGCAACCGCAAAGGCGGTGGCGGTTTGGTGCTGGCCGGACTGGTGTTGCGTCTGCTCGGCTGGTTCGGCCAGTTGCTGGGGCGCATGATCCAGGCGGCGGTGAGCCGGCAGCGCGAATATCTGGCGGACGCGTCGGCGGTGCAGTTTACCCGCAATCCGTCGGCGGTGGCCGATGCCCTGAAAGTGATCGGGCATGAAGTGGTCGAGGGGCGTCTGACCCGTACCGACACCCACGAGGTCAGCCATCTGTTTTTCGCCCAGGCGTTTCGCAGTTATTTCAATCTGCTGTTTGCCACCCATCCGCCGCTGGAAGAGCGCATCCGTCTGCTCGACCCGGCGTGGGACGGCGAATATCTGGCGCCGCAAAAAGCGGTTTTGGCCGAACCCAAAAGTGAACAGGCCGGGTTGGAACGCTTGCAGGGATTGGCCTTGGCGGGGGTGGCGCAGGTTGTTTTGAGCGAAACGCTGGAAGCCTCGGCGACGCAATCGGAGGCGCGCGATCCTTTGTCGGCGCTGGCCGCTGTAGTCGCCGCCTGGTGGTTGGCACAAACCGAAACGGCGATTCTGCAGCAGGCGGAATCGCTGCTGGCGGGCTATGCCTTTTCCGGATTGCAGACGGCTGTCGCCGAGCAGCGTCAGGCGCTGGAAGCCTTGTCGCCAGCGCAGCGCCTGCAGGTAATTGAAGTGGCGATGCCGGCGTTGAAGTCGCTTTCTGCGGCGCAATATCACGATTTTAGAGAGCTGTTGCAGCGCCTGATGGATCTGGACGGCCGGCGTGACCTGTATGAACAGGTGCTGGCGCAGCTGGTGCTGCGTTTTCTGGATGTGCATTTTGGCCTCGCCAAGCCGCACGGGGTGCGTTATCGCCGCTTGAGCAGCGTTACGCTGGAGGTGCAGCTGCTGCTCTCCATGTTGGCCGATTACGGGCATGAAACCTCGCAAAATGCCCTGGCACAGCGCGCTTATGAACGCGCCATGCAGGTGCTGGGCTTGCCGGGCAGACAGCCGATGGAGACGGCCGGCATGTCGGCGCAAACCTTTGAACAGGCCACCCACAAGCTGGCGCTGTGTTCGCCGGAGTTGAAGCAGCAGATTGTCCGCGCGCTGCTGGCCTGCGCCGAATACGACCACCAGCTTTTGGAGGTGGAGCGCGAATTGATTGTGGCGATTGCCGCCACTTTGGATGTGCCGATTCCGCGCGCCCTTTTGGAGTGGGTTTAACCCGGCCTGTTGAGTTTTTGCAGCGCCCTATAAATTTCGGGAATCCATATTTTGTGATGGACAAGTTGATGACGATTAAAACCACGAAGAACACGAAGAGCACGAAGTTTTTCTAAGTAATTGATCTGTCTTCTTAATGCCTCTTATTGATTTGAAGTGTTTTTCAAACGGCTTTAAAACGCAAAACCAATACCGAAAACTGATTAACGCCCAAAGTCTTCGTGCCCTTCGTGTACTCTGTGGTTCATTAAATTAATCATAAAATACGGTAACCCTAAATTTCAATTGCTAAAACAAGGGCTTGGGCCCATAATTCGCGCACCAAATTTTGAGGTGCGTGTATGACGTTGCAGGTGTCGTTGGATTTAACGCCGAATCTCATCGATGAGATGCTCGATGCGTTGGTGGAGCAGGGCTGGTACGAGTGGCCGCAGGCGGTGAGCCAGGAGCTGTGCGAGGCGCTGCTGGCCGAGGTGGAACAGTACGACGAAGAGGGCGAGTTGCAACGTGCCGGTATCGGGCGTGGCGATGCCCATCAGCTGAATAAAGAGGTGCGTCGCGATCAGATCAAATGGCTCGACGGTTCCACCGAAGCGCAGGTGTTGTATCTGAAGCAGATGGCGGAGTTGCAATATCAGCTCAACCGTGCGCTGTTTTTAGGGCTGTTCGAGTACGAATGCCATTTTGCGTTATATAAAAAGGGCGATTTCTACAAGAAACACCTCGACAGTTTCCGCGGCCGCGCCAACCGCATGGTGACCACGGTGCTCTATCTGAACCCCGGATGGCAGCCCGATTGGGGCGGGGAACTGGTGGTTTATAATGAAGAATCCACCGAGGTATTGGCGACGGTCACCCCGGAGTTGGGCAAACTGGTGGTATTTATGAGCGAACAGATTCCGCATGAGGTCTTGCCGACCCATCGGCCGCGTGTCAGTATCGCCGGCTGGTTCCGCTGCAATAACAGTATTGCCGGGATTGTCGATCCGTCCTTGTAAATTGCAATTGTGAGGCGTTCAAGGATGCGTCTCAACTATGCGTGCCCATCTCGATCAGCCCCATCACAATTTCGATGCCGATCAGCACGATGATGATCCACTCCAGAAACGAACTGTGTTTGTGGTTGTAGAGCTCCATCATCATGGTGATGTCCTCTTTCATGGTATTGAGCTTGAAGCTCATGATTTCAAATCTTTCCTGCAGTTCGAGCTGCTCCGCGAGGCGGATATAAAGCTGTTCGTAGGCTTCGTTGTCCCACAGGATATTGGGCTTGTCGAGCAACAGCAGATCCAGCAGTATGTCGTGGCGCAGCAGACTGATTTGCTGGGCGTAGTCGGCAAACTGCCGGCGTCGTTTCCATCCCAAGCCCGCGGTGGTCGTTTCCATCATGTGGCGGCCTTTGCTGAAATGGCGTTCCACCTGATGTTCGAATTTTTCCAACCCGACGCTTTGCGCAATTACCAGCGCCACGATCATCACCGGCCACAGGCTTAATTCGGGCAGTTCGATGCGGTCGTTGTTGACGTCGAAAGGCTGTGACATTTTAGGATTGATACGCAGCTGGTAGTCCTGATGCAGGTAGTGGGTTTCGAACTGTTCTGCCTGATAGAGACCGAGCTGCAATAAGGTCTGCACAATCTGTTCGCGCGACCAGTCCACAAAGGTGATCACGTCGAATTCGGTAAAAAACAGCAGGCGGCCGTCGTCGAGTTCGACATAGAAGCACGCTTCGATGCCTTTGTTGAGTTGCAGTCCGAGTTTGTTCATGACCTCATAGCGGTTCAAATCCGGCGGTAAGTAGACTGAAAGCAGGGTGTGTTTTGCTGTGGTCATGGCGCGTACTCCGTTGTGGACCGTCGTTGTTTCTTTTGTGATTATAATGAGTTAGCGTGCGATGTACAGACAAGTTCCGTGTTCGTAAGTAGTTATTAGTACAGAAGTTTCGAAGCGTTGGTTTGTCATTTACTTTTAATACGTTTCTGCTTTAATAGCAGGGTGTATTTTCATTTGGAGTATCAACGATGATCTCGATTAAATCCCGTTTTATCATGTTAATCGGCTTTATGCTCGGTGTGATTGTCTTTCTGATGGCGGCCGGCATCGGCATGATGAAAAGCAATAATCAGTCGTTTGAAGCGCTCTACGCCGACCGTATTGTGCCGCTGCGGGATTTGAAGACTATCGCCGATTTGTATGCCGTCAATATCGTGGATACCAGCCACAAGCTGCGCAACGGCCAGCTGACATTCGAGCAGGCCAAGAACAATATCGAACAGGCCGAGGCGCAGATCAAACAGAAGTGGAGCGGCTATATGGCCACCACCTTGACGCCCGAAGAGGCCAAACTGGCAAACCAGGCGCAGAAGCTGATGGTGCAGGCCGACAATTCGTTGAAGGAGTTGTTCGGCGCAGTGGCCGCTCAGGATATGGATCGCGTCACGCAGTATACGTTGGGCGACCTCTACACGTTTATTGATCCGGTTTCCGATGCCGTCAGCGCCTTGGTGAATCTGCAGCTGGATGTGGCCGCCGAGATGAAGGCCGAACAGGAGCGTGAATACGAAACAGTGTTCACGCTGAGTGTCGTCATCGGCATTCTGATTGTGTTGGCGGCGGCGCTGCTTTCGTGGAAGATTCTGCGAGCGGTGCTGGAACCCATGAACGAGTTGGTGGCGGTTTCGCAACAGGTGGTTCAGGAGGGTGATTTCTCGCGCCGCATCACCATCCACCGTCAGGATGAGATCGGTCAGGCTTCGGCGGCGTTCAACCGTCTGATCGAACAGGTCAGTGATGCGTTGGTTGAAGCCAATGCGACGGTCGATGCGATAGCCAAGGGCAATTTCGGTTTGCGTATGCAGGGGCAGTATGTGGGCGAGCTGCAACGCCTGAAAGATGGCGTCAATGCGTCTGCCGACAGCGTGGCCTTTACCATGAACGAGCTGGGTAAAATCATGCAGGCACTGGAAGACGGCCGTCTGGATGCCAAGATGGACGGGCGCGTGGCCGAAGGGTTCCGTCATCAGGTCGAGCGTGCGCTGGGCAGCGCCAATACCATCATCGAGCAGATCAACGGCGTGATGCAGGCGATGGCTCAGGGCGATTTCTCGCAGCGGGTTGCCGCACAGGCTGCCGGCAGTTTCGATCAGCTTAAACAGAATGTGAACCAGTCGCTGGACGCGCTGGAAGCGGCCATGCAGGCGATTCAGACGGTGATGGAGGCGTTGCGCAACGGTGATCTGACGCGGCAGATGGATGGTACCTATCCGGGCGTTTTGCGTACCATTCAGGAAAGTTTGAACGGTTCGATCGGCAATCTGGAACGTATTGTCACGCAGGCGCTGGAGGCGAGCAATATTGTTTCGGGTGCGTCGGAAGAAGTCTCCAAAGGCGCTTTGGATCTGAGCCAACGCGTGCAGCAGCAGGCGGCGGCGATTGAGGAGACTTCGGCGACGATGGAAGAGATGAATTCCGCGGTGCAGAACAATACCGATTCGGCGACCGAGGCCGCCAAGCTGTCGCAACAGGTGCAGCGTAAAACCGAGCATGGCGCAACGGTGATGGACAAGACGATTGAGGCGATGCATGCGATTGAAAGTTCCAGCCAGCGCATCAACGAAATTGTCAGCCTGATTGACAGTATCGCCTTCCAAACCAACTTGCTGGCACTGAACGCGGCCGTGGAAGCGGCGCGTGCCGGTGAGCACGGTCGCGGCTTCGCGGTGGTGGCCGGTGAGGTGCGCGGTCTGGCGCAAAAGGCCGCCGATGCCGCGAAGGACATCAAAGATTTGATTACTGAAAGCAGCCAGCGTGTGCAGGAAGGTTCGCAGCTTGCCGGCGAATCGGGCCAAATGCTGGGTGAAATCAAAACGGCGATTACCCAGGTCAGCGACATGATTGAACAGATTGCCCGCGCTTCGGCCGAGCAGGCGAATGGCGTGGGTCAGGTGCATAACGCCATCAACGACATTGACAGTGCCACCCAGCAGAACGCGGCTTTGGTGGAACAGACCTCGGCGGCATCGGAAAGCATGGCCGAACAGGCGCAGGGCTTGGCGCGTGAAATGGCGTTTTTCAAAACCAAGGCAAGCTCTGGCGTGCGTGCGTTGCCCTTCAGGGGGTAAGCCCGTTCGCAGGGTTCTGAAACCGGCTTACTGAAGTGACCCCCAAATGTTGGACACCAACTTTGGGGGTTTTTCATGTCCAAATACAGTCGCAATACAAAAGTCACCATAGCAAAGCGCTATCTTCAGGGCGAAAATTCTACCGCTCTCTCAACACT
>NZ_JACBGH010000015.1 GCF_013391695.1 Thiomicrorhabdus cannonii
GTGTTGAGAGAGCGGTAGAATTTTCGCCCTGAAGATAGCGCTTTGCTATGGTGACTTTTGTATTGCGACTGTATTTGGACATGAAAAACCCCCAAAGTTGGTGTCCAACATTTGGGGGTCACTTCACCATGACAATTTCACGCGCGGCTTCAATGTGTAAAAACGTATTTATTACTGCGGGAGTTTAACGGTCAAATCCTTGACCTTGCGCACCCACGGAGAGATGCCGTAAGTTTCCTTCACCTGCTTGGCGCGTTCCGCGGCATCCGCTTTGTTGGCATAACTGCCGGTAAGCAGTACATAACGCACATCATCCAGACGTTTCTGCATCACAATACGGCTATCGCCAATGCCCTTTTGGGCAACCATTTTTTCCAACGCCTGTTTATCCGCCATGCTTGCCAGCTGCAACGTATAATGCTGAGCCGGCTGCTGCTGCAGCCAATTCTCATCCGCACTCAATGCAGGAGCCGACACGCTCGAAGCGTCGACAACGGGCGCGGCAATAGCCTTTTCCGGTTCGGCTGTTTTTGCAACCGGCTGAACCAGCTTTAAAATCGGCTGCGCCATCACCGGTACTTTCGGCTCACTGGGCGCTGCCGGCGAGATAATCGCTTCTGCAGCGTCGGCACGTAGTTCATCGGTTTCTTCGTCAGTTTTAGGCAGAACCTTTACCGCACTGCCACCCTGCAGCAGATGCTGCAAAATCGTTTCCAACTTCTGATCGATGCGCTTTTCCAATTGCGTGGTATAGGCTTTGAGTTTTTCATCAAGAATCGCTTCGGTGACCACCTGGTCGCCAGCGGTTTCAGATTTGACGCTCTCTGTCGGTGCTACAAAAGGTTTTTCAGCCGTTGCAACCACACCCGCATCCAGCCGCTTCAACATCGCCTGCTGCTGCGACTGCATATCTGCCAGCACATTTTCAAGCGAACCGACACGCTCTTCCAGGGCGGCAAACATCTCCGGCTGACCACCACTGGCGAGATTTTTCTGCAACTCGTCCATCGACTGCTGCAAGCGCTGCATTTCAGCCTGTGTCTGCTCCTTGACTACTTTGACTTCTTGCAGCTCTTTATTAATGGTCGTGTAGGCGATGTAGAGCACCCCTAAAATCGTCAACAGCAGCGTCAACAAAATAATCACGCCAAAAAAGGACGTTTTGTTAGAGGTGGGTTTTCGCGGCATCTCCGCGGAAGTTTGGGCGGTTTGAGACGGTGGGGTTTTTGAAGCGGTGCGCGTGCTGTTGGGCATAATTTCCTCTGCGGCATTCAACCAATCGGAGAGAGAGTGACCTTGCGCATCATCGGTGCGCGTTGATGAAAGTTGTTGAGCTTGGCTTTCAATCGCCTTGAGCAGTTCGGCGCGTTCCTTTTCCAGATCTGCAATTGTTTGAGCCATAAAATAAGACAATACCTAAGTCAAAATTGAAATTTATTGTAAAATGCTTTACCACAAAAAGATACATTCGCAACACAGGAATCCGTAAAAATGCCCGATTCACAAAGCGTAGGCTCGGCTCTGCTTCTCACCTTTTCACTGCTGACGGTCTCCATTATCGTCGTGGGGTTGGCCATGTGGGCGGTTTATCGATTTTTCCGCAATAAAGACGATCAATAAAACTCGCCGTCCACGTAAACCCAATGGCCCTGCTTGTCGCGCTCGAAGCGACTTTTCTCGGTCATGCGAAAACGCTCCAACCCTTGCTGAAACTCAGCACAAAAGGTCACCGACCCTTTTTTATCCTTGGCTCTGCCCTTCTGCGTTTGCAGAATCGTCAGCTTTTGCCAGCTCAAATTTTCCTCAAACGCAATCTCAACAGGCCGGGTCTTCTCTGCCCAGGTTTGCGCCAGATAATCCGCCAACTTCAAGGCATAAGCACTGTAACGCGAGCGCATCAGTTGCTCGGCGGTTTGCGCCACCGTCAAACCCGCATGCAAGGGGCCGCAGCATTCAGCATAGGATTTACCGCTGCCGCAAGGGCACGGCTTATGCAAAGCAGTCTCGTCAACCCGATTTGTCAACAACCCGGCCAGATCAGTCGTTTGCTTATCCAAAATGGACATTAAATTGCCTTTTTAAACGCCATGCCAACAGAACCGCCGCCAAACTCAAGCCGATCACAATCCCCAACCAGAAACCGCTAACGCCAAGCGGCTCCGCCGACAGCCAGTCGGTATAGGCCAACACATAACCGCCGGCCAAACCGATGATCCAATAACTCAAGAAGGTCACCAGCATCGTCACCCGCGTGTCGTGCAATCCGCGCAAGGCTCCGGCACACGCCACCTGGATGGCATCGAACACCTGATACGCCGCCGCATACACCAGTAAAGTCACCGCCACCGCCAACACGGCGTCATCGCTCGAATAGATGCCGACAATCTCGTGCCGGAAAAAATACGTCAATAGCGACAAGCTGCCGCCAATCACCAAGGCCGCACCCAAACCGGCATACAGACTCAGCAACATCGCGGCACGGTTATGCGCGCCATAGTGTTTACCCACCCTGACCGTGATCGCCATCGCCACACTCAACGGCAGCATGAACACCATGGAGGTAAAACTGATTGCCACCTGATGCCCGGCAATCACCTCCACACCGAGTTTGACAATAAACAGCGCAATAAAACTGAATAGGCTGACTTCGAACAGCAATGCCAACGAATTGGGAATGCCCAGATTCAAAATATCATTCATGCCCGCTTGCCATCTTGGAGCGATACTCTGCCAGCCATGCAAAAAAGGGCGCGTCACAGCGGAGCGGAACACATACAACAATCCCGCGGCAAACATCAACCACATGACAATCGCACTGGCCACACCGCACCCCGCCGCGCCCAGTGCCGGAACCGGGCCGTAACCGTAAATAAACAACGCATTGAGCGGAATGTTAAAAAACAGCGCCAGAAAACTGATCCACATGGTGGCCTGGGTGGTGCCCAGCCCCTCCCAGAAAAAGCGCAACGCCTGATAAAGCGCAATCCCGGGCAAGCCCCATGCAATATAAAACAGGTAGTCGCTGGTGAGTTGAAAAACGTTGGGAGAGAGATCAAGCCAGCGCAACAGCCCGTCAAGGTTCAGCATGACTAGAACCGAAACAGCGCCCAGCGGCAGCGCCAACCACAAGCCCTGTTGCAGATAAACCCGGATCGCATCGGCGTTACCGGCGCCCTCCTGCTTGGAGATCAGCGGCGTCAACGCCAGCAGAACGCCGGTCGAGAAGATAAAGACCGGCAACATGATATTGGAACCCAGACCAATGGCCGCCAGATCGTCCGTGCCCACCCAGCCGGACATGATCGTGTCCACAAACCCCAGTGCCGTCAGTGCCAGCTGTGCAAAAAAGATCGGCAACGCCAGTTTGAATAAAAGCCGTAATTCGCTCTGGAGCTGTTTGCCGGAAAAAGGAATGGCACTCATACAAAATGTCAAAAAGGTCGAGAAGACGAATCTTCCGACTTTTTAGCAGAGCGTTTGGCAGACTCCGACGATTCGGCTTGACTGCCATCCTGCCAATAGTCACTGCCGAACTCCGTTTCCTGCTCAGTCAAGTCATGATGCTCTGCACCCGCTGGCACTACGGGCATAACCGCCTGCGGAAAGAGCGCGATAATGAGCAGCTTAAAAGACCAATAGACCGTGGCATAAACCACCACCGCCAACATCAACACCAGCGGGATGCCCAGCAGCAAATCCACCAAAATCGCGTCGCCTGCCAACAGCTTGAACCACAGCTCCTTTTCCACAAAGCTGAAATACAGCCACGCCAGCACCGCCAGCCAACTCAACATGACGCCGATGCGGTTAACCGACGGCTGCAAAACACTGTTTCTAAACAGACATAACATATGAATTTCTCGAACTATTCCGCGCTATGGGCGGACAATTTCTGGAAGAACAGCCACTGCAGGGCGATAATCGTGCTGGCCACATTATAGCCGCCGGTCAGCAAGCGTCTTTTGGCCTGTGCAAACGGCACCTTCAGGATTTTGATATCTTCATTATCCTCAGGCAAACCTGCAAAATCGGCCAATAGCGTGCTGTCGACCTCGGCAGCAAACAGATGCAGTATTTCGTCGCTGCCGCCGGGGCTCGGATAAAACTCGCAGATAAATTCGACATCCGCAATCTCGATTCCTGCCTCTTCGATCGCCTCGCGGCGCGCCGCCATCTCAGGCGTTTCTCCCGAATCGATCATGCCCGCAACCGGCTCCAACAACCAGGCCTGTTGGTTTTGTTGATGATGCATGGCGCGCGTCAAGGCCCCGGCACGGCACTGCTCTATCAGCACCACTACTTCGCGAGACCGATCATACAGCAACAGAACCGCAGCTTCACCGCGCCCAAAGAGTTCGCGGCGGATCGTATCGGTCCAACCGCCTTGATAAAGCGTATGCTTGAATTCGATCAGATCGATCTTAAAAAATCCGTCGTAACCGCTATTGATGGAATTGATTTTAAAGGACTTGTCATGCTGTTGTTGCGCCATCCTGGTTCCTTTATTGCACTTCAATCATGGGGACGCGCTGCGTCACGCCGCACAACAACTCATAACCGATGGTGCCGGCATAGCGGGCAATCTCATCCACACTCAACTCCGCTACCCCCCACAGAATCGCCTCGTCGCCGATCTTCACCTCGTCAGCACAATCCGTCAGATCCACACAGATCATGTCCATCGACACCCGTCCGATCAGCGACATCCGCTGTCCGCGGATCAACACCGGCGTGCCTGTCGGTGCGTGACGCGGATAACCGTCACCGTAACCGATGGCGACAATGCCAACGAAGGTGTCGCGTTGCGCCTGCCAGGTATTGCCGTAACCGACATACCCGCCCTGCTTAACCCATTTTAGGGCGGTGATCTCCGACACCAGCTTCATAACCGGCTGCAACGCCGGCTCGCACAGCTCGCAACCACCGGCACCGTACAGCATGATCCCCGGCCGCACCCATTCATAATGCGAGACCGGATAGTTCTGAAGCCCGGCAGAATTGGCAATACTTCGCGGAAAATCAAAATCTTGCGTGGCATTATTGAAGCAATCAAACTGTTGTCGGGTAAAGGTGTCGGACTCATCCGCCGAGGCAAAATGCGACATCAGATGCAGCTGAAACGCCTTGCCGCTCGACTGCAAACGTTCGATAACCTGCGGCAGCACCTCGGGATCGAACCCCAGACGATGCATCCCGGTATCGATCTTGATCCAAACGTTTAGCGAGCTCTGATGCGGCGAGTCCAACAGCCACTCTACCTGATGCCAGGCATGCACCACCAAATCCAGGCGATGCTGATGCAGCAGCGGAATTTCGGCAGAGCTGAACAATCCCTCTAGCAACAGAATGCGGTGCAGAAACCCCTTTTGGCGCAATACGATCGCCTCGTCGATCGAAGCCACGCCAAAACCGTCTGCCGCGCTGAACTGATGGGCGACACGGGTTACACCGTGACCGTATCCATTGGCTTTTAAAACCGCCAATACCTTGGAATGCGGTGCGAGAGTCTTAACCACCTGCAAATTGTGACGCAAGGCAGGCAAATGAATATACGCTTTAGCGGGACGGTACATCATACGGGATTAATACTGCGCCTCTTCAGGCACGTAGGCCGCATGATTCTCGAAACGGGTATATTCGCCGATAAACGTCAGACGCACGGTTCCCAGCGCACCATTACGGTGTTTACCCAGGATGATTTCGGCAATCCCTTTGTCTTCCGACTCTTTGTTATAGACCTCATCGCGGTAGATGAAAATAATCAAGTCGGCATCCTGCTCGATTGCACCCGATTCACGCAGATCCGACATAACCGGACGTTTGTTGGGGCGCTGCTCCAAACTGCGGTTGAGCTGTGACAGCGCAATCACCGGAATCTCCAGCTCCTTCGCCAAAGCCTTCAGGCCGCGCGAAATCTCGGAAATCTCGTTAACCCGGTTTTCGACCCCGGCGGAACCGCGCATCAGCTGCAAGTAATCCACCACAATCAGTCCCAATCCGGTGACTTTAGACTCCGGATTTTCGACACCCGCCTCAATCGCCTCTTTGCGCTGTAAATCACGCACATCCTTGTCGATGCGGCGTGCACGGGCGCGCAAATCGCTGATCATCAGGGCCGGCGTATCATCGATATACACCTTGGCCTGCGACAGAATCTGGATGGCTTTGTTCAGTTTTGGCCAATCATCGTTGCTGAGCTTGCCGGTACGCATGCGCCCCGCGTCGATGCGGCCGATGGAGCTGATCATACGCATCGCCAGGGATTCACCCGGCATCTCCATACTGAACACCGCCACCGGCGTGCCGTTTTTGGTGGCGATATTCTCGGCCATGTTCATCGAGAAGGTGGTTTTACCCATCGACGGACGCCCGGCGACGATAATCAGGTCGCCCTTCTGCAAACCGGAGGTAATCTCGTCGAACTCCGTCAAATGGGTAGCCTGGCCGGTAATAGTGCCTTCGGTGTTAAAGAGTTCGTCGATCTTATTGATGGCCGCTTCCAGCAGCATATCCATCGTCTTGTATTGACGCTGCTTGCCTTCACCGTGTTCGGCGATTGCCATAATCTTGGATTCGGCATAATCAAGCACTTCGCGAATATCTTTACCCTGCGGAAAATAAGCGGTTTCGGCCACTTCGTTGCTGGCCTGGATCAGATTACGCAGGATCGCCTTGTCGCGCACAATCTGCGCGTAATAGAGAATGTTGGCCGCACCCGGCGTGTTTTTAACCAGGTCTGCCAGATAAGCTTTGTCGCCGGCCAATTCAAGCTGCCCGACAGAGGAGAGATGCTCGACCAACGTCACCAGATCGCAGGGACGGTTATTGCGGTTTAATTCGACAATGGCGGAATAGATCGCCTTATGCTGCTGGGTGTAAAAATCGGATTGGTTGACAATCACCGAAACATCTTCAAACGCGTCCTTGGCCAACATCAGACCACCGAGCACGGACTGTTCTGCTTCTATCGAATGTGGCGGCACCTTGAACGACATCTCAGCCGTCTGACCGGTTGGCGCAATAGACTTAACATTACTGGAACTCATAGCAATAACAAAGACTCATCCACAAAACAACGAGGGATTATTATAGCGGAATATAAACGTGGATTGCGCTTATTGAATAAAGGCATTTTGAATAGCCATATTGAAATAAACGACGTTAAAACGGCAAAAAAACCGCAAAAAAAACTCAACAGGCCGGGTATCTGACTAAAGAACGGACATAAAAAAAGCGGTGACTTTAAAAAGTCACCGCTTTTATCAGGCCAGGTTTTCGCTTAAAAAATTAAGCTTGAACGCCTTTCACTTCAACTGTGATTGAAGCCACTACGTCGGTGTGCAGCTGCACGTCGATTTCGTAAGTACCGATGTGGCGCAGAGCACCTTCCGGCATACGAACATTGCGACGCTCAACTTCAAAACCTGCTGCTGCCAATGCATCAGCGATGTCTTGCGTACCCACAGAACCGAACAGTTTGCCTTCATCACCGGCAACTGATTCGATAGTGATCACTTGACCATTCAGGTTTTCGTAAACGCCTTGAGCCACAGCCAACTGTGCTGCTGCTGCTTTTTCAAGTTCAGCACGCATTGCATCAAATTGTGCTACGTTCTCTTTTGTTGCTGGCTTCGCTTTACCCTGAGGAATCAGGAAGTTACGCGCATAACCAGCTTTAACTGAAACTTGGTCACCCAACGTGCCCAGGTTTTGTACTTTTTCAAGCAGAATAACATTCATGGTTAAAACCTCTTCATTTTATTCTTGCTCCCACCGGCTTCTCAAATCGACCCAAATGTCGACCAAGCCAATGGTTGCGAGTATCAGCATAGCTTGAGGAAACAGAAATAACAGCACATAAAGTGTCACCAACCACGCCTTGTGAAGCTGTTTGATGGCCACCGTCTGGTGAGCGATCGCCAGGCCTTGAAACATCAAACCGGCAATCAACACACCCGACAGATCGTAGACAACGCCCGATTCATGCCCTAAGACCAACCCCGCCAGCGCCAAAACGATGGCAACATACGCGGTTGATCTCGACAGTCTCAGCTGGAAAAAATCCGCCTGAAACTGCCCTGCATGATACAAGGCCCCTTGCCACCAGCGCCCCAACACCAGAATCGAAAACCATAGCGCGACGGCAAACATCGCCAACAACATGGTAATCATCTGACTCAGGGTCGCAATGGCATCAGCGTCATATGTCACGCCGGAGGCCTCTAAAATCGGCTTAACCTGCTCATTGAACAGGTTCATCCACCAATCTGCCGGCGACGGTACCAGGAGGTGCATAAGCACCACCGCACCACCGGCCAAAAGCATCGCCAACTGCAATGCTAACGCCAATGAGTTGGTATTTCTCAACACCAACGCCATCAGCCAAATGGGCAACATATATTCAGCCACAGCAATCATGCCCGGAAACGCCGTTCCGGACATCATCACCGTGAGCGCCACATTGGCTACCACGCCCCACAAAAGGATTTTGAAGCCATCGGCGACACCGACTCGCAGCGTCACCAAGGCAATAATCGCTCCCACCAGCAAGCCAAATGGGGCGATCCACACACTCAGCGCTGAAAAAAGAACCGCTGCAATCAGAGCCTGAAGCGGCCCTTTCATGACGTAACTTGCGATTCCCAGCATGCGCTACCTACTTATTTCTGATTCATCAAAATTATTTGTGTTGATCAGTGTAAGGCAACAAAGCGATGTAACGAGCACGCTTGATTGCTGCTGCCAATTGGCGCTGATACTTAGCACTTGTTCCAGTAATACGGCTAGGAACGATTTTGCCAGTCTCAGTAATATAAGATTTCAAAGTATCCAGATCTTTGTAATCGATCTCTTTAACGCCTTCTACAGTAAAACGACAGAATTTTTTTCTTCCAAAGCTGCGAGCCATTTTTTACTCCTTAGAATCTTTTTTACCAACCATAACAGAAGGAGCTGTAACCGCTTCTTTACGCTTGATAAACATGCTGCGAAGAACTGCATCGTTGTAGTAAAAAGCGTTTTCCAACTCATCCAGTGCTTCTTGGGTGCACTCGATGTTCATTAGAATGTAGTGCGCTTTGTGAACCTTATTGATAAGGTAAGCTAGTTGACGGCGACCCCAGTCTTCCAGGCGGTGAATTTGACCACCTGATTGCTCGATAATCGCGCGGTAACGCTCTAGCATTGCAGGAACCTGTTCAGATTGATCAGGGTGCACTAGAAATACGACTTCGTAATGACGCATTCATATTCTCCTTATGGATTATTAAACAGTCTCCCTACAAGTCAGCATGACCCGACCTGCGGTGAAACAAGGAAATTCAAACACAGAGTTTGAAAGGCGCGAATTATAACCGAAATAACGCGTCCATTCAAACACTTATTATTCATCTAGCAACTTGAAGGGCGCGTACCCTCAAAGCAAGCTTTGATTAATGCCGTTTAACACCACCAAAGGCTCTGCTGCCTGCGTGATCGGGCGACCCACCACCAAATAGTGTGACCCCGCCTCCATCGCCTCTTTTGGCGTCATAATGCGCTTCTGATCGTTTACATCACTACCCGCCGGACGAATCCCAGGCGTCACCAGACAAAAATCAGCCCCCAATAAATCACGCAAATCGGCTGCCTCTTGTGCTGAACAGACCACCCCATCCAAACCGGAATCCTTCGCCAACTGCGCCAGGCGCAATACATTCTCTTTAGGCGAGCCCGGCAATCCGATTTCAGACAGATCCTCCTGCTCCATGCTGGTCAACACCGTCACGGCAATCAACAAGGGCTTTCTTGGCAAGTCCAACTCCTGCAGGGCTTGTTGCGCAGCCTGCATCATCTTGCGACCGCCTAAAGCATGGACATTCACCATCCAAACCCCCATGCGCGCCGCCGCCTGCACCGCTTTGGCGACGGTGTTAGGGATATCATGGTATTTCAAATCCAGAAACACATCAAAACCCTTGGCAATCAAGCTCTTGACAAAATCCGGCCCGGCCACCGCAAAAAGCTCCTTACCCACTTTCAGACGACACGCCTGAGGTGTTAATGTTGCTACAAAATTCAACGCTGACTGTGAATCCGCAAAATCCAACGCGACCAATACCTTAGGATCGTCTGCCTGACCAACCATTTTCTCTCCAACTAGATATAACTTAATTTTCTTTATTAATCAAAGCACTGCGATTCTTTTCTAACGTCGTCAATGCACTTACTTGGGACTTTTTAAGCTGTAAAACCTCATCCATCAATTTTTGATTGTCCCTACGCTGCTTTAACAAACGCCATTTCATGCGGGTCAATTGCAACAGCATCAACCCCGCACCCAACAACATCCCGGCAATAAACAGCGCCGCCATGACCACACTCAACGGCAAGGACCATTGAAACCACAACAAATCAATCGCAACCGCTTGCGGATTCAAAACACCGAGTGTCACGCCCGCTATCAGAAAGACCGCCGTTAATGACAAGGAAAGAATTTTCAGCATATCGATAAATACCGTCTGATAAGTGAGCAAAAATTATAGAAGATAAATAAAAAAGGGGCCACACAATGGTGGCCCCTTTTTTATTTAGCCTATGATATCAGTTGTATCTTTTGAAGCATCCACTCGCTCCCGTAATGATTTACCGGGTTTAAAATGCGGCACACGCTTGTCTGACAACTTAACCGTTTCACCCGTTTTTGGGTTGCGGCCAATTCTCGCTTTTCTATGATGTAGACTGAAACTCCCGAAACCGCGAATTTCAATACGCTCGCCTTGCGACAAGGTATTAATCATAGAATCAAGAATCTTATTTACTGCAATTTCAACATCTTTTTGACTAAATTGAGTCTGCTTTCTTGCAATAATTTCAATAAGCTCTGACTTGGTCATATAACAATGCTCTTATAATCTTATTTTTCTCAAAAGAGAGTGCTCAAAATAAAATTGGCCGCACCGGTACTACACAGCACCCAAACACAACAACGTGAAATGCGGCCAGAAAGACCAAATGAATGACTCTGAGCTTACTTAAAAACCCGAATCATAACGCGGCTCCAATGAATACCGGAGCCGCGGTCAGATTACATTTTGTCTTTGAAAAGATCGCCAAAGGTCGTGGCTGCTGTTGCAGACTGATCAGTGTAGTCTTTGATAGCATCCGCTTCTTCTTGCGCTTCTTTTGCTTTAACAGACAAAGAGATAGAGCGGTTTTTGCGGTCGATGTTAGTGATCTTAGCAGAAACCTTGTCGCCTTCTTTCAGTACAGAAGAGGCATCGCGTGTATCTTCCATCAATTCAGAAGCGCGCAGGTAACCTTCTACCTCTGGACCTAGGTCGATCACAGCACCTTTCTCGTCTACAGACTTAACAGTCCCTTCAACGATGCTGTTTTTACCATTGTCAGCTACAAACTGGCTGAATGGATCTTGTTCCAATTGCTTCAAACCAAGAGAGATACGCTCACGCTCTGGATCGATAGACAGGATGATTGTTTCCAGCTCATCGCCTTTCTTGAACTCGCGAATCGCTTCTTCGCCAGTTTGGTTCCAAGAGATATCTGTCAAGTGAACCAGACCATCGATACCGCCTTCTAGACCGATGAAGATACCGAAGTCAGTGATTGACTTGATGTTACCCTTGATCTTGTCGCCTTTAGCATGCGTTGCCGAGAAGCTTTCCCATGGGTTAACAGTGCACTGTTTGATAGACAGAGAAATACGACGACGCTCTTGGTCAACATCCAGAATCTTAACGCGAACGTCTTGACCCAGGTGAACCACTTTAGAAGGATGAATGTTACGGTTAGTCCAATCCAACTCAGACGTGTGAACCAAACCTTCGATACCGTCTTCAATCTCGATGAAAGCGCCGTAGTCAGTGATGTTAGCCACTTTACCAGCCGCTTCAGAACCGATTGGGTAACGAGCAACCATATCCGCCCATGGATCTTCTTCCAACTGCTTCAGACCCAGAGATACACGGTTACGCTCTTTGTCGAACTTAAGAACCTTAACTTCGATCTCATCACCGACCTGAACGATTTCAGATGGGTGGTTAACACGGCGCCATGCCATATCAGTGATGTGCAACAGACCGTCAACACCACCAAGATCAATGAACGCACCGTAGTCAGTAAGATTCTTAACGATACCTTTAAGAACAGTACCTTCTTCCATGTTAGACAACAACGCTTCGCGCTCTGCTGAACTTTCTTGTTCGATCACTGCACGACGAGAAACCACTACGTTGTTACGCTTACGATCCAGCTTGACCAGCTTAGCTTCAACTTCTTTACCTTCCAAGAAGCCGAAATCACGGATAGGACGCACATCCACAAGTGAACCTGGCAGGAAGCCGCGTACACCGTCAACATCAACAGTCAGACCGCCTTTAACCTTACCAGTAACCAATGCCATAACGACATCGCCAGCTTCCATAGCTGCTTCCAGTTTATCCCAAGTCTTAGCACGCTTCGCTTTCTCGCGTGACAGGCGCGTTTCACCCATACCGTCTTCCAAAGACTCTAGGTAAACTTCAACCTCATCACCTACAGCAACTTCAAGTTCGCCGTTAGCGTTTAGGAATTGGCTCTTAGGAATGGCTGACTCAGATTTCATACCTGCATCAACCAAAACAGTTTCTTTGTCGATACCAACAACTGTACCGATAATCAAAGTACCTGCGTTAAATCTGTCTTGTTGTAAAGACTCTTCAAATAGTTCCGCGAAGGATAGTTCACTCATGGATAAATACCAAATAGTTGTACATAACCGATCGTAATTTTCAGATTGGGGTATCGAAAAACAGTCGGGTCAGTTAATCATCGCCAGCTTCCCAACTAGCCGGCACAAAAAACAAAATCCCTGCTCTCAAAAAAGAACAAGGATCAAAATAATTTTAAATTCAATCAGTTAGCAAAAATTTCTATTTGAGAATAGATTTTTCTCGTAACAGATTTTCTGCTTGACTGCATACCTGGTCGATATCCAAATCACTCGTATCAATAATGATCGCATCATCCGCAGGCTTTAAAGGCGAAGTGGCGCGCGTGGAATCACGCTCGTCTCTTTCTTTAATGTCTTGAATTATTTGATCTATATTAGCACTAAGCCCCTGATTTTTCAACTGATTAACACGTCTTTCTGCACGCACTTCCGCCGAGGCGGTTAAATACAACTTTAGTGCCGCCTCAGGAAACACCACCGTGCCCATATCGCGTCCATCTGCAATCAAGCCGGGTGCCTTGGCAAAGGCCTTTTGGCGCGCCAGCAGAGCCGCGCGCACCTCGGGTATCGCCGCCACCTTGGAGGCCACCGCGGCAACCTCCTCGGTACGCACTTTAGAGGTCACATCTTCAGCATCATACATAATCGAGGTCGCTACAAACTCGACCGGCAGAATTTCCGCCAAACTGACCAGGCCGGGTAAATCATCCAATGCCAGCTTGTTTTTAATGGCGCCAAACGCCAAAGCACGGTATATCGCCCCGCTATCCAAAAAGTGGAACTGGGTCTTACAGGTTAAATATTGTGCCAGCGTCCCTTTACCGACGCCGCTTGGACCATCAATTGTCACAATCGGAATCAAATTCGTTTCAGACGCATTCATTATCACTCTTCCTTAACCGCTTCAACCTGCATCCCCACCTGATTGATCAACTCCAGAAAAATGGGGAAAGAGGTATTTACATTGGCACAATCATCAATCACTACCTGATCGACAGCATTCAAACCGGCTACCGTCATCGCCATAGAGATACGGTGATCGTGATGGCTTAAAATGGGCGCTTTTTGCGGGCATTGCTGTCCACCCCGAATCACCATACCGTCTGCGGTTGGCTGCGCATCGATGCCGACCGCCTGCAAGGCGTCGGCCATCACCTGAATACGGTCCGACTCTTTTACGCGCAACTCTTCCGCGCCCGTTAATACGGTTGTACCTTGAGCATGCGCAGCCGCCACAAACAACACCGGGAATTCATCTATTGCCAACGGCACCAACTCTTCGGGAATGTCGATACCTTTTAAGGGTGCATACTTAATATGCACATCCGCCACCGGCTCACCACCCACTTCGTGGAAGTTTTCCAGGGTAATATCCGCTCCCATCAGCTTCAGAATATCAACCACACCGGTACGCGTTGGATTCATGCCGACATGCTCGACCACCAAATCCGATCCCGGACTGACTGCAGCCGCCACCATAAAAAACGCGGCCGACGAGATATCCGAAGGCACATCAATATGACGCCCGCTCAACATTCCGCCGCCCTGCAGGCAAGCCTGGGTGCGCGAGGCATCTAATTTGTTGGTAGTCACCTTATAGCCAAAACCGTTCAGCATACGCTCGGTGTGATCGCGGGTGGGCGCAGGCTCCAACGCACAGGTCTGGCCGTCGGCATACAACCCCGCCAACAACACACAAGATTTAACCTGTGCACTGGCCATCGGCAAGGTGTAGTCGATCGCTTTCAAGGCACCGCCGGTGCCATAAATTTTCATCGGCAAAGTACCGCCTTCGGCGGTTTCGATCTTAGCACCCATCAACGCCAAAGGATCGGTCACGCGCTTCATCGGACGCTTGGACAGAGAGGCATCGCCTATCAGTTCGCAGTCGAAATCCTGACCGGCCAAAATGCCGGCCAACAGACGTGTAGAGGTACCGGAGTTCCCCATATCCATCGGCTTTTGCGGCTTCTTCAGACCACGCAGCCCCACGCCATGAATGGTGACATTGCCGTTATCCGGCCCTTCAATCTGCACACCCATATCTTTGAAAGCTTGCAGCGTTGCCAAGGCATCCGCCCCTTCCAAGAAACCGGTCACAGTCGTCACACCTTCGGCAATCGCGCCCAGCATAATACTGCGGTGAGAAATGGATTTGTCGCCCGGCACACGAATGCGTCCTTTAACGGTACCGCCAGGTTGAACGATAAATTTTACATTTGCCATAAGATTGTCTTCAATTACGTTTAAATTCAGTCAGTTAAAACAGAAATCAATCCGTTTTCTTCAAAATATGCTTATCACGCGCGGTCTTGGCTTCGTGAAACAAAGCATACAAGGCATCGCCGTCCTGCTGTTCGATCAATTCGATCATATGCCCAATCGCCTGCTGGTAATGACGCAACCATTTGCTGATCGCCTTGCCATTGCTTAACGCGATATCACGCCACATCACCGCATCACTCGAAGCGATGCGGGTAAAATCCCTGAATCCGCCGGCGGTATACTGGAACACATTGCCCAGCTCTGGGTGTTCATTCAGCATTTCCACCAAACCGAACGCCAACATATGCGGTAGATGGCTTGTCGCCGCCAATACTTCATCGTGATAATCCGGCTCCATATCAATCACATCCGCACCCAGCAGTTGCCAAAGGCTTCTGACAGTTTCCAGGGCGGCCTGTTCAGTTTCTGGAGTCGGCGTCAAAATCACCCGATGTTTTACAAACAACTCCGCATCGGCCGCTGCGACACCGCTTTTTTCCTTGCCGGCAATCGGATGTCCCGCCACAAAACGCGCCGGCAGTTCGCCAAAGGCAGTTTTCACCGCCTCAATCACCGACATCTTGGCACTGCCCACATCGGAGATGATGGCACCTTCCTTCAAATACGGACGCATGGCCTCCAGCGCAGACTGCATCGCGCCCAAAGGCACGCCCAGCATAATCAGATCGCTGTCCTTGACCGCTTCGGCCATATCCGTGGCATAACGATCCACCACACCCAGCTCGACCGCCAGCTGCAAATTGGCTTCATTGTGACCATAGCCCACAATTTCAATCGGCTGCCCGGACGCTTTAATGCCTTTGGCAAAGGAGCCGCCGATCAAGCCGACGCCGACAACCGTAATCTTTTTAACAGGCAAGGCCAAACTCATTTCGCCGCTCCAGACAATTCAGCCAAAACCGCGGTCAACGCCTCAATAAAATGCTGATTCTCCTCCGCCGTGCCGATCGAGATACGCAGTGTTTCCGTCATGCCGTAACCACCCAAAGGACGCACAATCACCCCTTTTTGCAGCAACAAACGATTAACCTCGGCCGTTTTCCCGCCAAAATGCGCGCAAACAAAATTGCCGCTGGATGGAATCATCTCAATTTCAAGTGAGCTCAACGCAGAACAGATTTGCTGCATGCCTCTCTTATTCTCGGCGACACTTTGCGCCACAAAATCCTGATCCTGCAAAGCCTGCACCACCGCCACCTGGGCGTAATAATTGATATTAAATGGCGCTCTTAGTTGATTGATATATTGGATGATTTCTTCGCAACCCACCATATACCCTACGCGCAGCGCCGCCAAGCCATAGGCTTTGGAGAAAGTGCGAGAAATCAACAGATTCGGGTAGCGCTCAATATAATCCAAACCATTCGGATAATCGGCATCATCGCAATATTCCAGATAAGCCTCATCCAAAACCACCACAACCTGCTTTGGCACCTGCGAAATAAACGCTTCCCACTCCGCCTTACCGAATACGGTGCCGGTCGGATTATTGGGATTGGCGATATAGATAATCTTGGTCTTATCGGTCACCGCTGCAAGCATTGCAGCCAGATCATGCGCCCATCCCTTGGCTTTGACCTCCACGCCTTTCGCCCCTACAACCTGGGCGGAAATCGGATAGACCGCAAAACCATACTGCGAATAGACGACTTCATCCCCAGGTCCGGCAAAAACACGCGCAACCAATTCCAACAGTTCATTGGAACCGTTACCCAAGGCGATCTGGCTGGTTTTGACCTGCAAAAAGCGGGCTAACGCGGCTTTGGCTTCAAACGCCGCGCCATCCGGATAACGCGCCATCTCAGACAATTCTGCCTGCACCGCCGCCAATACCTTGGGGCTGGTACCCAATGGATTTTCATTGGAGGCCAATTTGGAGATGCGCGTCAACCCCAATTCGCGCTGCAACTCACTGACCGGCTTACCGGGAACATAAGGGTGAATGCCTAATATTTGTGGTTGAACTTGATCGCAAAATAAACAGGAAGGGTTTGTCATCAACAACTCTTAATTAACGGGGTGGATAGATGAGGCACGGGTTAAAAAATCCATTCAGGCTTCAAGCGGCGACACCGGATAGGAACCCAGCAACTTAAAGAACGAGGCTTTCTCCTTAACTTCCTGCAACGCCTGCTGCAAGCCGTCATCAGCCTGATGTCCCAGCACATCGATAAAAAACAGATAATCCCATTTCTTATTATTGGAAGGGCGGGAAACAATACGCGTCATACTGATATTGCGCTTGGCAAAACAG
This sequence comes from Thiomicrorhabdus cannonii, assembly GCF_013391695.1. Lineage (GTDB taxonomy): Bacteria > Pseudomonadota > Gammaproteobacteria > Thiomicrospirales > Thiomicrospiraceae > Thiomicrorhabdus > Thiomicrorhabdus cannonii. Next base: position 17,250 of record NZ_JACBGH010000015.1, read on the forward strand.
GAAAGCAGCTCCAGCAGCGCACCGGACTTATTGTGAATCGACACAATCATCGAGGTTTTATCCTCACCGCTGGGTTGGGTGGCTTCGCGCCCCACCACCCAGAACTTGGTGGTATTATCGCGCTGATCCTCAATATTCGATTCCAGAATCCGCAAACCATACAGCTGCGCCGCCTGCTCGGAAGCGATCGCTCCCAAACTCGCATCTTCCTGAGCCATCTTCGCCGCCAAGGCATTGGAGGCCACCGCCTCCACTTCCACCCACGGCATATTGTTTTTCAGCCACTGCTGACACTGACCCAGGGCTTGCGAATGCGCCACCACCTTACGAACCGTTTCCAACTCACAACTCTTTGAGAGCAAGCAATGGTGAATCGCCAAATCCACCTCACCGGATACCGTCAGCTTGGTTTTCAACAATTCGGTTTCAGTCGCCTTGACCACGCCTTCGGACGAGTTTTCAACCGGCACGATGCCGTAGTTGGCTTCGCCGCGCTCCACCGTGGCGAACACCTCTTCCAAGGTAGAAACCGCTAACGGATGGGCTGACGAGCCGAACTGTTTGATGACGCTGGCATGCGAATAACTCCCCTCTGGTCCCAAATAGGCGACCGTCAACGGCTGCTCCAACGCCAGACAGGCCGACATGATCTCGCGAAACAGTCGCGCCATCTCATTATCCGGCAACAGACTATGGTTACGCTCCTTGACGGCACGCAAGACCTGCGCTTCGCGCTCCGGACGGTAAAACACCGCCTCGACCTTGCCACCCTGAGTTTTGATATCGGCCACCTTTTGCGCACATTCGGCACGGGCGCTAATCAACTCCTGAATCTGCGCATCAATCGCATCGATCTGAATACGAATTTGAGTGAGCTGTTCCGCTTCACTCAACTCCGCCATAGGCTTTTCTGTCTGGGCTTCAGTCATTGTTCTTCAGTTTCTTTGGTTAAACAGGCTTAGACGTGCTTCGCGGCAAACGCTTGCATAAAGGCAATCAACGCATCCACACCCTCTTCCGGCATGGCATTGTAGATACTGGCGCGCATCCCGCCAAACGCTTTATGTCCTTTTAAACTCAACAGGCCGGCTGCTTTTGACTCTTCCAGGAAAGCCGCATCCAGAGCGTCGTCTTTCAAGGTAAAGGTCACATTCATCCATGAACGGTTATGTTTGACGATGCTGTTGCTATAGAAAGCGGAACCGTCGATATAGGCATAAAGCTTTTCCGCCTTGGCGCGATTGCGTTTGGCAATTTCCGCCACGCCGCCGATCTCTTTGAGCCACGCAAATACCAGTCCGGCCAGATACCATGAGTAAGTCGCCGGCGTATTGAACATCGATTCATTATTGGCATAGACTTCCCAGTTCAACAGGGTGGGCGTAATGTCGCGCGCCTGCCCCAGCAAATCTTCACGCACAATCACAATCGCAAACCCCGCCGGGCCGATGTTCTTTTGCGCGCCGGCATAAATCATGCCGTATTTGCTGACATCCACCGGACGGCACATAATGTTCGAGGACATGTCGGCAATCACCGGCTTGCCTTGCGCAAAAATGGCTTCCAGATCGTCTTCCTGAAATTCCAGACCGGTAATGGTTTCGTTGGAACAGATATGGATGTATTTGGCGTCCGGGCTGAATTTCCATTCTGCACGAGGTGGAATGGCTGTTGGGTTTTCCCCCTCGCCGGCTGCCACCACGTTCACGTTTACGTAACGTTTGGCTTCTTTGATTGCCTTGGACGACCAGACACCGGTATTAAAATAATCGACCGTATCGCCTTCCTGCGTCAAGTTCAGCGGAATCGCCGAAAACTGCAATGACGCGCCGCCGTGCGTGAAAATCACTTTGTAGTTGGCGGGAATCTGCATCACTTCGCGCAGATCGGCTTCCATCTTATGCAACAACCCCATGTACTCTTTGCTGCGGTGACTCATCTCCATCACCGACATACCGGTTTGATGCCAATCCAAAAACTCCGCTTCTGCTTTACGCATCACCGCTTCCGGTAACATCGCCGGACCGGCACTGAAATTGAATGCTCTTGCCATTCTCTGTATTCCCCATTACAAAAAAACAGCCAAACGGATGTCGGCTGTCTTATTACGGCACCCTCTGCAACAGGCGCCGCCACTTATTTCGCTATAAACTTACGCTTCGGTCGCATCACTGTCAGAAGGCGCCGCTTCAGCACCCTGGCCTGCCTGAGCCTCTTCGCCCATCAAGCCCTCTTCCGCTTCCAACTCTTCATCGTCATCGATATCGACCACGGCAATGCCGACCACCAGCTCACCTTTACCGACATTAATCAGCTTAACGCCCTGAGTGTTACGCCCCACCACCGACACTTCGGCAACACGGGTGCGCACCAGAGTGCCTTTATTGGTGATAAGCACAATCTCCTGATCGGTGGTGACCGATACGGCGGCGACCACATCGCCGTTACGCTCGGTGGTTTTGATCGAAATCACACCCTGACCGCCACGGTTAATCGTGCTGTAGTCTTCAACCGGCGTACACTTGCCGAAGCCGTTAGCCGTCGCGGTCAGAATCATCGAATCCGGCTTCGCCACCTGCATACTGATGACATGCGCGCCGTCCGGCAGTTTCATACCGCGCACACCGCGCGCCGTACGACCCATGATGCGCACATCGTCCTCTTTAAAGCGGATCGCTTTGCCGATCGAACTGAACAGCATAATATCCTGCTGACCATCGGTCAGCGCCGTGCCGACCAGTTCATCGTCATCCAGCAGATCCACGGCGATAATCCCGTTGGCACGCGGACGCGAGAAATCGCTCAAGGTGACGCGTTTAACCACCGCATTGCGTGTGGCCATAAACACCACGCGCTCATCGAATTCATTGACCGGCAAGACCGAAGTGATGTGTTCCCCCTCTTCCAGCGGCAGCACGTTCACAATCGGCTTGCCGCGGCTGCCGCGACTCGCCAGCGGCAACTGCCAGGTTTTCTGCCAGTAGAGCTTACCTTTATTGGAGAAGCACAACAGCATATCGTGCGTGCTCGCCACAATAATCTGCCCTACTTCATCCTCTTCCTTCATCGCTGTCGCCGACTTGCCGCGCCCGCCGCGCTTCTGCGCGCGGTAATCGCTTAACGGCTGAGTCTTGATATAACCATCCTGCGACAAGGTCACGATACGGTCTTCCACCGCAATCAGATCTTCGGCATCCAAATCCTGATAACTGTGATCGATTTCGGTACGACGCACATCACCGAAAGTCTCGATCACTTCCAGCAACTCTTCTTTAACCACTTCGGTCAAACGATCCGGATTGCGCAGAATCTCCAAAAACTCGGTGATTTTCTCGATCAACCCTTTGTACTCTTCAACGATCTTGTCCTGTTCCAGACCGGTCAAACGGTGCAGACGCATTTCCAGAATCGCCTGGGCCTGCGCCGCAGACAATTTGTAAATATCGCCATCCGAGCCGAAACCGGGCTCCAAGTCTTCGGGACGGATGTCGCGCATATCCACGCGCTCCAGATAATCCAGCACATTGCCGATCGGCCAGGCTTTTTCCAACATACGCTCTTTCGCGACCGCCGGACTAGGCGAGGCTTTGATCAGTTCAATCATCTCGTCGATATTATTCAACGCAATGGTCAAACCTTCCAAAATATGCGCTTTCTCGCGCGCTTTGCGCAATTCATAGATGGTGCGACGCGTCACCACTTCGCGACGGTGCTTAACAAAGGCTTCAACCACCTCTTTCAGGTTCAGCAGCTTGGGCTGACCATCGATCAGCGCCACCATGTTAATGCCGAACACCGTTTGCATCGACGTCTGCTTGTACAGATTATTAATCACCACCTCAGGCACTTCGCCACGACGCAGTTCAATCACAATACGCATACCGTCCTTATCGGATTCGTCGCGCAGTGCGGTAATACCTTCAATCTTCTTCTCTTTGACCAGCTCGGCAATACGCTCGATCAAACGCGCCTTGTTGACCTGATAAGGGATTTCATGCACGACGATCTGGCTCTTGCCGCTCTTATCGGTTTCCACGCTGGTTTTGGCACGGATCTGCACGCGGCCGCGGCCGGTTTCGTAGGCTTCGCGAATACCTTTGGTGCCGTTGATAATGCCGTAAGTCGGGAAATCCGGACCAGGCAGATGCTCCATCAAACCGTCAATCGTGATCTGCGGATTGTCGATATACGCCAGACAGGCATTGACCGTTTCATTGAGGTTGTGCGGCGGGATATTGGTGGCCATACCGACCGCAATCCCCGAAGAACCGTTGACCAATAGATTGGGAATACGCGTCGGCAGCACCACCGGCTCGCTTTCGGAACCGTCATAGTTCTCTGCAAAGTTAACGGTCTCTTTATCCAGATCCGCCAACAGGTGATGCGCAATCTTCGACATGCGGATTTCGGTATAACGCATCGCCGCCGGAGAGTCGCCGTCCACCGAACCGAAGTTACCCTGACCGTCCACCAGCATATAACGCAACGAGAACGGCTGCGCCATACGGACAATGGTGTCATACACGGCGGTGTCGCCATGCGGGTGGTATTTACCGATCACGTCACCGACGATACGCGCCGATTTCTTATATGGCTTGTTGAAATCATTGCCCAGTTCGTTCATCGCGTACAACACGCGGCGGTGAACCGGCTTCAGACCATCTCTCACATCAGGAAGTGCTCGCCCTACAATAACGCTCATCGCGTAACTGAGGTAGGATTGCTCCATTTCATCTTCTAACGAAATGGGAATAATTTCACGCGCAAATTCAGACATCCGGCATCCAATCTATTAGTACACAAATTAAAGCCGCCATTATAACCAAACTCTCGGTTCAAAGCGATATTATTCGCCCGTTTTCTACGCGGTTTTACAGCGGCCAGAATGCAGATTCCGCCAACCTTGCAAGCCTTTTCACAGGCAACCAATTTGCCGCCAATCAGCCATCCAAAGAAGGTATAATCCTGAACTTATTTTGCATCAGCCCCGCAAGTTCAATAGAGAAACGCAAGCTTTAACACCCATGACAGAATCGACCGCACACAACTTCAATGCCGACCCGTCCGAGCTGGACAACTTCAACCGTCTCTCCAGCACCTGGTGGGATACCGAAGGCGAATTTGCCGCCCTGCACAAAATCAACCCATTCAGACTGGACTTTATCAAGCGCCACCAAGCCATTGAAAAGCAATCCATTCTGGATATCGGTTGCGGCGGTGGCATCCTGTCGGAGGCACTGGCACAGGCCGGCGCCGACGTCACCGGCATCGATTTGGCCAAAGAGGTATTGACCGTCGCCAAACTGCACGGTTTGGATTCGGGCATCAAGGTCAATTACCAGCTGATTGCCGCCGAAGACTACGCCGAGCAACACCCTGCAGAGCACGATATCGTCACCTGCATGGAGATGCTGGAACACGTCCCCAATCCGGCGGCGATCATTCAAGCGGCTGCGGAGGCCGTCAAACCGGGCGGCTGGGTGTTTTTCTCGACGCTTAACCGCAACTACAAAGCCTATCTGCTCGCCATCGTCGCGGCGGAACAGCTCTTGAATCTGGTGCCCAAGGGCACCCATACCTACGACAAGTTCATTACCCCGGCGGAAATGGATGCCATGGCGCGTCACGCCGGCCTCTACCTGCGTGACAGCGCCGGCATCGAATTCAACCCGCTGCTTAACCGCTACGGCTTGAACGACCAGGTGGACGTCAATTACCTGCTAGCTTACCAAAAGGCCATCTAACACCATGAGTCAAGCCTCTCACACCACAGACGACATCCAATGCATCCTGTTCGATTTGGACGGCACCTTGCTGGACACCTCCTATGACTTCGCCTATGCGCTGAATCAGGTGCTCAGGGAGTTCGGCGGCCCTCGTCTGCGTTATCAGGACATCCGCAAAACCGTTTCGCAAGGTGGCCTGGCGCTCACCAAACTCGCCTTTCCGCACTTGGAGGGTGAAGAATTGGAAATCCGCCGCAAGCGTTTTCTGGACATCTATTTCGATAACATCACCAATCACACGCGTCTTTTCCCCGGCCTGGAAACAGGATTAGAGCTACTGGCGGAACGCGATATTCCGTGGGGCATTGTCACCAATAAACCCACGTGGCTGACCGAAACGATTCTGCGACGCATGACGTTCCCCAGCGCCCCTTTGAGCGTCATCGCCGGCGACACGCTGGCGGTGCGCAAGCCCGATCCGGCGCCGATGCATCTGGCGGCCAAAGAGTGCGGCGTGACCCCGGCGCAATGCCTGTATATCGGCGACCATCCGCGGGATATCGAAGCCGGCATCAACGCCGGCATGAAAACCGGCGCGGCGCTGTTCGGCTTTCTGCCGGAACACGAAAGCGACGCCGCCTGGCCTGCCGACTTTTTCTTCGACACGCCGATCGACATCAGCCGCTTTATTGAAACCATCAGAAAAAACCCATAAAAAGGTTAAAACACGCTATGAGCACCTATTTAGTCACCGGCGCCGCCCAAGGGTTAGGCAAAGCCCTCAGCACGCAACTGCTGCAAGAGGGGCACGACGTCATTCTGCTCGACAAGGACCTCAAAGCCCTTAACAAGCTCTATGACGAGTTGGAAACGCTAGGAACGGCAGAGCGTGCCGCGCTTTACCCGATGGATCTGCTCGGCGCCAATATCGACCATTACGCCGAACTGCAGAGTATTCTGGAAGAAACTTACGGCCAGCTGGACGGCGTCTTTTTAAATGCCGCACTGCTGCCGGCGTTTACGCCGATCGCCCATTTCGACTACAAACAGTGGTACGAAGTGCTGCACACCGGCCTGAACGCCAATTTCCACCTGATTCAAACCACCCTGCCGTTGCTGCTTAAATCGGCCGACGCCAGATTGGTCGCCATCGGTGATGACAACATTCTGCAACATCCCGCATTCTACGGCGCCTACGGTGTTGCCAAAGCGGGTTTGCAGCAACTCATGCGCAGCGTGGCCGCCGAAAACCGCGTGCCGCAGCTGCAATGCTATTGGGCGCAACTCGGCACCTTTGCCAGCGAAACCCGCGGCCGGCTTTTCCCCGGCGAAAATCCGCTCAATCTGCCGCAAGCGGAAAGTGTCGCCCAACATCTGCTGGAAATCGTATCGGAAGGTTTAAACGCCGAAGATATCGAAAAACTCTAAACGGTTATTCGCCATTTTTCGATGCTTTAAAAACTCAACAGGCCGGGTAAGAGACTTCCTACCCGGCCTGTTGAGTTTTTAAACGGCGTTTTTTAATTATTTCTTTTTACCATCCATCGATGCCAAACCGGCCGTCAAAGTGAAGCGCATCGCCTCATCCATTGTCATATCCAGTCGGGTCAGCGCCGTTTGCGGCACCAACAGCGTATAGCCGCCGATCATATAACTCAATGGCAGATAGACCAGCACGCTTTCGTTGTCATTAAAGCCTTCCGGCAATTTATCGGCATCGGCGCGGGTAATAAAACCGATCAGTTTCATGCCGCTTTCGCCAAAAGTGACCGCCACCACCTGCGAAAACTCCTGCTCCTTCTGCGGACGGAAATAATCGAAGAAATCGCGCATGGCGCGGTAGATCGGTTTGACGCCCGGCAGACGTTCAAACAATCCTTCGAACTTGCCGAAAATAAGGCGCACCACATAGGCGTGCATCAGCACCCCGACGACAAACAAGGCGAGCAGGCCGGCGATAACCCCCATGCCCGGCCAGTAAAACTCGCTGGGCACGACCTGACGGATCAAACCGCCCAGCAGCGATTCCGCCGTCACCGCCAACCAGTAAAACAGATACAGCGTCAGCGCCACCGGCAGCACGGTAAACAGACCGGTCAGCATATTGCGCCCCACAAACCCGAACATATAAATCCTTTTAAATCAGACAGATAAAATCAAAACCTATAGGCTATATAAGGCATCAAACACACTCCCAGCAGCACCAGCGACCAGACACGACCTTGACGCAGATTATAATCAGCCAACAGATGTGACCACGAGTGGTGCATCACAAAATGACCGAATGCAAATTCAAAGACCACGGTCATACCAACCCACATCACCCCGACCTGCATCGCCTGCGTTTCATTCAACAAAGGCCAGATGGAATGCAACCAGTTTGTGTACAGATAAAACGCCAGCAAGATGGTCACCGAAGAGAGCTGATGGGCGGTGCGCTCGGAATAGAGTTTTATAAAGATTTTCTCGCGAATCGCGCCGTTGGCAATGGCTATCAACACCATTGGCAACCACGCCAACACATATTCCAACCTCATACGCTTTCCCTAACCCCAGCCACTCACCCTGCCAGCGCATCGCGCACCAGCTGCGGCGCCGATGCCAGCAACTGCTGCGTATAAGGATGCTGCGGTCTGCGCATAATCGCCTCCACTGCCCCCTGCTCGACGATCCGCCCCTTCTGCATCACCGCCACGCGGTGCGCGATGGCCGGAATAATTGACAGGTCATGGGTAATAAACAGATACGACATCTGGTACTGCTGCTGCAACGACTCCAGCAACGCCAACACCTGCGCGCGCACCGACACGTCCAAGGCGCTGGTCGGCTCATCGCAGATAATCAATTCCGGCTCCACCGCCAAAGCGCGGGCGATGCCGATGCGTTGACGCTGCCCGCCGGAAAACTCATGCGGATAACGGTATTTATGTTCAGGCAAAAGCCCCACCTGCATCAGCAACTCCTCAATGCGCCCATCCTGTCCGGCCCTGTCTTTGGGCCCCACTTTCAGACTGGTCATGCCTTCACGGATAATCTCGCCGATGGTCATGCGCGGATTCAAGGCCGAGAACGGATCTTGAAAAATCACCTGCACCTTACGGCGCAACGGCCGCATCTGCTTTTCGTTGAGCCGGGTCAGGTCCACCTCCACCCCGTCTGCACGATAACTCACCTTGCCGCCGGTGGCATTCACCAGCTTCAGAATCGCCTGGCCGATCGTGCTTTTACCGCTGCCCGATTCGCCCACCAGCGCCAACGTCTGTCCCCTGGGAATTTCCAAGGTCACGCCGTCCACCGCTTTAACGTAGCCCACGGTGCGCTGAAACAGACCCTTTTTAATCGGGAAATGCACCTTGAGGTCATTGACCTCCAGCAAGGCGGCTGTTTCCTCGATTTGACGGTAGCGTCGCTCCGGCACCGCATCCGCCAAAAGTTTCTGCGTATAGGGATGTTGTGGATGACTGAAGAAATGGGCTTTGTCCGCCTGCTCGACAATCTCGCCCTGGCGCATCACCGCCACACGGTCGGCCATCTCGTGCACCACGCCCATATCATGGGTGATAAACAGAATCGACAGACCGCGTTGCTCGCGGATCTGCTTGAGCAGCTGCAAAACCTGTGCCTGAATGGTCACATCCAACGCGGTGGTCGGTTCGTCGGCAATCAACAACTCCGGCTCGCAAGCCAGCGCCATCGCAATCATCACCCGCTGTTTCTGTCCGCCGGAAAGCTGATGCGGATACCAGTCGTAACGGTTGGCCGCATCGGGAATCCCAACCTCTTCAAACAGCGCCACCACTTTGGCGCGCGCCGCTTTGGACGACAGGCGCAGATGCACGCGCAACACCTCGGCCACCTGATCGCCCACTTTCATCACCGGGTTCAAGGAGGTCATCGGCTCCTGAAAAATCATCGCCACTTGCTTGCCGCGCACCGCCTGCATCTGCTGTTCGGTCAGCGTCAATAACGACTGTTCATGCAAATTGATGCGCCCGCCGCTGATGCGCAAGGCTTCCGGCAGCAAGCGCATAATCGCCAGACTCGTCAGCGACTTACCGCTGCCCGATTCGCCCACCAGAGCAAAAATCTCACCTTTGCGCACTTCAAAGGAGATCCCCTTTAACAGCGGCGTTTCACCCACCTGAATCTGTAGATTTTCAACCTGTAAAACCTGCGGAATAACCTGCATATTTTGCCTCTTTAGGATTGCGGGGGTTATGACGTTTGCGAACGCGGGTCAAGCACGCGCTGCACCCGGTCCGAAAACAAATTGGCGGCCAGCACCAAACAAAACATAAAAATAAAGGCGGCAAACAGCGACCACCAGACCATCGGCTCGCGCGCCATTTCCAAACGCGCCTGGTTAATCATATTGCCCCAGCTGTGCATGGTGGGGTCAACCCCTACACCGACATACGACAACACCGCCTCCGCCAGCACCAAGCCGCTGAAATCCAGCACCACCGCAATCAGGACAATATGCATCACATTCGGCAGAATGTGGCGGCCGATAATCGTGAAACGGCTCACGCCAAACGCCCGTGCGGCGGTCACAAACTCGATCTGGCTGATTTTCAGGGTTTCGGCGCGCAGCAGACGGCACAACCCGGTCCAGCTCGTCATTCCCAGAATCAGCACCAAAAATAGTAGACGCATATCGGCACGCTCCTCGGTGGAGCTGAACCATTCCGGATGGTTGCCGATCATGACCTGCATCACCAGCACCGCGGCGGCGATCAGCAAGACGCCCGGAATGGAGTTCAAGGTGGTGTAGAGATACTGAATGACATCATCTACCCAACCTTTGAACAGGCCGGCTGCAATCCCCAACAGCAAGGCCACCGGCAGCATCACCAAGGTGGTCAGCACACCAATCAGCACGCCGGTGCGGATGCTTTTGAGGCTTTCGTACAACACATCGCCGCCGACCTTGTCGGTACCCAGCACGTGGTAGGAAAAACTTAATTGATAAAGCCAGCTCATCGCCAACAGCAACAGCAATACCGTCAAGTAAGCCGTTTTCCACGGCAGCTGCGTACGCCCCTGCCATACCGCCCGGGCCTGAGCAACAAACGAGACGTCATTAACACGGCTTCGCCACAAAAGATGCACAGCAGTCGCCAAAGTAAAAATCAACAGGCCGGCCAGCAGAGCTTTGCCGCTTTCCCACAGCATCGAGGCCGCAGGGTTGATATGCTGCAGCGGCTGATAGAGCATCGCCACCGTGCCGTCCTCCAGCGTCTGCAGGGTACGGTTGTACTCGGTCAAGGCAAACGGCGCCGAATAGGTGCGTTCCTGCACCGTGGCCAAATGCGCCAACAGCGCGTCAAGCACGCTCTGCAGACCTTGCCCCGCCTCCTGCTGAGTGAAATGAATCGAATCCAGCAACGCCAGCAGCACGTAGAACAGCAGCACAATCGCCGAAACCATCGCCACCTTGGATTCAAACACCTGCATCCATTGGCGGCGCACCTGCACCGAACGACTGACGATTCTGCCCCACGCCGCCAGCGCAGCAATCAACCCCCAAATCAAACCATCGGTCCACAATAAGGTCAGACTCATCACTGCAACCTCACGCGCGGATCAAAATAGGTATAGGAAATGTCGGTCAGAATCAGGCCGACGATATAGAGCACCGAACCGAGGAACACCATCGCCTTGACGATGGCAAAGTCCTGCGCATTGATCGCATCAATGGTATAGCTGCCCAGCCCCGGAATGCCAAAGAACGACTCCATAATCAAGCTGCCCATAAACAGCGTCGGAATCACCACGACCACGCCGGTCAGAATCGGCAGCAGACCGTTCTGCAACACATGGCCGAACAGCACCTTGATTTCGGACAGCCCTTTGGCACGCGCCGTGCGCACATAGTCCTTGTTGATCTCCTCCAGAAACAGGCTGCGATACCAGCGCACCCCGCTGCCCAATCCGGCAAACACCCCGATGACTACCGGCAGAACCACAAACTTCAAACCGTCCCAGCCGCCTTCGTAACCGGAAATCGGCACCCAGTGCCAGATTTTGCTGAACAGCAACTGGCCGGCAATGATATAAAACAGCCCCGATACCGACATGATCGCCACCGCCACCATCATGCTCGCCGTGTCCAACACCGAACCGCGGAACAACACAATCAAAAGCGCTAGGGCGATATTCGTCACCAACGCGATCACAAACGTCGGCAAGGCAATCTGCAGACTCGGCCACATGCGCTCGTAAATATCGGCCGAAATCTGCCTTCCGCTGTCAGATTGGCCGAAATCGAACACAAACAGCTTCAAGGATTCTTCCACAAACAAGGTGTCGGAAATTTTCGACAGGCCGGGTGCCTCGCCATTGAAAAACAGCGGTTTGTCGTAACCGTGATCGGCTTTCCAGGCGGCGATCATCTCCGGTGTGGTCTGTTTGGCACCGAGTTGCGCACGCGCCATGTCTTCGGGCGTGTTGACCATAAAAAACAGCGCAAAAGTGATCAGATTCACGCCGATCAGAATCGGCACGGCAAACAACAATCGACGAATAATATAAGCCAACATCAGAAACGTTCCTCCGTTGCGACCAGGCGTTTGGTCTGGCGCGCACGATAGGCGCGGTATAGCGGATAAACCGCCAATAGAAGCAGCGCGAACACTAAGATCAACGGCCAAATGACCGGCTGGTTCCACTGTTGCTGCATCGCCGTCCGTTGTGCGGCGTCGATGCGCTTGTATTTAAGGGTGTTATTGGCCAACGGATTCGCCCAGACATTGTGATACCAGCCGTGATAGAGCGCCAAGGACTGCGGATAAAAACCCCAAACCCAAGGCGCGTCGCGTTGCGCAATAGCCACCATCTGCGCAATCAAATCCCGTCTTTCTGGAGAATCGGCCATGGTTTTGATCTGCTCGAACAAGCGGTTGAATTCCGGATTATCGTAATTGGCGCTGTTGATGCCTGCGCCGTTGGTATGAATCGCCGCATTGCCGCCGTACAGCAAGAACAGGAAGTTTTCCGGATCGGGATAATCGGCATTCCAGCCCCACACGAACATCTGCGCCTTGGCACCGCGAACCTTGTCCTGAAAACGGTTGTAATCGGTGGCACGAATCACTAGCTCAATCCCCAACTTGGCGAACTGCTTGCGGTACCAGTTGAGCTGCGCCTTGCTGTCGGGGCCGGTCGCCGGGGTATCAAAATAGAGCGTCAGCGGCGAACCGTCGGGCAGCCGTCCTTCGGGATAACCTGCCTCAGCAAGCAGGCGTTTGGCCTGCTCAAGCGCTTTACGTTGTGCGCGGCCGTTTTGCCATTCAAACGTGTAGGGGTTCAACCCGGCCTGTCCGGTTTGATAACCGCTGATTCCCGGCGGAATCGGCCCTTGTGCGGCCACACCGCGGCCGTTGAGGAAAATGGTGATGTATTCGTCGTAATTCACCGCAATGCTCAACGCCTGGCGCAGTTTTCGCTGTTGCTCGCTGTAACCGCCCACCACCGGATCGGCCATATTGAATCCAAGATACATAATCGTCGGCTGGACCGTCGTCAGAAAACCGATGCCCTTATCCTGCATCTCCTGTGTCAGCTGCATACCGCCGCCGGCGCCAATCGAAACCGCCTGGTCGAAACTGTCCGAACTCACACCGGATGCATCGTAATATCCCTGCAGAAACTTGTTCCACAAAGGCACGCTCTCTTTTTCCAGGGTATAGACCACCTCTTTGATGAACGGCAGCTTTTTGCCGGCATCGTTCAACAAAGCCGCATCCGCGCCTTCGGCCAAACCATCAACGGGATAGAACTCATCATGAAAATTCGGATTGGCGACAAGCCGCATGCGTTTATTGGGATTGTTTTCCGCCAGATAATAAGGCCCGGTACCCACCGGCGAGGTATCGAGCGTAATGTTCTTGGCCACCAATCCGGGCTGTTTGTAAAAGCGTTCCGCTTCCCACGGAATCGGCGCGAAGAAGTTCATGCTCAACCAATAAAGAAACTGCGGATACTCACCTTTAATGCGGATGGAAAATCGATATTTATCAATGACTTTTACGCCTGAAATCGCGTAATTCCTTAAATCGAAAAAACGGTTTTTAACTTGCGGATCCCCGGCGATTTTGGCGGCATAATCCTCACTGGCCAAACTCGAAAACTCGCGCAAACCAACAATGTAATGCTGCATGGTGTCCAGTATCGGCGAGTGGTTCTGGCGCAACCCCATGCGCTTGATGGCATACACATAATCTTCGGCAAGCAACTCCCGCGTGCCCTGCTCCTTGAAATCCGCCACGCTATGAATCGTTTTGAGTTGCGCCTCACTCAAATCGCCGTACTTGAGGCGCCCGTCCTGCATCACAAAAGCCGGATGCGGCTGGTAAAAGACATTGGGCTTTAACGTCAAGGTGTATTCGCTGTAAGCAACGGTTTGATTGTTTTGCAGCGCTTGCCCCGCAGCGTTCAAATAGCGAACCTCAGGCAGTGTTTGCAGGGTCAACGGCTCCAGCGTATAAGGACGTTTTAGATAATGATATTGCAGAGGCGGTTCGTAGATTTGTCCAAGAATAGACCATTCGTTGGAACTGTAGGAGACTACCGGATCGAGGTGCTTGGGCGGTTCGGAAAAGGAACTGAACAAGGTGGACGACTCAATCTGCGCATGGCTATAAGGCTGATTCCACAACGCTTGACAGCCGACTGACGAAAATACCGAAAAAAGCAGCAACGCCGACAACAGAAAAACAGACAATCCGTTGGTTTTTGCAGACCCCATCCAGCGATTTTTCACTAAAGCCCCATTACTTGAGATAGACAAACAATTGCCATTATAGCGAATAATTTACGCCAAATTAGCGTTATAATGCTGCGATTAACTTTGTCTTAATGTTAATTATTTATGCGCTGTCATCCAACCTTTTACTGCTTAGACAGCGTTCTACATAATGGAGAAAAACATGGGATTCCTAACTGGAAAGAAAGCCTTAATCATCGGGGTTGCCAATAACAAATCGATTGCCTATGGCATTGCCAAGCAAATGCACGAGCAAGGCGCTGAAATCGCCCTCACCTATCAGAACGAAAAATTGAAAGGACGTGTCGAAAAAGTCGCTGAAGAACTGGGCTCATCCATCGTACTGCCATTGGACGTCGCCAACGATGAGGAAATCGCAGCGGTTTTCAGCGAACTGGCCAAAACCTGGACTGACGGGCTGGACATCCTGGTGCACTCGGTCGCCTTCGCACCACGCGAAGAGCTGGAAGGCCGCATGATCGACGCTTCCAGCCGTGAAGGCTTCAAAATTGCGCACGACATTTCCGCCTACAGCCTGACCGCCTGCACCAAAGCCGCATACAACATGCTTAAAGCCAAGCAGGGTGCGGTTTTAACCGTTTCTTATCTGGGGGCGGAACGCGCCGTACCTAACTACAACGTCATGGGTATCGCCAAAGCATCACTAGAAGCCACTGTCCGCTATTTGGCGGCCGATTTGGGTCAGGATGGTATTCGTGTCAATGCTGTGTCTGCAGGCCCTATCCGCACTTTGGCGGCAGCCGGTATTAAAGACTTCCGCAGCATGCTGGATAAAGCCGCCGCCTCTACACCCTTGCGTCGCAACGTGACGATCGAAGAAGTCGGCAATACCTCCGCCTTCCTCTGCTCCGATCTGGCCTCGGGCATCACCGGCGAAATCACTTACGTTGACGGCGGCTACAATATCACCGCGTCGAACTAAGCAGAACCTCGCTTTAAACCTTAAAACCGCACTTGTTGAAGTGACCCCAAAAACTTGGACATTTTAGTTAAGCGGTACCCAAGGCCTGATTTCGATACTCTATCGGACTCAGGCCTTTGAGTTTCTGCTTGATGCGTTTGTGATTATAGTACTCAATATAGT
>NZ_JACBGH010000016.1 GCF_013391695.1 Thiomicrorhabdus cannonii
GTTGAGAGAGCGGTAGAATTTTCGCCCTGAAGATAGCGCTTTGCTATGGTGACTTTTGTATTGCGACTGTATTTGGACATGAAAAACCCCCAAAGTTGGTGTCCAACATTTGGGGGTCACTTCAAAAATCGGTTTTTTAAATACAAAAAAGCCCGCAATTTGCGGCAATGCTGTTCATTTAAGCATTGTTAGTTCTAAAAAGTTAAAATCCAGTATCGTTTTCGGTACTGGATTTTTTTATGCCCTTAACTCAACCCTCCTTGAAATAGATGAACTTGATCAATTCCTTGACGACAATACCTTTACTCAAAACATCCCAGTTGAATGGGTTGAATCCGCACTCACGTTAAGTGAGCAAGCCACCATTCGAAGACGCCGATTACCCAGTGATCAAGTATTATGGCTTGTCATTGGCATGGCATTGTTCCGCAACGAATCCATTCATGAAGTCGCTTGTCGTCTCAATATCTGTGCTCAAGGCTTAGCGAATGAGTCACTTATCGCCAAAAGTGGCATCGCTAATGCACGTCAACGCTTAGGTGCCGAACCGGTGGAGTGGCTGTATCGAAAACGGCTAGACATTGGGGATTAGAACGTTGCCCAGAAGATACCTGGGAAGGCTTACAGGTCTTTGCACTGGATGGCGCTTTATTGAGAACACCCGATACACCGGCGTTACGAGAGCGATTTGGGTCGGGAAATGCCTCAACCAATCGACAAACGCCGTACCCGATGATGCGCCTTGTGTGATTGATGAATGTTCGCTCTCATGTGATGGTCAATGCGCAAATCAGCCCTTACCACAAAGGAGAAATTCCACAAGCAGAAGCGCTGATTCCTAATCTGCCGGATAATTCCGTGACGCTCATGGATAAAGGATTTTGGAGTGCCAACTTACTGCTAAGCCTCACGCAAAATAAGGCGAATCGACACAGGGTCATGCCCGCTCGAAAGGGATTGGTCTTTCAAGAAATTCAGCGCTATAACTAGCATGATTGCCTGATTGAAATGAGCGTTTCGCCCCAAGCCAGAAAGAAAAACCCTGCATTACCCAAACCTGACAAGTCCGTGCGGTGAGTTATCGTATTAATGACGTCGATAAAACGGTTTACACCTCTTTGCCCTATGAACGCTACGACACACAGACCGTCGCTCAACTCTATCATGAGCATTGGGAAATTGAGTTAGGTTATCGAAACATCAAAAGTTCCATGCAACACAATGCCTTAACGCGTCGCAGCAAAACGGTTGAGTCAGTAGAGCAAGAAGTATGGGGGATGCTGCTGGCGTATAACTTGGTACGCCGCGAAGCGAGTCAGGCTGCGGTGAGTTATGGCAAGGCGCCCAATCAGATGAGTTTTAAAGCGGCGTTCCAATATATTGCGGTGCAATTGATTGTCATGGCGGATGCACTGTCACCTGGGAAAACAGGCGCTAGGTTAAGTGAGCTTCGAGGCGGGGTTGCGAGCCTGATAATAGAAAACCGCCCAAGGCTTTCAAGGCCAAGGACGGTTAAGATGAGTAAAACCCGTTATCCGGTTAATCGCAATGCCGCTCTGCTTAAGTAAATAGCATTGCGCGATTGCGGGCTTTTTTGTGAGGAACGGGCGGGTTTTAGTTCCGCGCCATCAAAAACTCCAGCAATGCTTTTTGAGCATGCAGGCGGTTTTCGGCTTCATCCCACACCACGGATTGTGTGCCATCGATCACCTCGGCGGCCACTTCTTCTCCACGATGCGCAGGCAGGCAGTGCATAAACAACGCATCTTTGTTGGCCTGTTGCATAACGGCTTCAGTGACCTGGTAGTCGATGAAAGCACGTCTACGCATACGTTGTTCTTCTTCCTGTCCCATGCTCGCCCAGACGTCGGTGGCGATCAGATCCGCACCGCGTGCCGCTTCGATCGGGTCGCGGATGATTTCAACGCGGTCGCTATTGGCATGAACCAGTTCCTTTTTAGGGCCATAACCGGCCGGACAGGCGATACGCAGGTTGAAGTCGTACTGCTTGGCGGCGTTGATGTAGGACTGGCACATATTGTTGCCGTCGCCCACCCAGACAACCGTTTTGCCTTGGATGCTGCCGCGATGCTCGTGGTAGGTTTGCATATCGGCCAGCAGTTGGCAGGGGTGGTAGTCGTCGGTCAGGCCGTTGATGATCGGTACGCGCGAGTGTTCGGCCATGGCTTCGACAATCTCGTGCTCGAAGGTGCGGATCATAATCGCGTCCACCATGCTGGAGATAACGCGGGCGCTGTCTTCAATCGGCTCGCCGCGCCCTAATTGCGTGTCGTTGGGAGACAGGAACAGCGCATGACCGCCCAGTTGCGCCATACCGGCTTCAAAAGAGATACGGGTGCGCGTCGACGATTTTTCAAAAATCATCGCCAGGGTCTTGTGTTGCAGCGGTGCGTGTGCCTTGCCGGCACGGTGCAGCGCTTTGAGTTCGATGCCGCGCTTGAGCAGCTGTTGCAGCTCGGCCGGCGTCATGTCTTTAAGGGTTAAAAAGTGTCTAATAGTCATTAAATGACCTCTTAGTAGTCTCGGTTGTGTGCGCTAATTAGGCCGCTAAAAATTCTTTAACCAATTGGGTCAATTGGGTAACCAGTTGTTCTGTTTGTTCTTGTGTCATCACGAAAGTCGGCAGCAAACGGATGGTGTCCATGCGGGTGACGTTGATCAGCAAGCCTTGTTCGAGTGCCTTGCCAACCAGTTCGCCGCAGGGGCGGTCGAGTTGAATGCCGATCATATAGCCTTTGCCGCGAATTTGCACAACCCCGGCCTGGCCTTGCAGTGCCGTGCGGAACTTCTCGACCAGCACGTCGCCCTTTTCGGCGACCTTGCTGATGTGGTTGTGGATTTCCATGGCTTTGATAACCGCAAGACCCGCCGCGCAGGCCAGTGGGTTGCCGCCGAAAGTGGTGCCGTGATTGCCCGGCGCGAAAACCTCGGCCGCCTTGCCGTTCGCCAGGCAGGCGCCAATCGGTACACCATTGCCCAAGGCTTTGGCTAAAGTCATCACGTCCGGGGTAATGCCGTCGTGCTGGTGGGCAAACCATTTTCCGGTACGGCCAACGCCGGTCTGGATTTCATCGACCATCAGCAGCCAGTCGTTGGTTTCGCAGATGTCTTTAAGGGCTTTCAGGTAGCCTGCCTGAGGAACATGCACGCCACCTTCACCCTGAATCGGCTCGACCAGGATAGCAACGATATTCGGGTTGTCGCTGTGGGCCTTAACGGCGTCGACATTGTCAAATGGCACACGAATAAAGCCTTCCACCAGCGGAGCGAAGCCTTCCTGTACTTTTTTGTTGCCGGTGGCTGTCAGCGTCGCCAGTGTACGGCCGTGAAAGCTGTTTTCCATGACAATAATGGTCGGGACGTCAATGCCTTTGCTGTGGCCGTATTTTCTGGCGATCTTGATGGCCGCTTCGTTGGCTTCCGCGCCGGAGTTGCTGAAAAACACGCGATCCATGCCTGACAGTTCGGCCAGTTTGTCGGCCAGCGCCTGCTGGTTGGCAACATTGTACAGATTCGAGGTATGAATCAATTGCTGGCTTTGGGCGCAAATGGCCTCGGCAACAGCAGGGTGGGCGTGGCCGAGGCTGCAAACCGCAATCCCGCTGACGGCATCCAGATAGCTTTTGCCGTTGGTGTCTTGCAATAAAGCGCCCGCACCTTTTTCAAAGGTTACCGGCAATCTTGCATAAGTCTTCATCAAATGGTCAGACATAAACTAAGCATCCTTATCAAATTGAGGGCGGTATGACGATATCACAAACAAAAAAGCAACCCAGTCACAGCGAGCACGACAAAGTGGAGCCGCCGCAGGCCGTCACGAAAAGGTTGCTTTTTCAGGCATTGGAAAACCAAAAGAGCAATTCTATCCAAATGTTGTTAAATATCAAGCTATTTTGCCTTGGGAACCTCTGATTGAATCAGATTGAGATTCTGCGGGACTTAAAGCCTGGGTCTTCTAGGCGTGGCGCGACGGCCTTAGCATTCTAAGGTCAAGTGCCACAACAACGAAGAAGTGGGTTTTAAGCCCCGCCCGAAGGGGCTTAGCCAAGTTTGTCATCTCTGCGTTGTGAAGTTTTGTCAGGTCTAGACATGACTGCAACTTCACGCCTTGACCTGACAAACTTGGCGTTGCCAGAATCCAACCTGATTCAATCAGAGGTTCCCTGGATATTGTGGGGTTGAGGGAGGTCATGCTGTCCGATTTTGTAGAATTCTAGGTTTTTCAATGAATATTGTCGCTATGGGGATTAATTGCGTTTGGATTTAGGATAAAATAAACGTTTATTTTTAATTACCTTTTTGTGGAGTAACTTGAATGCAAGCGATGGCGGATAGAGACGGTCTCATTTGGTTGGACGGTGAAATGGTCCCTTGGCGTGAGGCAAAAGTGCATGTTTTAACTCATACATTGCATTATGGTATGGGCGTGTTTGAAGGCGTGCGCGCTTATCAGGCCGAGCAGGGCACGTCGATTTTCCGTCTGGAAGCGCATACCGACCGCTTGTTCAACTCCGCAAAAATCATGAATATGAAAATGCCGTTCGACAAAGCGACGCTGAACGAAGCGCAGCGTGCGGCGGTACGCGAGAACAATCTGAATTCCGCTTACATTCGTCCGATGGCGTTCTACGGCGCCGAAGGGATGGGATTGCGTGCCGATAATCTGAAAGTGCATGTGATGGTTGCCGCTTGGGAGTGGGGTGCTTACATGGGTGAAGAGAACCTCACCAAAGGCATTAAGATTGCGACCTCTTCTTACACGCGTCACCATGTGAACGTGACCATGACCAAAGCCAAATCCAACGGTGCCTACATGAACTCGATGCTGGCATTGCAGGAAGCGATCAGCCACGGTTGCCACGAAGCGCTGTTGCTGGACACGGAAGGCTATGTGTCTGAAGGGTCTGGCGAGAACTTCTTTATGGTGCGCGACGGGGTGTTGTACACGCCTGAACTGACGTCTTGTTTGGACGGTATTACGCGTAAGACGATTATGCAGTTGGCGCGCGAGCTGGGTATTGAAGTGGTTGAGAAACGCATCACACGCGACGAAGTCTATATCGCCGACGAGGCGTTCTTTACCGGTACGGCGGCGGAAGTCACGCCAATCCGTGAATTGGATAACCGTCCGATCGGTGCCGGTTCACGCGGTCCGATCACCGAGAAGCTGCAAAGCCTGTATTTTGATGTGGTTCACGGCCGTTCAGCGAAGCATTTGAACTGGTTGACGACCGTTGCTTAAGTCAAACAATAAAGGAGTAGCGAGATGAGCCAAAACAATAAGACTAACTCAAAGCGCCATTATGAAGTGACTTATAAAGATTTGCCGTTGCACTGTCCAACGCCGGATATGAGTGTGTGGAATTCACATCCGCGTGTCTATCTGCCGATTGAGGAAACCGGTAAGGCCAAGTGCCCTTATTGCGGTGCGGAATATACGCTGATTGGCTGGGATCCGGATCACAGTGCGCACTAAGTTGTGAGTTGAGCAGGCTTTACCCGGCCTGTTCACTTTAAAAAATGCAAAAAAGCCGCCGAAGGAATCGTTCTTTCGGCGGCTTTTTTATTGGTTCTGCGTTGCGTGGCGTTTTGTTTTTAAGGATTCATGATTGATTCACATACCGATGATTTAAACCACGAAGCACACGAAGAGCACGAAGTTATTCTTGCGCCTAGTCGCGTTCAACCAGGCTAACTTATTGGTATAGATAGCTTTAATTGCCATGAAAATGGGTGGCAGTACCAATAAAAAGGATGAATTTACAAAGCCTTCGTGGCCTTTGTGTTCTTCGTGGTTCAAAAAAATCAATCATAAAATGCAGATGCTTTTTTAAAAGCGAACAGGCCGGGTGTTTGTTCTCAGTAGAGTTTAAGGCTCCAGCGATTATGCACCCACAGATATTGTTCCGGTGTCTGGCGGATGGCGTCTTCGTAGAGGTGGTGCAGGCGCAGGGTGTCGGCGGCGTCATCGCCGCTGGGGAAGTCTTGCAGTGCCGGTAGAAATTCGACTTCGTAATGCACGCCTTGATCGTCTGCAATGCGGCGGGTAAAGGTCGGCACCACGGCGCAGTCGGTCAGTTTGGCGATTTTGGCGGTGGCCGGATTGCTTTTGGCTGGATGGCCGAAAAACGGCACTTCCACATGGCCTTTGGCGCGATAACGCTGGTCGGGCAGAAAGGTCATGCTTTCACCGGCGCGCAATACCTTGAGCATCTGGCGCGTATTGGCGTTGGATACCGGTTCGACCTGCGCGCCGTTGTCGAAGCGGATGGAACGCCCTTTGGCAATCAGATAGTCCATCAGCGGATTGTCGTGCGGGCGATAGACCGCATGGTAGTTTGTCAGAAAAGAAACGAACAAGCCGGTCAGTTCTAGTGTGGTGAAGTGTGGCGCGAGAATCAGCACGCCTTTGCCTTCCGCCTGGGCGGCGCGCAGATGTTCTTCGCCCTTAAAGGTGACAATCTGGCGTTCAAAGGCGGTGCCGTGGTGTTTTTTGTGGTCTCCCCACCAGACCATGGCCATTTCCATCAGGCCGATGCCGAGCGAGGCAAAATGCTCTTCAAGAATGGTTTGGCGTTCTGCTTCCGGTTTTTCGGGAAAGGCCAGATCAATGCTGGCCTTGGCCAGGCGGCGGCGCTTGCCGGCCAGCAGATAGAGTAGTTTTCCCAGTCCTTTGCCAACGCCAAATTTTGCGCGATAAGGGACAAAAGCGAGCAGGCGCAACACGCCCAATCCGAGCCAGATACCCCAGAAACGCGGGCATAAAAAGCGCCACTGAAACGGCGTGGCTTGTTTGGGCGCGTTCTTAACCTTTCTGCTCATGCCAATGTCTCGCCGCTTTGATAGAGCTTGGCGTAAATGCCCTGGTTGGACAATAGCGTCTGGTGATTGCCGATTTCCGCGAGTTTGCCGTGTTCCATCACTACAATCTGGTCCGCGCTTTCAATTGTGCTCAGACGGTGGGCGATGATGATGACGGTGCGGTCGCGGCGCAGGGTGTCCATGGCCTGCTGAATCATCTGTTCGCTCTGATTGTCGAGTGCCGAGGTGGCTTCGTCCATAATCAGAATCGGGGCGTTCTTGAGAAAGGCGCGGGCAATGGCGATGCGTTGCCGCTGGCCGCCGGACAGGCTCGCACCCTGGTCGCCGACGATGGTATTCAAGCCCTGTGGCAGCTTTTCGATAAACTCCCAGGCGTGCGCTGCTTTGGCGGCGGCGATAATGGCGGCTTCGTCGAATTCGTCGTGACCGTAAGCGATATTGGCGGCGAGGGTGTCGTTGAACAGGACCACGTTCTGGCTGACGTAGGCGATCTGGTCGCGCAGGTTGTGCAGTTCGATGTCGTTGAGCGGCGTGCCGTCGAGCAGAATCTGCCCGGATTGCGGCTGGTAAAAACGAGTGATGAGGTTGGCCAAAGTGGTTTTACCGCTGCCGGATTGGCCGACCAATGCGGTGGTCTGTTTGGCGGGCAGTGTCAGGTTCAGGTCCTGCAAGGCGGCTTGTTCGGCGCCGGCGTAGCGGAAGGTGACATTGTCAAAGCGAATCTGGCCCTGCACGGCGGCAAGCTGCAGTTGGCCGGGGTTGGGTTCATCGGGCTGATCCAGCAGTTCAAAGATGCTTTCGGCGGCCGCCATGCCTTTTTGGATGACGACGTTGATATTGGTGAGGCGACGGATCGGTTCGAAAATCATTGCCATCGCGGTGATAAAAGCGATGAATTCGCCCGGTGTGAACATATCCTGCGCCGACATGACCGAGGCGGCGTAAAGCACGCCGGCCAAGGCGATGGCCGCGAGCATCTGCACCAGCGGCACATTGGCGGCGGACACCTTGACCACGTCCATAGTGTGTTGGCGCAGGTTTTCGGCGGTGGCGTGAAACCTGGCCTGTTCATAATTTTCCGCGCCGTAGATTTTGATCTCTTTGTGGCCGTTCAGGCCCTCTTCCAGACGCTGGGTGAGTTCGCCCATGGTGTTTTGCATGGCTTTACTCGACTGGCGCATCAGGCGGCTGGCGCGGTCGATAATAAAGGCGATGACGGGGCCGATAATCAGCATCAGCAGGGTCAGTTGCCATGAGGTGTAGAGCAGAAAGCCGATCAGGCCGAGAATGATCAGGGTGTCGCGGATAATGATGATCCACGCCTGACTCAACGAGGCGCCGACCTGCGGCACGTCGTAGGTGATTTTGGAGAGCAGTTTGCCGGTGGTGTAGTCGTGATGGGTCTGTTGCGGCAGGCTGTTGATTTTAGCAAACATTTGCGCACGGATATCGAGAATGGCCTTGTGCGCCACCCATTCGCTGGCGACTTTGCTGGCGTATTCCGCCAAGCCCTTCACGACAAACACCAGCATAATCAGCAGGGGAATGGTGGCGATCGAATCGGGGTTTTTGGCGATGAGGCTGTCGTCCACCAGCGGCTTGAGCAGTGCCGGCATCAGCGGTTCCATCGCCGCGGCCAGTGCCAGTGCCACCAAGGTGACCGCCACCACTTTCCAGTAGGGTTTGATATAGGTCAGCAGGCGTTTGTAGAGATGGAGCGTGTGTTTGTCCAGCATGCTTTACTCTCGGTGCAGGATTTTGTTGACGACGATATTGGCCCAGCCGGCGCTGTGGAACTGACTGTTTAGAGCAGGTTTGTCGTAATGATTTTGCAGCCAGGCGAGGAATTCCGTTTCCGGGTGTTCGGCGCGATAGGCCAGATAGCTGTCAAAAAAGAAGTCGAGTTTGCCCGTATCCGCCCAGCGGAAGTGGCCGTATTTCATACTGAGCTGTTGGAGGGCTTCTTCCATGGGTTTGTGTTCGACAAACAGTTCGTAAAACACACTCATTAGTCCAGCACGGTCGGCGCCGGACTTGCAGTGAATCAGAATCGGGTATTCCGCAGTTTCCAGTATGCGTTTGGCTTCGAGAATATCGTCCACATCCGGCAGGGAGCGTGATGACATCGGGTGGTTGATGAGGGTGATGCCGTAGCGGTCGCAGGCCTCTTTTTCCAATAGATATTGGCCGCTTTTATCGGCACGACGCAGGCTGATAATGGTTTTTACGCCGTATTTGCGGTGCAGCTTTTTAATAAAGGCCGGTGACGGGTGGTTGCTGCGAAATGCATTGGGCGACAAGCGGTAGAAATTGCGGTAGACGGCGCGCAGAATCTCATGGTCAATCAACCATGCTTGCAGATGGGCTTTAAATCGTCCCCATTTGGTTTGCAGTTTTTCCATCTTGCGGCTTGAAATCCGTAGTCAATTCAAAAGGGGTATTTTACCCTTTTAGGACAGGTAAATGATAAAATTGCGACGGTTATTCGATTCGTAAAACTCAGCAGGCCGGGTCTGTCTGTTTGATAAGGATATTTCAATACCTGTGAAACACTATTTTCGTTCGCCCTGGTGGGCGGTGTTTTTTATCTTCTTTTTTCCGCTGCTGGTGGTGCATAGCTACGTTGAGTTTGTGCGCGATTCGGAGCTGAACGCCCGTTTGGGTTGGTTGTTGATGGTGGGCGGTCTGGCTTATCTGTTGCGTCATACCTGGTTGCAGAAAATCATGCTGGGCATTTTGGCTTTGATGGCGCTGTCCGGCGCCTTCGATATTCTCTATGCGTCAACCTTTGGCGGGGTGTTTACCTCCGCGTCGTTTGAGGCGATGGCCTTGACCGATACGCATGAAGGTTGGGAATTTTTGCTCGCCTATGCGTCGTTTGCGAATGTGAGTTTATTGGTCTTTTATGTGGCGGTGGTGACGCTGTCGTTACGCAATATCGATTTCAAAACGATAGAAACCAAACGTCAGCGATTTTTTGCCGGCTTGGGCGTGCTGATGGCTGTGGTTGCGGTACAGCAAGTGTATGACCGCGGGCGTTATTTTGATGTGATTCCGGGGTTTGTTGGTGTCGGAATCGACTACGCCCGCGGGCATGAGGGCATGGCGGAGATTATCAAGGCTCGTCAGCAGTTGTATGCAACCAAACCGTTCAGCGTGGCGATGTCATCAACCGAGCCGCAAACTTATGTGGTGGTGATTGGCGAGTCGATGAATCGCCATCATTTGCAGGTTTACGGTTACGGCCGTCCGACAACGCCGGCATTGCAAGCGAATCAAGACAGCCTACTGCGTTTTGATAATGTGGTTTCGGCGTTTGCTCAGACCAGTCCGTCGCTGCAGGTGGCGCTGACCGAGGCAAATCTGCAGAATAAATGGTCGTATGACAAGGCGATCAGTCTGGTCGGAGCAGCCAAAAAAGCCGGTTTCAAGACGTTTTGGATTTCCAATCAGCAGCCGTCGCGGACTCCGACAACGCCGCTGGCGGCGATGGCCGACGAATCGCATTTTATCAGCCATGATTTCAAAGGGGTTGAGAACCATCGTTATGACGGTTATCTGCTGCCTTCCGTGGAAAAGGCGTTGAGTGATCCGGCGGCGCATAAGCTCATTTTTGTGCATCTGATGGGCAGTCACTTGCAATATCGCAACCGTTATCCTGAAGAGTTTGCCCTGTTCAATGGCATGGACGGGGTGAAGGCTTACACCGATGATTTGTCGTCTTCGCAGCTGCAATATATCAATGAATATGACAATTCCGTGCGTTATACCGATTTTATTCTGGGTAAGCTCATGGATTTGCTGAAACAGCAGAAGCAGATTGCGGCGCTGAGTTTCTTTGCCGACCACGGTGAAGAGGTGTTCGACAGCAAGGATTTCAAAGGGCATGGCCCGGACGGGGTGACCAAGAATATGGTGGAAATTCCGTTTCTGTTATGGCGCAATGCGGCTTATCAGCAGGCGTTTCCTGAAACCGACGCGGTGCTGCAAAGCCGTTTGCAGACGCCCTTTATGCTGGATGATTTTTTCCATTTCGGGCTCTGTTTTATGCATATTCAAAGTGATCTGACCCGGCCTGTTCAGTCCTGGTGTGCGCCGGAATTCGAGCCGGTTTCCAGAGTGATCTACGGCAGGGATTATGACAAGGAGTGGCCATGAAATCACCGCATACGGGGTTGAAGCGGGTTTTTTATGCGGCGGGTTATTCGTGGAAGGGATTTAAATCCACCTGGCAACATGAGGCGGCGTTTCGTCAAGAAGTGATTCTGTTTACGCTGCTGATCCCGGTGTCGTTCTGGCTGGGAGAGACCGCGGCGGAGCGCGCGATTTTGATTGCGGTGCTGTTGATCGTCTTGTTGGTGGAGTTGTTGAACTCGGCGGTCGAATCGGTGGTGGATCGCATCGGTGAGGAGTATCATAAGCTTTCCGGTCGTGCCAAGGATCAGGGGTCGGCGGCGGTGTTTCTGTCGTTTTTGATCGCCATCTTGGTGTGGGGCGGTTTTTTGATTTCTAAGTTAATGAATTGATTGGGTAGTGAGCATGATTGTAGTCACAGGTGGTGCCGGGTTTATCGGTTCAAACATTGTCAAGGCGCTGAACGAAATGGGGCGCACGGATATTTTGGTGGTCGATAACCTCAAAAACGGCAAGAAGTTCATCAATCTGGCCGACTGCGACTTTGCCGACTATCTGGACAAGGAAGATTTTCAGGCGCGGATTTTTGCCGAGGAAGGCTTGCCCGAGATCGAGTGCATCTTCCATGAAGGGGCGTGTTCGGCCACCACCGAGTGGGACGGCAAGTACATCATGGAGAATAATTACGAATACTCCAAAGACCTGCTGAACTACTGCCTGAATCGCGAAATTCCGTTTCTGTATGCTTCTTCCGCCGCCGTGTACGGTGATGGCCCGACCTTTGTCGAAGCGCGTCAATACGAAAAGCCGCTGAATGTCTACGGCTTCTCCAAATTCCAGTTCGACCAGTATGTACGCCAGATTCTGCCGCATGCGCAGAGCCAGGTGGTCGGTTTCCGTTATTTCAATGTTTATGGCCCGCGCGAGCAGCACAAAGGCGATATGGCGAGTGTGGCTTTCAAACTGCATAATCAGGTGTTGGCGGGCGAAAAGCTGAAACTGTTCGGCGCCTATGACGGCTACGAAGCGGGCATGCAGACGCGTGATTTTGTCTATATCGAAGACGTGGTTAAGGTTAATCTGTGGTTTATGCAAAACCCGGACAAGTCGGGCATTTTCAATCTCGGGCCTGCCAAAGCCGAGCCTTTCAAACATATCGCCGAAGCGGTCATCGATTTTCACGGCAAGGGCGAGATCGAATACATCCCGTTTCCGGAGCATTTGAAAGGCGCCTATCAGAGTTTTACCCAGGCCGATAACAGCGCCTTGCGCGCTGCCGGTTACGACGGCGAATTCCATACGGTCGCACAGGGCGTGAAAAAGTATTTGGCCTGGCTGAGCGCCAATCCGAAGGTGCTGGATTTTAAATAATGCGCGTGCTGCTGATCAAAATGTCCTCGATGGGGGACGTGTTCCATACCTTTCCGGCGCTGTCGGACGCGTTGGCGGCCAACCCGAATCTGAAAGTGGATTGGGTGGTCGAAAAGGCGTTTGCCGAAATTCCCAGCTGGCATCCGGCGGTGGACAAGGTTTATCCGATCGAACTGCGCAAGTGGCGTAAAAGTCTGTTCAGCAGCCAAACGCGCGCCGAGATCAAAGCCTTTTTTGAACAGGTCAATCAAACCCATTATGACTTGGTGTTGGATGCGCAGGGGCTCTACAAAAGTGTGTGGGTGGCGCGCCGTATCAAGGCGCCGGTTTGCGGCTTGGATTTTAAAAGCGCGCGCGAACCGTTGGCGAGCCTGTTCTATCAATACAAATGTCGCGTGGTGAAAGATCAGCACGCTATTTTGCGGTTGCGTCAGCTGTTCGCCAAAGGATTGGGATACAAGCTGGCGGATAATGCGCCGATTGCTTACGACCTGAATACCGCCGACTGGCAGCGTCCCGAAATCCTGCCGTGGCAAGCGGAAAACTATCTGGTTTTTCTGCACGGCACCACGTGGGAAACCAAATACTGGCCGGAAGCATACTGGATTGAACTGCTCAAAAAAACTCAACAGGCCGGGTACAAGGTGCTGTTGCCGTGGGGCAATGACGAAGAGCGTGAGCGTGCCTTGCGTTTGCAAGCGGCGGTTTCGGCTTCTGAAAAAACTCAACAGGCCGGGTCTGAAGATGCATCCCAAGTCGTTTGGGTGCCGGAGCGTATGTTGAGTTTGAATGAGATGGCGCGTGCCCTCAAGCAGGCTTCAGCGGTAGTTTCGGTGGATACCGGCCTGTCGCATGTCGCCGCCGCGTTGGAAGTGCCGATGGCGGTGCTCTACCGCGTCACCGACCCGAAGCTTATCGGCGCGGATGGCTCGAAAGTGACACGTCTGGTGTCGCCGCTGGCGCCGGGATATATCAAGCAATTCAAGGATGCTGCCGAAGCGCAGGATTCATTGCAGAATCTGTCGCCTGAAGCCGTGTGGCAGGCGTTGCATAACAATCTAATCGTTAAGGAATAAGAGATGTTGGGTGTTTTCAAGCTGTTCAGCTTCCGTCAGTTCAGCCGTTCACCGGTAAAGTTGGCGATGAGTCTGATGGTGAAAAACGAGATTGACCTGATCGAGGCCAATATTCGCGTGCACGCGGTATTGGGAGTGGACTGTTTTGTCGTCATCGACAACGGCTCCACCGACGGCACTTTGGAGAAATTGAATGCGTTGGCGTCGGAATTCGAACTGCACGTTATCAGTCGTCCGGTGAGTGATTACCGCCAGAGCGATTGGCGTACCGAAATGGCGTTGATTGCCCGTAACGAGATGCAGGCCGATTGGGTGATTTCCAATGATGCCGATGAGTTCTGGATTCCGCAGGGTGAATCGTTGAAAGACGGATTGACGAAATGGGGTTCGATTATAGAGTTCCAGCGTTCTAACGTTCAGCTGGACGTGCATACCGAAAACGAGCCCTTTTATGAGCGCGTTTATCGTGTCAAACATCCGATTCTCTACCCGAAGAAGAATCAGCTGAAAGAAGACGATATGTCGATTCAGCTGGGCAAAATTCACGGCAAGGTCATGGTTAATTTGCACGGTTTCATGAGGGTGAAAGGCGGTAATCACCGTGCCTGGCATTGGTGGTCGTGGCTGAACCAGAAGATTTCCGACAGTGCCTTGGTTTATCACTATGGCATTGGCTCCAAGGCGCATTTTATCAATCATATTGAGAATCGCCAGAAACTGCTGGCGCAGGGCGTGACTAAGATGGGTGATCATTACCGCCGTTGGGTGCACATGTTGAATGACGGTGTGATTGACGAAGAGTGGCAGCGTCTGGTGCTGGATGAAGCCTCGCTGGAGGTGTTGCAAAAATACGGAGTCATCGTCAAGGATGAACGTGCGCGTGATGTGATTACCGGAATCTTGTCATCGCATGAGAAATGAACTCTATTTCATCTCTTCGATTTTTCATTTGCTGATTGCCGCATTGGTATTGGCATCGCGTCCGGATGCCAAAGCCTTGCTGGTTTTCATTCGGTTCGACAAAAAGCGTTATGATGCTTTGTTGCCGTGTTGTTCAGGATTGGTGGGGAGTGCCGAACAACTGCTGTTTATTGAGGACGGTAACAAAAGTGCCGGCCAGCGCAAGCGCAATGCCAAGCAGATTCTGGCATTTGCCGAGTCCCATCAGGTGGAGCGGGTGTTTGTCGGCAATGACCGCCATGTTGAGTTTCAATATGTCGCTTACCATTTACGCAAATCCTTTTCGCAGCTTAGAACCGCGTATCTGGATGAAGGGCTTTTTAGTTACATTGGCCGCAAAGCCTCCCAATCCTTTGCCGACAAGTGGATTGACCAAACGCTGAAAAAACTGGTGTATGGCGCTTGGTGGCATACGCCGCCGACCATCGGCGCTTCAAAATACATCGATGAGGCGTGGTTGGCCTACCCTGACCTGGCCTGTTCAGTTTTGCAAGCGAGACCGATTGTGCCGCTCCCTTTGCAAGGCGCAACGTCTCCGAGGTTTCAGGCTTTTATTGGCTGCTGGGCCGGTTTGTATGATCTGCCTGCCGCGTTGGACAATGTCGATTATGTGCTGACGATTACCGATGAAAAGAACTTCAGCCGTTTTCTTGATTACAGTCAGTCTATCCGTCACTTAGTCGAGCAGTTGGTTGCCCAGGGTAAAACGATTGCCGTAAAGTATCACCCTAATGCCAACGGGCGGGATTTGCTGAATTTGGCTGCTGTTTCAGAGCAGGTGATGGTGCTGCCTTCCGCCATGCCGTTTGAGGTGTTGTTGCCGCTGTTATCAAGAGCAACCTTGATTGCCGAATTCTCCTCTACGCTGCTGACGTCACGGCTGTTAATGCCGAACATGACAGTGTGGTCTATCCGTCATGCGCAACAGACGCTGCCACTGGAAATGCAGAAGTTACTTGAAGCCTTAGCGATCGAATCGCATTCGCTTGACGAAATATGCATGAAAGTCGGAAGTGCCTAAAATGCAATCTATGCTCTTTATGCCCTCTACACCGCTGAACGTGCTGATCAGCGCCACGGTTGCATTGCAGTTTCCTCAAGCGGAAAAACGGCTTTGGTTGATTGATCAGAAGCGATGCCAAAACAACCCGTATTATCAGGCGTTATTGGCGTGGAAAGACGCCCCTTTTGTGGAGGTGCAGCTATTCTGCGCAGAAGCCAAAGGGCTGAAAGAGAAAATGCGCGAGCGGCGCCGCAATTTTGCGGCTTTGCAAGCTGGAGTTGAGGCGGCTCAGCCAGATATTATTGCCGTGGGCAGTGACCGGCGGGTTGAGTTTCAGTTTGCCATGCATTGTCTTCAGCAGCTTGGGCTAAACCCCAAAGGGATTTATCTGGATGATGGACTCTATTCCTATGCGGGGAGAGCGTCCAGTCTTTACAAGGATGGCCTCAACAGTCTGTTAAAAAAACTGGCTTACGGCGTGTGGTGGGAAGAACCGAGCACCGTCGGGGCGTCAAGTTTGATTGAGGAAGTCTGGCTGTTTAAGCCAGATCAGGCGGTTGCTGCCTTGCAGGAAAAAGTGCGGGTTGAACTGCAATCGGAGTGGTTTAAGGATGCGCGCTTGGCGGCGTTCAGTTTGACAGTGGCGGAGGTTTTGGAGGTTGATATTCAGCATCTGTCTGAATTGGATCTGCTAGTCATGGTGCCGCATCCGAATAATCTGGCGAAAATGCCAGGCAGGGCGGAACAGATTCAGGCTTATGTTAAAGCACAACGGGCCTTAGGAAAACGGATTGGGGTGAAATACCATCCGCGAACCGCGAGTGAGGATTCTTTGCATTTGCTGGATGCCGGTGCTGAAACCCTCCTGCCGGCGCAGCTAGCGTTTGAGTTTGCCTTGCCGGTCTTGAAGGCTGGTTGTGCGGTGGTTGCTGATGTGGGGACGGTGCTCTTAACCACAAAGTGGCTGCGTCCTGATTTATTGAGTGTGGCGATCTTGGATGAGCAGGACGGTTTTCAGCAGCGGTTTGCCTCGCTTTTCAGGGCGATGGGCATTCCGGTTGTGAACGGTTATGACGCGATGGCGGGCTTGTTAGGGCAGAAATGTGAATCGGCTCAGGAAGCCATGTAGTACAATTCCTTCTCAATTGTCTTAGGGTACGAAGTATGAAAATAGCCGTAGCGGGCACGGGATATGTGGGTTTGTCATTGGCGGTGTTGCTGGCACAGCATCATGAGGTGGTGGCGCTGGATATAGTGCCTGAAAAAATCAACTTGCTGAATGCCGGAAAGTCGCCGATTGCGGATGCGGAAATCGAGGATTTTCTGGCGAATAAGCCGCTGAATTTCACAGCGACGCTGGACAAAAACGAAGCCTATGCCAACGCAGATTATGTGGTGATTGCCACTCCGACCGACTACGATTCTTTGACCAATACGTTTAATACTACGTCGGTTGAGGCGGTTATTCGCGATGTGATGGACATTAATCCGCAAGCGGTGATGGTGATTAAATCGACGATTCCTGTGGGTTATACCGACCGTATCAAGCAGGAGATGGGGTGCGATAATCTGATTTTTTCGCCGGAATTTCTACGAGAAGGCAAGGCGCTTTACGACAATCTTTATCCGTCGCGCATTATCGTGGGTGAGGATTCTGAGCGGGCACGCATGTTTGCCGAACTGTTGGTTGAAGGTGCGGAAAAGGACGATATTCCGGTGCTGTTCACCAAAGCCACCGAAGCGGAAGCGGTCAAGTTGTTTTCAAATACCTATCTGGCGATGCGGGTGGCCTATTTCAATGAGTTGGATTCCTACTGCGAAACCCATGGCTTGAATTCGCGTCAGGTGATTGAGGGTGTGGGGTTGGATCCGCGAATTGGCAGCCATTACAACAACCCGTCATTTGGTTACGGTGGTTATTGCTTGCCTAAAGACACCAAACAGTTGTTGGCCAATTACAAAGAGGTACCGAATAACCTGATTCGTGCGATTGTGGAGGCCAATACCACGCGCAAGGATTTTATTGCCGACTCTATTTTGAGACGTAATCCCAAGGTGGTGGGGATTTACCGTCTGGTGATGAAACAGGGGTCGGATAATTTCCGTGCCTCGGCGATTCAGGGCGTGATGAAACGCATCAAGGCTAAGGGTGTGGAAGTGGTGGTGTATGAACCGGTGCTGGAAGGTGGTGAGTTCTTCCATTCCAAAGTCATTCGGAATTTGGAGACTTTTAAGGCGATGAGCGATGTGATTGTGGCCAACCGCATTACCGATGAACTGTCCGATGTGACGGATAAGATTTATACACGCGATTTGTTTGGAAAAGATTAATGAAAATTTTAGTGACCGGTAGTGCCGGCTTTATTGGATTCTATACGGTTCAGGCGCTGCTCAAGCAAGGGCATGAGGTCGTTGGTATTGATAACCTCAATGATTATTACGATGTCAGCTTGAAACAAGGGCGCTTGGCGTTTTTAAAAGGTTTTTGTCAGCAACAGCAGTGTGCGGCGCGTTACCGTTTTATTGAAATGGATATTGCCGATCGCACTGTGATGGCCGAATTGTTCGCCAATCATGTTTTTGACCGCGTGATTCATCTGGCGGCGCAGGCCGGGGTGCGCTATTCGTTGCAGAATCCGCATGCCTATGTGGACTCTAACTTGGTGGGTTTTGTGAATGTATTGGAAGGGTGTCGCCAACAACAAACGGCGCACCTTGTGTATGCCTCTTCCAGTTCGGTTTACGGCATGAATACCAAGATTCCGTTCTCCACCGATGACCGGGTGGATTATCCGATTTCACTCTATGCGGCGACCAAGAAGTCTAATGAATTGATGGCGCATGCCTATAGTCATCTGTATGGCATTCCCACAACCGGGTTGCGTTTCTTTACCGTGTACGGCCCTTGGGGGCGTCCGGATATGGCGTATTTCTCATTTACGCAGAAAATATTGGCTGGGCAGCCGATTGATGTCTTCAACCACGGGCAGATGGAACGCGATTTCACCTACATTGACGACATCGTCGAGGGCGTGGTACGTGTGATGGATAGGATTCCGAAACCCCAGGCGAGCGAGTTCACGACTGCCGAAGCGCCCTACAAAATCTACAATATCGGCAATAATCAGCCGATTACGCTGGAGCGTTTTATTAACGCCATTGAGCAGGCAACGGGTAAGCAAGCGGTTCGCAATAACTTGCCGATGCAGGCGGGCGATGTACCGCGCACCTATGCTGATGTATCGGACTTGATGGCGGATGTGGATTTCAAGCCGGCAACGGAAATAGAAACAGGTATTGAGCGCTTTATCGATTG
Source organism: Thiomicrorhabdus cannonii (assembly GCF_013391695.1). Lineage (GTDB taxonomy): Bacteria > Pseudomonadota > Gammaproteobacteria > Thiomicrospirales > Thiomicrospiraceae > Thiomicrorhabdus > Thiomicrorhabdus cannonii. Next base: position 18,704 of record NZ_JACBGH010000016.1, read on the forward strand.
GTATTTGAATTATGCAAAATAAGGGCATTAAACCTGTTCTTTTCATTATTACCCCCTCTTATAATCGTCCAGAATTACTGGACAGAGCGATTAATTCTGTTATCAAGCAACACTATCCAAATTGGCGGCTGTATATAGTCGATGACGGCTCGCAACCTGAAACATTGTTGCGTCTTTATGATATAGAGAGATTAGATCAAAGAATAAAGGTCTATTTCTTGCCCAAGAATCAAGGGGTAAATTTTGTTAGAAATTTTGCCTTAAATCGAATTATGGAAACCGGCCAAAACGGCTATATCATTTTTTTGGATGATGATGACCAATTGGCGGAAGAGAGCCTTTTGGCAATTACAAGTGTCATTAAGACTCACCCTAAAATTGATTGGTTTGTCGGGAATTGTGTTGACCTTTCTGGTAAGTTAATCACCAAAATCAAGGTGTATGGAGAAGGAAATTATATTAACGATTATTTATTTTCCTCTAGATTGAGAAGAGATGCGATGCATGTCATTTCCACTGGAGCGATTGGTAAACATCGATTCTCTCAAGAATTCAGAAATTCAGAAGAGTGGATATGGTTTTTAAATATTGCTAAAGAGACTGATTTTTATTCGATCAATCAAAATTGGAAGCAAGTTGATTACCAAGAGACTGGTTTGTCTGCCAAAAAAGTAAATGATGATAAAAAACTTAGGGTGCTACAAATCAAGGAACAATTGAGTCAAGATTTAAAGCCTGTTTATCTGGCTGAACAAAGAATGTTGCTTGCGCGTGAATACTTTAAGAAGCAAGCGATTAAACTTGGTATGAGAAAGTTAATCCAGGCTTTTCCATTAATGTGGTATGTTCCTAAATGGCACCAAATTTTATTATTAGGAATTTTTAAGTGGGCTTTAGTATGGAAAAAGTAAACGTAATCTGCTTGAAATGGGGGGGGAAATACCCTGCCGATGATGTAAATAAGCTTTTTTCCATGGTCAAAGCTAACTTGAGCATCCCGTTTGATTTTTATTGCATTACCGAAAACAGTGACGGACTTTTGGAGGGGATCAATACTTTGCCACTGTATGATGAATCACTAACCGGCTGGTGGCATAAGTTGTCTATTTATCGTCAAGATTTTTATGGCCTTCATGGTACTGCACTGTTTTTAGATTTGGATGTCGTCATCACGGATAAGTTGAATGCGTTATTTGAATATAAGCCAGGTCTTACCTGTTCCATTGCGGATAAAGGCGGCAGTAAATGGAATGTAATTAATAGTTCAGTAGTCCGTTTTGAGATCGGGGTATTGGACTATGTATGGCAAGGTTTTCAATACAATCATGATTGGATTTTAGAGAATATGCATGGCGATCAAGATTGGTTGGGCTTGGTTGTTCCATCTGTAGAACTTTATCCCACTGACTGGGTGGTTTCATTTAAAAAAGATTGTCATGCAAAAGGGTGGCCGCTTTTGGGCCATACAGGGGAATGGTTAATGAAAAGAGGTTACCTAGCACCAAGAGGAGAGGCGTTATTGCCCAAAAATGCGAAAGTCGTTATTTTTCATGGTAAGCCAGATCCTATTGATGTTGCTTATGGTTCCTATAAACAATGGAAAAAAGCTACATGGATACAAAAGTTTTGGAATCAACAAAGCTAAATAAATTCGACCTCCTGAGAATATTCATAATCGGGATGGCAGGTTGGTCTTTAATTTTAACTAAGCTGATGCCTCTTGAAACAACTTTATTGGTGTTAGCCATTCTTGCTATTGTTGTATTCAAGCGCCCGATCAAAGAAGCCTTCCCAGTTCCCAACACCTTGTTTATTGTGGTTGTTGTTATTTTTGTTAGTTTGGGAATTTTGCCAGTTGTGTTTTATTGGCCACTAGGTGAGTCTTCATTTAATTTAATCGACCACAAATTGTCCGCACTAGTCGCTTTGGCGTTTATCTGGATTGTATTTTGGCAATTGAAGCCCACTGAAGATGTTATTTGGTGGAGTATGATGTTGATTACACTCTCTGTTGCGGTTGTAATTGGTTATGAACTTTACGTGTTAGGTACTCCAGAAGCTATATTTACCCATCGATTTGGCAGTCTAGCAACGCCATATGTCATACGTTTTGGCATCTACAGTAATCTTCTTACTGTGATTTTATTGGGTGGCTTTATCTGGGCTGCCAGTAAAGGGCCCTGGGTTATATTCTGGTTGCTGATGGCCGCACTTCTATCATTTGTTGGCTCTCTAGTATCCGATACCAGAACAGCTTGGGCGGGCTTGCCAGAGGCATTGATTGCATGGAGTTTGTTTTACTGGCTTTACATTAAACGTAACGGCGTTGTAAATGTAAGACGCGTTTTGAATTTTTGGTTTTTATTTGTGATCAGTTTTTCGGCTATTTTGTTTTATTTTGGCGATCGTGTAGAACAACGTTGGAATGCAATGACGGGTGACTTGTATAACTATGCAGAAGGGACAGGCAGTGCGGGCAGCGTTGGAACCCGTCTGGTTTTGTTTCAAGCTGGCATACAAGGTTTTTTAGAAAAGCCCTGGACGGGTGTTGGAGAAGATAATTCTATCTCAGAGCAGTTGAGGTTAACTGCTCCTATTATGAATGAAATATATGGACAAAACAAAGGAGTTGCCTTTGGTCATTTACACAATCAATTTATAGATGACGCCTTCACAAGAGGAATTATTGGTCTCGCTTCACTGTTAATCACCATAGTGTATCTTATCTGGTTTTTTGGGTGTAAAGTAAAACTGTCAAAACAAAATGGTAGCTTCTCTCCATGGCCATTGGCCGGTTTGTTATTCGTGATCAGTTCGTCCATTTCGATGTTAGCTGAGGCATGGATTCATTTGAGTACCGGGGTTATTTTTTATATTTTTTTCATTTCTTTGTTTGTTTTTCTTTCAAAGGATGAGGCAAGATTCACTGTTTAGTAGTTTGTTTGGGCGTTTTTTTGATGCAAATAATAAAAAAGATTTTTTGTAAGACAGATCATAGTTTAGAACGAGATCGCAAGAAAACTAGGGACCGCCACATACGATTCAAAGGAGGGAAGCCGACGGAGGTTAAGATTGGCGATCACTCATACATTAATGGGTTAACCATATACAGTTGGGGAAACCATTCAAAGGTCGTAATTGGTAAATATTGTTCGATTGCCGATGAGGTAACGATAATAGCCGGTGGAGAACATCGTAAAGAAAGGGTATCAACCTTTCCATTTGCAGATAGGTGGTGTTTGAACTCGCTGTCGCAATCTGAGACGCTAGCAAAGGGTGATGTTTTAATTGGACATGATGTTTGGATTGGGCATGGAGCGACCCTGTTATCAGGTATTACAATTGGTCACGGTGCCATTATTGGAGCAAAAGCAGTGGTTGCCAAAGATGTAGCGCCGTATGCGATTGTTGTTGGTAATCCGGCTAAGGTCATCAATTTCCGTTTTTCTGAGGAAATCATTGCTGCCATGTTAGAGATTAATTGGTGGGATTGGTCAGAGGAAAACATCGAAGCATCGCAGTCTTTTTTCGAGAATCCTCAATATTTCATAAAGGCATTTTGGCAAGGTAGATTTAATTAAGATTTCAGATATGGAATTTTCATATCTTATTTTGTTGTCTATTCAGCTTTTATGATGGCTTGGGGGAATTTGACCAGTCCAATCCATGATTATGTTTTGTATTTTATACTGAGTTCAAGAAGGCACTATCCAATATTCAAGCATTTTATGCTGCAATTTTTAACTCTGTACTTTTTGCTTCGTCTAGGGTATGGATCACTTTGATATCTCTTTTGACGAGGCCGCTATGAATGACGCTTCCATATACGAAATCCAGGCACAGTTCCTAGTTTTTCCTAAAAGTTCCTTTGAATTAGTCGCTGCTGTTAAACGTGCCATTCGCGATAAAAACGTCCTTACCCTCCGCGCCGGCGGCACATCATTAGGTGGGCAGGCGATTGGTCCGGGGGTGGTGATTGATGTTTCCAAGCATTTGACCCGTATTCTGGATTACCGGCCTGACGAGTTTGAGATTGATGTTGAGCCGGGGGTGATTCAGGATGACCTGAACGATTTCGTCAAGGCGGACGGTTTGCGGTTTGCGCCGGATACCTCCACTTCCAACCGTGCGATGATCGGCGGGATGATCGGCAATAACTCCTGCGGTTCTTACTCGGTTTATTACGGCACCACGCGCGAGCATGTCAAATCGGTGGAGGTCATTCTTGCCGATGGCACGGAAACCATCTTTGGCCCGCTGACACCGGCGATGCTTGAAGAAAAGCTGGCGCAGCAGGATTTTGAGGGCAATATCTACCGTACCGTTTTCCATCTGCTGGAGCGTCACGGCAAAACCATTCTGGAGCATTTTCCGCATCCTTCCATCAAACGCCGCAACACCGCCTATGCATTGGACGAGTTGTATCGTCATCACCAGCCGTTCAATCCCCGCGGCAAACCGTTCAACTTGGCCCCTTTGATTTGCGGTAGCGAAGGCACGCTGGCGGTGGTCAAGCAGGCCACGCTGCATCTGGTGAAAACGCCCAAATTCCAGCAGCTGATCTGCGCACACTTCGATTCGATTGAGGCGGCGATGAAAATCGTGCCGCGCTTGTTGGAATCGCAACCGGCAGCGATTGAGTTGATCGACAAAGTCACCTTGGACGGCACTCAAGCCAACCTGCAACAACAGCAGAACCGCTTTTGGATTGAAGGCGATCCGCAGGCGGTCTTGGTCATTGAGTTTTTTGAGGAAGACGAAACGCGCTTGCAGCAGCGATTGGAAACTCAACAGGCCGGGTTGCTGGCGCTGGGGGCTTATGCCGCGCCGATTATTGCGCGCAACGATTCCGCCAAGGTGTGGGAGGTGCGCAAAGCCGGTTTGGGTATGTTGATGGGCAAGGTCACCCGCAAAAAAGCGGTGGCGGTGATTGAGGATGCCGCGGTGCCCGTGCATAGCATGTTCGATTATTTCTGCGATATTCAAGCGCTGATGGCCGAATTGGACGTGGGCTGCGTCTATTACGGCCATGCGTCGGTCGGGCTGATTCATATCCGTCCGGAGTTGGATTTGGCGACTGAGGAGGGCAAGCGGCTGATGCAGACGATTGCCGAGCGCAATTCCAAACTGGTCAAAAAGTATCGTGGCGCCTTGTCCGGCGAGCATGGCGACGGCCGTATCCGTGCGCCATTTTTGCAAGAGCAGGTTGGCGAGCAGGTCTATGCCTGGTTGAAAGAGGTCAAGTTCGCGTTCGATCCGCACAATCTGTTGAATCCGGGTGTGATTATCGGCGATATGCCGATTACCCAGGGCCTGCGAGCCGACCGCCAGCCCAAACAGATTTTACCCACGGCGTTTGACTGGTCGGCGGATTTGTCGCTGATGGATGCGGTGGAAAAATGCAACGGCGCGGCGGCGTGCCGCAAGTCGGCGGGGCGTGGGGTGATGTGCCCGTCGTATCAGGCGACACGCGAAGAGAACTATTCCACCCGTGGGCGCAGTAACTTGTTGCGTTATGCCTTGACCGAACCCGATCCGCGCAAGGCGCTGAACGATGCCGAATTGCAGGATGCGTTGGAGATGTGTCTGGGGTGCAAAGGCTGTAAAAGCGAATGCCCGGCCAATGTCGATATGGCGCGTCTTAAAGCCGAGGTATTGCACCAGACCCGTAAAGCGGTGGATGTGGGTGCGTGGGCATTAAAACATTACGGCCGTTTGCTGCGATTGGGGCAGCGCGTTCCTGGACTCTTTAACGCGCTGCAGTCATTGGCCCCGATCAAATGGGTGATGGGGGTTGATAAACGCCGCACGCTGCCGCAAGCGCACGCCATGAATTTGCAGACTTGGTGGCAGCAGCAAACGGTGGATGCTTCTGCACCCAAAGTATGGGTATTGATGGATCTGTTCAGTCAGTTCCAGGAGCCTCAGGTGGGACAGGCGGTATTGCGAACCTTGTTGAAGTTGGGATTGCAGCCGCAACCGGTTTGGATGGGGAATTCGCCGCGCGCCCTAATCAGCAAAGGCTTGTTGCCTGAAGCCCAAGCGGGGTTGTTGGATGTGATGCAGCAGTTCGAAGAGTGGCAAGAGGGCGACAGGATTGTCGGTATTGAGCCTTCCGAATTGTTGGTATGGCGTGATGAGGCCAAAGATTTGCTGAAAAAACAGCTTGAAAAAACTCAACAGGCCGGGTCTGACTGGCCGGCTTGGATGACGCAGGTGCAGAGTTTTGAAGAGTTGATGTTGTCGTTACAAAGCCAGAAGGCTTTGCCTGCTTTGAATGTGTTTGCCAAAACCGCGTCCAAAACCGCGCCCAAAACAGTGTGGCTGCATGTGCATTGTCATCAAAAAGCGCTGGCCAAACCCGCCGATTCGACGGCGGCGCTGCGGTTGATCGAGGGGCTGGAGGTGCGCATGATCCATTCGGGCTGCTGCGGCATGTCGGGCGAATTCGGCTACAAACATTATGATGTGTCGGTCAAAATCGCCAACCAAAGTCTGTTGCCGACTTTGCAAAACGCCCAGCCGGACGACTGGATTGTGGCGACGGGGACGAGTTGCCGTCATCAGATTGCCGATTTGGGTCAGCGCGAAGCCTGGCATATTGCGCAGGTGTTTGATGCGGTGCTATCCAAGGGTGGTTGAATTCAGCTACCCGGCCTGTTGAGTTTTTTTAAACGTTTTTTTCAAAAAAATCCTTTAGTGCGGCTTTTAGCGCCAAAGGTTTGTCTTGATTGGCTTTGAGCGGTTCGTGGCACCATACCGCGTCCGGCCAGACTTCATCGCCTTCTTCTCTGAAAATCAAATGAATATGCTGGTTGGGGTTTTTATTGCCGATTTTGGCGATATTAAAATGCTGGCCCAGTCCGTTCGCCTGTATAAAATCGATCAAGCGGTAAATTTCACCATAGAGGTTTTGCACGTAACTCAGGTTTTGCTGCAGCGGCTGTTTGGGAATAATCAAAAACCAGGTCAGTTCGGTTCTTTCGGCCATCAGCGAGTAAAGCGGATGGTCAAACAGATAAACCGCGTCGAAGGTCTGTTCTAGCACGGCGGGGCTGTGGTCAGGCAGAATAAAGTCCATAAAAATTCCAAAATCCATAAGGATGAACATAACGTGAAAATGTCACGCAAACCGCGCATGTGGCCTTTTTACAGGGTAGAATGGGCGATACGTGAAAATGATAGCAGAAATTTATGAAAACACAGCCAAGTGACGAAAAATTACTCTATTTAGCCTCCACCTCGCCGCGGCGTGCCGAGCTGATGCAGCAACTGGGCTTGCACTTCGAGATCGTCAATGCCCCGGTGGAAGAGGTGGCCTTGCCGAATGAAACGCCGTTTTCGTATGTGCGTCGCATTGCCATCGAGAAGGCGTTGGACGGCTTTAATAAGGTGGCCGGCAAGCAGATTTGGGTGGTCGGTGGCGATACGGCGGTGGTATTGGATAACAAAGTGTTTGGCAAACCGCGCAACGAGGCCGATGCGGTGCGTATGTTGCGCCTGCTGTCGGGGAAATCGCATACGGTGCTGTCGGCGGTGGCGGTGGTGTATGACGGCGAGGTGTTTTCGGCGGTCAACCAAACCGAAGTCTGTTTTCGGGCGTTGGATGAAAGCGAGATTCAAGCTTATTGGGCCTCTGGCGAACCGGATGGCAAGGCGGGAAGCTATGCCATTCAGGGACTGGGTGCGCGCTTTATCGAAAAGATAAACGGCAGCTATTCGGGGGTGATGGGATTGCCGCTGTTTGAGTTGGATCAGTTGTTGAGCCAAGCCGGTTATTATCGCTAAACATAAAGACACAAAGCGAAGCAAAATGCATAACGAAGAAAAAATTTTAGTCAACGTCACACCCAATGAAACGCGCGTCGCCTGGGTGGAAAACGGCGTGTTGCAGGAAGTGTGGGTGGAACGTACCAACAAGCGTGGTCTGGTTGGCAATATCTATATCGGCAAGGTCGATCGGGTGTTGCCTGGCATGCAAGCGGCGTTTGTAAATATTGGTCTGGAACGTGCGGCGTTTTTGCATGTGTCGGATGTATGCCAGAAAGCCATCGGTCACGAGGACGAGGAGTGCGAGGATATTGTCAAACTGCTGCGTCCGGGGCAGAAGATTATGGTGCAGGTGGTCAAAGACCCGCTTGGCACCAAGGGCGCGCGTATTACCATGCAGGTGACGATTCCATCCCGCATGGCGGTGTATATGCCGAATGAGCGTACCTTGGGTGTGTCGCAAAAGATCGAGCAGCCGGAAGAGCGCGAACGCCTGCGTGAAATGATGAAGCAGATTCCGGAATACAAGAATACCGAAGGCGGTTTTATTGTGCGCACGGTCGCTGAAGGCGTGGATTTTCACGAGTTACGTGCCGATATGATCTTTTTGCAACGCTTGTGGAACGACGTGCAAGAAAAAGCCCGCAATGCGCGCAAGCCGTGTGTGATTTATGAGGATTTGCCGCTCTATCTGCGCATTCTGCGGGACATTCCGATCGAGCGCATTGAGAAGATCCGTGTCGATTCCACGGAAACCTACCAGAAGATGAAACAGTTTGTGGACACCTATGTGATGGAGCTGGCCGACCGGGTTGGACTCTATACCGGGGAGCGACCGATTTTTGACCTCTACAATATCGAGCAGGAGCTTCAGGGGGCGTTGGAGAAGCGTGTTAATCTGAAATCCGGCGGCTATCTGATTATTGACCAGACCGAGGCGATGACGACGATTGACGTGAATACCGGCGCGTTTGTCGGTCACAAAAACCTCGAGGAGACGATCTACCGCACCAATCTGGAAGCGACGCAGGCCATTGCACGCCAGCTGCGCTTGCGAAATCTGGGCGGAATTATCATTCTGGACTTCATCGATATGGAGGCTGAAGAGCATAAAGCCCATGTATTGTCGGCATTGGAAAAAGAGTTGTCCAAAGATCGCGTGAAGACCTCCATCAGCAATATCTCCAATTTGGGGTTGGTGGAGATGACACGCAAGCGCACGCGCGAAAGTCTGGAACGCACTCTGTGCGAGCCTTGTCCAATGTGCAACGGTCGCGGTACGGTCAAGACGGCGGAAACGGTGGCATTTGAAATTTTCAGGGAAATAACCCGCATGGCGCGTTCGTTTAACGCGCAGCAGTACCGTGTGATCGCCGCCGAGAGTGTGGTGGCGCGTATTATGGATGAGGAGTCCAGCAGTGTGGCGGAGCTGGAAGCCTTTTTGAACAAAAGCATCCGCTTTCAGGCGGAAAGCACCTATGCCGCCGAGCAATTTGATGTGGTGATGATGTAATGGTTTGCATCTAAGCCGTTAGGATCGGACTATGGTTCGTAGAACACACCATCTGCTGTTATGGATTTTCGCGCTGTTTGTCGGCTATTTGCTGCTGGTGCGCGGCGTCATCACCTGGGCGCAATTTGCCCCCAATCAGGTGGACAGTGTGGTTGAGTTTCTGACCGACAGTCACATTCAGTTTCAGAAACTGGAGATTGACCAGAACTGGCTTGGCGTGACGCTCAACGTTGAGGGGCTGCTGGTTGAGCATCCCACGGTGGAGTTTGAAGTGGGGCAGCTGGCGGTGGATCTCAACTTGTTTTCGCCGTTGATTCCGAGTGCGCGCTGGGGCGAGTTTCTGGAGCTCAAGCAGTTTATTTTATGGCAGTTAAACGTTCCTGCGTCAGAGGGTGCCGAAACTGTTGGTGAACAGCCGGCGGCTTTAAACTCCGAGGCCTTGGAGGCCTGGATCGGTCGATTCAATCTCAACCGCTTGTGGACGCGGGTGGATATTGCCGACTTCTCGGTGGCCAGTTTTCAGGACGGGGTTCCCTGGTCGGTCGATATCGCCAGTTTTCAGGCGTTCAAAGGCAGCAGCTGGAGTTTGGCGACCGATATCGATATTTCTTATGGTGACGCGCTGCACCATGAGCAGTTTATGCTTAAGGGGTCATTTTCCCCGAACGTATGGGGGCGCGCCGAGCAAGGGCAGCTGGCTGTCACCTCGTTTCAACCCCTGAATGTGCAGCGTTTGGCCAATCTTTTGCCGCAGAAGTGGCATGAGGTGTTGCCGAGCGGTGAGCTGATGGTCGATTTGCGGGCGCATTTGTCGCAGGCGCGGTTGGCGGATATGCAGCTGGAACTTTATGCGCAGGCGTTGCACTGGCCTGATCATAATCCGGTGTTGCCGAAAACCCTGGGCATCAATCTGGTGTGGCAGAATCAGGAACAGGTGCGCGATCTCAGTCGCATCAATTGGCGTTTTTCCGCCAGTCAAATCCAGATGGACAGCCGCTATATTCAAACGGTCGCGCCGATTGAATTGTCCTTATCTCAAAATCGCAAATTGCACTTCGCCACCGAAAAATTCGATATCGAACCCTTCAAGCCGATGTTGCATGCCATTCTCAAGAATGAAAAAGTGGCCGAGCTTTTTCAGGCCTCGGTTGCGCTGTCATTGCAGAACATAGAGGGTGACCTGGACGTTCAGACGCTGTTTCTGGATAACCTGTCATTGGAGATCGCCAAGTTGGCTGTGCCGGTGACGCATTTGCCCGGCCTGGCCATGGAACAGGTCTATCTCGACAAACGCGGTTCCGAGTTTCAGGTGATTATTGACAAGCCTTTCTGGGTGATGGAACCCAAGTTGCACTCTATCCCGATGCGTTTTCAACTGCAAAACCGCTTGAGCGGGGAATTTGACCAGCAGAATCGTTTTTGGAGGCTGGATGAAGTGCTTTTGGATTGGGACAAAATGCCGGTTGTCGTTGAGGCGCAAGGCGACTTTGCCGGCGGCCTGAAGGCCAATCTGAAAATCGAGCCTGAAACGGTTGCCAAGGTGAAGTCGTATTTGCCCTACGCTTTAATGTCGCCCAAGTTGCAGGATTGGCTCAAAACCGCCTTGGTGTCAGGCAAATCGGTAAAAGGCGAGTTGACGTTTGATGGGAATTTGAACGATTTTCCGTTCATTGACAAAAGTCAAAGCCGGCTTTCAGCGGTTGCCACTGTCAAGAACATGCAGTTGAAGTTTCAGCCGGACTGGCCGGCGCTGCCTGATTTTGATGCGCGTATTGAGTTCACTCCCTATCAGCTCACGATAATTCCGGAGCGTTTCAATCTTGCAAAGGGGCTGCAGGCTGACAAAGTGGCCGTTCATATTGATGATCTGCACAGCAAAAATATTGCGGTGCGTTTTGCCGGGCAGGTGCAGGGGGAGGCGAATGATGCCGTAGCCTATCTGCAGCAAACCCCTTTGCTGGACAAAATGGGCATTGCCGAGCTTCTGCAGGATAAGCAGCGTTTTGATTTGCAGGGGCCGGTCAAGGTCAGTTTGGATGAGGTGTGGATTCCCGTTTACGGTTTTGATCAAAAGCCGGAAACGCTCAAAGGAAGTGTGGCTTTAAATAATGTGCAGTTGCGATTATATGAGGCATTGCATTTTGATGCGTTGAATGGAACGGTGGCGTTTAGCGAAGTCAGCGTTGAAAGCAAAGAGGTCAAGGGACAGTTTGAGGGCGGGCCTTTCGCGATGAAGATTGCAACCGCCAAAACGGATGGAAAAATTCTCCTGGATCTTCAGGGGCGCGCAAATGCGGACTATGAGAACTGGGTAACAGGTACGGTTCCGTGGCAGTCTCAAGTACGGATTCCGTTGGGCAAAAAAAACTCAACAGGCCGGGTCTCCGTGGAGTTGGATGTGGATGGTTCGCAGGCGCAGTGGCATCTGCCGGCGCCGTTTAATCAAGAGGCGATGGCAACCCGATCACACCATGAATTCAATTTCGACGGTGCCTCTATGGAGTTGTCAGGGCATGTGGCCAAGTTGGGGGTGTACAAGTTCAAATTGCTGGAAGAAGCGGGCAAACCCTATAAATTGGTGGGTACGGCTAAGCTGGGCGGCAATGACACCAGGGCGGTCATAACGGATGAAAATAGGCTGATCATTCAGGGTAACGTACCTTTTTGGGATGTGGATGGCTGGATAAACTGGCAGGGAATCGGTTTTAGAGAGGGGCAGGCCAAGCTGTGGCAGCCGATTAACTGGGGAGGATCGACCCTGAATATTGCCGGAATAAAGGTGTTGTCACATGACTATCCGGCGGCAAGGGTACATTGGCAGAGCACCAATCAACAGACGGTTTCGGTCAGTGCGAATGCTGACTATCTGCAAGCTATCGCCGAGATAAACGGGGAGGAACGGATTGATGTGCAATTGAATCGCCTGCGTTTGCGCTTGCCCGATGTGCCAGCTGAAGAGGCCGATGAGGGGCGCAGTAGCGCATGTGACGTACAAGAATCGTCGCCGAGCATGCGTTGGCCGAGTATTCATTTCAATGGACAGAATATGAGTGTTGGCCAAATAGTGCTGTCGAAATTGGCCTTTCAGACGGCGGAAAAAAGGGAGACTTTTTTGCTTCAAAATATTGATGCGGAATTGGGAGGCAATGCCGGTAAGGTCACGGGTACCTATTTTTTCCATAGAAACATTGCACAAAGCAGTACAGAAATGCATCTCAAATCTAAAGATGTCGGCAGCTTAACGCAGTTGCTCGGACTGAAAAAAGGCTTTGAGGGCAAAGGCGGTACAGTAAAAGCCAATCTGACGTGGCAAGGCGGCGTGTCCTGCTTCCAGACGACAAGCGTTATCGGCAAAACCGTCTTTAATATAGAAGATGGAGTGATCGAAAGTATTGAGCCCGGATTTGCCCGCATGTTGGGACTCCTTAATGTGACCTCACTGGCGAGACGCCTTTCATTGAATATTAAAGACGTGACCACAAAAGGGCTGGTTTACGATTCAATAAATGGCACAGCCTATTTGAAAGATGGGTTGTTGCATTTGGACTCATTTAAGCTGAAAGCGCCATCGGTTTCGGTAGGATTAACGGGTAACGTCAATTTAGAAGAGAAGCAGTTTGCACTGAAGGCGGATGTAACCCCTGCATTAGGCAGCTCGTTGACGGCTTTGAGTGCAATAACCGGGATTGCATCACCGTTTACCGCCTTGGCGGTATACGCGCTGATGAAAGTCATTCCCGATATTAATGAAGATTTGATCAGTTATTACTATGATGTCACCGGGCCTTGGGATGCTCCAGTTGTAAAAGAAAGGCGTAATAAAAATTAAGTGGTAAAGTCAGTCGAAAACTTTTATTAATTTTTTTGGAAAAACTGTTGACACTAATTCTGAGTTTGGACATAATACGCACCTCTTCACGACGAGACGCTGACTGAGAAGTTGAGTGGCGAGTTGCGGGGGTGATGAGCAGCGGATTTGATGAGTTTTGAATTGAGAAGTTGCTGAAAATAATTTGAAAAAATTGTTGACAGCCTGGTTCGAAACTGATTATAATAAGCGGCTTACCGAGAAC
>NZ_JACBGH010000017.1 GCF_013391695.1 Thiomicrorhabdus cannonii
CCCCCGCCCCCTCCACCGCCGCAGGATGCCAGCCAAACGGAAATACCGAAGATGATGGCTGACCGATATCTGCGCACTATTTCAACCATTTCCCTTGTTGTCGCAGCACAGCCTCAATCGGCGAGGTTTTACGCATCAACAAATCGGTCCAGGCGGGCATCGCCTCCGCACTGTCCGCCTTGATAGTGAGATTCGCCTGATGATGCTGCTGATCGAAACGCACTTCACCATTCAAACGCCACGCTTTAGCGCCGCCGTCCAGCGCTACAACAACTTGTTGATTTTGCATAGAGGGAACCAATTTCAATTGCGGCAACTCGATTCCCATCGCATTAACGCCTGACAATGCCAACTCACCCTTTATCGCCTGTGGAAATCCATTTACGGCATTCCATTCGAGCGTATCTATATCCATATCCACTGTACCCTCAACGCCTCCTCCTAGGCGCTTCCCAACCGGCAAAAGCCCTGCCGCAAAAGCCAGAGGCAAGCGTCCCTCCAAATTGGAAATCAGGATTAAATCCTTATCCAGAATATTAACGGCCACAGTGGTATGGGCACCACCCTGCGAATGCGACCATTGCAAAGCGGTCTCGGCTTGCATTCCCAGCAGCGCCCAAGGATTAAAATCCCAACGTAGCTGGCCTAAATCTATCTTTTCTAAGGGCGTTTGCCATGTCACGTCCACTGCACCCTGCCAAACGCGCCCCTGCCACATTGTCAATTGCAGTTGCTTGGGAATAGACAAGGCTACCTGTTGCGCAACCCAACCGGCAGGCAGATGATAGGTCAATGAAAAAATCGTCAGCAACACGGTTAAACCACCCCATTTCACCATCGGCATTATGCCCTGACGCATCACCCCTTCACCTCAAAACTGACATTCGCTTCCACAATACCGACACTGGTCGGAGCAATCTGCAACTGTTCGCTAACCAGCCCTTGTTTCTCCAAGAGCGATAGCCAGCGCGTCAGTTCGGGAGCCGGAGCGGATGCAAACTTCACCCACACTCCACGCTTGTTCGGCGTCATGCTTTCCATAAAACCAAGCAATCCCTCTTCACGCAGACTTTTCTGCAAAACCGCAATCAATTGCGATGCGCTCTGCGCCTGCAATAGCTGATTTTGCCCGGCTTTAGCAGGATGCTGTGCAACCTGTTCACTCAGCCAATTCCACTGCGCCTCGGCACTCTGCATCTCTTGCAATGCCTTAACATGATTTTGCTGGATAGGCGACCACACGACAGCATAAAAACCCATAGCGCCTAAAAAAACTGCCAATAGCTTTAAAAGCCGTTGCTCACGCTCAGCCAGCTGTGTCCAGTACTGGTTAATTTGCATCCACATACAACACTCCTTCCGCCTTGGCTTGTGAGACATTGCTCACTTTCAGCTCCACCTTGTCTAAACCGGAAAGCGCCTCCAAGGCCAGCTGTAAATTCTGCAAATGCATCACTTGTGTAGACTTCACATGCAAACTCAACTGCTTGGCTGAAGCTTTCCATTCCAAACGTTGCAACTGCACCTGATTGTGCGATTTAAAGGTCTGCTCCAACAAGCCCACCAAATGCATCGGACCTTGCGACAGGCCTACGTTATCGGTTTGCGCAAACGCTGCCTTGGTCTGCGCGCGCAGGTTCACAATGCGCTTCACTTCAGGAAAGCGCTGTTTAAACAAAGCCACACTTTGTGATTCATAAACCTGCGCTTGCTCTCGTGCCTGATGCGTTTCTATCTGCACCGTCAATAAATAAAGGCCTAACACTCCTAGTGCTGCTACACCTGGCCAGCGCCAGTAGCGCAATAATTGCCGGCTTTCAGACCGCACGGCATAGTTTCCGCTGCGCAGGTTAAGCGACTTCTCTGCTGCAGCCAAGTCCGTCAATAAACCCGCCCGCTGAATCGTTTCGACCTGCAAATCAGGCTGCAACGCCAAAACATTTTCCCACCACGCCGGCTGACAGGCAAAACCGCTATATTGCCCATTACGCACAATCAACCGTGGTTGGCTGTCCCAAGACTGCGTCGGTTGTTGGAATACCGCCCATATCCCTTGTCCCGATTCCCGTTCTTCTGTGTGTTGTGGCGCCACAAAAGGAACTTGAAAACAATCCGCCACCAAGGCCGCCTTTTCCAAACCGGCCTGATGTAAAACAGCCACCCATTGGCGCATACGTTCCTGCGCCACAACGGCAATCGATACAGTGCCATCGACCCGTCTGTTCAACACCACCAAATGCAGGGTTTCGAGCGGTTCAGCCAACTTCTCCTCAAACGCAAAAGGCAGCGCCGCGAGCCAGTCCGCGCGCCGCTTGCCGGGTACAAATCCTTCCAAAAAGCTGACCTGTTCACTCGGCACCCAAACCGTGGCGATATTGGTCAGCGCAAGGTGCGGCGAGATGGCCCCAGATTGCCTTGCCAACCAAGCCTCCGCCTCCTGCCAACCATCTTGCAGCTCAAACCAAAGCCTACCCTGCAAATCGAAACGCGCCGACAGCACAACAGCCTCTGTTGCAGGCCGCGTTTCTGGCATTTGCCCATCTTGTTGCTTACTCTGCTGGTGCAGCACTTAACCACCTTTGCACTAAATTAACCTTGTTCTGAGCCGTGCGTTCAAAAATCGCCGCGACCTGCTGGTCGGAATCGCCAAACGCAATTTCACCTAGCAATAAAAAATACTCACTGTTCACGCTTAACATCCAATCCGGTACATCCGCATCAATTTCTGCCTGCGTCTTGCCCGTCTGTTGGGCCAAAAATGCGGTAAAGACCGCAACCTGATCCGCTGGCTGCTGTTGACGTTGCTGTAACCAGGCTTGGGCGACACCTTCAGTCATCCAATCCGCCAACGCCATCAACACGGTTTTATCTGCCGTATTGACGTTAATCGCCGTAACCGTCGGCAAGGCGGTTGCACTGGTTTGCACTGCTTGCCATTGCGCCGCCGTCAGGCCCTCAAAACCCTGCAGCATTTTCAATTCGTCCAATACGACCAAAGGTTGATTGGCAGTTCGATAAGGCGGCTGCTTTAACAAGTAGACGTCACTCTCCGTTCCCAGAGGAAGAGGCTCCTCATCGGAATCCACCCAATCGGTTACCGTATCGGCAATCGGGTTGGGCAACTCCAACAACTCGCGCCAGCGCTCAAGCAACCGCTGCCAGCGTTTGCGCTTGATTTCGTCGCTGTCCTGTACATTATTGATATTAATGCGCGCCTGCAAATCAAACAACTGACCGGAAATCTCCCCGCCTTCAAACGGCACCTTAATCAAAGGCTGGGCCCACAACTCTCCCGGATGATCGGTCTGATTGTTTTTAGCGTCTTCCAACAGGCCCCGCTTGACCCAACCCTCCAAGCCCCAGGCAACGGCCAGTGATTGCGATTGATGCAACATATAAGTGCCGCGTTGCAGGCTAAGGTGTTGACTGAAAACCAACTGACTGGAGAGCAGTGCAACCAACGCCACAATCAACAGCACGGTCAATAGCGCAAAACCCTGCTGGCGGTCCGCTCTGCCATGCAAGCGCATCACTCTGGTCATTGCGCCACCCCCATAAAGAGCCGCGTTATCGCTCCCTGACCGGCCAGCTTCAACTGAAGCTCCACAATATTCGGCAAACTGTTGGGCAGAGCGTTATCATCCGGCCAAGTATTCACAAACTGGTTGGCGGCATTGAGCAAACGCACCTCAAAACGCTCAACGTGATGCAAAATAGCCAAGCGCTGCGGCATGCTATCCGGTGCGCGATCCATCACCGGCCAGACCAGACGATACAGCACATCGCCCTCCAGCTGATAACCCACGCGCATCAATCCGCCTTGACCGTAGGGCGTCGGCATCTGTGCAATACGTGTCAATTCCAGTCCCAAGTCCTGACGATAAGAAAAGGCGGGGATCATATCCCCCAAACCGTCGCGTGCACTGCGCGGAGCCATCTGGACGACATCCTGTTCCAACCACCACAAAGCACGCTGTACCGCTTCAAACTGCTCGGCATGCGCTTCTGTGCGGGTTTGCAGATTAACTACCTGACTGATAGCCTGATAGGCCATCACGGAGATGACTGCAGAAATCGCCAGCGCAATCAATAACTCTATGAGCGTAAAACCACGCTGTCTTGAGCTGGAATCCACGTATGGCCGATTCATGGTGCCGCGACCGTCACCAAGGTGGCACTCGGTTTTTGCGTCCCCTCAGGCCGCACCTCCATTACCACTTTTTTAACATCCGTAACCAACGTATCTTGCACCGTCATACGGGTTTGCCACTGCCTGCCAAACTGCTCAACCATCTCTTCAGCCTCACTACGGCTTGCCGGCAAGACCTGCAACTTAACCAATTCGTCCTGCGCCACCCAACTGGCCACCACACGCTCCTCAAGCGCACTTTGTTGGTTGACGCTCAAACCCATGGCGCGGGACAGTGCGGCCAGCGCAATCGCCGCAACCGCCAAAGCCACCAGCACTTCTATCAACGTAAACCCGGCCTGTTGAGTTTTTGCAACACCCGGCCTGTTGAGTTTTTTTTCGGCGGAAAACCGGGGCTTTTTCTGAAGCATCTTGCGCATAATGGCGGCCGCCTTACGGGGTATTTTCTGCATGATCAAAACCTAACAACGCATTCCAACGAATTCGTGCGATAGTGGTCTTGTCAGCTTGTTGCCGCAAGCCGTTTGCCGGCAGTGTCAAACTGATCGCGCCGCTCATCACTTCACCATTCGGCCAGAAGAGCCAACCTGTTTTCGGCAGATGGTATTGCTCGGCAAAGGTTGCATTATCCACTTGCCAGTCGGCTTGCAATGCCTCCGCCCAGGTCAAGGGTTTGATATTTGCATCGACCTGCCAACGGCGCTGCTGCCATTTGTAAGCCGACAGCCCGGTTTCGTCCACACTCAACAAATAGAGTTTCCCACTCAATGCCGACTGATCGCGCAAGTGGACCAGCAAGGCTTTAACCTGGCGTTCCTGAGTACGCAGTACCGCCTGTTCGTTGGGCTTCATGCTAAGCACACCCACCGCCACCAACACAGCCACAATGACCACGACGACCATCAACTCAATCAGCGTGAATCCCTGCTGTCTGCTAGAAGGTCGCACCACCAACTGCTCAACGCCGCTTATTTAAGACCCCAGTTGCCGATAGTGGCATTGATGCCTTCGCCGCCGTCCTGATTATCGGCACCCAATGTATAAACATCAAAATCGCCATGTTCACCCGGGCTCAAATACAGATAGGGATTACCCCACGGATCCATCGGCATCTGCTCCAAATACGGTTTCCAGTGCTTCGGCAAGGGCTCGTCTGTCGGCTCTTTGACCAAGGCTTCCAGCCCCTGATCGGTGGTCGGATAGATAAAATTGTCCAACTTATACAATTGTAAGGCCGAGGCAATCGCACCGATATCCTGTTTGGCTTTGACTATGCGCGCCTCATCGGGACGATCCATCAATTTAGGTGCTACAAACGCCGCCAAGACGGCCAAAATCACTACCACCACCATCAACTCGATTAACGTAAAACCATCCTGACCGCGCAGCGCCGCTTGTTTTTGCAATTTCATACAAACTCCCTATTAATACAACGTGGATGATGGGCCTAGTGACCTACCATCTGATTCATTTCAAAAATCGGCATCATAATCGCCAGCACGATAGTCAATACCACACCGCCCATCACAATAATCAGCATCGGTTCCAATATACTGACCAAGGTTGCGGCGGCATTCTCCACCTCTTGTTCGTAGTGCTCCGCCCCCTTGAGCAACATCTCGTCCAACTTGCCGCCCCCCTCACCAGTCTGTACCAGATTCAGCAGCAGCGGCGGGAAAAAACCCGCCTGCTGCATCGTCTGACTGACCCGATTGCCCTCACGTACCTGCGTGACCATGCGTTGCACCGCTTGACGCATTGGATCAAGCGCCATCACCTCCACCGAAATCTTCAGCGCATCGGTGACCGTGACACCACTGCCAATCAATACACCCAAAGTACGTGCCCAACGCGCCGTTGCCGCATAAATTACAAAACGTTTTAAACCGGGCACACGCATCAAAACAAGGTGCCATCGATAGCGCCAGGCCGGTTGGCGCAACAGCCCGTTTGTCAACATCCAAAAACTCAACAGGCCGGCTAGCAGCCAGCCCCATTGATGCTGCACAAAATCGCTGACGGCCAACAAGCCCTGCGTCAACGGTGGCAGCTCCTGATGCATGGAGTCGAACACCCCCACCACTTTGGGCACCACATAAACCATCAAAAACAGTACGATCAGAATCGCCACCACGACCATCAGCACTGGATAAATCAACGCGGTTTTGATCTTTTTATTGAGCCTATCACGTTGCTCAATCGACTCCGCCAGGCGCGACAGCACTTTATCCAAATGCCCGCTCTCCTCACCGGCTCGGATGGTGGCGACAAAATCCTCCCCGACCTTATAGGGCGATTTGTCCAACGCAGCAGCCAACGAAAACCCTTCCAAAACACGGCTATACAAGCCTGCCAGAAAACGTTGCATCATTTTACTTTCGGCTTGGCGAGCCAGTGCCTGCAAGGCTTGTGTAAGCGGCGTACCAGCATCCAGCAGGGTAAACAACTGACGGGTAGCCAAAGCTAAGTCGGCGGTAGGGATTTTGCTGGCGAACCAACCGGGTTGGCTCGATTTTTGATGCACGGCCGTTTTTTTATCGATGGCTTTCAGGGCAATGGGCGTCAGTTTTTGGTCGCGCAATAATTGACGAACCTGACGCTCCGAGTCGCCTTCGATCATGCCCTTTTTAACTTGCCCGGCTGCATTCAGGGCACGGTATTCAAATGCCGGCACAACCATTCACCTTAACTTTGCGTAACACGCAGCACCTCTTCCAAACTGGTCTCGCCATCCAGCACTTTTTGCAACCCACTTTGCAACAAAGAGGGCGAACTTTGCCGGACATAACGTTCTATCTCCAATTCGGCCGCATCGTCATGAATCAACTGGCGAACGGTTTCATCAATGGTAACGAGTTCGTAAAGCCCCATGCGACCCTGATACCCGGTATGCTGGCATGTATCGCACCCTACGGGCAGATAGATTGTCGCCTGGCTCACCCCCAGCGAGGCACATTCAGCCGCATCCGCTTCATGCGCCTGCTTGCAATGTGGACAAAGCTGGCGCACCAAACGCTGCGCCAAAACACCAACCAAACTGGAGGCCAACAGGAAAGGTTCAACCCCCATGTCGCGCAAACGAGTAATCGCACCCACGGCAGTATTGGTATGCAATGTCGAAAGTACCAAGTGCCCGGTCAACGACGCTTGCACGGCAATCTCGGCGGTTTCCACATCTCGAATCTCACCAATCATCACCACGTCCGGATCCTGACGCAAAATAGCACGCAATCCCTTGGCAAAGGTCATATTCGCCTTGGTATTCACCTGCGTTTGACTGATGCCTTCGATATGGTATTCCACCGGATCCTCGACCGTCATGATATTGCGCTGCACGTCATTCAGGCGGCTAATACCGGCGTAGAGCGTAGTGGTTTTACCCGAACCGGTTGGGCCGGTGACCAAAAAAATGCCGTGGGGCTTATTCAATAACTGTTGAATACCCAAGTACATAGGGTCGGAAAACCCCAGCTGATTCAGGTTCAAGCGCCCGGCGCTTTTGTCGAGCAAACGCAACACGACCCGCTCGCCAAAGCTGGATGGAATGGTAGAGACCCGCAAATCGACTGCACGACCACCCAGTTTAAGGGCAATACGTCCATCCTGCGGCACGCGCTTTTCGGCAATATCCAAACGTGCCATAACCTTAATGCGCGACACCAACATTGTCGCCACGGCGGCTTTAGGCGTCAGGATCGTGGTGAGGCGTCCATCTATACGAAAACGGATGCGCAACTGATTTTCAAACGGCTCAATATGCACATCGGAGGCATGAGCGCGAATCGCTTCGGACAAAATCGCATTGAGCAATTTGATGACCGGCGCATCATCCGCGCTGTTCAGCAAATCCTCCGGTTCGCCCAGTTCGGCCACCACACTCGCCAAATCTTCACCTTCCAACTCATCCATCGCGGCAATCGAAGTGGCCCCGCTGGTCGCATAAACGTTTTGCAGCTTGCGTTCAAACGCCGCTTCATCCAGCATGGTTAAAACCATATTGGCGGAGCCAACTGCGCTTTCAGCCAGGGTGCGCTGCACTTCCAACAATGCTTCAAGCGGTGTCTGGCGGGTGTAAAACACCTCAACCCTCGCATCGGCTTGCGGCTGTAACACCAACTGATGGGCGCGCGCAAACGAAAAGGCCAGTTGGCTGCTCATAGGCTTCTCTCAAACAACCAATCCACCTCATCCTGTTGGGCGGGTTGTTCAACTTTGGGTTCTATTTTCTGCGGTGCAGGCGTCACATCCCCCTTTTTCCATTGTTGCAACTCCGGCAAACGCGGACGCAAACCGTTTAACAATTCGGAATCATATTTCTGCAGCAACTGCGTTTGCTCATGCTGCATCATCGAATATTTTTTCTGACTGTAAAAATCGCTCATGGCATTGTCACGTACGATGACTGGGCGCAAAAAGACCATTAAATTGACCTTTTCGCGCTCATTTTGTTTCGAACGGAACAAAGCACCCAATCCGGGAAGATCGCCTAGACCGGGGATTTTAGACACCACCTCGGTTTCGCGCTCGTTGATTAGACCGCCTAAAACGATCACATTGCCGTCCCCCACGATGACGCGCGTTTTTATCTGACGTTTGGTAGTCTGGAGATCCACCGCATCGCCCTTAGGCAGAACATCAGAAACCTCCTGATCAATATCCAGGTAGATCTCGTCGCCTTCATTAATCTGCGGCTTGACCTTCAATTTCAAGCCGACATTTTTACGTTCGATGGTACTGAATGGATTGGACACACTGTTAGTAGTACTCGTATAGCTGCCGGTTTGGAAAGGCACCTCTTTACCTACGACAATCTCCGCTTCTTCGTTATCCAAGGTCAACAAGGAAGGCGTAGCCAATACATTGGAGTTGGAATCGCTATTCAATGCGCGAATCAAGGCGCCCCAGCCATAACCCTCCGAGGTCGCCTCTCCCAAACCGGTAGTGATGCCCTTACCAATTGCGGCTATCTGGGTTGCAGGATTGGCACTTAACAGAGCAGGCAGAGTGCCCGAGAAATTCACCAGACCGCCTCCATTAGGACCATAAGCCCCCCACTCAACGCCTAGTTCGGCGGCTTTGTTTTCGGAAACCTCTACAAAAATAGCTTCAATTAAAACTTGAGCACGACGCACATCCAATTGTTTAACCACATCTTTCAGCGCATTTACCATCGCCGGCGGCGCGCTGATCACCAACGCATTCATGCGTTCATCCGCTTCAATACTAATGCGTTCTTGAATGGTTTTTTGATCAAGATTTGAGGCATTCACATTACTCACCGGGGCTGCCTCTCCCTCTACCGCAGCAGACACAGCAGGCGCCACAGAACCACTCGTATTTTCTTCGGTCACCAATAGCGAACGGTTACTGGCCAGCGCCTGCAATACCGGCACTAGATCTTTGGCCTTGGCATAACGCAAGTAAATGACCTGCACACGCCCCTGCGTCGGCACCGGCACATCCAGCTCCGCCACCATGGTTCTGAGCATCATGCGTTTAGCTTCATCGCCCACCAATATCAAGCGGTTGGAACGCTCGTCAAAGCTGACCTTGACGGGATTGACGTCGGCACCTTTAGGCAAAATATTGCGCAGCGTTTTACCAACATCCTCAGCGGAGGCATGATTTAGCTGGATAATCTCATAACCGCTTTGGGTATCCACATCAACCCGCTGCAACACCTTTTTAATCCGTTGAATATTCGCAACCGTATCGGTCACAATCAACTTATTGCTTTCCGCCAAAGCCACCAAATGCCCTTCACGCGCCACCAAAGGTCTAAGCACCGCCACCAACTTGGTAGCCGACACGTTTTTAACACTAATGACTTCCGACACCCAGGCTTCGGCCTCTTCATTTTTGGCACGATAAGGCAGTTGATCACGCGCCAAATTAGCCGGCACGATTTTAATCACATTGTTATCACTGGGGACCGCAGTAAAACCGTGCACATTCAAGATGGTCAGCAGCGTTTCATACAAAGCGTCCGGCGCCATCGCCTCGGGAGCAATCAGGGTCACTTTGCCTTTGACACGCGGGTCAATCACAAAATTATGCCCTGTAATTTTGGCCACGGCCTCAACAACGGTAGCAATTTCGGCCTGTTTAAAATTTTGCTGCAACGCTTCCGCCGCCAGGACGCTGTGGTTCAACATGGCTGCCAGCAAAACAGCCTGACTGACTCGTTTTAAAGGCTTAAATATCTCTGTTAATCGCTTCATGCACATTCCCATCATTGCCAATACTTAGTTTAAATCCACACTTAAACTGAGCCTCTGGCCATTTCTCTCTAATTGTAGCTCAAGCTGCGTCCGCTCCAGCAATGCCTGCCATCCTGCAGAACCTTGTCCAATCTCCTCAATGCTCTGTCCGTTAATGCCTAAGAGTACATCACCCGGCTGCAGTCCAAGCGCATCAAACACCTCTTTCTGTTCACTCGGCCAAATCTTTACACCATTTAATTTCCCCTGTTTATTTAAAGGCTCAAAACGAATGTACTTAGAGACGCTCAAGGGCTGCTCACGTATAATTTGCCCAATACTTTGCAAGGTTTCTTTCTGTTCAGCGGTTAACGCTTTAAGAACTACACTGTCTGCCTGAACGCTTGAAATCAACCTTTCACCGGCCTGCTCCATTTGCAGTTTTTCGCGCTTGCCACGATGTTCGATGATGACTTCATCGGCAAAAACTTTAACCAATCCCACATTTTTCGTTACCGGTTCGCCTTCAGCTACCACCAACGTCACTCCGGCTGATTCAATAATGGCCACAGCACTATGCCCGGACACAATCGTACCTAATAACTTCAGACGCAACTGAGTTGGCGCCAACATTTCCACTTTTAGAGATGCGGCTGTTTTTGTAGGAGGCGCAACCAATGGCTGACCAAAAAGGTGGGAAGCGACGCCGTGCGGCCTTTGGATCTCCGCTGGCTTTTCTTTCTGATCTAAAGTCGGAAAATCGGGTGTTTGAGGAGCGCCTAATTGCAACGCAATCAACGCACCCACCTGCCAGGCTAAAACAACAAGAAAGAGCAATCCCATCATGTTTCGGAGATGCCGATCTTGAATGAAGGATTGGTAATTAGAAAGCAACGATAACACCTTATTAAACATGCACTACAGCCAGGTCGTAGCTATACGTATAAGTTAAAAAAAATAGTATTATGAACTCTAGAGACTAAAACTCCAATGCATTTCATTTGAAAGTTTTATGAAAGCAGTCGAATACTCTTTCCTTGAAAATTAAGATCGATCCCATAAATAATATTTATAGATATTCTAAAGAAAAACAGTTAAATTTAGTTATTTACTAGCATAGTAAACACATTTCGTTAACCCACTTCTTCCAGAGCAAAAACCAAGGGCTATACAACATGACAATCCGGTTAAAACTGATCCTATCCTTTACACTCATGCTGGCACTCACCCTGATTCTGGGGGTTGCCTCGCTGGTAGAGGTCAAAAAACTCTCGGCATCGCAGTCGCTAGTGGTTAATGACCGTCTTCCCAAGCTGGTGGCCGTAGAAAAAATCATTATCCGCGAAACCCGCATTCAACAGAATATGCGTGAATACCTGTTGCAAACCGATCCCGCACAACGCGCGGAGGTAATGAAGCGCATTCAGGACACCCGCCAGGAAAACGCGGAACTGCGCAAATATCTGCAAGACACCATCACCTCAACCAAAGGCAAGCAGCTGTTAGGCGCGCTTGAAAACGCCAACAAGAATCTGGTGGAACGCAATAATCGTGTTTTACAGCTGATAGAGGCCGATGAGGAAGAGCAAGCCCGCGAACTGCTGCTGGCAGCAGAAACCCGTGGCGCACGCCTGGAACAGCGCAAGGCCCTGCAAGACCTGGTGGATTACCAGAAGGAACTGGCTGATGAAAGCGGACGTGAAGGCCTGGCCATTGCCAACCAGACCACGGCGATCGTCACCGCCATTTTGATTGTCGGCGCCATTCTTGGCATTTTGCTGGTTATTTATATCCTCAGAAGCGTCGTCAAACCGCTCAACAATATGCGAAGCGTCATGCAGGACGTGGTTAAAGACGGCGACTTCACCCGTCAAATCGCCATCACCAACGAAGACGAAGTCGGACAAACGCTTAAAGCCTTTAACAGCCTGTTGGCGAACCTGAACAAGGCGCTTGACGAAACCGACAATGTGATCGAATCCTTGGCAAAAGGCGATTTCAGCAAGCGCATCAACGGCCAGTACGCCGGCAGTCTGAACAATATCAAACAGGGTGTGAACACTTCGGTGGAATCGGTTGCCAGCACCATGAACGAGCTGGGCAAGCTGCTGTCGGCGATGTCGCAGGGCCAGTTCAACGCCAAATTCACGGCCGACGTGCAGGGCGAATTCCGCACTCTGGCGGATAACGGCATGCGCACGGTAACCGTGTTGAACGAGATTATTTCCGAAACCAACGCCATTATGGCGCAAGTGGTTCAAGGCCAATTCAACGGCCGCATCCAGTCCAATGCCCAGGGGGATCTGGCCACACTCAAAGCCTCCATCAACGACACCCTTAACAACCTGGAAGAGGTCATTTCGGCGATTAAAACGGTTCTGGTGGCGCAATCCGAAGGCGACTTCACGCAAAAAGTCAGCGCACACTGCGAAGGCCAGCTTGACGAATTGAAGTCGGCGATTGAATTCACCACACAGAAAATCAGCCAGATCATCGCGCAAATCAGCCAAAGCACCGACGTGGTCGCCTCGGCCGCGAGCGAAGTCGCGCAGGGCTCCAGCGACCTTTCCGCCCGCGTACAACAGCAGGCCGCCGCTCTGGAGGAAACCTCCGCGACGATGGACGAAATGGCCTCTGCCGTGCAGCAAAACACCGAGAATGCGCAACATGCCGCCAATATTTCTCAACAGGCCAGCAAAGAAGCCTCTCAAGGCATGGGCGTCATGGAGCAAACCATCAACGCCATGTCGAGCATTCGCGACTCCAGCCACAAGATTGCCGACATTGTGACCTTGATTGACGGCATCGCCTTCCAGACCAACCTCTTGGCGCTTAACGCCGCCGTAGAGGCCGCACGCGCCGGAGAACACGGCCGCGGTTTTGCGGTGGTGGCCGGCGAAGTCCGCGCCCTGGCACAAAAATCGGCCGAAGCGGCCAAAGAGATCAAAACCCTGATTGAAGAGAGCGTGCAGCGCGTTGAAAACGGCAGTAGCCTGGCAGAAGCGTCCGGCAAATCGCTGGAAAGCATTACCGCATCGATCACGCAGGTCAACGAGATGCTCGAGCAGATCGCGCAAGCCTCGGCCGAACAGAGCCAGGGCGTTGGCCAGGTCAATAAGGCGGTCAGCGATATTGACCAGATGACACAGCAAAACGCGGCCATGGTGGAAGAGTCCGCCGCCGCATCGGAAGAACTGACCGATCAGGCAGCCGAAATGCGTCAGGCGGTCGCTTTCTTTAAGATTAGCAACGCTCCAAAACTGAACGCGCCCAAACCCGTCGCCAAACTCAACAAACCTGCGCCTGCCGGCGTTAAAACGGTAAGCAGCGCACCTAAGGCCGCCAGCAGCCAGCCGGTCAAGGCGCAGGTTCCGGCGCCAACCAAAAGCGCGCACAAGCATGACGACGATGAGTGGAGCACATTCTAAACACTAACGTCCTTGCCTGAAATGGCGAACGTCAGGTGCTCAACCTAAAAGCGAATCAGAACTCTGATTCGCTTTTTCTTTATCTACCCGGCCTGTTCAGAATTTAAACCGTCATGTCTTAAAGCATACAATCCAATGTGCTTAGCTTTATTTGGCGGATACAACCGTATTGCGCCCTTGCTTTTTAGCCTCATACAACGCGTTATCCGCTCTTGAAATCAGCATCTCAAGAGAGGCGTCATCATCACGCAAAACACTGACACCGATACTGACCGTAAATGACAAATACTCACACTCTTGCGGTGTCTTCAAACCTGTAGCGACCCTCAAACGCGCAATCTGCTGACACAGACGTTCGGCCGTGGCAACCGCCTCTTCCAAAGCCTGTTCCGGCAAAATAACACTGAATTCCTCACCGCCCAAACGCGCCACTATATCCTCCTGACGAAGCCCTTTATTAAGGGCCTGCGCAAATTCAATCAAGGCCCGGTCACCGACTGCGTGACCACAGCGGTCATTAATTTGTTTAAAGTGGTCAATATCCAACATCAAACACGCCATTGAGCGATCATAACGGCGCGCCCTTTCCACTTCGTTATTAGCGACCTCAAAAAAGTGCCGCCGATTAGAAAGGCCGGTCAAAGCATCGGTTGTTGCCAACTTGGTAAGCGCGTCGTTAGCGTCTTGTAAAGCGCGCGTGCGCTCAACAACCTTCTGCTCCAACTCCGCATTTACCCGTTTAAGCGTCTGCTGCATACGAATCAGCTCGGCTTTTGATTGCACCAACTCCGAAACATCACGATGCAGACCGATATAATATGCCGTTTTCCCCGTCTCATCCTTAACGGGTGAAATAGTCAGGTCATTCCAATAAAGCGCTCCGTCAGCACGCCTGTTCTGCAATAAAACCTTGGCCGATTCGTCCCGTGCCAGTGCTGAGCGAATTTTGCTATACGCAGCCTGCCCTGACTCCAAGTTTGATTTAAGGAAGCGTGGGTTAGCACCGATTATCTTATCCACAGCATAGCCGGTAATACGTTGAAAACTCTTGTTGGCATACAGGATTTTATAATCCCGACCGGAAGAAGCATTAGTAATCAAAACGCCATCATCCACCGCATCAATCGCCCGTCCCAACAAATGCAAACTGGCATTCTTAGCATTTAACTCCTGCAACATCGCCGCCAACCCCAAGGATGACAACGCCAGTGCCGCCAAATACTCCTGAAGCTGTAAAGTCGCATAAGCGCCGTCGATGCGGGCAAACGGGCCGGCCTGATGCACTGTGAAATAAATGGCTATCATCGCGATCACTAAATTCATCAGTGACGCACCGCGCACACCAAATCTAACTGCCGCCCAAATAACAGAAGGAAACAAAATGATTGGACTTAACGGGAAATCATTACTTAGGAAATAAGGGTTTGAAAACACAAGAATCGACAAACCCAGTGTGAGGCCGAATAAAGCGAGGGATTCCATTGCCAGACGGGGAAAATTTTCCTTCGGAAACCCGGCCTGACTACCCAACCAGCTTAAGAGCAAAGGCGTAATCAACAGCAAACCAAGGCCATCACCAAACCACCAGATGCGCCACAATGCAAAGTAACTGATGTCCCCCGCTGCGGTATACCAATAAACCAGCGCTCCCAATAAAGCCGCAAAGCCACTGGCCAATAACATTGCAAACACCGCAAACAAAGCGACCTGCTTCAAGCTATTTAAAAACGCAACCGCCCCCTGCGCAGAAAAACGTTTCATCAGGGCGGCAGCTAAAGCAGACTCAACAACATTAACTAAAGCAAACAAAAACGCCTGCTGTATTGAAAAAGAACCATAATCCGCCGCGATTTCAGCAGGCACTACCATCAACAAAATCCACAGCCAATGCCTAACAGGATTGAACAACAAAGCCACCAATACAACCGCGTTAGGCGGCCAGAAAACAGCAATCCCCTGATCAACAAAGGTAGCGTAAACCCCTAACTTAGCCAGTGCAAAATAGCCAATCAAGGTCAGCAGCATCCAGTGCCACAGCATAAAACGACTCTTTTTTTCCGCCACAATCTAGCGCCCCTAACATACCAGTTTTCATTCTAACAAAGCCCTGAAAAAGCAAATGAAGATTTCACACAATGCTTAGCTTAAAGCGGCTAAAGGCAGCGTAGGACCGACCAAAAGGTCAACAGAAACTGAAAAGAAAAAATCGAGATATAAAAAAACCCGCGCAAGGCGGGTTGATTTAAGAATTTGGTGGCTACACCGAGATTCGAACTTGGGACCCCATCATTATGAGTGATGTGCTCTAACCAGCTGAGCTATGTAGCCAAAAAGAATAGCGCGTATTATAAATACTGGATGGGATATGTCAAGACCACAATTTCAAAAGTTTTTACTTTTTAATCAGGCGTACAAAAAAGGCCTGAATGTTCAGGCCTTTTGAGGTTTTAACTAACTTAAAATTGGATTACATAATGTCGAAAGACTTGCTGATTCCAAATACCAGGTAATTGGTATCTTTCGTCGCGCTATCTTCATAAGTCGTGAAGATATAGTTAACAGATCCTTCCAAACCTGGAGACAGTTCAGCTGAATAACCAAGATCCAGGTAAGAGTTTGCATTATCACTTACGTCAACATCAGGATCATAAACACCGTATTTTGCAGCAAACCCTTCATATTCAACACTAACGTATTTGTGGTCATAATCGGCATCAGAACCATCCGCTGCACTATCTTCATGATAACCCTTGTCGTAACCGACAGTGATCATCTTATAACCCAGCGATGCATTAACTTCAGTATATGGCTTGTCAAATGCCGCGTCGGTATAACGGTAGGCGGTAGCACCCAAACCGACAGAGACATCACCAAATGAACCGCTCCAACCACCATAGATATCGTATTCAAGACCGGTATCTACTTTAGCCGCCCAGGTTCCAATATAAATACCGGAGTCTGACTCATAATCCAAGCCGGCAGATGCAGAAGCCATTTCACCGTTTTGATCGATACCACGGAAGATATACATTGAGCTACCCGCGATATTGGCAGACACACCCGCTTGTGAGGTGGCCGGCATCACTGCCATTGCAGCAGAACCTGCTACCGCCATTGAAAGAAGAAGTGATTTTAATTGGAAAGTTTTTTTCATGTGTTTTCTCCATTTGAGTGTTTTCCAAAATTTCGAAAACTTAATAACCAGCAATATGCCAACTTTAAAATAAACTTTATATTTCAAATAATTAACTAAACAACATGCCCAATTAAATTTTTCACACCCTGTTAGATTTAATATTTATTGGTGCAACTGCACCAATATTTTTCTACCTTTCAATCTCCAAAGAAGCCTGTTGCAAAAAAGCCGCCAACTGTTTTTCAAAGACTCTAAACTGCTTAACCAGCGCATCGCCCGATTCGGTTAAAGTGGCGCCACCGCCTTGTTTGCCGCCCTGAACCTTAACGACCAGCGGCTTATCAGACATTTGATTCAGCTCATCAATCAACTTCCACGCCTTTTTATACGACATCCCCATCTCTTTGGCCGCGCGACTGATCGACCCGTATCTGACGATATTTTCCAAAAGTTCTATTCGCCCGATACCTACATATCCGCCCCGCTCACCCGTAATCCAAAATCGAGCCCTTATCCTTGACGAATAAGGCTCTCCCGGCAACTTATCCAGCTCTTCCATTTACTCCCCCAAGCGATTCAACATCGATCATTCTGCAGAATATGCTTATCACCATTCATTAAAATGTTTTATTCCACCAAATCCTAATGCTTATTGACACCTTTTTACGATAAAGAGAACATATCGATTCTGCTTCAATGTACACCATAAACCCTATCAGATTATAAAAAAACAGGAGTATAAAATGAACGTTGGGAAATTAGACCGCCTTATCCGAGTAATTATCGGCATTCTATTGATTACACTGGCGGCAGCGAATGTGATCGGCGTTTGGGGATATATCGGCATTATCCCGCTAGCCACTGGGCTACTACGTTGGTGCCCGCTATACACCCTTCTAGGCATCCAGACCTGTCCGCTGCACGAAACTATCAAACGCTAAACAACAAAAAACCGGGCATTGTGAAGTGACCCCCAAATGTTGGACACCAACTTTGGGGGTTTTTCATGTCCAAATACAGTCGCAATACAAAAGTCACCATAGCAAAGCGCTATCTTCAGGGCGAAAATTCTACCGCTCTCTCAACACT
>NZ_JACBGH010000018.1 GCF_013391695.1 Thiomicrorhabdus cannonii
ATATTGAGTACTATAATCACAAACGCATCAAGCAGAAACTCAAAGGCCTGAGTCCGATAGAGTATCGAAATCAGGCCTTGGGTACCGCTTAACTAAAATGTCCAAGTTTTTGGGGTCACTTCATTTAAGCGGTTTTTTGTTGCTTGGCTAAATGGCAATCAGGCTAACGAGTGCGGCAGATAGCCACGAATCTCTTTGGGCGACAAACCGGTCACATTTTTGTCCAAGGTAAACACCACCTGTTTGGAAACGCGCGAACCGAAGGCACTACGCAAATCCCCCAAAAAGGAGGGCGCGGCGATCACAAACAGACGGTCATATTTATTCTGATTGAGTTCGTCGCACAGATGGGAAGCGACCGTTTTGGCAAAATTGATCTCCTCCTGCTCTTTGGGGGTCGTTTCGTCGTCATAGATGTGTCCGCCACCGCCAAAATTACCGCGCCCTTTCCCTGGCAAGTCGGAATCCAACTCTTGCTCATGCAATCGCGCTTGAGGATGACTCAAGGTCTCAATTTCAATCAAGTCTGCAACTGAGTTTTCAGCTGTAAAAATACGTGCTCGGCTACTGTCTGCTACTAGAATCCATGCTGGTTTCATTACTCTCACCTCATCTGACATCGGTTGACTGGGATTGTGCTTTATCAAAACTAAACAGACAAATTCACAACTCCGGATGAAAATTCATTGTACGCCCATGTCATTGAAAAATGATAGCCCCTTACGCCTCAAGAACTTTTTACGGCAACGATATCTGGCTTAAACTTGCGTTATATCAAGCCGTTGTCACAGGAGGCATTTTGTTGATGCAGATGCCATTTCTGCCGGCGTTTTTAGCGATATACAGCGATTGATCCGCCACTTCAAACAGGCTTTGCAAGTCTGCCGACTGGCCCGCTTCGCACTGCAGATCGCCTTTTTCCAGCAGTTCCATCAGATGACAGCCTGCCGTTTTTTCGATGGTCGCCGCACCCATCGTCACAGACACCTCAACACCTTGCGGATGCAGCAGATTAACACGACGCCGCAGTTTTTCGAGTTTTTCCTCGGCCTGCAAGCGGTTACAATCCTGCATCAGAATTAACACCTCATCCCCGCCGTAACGCACCGCAACGTCGTTGGGATGCAGATACTCGCGCACCAACTCCCCGACTTGCCGCAGAACTTCATCACCCAACGCATGGCCATGGTTATCGTTAATCATTTTAAAATGATCAATATCCAGCAGACACAAGGTAATCGATTGGTTGTTTACAATCGCCTGGCGGATAAAGCGTTCACCGAACTCATCCATGAACAGACGGTTGTTCAATCCCGAAACGGGATCCAGATAGACCTTAAGATGCAATGCCTTTTGCGAGGCGATATGTTCGTCCAACTGCTTTTTATTAAGCACCAGATTAATGGCGCGTGCCAGAAAGTCGGTTTCATGGAACGGTTTGGCGATGAAATCGCCGGCACCGTGTTTCAGCACATAGACCTGACGCAACAGGTCATTCCAACCGGATACCGCCAAGATCGGCATATTACGGATCGAATCGCGGCCCTGGCGAATCAAGTGTATCAGGCCGATACCGCTGATCTTGCCTTCCAGAATCAGGTCGGTCACCATCAGGTCAAACGACTGGCTTTCCAGCAGATTGATCGCCTCTTCACCGCTTTTTACATGGGTCACCTGCCATCCGGCATTTTCCATCAGATACTTGGTGTAATCCGCCGTGCTTTGTGTATCTTCGACATACAACACCTTGGCGCTGATACGCACGGTCGCATAAAACAACAAACTCTTCATGGCGCGTTTTAAGTTCTGAAAATCGCTCTTCAAAAAGATTTCGGTGAACCCGGCATCATAAGCCTTGCGCTTGAACTCCTTGGCCATGTTTGAGGTGATCAGAAACTTCGGTGTGCCTTCCAAATGCGAAAACTGCTTGAGCCGCGCCAGAAGCTCGAAGCTGTTCATATCCCCCAGTTCATGAGCAATACTGATGGCGCTCGGCGTCATGTCGGCCAGAATTTGCAGCGCCTCCTTGCCGTTCACCGCATCGGTGAGGGTGACGTCGTTGCCGCTGAGCAACTGCTTGACTACGCCGCGATAACTGGCGGAAGGATCAATAATCAAAATATTCATAAACACGTTTCAGATAAATAGGTCCGCTACAAACAAAAAAGCCAAAGCGGCGAACCCCTTTGGCTAACTTAAGTGCAATCATTCAACCCTTAAATGGAATGCAAAATCGCATTGAAGGTGGCGCTGGGGCGCATCGCCTGCGCGGCCAGCTGCGGATCAGGCTGGTAATAACCACCAATCTCCACCGGCTTGCCCTGTACCGCAATCAATTCTTCAACGATCTTCGCCTCATTTTCCGTCAAGGCCTTGGCAATCGGCGCAAAACGGGCTTTAAGCTCGGCGTCCTTATCCTGTGCCGCCAGCGCCTGCGCCCAGTACATCGCCAGATAGAAATGACTGCCGCGGTTGTCGATACCACCCAACTTGCGTGACGGCGATTTATCGTTTTGCAGGAACAGGCCATTTGCCTGATCCAGTGTGTCCGCCAAAACCTGCGCTCTTGGGTTGTCAAAGTTTTGCGCCAGATGCTCCAGGGAGACCGCCAACGCCAGGAACTCACCCAGTGAATCCCAACGCAAATAGTTTTCCGCCAGGAACTGCTGCACATGCTTCGGTGCGGAGCCGCCCGCACCCGTTTCAAACAGGCCGCCGCCGTTCATCAAAGGCACAATCGACAGCATCTTCGCAGAGGTCCCCAGTTCCAGAATCGGGAACAGGTCGGTCAGATAATCGCGCAATACGTTTCCTGTCACCGAAATAACATCTTTGCCTTCTTTAATATGGCGCAGCGTGAAGCGCGTGGCTTCTTCCGGCGACATGATATGAATTTCCAAACCGGTCAGATCGTGATCCAGCAGATAGTGATTCACCTTTTCAATCAATTGGTGGTCATGCGCACGCTGCGTATCCAGCCAGAAAACCGCCGGCATGCCGCTCAAACGGGCACGATTCACCGCCAGCTTGACCCAATCACGAATTGGCTCATCCTTGGTTTGACACATGCGGAAAATATCACCCGCTTCAACCGCCTGCTCCAACAAGGTGTTGCCATTGGCATCCACAACCTTGACCGTTCCGTTAGATTGCACTT
This sequence comes from Thiomicrorhabdus cannonii, assembly GCF_013391695.1. GTDB lineage: Bacteria > Pseudomonadota > Gammaproteobacteria > Thiomicrospirales > Thiomicrospiraceae > Thiomicrorhabdus > Thiomicrorhabdus cannonii. Next base: position 3,158 of record NZ_JACBGH010000018.1, read on the forward strand.
GGAAGGTCTTGTCGTGCGAGCCGTATTCCTCAGCCTTTTGCGCCATCAAACCGACGTTAGGCACCGTTCCCATGGTTCTCGGATCAAACGCACCGTAATGTTTGCAGAAACGGATGGTTTCCTCATAAACGCCGGCATAGCAACGGTCCGGAATCACGGCCATGGTATCCTGCTGTTTGCCCGCTTTGTTCCACATCTGCCCGGAAGAACGAATCATCGCCGGCATGGAAGCGTCGACAATCACGTCACTGGGGACATGCAGATTGGTAATGCCTTTGTCGGAATCGACCATCGCCAAATCGGGCTGTTGCGCCATGACCGCTTCGATATCCGCTTCGATTTCGGCTTTTTTGTCCGCCGGCAAAGTGGCGATTTTGGCAAACAGATCCCCCAGACCATTATTGGCATTCACACCCAACTGCTTGAACGTTTCGGCGTGTTTGTCGAACACGTCTTTGAAGAACACCTCGACCGCCTGGCCGAAAATAATCGGATCGGACACTTTCATCATCGTCGCTTTCAGATGGAGCGAGAACAGCACGCCCTGCTCCTTGGCTTCGCTGATCGCTTTTCTCAAAAACGCTCTCAAGGCTTTCTGACTCATCACCGAGGCGTCAATGATTTCACCCGCTTTCAATGGCGCGTAGCCTTTTAACTCTTCAACCTGACCATCGCTCCCGACGAATTCGATTTTGAACTGATTGTCTGCAGCCAGCGTCACCGATTTTTCGGAACCATAAAAATCCCCTTCGGTCATGTGTGCGACATAGGATTTGGAATCGGCCGACCAAGCCCCCATAGAGTGCGGATTCTGCTTAGCATAATTTTTCACTGAAAGCGGCGCGCGGCGGTCGGAGTTACCTTCACGCAATACCGGATTCACCGCACTGCCCAATACTTTGGCATAACGCGCTTTAATGGACTTTTCTTCATCGGTTTGCGGGTCGGCCGGATAGTCTGGCAATGCATAACCGTGTGCCTGCAACTCTTTAATCGCTGCCACCAGCTGTGGAATTGACGCGCTGATATTCGGCAGCTTGATGATATTGGCCTCCGGCGTCAACGCCATTTGTCCCAGCTCGCTCAATGCATCGCCCAAGCGTTGCTCTTCATTCAAAACCTCTGGAAAGTTGGCGATAATGCGCCCGGCCAACGAGATGTCTCGGGTTTCGACCTGCACGCCGGCCACTTGGGTAAACGCCTGTACAATAGGCAAAAGCGAATAGGTCGCCAACGCCGGGGCTTCATCCGTCAGGGTATAAATGATTTTAGAGCTTTCAGTCATGGAAATTCCCGCTTTGCTGAGTCCGGACACTGAGTACGCCAGAACTGGATTCAAATAAAAATGGTAGAATAACGCCATATTCTAACCGACTGCCGCCTGAATTGCAGTTTCAAGTCACGCCAAGTGGGTAAAATTTCCAACCCTGCAAACCATTCGCCCGTTATGAGTCAGATACTGCTGTTTAATAAACCCTTCAATGTTCTTTGCCAATTCACCGACGAACCGCAATACAAAGGTCAACGTGAAACACTGGCCGATTACATCCAACAACCCGGATTTTACGCCGCGGGCCGCCTGGATCGCGATTCCGAAGGACTGTTGCTACTCACCGACGACGGCAAACTGCAGCACCGCATCAGCGATCCCAAACACAAGCAGCCCAAGACCTATCTGGTGCAGGTGGAGGGCGAAGTCAACCGCGAGGCCTTGCAGCAACTGCAACAAGGCGTATTGTTGAACGACGGCATGACGCTGCCCGCCAAGGTACGCAAGGTCAATGCACCGCAATGGATTTGGGAGCGCAATCCCCCCATCCGTGAGCGCAAAAACATCCCCACCAGCTGGTTTGAACTGACCATCACCGAAGGGCGCAACCGCCAAGTCCGGCGTATGACCGCCGCAGTGGGTTATCCGACTCTGCGCCTGATACGCACCCGTATCGGCGATTTTAAACTCGGTCAGCTTAAACCCGGCGAAAGCCAACTGATCGATCTTTAAAGATTTCACTGGCATGAAGCCCGCTTTTGTTAAAATAGCCGCATGAATACATCAAACAAACCTCATTCCGAAACCAAAGTGATTGTTGGCCTCTCCGGTGGCGTCGACTCTTCCGTAACCGCCCTGCTGCTGAAGCAGCAGGGTTATGATGTGGAAGGGTTGTTTATGAAGAACTGGGAAGGCGACGATACTGAAGATTACTGCCCCGCTGCCGAAGACCTCAAAGACGTTATCGCCATCTGTGAAAAACTCGACATCCCATTGCATATCGAGAACTTTTCCAGCGAATACTGGAACCGCGTCTTCGAGCACTTTCTGGCAGAGTATCAGGCCGGGCGCACGCCCAACCCAGACATCCTGTGCAACAAGGAAGTCAAGTTCAAAGCCTTTCTGGATCACGCCTTGACGCTGGGCGCAGACTTCATCGCCACCGGCCATTACGCCCGCATTTCGCGCGATCACGACGGCACTTGCCACCTGCTCAAGGGGTTGGACAACAACAAGGACCAGAGTTACTTTCTCTACACCTTACAGCAACATCAGCTGCGCCACGCCATGTTCCCGATTGGCGAGCTGGAAAAACCTTACGTGCGCCAATTGGCCGAGGAAGCCGAACTGATCACGCATGACAAAAAAGACAGCACCGGCATCTGTTTTATCGGCGAGCGCAAGTTTAAAGACTTTTTACAGCGTTACCTTCCCGCACAGCCCGGCGACATCATCGACGACCAAGGCAACGTCATCGGCCGTCATGATGGCCTGATGTACCATACCATCGGCCAACGCAAAGGGCTTGGGATTGGCGGCGGCCATGGCAATAAAGATAACGCGCCATGGTTTGCGGCCGATAAAAATCTGCAGACCAACCAGCTCATTGCGGTGCAAGGCAAGGATCATCCGTTGCTACAGCATGCCGTGGTGGTGGCCGGCACGCTGGACTGGGTTGCCGGCCATGCGCCGAACATGAATGCCCCCTTGAAAGCCAAAATCCGTTATCGGCAAGCAGAGCAGCCCTGCAAAATCGTTGACGCTGTCGGCCGACATTTGATTGTCATGTTTGATGAACCGCAAACCGCCGTGGCCCCTGGACAATCGATCGTCTTCTATGATGACGAAGAGTGTTTGGGCGGCGGCATTATCGAACAGCGCCACCACTCCCTTGAACAGGCCAGACAGGCGCTGGCAGCCCACTGAATAAAATCTGCTTAACTAAATACGTTAGAAGACCACAGACGACAGGAAAATTATGGCTCATTATTCAGATCAGGATCGCGCTATCGGTTTAATCGGCATCTATCAGGCGGCACAGATGGTTTACGACCTCGCCACTACCGGAAAAACCGATGAAACCGCTTTTAAAGCGACGCTCAACTCGCTGTTTTGCGACCAACCGGAAAACACGCTGGCGGTCTTTGGCGGCCAGGCGGACAATATTCAGGTTGGCGTGCGCACCCTGCTGGCGCAGATGAGTTCGGACATGGCGGTGCAAAACCGCAATGTCGAAGTCACGCGTTATGTGCTCAGCATGATTATTCTTGAAAAAAAGCTCAGTCAACTGGGCGACAAAATGAACCGCATTTTCTCGATGCTCGAAACCTCCAAAGCGCAACAGCAGCATTTTGGCGAGTTGCACGAGAACGTCATTGCCTCGCTGGCGCGCACCTATACCGAAAACGTCAGTGACGTGCATCCACGCGTCATGGTCAACGGCAAGCACGGCCATCTACAAAACCCGGCAATTGCCAATAAAATCCGCGCCCTGCTGCTGGCCGGCATCCGCGCATCGACCTTATGGCGCCAGGTGGGCGGTTCTCGCTGGGGGTTGATCTGGTCACGCAAGAAATACTTGCGCGCCGCGCAATCGCTGCTGCGTGAACAAACACCCCATTCCCATTTTTCGGACTCACAAGACTAAAACTTTGTGCTTACCCCAAACAAGGAAGACCCATGCAGATTATTCTAGACCCAAATCCCTCTGCGGAAACACTCGCGCAACTGGATGTCGATAACTGGCCCTTTTGGGAAAAGGAGATCTCCTCCTTCCCGTGGTTTTATGACAGCGAAGAGACCTGTTATATTTTGGCAGGCGAAGTGACGGTAACGCCTACAAATGGCGAACCCGTAACAATCAAAGCCGGCGACCTGGTCACTTTCCCCGAAGGATTGGAATGCCGTTGGCAGATTACCCAGCCGATTCGCAAACACTATCAGTTCAGATAATTGGGTATGTAAATTTTGTGATTGTTATAAATAGACTTTACACCCAATAAATATTCTTGAGGACGGGTAAGTTCGGCCCCTTTGAGTTGAGTGTTAGCCAGACTTGGCGAAAGGCTCTGAAGGCGATGAGCTGTCTGAGCAACCTTTGGTTGCGAGTTCGAAATCGCCAGAGCCTGAGGCTTAGTCTGGCTTCACGAGACGAGTAGGGGTGCCCTTTCTTTTCGCCTCTTTTCTTTGGGCAAGCAAAGAAAAGGGGCATCTCAAGGTATTCACAATTCCTATTTTGGATGCTTTTCACTACTTGAGAAAAATATAAATTGTGGACAAAACAATCACAAAATTTACATACCCAGATAATTTTGCTTAGAATTCAGACATAAAAAAACCGGCATTGGCCGGTTTTTTTATGGGTACGGTTGTTGAGCCACCCGGCCTGCTGATTTTTATCGCATCAAAAAATCGCAAGCCGACTCCTAGCCTTTATTTAAGCGTTTTATAGTTCGCTTTCTTGACGATATCAGCATGAGAAATGATCGCCTGCAAGCGCGCCTCCACCTCAATGGATGCCATCATCTCGCCCATCGCCCCGGCCAACTGAGTTTTCTGTGCAGCAGTGATCTCACCGTCTTTGATCCCTTTGACCTGAATCAATACGGTATCGCCCGTTGTGAGCTGATGCGAACGCCAGCTGGTTTTACCCTCGGCCGGTTTGGCCGCTTTAAATGCCTGCTGCGTCATTTGCGGCAACATGCGTTGATTATTGCGGTCAATCCAGCCAACGGTATGCCATTCAACACCATTACCCATCAGAGATTCCGGATTCTCGCCGGCTTCAACCTTGGCTAGCAGCGTTTTGGCCAATTTGGCCGATTCGGCAAGCGCGGCCTCACGCACCAGACGCTCTTTAATCACGCTGGCCACTTCGTCCTGAGTTTTCTGGCGCGCTTCAAAATAATCCTTCACACGCACCACAACCGCATGGTTATTGCCCAAATCAATCGACGCACTGTTAAGGCGAGATTTGAGCACCTCATCGCTGAACACGGCATTAATGACTTTAGGATTGCTAAAAAACGTTTCCTTGCCGCCATCACGCCCAAACGGTTCGGATGTGCTCAGTTGCACACCCGCCGCTTCGGCCGCAGGTTGCAGCGTATCCGACTGCTCATAAGCCAGGGTGTTGACCTTTTCCAACAGATCAAAATACTGCTTTTCTGCCTGCTGCATCTGATACTGGTGGGTCACCTGCTCTTTGACTTCGGCAAAAGGCTGAGTCTGTCTGGCTTCAATGGCTTCCAATTTAATCAGATGGTAACCGAAATCGGTTTTAACCGGTTCGCTGACCTGGCCGACCTGCATCGAGAACACCGCCTTGTCGAATTCCGGCACCATCATGCCTTGCTCAAAACTGCCCAGATCCCCGCCGCTGTTGGCCGAGCCCGGATCCTGCGAATAGGTTTTGGCCAAGGCTTCAAAAGACTCGCCGTTTTTGAGCTTTTCCTGAATTTCCGCAATGGTCTTTTTGGCGGCAGCATCACTTGCGTCATCGCCCGCCTTCACATCAATCAGAATATGCTTGGCATGACGCTTTTCGGGAACGGTATACAGCGCCTGGTTGTCATTGTAATACGCCAGCAATGCATCATCATTAATGGCGATGTTCTTGGCCAACGCTTCCTGCGACAGCTCGACGTATTGCACCACAACCTTTTCCGGTTCTACGAACGCCGCTTTATTTTTATTGTAGTAATCAGCCACGTCTTCATCGCCGACTTCAACCGTCTTCAAAAACGGACGATGGTCGACACGCAGGTAATTGACGTCGCGCTGCTGCCCCTGCAATTTAGCCAACTGCTCAACCTCAGATTGCGTTGCAAATGAGGAGGCCTGCGTTAAAGCGCGATACTGGTTTTCAAGCAGATACTGACGTTGCTCATACTCAAAACGCGCCACATTCAAGCCGTTGCGCAGCAACACATCTTCATAGACTTTTTGAGAAAACTTGCCATCCTGCTGGAACACCTCGGCACCATGGATCGTCGCTGCCAATTGCTGATCGCTGATCAACATGTGGTTCTGCGTTGACCATTGACGAATCGCCTCGGATTCGATCAGCGCCTGCAAAACCTGATCGCGCAGCTCCTCGTCCTTCACGACCTGCTCGTACATATCGCCAAACTGCTGTTGCAAGCGTTGTTTCTGACGGTTGTAAAGCGTCATAAATTCACGCGCCGTGACATTTTCACCGTTTACGGTCGCAACCACTTCAACCTTGTCGCCGCGGGCATACTGGTCGATACCAAATAATGCAAACGTCAAAATAATCAAACCGACAATCACCCAGGCAATCCAGCCTTGCGCATGATTTCGAATCGCTTGTAACATGCTTTTTCCTTTAATCCAAACTTAGATAAATCAACCGAAAATAGCGTTTATGATACCAAGCTAACCCTAGGGTTTCATCCTATTTAGGGTAAATTACACGAAAATTTAATCTTGCTGTCCCGGCGGAAAAACGGACAAACCGTTAAGTTTAAATGCGAAAGGGTTTAAACTAGGCTGACTGCCCTTTTCACTCGGAGACAAAGTGAAAAATTTGCTCTATGTCGATGACGATCAATCCATGCGTGCGTTGATTGCGCTGGTGTTGGGAAAACATTACCTGTTGAAGCTTGCCAACGACGGCTGCGTGGCGTTGCACGCCTTGGAATCGCATCCGTTCGACCTGGTGATTTCCGATATCAATATGCCCAATATGGACGGCTTGCAACTGCTGACCGCCATTCGCGCCCATCCTCAATACCGGCATCTCCCGGTACTGTTGATGAGCGCCGAAACGGATGAATTGATAAAGCAGCAGTGCAAACAGCTCGGTGCGACCGGATGGATCAGCAAACCCTTTAACCCGGAAAAACTCCTGAAAGCCATTGAAAAGGTGCTGACACCGCCTGCCGATTAACACCAACCGCAGCGCGCTTGTTCCGCCAAATCCGGCCTCAAAAAACTCAACAGGCCGGGTATCTTGCGCAAACAGCAGCCATAAAAAAACCGGAAACAAGTGAAGTGACCCCCAAATGTTGGACACCAACTTTGGGGGTTTTTCATGTCCAAATACAGTCGCAATACAAAAGTCACCATAGCAAAGCGCTATCTTCAGGGCGAAAATTCTACCGCTCTCTCAACAC
>NZ_JACBGH010000019.1 GCF_013391695.1 Thiomicrorhabdus cannonii
GCACGATTACGGTCCCAGCGGGCGTGACGAGCTTCACCATCACCACGGCTGCACAAACCGATGCGGATGTGGAAGGTAACGAGTTCTACGACATCAGCGTGGGAGGTATTGCGGCAACCGGTACGATCACCGATATAAATGTTGTACCCACTATCAGCGATGGTTCAGTTGCTGTATCCGAAGAGGGTATCAATTTGCCTGATGAGGATAAGGTTGGGCTTTCTGACGGTGATGCGGGCGCCTCTTATACAGACCAAAACGATGACACTGTAGTAACGGGTAATTTGGCCATTACGGGTAACGGTACATCTGCGCTTGAGGTAGGTATCGATGGGGGTACTCTGCCTACCGATCTGACATCGGGTGGCGATGCGATCACTTGGTTTGTCGATGTTAATAATCCTGCGATTGCTATTGGTTCGACGGTTAATGGTGAGGTTATCCGCGTTGAATTGAATGGTGGTGATAGCTCGGTAAATTCTGCTGGTTCAACGCCGCCTACCTCTATTGCTTATACGGTAACATTGAGTCAGCCGGTTGATCATCCTGTTAACAGTTTGGAAGATACGCTGAGTTTTGATTTTGACGTATCAATCAGTGACGGCGCTAATACACCTGTAGACACTGGCACCGTTTCTGTAACGATTGAAGACGACATGCCTTCTGTCAGTAGCGACACCAACAATTTGACGGTACAGATAAACAATGTTGAGGTTGGCGGACTACAGACTGAATGGACAAATGTGGATGGCTCAGCCTCTATAAATAACCAGCCGGCAGGTCAGGATGATGTTGTTAGTTGGGGTGGTTCTAGCCAGAGTTCAAACTACACATTTGACGACAATAATAGTCTGACCGGTACGCAGTCTGTGGATGTGAACTCAACATTTGAATTGGGCACATTTACTCACAATAATTTCCCTGTTAGCTCATCGATTGATTCTGTTGATTTAAACTTATCGTTGAATGTTGTGATTAATGGTTATCCTGCGACCATTAACCATACGATTAACTTTGATCATAATGAAACCAATAACAGCGATGATCCTATTGCAAGCCGCGATATTGTCAAAATTGATAATGCCAGCACAATTGTACCGGTGACCATTACCACGGCTGAAGGCGTAACGGAAACCTATAACTTCCAGATTATCGGGTTTGTGGACGGTTCCGGAAATATTGTGGATACGGTATATACCAATGAGAATGCTTCAAATAGCTTCCAGTTGATGGCTAAGTTGATGTCTTCTGACGCACCGGAAATTGAAGCCCAAGTGGATTATGGCTTTGGTGCCGATGGCCCGGCGGACTCCGATGCCGTTGTTTGGACAGATATGCAAAATGGTCAGGTAGAAGGTCAATTCGGTACGCTGACGGTTCAACCGGATGGCAGCTATACCTATGCAATGGATCAGGCTGCTTACGATGCTCTACAACCAGGTGAGCATTCAGAAACCTTTGGTTATACCGTCAAAGATGCAGATGGTGATGCGGTGGAATCGAGTTTAACCATTAATATTACCGGTCAAACGGCGCCTCAGGCTCCGGATTTACAACCAGAAGCTGAAGATGAAACGGTGACTCTCGATGTGGGCGGCGTCACAACAAACTTGGTGATTACACTGGATGTATCCGGTTCTATGGACACGAATATTTCAGGCACAGGTAAAACGCGCTTTGAACTGGCTCAGGAGTCTTTAGTTTCCACAATCGAGTCATATCAGTCAATGGGCGCGACAGCGGTTAATTTGACACTGTTTGGCAGCAATGCCACCAATATTGGGTGGATGAGTGCGTCTGACGCTGTGGATTACATCAACTCGTTGGAGTTACATTGGGATGATTCTGGTTTTAATAATGGACTGTACTCTAATGGCCAAAGTGTGACTGTAGCTGTCGGTGGTACTGACTACAAAGATGCCATTGATGCTACAGAAGTCATCGTGTTCAGTGGCCATGATGCAGACCAGACCATCGGTTATTTCCTGTCAGACGGTGAACCTAATCAAAACGCAGATTCGGTCAACAGCGACAGTGACAGCACCATCGAAGACTGGAAGGACTTTATTGCAGCACATGTAGATGAGTTGCATGTTGTCGGCATTGGCTCCAATGTTTCGGACGAATATCTGGAACATGTTCAGGTGCAGGATGGTAAAGATCCACTTATGGTATCGGATGAAACGCAACTTGCCGAAACGCTCACCAATACTGCAACAGTAACGGTGAATGGCGACGTGTCAGATAACTACAGTGGTGGCGATGGCGATATTTCCATCGACAGCATTAGCGTTTACGGTACGACTTATACCAGCGTTGACTTCCCAGCCACAGGTGTTGCATTGGATGGACAAGGTACCTTGATGTTTGATTTCTCTACCGGTGAGTATTCATACAGTGCCCAGCCTGGAGAGTTTGCTGAAGGGCTTACGCAAAAAGAGTTTAGTGTCACTGTGTCCGATCAGGATGGAGATGCAGTGTCATTTGATGTTCACATCGATGTTAACGCATTGGATACTACCGCCTCAACACCTGAGCTGGATGGGGAGCTGGGCGATGCGCAATCCACAGGTACAGAGACTCAAACCCAGACGGTTTCCGTTTCAGATGAAGTTACGCTGTATAAGGATAATAACTCCCATAGTTATGAATTGAGTGGAACTGCAACGAGTTTCAGCTTAACAGTTGGGTCTTATAAAGTTTCAGGTAATAACGATGACGATGGAACCATTAAACTTTATTTAAATGGTAATCAAGTTGGCAGTACTATCAATCTAGATACTCTTGATGATGGAACGCATTCGTTTAACAATTTGTCAACATTTGATGAAGTTGTTATTGAAAGAACAGATGGCAATTTTAATGTCTCTAACTTCAGTGCAGAAGTCACTGCAACGGTTAGTACCTATGAGTATGATATTGACATTGCGGCTGCTTTAACCGATACCGACGGTTCTGAAACCCTTAGTGGTGTAACCGTTAGTGCGTTGCCAAGTGGCGTATCTGTGAGTGGAACCGATGTAACCGATAATGGGGATGGTACCTATACGGTTGCCTTGACGAACGGAGAGGCTGCTGATGATGTGAAATTGGTTGCCAACCGTGAATTAAGTCCTGCTGAGCAGGAAGCCATTACCATCTCGGTCACCGCGACTGAAACGGTCAGTGGTCACGAGAACACAGTAACCGCTACATTGGTTGACGGTATTGTAGAAGGGCTGGCGTATACCACCAGCTCCGGTTTAAGTGGCATGACGGACGATGCAGGTAGTTTCAGCTACCGTGAAGGCGATTCGGTCACATTTATGGTCGGGGATGTAGTTATTGGTACAGCCACAGCGGAAGATCTGGAACGTGGTCAAATCTTCCTGCAGGATCTGGCCGATGTGTCACGTGCCGACTTGAATGACGAGTATGTGGAAAACATGGCGGTGTTCCTGCAGTCGCTGGATGCGGATGGCAATGCGGATAACGGTATTACCATCGACCCTGCTGTTCTGGCCAAGTTTGAAGGGGTGTCACTCGATTTGCGCACTGCGTCAGAGGCTGACGTAAAGGCAGCCATTGAAGCAGCAGGGCAAAACTATGTAACCGAAGAAGAGGCCATGGCGCACGTTCAGCGTATGCTCGAACAGCACGGCAGCCAGACTGAATTTGAAGCTCATGTGGACGATTCGATTGTCACGGCCACCCTGGCGCATGAAGCGATTGAAGGGTTGCGTTATGAGACCAGCTCAGGCTTTGAGGGTGAATTGGTCAAGGGTGCCTTTACCTTTGATGAGGGAGATACCATTAATCTTTATGCAGGTGACCAGCTGGTGGCGACGTTTAGTGCCGATGCAATTGGTAACGATGGCATTATCACCTTTAACGAAGCCGGCTTCAGCATTACGATGGAAGAGCTTAATGCCCTGCTGAATCCGCCTGCGCAAGAAGAGGCTGTGGAACCGGCCTCCGAAGCGGATACAACAGAAGAAACCGGTGAAGAGAACGACGATTCGGCAGAGGCGGACGTTCAGCAGCGTGGACGCAGTGATGACTCACACGGTCGTGGCGAAGAGATGCGTGCAGAACATAGTCCAGTTCATAATGACCGCGATAAACAAGGTGATGACGCTGATCAGGCGGATGATCGTAGCAGTGATTCCAAAGCTAATAACGGTCATGGCAATGGCGATCAGGAAGCACCAGGTGGTTCAGCTGATCGTAACAACGCCGAAAACGCTGAAGATGACGAGCAAGTCATGGGCTTCCTGCATGAAGAGGAATCCTGGCATGCAGAATTTGACGAGGGTTCGTTTATGCAGTCAGAGGTGTCACACGGTACATCTGATAACACCGACCCACTCGATTTGACAGAGGTTATCATGGCTGGTAGTGTCATTCATCAAGATAGTCTGCATGCTTATTTAGAGGCGGCTTTAGGTGGTGATGAGGATGCTTCCGGTGATGAAGTGACTGAAGAACAACCTTCATCAGGCGGCAGTTCGACACCACCATCGTCGATGATGGAGAATTATGATCAGCCTATACACGATGATCTGAAAGTGGATTATCAAAACGACTAACTTGTTTAAACTAAGGCCCCAACCGGGGCCTTTTTTATACCTGCCAGAAAAACGTTGTCAGTGGTAACCGGCCGAAGAACATCTCTTACAACTCTTTCTCTATTTCTCCAAAACAATCGTTGGAGAATCTCAACAGGCCGGGTCCAATAGGGTTTATTTTCCCTAAATTAAACCGAAATTCGCTATGTTAAATTTGATTGATTCAAATCAATAAAGCATACGTAAAAGATAGCTAATGGTTTAGCGATGCCTTAATGTTAAAAATACAAACTCATAATCTCTTCATAAAAAACGTCTTGCCATTTTCTTGAGAATTTTTATCACTGATAGTCCTCGCGGACGATGGAATTAATGGCCAAGACGACTAGTATGGATATTGAGAATAACGAAGGCCGTATGGCCGAAGCCCGAATAAGGAGGGTCACCATGTCAGTAGAAATCGGAATCATTAGCGCCGCGAGCGGCGTTGTACAAGCGGTTAATCCGGTAACGGGGGAAGTTCGCGTACTTATGGTAGGTGACCCTGTCTATTTGGATGAAGTATTAAGCACCTCAATCAATGGCAGCGCGACCGTTAACATGGTTAACGGCGAGTTGCTGAGTTTGGGTCGTGACAGCGAAATGCTGTTAGATACCAATACCTTGGGCATCGATCCGGCGACTTTGGCGGATTCACAAGCAGAAGTGGATGCACTGCAACAAGCCATTTTGGAAGGTAATTTGGAAGACCTTGAAGAAACTGCAGCCGGTGGCGACGCGGGTGCAACCAGTTCATTGGCAGGTCCGCTGGATCTGGTTGAACGTATCGGTGCAGAAGGTGCCGTGACCAGCGGGTTTGAAACGACAACAAGTGGTACTACGTCAATTGATCGTAGTTATCTTGAACCAGAGTTGGTTGAAAACTCTCCACCAGTGGCAGTAGACGATACCTTGGTAACAGACGAAGATTTGGCGCTGCAAATTCCTGCTGATTCACTATTGAGCAATGACACAGATATTGATGGTGATACGCTTGTGATTACCGGATTCACACAGCCAAGTCATGGTGTACTTGTGGATAATGGCGATGGTAGTTTTACCTATACCTCAGAGCAAAATTATAACGGTCCAGATAGCTTTTCCTATAGTGTGACTGATGGTAACGGGGAGTCTGATACAGCACTTGTCTCCTTGATAGTCAATCCAATCAATGACAATCCTGTAGCGATAGACGACGTAAGTATTTTGGATGAAGACTCCAGTGCCAATATTGACGTACTGGCCAATGACAGCGATTTGGACGGTGATACCATCACAGTACAAAGCGTGACTCAACCTGCGCACGGTAATGTTGTGATTGAAGGCGACGGCACCGTCACCTACACACCGG
>NZ_JACBGH010000020.1 GCF_013391695.1 Thiomicrorhabdus cannonii
GGCGAGTTGCGGGGGTGATGAGCAGCGGATTTGATGAGTTTTGAATTGAGAAGTTGCTGAAAATAATTTGAAAAAATTGTTGACAGCCTGGTTCGAAACTGATTATAATAAGCGGCTTACCGAGAACGAAAAGCGAAGCGCTTTTGAAGTGATCGGAAAGACCTAAGTTCTTTAAAAATATGGTAATTCAGAGATAATTTATGTGGAAGCTCCTTAAGTGAGTGACCTAATAAAAAATCTCGAAAATGACAAATATGTATTGGTGAATAAATTATTTATTTATCATGCTTTACTTGTCAATTCCGAGTGTTTTATTCGTCTGGGGACAGACATTAAATAAATCTAGCAAGATTAAACTGAAGAGTTTGATCCTGGCTCAGAATGAACGCTGGCGGTAGGCTTAACACATGCAAGTCGAACGGTAGCAGGAAGAAAGCTTGCTTTCTTTGCTGACGAGTGGCGGACGGGTGAGTAATGCCTGGGAATCTACCCTATAGTTGGGGACAACGTATGGAAACGTACGCTAATACCGAATATGCTCTACGGAGTAAAGCGGGGGACCTTTTGGCCTCGCGCTATAGGATGAGCCCAGGTGAGATTAGCTAGTTGGTGAGGTAAAGGCTCACCAAGGCGACGATCTCTAGCTGGTTTGAGAGGATGATCAGCCACACTGGGACTGAGACACGGCCCAGACTCCTACGGGAGGCAGCAGTGGGGAATATTGGACAATGGGGGAAACCCTGATCCAGCCATACCGCGTGTGTGAAGAAGGCCTGAGGGTTGTAAAGCACTTTCAATTGGGAGGAAGGTTAGTAAGTTAATACCTTGCTAGCTTGACGTTACCTTTAGAAGAAGCACCGGCTAACTCTGTGCCAGCAGCCGCGGTAATACAGAGGGTGCAAGCGTTATTCGGAATTACTGGGCGTAAAGCGCGCGTAGGCGGATTGGTAAGTCAGTTGTGAAAGCCCTGGGCTCAACCTAGGAATTGCTTCTGATACTGCTAGTCTAGAGTCTGATAGAGGGAAGGGGAATTCCAGGTGTAGCAGTGAAATGCGTAGATATCTGGAGGAACATCAGTGGCGAAGGCGCCTTCCTGGATCAAGACTGACGCTGAGGTGCGAAAGCGTGGGTAGCGAACAGGATTAGATACCCTGGTAGTCCACGCCGTAAACGATGTCAACTAGTTGTTGGTCTTATTAAAAAGATTAGTAACGTAGCTAACGCGATAAGTTGACCGCCTGGGGAGTACGGTCGCAAGATTAAAACTCAAAGGAATTGACGGGGGCCCGCACAAGCGGTGGAGCATGTGGTTTAATTCGATGCAACGCGAAGAACCTTACCATCCCTTGACATCCTGCGAACTTTCTAGAGATAGATTGGTGCCTTCGGGAACGCAGTGACAGGTGCTGCATGGCTGTCGTCAGCTCGTGTCGTGAGATGTTGGGTTAAGTCCCGCAACGAGCGCAACCCTTGTCTTTAGTTGCTACCATTAAGTTGAGAACTCTAAAGAGACTGCCGGTGATAAACCGGAGGAAGGCGGGGACGACGTCAAGTCATCATGGCCCTTATGGGATGGGCTACACACGTGCTACAATGGGAAGTACAAAGAGCAGCTAGCTGGCGACAGTGCGCGAATCTCAAAAAACTTCTCGTAGTCCGGATTGGAGTCTGCAACTCGACTCCATGAAGTCGGAATCGCTAGTAATCGCGAATCAGAATGTCGCGGTGAATACGTTCCCGGGCCTTGTACACACCGCCCGTCACACCATGGGAGTGGATTGCAAAAGAAGTAGGTAGCTTAACCTTCGGGAGGGCGCTTACCACTTTGTGGTTCATGACTGGGGTGAAGTCGTAACAAGGTAGCCGTAGGGGAACCTGCGGCTGGATCACCTCCTTTAAGATATAAAGGTTACGAGCTTAAGCGAGCTTTCACATAAATTGTCTCTGAATTACTAGAAAAGA
The DNA here is from genome assembly GCF_013391695.1 of Thiomicrorhabdus cannonii. Lineage (GTDB taxonomy): Bacteria > Pseudomonadota > Gammaproteobacteria > Thiomicrospirales > Thiomicrospiraceae > Thiomicrorhabdus > Thiomicrorhabdus cannonii. The sequence continues at coordinate 1,963 of NZ_JACBGH010000020.1, forward strand.
AGAGAACGACCTGGGTCTGTAGCTCAGTTGGTTAGAGCGCACCCCTGATAAGGGTGAGGTCGGTGGTTCAAATCCACCCAGACCCACCAAAATGGGGCTATAGCTCAGCTGGGAGAGCGCCTGCCTTGCACGCAGGAGGTCTGCGGTTCGATCCCGCATAGCTCCACCAATAACAACCGCTAATGTTGTTTTGGTTAAGAAGATGAAATGAAAATTTTGTTGAGATTAACTGAGAAAATATTAGCGGTTCTTATTGTCTGGGAAGTGAATGAATGTTAAAATTCCGCTTCTCGGGTTTTAAGGTTAAAAGCCGAAAAGTTCTTTAAAAATTTGGAATAGATCTCTCGTGAATCACACCGACATGTGATTCACATCCGACCTCCTTCCCGGGAGGTCGGCAAGAAAAGTCTGCTGATGATTCTGAAGCAATTCAGATGAATCAAGTAATAGGTAATATATATTTGAGAATACTCAAGCGTATATCATGACAGCGAAACTTTTAGTTGCGTGAATCGAAAGGTTCAGACACAGCTCACTAGACTTTAATTGAAAGACTTTTGGATGATTGGTTGCTTTAGCAAGTAATAAGTCAGATGAAGAAAGCCCCTGCAACACAAAAGGTTAAGGTTATTTTTGAGTTGTATAGTTAAGTGACTAAGCGTACACGGTGGATGCCTAGGCGGTAGAAGGCGATGAAGGACGTGAAAGCCTGCGATAAGCTCCGGTGAGGTGGCAAATAACCTTTGACCCGGAGATTTCCGAATGGGAAAACCCATCCTATATGGATATCCTCTTATGAGGAAGCTAACCCGGAGAACTGAAACATCTAAGTACCCGGAGGAAAAGAAATCAACCGAGATTCCCCTAGTAGTGGCGAGCGAACGGGGACCAGCCCTTAAGCATTTATAAGATTAGTAGAACAGTCTGGAAAGTCTGACGATACAGGGTGATAGTCCCGTATACGAAAATCTTTTAAGTGTGAAAACGAGTAAGACGGGACACGTGAAATCCTGTTTGAAGATGGGGGGACCACCCTCCAAGGCTAAATACTCTCTACCGACCGATAGTGAACCAGTACCGTGAGGGAAAGGCGAAAAGAACCCCGGAAGGGGAGTGAAATAGAACCTGAAACCGTGTACGTACAAGCAGTGGGAGCCCCTTCGTGGGGTGACTGCGTACCTTTTGTATAATGGGTCAGCGACTTACTGTATGTTGCGAGGTTAACCGAATAGGGGAGCCGTAGGGAAACCGAGTCTTAAATGGGCGAATAGTAGCATGCAGTAGACCCGAAACCGGGCGATCTATCCATGGCCAGGTTGAAGGTGCCGTAACAGGTACTGGAGGACCGAACCCACAAATGTTGAAAAATTTGGGGATGAGCTGTGGATCGGAGTGAAAGGCTAATCAAGCTCGGAGATAGCTGGTTCTCCTCGAAAACTATTTAGGTAGTGCCTCATGTCTCACTCTTGGGGGTAGAGCACTGTTATGGTCTAGCGGTCCGTCAAGGATTAGCAGCCCATTGCAAACTCCGAATACCAAGAAGTGCAATCATGGGAGACAGACGGCGGGTGCTAACGTCCGTCGTCAAGAGGGAAACAACCCAGACCGCCAGCTAAGGTCCCTAAACACTGCTCAGTGGGAAAGGATGTGGGAAGGCTCAGACAGTCAGGAGGTTGGCTTAGAAGCAGCCACCCTTTAAAGAAAGCGTAATAGCTCACTGATCGAGTCGGCCTGCGCCGAAGATTTAACGGGGCTAAGCAGTGTACCGAAGCTGCGGATGCACATAGTGCATGGTAGAGGAGCGTCGTGTAAGCCTGTGAAGGTGAACTGGAAAGTTTGCTGGAGGTATCACGAGTGCGAATGCTGACATGAGTAGCGATAAAGGGAGTGAAAAGCTCCCTCGCCGAAAGACCAAGGGTTCCTACGCAACGTTAATCGACGTAGGGTTAGTCGACCCCTAAGGCGAGGCCGAAAGGCGTAGTCGATGGGAAACAGGTTAATATTCCTGTACTTTTTATTACTGCGATGGAGGGACGGAGAAGGCTAGGTCAGCTTGCCGTTGGTTGTGCAAGTTTAAGGTCGTAGGCAGAGTGTTTAGGCAAATCCGGACACTTAATGCTGAGAACTGATGACGAGTCCATTAGGACGAAGTGATTGATGCCATGCTTCCAAGAAAAGCTTCTAAGCTTCAGGTAATAAAAAATCGTACCCCAAACCGACACAGGTGGTCAGGATGAGTATTCCAAGGCGCTTGAGAGAACTCGGGTGAAGGAACTAGGCAAAATGGTACCGTAACTTCGGGAGAAGGTACGCCCCCTAATGTGAAAGACTTGCTCTGTAAGCATCTGGGGGTTGCAATAAAATGGTGGCTGCAACTGTTTACTAAAAACATAGCACTCTGCAAAATCGAAAGATGACGTATAGGGTGTGACGCCTGCCCGGTGCCGGAAGGTTAATTGATGGGGTTAGCGTAAGCGAAGCTCTTGATCGAAGCCCCGGTAAACGGCGGCCGTAACTATAACGGTCCTAAGGTAGCGAAATTCCTTGTCGGGTAAGTTCCGACCTGCACGAATGGCGTAATGATGGCCACACTGTCTCCACCCGAGACTCAGCGAAATTGAATTCGCAGTTAAGATGCTGCGTACCCGCGGCTAGACGGAAAGACCCCGTGAACCTTTACTATAGCTTTGCACTGGACTTTGACCTTACTTGTGTAGGATAGGTGGGAGGCTTTGAAGCAGTGACGCCAGTCATTGTGGAGCCGTCCTTGAAATACCACCCTGGTAATGTTGAGGTTCTAACCTCGGTCAGTGAATCCTGGCCAGGGACAGTGTATGGTGGGTAGTTTGACTGGGGCGGTCTCCTCCTAAAGAGTAACGGAGGAGCGCGAAGTTACCCTCAGCACGGTCGGACATCGTGCAATGAGCGCAAGAGTATAAGGGTGATTGACTGCGAGACAGACACGTCGAGCAGGTACGAAAGTAGGTTCTAGTGATCCGGTGGTTCTGTGTGGAAGGGCCATCGCTCAACGGATAAAAGGTACTCCGGGGATAACAGGCTGATACCGCCCAAGAGTTCATATCGACGGCGGTGTTTGGCACCTCGATGTCGGCTCATCACATCCTGGGGCTGAAGTCGGTCCCAAGGGTATGGCTGTTCGCCATTTAAAGTGGTACGCGAGCTGGGTTTAGAACGTCGTGAGACAGTTCGGTCCCTATCTGCCGTGGGCGTTGGAGAATTGAGAGGGGCTGCTCCTAGTACGAGAGGACCGGAGTGGACGAACCTCTGGTGTTCCGGTTGTTGTGCCAACAGCATTGCCGGGTAGCTATGTTCGGGAAGGATAACTGCTGAAAGCATCTAAGTAGGAAACCTGCCTCAAGATAAGTTCTCCCTAGACTTCAAGTCTTCTAAAGGGCCGTTGGAGACTACAACGTTGATAGGCTGGATGTGGAAGTGCAGTAATGTATGAAGCTAACCAGTACTAATTACCCGTGAGGCTTAACTATACAACTCAAAAGTAACTTTGTTGTGATATGCCTTGAGTATTCAAACAAATATAGAACCGAATTACGAAAGCAGATGAGATCTGTTTCAAACGAACTTTGCAGGTTGAGTTAAACGCTCAATAGCAACACCGAATTGCTTGGTGACAATAGCAAGATGGAACCACCTGATCCCATTCCGAACTCAGAAGTGAAACGTCTTAGCGCCGATGGTAGTGTGGGAGGTCCCATGCGAGAGTAGGTCATCGCCAAGCTTATATCCTAAAACCCGCCTACCTCACCGTGGCGGGTTTTTTTTTGCCTAA
>NZ_JACBGH010000021.1 GCF_013391695.1 Thiomicrorhabdus cannonii
TCCAAATACAGTCGCAATACAAAAGTCACCATAGCAAAGCGCTATCTTCAGGGCGAAAATTCTACCGCTCTCTCAACACTCACCGGCATACCCAGTCGTCAAATACGTTATTGGGGGCAAGTCTATCGGATCCATTCTAATCAAGGGTTCTTAAAGCGTTCACAGCCCTACAGCGCCAAGCAAAAGTATCATATACTGCTAAAAATGGTGACCGAGCGTTGGTCCTTAGGCTATACCAGTGCCTTTTTCAATCTCGCGTCTCCAGGTGTCTTATCGACTTGGCATAAGCAGTTCCTCGCGCAAGGCTTAGCCGGGCTCTCAAACCTCCGAGGCAGACCTGTAATGAGCAAGCAAATACCGAATACACAATCCTCTTCTCACTCCACACAAGAGGAACAGATCAAAGCGATGCAAGAAGAGCTGGACTACCTACGTGCGGAAAATGCCTACTTAAAAAAGCTCGATGCCCTGCTCAAGAAAAAAGAACGCCAAACATCGAAAAAGCAGGGCTAATTGAAGCACTTCGAACACGCTTTCCACTCAAGCATTTACTCAAAGCTGCTCGAATGGCTCGCAGTGTCTTTTACTATTCATTGAAACAGCGAAGTAAACCAGACAAATATGCCAATGAGATCAAGGTACTATCTCAGCTTTACCATGAGCATAAAGGACGCTACGGGTATCGACGAATTTACTTGGGGCTTCGTCGTTTAGGTTATTCGCTGAATCATAAAGTCGTACAACGGTTAATGCAGCGACTTGGGCTTAAATCCACCGTTCGGCCAAAACGTTATCGCGCTTATCGAGGTGAAGTTGGGCAAGCTGCAGAGCATCTTCTACAGCGCGACTTTTCTGCTAGTCAACCGAATGAAAAGTGGGTGACCGATGTCACGGAGTTTAAGGTCAAAGGCCAGAAAGTTTACCTGTCTCCGCTGATTGATCTGTTCAATCAGGAAGTGGTGAGCTATCGTATTGCCAAGCATACTCAACTCTCACTGGTCACAGAGATGTTTGAAGAGGGGCTGGAGAAGCTGCCGGAGCAGAAGACGCTCATGGTGCATAGTGATCAGGGTTGGCAATACCGAAATCCGCAAACGCAAAAATTGCTGAGAGATAACGGCATTGTGCAAAGCATGTCGAGAAAAGGCAATTGCTTAGACAACGCCGTAGCGGAAAACTTTTTTGGGATTCTCAAATCAGAAATGTATCATGCTAAAGCGTTTAAAGATGCTGATCATCTGATTCAAGAAGTGCATGACTATATTGAGTACTATAATCACAAACGCATCAAGCAGAAACTCAAAGGCCTGAGTCCGATAGAGTATCGAAATCA
>NZ_JACBGH010000022.1 GCF_013391695.1 Thiomicrorhabdus cannonii
GTGCCGGTGTTAGCGACGTCAATAAACACCCGGGAACCCATCGTATAACTTCGGATATAAATGTTACCGGATTCAGTACCATAGTGCACCGCATTGGAGTAAAGATTATCCAGAACGCTCATTAAAAGCATCGGTTCAGCGAGACAGGCAGGCGCACTCAACTCCACCCCGGTATGCATCATTTTAGCTCTTGCTGGCAAGCTATGGGCGGAGATCACCATATCCACCAGCGGCGCAATCTCGACCTCTTCAAGAACGACCGCCCCGTCAGCCAGCTTGCGGTTGTAATCCAGCAGCTGTTCAATCAGCTTTTGCAGTTTGCGGCTGCTGGCATCCAGAATCTCAACAATTTCTTTCTGTTCTGGCGTTAGCGGCCCTGCCACCTCGTCTGCCAGCAGCTCCGTTCCTTCACGCATGCTGGCGAGCGGCGTTTTCAGTTCATGGTAAATATGGCGCAGGAACTGATGACGCTGGGATTCCAGC
>NZ_JACBGH010000023.1 GCF_013391695.1 Thiomicrorhabdus cannonii
CTTCAGGCATATTTTTGTCGGACACGCGCTTTTTGAGGTCTTCGATTTCCGAGAGCGTCTCTTCGCCGCCGCCGAGTTCTTTCTGGATGGCCTTCATCTGCTCGCGCAAGTAGTACTCGCGCTGATTGGCGTCCATCTGCTGCTTCACGCGGGCCGAAATCTGCTTTTCGGTGTCGAAGCGGTCCGGATCGCGGGACAACAGGCCGTAGACGAGTTCCAGACGCTTACCGGCGTCGGGCTCTTCCAACACGCGCTGCTTGTCGGCGACCTCCCACGTGCTGTACTTGGCGACCGAGTCGGCGAGCGCCCCGGCCTCTTTCATGCTGCGGAGGTTCTCGAGGTGAAACGAGTCGAGGCGCAGGTTCTTGTTCTGCTGCGTGTAGTCGCTGAACGCGGACTTGGTCTGCTCGATAAGCGCGCGGGCGCGGGCCTCGTCGGTCGGGGCCGTTTCGGGCATCGTTTCGACGACGGCCCGCAGGGT
>NZ_JACBGH010000024.1 GCF_013391695.1 Thiomicrorhabdus cannonii
TGGGCAAGCTGGGCGCTGGCGACCGCAGCGCGCGCATCGATGTCGAGATGCGGTCGAGCGAGTTTGAGCGGCTGGCCGGCGGCTATAATGAAATGGCGCGCGAACTGGAGGCGGCGGTCGCCGACCAGGTGGACAGCGAGGGGCGGCTGAAGATCGCCAACCAGGAATTGAGCGCCAATGCGCAGGTGCTGCGCGAACGGGGCGAGGTGATCGAACTGCTGGGCGGCATGGCCCACCGGATGCAGGCGGCCCGCACCGACGAGGAACTGGCGTCGATCATCCTGGTGTTCGTGCCACGCGTGCTGCCCGATATTCCCGGCGCCCTCTATGCCCATAATAATTCCCGCAACCTGCTGGTGCCGATCGCGGCCTGGGGCGGGCTGGAGGTCGAGCAGGCGGGCTTTGCGCCCGACCAGTGCTGGGCGCTGCGGCGCGGGCAGAGCCATTATGTGACCGAGCAGGGATCGGACATCGTCT
>NZ_JACBGH010000025.1 GCF_013391695.1 Thiomicrorhabdus cannonii
CGAATGCTCTGCACCACCCTTGAGCAGGTGCGCAGATTGCTCGCGGCGCCGATCATCATCAGCAGCGGCTATCGCAGCGAGCACCTCAATCGGCTAGTGGGTGGCGCCGCCAGTAGTCAGCACCTGCAAGGGCTTGCCGCTGATTTTACGGTCAGCGGGCTATCCCCCAGGGACACGGCGCGCCGGATAAGCACAAGCCTGATCGCATTCGATCAGCTCATACTGGAATTCGACAAATGGGTGCATCTGTCCGTGACCCATGGCGTACCACGCCGACAGGTACTCACCTTGCGCGGGGGGGACGGTTACCTGCCTGGGCTGGTATGACATCGATTGACGGCAACGGAAGGATATTCGTATGCTGTACATAAATACAGTATTAGGGTGAGTCCATGCTCAACGTCGAGCAATTGAAGTACAGCGTCAACCGGATGCCCGTCGACAGGGTGGCCGACGCTGTCCTGGAG
>NZ_JACBGH010000026.1 GCF_013391695.1 Thiomicrorhabdus cannonii
GTCCTCAAGCCCGCCAAGGCAGTGCGTACCGATTCATCCCTGCTGAAATCGCGGGGCTGGATGGTGAAGTCGCCAGCATTGTTGATCACAGAGACGTTATGGCGCAGGAAATCGTGTCGGCTCTCCCGGGCACCCACTGCGCCAAAGGCCAGCACAGAATCGCTGAGGTCATATTCGGCATGCACTGCCCCGAAGGTATCGTTGGTGCGCGCCTTGCTCCACGCCTGGGCGTAGTTGCGGTGCACATCGCCAGCACGCGGTACCTGGGCGCTTGCCCCTACCAGCACACGCTCCTGAGGGGCATCGGTGTCACGCTCGGTATGCCCAAGGTCGGTCGAAAGCCGCAGGCGCTCGCCGCGAAAATCCAGCCCCAGTACGGCCATTTCGCGGTCCACTTGCTGGTGGTCCCATTCGGTATCGCCAGACTGTTTCACCGCGTTCAGACGCATGCCGAACTGCTGCTGTTC
>NZ_JACBGH010000027.1 GCF_013391695.1 Thiomicrorhabdus cannonii
CTTATTACCTGAAGAAGTGTCAGTTTATATGGAAACAGGATTCTTCGGTATGGAAGGTAAGATGAATTCTGGAGATGCTCACTTAGCAGTTAACTATCAGAAACTTTTGCAATTTGGTTTAAGAGGTTTTGAAGAGCGGGCTCGTAAAGCAAAAGTAGCTCTAGATTTAACAGATCCAGCAAGTATTGATAAATATCATTTTTACGACTCTATATTTATCGTAATCGATGCTATTAAAGTATATGCAAAGCGCTTTGTTGCTCTTGCTAAAAGTTTAGCCGAAAATGCAAATCCTAAACGTAAGAAAGAATTACTTGAGATTGCAGATATTTGCTCTAGAGTCCCATATGAACCGGCAACTACTTTTGCAGAAGCTATTCAATCAGTTTGGTTTATTCAATGTATTTTACAAATTGAATCTAATGGCCACTCTCTTTCATATGGCCGTTTTGATCAATATATG
>NZ_JACBGH010000028.1 GCF_013391695.1 Thiomicrorhabdus cannonii
GCTTTTCTGAAGGATTTTGCTCAGAAGAAGGCCGTTGCCTTTATCCCTGGTGCAGCCTTTGGACGTTACGGGGAAGGCTACGTCCGCCTATCTTATGCAGCCAGCATGGAGACTATCAAAGAAGCCATGAAACGACTTGAGGAGTACATGAGAGAAGCATGATTCAGTCTATCACGAGTCAAGGCTTGGTGCTTTACAATCGCAATTTTCGTGAGGATGATAAGCTCGTCAAAATTTTTACAGAGCAGGTTGGCAAACGCATGTTTTTTGTCAAACACGCTGGTCAGTCTAAGCTGGCGCCTGTTATTCAGCCCTTGGTGCTGGCACGATTTCTCTTGCGAATCAATGATGACGGACTCAGTTACATCGAAGACTATCATGAGGTCATGACTTTTCCCAAGATTAATAGTGACCTCTTTGTCATGGCCTATGCGACCTATGTGGCAGCTCTAGCAGAT
>NZ_JACBGH010000029.1 GCF_013391695.1 Thiomicrorhabdus cannonii
GACTGATATGGAAAGGCTCTACTTCGTCCTGGAGAACACGCCGCGCGTCGCCCGGCCCCATGAACGGCTGACCACGATCTTCCGCACCGAGCCAGAGCTGCACGCTTCCAGAAGCCGCGACGCGGGCACCGCAGGCAAACAGATAGGCGAACGCATCAGCCGTCCCGGCGGCTTCACAGCACGTGAGCTCCACTTCCGGGAGCGAACCATCATCGGTGACGAAGTAGCACCGTAACGGCGCCAACACCTCCTGCGGGAGGAACATTGCGACTCCTGGCTGCATTGCTCCTACTCATCTCCATTTTCACGCGAGTGGGAGGATCGCACAGCGGGCGCCTCGACAGCCACATCTCCAACCGTCTTCGGCACCATCAACAACTCCGCCAGCCCACGATAGATCGGCACCCGGCATACCAGCCCGGACACACCGCGGGCAATCAGCACCGTGGCCAGGAT
>NZ_JACBGH010000030.1 GCF_013391695.1 Thiomicrorhabdus cannonii
GGTATTCTCTACCTAACCACCTGTGTCGGTTTGGGGTACGGTTCCCAGTTATCTGAAGCTTAGGAGCTTTTCTTGGAAGCATGGTATCAACCACTTCATCGCCTAAACGCAACTCGTCATCAGCTCTCGGCCTTGAAATCCCGGATTTGCCTAAGATTTCAGCCTACCACCTTAAACCTGGACAACCAACGCCAGGCTGGCCGAACCTTCTCCGTCCCTCCATCGCAATAACTGGAAGTACAGGAATATTAACCTGTTTTCCATCGACTACGCTTTTCAGCCTCGCCTTAGGGACCGACTAACCCTGCGTCGATTAACGTTGCGCAGGAAACCTTGGTCTTTCGGCGTGCGAGTTTTTCACTCGCATTGTCGTTACTCATGTCAGCATTCGCACTTCTGATACCTCCAGCAAGCTTCTCAACTCACCTTCACAGGCTTACAGAACGCTCCTCTAC
>NZ_JACBGH010000031.1 GCF_013391695.1 Thiomicrorhabdus cannonii
GGTCTATACCATATAATGAATATAGACAGAAATGGAGGATGAAAAGATGAAAGTTATTAAAGTTGAAAACCAAGTTCAAGGTGGAAAAGTTGCTTTTGAGATTTTGAAGGAAAAATTGGCTAATGGAGCTCAAACTCTAGGACTTGCGACAGGAAGTAGCCCACTTGAATTTTACAAGGAAATTGTTGAGAGTGACCTTGATTTTTCAAATCTAACCAGTGTCAACCTTGATGAGTATGTGGGCCTTGATGGGGACAATCCACAGTCGTATCGTTACTTCATGCAAGAAAACTTGTTCAACCAAAAACCATTTAAAGAAAGTTTCTTGCCTCGTGGTGTTAAGGACAATGCTGAAGCTGAAGTTGAACGCTACAACCAAATTTTGGCTGACCATCCAGTTGACCTCCAAATCTTGGGAATCGGTCGCAATGGGCATATCGGCTTTAATG
>NZ_JACBGH010000032.1 GCF_013391695.1 Thiomicrorhabdus cannonii
CTGCAAGGTTGCGGCCATCAAGCACAAGGCGCAGCCGCGCCACCGCCAGGATTCACAACAAGACAAGGACGCACAGGCCGCCCGCTCCCGAATGGAGACGTGGCCAACTCGGCATCCCCGCGTGACGGCTGCACCGGCTTGCGCCCTGACGCGGGCCAGGTCAATGCCCCGACGACAAGGCCAGAGCGCCCCTGCCGCAGCTCACGGCCACATACTGAGGCGTGGTGTGGAAGCTCCATAGAAGCGAGGCTGGGCGGCGTGTCGGTTAACCGTCTTTCGTGACGTACAGACAACGAACCGCCAGCTTCGGGGACGGCACGCTTTCGTGCAACCTGCCGCAGCAAGCCGGGGCGTAGCCACACCAGCCCCGCCCATTGCGGCGGGGCTCGGTCGAATCGTTGGCGGCGCGATGCGCCGCCACACTTGCTGGCTTCGTGG
>NZ_JACBGH010000033.1 GCF_013391695.1 Thiomicrorhabdus cannonii
GTTGTAATTCATTAAGCATTCTGCCGACATGGAAGCCATCACAAACGGCATGATGAACCTGAATCGCCAGCGGCATCAGCACCTTGTCGCCTTGCGTATAATATTTGCCCATAGTGAAAACGGGGGCGAAGAAGTTGTCCATATTGGCCACGTTTAAATCAAAACTGGTGAAACTCACCCAGGGATTGGCTGAGACGAAAAACATATTCTCAATAAACCCTTTAGGGAAATAGGCCAGGTTTTCACCGTAACACGCCACATCTTGCGAATATATGTGTAGAAACTGCCGGAAATCGTCGTGGTATTCACTCCAGAGCGATGAAAACGTTTCAGTTTGCTCATGGAAAACGGTGTAACAAGGGTGAACACTATCCCATATCACCAGCTCACCGTCTTTCATTGCCATACGGAACTCCGGATGAGCATTCATCAGGCG
>NZ_JACBGH010000034.1 GCF_013391695.1 Thiomicrorhabdus cannonii
ACCTGTGAAGATGTTTATGCACACGATGGTGCTTTGGTTATTTCCAAAGGTGAGTTGATTGATGAAAAGCTTGCTAACTTGATCGATGCCAAAGGGGTTGACCATGTTTTGGTTCGTTCGCCGATGACTGGCGAAACCAAGTTCGGTATCTGTCAGCAGTGTTACGGTCGTGATCTGGCACGCGGTCACCTGGTGAACATGGGTGAAGATGTCGGAGTTATGGCGGCACAGTCGATCGGTGAACCTGGTACTCAGTTGACCATGCGTACCTTCCATATCGGTGGTACCGCTTCCGGTTCGGCAGCTCAGAGTTCGATCGAAGTGAAGCACGCCGGTACGATCAAGTGGGATAACTTGAAGGCCATTACTAACTCTGAAGGGAATATTGTCGTTACTTCTCGTTCAGGTGAGGTTTCGGTTCTGGATGCAACCGGTC
>NZ_JACBGH010000035.1 GCF_013391695.1 Thiomicrorhabdus cannonii
GCAAAGTTCGGTGCCTCTGACAGAGATATCTCTTTTGCCGCCTGGGTATAGAATGATTCCGGTAAATCGGCGACCAGTCGCTGCCAGGCTTGTGCGCGGCGTTCTGGTGGCGTCATTACTGAATCCACCCCTTGCAAACGGACATTACGCAGAATAAATGGCATGACCGTGGTTGGCAGAGTAAAACCACCCGCCAGACCACAGGCCGCCACGCAGCCGCCGTAATTCATTTGCGCCAGCACTTTTGCCAGCACTTTGTCGCCAACGGTGTCAATTGCCCCAGCCCAGACTTGTTTTTCCAGAGGACGGGATTCGGCAAACTCATCACGAGGGAGAACACGGCTAGCACCTAAACTTTTCAGATATTCATGGGTACTTTCGCGACCGGAAACGGCAACGACCTGATAACCCAACTTATGCAGCAGCGCCACGG
>NZ_JACBGH010000036.1 GCF_013391695.1 Thiomicrorhabdus cannonii
GTTCCCAAGATGACGACCACCAGCGACACCACCACCGAAGCGGCGCCGAGCAGCGCCCCCCTGTTCTACACCCGTCCGGTGCCGCAGCAGGCCGATGTGCATGCCGATCTGCGCATCCTGCCGGGCAGGCTCGAGTTTGCCGCCGGCAACAACGCCATTCCGCTGGTGCTGGGCGAGTTCTCGCTGGCCCTGCACCACTTCCCGATCCTGTTCGCAGGCCCGACCGCCGTGCCGATGGCAGCCGTGGGCGTGTCCGACCAGAACCTGTTCATCAAGGACGGCCTGTGGGAAGACGAGGCCTATATCCCGGCCTACCTGCGTCGCCACCCCTTCATCTTCATCGACACCGGTGCAGACAACGACTTCCTGCTGGGCATCGACGAAGAGAGCGCGCGCGTGGTCAAGGGTGGTGACGAAGGCCAGCCGCTGTTCG
>NZ_JACBGH010000037.1 GCF_013391695.1 Thiomicrorhabdus cannonii
GCTCGAAGGTGGCAGTAATGGTCATGCTGCCGTCGGAGTTACTTTCCGACGACACATAACGCAGGTTGTCGATACCGTTGAGCTGCTGTTCGATCACCTGCACCACCGTATCCTGCACGGTTTGCGCCGAAGCGCCCGGGTAGGTCACGGCAATGGCGATGGCCGGTGGGGCGATGCTGGGGTACTGGTTGATCGGCAACTTCAGGATCGACAAGGCGCCGACCAGCATGATCACCAAGGCGATCACCCAGGCGAAGATCGGGCGATCAATAAAGAACTTCGACATGGTTTACTCCGCTTTGGCGTCTGCTTTCGCTGCGTTGCCCTGGTTGGGGCTGTCCGGCTTCTTGACGTTGGTGGCTTCGCTGACCTTGACCTCGGCACCTGGACGCACGTACTGCAAGCCTTCGGTGATCAGGCGGTCGCCTGGG
>NZ_JACBGH010000038.1 GCF_013391695.1 Thiomicrorhabdus cannonii
CTTTTAGATGAGGCCTGGATGGGCATCTAGAATATGGATTAAAGTCATTCACCAATTACAACAAATCACACGCTACAAATTATTTAATGATAAGATATGTATCAATGATACCTATCCTATTAGGAGATAAAAAATGGAAGTTGCTAAAGTCTTTCAAACAGGTCGAAGTCAAGCCGTTAGGTTACCTAAAGCATTTCGTTTTAATGGTACTGAAGTAGCGATTAAAAGTTTTGGACGTGGTGTGTTATTGATGCCTATCGACAATCCTTGGGATGTAATGCTAGAAGCTCTAAACGAGTTTGAAGTTGGATTCAAGTTAGAACGGGCAGATCAGGGCGAACAGGTACGTGAGGATTTCAAATGATTTACCTCTTAGACACAAATATTTGTATCTATGTGATCAATCATAAGCCAGAGCATGTTTTTGAA
>NZ_JACBGH010000039.1 GCF_013391695.1 Thiomicrorhabdus cannonii
CACTGAAACTGTTTGGCGAATTGCAGGCCGCCGGATTCACCGGTACCTACTGCCGGGTCACCGAATTCATCCGGCGCTGGCGGGCCGATGGCGGTGCAGCCGTCAGTAAAGCCTTCGTTCCGCTCCACTTCGAGTTGGGCGAAGCCTTCCAGTTCGACTGGAGCGAAGAGCATCTGGTCATTGGCGGGGTCTGGCGCACGATTCTCGCCTCACATCTGAAACTCTGCGCCAGTCGGGCCTTTGTCGTTCAAGCCTCTCCGACGCAAGGTCACGAGATGCTGTTCGATGCCCATACCCGCTCGTTTGCGGCGCTGGGTGGCATTCCCCGGCGCGGCATCTACGACAATATGAAGACGGCCGTGGATAAGGTGCAGAAAGGCAAATCCCGCATCGTCAATTCGCGCTTCTCGGCGATGGCCTCCCA
>NZ_JACBGH010000040.1 GCF_013391695.1 Thiomicrorhabdus cannonii
GTCGTGAGACCTTGACTGTTAAGCCAGTTTTAGTAGATATTTTATCACGTTATCAAGAATTAGCTCATTCAATAGGTGTTACAATTGAAAATCAATTGACAGATGCTACCAGGGTCGTCATGAGTCTTAGGGCATTGGATAAGGTTTTGACAAACCTGATTAGTAATGCAATTAAATATTCAGATAAAAATGTGCGTGTAATCATATCCGAGCAAGATGGCTATCTCTCTATCAAAAATACATGTGCGCCTCTAAGTGACCAAGAACTAGAACATTTATTTGATATATTCTATCATTCTCAAATCGTGACAGATAAGGATGAAAGTTCCGGTTTGGGTCTTTACATTGTGAATAATATTTTAGAAAGCTATCAAATGGATTATAGTTTTCTCCCTTATGAACACGGTATGGAAT
>NZ_JACBGH010000041.1 GCF_013391695.1 Thiomicrorhabdus cannonii
TGCATAGACACGGTCAATCAATAGACCATCAATTCGATCGTTTTTCAAATCAATCAAGGCTTCATTAAAGGTTTGGTATTGATTCGCTTCCTTATTAGCGACAATATTCTTCAAAATTTCTGGATTTGCTTCAAAGTCCGCATAACCAGATGAACCAGCTTGAGCTCCTAATGTCTTTCCAGTCATATCCTTTGCAGTCGTGATACCAGATGATTTCTTCGTAACCAATACCTGCTCATTCTTCATATATGAGTTACTGAAAGCCACCTTTTCACGGCGTTCGTCTGTAGCGGAATAGCCATTCCAAATCAGATCAATCGTTCCTTTTGTCAATTCAGCTTCTTTCAAATCCCAATCAATCGGTTGCCAATTTACCGTGATTCCGTATTTTTCAAAAACAGCTGTAGCT
>NZ_JACBGH010000042.1 GCF_013391695.1 Thiomicrorhabdus cannonii
TCCTACAACTAAGGAAGTGACAGTAGCGGTAATGGAAACCCTGAAACTGTTGACTAGTGTCTCAGAGTAGTAGGCTTTACTAAAGAAAGTGACAAAATTAGCTAGTGAGAATTGTCCTTCATGTATAAGTGCTTGCTTGAGCACGGTAACGATAGGATAAACGAGAAAGACAAGATAGGTAAGAAAGATGAAGAAAGAGGAAGCTGTCCAAATATTTAGTTTTTTACATTCCATGGTTGACTCCTATTATCAGGTTTTGGGAACCATCTGCAGAAAAGATGTTTAATTTTTGCGTATTGATTCGTAGACGAATACGATTGCCTTTTTGTAGTTCTTCTTCAAAAGTTGATTCTTCACTAACTTAAATTTTTGAGGCAAAACCTGTCTCAATGAAATACTCCGTATTT
>NZ_JACBGH010000043.1 GCF_013391695.1 Thiomicrorhabdus cannonii
GTAGTGATCCTAGCCACTCATACGGCTGATGAGAGCCTAGTCGAGCAAGCTTTGCTGACGGGTAGGAACATCCTACTCTCCGATGAATTCGTGGAGACAACTGACTACCACGGTGTGGTCACTTTTGGTCGAACAACGCCTACCTGGCGAGACTTCTTTCAACAGAATTTGGCGAGCAGGAAGAAGGCTAGCCTTACCAAGAGCGCGCACTACACCACCGATTTTATGGGAGGGCGTTATCGTTGCTGCCTGGCCAACTCCGCGAAAGGCTGGGGTATCTCGATGCGTGCGCTTCCGACGAAGGTCCCCGCGCTGAGAGATGACTGTGGTCTTGATTGGAATGACCTAAAACCGCTCACCTTGGGCTCTGGTCTCACTCTCTTTGCCGGCCGGATGGGCTCAGGG
>NZ_JACBGH010000044.1 GCF_013391695.1 Thiomicrorhabdus cannonii
GCCGCAGCCGACCGTTTACTTCCGCAACCCGGCCACCGGCAACTGCATGTACGGCCAGACTCCGTGCTTTGACTGGAACCCGAACCTGATGAACGGCATCGAGAACGTGCAGGCACTGCTGGGTTCCACCAGCAATGAAGGCATGGAAGTCGATCTGCTGAACAACAACATGAAGGTGCCGTACGCCGACCAGTTCAGCCTGGGCATGAGCAACCAGTTCGGTGAGTGGCTGACCGACGCGACGATTTCTCGCACGCTGACCTATGATGGGTTCGCCTTCACCCTGGGCAACCGCTTCAACAACGGCAACTTCTTCGATAACCAGATGCTGTGTGGTGCCAAGGAGCCGACCTACGGCCAGCCGTGGAACTGCAACATTCCGGGCTTCGGCAGCCTGATC
>NZ_JACBGH010000045.1 GCF_013391695.1 Thiomicrorhabdus cannonii
GTATTTCCAGTACAACGCCAAAGATATTACCGAGAAACAGTGATCCTCGTTGATCAGGGAGGAAGTTATGACATTAACAAGACGTGAATTTATTAAACACAGCGGTATTGCCGCTGGAGCGCTGGTGGTTACATCGGCAGCACCGCTACCCGCATGGGCAGAAGAGAAGGGCGGTAAAATCCTCACCGCGGGACGCTGGGGAGCGATGAACGTAGAAGTGAAGGACGGCAAGATTGTTTCTTCGACAGGCGCGCTGGCGAAAACCATACCGAACTCCTTACAGTCTACGGCGGCGGATCAGGTACACACCACGGCGCGTATTCAGCATCCGATGGTGAGAAAAAGCTATCTCGATAATCCACTGCAACCGGCGAAAGGTCGAGGCGAAGATACCTATGT
>NZ_JACBGH010000046.1 GCF_013391695.1 Thiomicrorhabdus cannonii
TTTAAAGGGAGTGCAAGACACGGGAAGGCCTTTCATCAGCGTTTATCAATAGGGGTGAGTTCCAGTTCGCCGCGGGCGAGCGCCTGGAGGGTGTGCATGAGTCGAGAAAGGTCTTCGGCAGCAAACGTCGGAAAACCCATCATTTCGGCGAGGAAGACTCCGTCCAAGGCAAATAGAACGATTCCGGCGATATCGGTGCCGCGTGGAGATTTGCTCGCGTTCTCGTACTGCCTGCGGTACCAGCCGCGCACAGGCTCAAGCAGCGTGGGGTCTTCAGCCACGGCCGCCAGCAATGCAGCGCTCATCTTTTGCATCCCGCCGTCAGGCATAGCCGAGACCTGGCTGGATAGCCAAGGGTCTGGATCGCCGACGAATGGCAGCTCTCGCTCTTCCTGCC
>NZ_JACBGH010000047.1 GCF_013391695.1 Thiomicrorhabdus cannonii
GTATATTGAAGTTGAAATAGTACACTTTGATTTCTAAGACATTGTTAGAAATTGGTTTAAATTCCCTAAGCAATTTGTGCATGTTTTATTTCATTTTACGATAGTACGCTGAAACTGTTCAAAAAGTACTAGAAATTGACTTGGATTCCCCAATTGATTTGTTCAGATTCACTATAAATAAAAAATTAATAAGTGGGATAGGAAGTTAGCGTCAACTAGGATAGTATCTTGCTTAAACAGTATATATGGGACTGATATAAGTCCATAGGTCCTATTAGAGGATGTTCTGGTGTCTTATTCACTTGTTTTTTATAGTATTAGTAGATAGAATCAGCAAATAAAAAAGTAGTTCAAATGCCTGGCAGCAAAAAATCTCAACGATTCACTTAATAT
>NZ_JACBGH010000048.1 GCF_013391695.1 Thiomicrorhabdus cannonii
CTCGTCGAGCGCGCGGACCCACGCGGCCAGGTCGCTGACCTGCATCGCGCACAGGTCGGCGATGTTCTTGCCCCGAATCCGGGAGGAGCGGGCCGGCGCGGCCAGACGGGTTCCCTCGCACTCCGGGCAGGCGGTGAACTTGACCGCCCGCTCCACGAACGCCCGGATGTGCGGCTGCATCTGCTCGGGATCCTTCGACAGCATCGACTTGGTGATCTTGGGGATCAGCCCCTCGTAGGTGAGGTTGATGCCCTCGACCTTGATCTTCACCGGGTCCTTGTAGAGCAGGTCGTGCAGCTCGCGCTTGCTGTACTGGCCCAGCGGCTTGTCGGGATCGAAGAAGCCCGAGCCGATGAAGATGCGCCCGTACCACCCGTCCATGCTGTAG
>NZ_JACBGH010000049.1 GCF_013391695.1 Thiomicrorhabdus cannonii
TTTTATAGTGAGCGCAGTCAAGAGGCCTTGGAAAAATCCTTGAACCAAGTGCTTGAGGAATTACGCATTCCTGCTCCAAATGAATTTGAAGACTTGGATCTATCTCCGTTAGACTTCAAACCCCATATCGCTCCTCAGAAGTTTGAGGAAATGGTGGAAACCGCTCGCGACTTGATTCGTAATGGCGATATGTTCCAATGTGTACTCAGTCAGCGCTTCTCAGCAGAAGTTACTGGAAATCCATTTGACTTCTACAGAAATCTCCGCGTGACTAATCCTTCTAATTACCTTTATTTCTATGATTTTGGGGATTATCAAATCATCGGAGCCAGTCCAGAAAGTTTGGTTTCTGTCAAAAATGGCATCGTGACAACCAATCCGATTGCAG
>NZ_JACBGH010000050.1 GCF_013391695.1 Thiomicrorhabdus cannonii
GTTTTTCAGTGGCATTAAGGGCATATCTTCCCGCCGCCTCTGCATTCCTGTAGGAAATTAATTTTGAATATCAATGAATTATTTTCATCCAGGTGACGATTAGAAAGGTATCAATTTCAAATCAGGCAAAAGTGCTATTTATACCGTAAGATTTATCTAAAGACGTCGGTACCCAGGGTTTTCACCTTGCTATGGCCGGGTATAAACATGCAGGAAATTGATAGAAATGAGTCATCGTGCACGACACCAATTACTGGCGTTGCCGTGCATTATCTTTTTAGTTCTCTTTCCCATCATTCTTTCGCTATGGATTGCCTTCCTTTGGGCAAAATCAGAAGTGAATAATCAGCTCCGAACCTTTGCTCAACTGGCACTGGATAAATC
>NZ_JACBGH010000051.1 GCF_013391695.1 Thiomicrorhabdus cannonii
GTGTATGAGTATCAGGATAAACCGGTTCAAGTCTATTCAAAAGCTACTGCGACGATTATGCAGGGATTGCTACGAGAAGTTCTATCCTCTCGTGTGACAACAACCTTCAAGTCTAACCTGACTTCTTTAAATCCTACTCTGGCTAATGCAGATTGGATTGGGAAGACTGGTACAACCAACCAAGACGAAAATATGTGGCTCATGCTTTCGACACCTAGATTAACCCTAGGTGGCTGGATTGGGCATGATGATAATCATTCATTGTCACGTAGAGCAGGTTATTCTAATAACTCTAATTACATGGCTCATCTAGTAAATGCGATTCAGCAAGCTTCCCCAAGCATTTGGGGGAACGAGCGCTTTGCTTTAGATCCTAGTGTAG
>NZ_JACBGH010000052.1 GCF_013391695.1 Thiomicrorhabdus cannonii
CTCTTAAAGATACAACTATCGTATCTGCTATCGGTTTGGTTGAACTCTTCCAAACTGGTAAGATTATCATTGCTCGTAACTACCAAAGTTTCAAGATGTATGCAATCCTTGCTATCTTCTATCTTGTAATTATCACACTATTGACTAGACTAGCGAAACGCTTAGAAAAGAGGATTCGTTAATGGCAAAATTAAAAATTGATGTAAATGATTTACACAAGCACTATGGAAAAAATGAAGTCCTAAAAGGAATTACGACTAAGTTCTATGAAGGAGATGTTGTTTGTATCATCGGTCCTTCAGGTTCTGGTAAGTCAACTTTCCTCCGTAGCCTCAATCTTTTAGAAGAAGTCACTAGCGGTCACATCACTGTGAACGGCTAT
>NZ_JACBGH010000053.1 GCF_013391695.1 Thiomicrorhabdus cannonii
CGCCGGCCTGTGCGTCTTCCTTTACTACGCGCTCAGCAGCGTGGAGCTGCTCCTGGGCCTCAGCGGCACCTGGGCTAACCTGCTGGCGGCGCTTGTGTTCATCGTGTTCGCCGCCGGCTGGGCCTACGGCTTCTACGTCAAGCGATGCCATCCAGCCAAGTACGAACGGATCAAGTCGGTGCTCTGCGAGTAACCCGGTCCAGCCATGCCCGTGCGGCAGTCACCTATCCAGCAATGAGGAAACAGCATGACCAACACTCTTCGCCCCAACTTCGCCGAGCGGGCCAAGGCCCAGCGCTTCCAGACCAGGGCCTTTATCGATGGACGCTTCGTCGATGCCCTGGACGGAAAGACCTTCACTACCGTCAACCCGGCCAACGG
>NZ_JACBGH010000054.1 GCF_013391695.1 Thiomicrorhabdus cannonii
CTGACAGCTTCACCTACACCATCACCGACGGCCAAGGCGGAACAGATACCGCAATGGTGACGTTAACAGTCAACCCGCAGAATGATCCGCCGGTAGCACTGGACGACGTAAGCATTTTGGATGAAGACTCCAGTGCCAATATTGACGTACTGGCCAATGACAGCGATTTGGACGGTGATACCATCACAGTACAAAGCGTGACTCAACCTGCGCACGGTAATGTTGTGATTGAAGGCGACGGCACCGTCACCTACACACCGGTTGCC
>NZ_JACBGH010000055.1 GCF_013391695.1 Thiomicrorhabdus cannonii
TCACCTACACACCGGTTGCCGACTACAACGGTCCTGACAGCTTCACCTACACCATCACCGACGGCCAAGGCGGAACAGATACCGCAATGGTGACGTTAACAGTCAACCCGCAGAATGATCCGCCGGTCGCACTGGACGACGTAAGCATTTTGGATGAAGACTCCAGTGCCAATATTGACGTACTGGCCAATGACAGCGATTTGGACGGTGATACCATCACAGTACAAAGCGTGACTCAACCTGCGCACGGTAATG
>NZ_JACBGH010000056.1 GCF_013391695.1 Thiomicrorhabdus cannonii
TAAGCATTTTGGATGAAGACTCCAGTGCCAATATTGACGTACTGGCCAATGACAGCGATTTGGACGGTGATACCATCACAGTACAAAGCGTGACTCAACCTGCGCACGGTAATGTTGTGATTGAAGGTGACGGCACCGTCACCTACACACCGGTTGCCGACTACAACGGTCCTGACAGCTTCACCTACACCATCACCGACGGCCAAGGCGGAACAGATACCGCAATGGTGACGTTAACAGTCAACCCGCAGAATG
>NZ_JACBGH010000057.1 GCF_013391695.1 Thiomicrorhabdus cannonii
CTCAACCTGCGCACGGTAATGTTGTGATTGAAGGCGACGGCACCGTCACCTACACACCGGTTGCCGACTACAACGGTCCTGACAGCTTCACCTACACCATCACCGACGGCCAAGGCGGAACAGATACCGCAATGGTGACGTTAACAGTCAACCCGCAGAATGATCCGCCGGTCGCACTGGACGACGTAAGCATTTTGGATGAAGACTCCAGTGCCAATATTGACGTACTGGCCAATGACAGCGATTTGG
>NZ_JACBGH010000058.1 GCF_013391695.1 Thiomicrorhabdus cannonii
TATTGACGTACTGGCCAATGACAGCGATTTGGACGGTGATACCATCACAGTACAAAGCGTGACTCAACCTGCGCACGGTAATGTTGTGATTGAAGGCGACGGCACCGTCACCTACACACCGGTTGCCGACTACAACGGTCCTGACAGCTTCACCTACACCATCACCGACGGCCAAGGCGGAACAGATACCGCAATGGTGACGTTAACAGTCAACCCGCAGAATG
>NZ_JACBGH010000059.1 GCF_013391695.1 Thiomicrorhabdus cannonii
TTAGGCTCGGGTTTAGGCTCGGGTTTAGGCTCGGGTTTAGGCTCGGGTTTAGGCTCGGGTTTAGGCTCGGGTTTAGGCTCGGGTTTAGGCTCGGGTTTAGGCTCGGGTTTAGGCTCGGGTTTAGGCTCGGGTTTAGGCTCGGGTTTAGGCTCGGGTTTAGGCTCGGGTTTAGGCTCGGGTTTAGGCTCGGGTTTAGGCTCGGGTTTAGGCT